>NZ_CP050902.1:0-1358884 GCF_012272695.1 Nocardioides sp. JQ2195
GCAAGTGATGAACGGGGAACCACTGGTGGACAACGGCGACGGGCAGCAGGACCAGCCCACCCTGCACGACGTGTGGCGGGCCCTGGTCAACGACCTGCAACCCAACCAACGCGCTTGGTTGCGCTCGAGTGAACCGGTCACCCTCCACGAGCAGACCGCGATCATCGCGGTCCCCAACGACTTCACCCGGGGGCAGCTCGAGGGGCGGCTGCGCACCCGCCTGGAGGACTCGCTCACCGAGGCACTCGGGCACCACGTGCGCATCGCCGTCACGGTTGACCCCCAGCTCGACGACGGTCGTCTGGAGTCCGTGACGGACGACGGCGCCGCGTCCGACCGGGTGCGCGACCACAGCAGCGACCGGGCCGGTGAGCGGCTCGCAGGGACCGATCTCGACCGACCGAGCCACCCCGAGCCGGATGGCGCCGTGCCGGACTCCGAGCAGTACATGTCGACAAGTGTCTTTGGCGACATGTCGACAAATCGCCAGGCGCCCCCCAGTGCGCTCGAGACCCGCCTCAACCCGAAGTACACCTTCGAGACGTTCGTCATCGGTTCCTCCAACCGGTTCCCGCACGCGGCGGCGGTGGCCGTCGCCGAGGCGCCGGGCAAGGCCTACAACCCACTCCTGGTCTACGGCGACTCCGGACTCGGCAAGACCCACCTGCTGCACGCCATCGGCCACTACGTCAGATCGCTCTACCGCGGGGCCAAGGTCCGCTACGTCTCCAGCGAAGAGTTCACCAACGAGTTCATCAACGCGATCAAGGACAAGCGGCCCGAGACCTTCCAGCGTCGCTACCGCGAGGTCGACGTACTCCTGATCGACGACATCCAGTTCCTCGAGGGCAAGACCCAGACCCAGGAGGAGTTCTTCCACACCTTCAACGCGCTGCACAACGCCAACAAGCAGATCGTGCTGACCTCCGACCGCGCACCCAAGCGGCTCGAGGCCCTCGAGGACCGCCTGCGCAGCCGCTTCGAGTGGGGCCTGATCACCGACGTGCAGCCGCCCGACCTCGAGACCCGCATCGCGATCCTCCGCAAGAAGGCCGCGATCGAGCGGATGACCGCCCCGCCCGAGGTGCTCGAGTTCATCGCCAGCAAGATCCAGACCAACATCCGCGAGCTCGAGGGCGCGCTGATCCGGGTCACCGCGTTCGCCAGCCTCAACCGGCAGGAGGTCGACCTGACCCTGGCCGAGATCGTGCTCAAGGACCTCATCCCCGAGGGCGGGGAGCCGGAGATCACCGCGGCCGCGATCATCGCCCAGACCGCCGCCTACTTCGGTGTCTCCATCGAGGACCTCACCGGCCCCAGCCGCAGCCGGCACCTGGTCACCGGGCGCCAGATCGCGATGTACCTGTGTCGCGAGCTGACCTCGCTCTCGCTGCCCAAGATCGGCGCCCAGTTCGGCGGACGCGACCACACCACCGTCATGTACGCCGACCGGAAGATCAACCAGCTGCTCGCCGAGCGGCGCCAGGTGTTCAACCAGGTCAGCGAGCTGACCAACCGGATCAAGATGCAGGCCCGGCAGAGCTGACCGGTCCCCGGCCCAAGCACACGTCCACCTGTGGACAACCGGCCCCCGACCCTGCGAATCACAAATGAGTCGTTTGTGGACGAGCCCTGCACACCGTCGTGGAGAAGACCTCGACTCCACAGGGCTTCGGGATTCGTCCGGCGTCGATCCACACCCCCTGTGCACGGGAAATCGGCACCTGACCAGCCACAACACCGGTTCTCCACAATTTCCACCGCACCTACGACAACGATGAGACCTACAGATGGATCCGATGCCCGTGAACTTCCTGTGGGCACTCCGGCTGGGGAGAACCCAAGGTGCCACTGCCACGGCGACCGTCGTCATGGCAGGATGCTCAGTCCAGACTTGAAACCACCAGACTCGAACCCACCAGACTCGAACCCACCAGACTCGCAACCACCAGACTGGTCATTCCACACGGAGGCAGAAGAACCGTGAAGTTCCGCGTCGAGCGCGATGCTCTCGCCGATGCCGTGGCCTGGGCTGCTCGCAGCCTCCCGGTCCGGCCCAGCGTCCCTGTCCTCGCCGGCCTCCTGATCGAGGCCGGGCAAGAGGGCCTCGTGCTCTCGACCTTCGACTACGAGACGTCGGCGCGCGCCACGCTCCAGGCCGACGTCGCCGACGAGGGAACAGCCCTGGTCAGCGGTCGCCTGCTGGCCGACATCTGCCGCAGCCTGCCCAACAAGCCCGTCGAGATGACCATCGACGGCGCCCGGGTCTCGTTGACCTGTGGTTCTGCTCGCTTCAGCCTCCAGACGATGCCGGTCGCCGACTACCCGGCCCTGCCCGACATGCCGGCCGCGACGGGCACCGTGCAGAGCGACGTCTTCGCCCACGCGGTCGCCCAGGCGGTCACTGCGGCCGGCCGTGACGACATGCTTCCGGTGCTCACCGGCGTCCGCATCGAGATCGACGGCTCCAGCATCTCGCTGCTGGCCACCGACCGGTTCCGGCTGTCGCACCGCGAGCTCGGGTGGGACCCGCGGACGCCCGACGAGACCGTCGCCGCGCTGGTTCCCGCGAAGGTCCTGGCCGACACCGCCAAGTCGCTCACCTCGGGCAGCGAGGTCACCATCGCGCTGGCCGCCAGCGGCTCCGGTGACGGCATCATCGGCTTCGAGGGCGCCGCACCGGGCGGCGTACGCCGAACCACCACCCGCCTGCTCGACGGCGAGTTCCCCAAGGTGCGCAGCCTGTTCCCCAACGAGAACCTCACCACCGCGACCGTCGACAAGGCGGCCCTGGTCGAGTCCGTCAAGCGCGTGGCCCTGGTCGCCGAGCGCAACACCGCCGTGCAGCTCGCCTTCAGCGACGGTGTGGTCACCCTCGACGCCGGGTCGGGCGACGAGGCCCAGGCCAGCGAGTCGATCGAGGCCACCATCGAGGGGGAGGGCCTGACCACCGGCTTCAACCCGCAGTTCCTGCTCGACGGCCTCACCGCCATCGAGGAGCCGGTCGTCCAGCTCGCCTTCACCCAGGCCTCCAAGCCCGTGGTGATGAGCGGCACGTCGGGCGACGGCGTGGCCGGAGGCGCCAGCGGCTTCCGCTACCTCCTGATGCCGCGCCGGTTGCTTTCCTGACGCGCGGTCCCGGAGCAGACTGAACGGAGCAGACTGGAAGCTGTCGCGCAGGCACCATCGACCGAACTGAGGAGAAGACATGGACATCGGACTCATCGGACTCGGCAAGATGGGTGGCAACATGCGCGAGCGGTTGCGCAACGGCGGCCACACCGTGGTCGGCTATGACCGCAACCCCGAGGTCAGCGACGTCGCGTCCCTCGAGGAGCTCGTCGACAAGCTCCCCTCCCCCAAGGTCGTGTGGGTGATGGTCCCCTCCGGTGACCCGACCCGCGAGACCGTCACAGCGCTCGGCGACCTCCTCGGCAAGGGCGACGTGGTCGTCGACGGCGGCAACTCCCGCTGGACCGACGACCTGGCCCACGCGGAGATGCTCGCCAAGAAGGACGTCGGCTACGTCGACTGCGGCGTCTCCGGCGGTGTGTGGGGCCTGGAGAACGGCTACGCGCTGATGTACGGCGGCTCCGAGGACGACGTCGCCAAGGTGCAGCCGGCCTTCGACGCGCTCAAGCCCGAGGGCGAGTTCGGCTCCGTGCACGCCGGCAAGGTCGGTGCCGGCCACTTCTCCAAGATGGTCCACAACGGCATCGAGTACGCGATCATGCAGGCGTATGCCGAGGGGTGGGAGCTGCTCGAGAAGGTCGACCTGACCGACAACGTCACCGAGGTGTTCCGTTCCTGGCGCGAGGGCACGGTGATCCGGTCGTGGCTGCTCGACCTCCTGGTCGCCGCCCTGGACGACGAGCCCGGTCTCGAGGGGATCGCGGGCTACGCGGAGGACTCCGGCGAGGGTCGCTGGACCGTCGAGGCCGGCATCGAGAACGCGGTCGCCACCCCGGCGATCACGGCAGCCCTCTTCGCCCGATTCGTCTCCCGCCAGGACGACTCCCCCGCGATGAAGGCGGTCGCCGCGATGCGCAACCAGTTCGGTGGCCACGCGATGAAGACCGAGGCGCCCAAGGGCGGCGATGCGGCCGGCGAGTCCGGCCCGGCACAGTCCGGTGCGGCGAAGGAGTCCGGATCCGGCGACCAGTCGCGCCCAGCGGAGAGCTAGTCCCGAGTTGCACGTTGCCCACCTGAGCCTGCACAACTTCCGTTCGTACGCCGACATTGACGTCGCCCTCGAGCCGGGAGTGTGCGCCTTCGTCGGACGAAACGGGCAGGGCAAGACCAACCTGGTCGAGGCGATCGACTACCTGTCCCGACTGTCGTCCCACCGGGTGGCCAGCGACGCACCGATGATCCGTGCGGGTGCCGAGCGCGCGATCGTGCGGGCGAGCGTGGTGCGCGACGGCCGGACCGCGGTGCTCGAGGTGCAGATGAATCCCGGCAAGGCCAACCAGGCCCGGGTCAACCGCTCACCGCTCCCCCGGGCCAGGGAGATCGTCGGCCTGGTCCGCACCGTGGTGTTCTCCCCCGAGGACCTGACCCTGGTGAAGGGGGATCCGTCCGACCGGCGCAAGTTCCTCGACGACCTGATGATGCTGCGCACTCCCCGGCTGGCCGGGCTGAAGGCCGACTACGACCGAGTGCTCAAGCAGCGCAACACCTTGTTGAAGACGGCCGGAAACGCGCGACGGGGATCCGCCTCGCAGGAGGGGGCCCTGGACACGCTGGTGGTGTGGGACGAGCACCTCGCCCGCCTCGGCGCCGAGCTGCTGGTCGAGCGGATCCGCCTCGTCGACGCACTGCGGCCCTACCTCGGCAAGGCCTACCAGACGGTGGCGCGCGGCGCCTCCCGCGACGATGCCGACCTGGCCCACAAGCCGTCGTTCGACCTCTCCGACGCCATCGTCGAGCACGCCGCGATCGAGGCAGCCCTGCTCGCCGAGATCGAACGCCGTCGCAAGGACGAGCTCGACCGGGGCATCTCGTTGGTCGGTCCGCACCGCGACGAACTGGTGCTGAGCCTGGGATCGACCGAAGCCAGGCTGCCGGTGAAGGGATATGCGTCCCACGGGGAGTCGTGGTCCTTCGCCCTCGCGCTGAAGCTGGCGTCGTACGACCTGCTGCGCAGTGACGGCGACGACCCGATCCTGATCCTCGACGACGTCTTCGCCGAGCTCGACACGCAGCGCCGGGCGCAGCTCGCCGAGCTGGTGAGCGGGGCTGAGCAGGTGCTGGTCACCGCCGCGGTGCCCGAGGACGTGCCGGCGGCGCTGGCCGGGGTGCGCTACCGGGTCGGCGACGGTGCGGTCACGCGTGAGGAGGATGGTTCCCCGTGAAACCACGCGACGACGAGCCCGAGATGCCGTTGCCGGGGATCTTCGAACCGACGGCCGACAGCGGTGGCGAGAGCCCCGACGAGAGCGCGGACGAGGACCACCTCGACGACGAGGCCGCAGCGCCCGAGGCGCCGACGCCCGAGTCCGACTTCTGGGTCGCGGACGAGCACGACGACAACGGCCTCGACCTGGCCCGTTCCATCGCCAGGTCGATCGCCGGATCCGCGGTGGCCCCCGCGCGCTCGATGCGGAAGAAGCGTCGCCGCGACCCGAGCACCGGGTTGCCGCGCGGCCAACGGCTCAAGACCTCCGGCGCCCACCCCGACGAGCGGGACCCGCAGACGCTCGACATCACCCTGGGCCGGCTGGTCTCCGACCACGGCTGGGCCCTGGACCTGAAGGTGCACGGGGTCTTCGGTCGGTGGGCGGCCATCGTCGGCGACGAGGTCGCCCAGCACTGCACCCCCACGTCGTACGCCGACGGGCGGCTCACCGTGCGCACCGACTCGACCGCGTGGGCCACCCAGCTCCGCCTGTTGGCGCCGAACCTGGTCCGACGGCTCAACGAGGAGCTCGGCCACGGCTCGGTGCTGGTGATCGAGGTCGAGGGGCCCAACCTTCCCTCGTGGAAGAAGGGGCGCCTCGGGGTGCGTGACGGTCGCGGGCCCCGCGACACCTACGGCTGACACGGCGCCGCTCGTGGCCGGGCGATCCGCCGAAATGCCGATCTGGGACCCCGTCAGACGTATGGGGACCTGTCCGACCCCCTCGCAGGACGTCGGAGAGGCCCTGCAGAGCCGGGAAATGGGCCATTTAATCCACAGTTCCCCCATTTCCGGGCCGCAGGGCGTGGAATCCGGGCTTCCGACGGGTAACATGGCAGATGGGTCGCGCGCTCCAGAAGCAGCGACCTTCTGCATGTCGGAGACGAACAGAAGAGGTAGCGCGTGCCGGACAACGACGAGGTCACCGAGACCAACGAGGCTTCGCCCTCCACCACGTCAGAGGAGACCGCGCCGGTGTCGGGCGTCTCCCACGACATCGTCAACACCGCGCCCGACGAGGGTTCGACGTACGACGCCTCCGCGATCACCGTGCTCGAGGGCCTCGAGGCGGTGCGCAAGCGTCCCGGCATGTACATCGGCTCCACCGGCGAGCGCGGACTGCACCACCTGATCTGGGAGATCGTGGACAACGCGGTCGACGAGTCGCTGGCCGGCTACTGCACGAGGATCGTGCTGACCCTCCAGGCCGACGGCGGCATCCGGGTCGACGACAACGGCCGTGGCATCCCGACCGACACGGCTCCCGGCCAGGAGCTGCCCGCGGCGACGATGGCGCTGACCATGCTCCACGCCGGCGGCAAGTTCGGTGGCGGCGGCTACAAGGTCTCCGGCGGCCTGCACGGCGTCGGCGTCTCCGTGGTGAACGCGCTGTCGTCGCGCCTGGTGCTGAACGTCAAGAACCGCGGCCGGCTCTGGGAGCAGACCTTCCAGCTCGGCGTACCCGACTTCGACCTGCGTGAGGTCCGCGAGCTCGAGGACGGCGAGGAGACCGGCACCACGGTCACCTACTACGCCTCCGACGAGATCTTCGAGACGACGCAGTACTCCCTCGAGACGATCACCAACCGCATCCGCGAGATGGCCTTCCTCAACAAGGGCCTGGAGATGGTGGTGCGCGACGAGCGTCCCTCGGCCGCCGACGTGGCCGAAGCCGTCGCCGACGACACGGTGAGCAACGACGTCGACCAGTCCGGCCACGACGCGATCAAGCCGAAGGAGGGTGGCGGCATCGAGCAGGTCTTCAAGTACGACCGTGGCCTGGTCGACTACGTCGAGCACCTCAACCGTCGCAAGGACAAGGCCAACCCGACCGTCATCTCCTTCGAGGCCGAGTCCCCCGACAACGCCGCGACGCACATGTCGCTCGAGATGGCGATGCAGTGGAACACCACCTACACCGAGTCGGTGCACACCTTCGCCAACAACATCAACACCCACGAGGGCGGCACCCACGAAGAAGGCTTCCGCGCCTCGCTGACCTCGCTGGTCAACCACTGGGGCGAGGAGTGGGGCCTGATCAAGAAGCGCGAGGACCGGGTCTCGGGTGACGACATCCGCGAGGGCCTGACCGCGATCATCTCGATCAAGCTCGGCGAGCCCCAGTTCGAGGGCCAGACCAAGACCAAGCTCGGCAACACCGAGGCCAAGGGGTTCGTGCAGCGCACGGTCAACGAGGAGCTCGGCGCCTGGCTCGAGCAGAACCCGGCCGAGGGTCGCGACATCGTCCGCAAGGCCCAGGCCGCGGCCTCGGCGCGGGTCGCCGCCCGCAAGGCCCGCGACCTGGCGCGCGGACGCAAGGGCCTGCTCGGCGGCGGTGGCCTGCCCGGCAAGCTGGCCGACTGCCAGTCGACCAACCCCACCGAGTGCGAGGTCTTCATCGTCGAGGGTGACTCCGCCGGCGGCTCGGCGAAGCAGGGCCGCGACCCGCGGATCCAGGCGATCCTGCCGATCCGCGGAAAGATCCTCAACGTGGAGAAGGCCCGCATCGACAAGGTGTTGGCCAACACCGAGGTCCAGGCGATCATCTCCGCGCTCGGCACCGGCATCCACGAGGAGTTCAACCTCGAGAAGCTGCGCTACCACAAGATCGTGCTGATGGCCGACGCCGACGTCGACGGCCACCACATCAACACGCTGCTGCTGACCCTGCTGTTCCGGTTCATGAAGCCGCTCATCGAGCACGGCTACGTCTACATGGCGCAGCCCCCGCTCTACCGACTGCGGTGGAACAAGCCGGCCGAGCACGAGTTCGTCTACTCCGACGCCGAGCGTGACGCCCTGATGAAGGACGGCCTGGCCGCGGGCAGGAAGCTGCCCAAGGAGAACCCGGTCCAGCGCTACAAGGGTCTCGGTGAGATGAACGCGGACGAGCTCTGGGAGACCACGATGGACCCCGACCAGCGGCTGATGCTCCAGGTGACCCTGGACGACGCGGCCCAGGCCGACGAGATCTTCTCGATCCTGATGGGCGAGGACGTCGAGCAGCGACGATCCTTCATCCAGCGCAACGCAAAAGACGTCCGATTCCTCGACATCTGATGAGCGCCGCGATGCACGCACCTCGCGACGCTCATTGATCGTCGAGTATCACGGAATCTAAGGCCAACACTAGATAGCACGAGAGAGATCAATCGTGACTGAGACACCGATCCACGGCGGCGGCAACGACGGCGGCCGGATCCAGCCGATCGAGCTGCAGACGTCGATGCAGCGCTCCTACATCGACTACGCGATGGCGGTCATCGTCGGCCGCGCGCTGCCCGACGTACGCGATGGCCTGAAGCCGGTGCACCGCCGCGTGCTCTATGCGATGTACGACGGGGGCTACCGGCCCGACCGCGGGTTCAGCAAGTGCTCGCGCGTCGTCGGTGACGTCATGGGTCAGTACCACCCCCACGGCGACTCGGCGATCTACGACACCCTGGTCCGCCTCGCGCAGCCGTGGGTGATGCGCGCGCCGCTGATCCTCGGCCAGGGCAACTTCGGCTCGCCGGGCAACGACCCCGCGGCCGCCATGCGGTACACCGAGTGCAAGATGGCGCCGCTGGCCATGGAGATGGTCCGCGACATCGACGAGGAGACCGTCGACTTCCAGCCCAACTACGACGGCCGCTCCTCCGAGCCGACGATCCTGCCGTCGCGGTTCCCCAACCTGCTGGTCAACGGATCGGCCGGCATCGCGGTCGGCATGGCCACCAACATCCCGCCGCACAACCTCATCGAGGTCGCCGAGGGCGCCACCTGGGCGCTCGAGCACCCCGACGCCAGCAAGGAAGAGCTCCAGGACGCACTGCTCGAGCGGATCAAGGGCCCCGACTTCCCCAACGGCGCGCTGATCGTGGGCCGCCAGGGCATCGAGCAGGCCTACCGCACCGGTCGCGGCTCGATCACCCAGCGCGCGGTGATCGAGATCGACGAGGACGCGAAGGGTCGCACCTGCCTGGTCATCAAGGAGTTGCCCTACATGGTCAACCCCGACAACCTGGCGCTCAAGATCGCCGAGCTGGCCGACTCGGGCAAGGTGCAGGGCATCTCCGACGTCCGCGACGACACGTCCTCGCGCACCGGCCAGAGCCTGGTCGTCGTGCTGCGCCGCGACGCCGTGGCCCGCGTGGTGCTCAACAACCTGCTCAAGCACACCGAGCTGCAGACCAACTTCAGCGCCAACATGCTGGCCCTGGTCGACGGCGTGCCGCGCACGCTGAGCATCGACGCGTTCATCAGCAACTGGGTGACCCACCAGGTCGAGGTCATCCAGCGGCGCACGAAATACCGCCTGCGCAAGGCCGAGGAGGCCGCGCACATCTACCGCGGCCTCGGCAAGGCGCTCGACGCGCTCGACGAGGTCATCGCGTTGATCCGCCGCTCCCCCGACGTCGACGAGGCCCGCACCGGCCTGATGGCGCTGCTCGACATCGACGAGATCCAGGCCCAGGCCATCCTCGACATGCAGCTGCGTCGCCTGGCCGCCCTCGAGCGCCAGAAGATCCTCGACCGGTTGGCCGAGCTCGAGCGCGAGATCGCCGACCTCAAGGACATCCTCGCCGACGAGGGCCGTCAGCGCCGGATCATCGCCGAGGAGCTGGCCGAGATCGTCGAGAAGTACGGCACCGCCCGTCGCTCGCAGATCATCGCCGCCGACGGCGACCTGTCGATGGAAGACCTGATCCCCGACGAGGACCTGGTCGTCTCGATCACCCGCGGTGGCTACGCCAAGCGCACCCGCGCCGACCAGTACCGCACCCAGAAGCGCGGCGGCAAGGGCGTCCGCGGTGCCTCCCTGCGCGGCGACGACGTGGTCGAGCACTTCATCGCGACGTCCAACCACCACTGGTTGCTGTTCTTCACCACGGCCGGCCGGGTCTACCGCACCAAGGCCTACAACCTCCCGGAGGCCTCCCGTGACGCCAAGGGCGGGCACGTGGCCGGGCTGCTGTCGTTCCAGCCGGACGAGAAGATCGCCCAAGTGCTGGCGATCCGCGACTACGACCAGGCGCCGTACCTCGTCCTGGCCACCCGCAACGGCCTGGTCAAGAAGACCCGGCTGGGTGACTACAACAGCCCGCGCCAGGCCGGCGTCATCGCGATCAACTTCCGCGAGGACGACGATGAGCTGATCGGCGCCGAGCTGGTCAACAGCGAGGACCACATCCTGCTGGTCTCCCGCAAGGGCCAGGCGATCCGCTTCCCGGCCGACGACAGCCAGCTGCGGCCGATGGGTCGCGCCACCTCCGGTGTGTCGGGGATGAAGTTCCGCGACGGCGACTCGATGTTGTCGATGTCGGTGATCCGGGCCGCCCAGCTCGAGGCCGAGGCCGAGGCCGGGATCGACGAGGAGGGTGCTGAGGCCGCCGAGGCGATCGAGGCGGCGGAAGAGGCGATGGCTGCGGCTCCGGGGCAGTACTTCGGGGTCCGTCCGCAGTACGTCTTCACGATCACCGAGGTCGGCTTCGCCAAGCGCACCCGCATCACCGAGTACCGCCTGCAGTCCCGTGGCGGCCTGGGGATCAAGGCGATGAAGCTCTCCGACGACGACCGCGGCAGCCTGGTCGGCGCCTTCATCGTGGAGGAGGGCGACGAGATCCTGTGCATCACGGCCAGTGGTCAGGTGGTCCGCTCCCCCATCAACGAGAACTTCCGCTCCACCGGTCGCTCCACGATGGGCGTCCGGTTCGTCACGCCGAAGAAGAACGACACGGTGGCCGTCGTCGCCCGCTCCGTCGAGTCGAAGGAGGAGGCCGAGCTGGGTGCGGACCCGGAGGCCGAACCGGGCGCCGAGGGTGAGGTCGAGCAGGGGGTCGACCAGGGGGACGAGTCCGCGGTCGAGCCGGGTGGTGAGTCCGTCGTCGAGCCCACCGAGTCCGTCGACGAGTCGGCTGACGCGGTCGAGGGTGCAACAATCGAGGATCCGAGCGAGTCCGCACCCGATTCCGAGTCCACCTCTGGGGAGGATGACTGATGGCTGAGACCTCCAAGACGACCTTGGGGACGCGCATCTCCACGGCGATCTCGTCTGCCAAGGACGAGATGCACGCCAGCGCCAACCCGGACTCCTCCAAGGCTGCCGACCAGGCCGCCAGGACGTCGGGCGGCCGTCGACCGCGTCGTGCCCGGTTGCGACTGACTCGCGTCGACCCGTGGTCGGTGATGAAGACCGCGTTCCTGCTGTCGGTGGCCTTCGGCATCGTCACGGTGGTGGCCGTGACGATCGTCTGGGGCGTGCTCGGCATGGCCGGCGTCTGGGACTCGGTCAACCAGATGGTCGAGACCGTGGTCGGCACCAGCGAGTCCGAGAGCACCTTCGACGTGACCAGCTACCTGGGCATGTCACGGGTGCTGGGCTTCACCATGCTGGTGGCGGTGATCGACGTCGTGCTCCTCACCGCGATGGCCACCCTGGGTGCCTTCCTCTACAACATGGCCGCCGCGTTGTTGGGCGGCATCGAGGTCACCCTGGCCGAGGACGAGGGCTGATCGACCCACCCGGCTGACGGTGGTTGGTTGAGGCTCTGTTGACGGTGGTTGAGGAGCGAGCGCCAGCGAGCGTCTCGAAACCACCACCCCGCACAAACCCCGGTGGTTGAGGAGACGAGGAACAAGCCGCTCCCCGGTGGTTGAGGAGGGAGCGCCAGCGACTGTCTCGAAACCACCCCCCACCCCGTTTTGTCCGCGGGCGCACCGCTGGGGTAATCTTCCTCGTCGGTTGACCGTGGTCGACCGAAGCAGCACGGGCCTATAGCTCAGACGGTTAGAGCGCTTCCCTGATAAGGAAGAGGTCACAGGTTCAAGTCCTGTTAGGCCCACCATCATCACCCGCCGTACATCGAAGGGGAACGATCCATGAAGAAGCTCATCCTCCTCGCGCTCGCCGCCGGCGGCGCCGTCTTCGCGAAGAAGAAGATGGACGAGTCCAAGAACGAGCAGGCCCTCTGGGCCTCCGCCACGGACAACGTCAACAAGTCCTGATTTCTTCGTCCGGTGGTTGAGGAGGCGAGGAACGAGCCGTCTCGAAACCACAACCCGGTGGTTGAGAAGGTCGCGCAGCGACCATCTCGAAACCGCCACACGGGGCCTTGGCGCAATTGGTAGCGCACCTGCTTTGCAAGCAGGGGGTTAGGGGTTCGAGTCCCCTAGGCTCCACTCAGCTCGGTTGTCGAGCCTGTCGAGACACCGCAGGTCATCCTGCGGTTTCTTCCATTTCGGTCCTGGGCGTTCATTTGGACAGGAAGTTCACCGAGTTGACCCGGCGAGCAGGCGGGACTGCGCCCGAGGTGGGGCGAACGTCCTGCTCAAATGAACGGGGTGGCCAGGCCGTCGTACGCACTGGTGAGCCCAGGGCGGGCGCCGGCCTGAGGCTCATCGTCAGAGGTTGACGGTGATCTCGGCGTCCTTGCGCAGGGACGTGACCAGGTCGCGGGCGGTCTTGCCCTGCTCGGTGGTCTTCGCCTGCTGGACGAGCTGGGGCCGGGCCTTGGCGAAGGACGGGATCTTCTGCTCCTGACCGCCCTTCTGGGCCGCTGCCTTCTGCTGCTTGACTGCCTGGTCGTAGATCTTGCGGAGCTCGGCGTCCGAGGGCTTGATCGGGCCGGCCTCGTCGTTGACCAGGCCCTCGATCAGCACCTGGATCCTGATCTGCTCGCGGGCGTAGTCCTCGGTGGTGCCCTGCTGCTCCAAGGCCTTCAGGAACTCGTCGACCGAGCCCATCTGGTTCTGCTCGGCCAGCCCCTCGAGTCGCTTGTCGACGTCTTCGTCGGTCGCGGAGATCTCGCGGTTCTCGGCCTCCTGCACCAGGAGCTCGGTGTCGACCAGCTGGTCCGCGGTCTGCTTCTTGATCGCGTCCTCGTCGGGCTGCTCACCGGTCATCTGGGACTGCTGGGTGGCCTGTTGCAGCGCCATCTCGTAGGTCGCGGTGAACTCGTCCTTGGTCACTTCCTCGCCGTTGACCTCGGCGACGACGTCGGGGACGTCCTCGAGGCCCGGTGCCTGGGACTGGTCACCCTGCGCAGACGACGCCTCGGATCCCTTGTCGTCGGAATCGTCGGAGTTCCCCCCGCAGGCAGCCGTGAGGGCAAGGGTTGCGGCAAGGACGACGCCGAGGAAGGGCTTGGTTCGCTTCGAGTGACTCATCTGCCCGACCCTACGGAACGACCCTGAGACCGACCTGAACGACCGGGCCGGTCGGGACGTGAGGTTGGCTACCATCTCGCCATGTGCTCACTCCGGGAACGATCCGATCGGTGAGGCCGACACGCGCTGTCGCCGTACTGCTCGCGGTGGGGCTGGCGCTCAGCGGCTGCGGCGGGAACGACGAGTCGAAGAAGGACCGGGCGGAGCCCACCCCCACCGCGATCCCGAAGGACCTGCAGCTCCCCGAGAGCAGCCCCGTGCACGACCCTCGGCGGGTGCTGGCGCTGGTTCCGGCGGACGCCGAAGTGCTCACCCTGACCGACTATGACGAGATCCGCGAACGGCTCGGCTACCCCGACCTCACCAGCGACGACCTGATGACCGATCGCACGGCGTTCTGGGAGCGCGCGGACAAGGACGCCGTGATGCTCACCGACGGCCTGCTCCGTGACCAGCACTCCCGGCTGTGGCTCGACTACGGCTTCACCCAGGACGACGTCGACTGGGAGGCTCGTTTCACCGGCCCCGACGGCTCCGGCTACGTGCTCGGCTTCCGCCCCGACCAGGACATGGGCGAGGTGGTCAAGGCGGTCAAGGACGACGTCGCACCGTTGGAGGACGCCACGGTCCTGGCGGAGCAGCACCTGGTGGTCTCCGGCATCGCCGACGAGGGCGATCCGGTGTGGGCCTCGGACCCCACCCTGATGGACCTGCCCGCGGTGGGCGCCGAGTCGTCGTACGTCCACCGGGGGTGCATCCCGGTCAACGAAGCCCTCGGCCCCGACGCCGATTTCGAGGACCAGGACGCGCTGACCAGCAAGTACGACGTCCGCGGGCTGATGCCGCTCGATGCGTTCTCGGTCAACTTCGACGACGCCACGGCCACCGCGCGCACCGACCGCGACCGGGCCGACCTGCTGGCCCGCAAGGACCTCATCGACGTCTGGCCGGAGGTCGGCTCGATCACTTGGCAGGACGGCTTCGAGGGAATGCCGGTCGCGGACCCGTCGAGCGGACGCATCGGCTGGCGGGTGCGCAACCCGGTCGCCGCCGCCAACCTGGTGCTCACCGACCACCTCCCGTTCGCGGTGTGCAACGAGATGGTGCCCCTCGACGAGCCGACCGGGCTCTGAGCCGCAAGGACCGCTCCGTAGAGTGGGCCCGTGCCCGCCAGTCCGATGCTCCGCCCGAAGTACTGGGGGTTCCATCTCCTGGCCCTGGTGCTGGTCGCCATCGCCGGTGGACTCGGCATGTGGCAGCTCAAGGCGTGGCAGCAGCACCGCACGGACGAGGCGCGTGACCTCACCAAGATCGCCCCTGAGGAGCTCGACGCCGTCATCGGCCCCGACGACCCCTTCCCGGGCCGCAAGGTCGGTCAGCCCGTGGTCGTGGAGGGCACGTGGGTCCAGGACGCCACGCTGTTCATCAGCGGCCGCGAGCACGACGGGCGTGACGGCTACTGGGTGGTGACGCCAGTGGCGGTCGGCGAGCCTGACGGGCCGGCGCTGCTCGCCGTACGTGGCTGGGTCGCGGACCCCGCCGACGCGCCGGGCACCCCCGAGGGCAGCACCGCGTTCGTCGCCCTGCTGCAGCCACCGCAGGGCACCGGACAGGTCGACGACGACCCCGCCGACGACGTACTCCCCCAGGTGCGGCTGGCCGACTACCTCCAGCACGTCGACCAGGACCTGTACGGCGCCTACGCGGTGATCACCGACGACATCCCCGACGGCGACTGGCCGCACGGCGAGACAGCGGTCAACGACGGCACCGACGGCCTGGCACCGGCCAGCATCGACCAGCTGCCCGAGGTGGGGCGCACGACTGCGATCCGCAACCTGCTCTATGCGATCGAGTGGTGGGTCTTCGGCCTGTTCGCCGGCTTCATCTGGTGGCGCTGGACCCGCGACGAGGTCGAGCGGCTGAGTGAGCCCGGCACGGCTCCGTTGGGATGACTCGTCTAGGGTCGGCCGGGTGAATGATGCTCCCTCGAACCCCACGCTGACCCGCTACCGGGTGATGGCCACCGTCGTCGGTGTCCTGCTCGTCGTGCTCATCCTGGTCGGCGTGCCGCTGAAGTACCTGCTGGACGAGGGCACCGACGCCCAGCAGTTGGGCGAGTGGATCACGAGCTACCTCGGTGTCGCCCACGGATGGCTCTACATGATCTTCCTGGTGACCGCTTTCCTGCTGGCCCGCCAGGAGCGGTGGGAGCTGGGCTTCACGATCGTCACCCTGGTCTGTGGCACCATCCCCGTGCTCAGCTTCTGGGCCGAGCACCGGGCCACCCAGCGGGCGAAGCACGAAGGGGCCCGGGCCGAGGCGTCCAGCGCCTGACCCGAGCCCCTGTCGCGGCTCCGCGTGCCTGACTACTTGTTGGAGTTCCAGGCCCGGAAGCCGGCAGCCTCTGCGGCAGCGGAGTCCGTGAACCACACCTCGGCCTTGGTCTGGGCGAACGACGGGGACTCGTCGGTGTGGAACAGCATCGAGCTGCCGTTGCCCTTCACGGTGTACGACGCGTCGGGTGCGTCGCCGTTGGCGAGCGGAGCGGCCGAGCCCGCGCCGTACGGCGCCTCGGCACTGCCGGCCGTGGTGGTGTCGGGCCGGAGGTTGACGATCTCCGCCGGGTTGTCGGGAGTGGTGTCGGCGTGCGGGGTCTCGACCGAGTCCGCGATCGCCTCACCGGGCGTGGCCGCGGCCTTGTCGTCGTCGGCCCGCTCGGCCTTCGCGCCGGCCGAGTCGGCACCAGCGGAGGCCTTGTGGGACGGTGCCGGTGCCGGCACGTAGGTCGACTGCCAGTTGTCGCCGGTCGGTCCGCTGTTGAGCTTCTTGTAGACCAGGCCACCGATGCCGGCGAGCGCACCGACGAAGAGGAACTTCTTCAGCTTGCCGCCCTTCTTCGGCTCCGGCTCGATGCCGCGCAGCTCGTTGACCTTGGCCACGGTCGCCTCGCGACCGGCCAGGGCCTTCTCGGTGGCGAGCGCCTTGCCCTCGGCCAGCAGCGGAGCAACCTTCTCACGGGCTTCCGTGGCGCGCTCGGCGGCCTTGTCCCGGGCCTCGGCGATGTAGGGGGCAGCCTTCTCGCGAGCGTCGGAGGCGCGCTCGACGGCCTTGTCCCGGGCCTCGGCGATGTAGGGAGCAGCCTTCTCACGGGCCTCCGCGGCCCGGGTGGCAGCGTCGGCGAGGTAGGGCTCGGCCTTCTCCCGGGCGTCGGCAAGCATCGGACCGGCCTTGTCACGCGCCTCCTGGAGGAGGGGGAGTGCCTTGTCCCTGGCGGACTCGAGGGCCGGTCGGATGCCCTCGGCAACCTCGGCTGCGGAATCGATCAGCGTGTTCTTCCTGCGCATACGCATCTGGGATGCCCTCCGTTGTCGGTTCGTTGTTCCGATCAAACACCAATGCCGGTAACCAGCCAACCGCTGGGTAGCCGCCACCTCCGGTCACGGGTGTTGTCCGAGCCTGCGAAGATCGTCCCGAACACCTCATCGACGAAAGGCAGTCATGGCTGACATGCAGGCAACCCTGAAGACGAACAAGGGTGACATCACGATCAACCTGTTCCCGAACCACGCCCCCGAGACGGTGGAGAACTTCGTCGGCCTCGCCGAGGGCACCAAGGAGTACAAGGACGACGCCGGTCGCTCCGGCGAGAAGTTCTACGACGGCCTGATCTTCCACCGGGTGATCGACGGCTTCATGATCCAGGGCGGCTGCCCGCTCGGCCAGGGCATCGGTGGCCCGGGCTACAAGTTCAAGGACGAGTTCCACCCCGAGCTGCAGTTCAACAAGCCCTACCTTCTGGCCATGGCCAACGCCGGCCCGGGCACCAACGGCTCGCAGTTCTTCATCACGACCACCGCGACGCCCCACCTGAACAACAAGCACACGATCTTCGGTGAGGTGGCCGACCAGTCCTCCCGCGACGTGGTCGACGCCATCGGCACCACCCCGACCGGTCGCATGGACCGCCCGGTCGAGGACGTCGTCATCAACAGCGTCGAGGTCGTCCGGTCCTGAACACTCCACCCGAGTCCTCCCTCCCCGTGTGCTACCGGCACCCGGGGAAGGAGGCCTACATCAAGTGCCAGCGCTGCGAGCGCTCGATCTGCCCTGACTGCATGGTGTCGGCGGCAGTCGGGTTCCAGTGCCCTGAGTGCGTGCAGCAGGGTGCGAAGCAGACCCGCAGCGGGCGCACGCCGTACGGCGGGCTGCGCACCGCCAATCCCGGACTCACCTCGATCGTCCTGATCGCGATCAACGCCCTCGTGTGGTTGTTCGTCGTCGCCAGCGGTGGCTACCGGGGTGAGTGGTACGACCGGCTGGCACTGATGGGGCGGGGCAAGTGCGACGCGACCGGGACAGGTGGCTACTGGAGCCACATCACCTCGGCCGCGGCCTGTCGGGCCCAGGACGCCGCCGGACGACCGAGCGAGTGGGTCGCCGGGGTCGCTGACGGGTCGTGGTGGCAGCTGGGCACCAGCATCTTCCTCCACGTCGACGTCGTGCACATCGCGTTCAACCTGCTGGCCCTGTGGATCCTCGGGCCGCAGCTCGAGCAGCTCCTCGGCCGGGCTCGTTTCCTGGCCGTCTACCTGGGCTCCGGCCTGGCCGGCTCGGCGGCGGTCTACTGGCTCACCGATCCGACCACCCAGACGCTCGGCGCCTCGGGTGCGGTCTTCGGGTTGATGGGCGCGCTGCTGATCATCGGACTGAAGGCCGGCGGCGACGTCACGCCCTTGCTGATCTGGATCGGCATCAACGTGGTGATCACCTTCGTGGGTGCCAACATCTCCTGGCAGGGCCACGCCGGTGGCTTCGTGGGCGGCGTCCTGCTCGCCGGGGTGCTGGCCTACGCCCCACGTCAGCGGCGCGCGACCTGGCAGGCCCTCGGGGTCAGTGCCGTGATGGGCGTCGTCGTCCTCATGTTCGTGCTGCGCACCCTGTCGCTCACCTGAGCCCGACCCGTCGTCAGTTCTGCCGACCTGTCGCCAGCTCTGCCGACCTGCCGACCTGCCGACGTACGACGTCGTTGAGCGCTCCGAAACGGACCATTTCTGGGATGAAAGTGGTCCGTTTCGGAGCGCTCAGGCGGGGGCGCGCCGCGTTCTGGCGCTCGAGCGTAGGAGGACATCGCGTGGCAACGGGGAGCGGAATCGGGCCCGGGGCGAGTTATGCACACTGTGGATAACTCCTGTGAATAACTTACAGAGTTGTGATTCCGCAGGTCAGAGACCTGAAATGGAAGAAGGGGCCGGTCAGCTGACCGGCCCCTTCTGCGATTGTCTAGAGGTGCGTCACTCCCACCTGGTGGCGAAGGTGAACCCCACCGCCATGAAGCCGATGCCCACCACGAGGTTGAGCTGGCCGAGGTCGCCCAGGAGCCAGATCTCGCCCTCGGGCTTGTTGGCGAAGACGTAGAACGTGCAGATCCAGACCAGGCCGATCAGGAAGCAGCCGAGCATGCCGACGACGACGCCGCGGCCACGGCCGAGCGGGGTCGTGGGGTGCGCCGAGAAGGCGAGTCCCAGGAAGAGGAGGCCGAAGCCGACGGCCCAGTTCCAGTCCTTCAGCTTGGCCATGCCCGGGATCAGCTCGTTGGGCTCGCTCCCGTCGCCCAGGTCGAAGGCCCGCGCGTCACGGACATAGAGCGTCCAGATCACGACGTAGGCGATCCCGGCTGCCACCAGCAGCAGCGAGATCAGGAAGCGCACGGAGAAGATCGGAGCCTTGACGGCATCCGGATCAACCAGCTCGTGCTTCTCTTTGGACTTCGACACCGAACATCTCCTCATTCGTCACCAGTGCACCGTTCGTGGGTGCACCGGGTTAGCGTAGTCGCCATGCACGCTCATTCCCACGGCCACCGTGCCAAACGCGTCAGGTGGCGCTTCGCGACGCCTGCCGCGTTCGCCGTGGCGGGAGCTCTCTTCGTGGTGAGCGCCACCAACAGCGAAGGCACCGACCTGCGTCCCGGACGGGTCAATGACATGCCCTCGCTGGTGCGCAGCGAGAAGAGCCAGTACGAAGACCTCAGGGAGAAGGCCAGCGACCTGAACGGTGACGTCGAGGCCCTGTCTGCGCGGATCGACGACGACCAGGTGCGCAAGGTGCGTGGCCGGGCCACCCGGCTGCAGGGTCCGGCCGGGTTCACCGAGGTCCACGGCAACGCGCTGACCGTCACGCTCTCCGACTCCCCCGAGGAGCTGCGCGAGGGCACCGATGACATCAGGCGCCTCGTGGTGCACCAGCAGGACATCCAGGCCGTGGTCAACGCGATGTGGGACGCCGGCGCCGAGGGCGTGATGATCCAGGGCCAACGGGTGATCAGCACCACCGGCATCAAGTGCGCGGGGAACTCCGTGGAGCTCCAGGGCATTCCCTACCCCCAGCCCTACGTGATCACCGCGGTCGGCGACACCTCGGCGATGCAGGCGCGGATCGACTCCGACTACGGCATCGGCCTCTATCGCTCCGACGCCGCGAACCCGGCCATCCAGATCGGCTGGGACATCGACGTCGAGTCGAGTGTCACGATCCCGGCCTACGACGGCCTGCGCGGCCTGGAGTACGCCGAGCCGCTCACCTGATCGTTGTACGACGCCGGAACGGCCCTCCCAGCCGCCCGCCCAGCCGCCCGGCCAGGGTGTCGCCCAGCCGCCCGGCCAGGGTGTCGCCCAGCCGCCCGGTCAGGGTGTCGGCACGATGTCGGTGGGGGACTCGCTCTCGGTCGGCTCCTCGGTCGGGGACTCGGTCTCCGTGGGTGTCTCGGTCGGTTCCTCGAAGTCGGAGACCACGATCGTGATCACGTCGTCCTGGTCGGCGGTCTGGTCCGCCCCGGGACTCTGGTCGATGACCGTGCCCTTCTTCTCGGTCGTGGCGGTCGAGCGCACGACCTTCACCTGGAACCCGGCGTCCTCGATCAGCTGGGTCGCCTGGTTCTCGCTCTTGCCGACCACGTCGGGAACCAGCTCGGGACCGTCGGAGACGAAGACCGTGACGGTGCTGCCGTAGGAGACGGAGGTGTCCGGGCTGGGGTTCTGGTCGATGACCTGGTCCTTCGGGTCATCGGTGTCACGTTCCTGGAAGTCGACCTTGAAGCCGAGGTCCGTCAGACGCTGCTCGGCATCGGCCCTGCTCAAGGTGATCACGCTGGGCACCTCGAGGTCGGGCTTGCCGGTGGAGACGACCACCGTCACCTGCGTGTCGGGGTCGACGTCGGTGCCACCCTCGGGATCGGTGCGGATCACCTTGCCCTTGGCGACCTGGTCGTGGGCCTCCTCGATGACGTCGGTGGTCAGCCCCTCGGACTCGATCTTGTCGATCGCCCTGGCCTGGTTCATCCCGTCGACGCTCGGGACGGTCACCTGCTCGGCGGGGTCCTCGCCCGTCTGGGTCAGGTAGATCACCCCCGCGACCAGGGCGATCAGGAGCGCTGCGAGGAGGATCCACAGGCCGGTGCGCTTGGGGCGCTCCTCGTCGTCGCGGACGGGCGGGGTGGTGGTCGTGGTGGCCGCCGGGCGGGGAGCAGCGGCGGGCAGCACGGTGGTGCCCCCCGCGGCCTCACCTGCAGCCAGGGGGACGGACGGCGCCTGCACGGGACGCCCGGCCAGGTAGCGCTCGATGTCGGAGCGCATCGCCGCGGACGACTGGTAGCGCTCGTCGAGCCGCTTGGCCAGGGCCTTCATCACGATCGCGTCGACCTCGGCGTCCAGCTCGGTGTCGAAGGTCGACGGCGGCTGGGCCGGCTCACGCACGTGCTGGTAGGCCACGGCCACGGGGGACTCACCGACGAAGGGCGGTCGCCCGGTGAGCAGCTCGTAGAGCAGGCAGCCGGTGGAGTAGACGTCGGAACGCGAGTCGACGGTCTCGCCGCGCGCCTGCTCGGGGGAGAGGTACTGGGCGGTGCCGACCACCGCAGCGGTCTGGGTCATCGTGGAGGACGCGTCGGAGACGGCCCGGGCGATGCCGAAGTCCATCACCTTGACGTCGCCACCGGGGGTCAGCATGACGTTGGCCGGCTTGATGTCGCGGTGGATGATCCCGGCACGGTGGCTGTAGTCGAGGGCGGAGAGGACGCCGGAGGTGATCTCGAGGGCCCGCTCGGGCAGGATCTTGCGCCCTTCGCGGAGGATGTCGCGCAGGGTCCGTCCGGCGACGTACTCCATCACGATGTAGGGCTGGGCGACGCCGTCGGGCGCCATCTCCTCGCCGGTGTCGTAGACGGCGACGATGGCCGGGTGGTTGAGGGACGCCGAGGACTGGGCCTCGCGCCGGAACCGGGCCTGGAAGGTTGCATCACTGGCCAGGTCGGTGCGCAGTCGCTTGACCGCCACCACCCGTCCGAGGCGGGAGTCGGTGCCCTTGCGCACCTCTGCCATGCCCCCACGACCCAGCAGCTCGCCGAGCTCGTAGCGACCGCCGATCAACGTCGGCTCCTCGTTGGTCATGTGCCCTTCTTCCTTGTCGAGGGGTTCATCAGTCAATCACCGCTTCCATGACGGACTTGGCGATCGGGCCGGCCAGCGCGCCGCCGGCAATCTCGGAGTTGCTCAGGTCGACCTTCTGGAGCATCACCGCCACGGCCACCTCCTTGTCGCCCTTCTTGGCATAGGAGACGAACCACGCGAAGTTGTTGCACTCGTCGCAGCTCTCGGCGGTCCCGGTCTTGGCACCGACCTCGGCGCCCGGGATCAGCGCGACACCCGCGGTGCCGTTCTCGACGACGGAGACCATCATCTTGCGCAGCTCGTGGGCGGAGTCGGAGCCGACGGCCTGGGAGAGCTCCTCGGTGGAGGTCTTGTCGAGGACGTCGAGGTCGGGGGAGCGGACCTCGTCGACGAGGTAGGGCCTCATCACCACGCCGTCGTTGACGATGCCGCCCACCACCATCGCCATCTGCAGCGGCGTGGCGCGTACGTCGTACTGCCCGATGCCGGTCTGGGCGAGGTAGGAGTCCTCGAGCTCCTCGGTCGGGTAGACGCTCTCGGCCTGGCCGGGCAGGTCCTCCAGGGACGTGTCGTTGAAGCCGAACGCCTCGGCCTGGGCGAGCATCTTCTCCTGGCCCAGCTCGTCGGCCAGCGCGAGGAACGTGGTGTTGCACGACTGCTCGAGCGCCTGCGTCATCGGGATCTTGTCGGTGCCACAGGCCCGGCCGCCGTTGCCGATCGACGTGGTCGTGTGCGGCAGCGTGTAGGACGGCCCGCCGGGCACCATGGAGTCGGCATCGTAGTCACCCGTCTCGAGGGCGGCGGCCGCGGTGACCAGCTTGAACGTCGAACCGGGCGGGAGCGTGGTGCTGATCGCCCGGTTGAGCAGGGGCTGGTCGTCGCGGGCGTTGAGCTCCTGGCTCAGCTCGGCCACCTGGCCCAGGTCGTGGGAGGCCAGCTTGTTGGGATCGAACGACGGAGACGACGTCATCGCCAGGATCTTGCCGGTGGACGGCTCGATCGCGACCACGGCACCCTGCACGTCGGAACCCAGCCCCGGGTTCTTGTCCAGTCCCTCGAAGGCCGCCTTCTGGGCGTCCGGGTCGAGGGTGAGCTCGACCGTGCCGCCCTTGGGGGAGGAGTTGTTGACCAGGTCGACCAGCCGCGAGACGAACAGGCGCGAGTCGTCACCGGAGAGCACGGAGTTCTGGGTGCGCTCGATGCCGGTCTGCGAGTAGTAGGAGAAGGTGCCGGTGACGTGGGCATACATCCACGGGTTGTTGTAGACCCGCTGGAACTTGTACTTGTCGTCGGAGGGCTTGGACTCCGCGATCGCGTCGCGGCCGACCAGGATCGCGCCGCGCTCACGCGAGAAGGCGCTCTCGATCACCCGCTTGTTGAGCGAGCTCTCGTTGAGGTCGGAGGCCTTGAAGTACTGCAGGTAGGTCGCATTGCCCATCAGGGCCAGGAAGAGGACCAGGCAGAACAGGGACATCGTGCGGATCGGCTTGTTCATCGCAGGTTCACCACCTGGGTGGTCTCGGCGTCACTGGCCTCGTCGGAGTCCTGGGAGAGGTCCGGGACCGGGCGCCGGGCCTGGTCGGAGATGCGCAGGAGCAGGGCGATGATCACCCAGTTGGCGATGAGGGAGGAGCCTCCGTAGGAGAGGAACGGGGTGGTGAGGCCGGTCAGCGGGATGAGGTTGGTGACGCCGCCGATGACCACGAAGACCTGCAGCGCGAGGACGCAGGCGAGACCGGTGGCCACCAGCTTGCCGAACCCGTCGCGGCACACGAGCGCGGCCCGCAGGCCCCGCTCGACGATCAGGCCGTAGAGCAGGATCACCGCGATCACACCGGTGAGCCCGAGCTCCTCACCGATCGCCCCCATGATGAAGTCGGACTGGGCGTAGGAGATCAGGTCGGGCCGGCCCTGGCCCAGGCCCCGGCCGAGCAACCCGCCCCAGGCCATCCCGAACATCGACTGCCCGACCTGCTGGGAACCGGTCTCCCAGGCGGCGAACGGGTCGCTCCAGGCGTTCACCCGGGCCTGGACGTGGCCGAAGGCCTGGTAGCCGAAGAAGGCGCCCGCCGAGAAGAGGGCGACCCCCACGACCAACCAGCCGGGGCGCTCGGTGGCGACGTAGAGCATGGTCAGGAAGAGGCCGAAGAACAGCAGCGACGAGCCGAGGTCGCGCTGGAAGACCAGGACGCCGAGCGAGACCAGCCACATCATCAGGATCGGGCCCAGGTCGCGCCCACGCGGGAGGTCGACGAACAGCAGGCGACGGCCGGCCAGGGCCAGCGCGTCGCGGTGCAGCACGAGGTAGCCGGCGAACGCGATGACCAGCAGCACCTTGGCGATCTCACCGGGCTGGAGCCCGATCGGGCCGAGGTTGATCCAGATCCGTGCGCCGTTCACCTCACGCCCGATGAACGGCAGCATCGGCATCAGCAGCAGCACGATCGCAGCGAGGCCGCTGGTGTAGGTGAAGCGTTGCAGGACCCGGTGGTCGCGCAGGACGACCAGGGTCGCGATGAAGAGACCGACGCCGATGGTCATCCAGACCAACTGCTGCTGTGCGTACTGGTGGGCCTTGCCCTGGGTCTCGTAGGCCAGGTCGAGCCGGTGGATCACGGCCAGGCCCAGTCCGTTGAGCGCGGCCACGACCGGCAGCAGCACGGGGTCGGCGTACGGCGCGGTCAGGCGGACCACGATGTGGCAGGCGATGGTCAGCGCGGCCAGCCAGCCGCCGTAGCCGATGATGTCGGCCGGGACCTCGCCGTCGATGCCCAGCCCGACCGCGGCGTAGGCGCCGATGCCGACGACCAGCGCGAGGACCACCAGGAAGAGCTCGGCACCCCGGCGTCGCCGGTGCACGAACCCCAGGAAGCTGTTCTGTTGCGACATCGGCACCGCCTCAGCCGTTGGTCCGGGGGCTGGACTCCGGAGCCCCGGACTCGAGGGCCAGGCTGGTCAGGCGGACACTGGCACCGATCGCGTCGTCGAGGCCGCTCCCCTCAGTGGCGTCGGCTCCACCGACACCACCGTCCTCGCTGTCGTCGGGCTCGGACCTCCCTTGCTTCTTCTCCGGCCTGGGCTCCTGGTCCTCGGCCACCGGGGACTCCTCGACCTGTGCCTCGGAGAGGTTCTCGAGGGTGCGTCGGGCGTCTTCGAGGCTGTCGGAGTCGATGCCCTCGCGCACCGCACGGGCGTCGATGTCGCGCAGCCGGTCGAGCTGGACGTCGGACTCCTCGTAGGGACGGTTGAGCTCGATGCCCGGCAGGGTCGCGTCGATGCCACGGAAGATCGTCACGTGGCCGTCGTGCTCGGCGACGTAGTACTGGCGCTGGGTCCAGGCGTAGGCGGCGCCGAGGCCGGCCCAGACGAGGCCGATCAGGACGGCGGCCACCGCCAGCCTCTTGACCCAGACGAACCTGCGTGGCGGCTGGGGGGCGTAGCGATACACCTCGGGATCGAGGGGGTCGTTGGGGAACGCGTGGGGGGCCTCGGCCGGGAGCTCGGCGCGGATCGGCTCCATCTCGCCGGTGTCTCCGGAGCGGTGGCCGCGGAACAGGCTCCCGGCGGCACCGCGGGTGCCGCGGCGGGGCAGGTCGGCGGCGGCTCCGACGAGCAGCGGATCCAGGTCGTCGGGCGTCGCACCGTCGGCCTCGACGACGTCGGCGACCAGGCAGGTCACGTTGTCGCTGCTGCCCGCCTCGAGGCTGGCGCGGACCAGCTCGACGGTGGCGAAGTCGGGTGTGCCGGTCGAGAGGATGTCGGCGAGGTGGCTGTCGTCGAGCACGCCGCAGGCACCGTCGCTGCACAGGAACAGCCGGTCGCCCACGGCCAGGTCGACCACGAAGAGGTCGGGCTCGACCTCGTGGATGCCGTCGACGGCCTTGAGGATGAGGTTGCGGTGGGGGTGGACCCGCGACTCCTCCTCGGTGATGCGACCCTCGTCGATGAGGGACTGGACGAACGTGTGGTCCTTGGTCAGCTGGCTCAGGGAGCCGTCGCGGTAGAGGTAGGCCCGGCTGTCGCCGACGTGCCCGATCGCGACCCGATGGCCGTCGAAGAGCGCGATCGTGGCCGTGGTGCTCGTGCCGTTGAGGCCGGGATCCTCCTCGACCAGCTCACCGATGCGGTCGTGGGCCCGGTGGATGGCCCCCGCGACCAGGCCGAGCAGGTCGTCGCCGGGACGTTCGTCGAGCCGGCGCAGCTGCTGCACGGCCGTGGACGAGGCGATGTCACCGCGGGCGGCACCACCCACGCCGTCGCAGACCGTGATCAGCCACGGCCCGGCATAGCCGGAGTCCTGGTTGTCCTTGCGCACCCGGCCGACGTCGGAGAGGGCGGCGTACTGCAACCGCATCTCCGCGGTGCCCGGCTCGGTCGTCGTGTCGTCGGCCATGGGTCTACTTCCTCAGCTCGAGGACGGTCTTGCCGATCCGGACCTGGGTGCCGAGGGCCAGGGTGGTCGGCTGCGTGATGCGGGCCGAGCCGACGTAGGTGCCGTTGGTCGAGCCGAGGTCCTCGACGAACCACTGGTCGCCCGACGCAGCTATGCGTGCGTGGCGGGTCGAGACGTAGTCGTCGTCGAGCCGGATCGCGGCGTCGGAGCCGCGACCGATCAGGATCGGAGCCTCGGCGAGATCGGCTCGTTCACCGGAGCTGGAGCCCTCGACGACCAGGACGTGGGTCGGCGAGCCGCGGCGCTTCGTGGGAGCCTTGGGTTGCTTGCCGGCGCGTCCGTTCGCGCGGGCCCCCTGCGAGGGCAGCCGGGCACCGAACATGTCGGTGCGGATCACGCTGATCGCGGAGAGCACGAAGATCCACAGGATCGCGAGGTAGGCGAAGCGGATCAGGAACAGGGTCAGCTCACTCAATGCCCTGCTCCTCGTCGACGACCAGCAGAGTCATGGTGGTGTTGCCGATGCGGACCGTCGATCCGTCGTAGAGCGTCGCCTGCTCGACCCGGTGCCCGTCGACCTGCATGCCGTTGGTCGAGCCGAGGTCGCGGACCGTGAGCTCGGGGGCCTGGCCCCGGGGGAACCGCCCGTGCTGGATGCGGAACTCGATGTGCTGCCGGCTGATGCCCGGGTCGTTGATGCGCAGCCCGGCCTCGGTGCCGCGGCCGACGATGAGGCCCGGGGGGTTGAGCGGGTGGCGCACGCCGTTGACCTCGACCAGCACCTTGGCGCGACCGACCTGGGTGTCGGTGGCGTTGGTGGTGACCTTGGCCTGGGCGCTGCTGCGCACCCGGAAGCGACCGGTGGTGAGGTCCTCGGCCTTCTCGAACTGGATCTTCACCGGGCCCGGGAAGACGTAGCTCTGCTCGTCGGCGTGGTCTCGCAGGGAGTTGGTCAGCTCGCTGGCCAGCGTGGAGTCGTAGGGCGCCAGCCGCTCCAGGTCGCTCGCGCTCAGCTCGACGTGGAAGCTGTTGGGCACCAGGCGTCGCTCGCGGCTGAGGATCTGCGCGTTGTTGTCGACCTCGCGCTGCAGGGCAGCGGAGATCTCGACCGGTTGTACGGCGCTGCGGAAGGCACGCGCGAAGACACCGGAGACCATCTGCTCGAGCTTGTTCTCGAAGCGTTGCAGCCCGCTCATCGGTGCCTCCTTCCCGTGTCCTGGGCGACGCCGTGTTCGACGCACGTCGCAGCCGTCGCACTCGGACGGCTGCCGCGATCGTATCGGTGTCGCGGTCACAACCGTCACGTCTGGCACCGCGGTTTGGGCGATTCCTCATTGCTGGGATAACCTTGGCCCGCTTCACGCGCGAGTGGCGGAATAGGCAGACGCGCACGGTTCAGGTCCGTGTGTCCGAAAGGACGTGGGGGTTCAACTCCCCCCTCGCGCACGTGAGTAGCCCCGGGTTTTTACCCGGGGCTTTGCTCATTTCAAGCACCACTCACGGGCCCGAGGGGGCACCATGGGGGCACCAGCCTTATTCGGAAGGCACTGGTATGGCTTGGATAGAGAAGCGGAAGCGTGGCGACGGCGGAGTGTCCGCGAGGGTGCTGTGGCGCCTCGGGGGCACTCGGGACGGCGCCCGTCAGGTCGAGACTTTCGCGGCGGGCACCGATGCCCAGAACTTGGCGCGGGCTGACGGCTTCAAGAAGATGGTGGATGCTTGTGGCCAGCGATGGCCCGGGGGCTGGGTGAAGGGCGAGGGCTTCGTCCGCCCGCCCGGAGAGGCCGACCCGCTGAAGGCGCCGCCGCGGTTCGTCGACATCGGCGAGGAGTACGTCCGCCAGATCGTCGATCTCTCGCCCGGCCAGCGGAAGCGGTACCTCGGCCACATCCGGGTGTTGGGGGAGACCCGCATTCGAGGCGCGCTGATCTTCGCCAAG
Source organism: Nocardioides sp. JQ2195 (assembly GCF_012272695.1). NCBI lineage: Bacteria > Bacillati > Actinomycetota > Actinomycetes > Propionibacteriales > Nocardioidaceae > Nocardioides > Nocardioides sp. JQ2195. The sequence goes on from NZ_CP050902.1 coordinate 28,326, forward strand.
CCGGTCACCGCCATCACCGAGGCGGATCTGAAGGAGTGGTTGATCGACTGGGACCGGTCACTGAAGACCAAGGCGAACTACCACGGCCTGATCCACGGGGTCTTCGGCTACGCCGTCAAGCGCGGCTACCTCGCCGCGAACCCTGCGATCGGGACGGCACCGCGGATGTCGCGCGTGAGGCAGTCCCGCCCGGAGCTGCGCTTCCTCACCGAGAAGGAGCTGCAGCGGGCCGTCGAGCTGGCCGGAGCGTACGGCGACCTGTTGACCGTGACTGTGGGCACCGGCATGCGCTTCGGTGAGCTCGGCGCGCTGTGGGTCTCGGACGTGGACCTGGAACGTCGAACGATCCGGGTCAACAAGGCGTGGAAGCGCAACGGCGAGGACGACAGCACCGACATCCCCGGCTGGCTGGCCAAACTGCTGAAGCCGAAGCACACGATGCGCGACCACCACCTCGGCGTACCGAAGACGGCGAAGTCGCGCCGGACGATCACGATCTCTCCTGCAGTGGTCGCGGTCCTGCGCAAGCGGATCAAGGGCCGGGCGGCCGACGACTTCCTCTTCGTGTCGAACGCGGGCTACCCGCTGCACAACGGCGACTTCAGCACCCACGTGTGGCGCAAGCTGATGCAGGCGCTCGAGGCGGAGGGGATCGGCAGGTTCCGCTTCCACGACCTGCGGCACACCCACGTCGCCTGGCTGGTCGCCGGAGGTGCACCCCTGCCCCACATCCAGGCCCGCCTCGGCCACGAGTCGATCACCACCACGATCGACACCTACGGCCATCTGCTCCCGGCCGGCGACGAACTGATCTCCGGGATCATCGACACCGCGCTGAGCGGCGACACCATCCGGCCCGGTGGCAGCGGCAGCAAGAAGAAGCAGAAGAAGTCCAAGAAGGCGCCCGGCAAGAACAAGAGGCGCACAACGGACGACGAGCGCTGACGTGTTGCATTCTTGCGACCAGTGCAACACACTGGAGATGCGGCGATGATCTTCGACTGGATCGAGTGGGACGAGCACAACCTGGACCACGCGACCCAGAGGCTCACTGCCGAAGAGATCGAGCAGGCGATCTGGAACGCAGACCACATGCTCCCCCACCGGGAGCAAGTGGACCGGGCACTGATCCGGTCCACGACCGACGGGGGGAAGGCGGTCGTGGTCATCGTCCAGCTCGTGACCGACGGAGTCCGACCGATCACTGGGTGGGAGGCATGAGGATGAGCAAGAGGGATGACGTGGAGCTCGCCAAGTTCTACAACGAGACCGAAGACCTGTCCGGCTTCGATGAGGGCAACCCGGTGCCCGTCACGGTCAAGCGGTCGGTCACGATCTCGGTGCGCTTCTCCGATGAGGAGATCGCCGAGTTGCGGGCCCGGGCGGACGCGGCAGGGATCAAGGTGACCTCCTACATCCGCGACGCCGCTCTCGACGCCTCGCGACCCGTCGACCGCGATGAGCTGGGGGCGCTCGCGCGAGGGCTGGAGAAACAGGCCCATCGGGTCTCGCAGATCTTGACGCGGGGAGCCTGAGCTGCCCGGTGGGCCGCCACGGGGTTCACAGCTTCGATCGGCTGCCGTTTCGGCGCGGCTGCGGCGCGACCACGAGGGGTTGTGCGGGGGCGGTCACGGGCTGCTCGCCGGCCTCGATGAGTTCCTCGAGGTGCTCGGGCCGGAAGCGGACGTGCTTGCCGATCCGGGTGCACCGGACCTTCCGCTGCCGTACGGCGTCCGCGACCCACCGGTCCGGGACGTTCAGATAGGCGGCTGCTTCGGCGGTCGTGAGGAGCGATCGCTCCCGCGGAGGCTTGGCGACGGCGCGTCCCGGCGACTGCGGGTCCGGTGACATGTTCATCGCGAGAGCCTCAGCCAGCAGCGGACCTCCGCCACGGTTATATAGAGCCGCCCGGCGCCGTTGAGTCGGGAAAAGCGGGGGCCGACGCCACGGCGGCGCCAGTCCCGGACGGTGCGCTGCGGCGTGCGGATGAGGATGCAGAACTCCTCGAAGGTGAGGAGTGCATGGTCGTTCCAGTCGGTCGGGACCTCGATGGGGTGCAGTGGCTGCATGACTTCTCCTGGGGTGCGGTTACGTTCACCTAGGGGCCTCGAGGCCGTCGGAGCGATCAGTTCCCGACCACGAGCGCCCGTCGGGCACGGTTGGCATCAGGTAGGTGTGCAGCACCTTCCAACCGTCCGATTCGGCGGCACCCCGGCTGCGGACTCGCTTGAACGCCTCACCTCCGGAGAGCGCTGTCACGCTCGACCGAGGGCGGTCGAACCGGTCCGAAATGGGTCGCCGGGTGGTCAGCCGCTCGGCGCGGGGGCGGTAGCGGTCGATGTCATCGAGGGCACGGCTGCGGGCGTGCGCGGGCCTCGTCGATGTCGTCAGCGACGAGGTGCGCGGTGTTGGACTGCCGGCCCCGGGTCATCGCGACGTACACCGATGCGGCGCCGCGCAAGGTCGCCGAGGAGCGTCGTGCGCGGGAGGCAGCGACCAACACGGTCCGGGCCTTCGCTGAGAAGATCGGCGAGACGTACGACGCCTGGCACCGAGGCAGCGCCTGACGTGGGCTCTTCACCAAAACGCAGCCGCCGACGGGCACTTTCGCCTACGGTCAGTTTGTGCACCAACGCGATCGCCTCTGTGGCCTCCCGACGGGACAGAAGGTTCTCGCGCCATGCCCGTGACGTACCAGTGGTTGACGGCCGTTGGAGGCGAGTTCCCCACTCCCGGGCGCACGAGGGTCACCTTCGCCGAAGCTCGGAACTTGCTCGTCGCCGAGGTGGCCTTCACCACGTCCAACACTCGTGCAGATCTCTGGGACGGGCTTGAGAGATACCTCGCAAGGTTCTTCGACCTGGAGCACCGGTACAACGCCTTGCTCGATGGGAAGCAACTCGTGCGGTGTCTGTGGCTCGGGGGGAGTTACGTCAGTAGCCGAGTCGATCCAAGCAATATCGACGTAACGGTTTGCGTCAATGACGCCACACGGCTGGCTCTCAAAGGGCAGCCGGGGTCGAAGTGGCTTTCTCAGGCCTTCAGTCGGGAAGAGCGTAGAAAGGAGTTTGGCGTCTCTCCGCTGGAGCTTCGGTACCGACCAGTCGTGTCGGTGTTCAGATCTAGGGTGACCGATACCGAAGACCAGCAATACTTGCAGGACCGCGGCGGATGGGATGAGTGGTGGCAACGCTGTCGCGATAGTGGAGCGCAGAGCGGTGGGCCGACGCTCGCTACTGTTGAAGCGATGCGTGGATACTTGGAGGTGACGATATGACCGAGTCGCACACTCCTGAGGTCTCCATCCGTTCGGAGATCCTCCAGCGCCATGCCGAGTCAGTTGCTGAGTGGCGCGCTTCAGACGGCGCATCTGCGCTGGACGGGGACGAGTTCGACAGCGCGGCGAATCGCGCTCGACTCGAGGCACTCCGCGCTCTGGATCCTCAGGCGAGCCTCGGCGAAGAGTTGCGCGTCCGTCTCGTCTCGCCGGTCATGCAGGAGGGAGCGTTGAGCTTCGATGCCGGAGCGCTCCTGTTGCGTCCCCTTCAAGACTCGGTCGCAAGCCTGGCAGGTGACGGCGTGGATTTGGAACTCGTGGGCGTCTCGGCGGGCAGCACCGTGCTGCACGTGCGCCCGAGGGACGGGTCGGCTGAAAGCGGGCCCGTCGACGTCGGCGGTGTTCCCATCGACGCAACATCTACCGAAGATGCCCTACGCGCATTCGTTGAGTTGCTTCGTGCCGCCGAGTCCGAGAGCGATCTCGGCGAGTGGGTGCGAGCCGTCGATGCCCTCGGTCGCTTCAGCCGCGCACTCGAGAGGCTCGAAGCTGAAGCCGACGTTGCCTGGTGGGGTGTTAGTGGCGAGGTCCGGTCCGCATGGTTCGGCAGAACCGGACGGGCGTACGTAGAGCGAATGCTGGAGACAACCCCGCGGCCCGAGATTCTCACCATCTTTGGTCGCGTGACCGAACTTCGCGAGTCCGGAGTCGTCAAAGTCAAAACCGGAGCGCGACGGAAATCGCCGTCGTACGAGGTCAAGATGGAGTCCGAAGATCTGCTGGCGATGCACCTCGAGATCGGAGAGAGCGTGCACTTCACTGTGCGCGTCGAGCAAGGCATCGATCACCTTGGGCAGGCGCAATCCACTGATGTCTACTTCGTATCGAACGCGACTGGATTCTCAGCGACAGACTCGTCTCTCCCTATAGACGAAGATGACGACAGTCGACCGGGTCCTTAAGCAAACGAGTTCTGCGGCTGGGTCAGATCGCCTCTATGTGGGCAGCCCAGAACGGATCCTGTCGCCAGTCCTCGGGCGCCCCGATCCCGCGCAGTGGCAGGTGAGGGTGCGCTGCCAAGAGGTCACTGAGCCGCTGCGCCCACGAACTGTTGGGCGAGATCGTATTGAGCACCGACTGCAGCGACACGAGCACGGGGTAGAGCTGCTTTGCGCGACGTCCGGTGATGACTGAAGGGTCGTCGAGCCAGGAAATCGCCCGCGACGTGGGAAGTGCCGGATACACACCGAGACCCACGTTCCACAAGCGACCGTGGTGAGCGCAGATGTTTCGCACCCGAACGTAGGTGCGAAGCCAAGACTCCAAGAGCACCGCGTTGAGGCCGACGGTCCGCGCTATCGCGGTCTTGTCGGCTCGCAGACCCAAGTTGCGGACGAGATGATCCAACGAACCGACTGTCAACATCTCCACCATCAACCAAGACGGCGGCAACCTCGGCGAACCGTAGGTGGTCAGATAGTGCTCGAGGGCGGAGCGGAAGACCAGATTGTCGCCCTGGTCCTCTGCCGCCCGGGCCAACTGGTCATCACATGCCTTCGCGATGTCATCGAGGAATCGGCGGCGCTTCCACTGGTCGCGGAAGTGCTGGGGATCGACATACCAGTGTGTGTCGCCATACGTGAGCGACATGTGATCGGTCAGCGCGCTGCGGATCGCGACCTCGATCCGCTCAAGCGCGTCGAGAACCAGCAGCCGAAGAGCGCGGTCGAAGACATAGAGGTCGAGCACGTCGTCGAATGCCACGTCGGCACGGAACTGGTGATCGGTGCCTGCCAGCTGGAAGGGAATCGTGTACGGCGACAAACGGAAGTAGCCGAGGTGCCTCAGGTACCGGGTCGCCCGTTCGCGATCGGGGATGTCGAGACCGCGATCAGCCAGCCGATCAACCAGGTCGACCAGCGTCAGAGCAGGCTTGCCGTACGTGCCGGAGCCGCGGGCACGGGAAGGCTTCACCATGGGGTGATCTCCAAGACAGCCGAAAGAAAAAATCCCCCTAGTGCGCTTCTGTGAGAGGCGAGGGGGATGTAGTGGTGCCACGTTAACACGGCGTGACGAAACATTCAGGAATCCTTACATGTGGGCAAGCCGGCACACGCCGGGTCCACGATCGGGGCGGCAACTGGCCCGAGCCAGTGCTGCCGTTGCTCCGCTCGATCCTCAGGCAGGGCCGAAGGCACCGCCTGCGTTGTCGCGCACCCGATTCGCTGCCTGCTCGGCGGCGTTCCGGCTGGAGAACGACTCACCCGACGACGCAACCTTGTCGGAGGAGCGCCACGCCCGCCAGCGCCAAGAGCCACCAGAGTCCAGGTAGACGTCGAACCTCGCGCTCTTCGCTCCCACCTTGAAGGCCGCCGCCGCCCGCTTGGCGTTGTAGGACGACGCGAACGTCTCGCCCGCCCACGCGACCGCCTCGTTGTTGCCGGAGTAGAGCCACCAGCTCGGACTACCAGACTGGGTTTCTGTAACGATGAACCGCCACATGGCGATCCCTCCCATCTCGCACTTCGTGCGCAATGTTGCGCGAGGCCGAGACCGAGTGATGTCATGGCGGTTCCACCCGTACGACGACATCTCATGTCCCGTGCACCTCTGCGCCCGGCCTGCTTGCCGGGCGCTTTGGTTTTCGCGCGTTTTGTGCGCCGCCCGATTTGAGCGACGTCCTGGTAGTTCATCAGACCTGGGTTCCGCGCACGTTCCGCCACGCCGACACCACGCATCCATTTCCGCCTCCAAATCGCGCGGATAAACAACGGTGTAGTTCCGCGTTTCTGCGCCATCTAAGTGGCTGATTGCCAGACACTTAGACCAAGCGGGCCCTTAGAAACGCGCGGATAGGCGGACACAGTGAGCGACAACCAGCCCAGTATCGACCAGATCGCGGTCCCATGCGGTCGCCTCTCGTGCAGGCAGCCGGTCATTCAAGAGGTTGGACCTGGGCGACGTAAGGAGTTCTGTTCCGACACCTGCCGACGCGGGGCCGATCGCGAGTACAAGCGCGCACGGACACACGTGTCGACCTACGGCGAGGTTCTTCGGCGTGCTCAGCACGAGGTTGCCTCGTATGGCCGGAAGGCGGAGGAAGGCGTCCTCACCCCGGACGAGGTGGTCCGCCTTGAAAGCGACGCCCGGGTAGCGTTCACCCGCGCAGCGACCGCGGTCGAGTTCGGAGTGTCAGCGGAACAGGCTGGCGACGAACTCCGTGCCCTTGTCCAGGCACTTCGGCCACTTCTGAGTGGCATCGGGTTCACTTCACGGTCGGCCTAGCCGGCGGGTAGTTGGTGCGGAGCTGGGCGGTATCTCGACCGACCGTTCAGCTCGCATTCATCAGCCCGTCGAGATCGGCACGAAGGACTCGAAGCCCACGCTTGCCGCACACGTACGCCGGCAGTCTCTGGACGCGATGCGTTGACGGACGGTGTTGACCGAGGACGAGATGTAGACCGCTGCTACCTGGAGAGTCATCCGCCGCTTCTCGTCAGGCGACGCCAGCCCGGTGCGGGTCGCGGTGGCCATCTCACTGGCCTCCCCTCAGGAAACGGCGAAGTTCGAAGCCACTCCCTCACAGTGCGCTGGGGAGTGCGGATGAACGCGCAGAACTCCTCGAACAGGATGATGCCGTTGTCGTCCCACTCATCGGCGACGTAGATGGGGCGATGGTCATGGCCCCGCTCCTTCCGGCAGCTCGACCGTCGGGACGACGGCCAATGTTCTGAGAAGCAACGGGCCGTCACCAGGACCGGACAGGTCGAGCCAGATCGGGTCATGGATGCCTCTTGGTCACCTATGGGCGATCCCGTCGGCTGTGCGATCACCTGAACCCGAGAACTTCAGCGGCCGATCCCTCGGTTGGCCGGAGCGGGCGTTCCCGGCAAGCGTTCGGGCGGTCGGCGTACGCCGGTCTGGAGCATCGCGGCCTGGCGGCTGGCGGGGAGCCTCGATGCTTGTGGGCCGTAGCGATCGATGTCCTGCTCGGCGACCTTGGCCGCGTGTGACGGGCCGAGGTCCGCACGGTCTCGGCTGAACACGTCGACCCACTGACGTCGGGCGTCGTCGACGGACTCGGCGACGAGGTGCGCGGTGTTGCCGTCACGGCCGCGTGTCATGCCGACGTACGCCGTCGCGGCACCGGTGGTCTCGCCGATGACCAGGTGCGCTTCATCGACAGTGTCCCCTTGGGCGCCGTAGGCAGTCGTGGCGAAAGCAAGCTCGACACTCTCGTCGACATAGGCAGCGGGCAACTCGCGCTGACCGGCGCGGCCGACGACCAGCAACGACCCGTCGTCTCCGGTCCCAGCGACAACCCAGGTGTCGCGGTTGGCGACCCCGAGGTCGCGGTCGTTGCGGCGAGTGGCGATGCGGTCTCCGAGGCCGATCCGCTCACCACGACGGGTGACGGGCTCACCAGTTCGCTCACCAGGGCCGGTACGCCGGTCGCGGATGACGGCGTTGAGCGAGGCGACCTGTTCGCGTGTGTCTGCGATGACAAGTTGATCGCCCGCCGCACCGATGGACGCCAAAGCCGCGGTGCGCTCGACCTCGGACGCGTGGATGACGACCCTGCCGGAGTCGACGAGTGCATCAAAGACGTCACCTGGTCGCTCACCAATGCGCATGAGCAGGCTGAGGTCGGCGTACGCCGGATCAGTGAAGCGGTGCACCGACTCGAGCTCGAGGTGTGCTTCAGGCCGCACCCAGCGAGCTGCAAGGTCGAGCACGCCGCCGCGCCCGACCGCAGGGAGCTGATGGCGGTCACCGAGCAGGGCGATGGTCGCGCCGGCGCGGTCGGCGACGGCGAAGAGGGCGCGGGCTGTGTCCTGGTCGAGCATCCCGGCTTCGTCGATCAGCAGGACGTCGCCGGGCAGCAGTCGCGCCGATGGGTTGATCTCGTGCCGGGCGATCTCGAGTTGGGACCAGTGGCCGTCCTCGTCCCAGCGGTACCCGTGCTGGTGGATGAGCCATGCGGCCGAGAAGGCGTCCGTGCCGACTTGCTGCTGAGCGGCTTGGGCCGCCTTGAGGGTCGGGGTCACGACTACCAGTCGTCGGTCGCGTGCCTCGAGGGCTTCTTGTGCGGCGCCGAGTGTCGTGGTCTTGCCCGCGCCCGCTGCACCCTCGATGACGAGCAGGCCCGCCTGGCCGGCGAGCGCTCGCACGACCTCCTGTTGCGCGGTGTCGAGCTGCTCGAGGCCTCGGACCCGATTGTCAGGTCCGACCGGCAGCTCGGCTCGGTGGGCGAGTCCATCGTTGAGATCCGACTCGACCGCGAGAACCCGGTCTGAAGTGAGGGTGCGAACGTGCTCCGGTGCGTCGACGCGTTTGAGAATCGGCCGGCATGCCGCAACTGCTCGATCGGTCAGGTCTTCTGCCAGTTCGACTCGCACCGCCCGCTCGGCGACAATTCCGACGGTGGTGATGATCTTCTCCGCCTCACCTCGGATATCGGCCGCGTTCCATGCCGAGCGCATGGAGCCGAGCCGACTGAGGATCAGATCGACGGCAACGTCACGGCGGATTGAGCCGATCGTCGTGCGGCTGAGGGCCTCGGGGGCGGTCGGGTTTCGGAAGCCGAGCTCGTGCAGCTCTTCGTGCCACCGGTCCACGAGCTCGGCGCCGTCCGTTGGCACGATTTTATCGGGTCGCGCATCCGCCCAGGCTCGTCGATCCCAGGTGCGTCGAAGCTGTGGTCCCGGATCCTGGCCGGGGTGCTCGCTTCTCCACTCTGCTTCGTACTGGCCGACGTTGCGGCTGATCTGTGCGGAGCGCTGGCTGAAGCGACCGACGTACGGCTTCAGCTGGTGCACCTCACCGGCGTCGTCCAGCGTGTAACCGTGCGCGGCGAGAGCCGCGCGGAACCCGGGGTCGCACATGACTGCGGCATGGCCGATGCCGTTGATCGCCTCGATGCTGTCGCGGGCGCCCACGGAGTGAAGAGCGCGCCACTGTCCGACGGCGAACACCTTGGCGTTGATCTGCAGGTGGAGGTGACGGTGCGGGTCGCCTGTCCGCGACGTGTAGTGCCGCACGACTGCGGCCTCGAGTCCGCGCTCGACTGGCACCTGGACTTGTCGCCCCTTGGGACCGACCCGCGTTGTGGAGTGCTCGGCAAGCCAGCCGATGATCTCGTCGGCGGCTCGGTCTTGCGCAGCGTCGTAGGCCGCGCTGATCTCGGGGTGCAGTGACGCGGCGATGGACCAGGTCTTCGGCCCGTTAACGACGACCTCAACGAATCGCAATGCGTTCTCGTGGTTGCTGATCCTGCCTTTGGCATGACTGGTGTCGACGTCGTAGCCGTTGACCCATCGCTCGTACGTCGGGGCGTCGAGGTCGGCACGCTGCTCGACGCTGACCCCGCGGCGATCAACGGTTGCTGTGTAGCGGGCGGCGATGCCGGATCCCTCGGCAAGGTAGTAGTCGTCGGCTCGCGAGTGGTCGGCCTCGAGGTAGGAGCGTGCGCCGGCTGGGTTGCCGCGATAGAACTTGATGCCACCGTGCATGCGCCTCGTCACCGCCCGTCACTGATCGTCAAAGACCCCTGAAATGACGCAGGGCCCGCCCAGGTGGGCGGACCGATCTACGGACCTTCGTAGCATGCGTGCCGCTTGGTTTGAAGCCTTCGATTCGCCTTGTGGGGAGCGGGTTTTCGGACTCGTCAGAGTCCGTTAATCCTCGTCATCTTGGTGCCGAAGGGGAGCTTGGAGCCTGATGGATCAGAGAAGGGCGACGAGGTCAGCTAGCGGTACGTCGAGGGCTACCGCGGCCGCGTAAAGCGTGTGGATCTGGGGCGTCTTGAGAGCGCCCTCGAGGTTGATGATCGTGCGCCGACCGATGCCGGATTCCTCCGCGAGCCAGTCGGTGCTCCAGCCCTCCCGTTGCCAGGCGTTCGCAATCTCGATGCCAAGCCCTGGACTGGGCACAACCGCGACGACATGGACGATGACCTCGGTCAGTTGTGGGTCACCTTCAGCCGGGACATTCGATCGCCACGCCGCGACCTGCGCTGCGCTCGGAGTGCCGGCCATTCGGGCGATCGTGACGACGACGGTTCGCTCAGAGCACCGTCGGCGCTACCTGTTGCCCTTGGATCGATTGTGGGGCACACAGAGCATCTCGCAGTTGGCGATGTCCGACGCACCACCCTTACTCCAAGCGGTCACGTGGTCGGCGTCCATCTCACCGAGTTCGTAAATGCGAGATGAGTTGGCGTTGCTACCGCTGGAGCACATCGGGCAGTTCGAGGTCTCGTCCTCCTCCGCCTGCGCTGTCTGCTGCTCGTACGATGCGAGCTTCGTCCTCTCATCAAAGACCCGGACGTCGAGCAGTTTGATGTCCTGCTCCCCGGCAAGCAGGTACTCATAGATACCTCGCTTGTTCTTCACGTCGATGTCACCCATCAAGCTCGCCACACGCGCCTCGAGCTTCGTAGGGTCGTGGTCGGAATCTTTGTACTTGGCGTGCAGCTGCCCCCACTTGACGGTCTTCATCTGGGAGCGCTTCTTCGGGAAGGTGGTCTCGACCCAGGTGATGACGCCCTGGAAGTAAGTCCACAGATTCTTGGCGTCTGCGTCGTGCTGGTGGTCCCGCATGTACTCGTCGACCTTGCCAGAGTTGATCCACTCAATGACAGTCTCGAGGTAGTCCTGGCGGATGGGCGAGCCGGTCATGTAGTCGGAGGCGATCGCGTAGGCCGGGCAGCCGTTCTTGGAGAAGTACTTCTTAGCCGAGGACACCCACGGACCGTGGTAAACGGCATTGCGTAACTCCTGGTCGGTGAGCTCCTCACCGGCGATGTTGATGGTCTTGAACCAGTCGAGCTTCTCCGAGTCGGTGCCCTGGCACAAATAGACCATCAGCTCGTAGTCCAGGATCTGCTCCTGTTGGTCGTTCTGCAGGTTGTGGAAGGCCAACTGGTGGCCGTCGACCTCGATGGAGAAGTCGCCCTCGACGTACTGGCAGATGGAGATGGTGCGCTGCTGGCCGTCGATGATCTCAAACTCCACCCCGTCCTCGTCCACCTCGCCGAGCACAGCCCAGTAAATGACGTTCAAGGGGAAGTCGCGGCGCAAGGTTTCGATGACGGCATCGCGCTGTTTGTCCTTATAGACGAACTCGCGCTGGTAGGGCGGGCGCACGTCCAGGCGGCCGCCGTATGCGCGCACGCCGAGCTCGTCGTTGTCCTCGTAGTCCTCGACCAGGTCTCGGACCCGGACATGCAAGAGCTCGATCTTCATCGTCATGAAGCCACTCCCTTTCGCCGGATGAAGATTCGCTTGTACGTTCGTCTGAGGGGATAGCCCACGTCGAAGAAAGTGCCCGGTCCGAACGAGTCAGCACGGATGTAAGCGCCGCCGGACCCTGTGTTCGATCGCACTGGCACACCATCGACAACCTTGCTCTTGCCCTTGTAGGTCTTCGTTGGTGGGTAGTCGGATTCGTCCGTGCCGAGGATCTCGAACTGATCTGGGTTGTACTTGCCCAAGAAGGTGACCGGGACACCCATGACGCCGTCGTAATCTACGGGGATGTTGACGGTCTTCGCGACCTCGATCGCGTCGAAGTTGTCGAATCGCGGAAACTCCTCCGGGCTGTACGTCTTGAACAGTGTGAGCTCTTCGTGTCGTTTCGCGTGGTCGAGGTTCGTGAACCATGCGGTGTTGCCAATGGTCTGGTACCGATGTCCATCGTTGCCGACCTTCTGTCCTGATTTCACGGGGAAGTCTTCGTTGACACGGAACCACATCTGCCCGGTGCCGGTGCGGGTGACGCCGAGCCAGAGTCTGTTCGCCTTGATGTGTGACCAGATCTCCTTGTAGGCGACGGCGTTCATGTTCCCGATGATCAGAAACTTCTTGTCGTGCTCGATGAGCTGGGCGACGTACTCTCGGAACAGGCTGAACGGCGGGTTGGTCACGACGACGTCGGCCTGCTTGAGCAGCGCGATGCTCTCCTCGGAGCGGAAGTCGCCGTCGCCCTCGAAGGTCTGCACCTCGATCTCGTCGCGGCCCGGGATCCGATCGCCGTCCTTGTCCCCGTCGTACTCGAGATAGACCGCCTGTTCACTGTCCTCGGTTGAGAACAGGTCCATGTTCTGGCTCTTGTAGCAGGCGGCGATGAGCTTCTTCAGTCCGAGCTTCTCGAAGTTGTAGCTGAAGTAGTGGAAGAACTCCGACTCGCGGGGGTCGTCGCAGTTGAGGTAGACGACCTTGCCCTTGAAGTGCTTCCGGTAGTGACGAAGCTCCTTCTCGATATCGGACAGTTGGGTATAGAACTCGTCGTCCTTGGCAGCCTTGGCGTCTCCGAGGCTCCGCTGCTTGCTTGATGTGCCCGCCATCCTCACCCTTCCTCAACGGCTCCCGCTGCAGCGCCGGGAGCGGTGTGCGTCTTCGCGGTCATCCTATCGATGGGGTGCGACATCACGTCTGACAAACACGTCCGTGAGTCGACAGTCAGAGCCTGCGATCGACTGGGTTTTGCGGATGCGATAGACCCTGCCAGAAGGCGGACCCGCCATCGTGTCTCTGCACCAAACCAGGGAGTAAAGGATCGGCGGTCTTGCTGCGGACAAGCATGTCGTCGAGCGAGGCCACGACGTCGAGGATGGAGCGGGGGCCGAACTGTCCGGCCTTCTTCTTCGCCCTTACTCGGACGTTGTTCGGCGTCGGACCGGCGTCGATAACGGAGTGGTGCCAGATCCGACTGTGGTGGGCACAGCGATTGCGGAGGTAGACGAGAGCTCGCACGCGATAGGGGAATCCACCCTTGGCAACGCCGATACTGGTCGCGACCGCATCAGCCAAAGCGCCCTGAGCGCCGCGCTCAATACACTTCGACAGGGTGCCGAAAGACCACGCCTCGACAGCGGACCAAACCGGCAGTTCGGCAAAGCTCGACGAGTTGTCGACGTCAGTCCGGTAACGAAGGATGTGACGCTCTTTGCTGCGCTTCAGGTCACGTAGGCAAACCTCGATCGTCGGATCCCTCTCCGACACGTCGGTGTAGAAGTCTTCCTCGAGGTATCGGCCGCTCGGTCCATACGTCTGGGCGATCACGTGCGCGGTGTGTGTCCGCAGCAGCAACTCCACGCAGGCCAACGGCCTGACGAGCTCCGCTCGCATGGCCTCGTCGGCCTCGTAGACCGCCCGGATCTCGTCGAACGTCGTGCCCGGACGGTAGCGGTCGTCGCCCTCGTGAGGGGCGATCTGGAAGTACCGCGTGTACCCGGAAAACCGGTAGTAGTTGTTGGCCGCGAGGAAGGCGGCGCACATGGCTTCGTCGCTAATGGAGAGTCCACGTTCGACCAGGAGAGCGACCTGCTGATCCCAGGACAGGCTCGGCTTCACGGAGCGCTCCAGAAAGAAAGAGGCCCCTCCCATTTGAGCATCGTGGAGAGGCTTGGGAGGGGGTCGATTGGCTCCAACATAGACGATGGGACCGGAACGCGCACATCGTTCGGCAGATTCGGATCAAATCACGTGGGCCGACCCCGGTAGGAACCTGAGGCAGGCTGACGCCTCTTCCCCCACCAGCCCCCCACAGCGCCCAGTAAGCCGACTCTCGTTCAGTTCCGAAATCCAAAGAAGCCACACGCTGACCTGCGGTTTCTCGTGGCGGAGCCTAGGGGACTCGAACCCCTAACCACCTGCTTGCAAACGGACTGCGGGGACACCGCACAACGCCGATGTGAGTTTGCTACAGCATGCTGGTTGGACGGCTTGCACGCGTCGGAGACGACGCCGGCGGCGATCACGGCCAGCCAAAGCGCCTTGGCCGGAGTGCGGGTCTCGTCGTGTCGAAGAAGAGGGGTCCGAAGGATGCGGCTCCGACGATGCACGTCTATGCGGCTCGAGGCGGATGAAGTCCGCCCTCGCCCGGCATCGGGTCTCAAGCCACTCGAGATGGTCCGAAATCTGGTCTAGAATCGCGCAATCGGGCCAGAAACGCTGGCCTCACTCGAAAATAGCGGCTGGTGCCCCCCAGGGTGCACACCCCCGGCAAATCGGGAGTCAACTGGAGGCAACAGACCTCCGATTTCACGCTCAGAACGGCGTTTTGGCCTGATCGAGCGTTGAAATCCTCTGGTTCAACTCCCCCCTCGCGCACGTTGAGCAGAAGGCCCCGGGTCCATGACCCGGGGCCTTCTCGCATTTCCGGGCCTCGGTTTTCCAGGCGCCGTCGGTCCGATGGACATGCAGTTGTGCCGTTCGCCCGGACCTGCTGACCGTGGCCCGAGGTCGTCGTACGCACAACTGCATGTCGAACGGACCGCTGCGGCTGCCAGCTCGGGAGAAGCCGAGCTGATTCGGCGCCTGCGGCTTGCCGGGCTACGCCGGATTGCGTACGCCGGTTGCGCGGTGCAGCGGACGTCGTGCGGCCGGCATCGGACGAGCCTTGGAGGACACCGATCCGAGGAGGCACCACCCATGTTGAACGCACTCGTCCTGTCCGCCGACCGCTGGGACGGCGACGGCCCGGCCTTCTGGCCGATCTTCCCGCTCGTCTGGTTCCTGATGATCGTCACCTTCGCCTACCTGGTGATCCGCTGGGGTCGCCGCAGTCGCGCCGAGTGCGGGATCCGCTCCGGGCAGGCCCGGCTCGCCGAGCGCTTCGCCGCCGGCGAGATCGAGGAGGAGGAGTACCGCGCCCGACTGGCCGTGTTGAACGAGAAGTGAGTCGGGTCGGGGTCGCCCTGTCGCGGCAGCGGGTGGGCGGGGGATCTCGATACGCTCGCTGGCGCTCGCCACTCGATCAAC
The DNA here is from genome assembly GCF_012272695.1 of Nocardioides sp. JQ2195. Lineage (NCBI taxonomy): Bacteria > Bacillati > Actinomycetota > Actinomycetes > Propionibacteriales > Nocardioidaceae > Nocardioides > Nocardioides sp. JQ2195. The sequence goes on from NZ_CP050902.1 coordinate 43,368, forward strand.
GACGGACCGCGCCGCCACTCGATCAACGACGGACCGCGCCGCCACCCGATCAACGACGGCGGGTGCGGTCGCCGTACTTCCAGAGCCACAGCAGACCGATGACCGGCAGGACCAGCGGCACGAAGCCGTAGCCGACGCCGAAGTCGGACCACACCGTGGCATCGGGGAACAGTTCCGGGTCGAGGACGCTCAGGAAGCCGACGCCGAGCACGCCGACCAGCTCGATGGAGATGGCGCCCAGGGCGACGTGGGAGGCCCGCTCCCCGCGATACCGCAGGGCCACCGTGGCCACGACGTAGATCACCGCCGCCAGCGCCGAGAGCAGGTAGGCGACCGGGGCCTCGTCGAACTTCGTGGCGAGCTGTACGGCGGAGCGGGCACCGGCGGCGATCGCGAACACGGCGTACACCGCGACCAGCACCTGCCGCCCGTGCGACCTGCCCCGGCTGGTCGAGGTCACCATGTCTGCTGCAGGCGCAGGAGCAGCACCAGCACGGTCACCGCGGCCACGGCCACGACGTACAGGCTGGGAGGCTCGACCGCCCGGCCGGACTCGTCGGGCTGCTGGTTCAGCAGCAGCACGGGCACACCGACGGCGGCGACCGCGTAGCCGACCGTGATCCAGAGCGCGTCGGGGTCATGTCCCTTGAGCAGCCCGATGACGGCACCGAGGACGACGATCCCGGTGGCGACCTGCGCGACCGTCATGCCGTGGCGGGCGATCGGCTCGAGCGACGCCATCTGGGGCGATGCGGCAGCCGCGATGGCGAGGACGGCGATGACCAGGAGCAGGGTCAGCACGACGGAGGTGAGCAGCCAGTACACGGCCTGACTGTATCTGCCGGCCGGGAAGGCGAGTCGCGCCGACCCGGGGGCGCGCCAGGACCTGTAGTTGAATGGCCCGGTGTCCAGACGGTCGAAGCCCTCGCGGTTCTGGCCGCTCGTCGCGGTCGTCGTGCTGCTCTTCCTGGTGAACCTGCCGATGGGGCACTTCTGGTGGACCAACCACCGGCTGGACGCGGACGGAGAGGTGGCCACGGCGACCGTCCGCCACGCCAAGGCCCTGGGGACGCGCCACTACGTCGACTTCCAGCTGCCGGCCGAGGTGGACCCGGACCGCACCACGTACTCGGCCGAGGTCACCGAGGCGGCGTACGACCGCGCGACCCGGACGGACACGATCGAGGTCACCTACCTGCCCGGGAAGCCGGCGACGAACCGGGCCGTGGGGTACCGGCCGCCCGGCCGGGTCGGGCTCCTCCTGACCCTGCTCGCCGACCTCGCCATCCTGGGCATGCTGTTCCTGATGTTCTGGGCCCGGCGCCACGACGTCCTCGAGATCGTCGCGACCAAGGACGTCGAGCGCTGCAAGCCCGACGACACGATCGAGGACCTTCCCGATGGTCAGGTGCTGGTCCGCGGCGACGTCCAGGAGATCGAGGACGACCACCTGCTGATGCTCAGCGGTGGCAGGAAGGTGCGGGTCGTCCTCGCCGGCTTCGACAACCCGGTCGGGCACCAGCAACCCGCCCAGGCCCAAGGGCGCCGCGTCCCGCGCCGCTGAGTGCCCGGCCGGGGCGGTGAGACCGCCGGCCGAGTGCGTCAGAGGTCGCGCCGGATCTCGTCGGGGGTCGGTGGCGTCGAGCGCATCAGGTTCATCACGGCGAGGCCGAGGCCTCCCCAGATGACGAGCATGGCCACGAGCATCATGATGATCGCTGTCGAACTCACAGGTTCTCCTCCTCGGGGATCGCGGGGACGGCGAGATTGGTGTCAGGACGCCACTTGACCAACGAGGCGAGGACGCCCAGCAGGATGACGGCCGCGACCACACCCCAGCCGAAGGTGTTGACCATCCAGTCGGGATAGTCGGTGTCGGGCAGGCCGTACTTGGTGTCGAGGGTCTCGCGGAAGTCACTGATCAGGACGAAAGCCAGTGCCAGCGGGGTGAGCACGGCCACCAGGGCGGGCCACCAACCGCGGATCGGGATGGAGCCGCTGTTCTCCAGGTGACCGACGAAGTCGGGGAGGGCGCGCACGATCCACACCAGGACCACCATGCTCACCACCGCGACGAAGAGGATGCCGAACTTGTTGATGAAGTTGTCAACGATGTCGAGCACGTGCAGGGCGCTGGTGGTGGAGAAGAAGAAGACGCTGATCACGGTCGCGGGCACGAGCACGGCCAGCGTGGCGCCGATGCGCGACATCTCGAACTTGTCGCGGATCGCGGAGATGACCACCTCGAGGATGCTCACCAGCGACGTGATGCCGGCCAGGATCAAGGAGGCGAAGAACAGGATGCCGATCAGCACCCCGGCCGGCGCCTCGTTGATGATCGTCGGGAACGCCACGAACGCCAGGCCCGGCCCACCCGCGGCGACGTCCGCGACCTGGAGCCCCTGGGCCTGGGCCATGAAGCCCAGGGCCGAGAAGACGCCGATGCCGCAGAGCAGCTCGAAGCTGGAGTTGGCGAAGCCGACCACCAGGCCGGAGCCGGTCAGGTCGACCTTGCGACCGACGTACGACGAGTAGGTGATCATGATGCCGAAGCCGATGGAGAGCGAGAAGAAGATCTGCGCATAGGCGGCGGCCCAGACGCTGGTGTCGCCCAGCGCGCTCCAGTCGGGGGTGAACAGGGCCTCGAGGCCCTCGGCGGCACCGGGCAGGAACAGCGCCCGCACCACGAGGACCAGGAAGGCCAGCACCAGGATCGGGATGAAGATGACCGAGGTGGCGCCGACGCCCTTCTGCACGCCGAGGGCCATGATCACCAGCACGGCGATCCACACGATGAGGAGCGGGATCAGCAGCCCGGCCACGAAGTCGGTGGTGACACCGTTGGCGGGGTCGCTGGCCTTGAGGAAGTCGCCGCCGAAGAAGGTGCCCGGGTCGTCGCCCCAATCCTTGCCGAACGAGAAGATCGTGTAGCGCAGGGACCAGGCCAGGATCGCGGCGTAGTAGACCGCGATGACGAAGCAGATGCCGACCTGCCACCAGCCGAGCCACTCGGTCCTGCGGTGGGTGCGGGCGAAGGCGAGGGGCGCCGAGCCGCGGGTGCGGTGGCCCATCACGTAGTCGAGCAGCAGGAACGGGATGCCCGCGGTGAGCAGGGCGATGATGTAGGGGACCATGAAGGCCCCGCCGCCGTTGTCGAAGGCTTCCTTGGGGAAGCGCCAGATGTTGCCGAGGCCCACGGCGGAGCCGATCGCGGCGAAGATGAAGACGTTGCGGGAGGAGAAGCCTCCGCGCTTCTTCTCGATGTCAGCCTGGGTGGCGCCTGACGGGGGCGGGCTGGCTGGCGACTGGGTGCTCACTGTGATCCTTCCGGACTCGAATGGGTGGCTCGAGATCGGATCCAGTCTGGCCCGCCACTGTGATCGGCGCCACTTTGCGCCGTACCCGCGGGTTCGTGTAGGAGGGCGCCTCAACCCGCAGCCCCGAGCAGTCCGCAGGCTTCCAGGCGCCAGAAGCTGCGGACTGCTCGGTGCCGCGGGGCCGGTGCAGGCCGGTTCGTCGTACGACGATCAGGCGTCGACCAGCTCGCGGTCCTTGTCGTCATCGTCGTCGGAGACCGACTGCGCGAGGTGCGGGCGGTGCAGGTTCTCACCCTCGACGTCGACGTTCGGCAGGACCCGGTCGAGCCACTTCGGCAGGTACCAGGCCTTGTCGCCGAGCAGATACATCACGGCCGGGATCAACGTCATGCGGACGATGAACGCGTCGAAGATGACCGCGACGGCGAGCGCGAAGCCCATCGACTTGATGATCGGCTCGTCCTGCAGCATGAAGGCGGCGAAGACCGCGGTCATGATCACCGCGGCTGCGGCGACCACGCGGGCGCTGTTGCGGAACCCGTCGATGACGGCCTCCCGCGGGCTGGCGCCGTGCACGTGGGCCTCGCGGATCCGGGTCACCAGGAACACCTGGTAGTCCATCGCCAGCCCGAAGACGACACCGATCAGGAAGATCGGCATGAAGCTGACGATCGGCTGGCCCTCCATGATCCCGAAGGCGCCCTCCTGGAAGACCGCGACCGTGGCGCCCAGCGTGGCCAGCACCGAGAGCAGGAAGCCCAGGGTGGCGGTCAGCGGGACCAGGATGGAGCGGAAGACCAGCATCAGCAGGATGAACGCGAGCCCGATGACGACCGCGAGATAGATCGGCAGGGCGTCGGCCAGACGCTCGGAGATGTCGACCGTGATCGGGGTCAGGCCGGTGACGCCGGTGTCGGCGCCGGTCTCGGCCTCGATGTCGGACTGGGTGTCGCGCAGGTCGGCCAGCAGGTCCTCGGTGGCCGCCTCGTCGGGCCCGGTCTCGGGGGTGAGCATGACGACGGCACCGGTGGGCACCGCCTCCGGGTCGCTCGGGTCGGCGTTGGTGCCGACGACCTGGGCGTTCGCCACGCCGTCGTGCGACGCCGCCCAGCCGACGACCTCACCGATGGCCGCGTTGCGGTCGCCCTCGGTGACGTCGCGGACGTCGACGACGACCTGCATCGGCGCTTCCCGGCCGGGGCCGAAGGCGTCGCTGACCAGGTCGGAGGCCTGGCGCTGGGTGGTGTCCGTCGAGGAGGTGCTGTCGGTCGGGAAGGCGAGGTGCAGGTTCTTCAGCGGGATGGCGAGGGCGCCGAGCGCCACCACCACGATGAGGACGACGGCAACGGGCGCGCGCCCGACCAGGCGGGCCCAGCGCACACCGTTGTTGAGGATCATGCCCTCGTCGTCGCGCTTCGGGTCGTGCTTGCGGACCCGGCCACCGAACGCCTTCGACTTCAGCATGCCGAGCAGCGCCGGCAGCAGGGTCAGGGCGACGAGCACCGCGATGAGCACGGTGCCGGCGGCCGCCATACCCATCGAGGTGAGGAACGGGATCCCGACCACCGAGAGCGCGGCGAGCGCGATCAGCACGGTCAGGCCGGCGAAGACCACGGCCGAGCCGGCGGTGCCGACCGAGATGCCGACCGCCTCCTCGCGGTCGTCGGTGTGGTGCAGCTCGTTGCGGTAGCGGGCCAGGATGAACAGCGCGTAGTCGATGCCGACGGCGAGCCCGATCATCGTGGCGAGCATGGGCGTGGTCGAGCCGATGTCCATGAACGCGGTGGCGGCGGTGATCCCGGTGATGCCCAGGCCGACGCCGATCAGCGCGGTGACGATCGGGAGCCCGGCACCGACGAGCGAGCCGAAGGTGAGGATCAGGACGAGCAGCGCCAGGCCGATGCCGATCAGCTCGGAGGCGCCACCGGGCGGTGCCATGCTGGACATGCCGGAGCCGTTGGCCTCGGCGACCAGGCCGTTGTCGCCTGCCGTGGCCATCGCGTCCTTGACGGCGTCCTGGCTGGCCGGCTCGATGTCCATCGGGGTGTCCACGTCGAACTCGAGCTTGATCAGCCCGGTGCGACCGTCCTCGGAGACGATCGACATGGCGGCGGCGTTGGCCCGGGCGGTCTTCGGGTCCGCGCCGCCGGCCTTGGCCCCCGCGACCAGCTGCTGGTCCTGGATCGGGCCGAGGATCGTCGGGTTGCCGATCGTCGGGGGCTGCTCGCCCTCGGGCTGGGCCTTCTCGAGCTCCTCGATGGTGGCCTCGCGTGCGGCGGCGTACTGCTGGTCGCTGAGGTCGGCGCCGTCCTGCACGACCACGGGCACGGTCTCGTCGGAGATCTGCGGTCCGTCGGCGAGGTCGGTGACCAGGGCGTCGACAGCGCGGGAGTACGTCGGCTCGTCGAGGGTGTGACCCTTCGGTGCCTGGACCACGACGTTGACGCTGGCGTCGTCGAACGGGTCCTGGGCGTTGGGGAAGAGCTCCTTCTGCATGTCGGAGGCCTTCTCCGACGGGATGCCGGGGATGGACATCGAGTCGGTCATCGGCTTGGAGAGGGTGCCGGCGACGGTGCCGACCGCGATCATCGCGATCAGCCAGCCGACGAGGAAGAACGGCCACCGCCGGTAGGCGGTCTTGCCGAGTCGGTAGAGCAGGGTTGCCATGGTGGTGGCTCCTTCGGGAGTGGTGCTTCGGGACGTCTGGGGGTCAGCGGGAGAGCAGGTCGCGCAGGGTGGAGAGTGCTTCGACGAACGCGACGTCGAGCTCGAGGCCGGGGTTGTCGGCGTCGAGGACGTCGTTGAGCGCGACGCCGTAGAGACACGCCACCATCGAGATCAGGAGGCGGGCACGACGGTTTCCGAACGCCTCGCCCTCGCGCCGCACGATGAGGGCTGCGAACTCCTCGGCCAGGCCCTCGAAGCGCTCGTGGGCGGCGGCCATCAGGCGGGGATCGGCCTTGACGATGCGTCGGGCCACCTCCGCCTCGGCGCGGGTGAACTCCTTGGTGCTCACCATGTGCACGAGGATCGAGCAGAGGTCGTCGATGAGATTGCCCTCGGGCCCGCCCCGGGTGAACTCGGTGAGGAGGTCGTCGCGGACCTCGGGCTTGTTGCCCAGGACGGCGTCGAGCTTGCCGGGGAAGTAGTTGAAGACGGTCCGGCGGGACACCCCGGCGGCCTCGGCGAGCTCGTCCATCGTGAATCCGTCGAAGCCGTGCTGGTCGGTGAGCTGCTGCGCGCAGACGGTGATCCGGTGCGCGGTGGTCACCTTGCGCACGGTCAACGAGTTTGCACTTTCGGTCATGAAGTGCAGTTTTGCACTTTGCACCAGCCGAGTGCAATTCGAAGCTGCTGTGATGCTGCCCACCCCGTCGGTGGTTGAGGAGGTTGCGCAGCACGGTCCTGTCGGTGGTTGAGGAGGTTGCGCAGCACGGTCCTGTCGGTGGTTGAGGAGGTTGCGCAGCGCGGTCCCGTCGGTGGTTGAGGAGGTTGCGCAGCGCGGTCCCGTCGGTGGTTGAGGAGGTTGCGCAGCACGGTCCTGTCGGTGGTTGAGGAGGTTGCGCAGCAACCGTCTCGAAACCACGGCCGACTTGCCGGTAACCGACGACGGGGAGGATTGTGGTCGCATGGCAGCCACCGCTTCGTCGTACTCGATCACCATGCGCCTCTACACCGCGCCCGACCACGGGGTGGTGGGAACCGTCGCCACCGAGCTGGCCGAGGCAGGCGGCATCGTCACCGCCATCGACGTCGCGGAGTCGAGCCACGACCGCCTCGTGGTCGACGTCACCTGCTCGGCGGGGGACGAGGAGCACTCCAAGCAGCTCGCCGACGTGGTGCGTGGCATCGCCGGCGTCGAGGTGCACAAGGTCTCCGACCGCACCTTCCTGCTCCACCTCGGCGGCAAGATCGAGGTCACCTCCAAGGTCCCGCTCAAGACCCGTGACGACCTCTCGATGGCCTACACGCCCGGCGTCGGTCGGGTCTCGATGGCGATCCACGAGAACCCCGAGGACGTCACCCGGCTGACCGTCAAGGGGAACTCCGTGGCCGTGGTGACCGACGGTTCCGCGGTGCTCGGCCTGGGCAACATCGGCCCCGGCGCGGCGCTGCCGGTGATGGAGGGCAAGGCGGCCCTGTTCAAGAAGTTCGCCAACATCGACGCCTGGCCGATCTGCCTGGCCACCCAGGACACCGACGAGATCGTCAAGGCGGTCGAGATGATCGCCCCCGGCTTCGGTGGCATCAACCTCGAGGACATCGCCGCTCCGCGCTGCTTCGAGATCGAGGCCCGCCTGCGCGACTCCCTCGACATCCCGGTCTTCCACGACGACCAGCACGGCACCGCGATCGTGGTGCTGGCCGCCCTCACCAACGCCCTGCGCGTCGTCGAGAAGAACATCGCCGACATCCGGATCGTCGTCGCCGGCGGCGGCGCGGCCGGTTCCGCGATCGTCTCGCTGCTGCTCGCCGGCGGCGCCGAGGACGTCGTGGTCTGGGACCGCGAGGGCCTGCTCTGCGGCGACAGCGAGGACCTCTCGCCGGCCAAGCTGGACCTCGCGCGACGCACCAACCCCAACAGCCGGCGCGGCGGCCTGAAGGAGGGCCTCGACGGGGCCGACGTGTTCATCGGCGTCTCCGGGCCCGGCGTGCTCGACCCCGAGTGGATCAAGAGCATGGCCGAGGGCTCGATCGTGTTCGCGCTGGCCAACCCCGACCCGGAGGTCGACCCGGCCGAGGCCGCCAAGCACGCCACCATCGTGGCGTCCGGTCGCTCCGACTACCCCAACCAGATCAACAACGTGCTGGCCTTCCCCGGCGTCTTCCGGGGCCTGCTCGACGCACGGGCCGACGAGGTGACCACCGAGATGCTGCTGCGTGCTGCCGAGGCGATCGCGCACGTGGTGACCGACGACGAGCTGCACCCGAGCTTCATCATCCCGAGCGTCTTCCACCCCGACGTGCCCAAGGCCGTCGCCGCCGCCATCTCGGGCAAGCCGCGCGACTGACCCGGGCCTAGACTCGGGCCATGGCCGGCTCGGAGACACGCATGCTGCTGCTCGGCGCTGTCGCGATGCTCGAGCCCATCAACGGCTACCAGATCCGCCGCGAGCTGGTGTCGTGGGAGATCGACAAGTGGGCCCACGTGAATCCCGGATCGATCTACAACGGGCTGGCCCGGCTGACCGAGCAGGGCTTCCTCAAGCGCCACGACCTGGTCGACGGCGCGCGTGAGGTCGCGGTCTACGAGGCCACCGCGCGCGGGCGTGCCGAGCTGACCCAGCTGATGATCCGCGCCCTGGAGGAGGTCGACCCCTACGACCGGGTCGCCTTCCACGTCGCCTTCGGCATGCTGCCGTTGCTCGACCAGCACCAGGTGCAGACCAGCCTGGAGGCGCGCAAGCGGGCACTCGAGAGGACCCTCGACTCCTTCCCGTCGCCGCGCGACGCGGATCCGTCGTACGGGCCCCCGCACGCCGTACGCGGCCTGATGCTGTGGCGCGACTCGGTGGCCACCGAGCTGGCCTGGTTGAACCAGACGCTGCGCGACGTGCGCTCCGGTGACCTGAAGTTCGCCCAGGGCGAGGACTGGGGCTGGACGCCTCCTGACGACGACCCGGGCTGGCAGATGAACGCGGACCGGGAGAAGTACCGCGCGCTACTCGGCCGCTGAGGGCGAGGGTGCCGCAGCCGCCTCCGTGAACCGGCGCGGCCACCAGAACCGGTCGCCGAGGCGTACGCCGAGCGCCGGCACCAGCACCGTGCGCACCAGCAGCGTGTCGAGCAGGACTCCGACGCAGATCACCACGCCGAGCTGGGCGAGCACCACCAGGGGCAGCACACCGAGCACCGCGAACACCGCGGCCAGCAGGATGCCGGCGCTGGTGATCACGCCACCGGTGGCGGCCAGCGCACGGAGCATCCCCTCGCGGGTGCCGTGGGCGCGGGACTCCTCGCGGGCCCGGGTGACCAGGAAGATGTTGTAGTCGACGCCGAGGGCGACCAGGAACAGGAAGCCGAACAGCACCACGTCCACGTCGAGGGCGTCGAAGCCGAGCAGCCCGGTGAACAACCACCACGAGCTGCCCAGTGCCGCGGCGAACGTGGCCAGGACGGTGGTCACCAGCAGGAGCGGGGCGACGACCGATCGCAGCAGCACCAGCAGGACGCCGAGCACGAGCAGCAGGATCAACGGCAGGAGCAGGCGCTGGTCGCGTTGCGCGCCGGCTTCGGAGTCGATCGCGGTGGCCGCACTGCCGGCGACGTGGGTGTCGTCGTACGTCGTCAACCGGTCGCGCAGCGCCTCGATCGCAGCGGCAGCCGCCGGGCTGGAGGGAGCTGCGTCGAGAACCACGTCGATCTGGCTGATCCCGGCCGCCGAGATGCTCACCCGGGCGGAGGAGACTCCCGTGGTCTCCTCGACGGTGCGCAGCACCTGGTCCGCGTCGGCCCGGGTCAACACCTGCGTGGGGTCGGACGTGCCCGCCGGGAAGGACTCGGCCAGGCGCTCGGAGGCGGAGATCGCCTCGGGCTTGTCGAGGAACTGGTCCGACTGCTTGAGGCCGGTGTCGATGCGGAACAGGCCGGCGGCGAGGACCGCGAGCAGCAGCAGCGTGCCGACGATGAAGGTGCCCGGCCGCGCTGCGACGGTGTCACCGACCCGGCGCCACCAGGAGTGCGTCTCGACCAGGACCTCGTCGCCCCGGTGGGGCACCAACGGCCAGAAGATCCAGCGGCCGAACAGCATGAGGAGCGCGGGCAGGACGACCAGCACGTAGGCGGCGGCCACGACGATGCCGACGGCACAGGCCAGGCCGAGTCCGCGGGTCGTGGGCGTCAGCGACAGCAGCAGGGTCAGCAGCCCGGCCACGACGGTCCCGGCACTGGTGAGCACGGCCTCGGCCGTCCGTCGCAGGGCGAGCGACATCGCCTCGGACCGGTCGTCGTGCACCTTGAGCTCGTCGCGGTAGCGGGAGATCAGCAGGAGGGCGTAGTTGGTGCCGGCGCCGAAGACCAGCACCGACAGGATGCCCACCGTCGACTCGTTCCAGGCGACGTCGAAGGCTGCCATCACCCGGGTGGCGAGCACGGCGGCAAGGCGGTCCGCGAGGCCGACCACGAGCAACGGCACCAGCCACAGCACCGGGCTGCGGTAGGTGATCACCAGGAGCAGCGCGACCACGGAGGCGGTGACCAGCAACAGCTTGGTGTTGGCGCCCTGGAAGACCTGGGCCAAGTCGGCCTCCACGGCCGCGGGCCCGGTGACCTGTGCCGCCACTCCGGCCGGCACCGACCGGTCGAGCTCGTCGCGCAGGTCGGAGACGAAGGCCTCGGTGTCGGTCGCCGAGGCTCCGGTGACCGGCACGACCAGGAGCGCGGCGGTGCCGTCCTCGGACGGCTGCACGCCGGGCCCTCGCTCACCGCTGCCGATCGTGGTGGCCAGGTCGTTCAGCGAGTCCAGGGCCTCTCGGTCCAGCTCACCCCTCTCGGCGGTGAACAGCACGATGGCCACGGACGAGTCGTCGTCGGGGAGGGCGTCGCGGAGCTCGGTGGCCTGCGTGCTGTCCATGCCCCGGGGCAGGTCGTCGGTGGGCCTCTGGCTGCGTCCCCCCTCGCCGACCAGGCCGAGCAGGAGGCCGGCCACGATGAAGCCGAGCAGCACGACTGCCCAGGCACGTCGGGAGCTGGCGAGCCAAGGGGTGCGGGCCATGCGGGATGCCTCTCGTGGATCGGTCGTCGGGTCCGGTCAGTGTGCCTGACGCCCCCAGTCGTGGTCCGGTTGACTGCTCGCGTCGCGAATAATCGCGCGCGCCGGGGGCTGGCGACCTGAGACGCTGGGGCACATGGCCACCGACCTCCCCCTTGCCGAGCACCTCGAGGGACTCCGCTCGGCACTCATCGCCTTCACGAGGTACGCCGACCGCGCCGGCCTGCGCGCCTCCGTCCCGACCACCCCCGACTGGACCGTCCGTCGGCTCGTCGCGCACCAGGGCATGGTGCACCGTTGGGCGACGGCAATCCTGCGTGGCGAGCGCGGTGAGCCCGACCGCTTCCAGCAGGAGGGGCAGGTGGCACCGGATCCGCTCGAGTGGCTGCGCGACGGCGCGATCGACCTCGCCCAGGCGATCCACGCCGCGCCCGACGACCTGGAGGCCCTGGTCTTCCTCGCGGACGCGCCGCCGGCCAAGCTGTTCTGGGCGCGCCGTCAGTGCCACGAGACCACCATCCATGCGGTCGACGCGTTGTCCGCGGCCCTGGGCCGCCACCCCAAGTCAGCGGACACCTGGATCACCGACGCCGTGGCGCTGGACGGCATCGACGAGCTGGTCACCGGGTTCCTCCCGCGCGAGCGCTCGCGGCTGCGGTCCGAGGAACCGATGACGATCGCCGTGCGCCCCGACGGTGCCGCGGCCGGGTGGGAGGTCGAGGTCAGCCCGGCCCCGCCCGTCGCCCGTCGTACGCCGGAACCGCGCGGCGACGTCGAGCTGGCTGGCTCGCCGGTGGCGCTCTACCTGACGCTGTGGAACCGCTCCGACGAGATCGGTGCCCCCGAGCTGTGGCAGGACGCTGCCATCACCTGGAGCTGAGCATGACGACGATCCGCCCTGCTGTGCCCACCGACCACGACGCCGTACGCCGGGTGGTCGACGCCGCCTTCGAGGACACGGCCGTCTCGACGATGGTCAGGGGCATCAGGACCTCGGAGTTCTTCCGGCCCGACCTGGACCTGGTCGCAGTCGCTGATGGTGAGGTGGTCGGGCACGTGATGGTCAGCGGGACGACGCTGCGCGGCGAGGCGGGCGAGCGGACGATCGCGATGCTCACCCCGCTCGCCGTGCGGCCCGACACGCAGCGCCAGGGGATCGGCACGCTCCTCATCGCCGCGGCCCTCGGCGCGGCCGACGACCGAGGGGAACCGTTGGTCGTCCTCGAGGGGAGCCCGGCCTACTACGGCGCCCGTGGGTTCACCTCGTCGGTGGCCCACGGCATCCACATCACGCTGCCCGGGTGGGCGCCGCCCGAGGCGGCCCAGGTGGCGCTGCTGTCGGCGTACGACCCGGAGGATCCCAGCCTGCGCGGGGACGTGGTCTACCCGCCGGCGGTGGCGGCGGTCGCGGACTGAGCCGGGGAATCCCCTCGTGAGCGCTCCGAAACGGACCATTCTCAACGAGAAAGTGGGCCGTTTCGGAGCGCTCACGACGTGGCGTCGACGATGCACCGATGAGTGCTGCTGCCGCGAGTGCGAGAATTCGTTTGTCGCCGGGGTGTTCAATGTTGAACACTCCATCCATTCACGTTTGACCAGTCACGTTTGACCATGCGCTACCGACGAGGGGTTCACCGATGATCCGTGCACGAGGTCTCGTGCAGACCTTCATGACAGGCCAGGGCAAGAACAAGACGCCCGTCCATGCCGTCGACGGCGTCGACATCGACGTGGCCGAGGGCGAGGTGGTCGGCTTCCTCGGGCCCAACGGCGCCGGGAAGACCACCACGTTGCGGATGCTGACCACCTTGCTCAAGCCCACCGCCGGCACCGCGACGGTGGCCGGCTTCGACGTGGCCACCCAGTCGCAGGACGTGCGTCGCAGCATCGGCTACGTCTCCCAGGCCGGGTCCACGTTCTCCAGCGCCATCGCCGGTGACGAGGTGATGGACCACGGCATGCTCTACGGCATGTCGCGTCGCGACGCCGAGCGCAAGGGCAAGGAGCTCTTCGAGCAGCTGGACCTGCCCGGCCTGTGGCGCCGGATGCCGAAGAACATGTCCGGCGGTCAGAAGCGTCGCCTCGACATCGCGATGGGCCTGATCCACGAGCCCAACCTGGTCTTCCTCGACGAGCCGACCACCGGCCTCGACCCGCAGGCCAGGGCCAACCTGTGGGAGCACATCGCCGGACTCCGGGCCGAGCAGGGCGTGACGGTCTTCCTGACCACGCACTACCTCGACGAGGCCGACCACCTGGCCGACCGTATCGTGATCATCGACAAGGGCCGGATCGTGGCCAGCGACACCGCCGACAACCTCAAGGCCCAGGTCTCCGGTGACCTGGTCGACCTCGAGGTGGCCGGAGACGACCAGGTCGTGATCGCCCGCGACAAGCTCGGCTCGATCGCCGAGGGCGTCGAGGTGGAGGGCCGCCACGTGCGCGGCCGCGTCCAGCGGGCAGGCCGGGCCATCCCGGGACTGCTGCGTGACCTCGACACCGGTGGCGTGGCCCTCGACTCGATCGAGGTGCTCCGCCCCACGCTCGACGACGTCTTCCTGACCCTGACCGGCCGCTCCCTCCGCGACGCCGAGGCCGCCGACGAGGGCGCCGAGCCGTCCACCGCCGCCGGCGAACCCACCTCCGAGCTCGAAGGAGCCAACCGATGACCCCGCTGTTCTGGCGTGAGTCGTTCATCGTCTTCCGCCGCCAGATCCGGATGAACCTGCGCAACCCCGCCTGGGTGCTGATCGGCGTGCTGCAGCCGGTGCTCTACCTCATCCTCTTCGGCCCGCTGCTCAAGCCGCTGGTCGCGCAGTTCGACCTGCCCACCGACAACCCCTACACCTTCCTGGTGCCCGGCCTGTTGGTGCAACTGGGCATGTTCGGCGCGTTCTTCGCCGGCTTCGGCCTGATCGCCGAGTGGCGAGAAGGAGTCGTCGAGGCCGAGCGGGTCACCCCCGCCAGCCGCACGGCGCTGCTGGTCGGCCGCCTCATGCGTGACCTGCTGCAGCTGCTCGTGCAGGCGCTGATCCTGATCGGCCTGGGCTACTGGATGGGCATGCGTGCGCCGCTCGGCGGCATCGTCGTCGGGGTGCTGCTCACCCTGTTCGTCGGTGGCGCCTGTGCCGCGGCGTCGAACGCGCTGGCGCTGACCACCAAGAGCGAGGACGTGATGGCGCCGCTGATCAACATGATCATGATGCCCGTGCTCCTGCTGTCGGGGATCATGCTCCCGATGACGCTCGGCCCGAGGTGGCTGGAGGGCATCAGCGACTTCATGCCGTTCCGCTGGATCACCGACGCCGTGCGTGGCACCTTCGTCGGAGACTTCGGCACCAACGAGATGGCGTGGGGCGTGGGCTGGGCTGCCGGTCTCTTCGTGCTGGCGCTGTGGTGGGGCACGTCGGTGTTCCGCAAGGAGAACGCCTGACCGGCCACGTCGGCGCGGGCCAACCCTTGACAGGAGCCTCTTTACAATCCATCCTGTTTTGTAAAGCGACGCCGGTCACAACCCTGAATCGAGCTCCGGCGTGCGGACGAGGAGGCTCGCCATGGCGACCAGGACTGCGGGAACGGTTCCCGAGGGATCCACCGAGCGGTGGAAGGACAAGAAGCGCTACCTCTGGCTGATCGGGCTGGTGGTGCCGTCGCTGGCCTTCGTCGCCTTCGGGATGCACGCGATCACCGGCTGGGGGGTCTGGTTCTGGATCGGTCCCATCGTGATCCTCGCCATCGTGCCGTCGATCGACCTGATCGCCGGACTGGACCGCACGAACCCTCCGGACGACGTGATCGAGGAGCTCGAGAAGGACAGGTACTACCGCTGGATCACCTATCTCTTCCTGCCCATCCAGTACGCCGGGTTCGTCGGCGCGATGTGGCTGGTCAGCGGGGGAAACCCCTTCGGGCTGCTCGACGAGCCGCTCGGCGTGGTCGACAAGATCGGCCTGGCCATCTCGATCGGCTGCATCGGCGGGATCGGGATCAACACCGCCCACGAGCTCGGGCACAAGAAGGAGGCCAACGAGCGCTGGCTGTCGAAGATCGCGCTGGCCCAGAGCTTCTACGGCCACTTCTACATCGAGCACAACCGCGGCCACCACGTGCGCGTGGCCACCCCCGAGGACCCTGCCAGCAGCCGCTTCGGTGAGAGCTTCTACCAGTTCTGGCCGCGCACCGTGATCGGGTCGCTCAGGAGCTCCTGGAACCTGGAGAGGAAGCGGATCGCACGCAAGGGCAAGCACCCGTTCCGGCTCGGCAACGACGTGCTCAACGCCTGGCTGATGTCGGCCGTGCTCTTCGGCGCGATGATCGCGATCTTCGGCATCGGCATCACGCCGTACCTCGTGATCCAGGCGGTCGTCGGCTTCTCGCTGCTCGAGGTGGTCAACTACATGGAGCACTACGGCATGCTGCGCCAGAAGGTCGGTGTCGGCGAGCGGCAGCGCTACGAGCGGGTGCTGCCGAGCCACAGCTGGAACTCCAACAACATCGCCACCAACGTGCTGCTCTACCACCTGCAGCGCCACTCCGACCACCACGCCAACCCGACACGTCGCTACCAGACCCTGAGGGACTTCGAGGAGTCGCCGGTGCTGCCGACCGGGTACGCCGGGATGATCGTCCTCGCGCTGTTCCCGCCGGTCTGGCGCCGGGTGATGGACCCGCGGGTGATCGCCCACTTCGACGGCGACCTGACCCTGGCCAACCTGCAGCCCGGCAAGGAGCGGAAGCTCCTCGAGAAGTACGGCGTGGCGATGGACGAGGCCAAGGAGCGCAGGATCCGCGCCGACGAGGCACTGGCCGCCGCGGCGCTGGCCGTGGACGAGGTGCTCGCCGCCCGCTGTCCGGGCTGTGACTACGTGTACGACGTCGACGCCGGCGACGAGCACGAGGGGTTCGCGGCCGGCACGTCGTGGGCCGACATCCCCGACTCGTGGTGCTGCCCCGACTGCGGCGTGCGCGAGAAGGTCGACTTCGTGCCGATCGACAAGGCTGTGGCGTGATGCGCGAGGACGCCGCGAACGTGAGTCGGGCGGGTGCCGCGACTGTGCGCCCGAGCTGCGAGCGGCACGGGGAGACAGCGTGATGCGCGAGGACGCCGCGAGCGTGAGTCGGGCGCGTGCCGCGACTGTGCGCCCGAGCTGCGAGCGGCACGGGGAGACAGCGTGATGCGGATCGAGGTGGACCGCGACACGTGCGAGGGCCTGGGCATGTGCGAATCCATGGCCCACGAGTTCTTCGAGCTCGACGACGACGACGTCATGCACGTGCTCGACGAGGAGCCGGGCGAGGAGCACCGCAAGCTGCTCACCGCCGCGGTGAGCTCCTGCCCGGTGCTGGCGCTGAGCCTGGTGGGGTGAGGTCCGCTCGGTGAAGGTGGGCGCACTGTCGCGTCCTACTATGGCGCCATGACGTCTGCCTCGGACCTCGATGTTCCGTTCACCACGCGTGACCGGATCATCGAGGCTGCGGCGTCGCTGACCACCCGGCACGGCTGGGCCTGGGTGACCATGACGAAGCTCGCCGACGAGGTGGGGGTCAGCCGGCAGACGGTCTACAACGAGATCGGCAACAAGCCGGCCCTCGCCGAGGCGATGATCCTGCACGAGCTCTCCCGGTTCCTGGAGCTGGTCAACACCGCCTTCGACGACTCTCCGGACGACCTGTTGGGTGCGATCCGGGGTGCGTCGCGCGCGGTGCTCGACTTCGCCCAGGACAACCCACTGCTGCATGCCGTGGTCTCGGCCACGCACGGTGCCGACACCGAGCTGCTGCCCCTGCTGACCACGCACTCGCAGTCCCTGCTCGGGGTCGCGAAGCTGGTGGTGACCGAGCGGGTCGGGCCCTATCGGGTGGCCCTGGAGCCGGCACGCCTCGAGGCGGCGATCGACATGGTCGTCCGGGTCGTGCTCAGCCACGTGATGCAGCCGTCCGCGAGTCCCGACGAGACCTCGCGCGACATCGCCTGGATCGCGGAGCGGGTCCTGCGTTCCTGACGGGCGGCGGGCCTCCGGGAAAAGGTCGGCGCCAGCCCTGTTCCGGGGCCGATCCGCGGGTCTACGCTGATGCCAGAACGGTGCGTATGACGAAATCAGGGTGCACGATGCGCAACAAACTGGATGGTGGAGGCAGGACCCGCAATCAGACGATGCGCCGCCTGCTCGAGCAGGCGCGCTACGAGGTGCTGCCGACGGCATCGACCGAGGAGAAGGTGGTCGAGCACGTTCCCCTGGACCGGGTGATCACCGTGACCGCGTCGCCCAGCAAGGGCCTGGACGCCACGTTCGACCTGGCCGAGCGGCTGACCCGCGCCGGGTACGCCGTCGTACCCCACCTGGCCGCCCGCATGGTCAGCGGGCGCAGTGAGCTCGAGGAGATCTGCGACCGGCTGACCTCGGCCGGCATCAGCCGGATCTTCGTGCCCGGCGGTGACGCCGAGCCCGCCGGCGACTACCCCGACGCCCTGTCGCTGCTGGAGGACATCGTTGCCCTGGGGCGACCGTTCAACCACGTCGGCATCACCGGCTACCCGGAGTCGCACCCGTCGATCAGCGACGACCTGACCGTGCAGGCCATGTGGGACAAGCGGCGCCACGCCACGCACATCGTCAGCAACCTGACCTTCGATCCCGCCGTGATCAAGGTGTGGCTCGAGCGGATGCGGAACCGCGGGGTCACCACCCCGTTGCTGCTCGGCATCCCCGGCCCCGTCGACCGGGCCAAGCTGCTCGGCATGGCCACCCGGATCGGAGTCGGCGAGTCGACCCGGTTCCTGGCCAAGCACAAGGGCACCTTCGCGCGCCTGGCCGCCCCCGGCGGCTTCACCGGCGAGCGCTTCCTGGCCCGGTGCGCCCCGGCCCTGGGCACGCCGACCGCCTTCGTGGAGGGCCTGCACGTGTTCACCTTCAACCAGATCGCCGAGACGGAGGCGTGGCGCACCGACCTGCTGCAGCGACTCTGAGCGGTCCGTGCAGGGCGGTCATTTGGGCAGGAAGTTCGGGGGCCGGATCTTCCGTCCACGCGCAAGCCGTCGGCATACTCAGTGAACTTCCTGCCGATCTGATCGCTCCCGGAGCGAGAGGGCGTCGCAACGAGGGGGGCCAGGTCAGAGCAGGCCGGCCAACGCGTGCTCGAGCCCGGCGTGGCCGGTCGGGACGACGGTCAGCGGCAGCCCGATCCTGGCCGCGGCACCGGAGGCGAGCCGGTGCAGCTCGTCGTCGGGCTGCTGGGCGAGCCACACCACACGGGTGTAGGCGCCGAAGTAGTCCTCACGCAGCTCCGGGTAGCGGTCGAGCCCGAGCTCGCGCACCACCGTGCGCTCGAACGACCGCACCAGGAAGTCGGTCAGCACGTAGGTGCCGGGCTGGTCGGCGAAGAACTCCTCGATCCGGGAGGCGCCGCCGAAGACGTCGTAGCAGTGCAGCCCCGGCAGGCGCTCGAGGCCGAGCTCGGCGCACACCGCGTCGAGGGCGCCGTACGTGCCGCAGTCGGCGTACCCGATCACCACCCGGTCGCCGCGAGCCAGCAGCTCGAGGGCCAGCGCGCGCACCCGGTCGGCAATCAGGTGGGGCTGGTTGTGCAGCAGCGGCGGCAACGGATGCACGTCCAGGGCCCAGTCCCGGCGCTCGGCGATCTCGGCCGCGGGCTGGGCGAGCGCGCCACAGGCGACCAGGGACGTACGCCGCTCAGGACGTCTTGCCGAAGCCGAGCTGCTCGACGAAGCGCTCGTTGAAGTCGGGGCGGTCGGAGAGCTCGACATAGGTCACCTCCTCCACCAGCGTCTGGGCGCCAGCCCGCTCAGGGAGGGAGAGCAGCGCCATCTTGGCGCCCTCGCCCGCGACGTTGCCGGCCGAGACGATCCGCAGCAGGGGCAGCGGGGGCACCAGCCCGATGCGTACGGCGGCCGCGGGGGAGAGGTAGCTGCCGAACGAGCCGGCGAGCAGGACCTGTTGCACGTCGCGGTGCTCGAGCCCGAGCTCGTCGAGCAGGAGCGACCACCCGGTGGAGATCGCGGCCTTGGCGAACTGGAGCTCGCGGACGTCGCGCTGGGAGAGCACGACGCAGTCGGCCGGGTCGGCGTCGGGTGAGGCCCGGTGGAGCACGAAGACTCGTTCCTCGCCGATCCGGGTGAGCCGGTCGGCCAGGCCAGGAGCCACCTCGGCCGCGGCCTCCTCGGGCAGGAAACGGCCCGAGTCGTCGAGCAGCCCGACCCGGACCAGCTCGGCCACCGCATCGACCAGACCGGAGCCACAGAGTCCGCGTGGCGCCACGTCACCGATCACCTGGAGCTCGACCGGGCTGGGGTTTCGAGACGGTCGCTGCCCGACCTCCTCAACCACCGGGGTGGGGGACAGGCGCACCACCTCGATGGCGCCCTCGGCGGCGCGCATCCCGCAACGGATGGCGCCACCCTCGAACGCCGGGCCGGCCGGGGCCGCGGTCGACACGATGGTGTCCCCGTCGCTGAGCACGATCTCGCAGTTGGTGCCGACGTCGATGAAGAGGCGGGTGCGCTTGTCGCGATCCATGCCGGTGGCGAGCATGCCGGAGACGATGTCGCCGCCGACGTACGCCCCCAGCGCGGGGAACATCACGGCCCGCGCGCGGGGGTGGAGCGAGAGCCCGAGGTCGGCGGCGAGCACGGCGGGTGGCAGCGCCGTGGTCATCACGAAGGGGGCGACGCCGATCGGCTCGGGGTCGATGCCCAGGGCCAGGGCGACCATCGTGGCGTTGCCGGCCAGGGCGACCTCGTGGACCGACTCCGGGGCCACGTCACCCTCGCGGCAGACCTGCTCGGCGAGCTCGGCGAGCGTGGCACCGGCGGCCTCCTGCAACCGACCCAGCGCGCGGTCGTCCATCATCGTCGCGCTGATCCGGCTGATCACGTCGCCACCGAAGGGTTGCTGCTTGTTGAGCATCGACGCCACGGCGACCGGGGTCCCGGTGGTCAGGTCGAGCAGCGTGGCCACGACCGTGGTGGTGCCGAGGTCGAAGGCGATCGCGTGCCGCTGGCCGGTGGTGTCGCCGGGCTCGACCTCGATCAGTGCCTCGTCGACGATGACCGCGGTCACCTTGAAGTCCGCGGACCGGAGCACCCTCGGCAGGCGACGGAGCACGTGCAGGTCGGGGGACGGGGCCAGGTCGGTGATCGCGTCGAGCAGCCGCACGACGTCGCTGCGCTGGTCGGCGAGGGTCGGCTCCTCGAGCTCGACGTACCGCTTCTGGACGGCCGGACGCAGGATCACCTGCCGACCCACGCCCACCGTGGCGGCCTTGGGGCGGGTGGTCAGCGGTGGAACGAAGACCGCGAGGTCGCGGGTGGCGGGAACCAGGCAGGCGAGTCGCCAACCCGCGTCGAGCTGCTCAGGGCTGAAGGTGCGTACGTCGTGACGCGTCGTCGGCGCCGGTCCCTCGACGCGCACCCGGCACTTGTGGCAGGTGCCGTGGCCGCCGCAGGTCGAGTCGATCGCGATCCCGTTCCAGGACGCGGAGTCGAAGACGCTGACCCCCGGCGGCACCCGGACCGTCTTCTGGGTCTCCGTGCTTCCAGCCGTGGTGCCGGTGACGGGTCCGGTCTCGATGGTGAACGAGAGTGTCACCCGGCCGACTCCGTCGTGGGGTGGGAAGTCGGTGCCGGGCGCCTCGAGCAGGCCCTCGCGCTGCATCCTGACGACGGAGATGTCCGGGGGCTCCGCGTCCGCGGGGAGGCCCTGGTCGTCGGGGAGGCCCGGCTCGACGGTCACGCCGACTCGTCCCTCCTGGCGCGGTGGGCCGCGATCCAGGCCGTGCCCCACTCGTCGTGGTCGAGCAAGAGGTCGGCGGCCTTGACCGCGTCGACGATCTGGGGAGTGCGTGCGTCCATGATCGCGCTGGTCAGCCCGGAGAGCATCGCCATCGGCAGGAACGTCGCCCCGAGCGTGTGCCGGTCGGGCATGCCGAAGGAGACGTTGGAGGCACCGCAGGTCATGTTCACGCCGAAGTCGTGACGGATCCGGCGCATCGTCTCCAGCGTGGTCATCAGGGTGGAGGTGTCGGCACCGATCGGCATCGCCAGCGGGTCGATGACGATGTCGGCGGCGGCAATGCCGTATTCCGTGGTGGCGACCCGGATGATCTTCTCGGTCAGCTCGAGCCGCTTCTCCACCTCCATCGGGATCTCGTGCTCGTCGTTGGGCAACGCGATGACCGCGGCGTCGTGCTTCTTGACCAACGGCAGGATCTGCTCCAGCCGCTCGTCCTCCGCGGTCACGGAGTTGACCAGGGCCCGTCCCTCGTATGCCGCGAGGCCGGCCTCGAGCGCCTCGACCACACTGGAGTCGATGCAGACGGGAAGGTCGGTGAGGCCCTGCACCATGCGGATCGCGCGGACCAGCAGGTCGGCCTCGTCGGTCAGCGGCACGCCCATGTTGATGTCGAGCACGTCGGCGCCGCCGGCCACCTGCGCCTGCACGTCGCGCTCGATCGCGGACAGGTCGCCCGCGCGCAGCTGCTCCTGGAAGATGCGGCGACCGGTCGGGTTGATCCGTTCACCGATCAGGCAGAAGCGTCGTCCGTGGCCGATGACGACCTCCCGGCTCGCGGAGCGCAGGACGGTCTCGAGCGGAGCGGCCGGCGAGCTCATGCGATGCTCCCGGGCACACCGCAGCGCGGCGAGGAGTTGTCCGGGGGGTTCATGCGGGCACCTTCGAGCGACGGTCGCTGATCAGGGCCTTGGCCTTCTTCACGCAGGCCGAGGCGTCGGGCGCGTAGCCGTCGGCGCCGACCGCGTCGGCGTACTCCTGGGTGACCGGCGCGCCGCCGACCATCACGATCACGCTGTCGCGCACGCCGGACTTCTCGAGCGCGTTCATGTTGGCCTTGAACATCGGCATCGTGGTGGTCAGGAACGCGGAGAACCCGACGATGTCGGGCTGGTGCTCCTCGATCGCGGCGACGAACTTCTCCGGAGCGACCTGGACGCCGAGGTCGATCACCTCGAAGCCGGCACCCTCGAGCATGATGTTGACCAGGTTCTTGCCGATGTCGTGCACGTCGCCCTTGACCGTGCCCATCAGGAACTTGCCGATCGTCTCGACCCCGGTCTCGGCGAGGAGGGGCCGCAGCAGCTCCATCGCCCCGGCCATCGCCCGCCCGGCGATCAGCATCTCGGGCACGAAGAAGTCACCGCGCTCGAAGCGGGCGCCCACCTCCTCGAGCGACGGGATCAGCGCATCGAAGAGCAGGGTCTGGGGTTCCATGTCGAGCTCGAGACCCTTGTTGGTGAGCTCGAGGACGTGGGGGGCGTTGCCGACGAGGGTGTCGTCGTAGAGGCCCTGGAGGATCTCTTCGGGCGTCATTTCCGGGGAGGTCATGCCACCGTCTCCTTTCGGGTTCGCCGTCGGAGCAGCACGGAGAGCTGGTCCGCCCGGTCGATCAGGGTGTGCCCGACGTCGTCGAGCCGGCTTCGCAGCCGTTGGGTGGGTCCCGAGATCCCGAGTGCGGCGATCACCGCGCCGTCGACCCCGCGCACGGGGACGGCCAGGCCGGTCAGGCCGATCTCCAGCTCGTCGACGGTCGTCGCGAAGCCGCGCCGCCGGGCCTTGTCGAGGTGGTCGCGCAGCTCGGCGAGGTCGGTGACCGTGTGCTCGGTCAGCTGCTCCAGCCGGCCGGTCGGCAGGTCGAGGACGCCGTGGGCGTAGAGGACCTTGCCCAGCGCGGAGCAGTGCGCGGGCACCTCGACCTCGGTCCAGTCACGGGTGCCGAGCATGTACGCCGTGTCGACCTGGGCGACCTGCACCACCCGGTCCCCACGAGGAACCGCGAGGTTGACGGTCTCGAGGCTGTCCTTGCCGACCTTCTCCATGGTCGGCCGGGCCAGGCGCACCAGCTCCTCCCACGGGTCGTGCCGGGTGGCGTAGAGCCAGAACAGCGGGCCCGCGACGTAGGAACCGTCGACCGTGCGCTCGAGCAGCTCGGTGCGCTCGAGGGCGGTGAGCAGCCGTGAGGTGGTCGACTTCGGCAGGCCGCACTCCTCGAAGAGGTCGACGAAGCTCAGCGGCTCGTCCGCCTCCACCACCGTCCGGATCAACGCGGCCGCCCGGTCGAGGGCCTGGGTCCCGGTGGCGGGCTCACTGCGGGTGGTGCTCACTGCTGTCGTCCTCGCGTCCTGCCGGCGTCGAGAGTTCCATATTGTGGAACTCCATTTCCATAATATGAGGTTAGGATCTCAACAAGGCCAAGGTCAAGGGCGACACAGGAGGAAGCATGTTCAGGAACCAGATGCCCCGCTACGACGTGCTCTCGGCTGACGCCATGGCCACTCTCGACGGTGGCTGGCGTCGCATCCTCACCGAGATCGGTGTGGAGTTCATGGACGATCGGGCGCTGGAGCTCTTCCGTGCGGCCGGGCAGAAGGTCGAGGAGAACACGGTCTTCCTCGACCCGGAGTTCGTGCTGGCCCAGGTGGCCAAGGCGCCGGCCGAGTTCGACCTCCAGGCGCGCAACCCGGAGAACTACGTGCACATCGGCGGCGACTCGATGGCGTTCGCGGCCGTCTACGGTCCCCCGTTCGTGCGCGAGGGCGACGTACGCCGCGACGCGACGATGGCCGACTTCCGCAGCTTCAGCCGGTTGGCGCAGGCCTTCCCGGTGCTCGACTCGGCGGGCGGTGTGATCTGCGAGCCCAACGACACCCCGCTCGACAGCCGACACCTCGACATGACCTTGGCCCTGCTCACCGAGACCGACAAGGTCTTCATGGGCAACGTCGTCTCCGCGGTCAACGCGCGCGACGTGCTGGCGATGTGCGACATCGTGTTCGGCTCGCGGGAGGCGATCGAGCAGACGCCGGCCACGATCTCGCTGATCAACTGCAACTCGCCGCTGCACTGGGACGACCGCATGCTGGAGTCGATGTTCGAGTACGTCTCCGCCGGGCAGCCGGTCATCCTCACCCCCTTCCTGCTGATGGGGGCGATGTCGCCGGTGACCGTGCCAGCGGCGCTGGTGCAGCAGATCGCCGAGGCGCTCTCGGGAATCGCGCTGGCGCAGCTGATCCGCCCCGGCACGCCGGTGGTCTTCGGCTCGTTCCTCTCCAACATCGACATGCAGTCCGGCTCACCCACCTTCGGCACCCCCGAGTCCGGGATCGGGCTGCTGTGCACCGGCCAGGTCGCCCGCCACTTCGGGCTGCCCTTCCGCACCGGCGGTGGCCTCACCTCGTCCCAGGTCCCGGACGCGCAGGCCGGCTACGAGGCACTGATGACCATGCTGCCGACGTTCCTGGCCGGGGCCAACTGGGTGATGCACGCCGCCGGCTGGCTGGAGGGCGGGCTGGTCTCGGGCTACGAGAAGTTCATCGTCGACACCGAGATCCTGCAGATGCTCCAGGCCGAGTTCACCCCGCTCGAGATTGACGAGGCGTCGTTGGCCTTCGACGCCCACCAGGAGGTCGGGCACGGTGGCCACTTCCTGGGAGCGGCGCACACCATGGAACGCTTCCGCACCTGCTTCTACCGCCCGATGCTCTCCTCGTCGGAGAACTTCGAGCGGTGGACGCGCGGTGGCGGGCTCGACACCGCTGCACGTGCGGGGGAGATCTGGCGGACCAAGCTCGAGGAGTTCTCGCCGCCCGCGCTCGATGACGGCGTACGCCTGGAGCTGGAGGAGTTCGTGACCCGCCGCCGCAAGGAGCTCGGCGACTGAGCACGCCTGCCGGTCATTTGGGCAGGAAGTTCAAGGTCTGGACCTGCCGGTCACGCTCGACACCGCGTCGTGCGACGTGAACTTCCTGCCCAAATGACCGCCCCCGAGCGACGCTCAGCGGAAGACGACGGTGCGGTGACCGTTCAGCAGGACCCGGGACTCGGAGTGCCAGCGCACCGCCCGGGAGAGCACCTGCGCCTCCACGTCGCGGCCGGCGGAGACCAGCTGGGCCTGGTTGTGGTTGTGGTCGACGCGCATCACGTCCTGCTCGATGATCGGGCCCTCGTCGAGGTCGGCGGTGACGTAGTGGGCAGTGGCGCCGACCAGCTTCACGCCCCGGTCGAACGCCTGGTGGTAGGGCTTGGCGCCCTTGAAGCTGGGCAGGAACGAGTGGTGGATGTTGATCGCCTTGCCGGACAGTGCCCGACACATCGGGTCGGAGAGCACCTGCATGTAGCGGGCCAGCACGACGAGGTCGACGTCGTGCTCCTCGACCAGGCGCAGCACCTCCGCCTCGGCCTCCGGCTTGGTCTCCGGAGTCACCGGGACGTGGTGGAAGTCGATGCCGTAGGACCTGACCAGCGCCTCGGCATCCGGGTGGTTGGAGACGACGGCTGGGATCTCGATCTGCAGGGCCCCGGTCGAGGTGCGGAAGAGCAGGTCGTTGAGGCAGTGCAGGTGCTTGGAGACCATGATCAGGGTGCGGTACGGCGCGGCCGCGTCCCACAGCTCGAAGGTCATCGACAGCTCGGCCGCCACGGAGGCGAAGTCCTCGCGGAGCACGGCGGCGTCGGTGGCCTCGCCCTCCACCGCGAAGTCGATGCGCATGAAGAAGCGATCGGTGAGCCGGTCGCCGAACTGCTGGCTCTCGATGATGTTGGCGCGATGGCGCACCAGGAACCCCGTGACCGCGTGCACGATGCCGGAACGGTCGGGACACGCCAGGGTCAGCACGAAGTCACCGGCCGGGTCGGTGGCGTTGGCGGAATACGGGAGGACCATGCGCGCCTCATTCTGTGGTCAAGCGGCGTTGCGTAGTTCGCGCCAATAGTCTGCGATACGCAACGCATCCTGCGCCAGTGCCTGCGCTAGTGTCGCTCCATGACCACGCCCCGCACCGTCGACGGAGTGCAGTCCGTCGATCGCGCCCTCGCCATTCTGGAGGTGCTGGCCCACCGCGGGACTGCGGGGGTCACCGAGCTGGCCGCCCAGCTCGAGGTGCACAAGAGCACAGCGTTCCGGCTGATCGCCACGCTCGAGGGACGCGGACTGGTCGAGCAGACCGAGGACCGTGGCAAGTACCGCCTGGGCATGGGGATCCTGCGCCTCGCCGGTGCCACCACGGCCCGTCTCGACGTGGTGCAGGAGGCCCGGTCCGTGAGCCGCCACCTCGCGGCGGAGACGGGCGAGACGGTGAACATGGCGGTGCTGTCCGAGAGCTCCGCCCTCTACCTCGACCAGGTCGCCGGGTCCTCGGCGTTGCAGTCGCACAACTGGGTGGGCCAACACATCCCGCTCCACGCGACCAGCAACGGCAAGGTCCTGCTCAGCGGGCTCACCGAGGAGCGGCTCGACGAGGTCCTCGGCGGACTCACTGCCTACACGGAGCTCACCATCACCAAGAAGGGCAGGCTGCGCGCTGAGGTCGAGAAGGTGCGCGACGTGGGCTACGCGGTCGCGGTCGACGAGCTCGAGGTCGGCCTGACCGCCGTCGCGGCGCCGATCCACAACGCGCACGGCGACGTGATCGCCTCCCTGAGCGTCTCTGGGCCCACGCTCCGCCTCGACGGCGAGCGGCTCGAGGAGGTCATCCCGATGGTGGTCGACGCGGCGGCCGAGGTGTCCCACCGCCTCGGTTGGGGTCACCGTTAGGTGAAGTCTTCCCGTTCTGCTTGACGACGCCCGGGGTTACCGCGATCCTTCGAATGAACGATGGGTGGTTGCGAGCAGAGAATCGTGTTGCGTCAGATGCAACACCAGCCGACGTGAAGGTGGGGATCGTGATGCCTGAGATCTTCATCGACGGTGAGTGGCGATCCGCGCGCGAAGCCGGTCGCCGCGCGATCCACTGCCCTGCCGACGGGTCGCTCGTGGCCGAGGTGGACGACGCGACGAGTGCGGACACCGAGGCCGCCGTCGAGGCGGCCCACCGCGCGTTCCACGACGGCACCTGGCGCCACACCTCGACCCGCGAGCGTGCGGACCTCCTCCTCCGAACGGCCGACCTGCTCGAGCGGGACAAGGCGGAGGTCGCCCGTGCGGAGTCCCTCGACACCGGCAAGCGCCTGGTCGAGAGCGAGTACGACGTGGACGACGTGGTCGGCGTGTTCCGTCACTACGGCCATGTCGCGACCGAGGAGTCCGGCCGGGTGGTCGACACCGGCAACCCCGACGTTGTCAGCACGGTCGTGCACGAGCCGCTGGGTGTCTGCGGACTGATCACGCCGTGGAACTACCCCCTCCTGCAGACCTCGTGGAAGGTCGCGCCGTGCCTGGCCGCCGGCAACACGTTCGTGCTGAAGCCCAGCGAGATCACGCCCCACTCGTCGATCCACCTCATGCGGATCCTCGTCGAGGCGGGACTCCCTGCCGGGGTCGGCAACCTCGTCCTCGGCGACGGCCCGAGGGCCGGCGCTCCGCTGAGCACCGACCCGCGCGTCGACCTGGTGTCCTTCACCGGGAGCCTGGCCGTCGGCAAGCTGCTGATGGCCAACGCCTCCGGCACGGTCAAGCGGGTCGCCCTCGAGCTGGGCGGCAAGAACCCGAACATCGTCTTCGCGGACGCTGACCGGGAGACCGCGCTCGACATGGCGTTGACCGCGGTCTTCCTGCACTCCGGCCAGGTGTGCTCGGCGGGAGCGCGCCTCGTCGTCGAGGAGTCGATCCACGACGAGTTCGTCGACGAACTCGTCGAGCGGGCGCAACGGATCCGTCTCGGTGGTCCGTTCGACGAGAACGCGGAGACCGGTCCGCTGACCAGCGCCGCACACCTCGACAAGGTCGAGAAGTACGTCGCCGCGGGGCTCGCCGAGGGTGCGGTGCTCCGGTGCGGTGGCTCCCGACCCGACGCCACGGCGTACGCCGACGGGTTCTACTACCTGCCCACCATCCTCGACGGCTGCACCAGCGACATGTCGGTGACCCAGGACGAGTCGTTCGGCCCGGTGCTGACCGTGGAGACCTTCCGCGACGAGGACGAGGCCGTCCGCATCGCCAACGACAGCATCTACGGGCTGGCCGGAGCGGTCTGGACCTCGGACGCCGGGCGGGCCCAACGGGTCGCGGCCGGGATGCGGATGGGCACGGTCTGGATCAACGACTACCACCCCTACGTGCCCCAGGCAGAGTGGGGCGGCTACAAGCAGTCCGGGATCGGCCGCGAGCTGGGTCGCGCCGGGCTGGAGGAGTACCGCGAGACCAAGCACGTGTGGCACAACATCCGGCCCCGCCCGCAGGAGTGGTTCGGCTCCGAGCCAGGGGTGGGCGCCTGACCCGAGGCGGCATCACGCAGCAGAGAGGAAGCGAATGACCGATCGATACGACTTCGTCATCGTCGGAGGCGGCTCTGCTGGTTGCGCCCTCGCGAACCGACTGAGCGCGGACCCGTCGACCCGGGTGCTGGTGCTGGAGGCCGGCCGCAACGACTACAAGGTCGACCCCCTCATCCACATGCCGGCGGCGTTGCCCTTCCCGATCGGGAGTCGCTTCTACGACTGGAAGTACGAGTCCGAGCCCGAGCCGCACATGGGCGGACGTCGGGTCTACCACGCGCGCGGAAAGGTGCTCGGCGGCTCCAGCAGCATCAACGGGATGATCTTCCAGCGCGGCAACCCGATGGACTACGAGCGCTGGGCCTCCGACCCCGGCATGGAGTCGTGGGACTACGCCCACTGCCTTCCCTATTTCAAGCGGATGGAGACCCGCTTCCTCGCCGACGGCAGCGTCGGTGCCGACAGGTGGCGGGGTGGGAGCGGCCCGCTCAAGCTCGAGCAGGGTCCGGCCACGAACCCGTTGTTCGGTGCGTTCTTCGAGGCGACCCAGCAGGCGGGCCACCCCTTGACCGACGACGTCAACGGCTACCGCCAGGAGGGTTTCGCCCGCTTCGACCGCAACGTCAGCAACGGGCGCCGCTACTCCGCCGCGCAGGCCTACCTGCATCCGGTGATGGGTCGCAAGAACCTGGACGTGAAGACCTATGCCTTCGTCAGTGGCCTGCGCTTCGAGGGCAGCCGCGTGGTCGGCGTCGACTGGTCCCGCGCGCGCAGCAAGCACACGGCGTACGCCGGCGAGGTGATCCTGTGCGGCGGCTCGATCAACTCGCCCCAGCTGCTGCAGCTGGCCGGGATCGGCAACGCCGCCGAGCTGGAGGCCCTCGGCATCACCCCGCGCCACGACCTGCCCGGCGTCGGCGAGAACCTCCAGGACCACCTCGAGGTCTACATCCAGTACGCCTCCAAGCAGCCGGTCTCGATCTCGGCCGGGCTCAAGTGGCGCAACCGTCCCAAGCTGGCCGCCGACTGGCTGTTCCGCCGCACGGGACTCGGCGCGACCAACCACTTCGAGGCCGGCGGCTTCGTCCGCGGCAACGACCGGGTCGACTACCCGAACCTGATGTTCCACTTCCTGCCGATCGCGATTCGGTACGACGGCTCGCAGCCGGCCGCGGAGCACGGCTACCAGGTGCACATCGGGCCGATGTACTCCGACGTGCGTGGCTCGGTGAAGATCGCCAGCACCGATCCGCACCGGCACCCGGAGCTGCGGTTCAACTACCTGTCCACCGAGCAGGACCGCCAGGAGTGGGTGGAAGCGATCCGGGTGGCGCGCCACATCCTGAACCAACCGGCGTTCGCTCCCTTCAACGACGGCGAGATCTCGCCCGGGCCGCAGGTCGAGACCGACGAGGAGATCCTGAAGTGGGTCGCCGAGGACGCCGAGACCGCGTTGCACCCCTCCTGCACGGCCCGCATGGGCACCGACGCGATGAGCGTGCTGGACCCCACGTCCCTGCGGGTGCACGGGATCGACGGCCTGCGGGTGGTCGACGCCTCGTCGATGCCCTACGTCACGAACGGCAACATCTATGCGCCCGTGATGATGCTCGCCGAGAAGGCGGCCGACCTGGTCCTCGGGAACACGCCCCTGCCGGCCGACCCGGCGCCGTACTACCGCCACCGCGACGGAACGCCGCTGTATCCCCCGGGCGACCCACGCAACCACCTCGACACAGAAGGGGCGTCCCAGTGACCACCTCCGATGCAGTGACACCAGTCCGCGCCGATCCGGAGACGGGTGCCGCGGCACTCAGCGTCCGCGGCCTGTGGAAGATCTTCGGCTCCCGGGCCGACCGGATCATCGGCACGCCGGACGCCGATCTCTCGCGCGCCGAGCTCAAGGAGAAGACCGGCTGCGTGGTGGGCGTCAAGGACGTCTCCTTCGAGGTCGCCCCGGGTGAGGTCTTCGTGGTCATGGGGCTCTCCGGCTCCGGCAAGTCCACCCTCGTCCGTTGCCTGACCCGCCTGATCGAACCGACGGCCGGGCAGGTGGAGATCGGCGGGATGGACGTGACTGCGGCCAACCCCGCGGGACTGCGGGCCATGCGACGCACCCAGGTCTCGATGGTGTTCCAGCACTTCGGCCTGCTGCCCCACCGCCAGGTGATCGACAACATCGCCTACGGGCTCGAGATCCGCGGCGTCCCCAAGAAGGTACGACGCCAGCAGGCCGCCGAGGTCGTCGACCTGGTCGGGCTGACCGGCTACGGGAGCTCCTACCCCGACCAGCTCTCCGGGGGCATGCAGCAGCGCGTGGGCCTGGGCCGCGCGCTGGCCGGCGACCCGGCGATGATGCTCTTCGACGAGCCCTTCTCGGCCCTCGACCCGCTGATCCGCCGCGACATGCAGAACGAGGTGATCCGGCTCCAGGAGGAGCTGAAGAAGACGATGGTCTTCATCACCCACGACCTGAGCGAGGCGCTCAAGCTGGGCGATCGGATCCTGATCATGCGTGACGGCGAGGTGGTGCAGATCGGTACGCCGGACGAGGTGGTCGGGGCGCCCGCCGACGACTACGTCCGCGACTTCACCTCCGACGTCCCCCGCTCGCACGTGCTGACCCTCAAGTGGGTGATGCGCGACCCGAGGCCCGACGACTCGAACGAAGGCCCGGTGATGAGCTCCGACACCATCGTGCGCGCGGCGGCGCAGGCGGCCCTTGCCTCCGACCACCCCGTCCGCGTGATCGATGACGGCAAGCTGGTCGGCATCGTCGACGACGACGCGATCCTGCGGGTCGTGGTGGCCGAGGAGTCGGAGTGAGTCTCCAGCGGCGCTTGGGCCGGGCACTGGTCGTTGCCTGGCGCTGGTTCCGACGAACCCGCTGGGCGTGGGGCGTCCTGGTCATCGGTGCCTGGATCCTGCTCTGGTCGCTGATGAAGGGTGACCACACGCTGGCCCTGGCCGGTCGCGAGCACACCGACCTGCACAACGAGATGACCGGGTGGCGCAACAGCCTGATCGCCGGGCGCGACGACAACCTGCTGATGAGGTTCACCGGGAAGATCGCAGAGTGGGCGCTCAACGCCGTCGACCAGCTGCAGAGGTGGCTCTCCAAGCCGGCCTACCCCCGGCCCGTCCCCCAGATCGGCTGGCTCGGCCTGCTCGGCATCATCATGTGGGTCGCGCACGCGCTGGCCGGCTGGAAGTACGCCGTCCTGAGCGGCTCGATCATGTTCGTCGCCGCGGTCATGGGGCTCTGGAGCGACTCGGTGGACACGCTGATCGTGACCATGCTGGCGGTCATCTGCTCCGTGATCATCGGGTTGCCGATCGCGGTCCTGATCGGCACCAACGACACGGCCAACCGCATCGTCGGGGTGATCCTCGACCTGATGCAGACGATGCCGACCTTCGTCTACCTGATCCCGGTGGTGCTGTTCTTCGGCACCGGCGCACCGGCCGCCATCGTGGCCACGCTGATCTATGCGGTCCCGCCGCTCATCCGGGTCGCCGGCTTCGGCATCCGACAGGTGTCGGAGACGACGATCGAGGCGACCGACTCGATGGGGCAGACGTCGTGGCAGCGGTTGCTGAAGGTGCAGCTGCCGATGGCCCGCCGCACCATCGTGGTCGGGCTCAACCAGACCACTCTCGCCGCCTTCGCGATGGCGGTAATCGCGTCCTACGTGAACGGACCCGGGCTCGGCCTCCAGGTGGTCAACGCGCTCCAGATCGCGGACATCGGACGCGGCCTGGTCCCCGGCATCATGCTGGTGCTGCTGGCGATCATGCTCGACCGCACCACGACCGCGGCCAGCGAACGGCCCGAGAAGCTGGCCCGGAGCGGTGGAGGGAACCGCGGGCTGCGCTGGGCCGGTCTCGGCATCGGTGCGGTCGCCGTGGCAGTGATGATCTACCTGTCGCGCTACTACTCCTGGGCGGCGACGTACCCCTCCACGGGGTGGTCGTCCGACCTGGCCGACGCGATCAACAAGGTCGCGAGCCGGGTCGTCGGTGCGATCGGCGGGGCGACCGAGGGCTTCAAGAACTTCATCACCTACGGCCTGCTCAACCCGATGCAGAGCGTGCTCGCCGAGTCGCCGTGGTTCGTCAGCGGCGCCGGGATCCTGCTGCTCGCGCTGGTGATCGGTGGTTTCCGCACGGTCAGCACGACGCTGGCCGTGGTGGCCTGGACCGTGGTGTGCATGGCGGGCCTGTGGTACCTCGACCTGTGGCACGACACGATGATCACGCTGAACATGGTCCTGGTCGCCACCCTGCTGACGATGGTCCTCGCGGTGGTCTTCGGGGTGTGGATGGCGCGACGGCCGACGGTCGACCTGCTGATCCGGCCGCTGCTCGACATGGGGCAGACCATTCCGCCGTTCGTCTACCTGGTGCCGGTGCTCTACCTCTTCGACCAGACCAGGTTCACCGCCATCTTCGCCGCCATCGTCTACGCGGCACCGGTGGCGATCAAGCTGGTCGCCGACGGCGTGCGCGGCGTTCCCGAGACGACCTTGGAGGCGGGCCGTTCCTCCGGATCCACGGCCTGGCAGGAGATCACGAAGGTCCAGCTCCCGATGGCACGCCGCTCGCTGGTGCTGGCGGCCAACCAGGGCCTGCTCTACGTGCTGTCGATGGTGGTGATCGGCGGGATGGTCGGTGCCGGCGCCCTCGGCTACGACGTCGTCCTCGGCTTCTCCCGGTTCGAGGAGTGGGGCAAGGGCCTGGCCGCCGGCCTGAGCATCGTGCTGCTCGGCATCATGCTCGACCGCATCTTCCGGGCCGCTGCCGTCACGCCCGCGGCAGCACCCACGCAGCGCCGATCCCGGCGCAGCTCGAACGAGAGCGATGGAGCCGACGAGGGCGCAGAGCCCCTGCTCGTTGGCTGATGGAACGACAAGGGCACGCGACAGCTGCCACGAGATGAAGGAGAACCAGATGAACAACAGATGGAACAGGGGCGTCCGGCTCCTGGGAGTGTCGGCGTGCCTGGCCCTCGTCCTCGCCGCGTGTGGCGAGGGCTCGTCGATCGACGAGGCGACCGACGCCAACAAGGAGTCCCAGGCCAACTGCGGTGGTGACGGCGAGCTCAACCTGGCGGTCAACCCGTGGGTCGGGATGGCCGCGGACGCCTACGTGGTCGGCACCATCGCCGAGCAGGAGCTGGGCTGCAAGGTCAGCTACAAGGACCTGAAGGAGGACGTCTCCTGGCAGGAGTTCAAGAGTGGCGGCGTCGACGTCGTCATCGAGGACTGGGGCCACCCTGCGCTGGAGGACCAGTACTTCGCCGACAAGGGCGACGGCTCGGCCGAGGACTTCGGCCCGACCGGCAACATCGGCATCATCGGCTGGTACGTGCCGCCGTGGTTGGCCAAGGCCCACCCCGACATCCTCGAGTGGAAGAACCTCAACAAGTACGCCGACAAGTTCAAGACGTCCGAGTCCGGCGGGCAGGGCCAGTTCCTCGGTGCCGATCCGTCGTACGTCCAGTTCGACGAGGCGATCGTCGCCAACCTCGACCTCGACTTCAAGGTGGTGTTCTCCGGGGGCGAGGCGGCCAGCATCACCGCCTTCCAGAAGGCGGAGAAGAACAAGGAGTGGCTGATCGGCTACTTCTACGACCCGCAGTGGCTGCTGGCCGAGATCCCGCTGGAGAAGGTCGCGCTGCCGGAATACACCGACGGGTGCCAGGACGACCCGGCCAAGGTCGCCTGTGACTACCCGGAGACCGAGCTGAAGAAGGTCGTCTCCACCGCCTGGTCGGGAGACGGCGGGGCGATGGTGGACCTGGTCAAGAACTTCTCCTGGACCAACGAGGACCAGAACCTCGTCGCGAAGTACATCGCCGACGACAAGATGAAGCCGGAGGACGCCGCGAAGAAGTGGATCGACGAGAACCCCGACAAGGTCGACGCCTGGCTGGGCAAGTGAGCTGAGCCCACCGAGTCGGCACGAGTCGACGGAACAACACCCCGAGTCGGCACGAGTTCACGCCAGGTGCGTGAACACGTGCCGACTCGGCGATTTGGGTGGGGTCTTGACACGGAGCCGCCCGCGGACGAACACTACAAGTGTTCCGAATAGCGCACACTGTTGCGTATCATGCGACTCGATGGGGTGTTGGTCATGGCAGAGGTTCCGGGCAGTGCACGCGTCGTGGTGATCGGCGCCGGCATCGTGGGCAACAGCCTCGTGCACCACCTGGCCCGCCTCGGCTGGCGCGACATCGTGCAGATCGACAAGGGAGCGCTGCCCAACCCGGGCGGCTCCACCGGCCACGCCTCCAACTTCATCTTCCCGGTCGACCACTCCCGCGAGATCACCGATCTCACGATGGACTCGGTCCGGCAGTACAAGGAGATGGACGTGTTCACCCAGTCCGGCGGCTACGAGATCGCCCGGACCGAGGAGCGCATGGAGGAGCTGCGCCGCCGGATGTCCAGCGCGAAGGCGTGGGGGATCGAGGCGGAGCTGGTCGGCCCGGAGCACGTGAAGGAGAAGATCCCCTTCATCGAGACCGACGAGATCATCGGCGCCTTCTGGACCCCGTCCGTCGGCGTCGTCGACTCACTCCGCGCCGGCACCATCATGCGCGAGAAGGCCCTGGAGCTGGGCGCGCTCACCGTCGTGCCGAACGTCGAGGTCACCGACCTGGTCGTCACCGACGGACGGATCAGCGCCGTGGAGACCACCGGCGGCACCATCGAGACCGGGACCGTCGTGGTTGCCTGCGGCGTGTGGAGCCCGCGGATCGCGAAGATGGCCGGGGCCGCGATCCCGCTCACCCCCGCCGTGCACCAGATGATCTCGGTCGGCCCGATCCCGCAGCTGGCCGGAGAAAAAGGCGAGATCACCGGTGAAATCAATGTGCCGATCGTGCGCGACATGGACACCTTCTGCTACGAACGCCAGCACGGCGCCGACATGGAGGTCGGCTCCTACGCCCACCGCGCGATCCTGCACGAGCCCGACGAGATCCCCTCCATCGACCAGGCGAAGCTGTCCCCGACCGAGATGCCCTTCACCCAGGAGGACTTCGACCCCCAGCTGGAGCAGGCCTTCGAGCTGATGCCCGACGCCCTCGGCGCCGACGGGGCTGAGATCCGCTACGCGATCAACGGCCTCCTCTCGCTCACCCCCGACGGGGCACCGATCCTCGGGGAGACCCCCGAGGTGAAGGGCCTCTGGTCGGCCGCCGCGGTGTGGATCAAGGAGGGGCCCGGCGTCGGCCGAGCGGTCGCCGAGTGGATGACGCACGGCAACTCCGAGATCGACGTGCACCACAGCGACATCGCGCGCTTCCACCCCCACCAACGCACCAGGTCCCACGTGCGGGCCCGCACCTCCGAGGCGTTCATCAAGACCTATGGCATCGTCCACCCGAGCGAGCAGTGGGAGGGCGAGCGCGGCAAGCGACTGGCTCCGATGCACACCCGCCAGCAGGAGCAGGGCGCCCGCTTCTTCGAGACCGTCGGCTGGGAGCGACCGCACTGGTACGACGGCAACGAGGCGCTGCTCGGGGAGTACGGCGACCGGGTGATGCCCCGCGAGCACGAGTGGGACAGCCGGTGGTGGTCGCCGATCATCAACGCCGAGCACCTGGCCATGCGAGAGCGTGCCGGCATCGTCGACCTGACCGCGTTCGCGATCTTCGACGTCGTCGGCCACGCGGCCAAGGACGCCGTGCAACGCATCGTCGTGGCCCAGGCCGACGTGGCGCCGGGCAAGGTGGTCTACACCCCCGTGATCGACGAGCGAGGCGGCTTCAAGTCCGACCTGACCGTGATGCGGCTGGCCCACGACCACTACCGGGTGGTCACCGGCGGGCTGCACGGGATGGCGGACAAGAAGTGGTTCGCCGACCGGATGCCGGCCGACGGCGGAGCCGCGGTGGTCGACGTGACGTCGGCGTACTCCACGATCGGGCTCTGGGGACCGAAGGCCCGCGACATCCTCGGTCGGCTGACCGACGACGACATCAGCGACGGCGGTTTCGGCTTCCTCACCTGCCGCGACATCGAGGTCGGCAACCTCGGCGTGCTGGCCTCGCGCATCTCCTACGTGGGCGAGCTCGGCTGGGAGCTCTACGTCCCCATGGAGCAGGGTGCGCGTCTCTGGTCGCTGCTGCACGAGGCGGGTGAGCCCGACGGTGCCGTGCCGGTCGGGATCGGCGTCTACGGCACGACGGGCCGCATCGAGAAGGGCTACCGCGCCTTCGGCTTCGAGCTCGACGCCGAGCGCAGCATCGTCGAGGCGTCGATGCAACGGCCCAAGGTGAAGCAGGCCGACTTCATCGGCCGCGCGGCCTACGTGAAGCAGCGCGAGGAGGAGCCCAAGACCGTGCTGTGCACGATGACCGTCGACGACCACACGTCGTCGTCGGGGATCAAGCGCTACATGCTCGGTGGCGAGCCGATCCTGACCCGCGACGGCGGCACCCTCACCGACGGCCATGGCCACCACCCCTACGTCACCAGCGCCGGTTCCGCCCCCAGCCTCGGCAAGCACGTGCTGATGGCCTACCTGCCGCCCGACCAGGCCAGCCTGGGCAACCAGCTGGCGGTCTCCTACATGGAGGAGCTCTACCCGGTCACCGTCGAGTCGGTCGACAGCACGCCGTTGCTCGACCCCGAGAACTCCCGGATCCGCTGATGGTCGACGTGCTGGTCTGTGTGAAGCGGGTGCCGGACTCGTCCGGCCAGGTGCTGCTGACGCCCGACGCCCAGGCCGTCGACGCGCGGTTCGTCGGCAGCACGCTCAGTGACCACGAGCTCTGTGCGATCGAGCTCGCTGTTCAGCTCGTCGAGGACGACGGAGGCAGCGTCAGCCTGGTCTCGGTCGGAGCGGCCGAGACGGTCGAGCAGCTGCGCAGCGCCCTCTCCGTGGGGGCCACCGCGGCGACCCTGGTCGAGACCGACCTGCGTGACTTCGGGCCCGCCGACATCGCCCACGAGATCGCCGAGGTGATCCGGGCGCACGGCGAGCAGGGCCGCCCGCACGACCTCGTCCTGCTCGGCACCGACGCCGCGGACACCGGAGACTTCCAGGTGCCGGTGCGGCTCGCCCACGCGCTCGGGCGCCCGGTGGTGACCGGCATCAGGACCGTCTCGATCGAGAACGGCCGGGCGATCGCCCACGGGGACGCCCCGGACGGAGGCCGGGAGACCTTCGACCTGCCGCTGCCGGCCGTGGTGGCGGTCAGCGAGGGTGGAGTCTCGCCCCGCTATCCCACGATCAAGGGCCGGATGGGTGCGAAGAAGGTGGAGATCCAGATGCGGCAGCCGTCGCGCGCACCGGCCGGCTCCGGCAGGGTCCGGCTCACCCTCCCGCCCCCGGCCCCGTCCACCGTGCAGGTGCTGGGTGAGGGCCCGGAGGCCGCCCCCGCAGTGGTCGACCTCCTCGAGTCCCTGGGGGTGCTCCGATGATCGTGGTGCTCCTCGAGACCGACGCCGAGGGCGTCACCGACACCTCCCTCGAGACGCTCCGCTTCGCCCGTGACCTGGCCGCCGAGGGCGGCGGAGTCCCGGTGCACGGGGTGGTGGTCGGGGAGGTGCCCGAGGTCGACGAGCTGGGCAAGCACGGCGTATCCACGCTCTACGCCGCACGCGGCGAGGGCTTCGCGTCGTACGCCGCGGCGGCCTGGGCCGTCGCCCTGATCGAGGCCCGCGACCGGGCAGGTGCCGTGGTGATCACCGCCGCCGGCACCCCGCGCGGCAACGAGGTGCTGGCCCACGTCGCCGCGCGCCTCGACGTCCCCATGGCCGCGAACGTGGTGGCCTTCGCAGGGTTGTCACCCCTGGTCGTGACCCGGCAGGTGGCCGGCGGAGCGGCGCTGGAGGAGATGCAGCTGCCGGTCAGGCCGGCGGTGTTCTCCGTGGCCGGCCACGCGGTCGAGGCCCGGCCGGCCGACGTGGCCACGCAGCCGACCGTGGAGGAGTTCGAGCCGGTCCTTGACGCGGCGGACCTGGTCGCTCGGGTGGTCTCGACCGAGCCCGGCGCCCCCGACCAGTCGGGTGACCTGAAGTCGGCGCGGGTGGTGGTGGGAGCCGGTCGTGGTGCCGGCGGCCCGGACGGGTTCACCGCGGTCAGCGAGCTCGCCGACCTGCTCGGCGGACAGCTCGGCGTCTCCCGCGTGGTCACCAGCCTGGGCTGGCGCCCGCACCACGAGCAGGTGGGCCAGACCGGCAGCCGGATCGCGCCCGACCTCTACGTCCCGTGCGGGATCAGCGGCGCCATCCAGCACTGGGCGGGGTGCGCCAGCTCGAAGACGATCCTCGCCGTGAACACCGATGCCGAGGCGCCGATGATGACCAAGGCGACCTATGCGGTGGTGGGCGACATGCACGAAGTGGTGCCCGCGATCATCGAGGAGATCCGCCGCCGCGCCTGACCCGCCCCCGCAACGTCATCCGGTGTGGTCGCCCGAGCCACCGAGACGTATGACGTCGTGGCAGCGAGGTCGAGACCGGTGGCAACCCCCGACCCCTTAGGATTTCCGTGTCAGGGGGAGGGCCCACCACATGATCGTTCGACGTCGCGCGCTGGCCGCAGCAGTGGTGATGGTGTGCACCCTGACGACGGCCGCGGCCTGTGGCGACAAGGGTGCGGCCACGAAGGACGAGCCGACCGCCGACCCGAGTGGGTCCGCCTCGAGCTCCGTCTCCACTGATCCGTCGACGAGCCCGACTGCGGAGTTTCCGGTCGCCGACCCCGATCACGCCGTCGACCCGCCCGGGCCACTCGAGGAGTCCCTCGAGATCGCCGACATCCTCGTCTACAGCACCAAGCCGCTGTCCGACGACATGGTCGAGCGAATCAAGGCTCTCGACGGGGTCGAGGCGGCCGAGCAGTTCTCGATGGCGTCGATCCCGATCCAGAACCGCGTGGTCACGCTCGCCGCGGTGGAGCCGGCAACCTTCCGCAGGTTCACCACCTCCGGCAAGGAGGAGGAGATCTGGTCGCGGGTCGCGGGCGGCGAGATCGCCACCACCGAGAAGCTCGGCAAGCGGATCTCCGACACGAAGGCGTTCGTGCGCCTCGGTGCCGACAAGGACGCACCCACGGCCCACATCGGCGCGTACGCCGAGCAGCCGCAGGGCCTGAACCTGGTCGTCAACGACAAGTGGGGCGAGTCCCTCGACATGGTCGAGGGGAATGCGATGGTCATCGCCACCGGCATCAAGTCACCGCAGTCGGTGCGCAGGCCGATCAAGCAGATCATCGGTGACGAGGACGTCTCCATCCAGATGCTCGACGCGGTCGCGCGCTACGGACTCGACCCGAATGCCCGCCTGACCGCCGTTCCCACCGGCGACTCGGTCGGATCGGCCGTCGGCGTCTACAACTACCGCGTCGTCGGCGGCCGGGTGATCCCCGACGCCAGCTGGGTGACGGCCAACGTGCGCACCGAGGAGGTGCCGCTGCTCGGTCGGGTGACCTGCCACAAGGTGATGCTGACCCAGCTCCGGGCCGCGCTGACCGAGGTG
Source organism: Nocardioides sp. JQ2195 (assembly GCF_012272695.1). Lineage (NCBI taxonomy): Bacteria > Bacillati > Actinomycetota > Actinomycetes > Propionibacteriales > Nocardioidaceae > Nocardioides > Nocardioides sp. JQ2195. Next base: position 83,074 of record NZ_CP050902.1, read on the forward strand.
GTCGAGCGCGGCCTCGCCGACAAGGTCTACCAGACCGCGGGCTGCTACTACCCGCGCTTCATCGCGGGCACCCACTCGCTCTCCAACCACGCGTTCGGCATGGCGATCGACATCAACTCCGCCGAGAACGGCCGTGGCACGGTCGGCCAGATGGACCGCACGGTCGTGTCGATCTTCAAGAAGTGGGGGTTCGGCTGGGGTGGCGACTGGAACTACACCGACCCGATGCACTTCGAGCTGAACCAGGTGCTCGAGGTTCGATGAAGTACGCCGGACGGTTGCGGTCCTGCCGGGGACTGCTGGCCCTGCTCCTCGTCGCCTCGGTGGTCAGTGCCTGCGACGATGACGCAGCGAAGGAGCAGGAGATGGAGTCATGGTCGCCGACACCTTCGGTGGTGCAGGGCCTGGACGTGGTGGCCGAGTCCGACGCCGACGGCTTCCGGTTGCACACCGCGTCGGGGGACAAGTCCTTCCTGCCGGGGATCAACCTCGGCAGCACCGTGCCCCTGCGCCAGCCCGGGGAGATCGACGCGCTCACGGCCGAGGACTACCGGCGCTGGTTCGCGGGGATGGCCGACATGGGGATCCGTGTGGTCCGCAACTACACGTTGCACCCGCCGGCCTTCTATGACGAGCTGGCTGCGTGGAACCGGGCCCACCCCGACGCACCGCTCCTGCTCGTGCAGGGCGTCTACCTGCCGGACGAGTCCTACGTCGAGCCCGGCCGGACCCTCCACACCCCCGAGGTCGACGAGGCGTTCACCGAGGAGCTGCAGGCGGTCTCCGACGCGGTGCACGGCGACCTGACCCGGCTCCGTCGTCGCGGACACGCGTCCGGGACCTGGACCACGGACGTCTCCCGGTGGATCGTGAGCTGGATCGTCGGCGTGGAGTGGGACCCCGCGGCCGTGCGGCGCACGGACCGCATCGACGCGCACGCGGCGTACTCGCCCGGGGACTACTTCGCCGCAACCGACGACGCCAGCGCCACCGAGCGCTGGATCGCCCGGCACATGGACGGCCTGGCCGCGGCCGAGGCGAAGCGTGGTGTCTCCGTCCCGATCGCGTTCGCGAACTGGCCCACCACCGACCCCCTCGAGCATCCCGAGGAACCACTCCCCGAGGAGGACATGGCCGCGGTCGACGCCAACCACGTGCTGCCCACGAGGGCCTGGCCGGGCGGCACGTTCGCCAGCTTCCACGCCTACCCCTACTACCCCGACTTCCTGCGCCACGAGCCCGGGCTGCAGGAGACGACCTGGCGCGGACGACCCGACCCGTACGCCGGCTACCTGGTCCGGCTCAAGGACCACTTCGCCGCCACCATGCCGCTCCTGATCACCGAGTTCGGCGTCCCGGCCTCGCTGGGCAACGCCCACCTCGGCCCGCTCGGGCGCGACCAGGGCGGGCACTCGGAACAGGAGGCGATGCAGATCGACGCCGACCTGATGCGCCTGATCCACGACCAAGGGCTCTCGGGCGCGTTCGTCTTCTCCTGGACCGACGAGTGGTTCAAGCGCACCTGGAACACGATGGAGAGCCAAGATCCCGAGCGTCGCCAGCTGTGGCACGACGCGTTGACCAACGAGCAGTGGTTCGGCGTGGTCGCCACCGACTCGGACCCGATCCCGGACAGCATGCGCGAGGCGCTGCCGAAGACCGGGGCGATCGAGTACCTGCTGGCCGAGGCCGACGCGGCCCACCTCAACCTCGACCTCGTCGGACGCGACGGTCCGCCCGGTCACGTCGAGATCCTCGTCGACACCCTCCCCGGTGGGCCTGCCGACCACAAGATCGTGGTCGACACCGCGCAGGGAACCGCCAGGGCCTACGTGCGCAGCGAGCTGGAACCGATCCGGCTCTACACCCCGCAGGGGATCGACAACCCCGACGATGGGGAGGAATGGCACCTCTTCCGCCAGATCGTGAACCGGGCCTTCGAGGTCGACGGCCGGGAACAACCGGCCGAGCTGGTCGACGTCGGCGAGCTCGTCGAGGGCTCGTGGGACCCCGAGGCCGACGACTACGACTCCAGGGCCACCTGGCAGGTCGAGCGCGACGCGGTGCGGCTGCGGATCCCCTGGGCCATGCTCGGCCTGGCCGATCCCTCGGCCCACACCGCGCTGGGTGCGGGCAAGCCGGCGGAGCTGGTCACGATCGACAGCCTGCCGATGACGATCTCGGCAGACGGCTCGACGGTCGACTTCGACTACACCTGGCCCAGCTGGAACCACGTGACCTACAGCGAGCGCCGTCTGGCCGGCTCCGACGTGCTGGCCGACGCCTTCCGGGAGCTGGGCCGGGCGCCCCGGCCCTAGGGTGGGACGGTGGGTTCCTCGTTGCGCACTGCCTCCCGCCTCGTCCTCGGTGCCGCCATGGTGGGCGCGGGGGTCCTCCACCTGACCACCCAGCGGGAGGAGTTCCGGGCCCAGGTACCCGCATGGTTCCCGCTCGACGAGGACCTCACCGTGCTCGGCTCGGGCGTCGTGGAGATCGGCCTGGGTGCCGCGTTCGTGGCGCTGCCCCGCCACCGGCGCCTCGTCGGTGCCGTGCTGGCGGCGTTCTTCGTGGCGATCTTCCCGGGCAACATCGCCCAGTACGTCGAGGGCACCGACGCCTTCGGCCTCGACACCGACCGGGCGCGGCTGATCAGGTTGTTCTTCCAACCGGTGCTGGTGGTGTGGGCGTTGTTCGGTGGCGGCTGGTTGCGCGGGCCCCGGCGCTGACGCTGACGCCGGCCCTGACGCTGCGCCCTTGGGATGCCTCGTCGCGGACGGCTCGGTTAGGGTCGACGACGTGAGCATTCTCGATGACGCCCGACCGGGCATGAACTCCGACATCCGTCCCCAGGACGACCTCTTCGGCCACGTCAACGGACGCTGGCTCGAGGAGACCGAGATCCCGAGCGACCGATCCAGCTGGGGACCCTTCGTCCAGCTGGCCGACGCCGCTGAGGAGCAGGTCCGCGAGATCATCCAGGACTTCGCGTCCACGGACCCGGGGCAGCTCTCGGAGAGCGGCGCCAAGATCGCTGCGCTCTACGCCTCGTTCATGGACACCGACACGATCAACGAGCGGGGCCTGTCGACGATCACCCCGCTGATCAACGCGGTCGCCGGGCTGCGCGACGTCCGTGACCTGGCCGCCTTCATCGGTGAGTTCGAGCGGGTCGGCGGCGCCGGTCTGTTCGGTTCGTTCGTCGACACCGACGACAAGAACTCCGACCGCTACCTCTTCAACATCGGCCAGGGCGGTCTCGGCCTGCCCGACGAGTCCTACTACCGCGAGGACAAGTTCGCCGAGGTCCGCGAGAAGTACGTCGCCTACCTCGAGCGCCTCTTCACCCTCGCCGCCCACGAGGACCCCGCCGGCGCCGCCCGCGTCGTCCTCGACGTCGACACCCGGATCGCCAAGGGTCACTGGGAGCGTGCTGAGACCCGGGACGTGCAGAAGACCTACAACCTCACGACGTACGACGAGCTGGTCGCGCTGGCGCCGAGCTTCGACTGGAAGGCCTACGCCACCAACCTCGGCGGCAACGAGCAGACCCTGGCCGAGACCTGTGTGCGCCAGCCCTCGTTCCTGCAGAACCTGTCGACGGTCCTCGACGAGGTGCCGATCGAGCAGTGGCAGGCCTGGTTCCTGAGCCGCGTGCTGCGCTCGAGCGCCCCCTACCTGACCGACGACTTCGTCGAGACCAACTTCGACTTCTACGGCCGCACCCTCAACGGCACCCCCGAGCTGCGTGAGCGCTGGAAGCGCGCGGTCGCGTTCGTCGAGGGCTCGATCGGCGAAGCGGTCGGCGAGGAATACGTCGCCCGCCACTTCCCGCCGCGCTCCAAGGAGCTCATGGACGAGCTGGTGGACAACCTGCTCAAGGCCTACCGGGTCTCCATCGAGGCGCTCGACTGGATGACCGAGCAGACCAAGCAGAAGGCCTACGAGAAGCTCGACACCTTCCGGCCCAAGATCGGCTACCCCGAGAAGTTCCGCGACTACTCCGGGCTCCAGGTCAGCGCCGACGACCTGGTCGGCAACGTGGCAGCGGCCGCGTCCTTCGAGACCGACCGCCAGCTGGCCAAGATCGGTTCCCCCGTCGACCGCGACGAGTGGTTCATGCTGCCGCAGACCGTCAACGCCTACTACAACCCCGGCACGAACGAGATCTGCTTCCCGGCCGGCATCCTGCAGCGGCCGTTCTTCAGCCCCGACGCCGACCCGGCCGAGAACTACGGCGGCATCGGCTCCGTCATCGGCCACGAGATCGGCCACGGCTTCGACGACCAGGGCGCGCAGTACGACGGCGCCGGCAACCTCAACGACTGGTGGACACCCGAGGACAAGGCTGCCTTCGAGGTCAAGAGCAAGACCCTGATCGAGCAGTACGACGGCTTCGAGCCGCGCAACCTGCCGGGGGAGAAGGTGAACGGTGCGCTCACCGTCGGTGAGAACATCGGCGACCTCGGTGGCCTCACCATCGGTCACAAGGCCTACCAGATCTCCTTGGGTGCGCCGGTCGAAGGAGCCCCCGCAGACGTGACGGGGTCGCAGCGACTCTTCATGAACTGGGCGTACTGCTGGCGCACCAAGCGGCGCAAGGAGCAGGAGCAGCAGTACCTCACCATCGACCCGCACAGCCCGCCGGAGTTCCGCGCGAACATCGTGCGCAACCTCGACGAGTTCCACACCGCCTTCGCCACCAGCCCGGGCGACGGCCTGTGGCTCGACCCGGAGCAGCGGGTCCGGATCTGGTGACCTCCTGGTCGTCCGACGGCAGGCGCGGCGAGGACCGAGCGTGTAGAACGGTGCCGTGACAGTGGAGAGTGACGAGTTCGACCCGGCCCACCGGCAGGCGTCCTACGACGTCAGGTTCGAGTGGGGGCCGGTCGGTGCCGCAGCACTCAGCGGGTGCTCGTACGCCGTGGTGGTCGACGTGCTCTCGTTCACCACCTCGGTCACGGTGGCCGTCGAGCGTGGCATCGAGGTCTTCCCCTTCCGGTGGCGCAACGCCCGTGCCAAGGAGCTGGCGATGAGGGTGGGGGCCACCCTGGCCGTGGGGCGCTTCGAGGCACTCGCCTTCGAGGGCAGGCACGTCTCCCTGTCGCCCGCCTCGCTGCAACGGGCCGGCGACCTCACCAAGCTGGTGCTGCCCAGCCCCAACGGCTCCACGATCTGCGACGCGATCGCCGACGACGGCGCGGAGGTGGTCGCGGCGAGCCTGCGCAACCGGCACGCCGTCGCGGCCCACCTCGCCCGCGAGGCATGGTCGCGGGGACGGACGTCGACCGTGGCGGTGGTCGCCGCGGGGGAGCGCTGGCCCGACGACACGTTGCGCCCCTGCGCCGAGGACCTGTGGGGCGCGGGCGCCGTGCTGGCCGCCCTCGTCGACCTCGGGGTCGACGGGCTCTCGCCGGAGGCGCGGATGGCCGAGCGGGCGTTCCGCGCGGTCGCCGCCGACCTCCCCGACGAGCTGCGCTCCTGCGCCAGCGGCCGGGAGCTGGTCAACAAGGGCTTCGCCGACGACGTGGACGTCGCCGCCGGGCTCGACGACACCGATGTCGTGCCGCTCCTGCGCGACGGGTCCTTCACGGCTGCCCCGTCCTGAGGCACGCCAGTCGAGTGGACGGTCGATCGGACGGTCGAGGGGATGGTTCGCGCGCGCTAGCATTCGGGGCATCACCGAGGGAGGCACCATGGAAGAGCAGGCGGACGCCACCGGCACCAGCGCGATCAAGGGCGGGATCCTGGTCGGCTACGACTCCTCGCCGGGCGCGAAGGTCGCCGTCGACTGGGCGCTGAAGGTCGCCGAGCTGACCGGCTGGACGGTGCACGTGCTCCGCTCCTGGGGCCTGACCACCGCGCCGCGACCGGCGTCGATGACCGGCGGCTACGTGCCGCCGGTGAAGGAGTTCGGCGACGCCGTCCTCGAGCAGCTGCGCAGCGAGCGCGAGACGTGGACGGTGCCTGACGGCGTACGCGTCGAGCTGCACACCGCCCAGGGCCAGTCCTCGGCCAAGCTCCTCGAGCACGCCGCCGACGTCGACCTGCTCGTCGTCGGGGCGCGCGGCGCGGGTGGCTTCCGGGGCCTGGTGTTCGGGTCCACCGCCGACCAGGTCGTGCGCAACTCGCCGGTCCCGGTCACCGTCGTCCCGGCACCCAAGGACTGACCACCGCGCGCAGGGTTCGACCCGACCGTGTAGGAATGGGTCATGGCTACCACTGCATTCAAGGGATCCCCCGTCAACACGGTCGGCGAGCTGCCGGCCGTCGGCGCCTCCGCGCCGGCCTACGACCTCGTCGGTGAGGGCCTCGCGGCCCTGGCCTCCGGCGACGTCTCCGGACGCACCGTCCTCAACATCTTCCCGTCGATCGACACCGGCGTCTGCGCGGCCAGCGTGCGCAAGTTCAACGAGCTCGCCGCCGGCCTCGAGAACACCACGGTCGTCAACGTGTCCAAGGACCTGCCGTTCGCGCAGGCCCGGTTCTGCGGCGCCGAGGGCATCGAGGGTGTCAAGGTCGGCTCCGCGTTCCGCTCCTCCTTCGGGGAGGACTTCGGCGTGACCATGGCTGACGGCCCGATGGCCGGACTGCTGGCGCGCTCGGTCGTCGTGCTCGACGCCGACGGCACGGTGGTCCACTCCGAGCTGGTCCCCGAGATCACCCAGGAGCCCGACTACGACGCCGCGGTCAGCGCCCTGGCCTGACCCCGGCCCGCCCCAGACACCCCACCAGCCTCCACGTCTCCCCGGGTACCCGGTGAGATGGACACTGCCCGGCCGGAATACCGGCCGGGCAGCACCCATTTCGGCCGGGAAGTGCCGTGCGCGCCCGGCGCCACGCGGCCAGCGGACTGTCGTGGCCCGCTGGTAGACATGCGGGCATGAGCTCCGCCGCTTCCCAGACTCCTTCCCAGACTCCTGCACCGTCCGCTGCCGACACCGACGTACGCCGTTCGGCCCGCGAGGCCGCCGAGCGCCACCTCAGGGCGTTGGTCGGTCGTGACGACGCGCGGCTGCGCGAGGACCAGTGGACCGCGATCGAGGCCTTGGCCGTCGACAGGCGTCGCGCCCTCGTGGTGCAGAAGACCGGCTGGGGCAAGTCGGCGGTCTACTTCGTGGCCACCGCGCTGCTGCGCGCGGAGGGCGCCGGTCCGACCGTGATCGTCTCGCCGCTGCTCGCGCTGATGCGCAACCAGATCGGTGCCGCCGAGCGCGCGGGGATCCATGCGGTGACGATCAACTCGACCAACATCGAGGACTGGAGCCGCATCGAGAGCGCGATCCGTGCCGGGGAGGTCGACGTCCTCCTCGTGTCGCCCGAGCGGCTCAACAACCCGAAGTTCCGCGACGACGTGCTGCCGCGCCTGGCCGCGACCGCAGGGCTCCTGGTGGTCGACGAGGCCCACTGCATCTCCGACTGGGGCCACGACTTCCGGCCCGACTACCGCCGGATCCGCACCATGCTCGACGACCTGCGCGACGGCATCCCGGTGCTGGCGACGACGGCCACCGCCAACGAGCGGGTCACCCTCGACGTCGCCGAGCAGCTGGGCCACGACGTCCTCGTGCAACGCGGCTCCCTCGACCGCGAGTCGTTGCACCTGGCCGCGGTCAGGCTGAAGACCCCGGAGCAGCGCCTGGGCTGGCTGGCCGACCACCTCGGGCAGCTCGAGGGTTCGGGCATCATCTACACCCTCACCGTCGCGCAGACCCAGGAGATCGCGGCCTTCCTGCGGGCCCGTGGCCACACCGTCGCGGCGTACTCGGGCCAGACCGACCCGACCGAGCGCGAGTCACTGGAGTCCGACCTCGCCGCCGGCCGGGTCAAGGCGCTGGTGGCGACCAGCGCGCTCGGCATGGGCTTCGACGCCACGCTCGGCTTCGTGGTCAACGTCGGGGCTCCGTCGTCGCCGGTGGCCTACTACCAGCAGGTCGGTCGCGCCGGCCGCGGAACGCCCCGTGCCGACGTGGTCCTGCTGCCGGCGCTCGAGGACCGCGACATCTGGAAGTACTTCGCCTCGCTGGCCTTCCCGCCCGAGCCGCAGGTGCGCCAGGTGCTCTCCGCCCTCGCCGGCTCCGACCGGCCGTTGGGCACCCCCGCCCTCGAGACGTACGTCGACCTGGGTCGCTCGCGCCTCGAGATGATGCTGAAGGTGCTCGACGTCGACGGGGCCGTGCAACGCGTCCAAGGTGGTTGGGTGGCGACCGGTCAGGACTGGGCCTACGACCAGGAGCGCTACGACCGGGTGAAGGCGGCGCGCGATCGGGAGCAGCAGGCGATGCTCGACTACATCTCCACGACCGGGTGCCGGATGACCTTCTTGCGCCAGCAGCTCGACGACGAGGTGGCCGGTCCGTGTGGTCGCTGCGACAACTGCGGGGGCGTGGCGTTCAGCGACGACGTGTCCGCGGCCTCGCTCGACGAGGCCCACTCCCAGCTGACCCGGCCCGGCGTCGAGGTCGCCCGGCGCAAGATGTGGCCGACCGCGCTGGCCAACCTCGGCATCGAGCTGAAGGGCAAGATCGCCGACGGCGCCTCGACGGGTCGCGCCGTGGCGCGGATGACCGACCTGGGCTACGGGCAGGCCCTGCGCGACCTGTTCCGGGACGCGGGTCCCACCGACACCGCGATCGATCCCTCCACCGGCCTGCCCTTCGACGACGACGGCGCACCCCCGGCAGGCACCGACGGCCCGGTCCCGGTGCCGCTGGTGAAGGCGGTCGTCGAGGTGCTCTCCGACTGGCGTCCCCACGTGGAGGGCATCGTCTTCGTCGAGTCGCGGCGCAAGCAGCAGCTGACCGCGGACTTCGCCGACGGGCTCTCGCGCTTCCTCAAGGTCCCGGTGGTCGGCCGCTTCGCGATCGTCGACCAGTCGGTCCAGCCGGGCCAGGGCGCGGCCAACTCGGCCCAGCGGGTGGCCGCCGTGCTGCGCCGCCACGAGCTGCAGGGGGAGATCCCGGCCGCGCCGGTGCTGTTGCTCGACGACCTCGTCGACACCGGCTGGACGATGACCGTTGCCGCCCGGGCGCTCAGGCAGGCCGGTGCCACCGACGTGCTCCCCCTGGCCCTCGGCACCCGCTGATCCCGCCCCGCTCAGGGCGGGTGACATCGCCCACAGTGGGCTCAGCTGGACGTTCGTGGGTGGAGTCCTGTTCACTTAGTTGAAACAACAACTATCTGGTGGTTGATCCCGCCAGGAAGGAACTCCATGCTTCTCGGAAACCGCACTCCCCAGACCCTCCAGGACACCGGGCTCGCCCTGGGCAGGCTCGTCATCGGAGCCCTGTTCATCGCGCACGGGTGGCAGAAGATCTCCGAGTTCGGGATGGAGGGCACCGCGTCCAGCTTCGACATGATGGGCGTCCCGCTGCCCGAGGCCGCCGCGTATGCCGCAGCCGCCATCGAGGTCGGCGGCGGCGTGCTGCTCGTGCTCGGCCTGCTCACACCGGTGGCGAGCCTCCTGCTGGTCGTGGACATGGTCGGTGCCTTCTGGTTCGCCCACCGCGAGGCCGGTCCCTTCGTCGCCGATGGCGGCTGGGAGCTCGTCGCCGCACTGGGCGCTGCCGCCCTGGTCATCGGCCTGGTCGGCCCGGGCCGATTCAGCCTCGACGGCCTGGTCGGACGCCGCTCCACGGTGAGCACACCGGCCACCGCCTGACCCTGGTGCCGCGCAGCCGCGCGGCGTGAGAACGACGAAGGACGCGGATCGCAGTCACCTGATGACTGCGATCCGCGTCCTTTCCTGCGTCAGGCTCAGTGACCGACCATGGCCGTCGGGTCGACCGGCTTCTCCGGGGGCTTGCGCGGCAGCAGGAACGCCGGGACCAGCACGCAACCGACCAGGATGGTGCCGACGATGAAGACCGTCGCGAACGAGTCCGCCAGCAGGGGCAGGGCGGTCGGAGCGAGGGCGTCGAGCTGCTTCTGCAGCTGGGCCGCCTGCTCGCCCGTGGCTTGGGAGAGTGCGCCCTTCAGGCCCAGGTACATGCCGGCTTCGTCGTGCTTCTTGATCTGGTTGGTCAACACCACCGAGAAGAGGGCGGTGCCGATGGAGGCGGCGACCTGCTGGGTGATGTTCATCAGCGTCGAGCCGCGGGCGATGTTGTGGTCGGTGAGCGTGGCCAGCGCCGAGCTCATGATCGGCATCATCGTCGACCCCATGCCCAGGCCCATCACGAACAGCGAGCCCATGATGAACAGGTACGACGTGTCCTCGCCGAGCTGGGTGAACATCGCCATGCCGATCGTGACCAGGGCGATGCCGACCATGACGACCTTGCCGGGCCCACGCTTGTCGGCGATGAAGCCCGCGATCGGCATGGTGACCATCGCGCCGATGCCCTGCGGGGCCAGCAGCAGACCGGCCTTCAGGGCGGTCTCACCGCGCACCTGCTGGAAGTAGAGCGGGAACAGCAGGCTGGCACCGAAGAACGCGATCGCGAAGAGGGCCATCGCGATCACTGCGATGGTCATCTGCCGGTTCTGGAACAGCCGCAGCTCGACCAGGGGGTGGATGTTCTTCCCTGCCAACGCCCACGGCACGAACGCGATGATCAGCAGAGTGCCGATGATCGCGGGGATGAGCACTTCACCGTCCCAGACGGTGCCGGCCTCGGGGATGCTCGAGACGCCGTAGAGGAAGGCAGCCAGTCCGGGGGAGAGCAGGACCATGCCGAGCCAGTCGAAGGACTCGGAGGGCTCGACGTGGTCCTTGGGCAGCACGACGAAGGCGTAGACGAAGGCGAGGATGCCGATCGGCAGGTTGATCAGGAAGATCCAGTGCCACGAGGCGGCGTCGATCAGCCAGCCGCCGAGGATCGGGCCGAAGATCGGACCGAGCAGCATCGGGATGCCGAGGATCGCCATCACGCGACCGACCCGGTGCGGGCCCGCGGCGCGGGTCAGGATGGTCATGCCCAGGGGCATCAACATGCCGCCGCCGAGGCCCTGCAGCACGCGGTAGATCACCAGCTGGTCGAGTCCGGTGGCGGTCGCGCACAGCACGGAACCGGCGGTGAACAGGGTCACCGCGATCAGGTAGAGGCGCTTGGTGCCGAACCTGTCGGCGGCCCACCCCGTCAGGGGGATGACGGAGGCGAGGGCCAGCGTGTAGCCGGTCATGGTCCAGGCGACTTGGGCAGAGGTGGCGTCGAACTCGTTCTGGAAGGTCTCGAGGGCGACCGACACGACCGTGATGTCGAGGATCGACATGATCGCGCCGAGCACGACCACGCCGGCCACGATCAGGACGGACTTGTCGAGCTTGTCGTCGTCAGCGGGAGCGCTGGTCTGGGGGGCGCTGGACTCCGGGGTGGTGGTAGACACCACTGAAGGATACGGAACGGAAGCGTTTCATCGCATCCGACTTTTGTCTGCATCGGGGGTGAAGTGACTCACGTCCCCGAGGGGCCGCTCAGGACGTGAGCGCCTCGACGCCGTCGACCAGGCGCGGGTCGTCGGGGGTGACGGTGGGTCGGAAGCGCGAGATGACCTGGCCGTCGGCGGCGACCAGGAACTTCTCGAAGTTCCACTGCACGTCCCCGGCCTCGCCCTCCTCGTCGGGGACCTCGGTCAGCTCGGCATAGATCGGGTGCCGGTCGTCCCCGTTGACGTCGACCTTCTCGGTCATCGGGAACGTCACGCCGTACGTCGACGAGCAGAACTCGGCGATCTCGTCGGACGTGCCGGGCTCCTGGCCGCCGAACTGGTTGCACGGGATGCCGACGACGGTGAAGCCGCGGTCGGCGTACCGCTCGTGGAGCTGCTCCAGAGCGGTGTACTGCGGGGTGAGGCCGCACTTGGAGGCGACGTTGACCAGCAGTGCGGGCTTGCCGCCGGTGATCTCGCCGAGCGTGGTGGACGTGCCGTCGAGTCGGGCGATGGGGGCGTCGAGAAGGCTCATGCGGCGAGCCTAGCGGGGCGCCGTACGGCAAAAGTCAACGCTCGGGGTTCTCTTGCCGGCCGTCCGCGCACGGCCAAGGGTGGACCGGGATCACACCTCACCTCTCGGGAGAAACCTTGATGACACCCGTTCGCCCTCGGCTCGCCTGCCTGGTCGGAGCTGCCGCCCTTGCGGCAGTGCCCGCCCTCGCCGGCACGGCCGACGCACAGCCAGCCGCACCCCTCGTCCCCAGGACCAGCCAGGTGCAGGACGTGGCCCCCGTCCGGGACGCGACCGACGTCCCGCTCAACGAGGTGATGGTCCACCTCCGGGAGCTGCAGTCGATCGCGGACGCCCACGGTGGCAACCGTGCCACCGGTGAGCCCGGCTACCGGGCCTCGGTCGACTACGTCCGGGCGGAGCTCGACGCGGCCGGGTTCACCACCCGGGTCGAGTCGTTCAGCACGAGGTACGGCACCTCCTACAACCTGATCGCCGACTGGCCGGGCGGGGACACCGACCACACGGTGATGATGGGCGGTCACCTCGACAGCGTCTCCGCCGGTCCGGGGATCAACGACAACGGGAGCGGCTCGGCGGCGATCCTGGCCAGCGCCCTGTCCTTCGCCGAGAGCAGTCCGTCGCCGCGCAACCACGTGCGCTTCGGGTTCTGGGGCGCCGAGGAGCTGGGCCTGCTCGGCTCCACGCACTACGTCGACACCCTCACCCAGGCGCAGGTCGACGAGCTGGCGGTGTACTTCAACTTCGACATGGTGGCCTCGCCGAACCCTGGCTACTTCGTCTACCACGACGACCCCAACGGCACGGAGCTGCGCGACGGCCTCACCACGGCGTACGCCGACGCGGGCATCGACTCCGACCACATCGACGTGGACGGTCGTTCCGACCACGCCGCCTTCATGCAGCGCGGCATCCCGACGGCCGGCACGTTCTCCGGAGCGGAGGGACACAAGACCTCCACCCAGGCCGCCAAGTGGGGCGGGCAGGCCAACGAGGCGTTCGACCCCTGCTACCACTCCGCCTGCGACGACATCGACAACCTCGACACGGCCGCGTTGGACCTCAACACCGACCTGATCGCACAGACCCTCGCGGACTGGAGTGCCCACGACTTCGGCGGCGGGACCACCGAGCCACCGACCGGTGACGACGCGATCACCAACGGCGGCTTCGAGTACGGATCGACCGGGTGGCAGGCCACGACGGGCGTGATCAGCACTGACGCGGGCCAGCCCGCTCACGCCGGCTCGACCAAGGCCTGGTTCAACGGCTACGGCCGGGCCCACACCGACACCGCGTCCCAGGTCGTGACGGTGCCGGGGGACGGGCAGCTGTCGTTCTGGTTGAAGATCGACACCGACGAGGACACGTCGTCCCGCGCCTACGACACGTTCCGGCTGCAGCTCGGCTCGACGACGCTGGACACCTGGTCGAACCTCGACGCCGGCGGCTACCGCCAGGTGACGCTGGACCTGACGGCGTACGCCGGTGAGACGGCGGCGCTCACGTTCACCGGCGTGGAGGACGCCTACCTGGCCACCGACTTCGTGGTCGACGACGTGTCGCTGAAGGGCAGCTGAGCCGCCGACCGGTCGCGATGCTGCGCGCCGCACTGCCCGTCCGGCAGGGGCGCCGGGAACGAAGTGTCGGCGCCGCGCGTTAGCGTCTAGCATCTACCGTCGACCTGGAGGTTCGCTTGAGCTTCGTGCCCGTCACTGGCCCCGCGACCTTCCGTGTCGCCGCACCGGCCCGCGACAGCCTGGTCGAGTTCAGCGACGAACGACGCACCGTCAGCCTGCCGATGCGGGCCGCCCTCCCGGTGCTGACCAAGGCGCGCGGGCGCGACGACATCCACCCGAGCGTGGCCCTGCTGGCCGGGGCGGCCCTGCTCGGCATGCAGTTCGTGGCGGCCGGCAAGATCGAGCCCGACACCGGCGGGTGGCGGATCACCGAGCTCGACCCGGCCGACGAGGACCGGGTGCGCCTGTTGGCGGAGTCGCGACACGCTGCGGAGGTCGATGAGCCGGTCGACGTGGTGCGCGGGGTGGTGCATGCGGTCGCCGACGCGATGGCCAGGTCGGCTCCCGCCACCTCCGTCGTACGCCGACCGGCCGGCGCCTCCGCGAAGGCCTTCGCGCGTCGACAACCCGCCGGAGACGTGACCCGTCGCATCCAGGAGCGGGTGGCCCGACTGGCCAACCCCGAAGCCGCGGACGACCGGCCACAGCTGGTCGCCCTGACGCTGCGCATGGAGGCCGACGAGGAGGAGCTGATCGGCGGCACCGTGCGCCTGGTGCTCCAGGTCCACGACGAGCAGGACTCCCTCCACTTCGCCGACGCCGCCCGGTTGTGGACCGAGCCGTCGAGTGATGCCACGCACGGCTTCGGCTCCCGGGCGAAGATCCACGCCACGCAGGCCCTGCGCGGCGCCGCGGAGGCGTGGCCGGTGCTCGAGCGCCTGCTCGAGCTGCAGGTGCCCGACCAGATCACCCTCGACGCCGTCGAGCTGGCCAGCCTGCTCGACGACGGCCTGCCGGCGCTCAAGGCGCGCGGGGTCGACGTGCTCTTCCCACGCTCGCTGGGGCGCGACCTCACGACGCGCGCCGAGCTGCGGCCGGGCGACGGCAAGCGGGAGGAACCGCTGGTCGAGGGGCTGTTCGGCACGGAGTCGTTGTTCAGCTTCAAGTGGCAGGTGGCGCTGCACGGTGACCCGCTCACCGACGACGAGATGGACCAGCTCGCCGAGGCGACGACCCCGATGATCAAGCTGCGCGACAACTGGATGCTGGTCGACCCGAAGACCGCGCGCAGGGCCAGGAAGCGGTTGATCCGCACCGCGAAGCCGGCACAGGCCCTGGCCGCCACCCTGACCGGCCAGGTGTCCGTCGACGACGTCGAGGAGAAGGTGATCGTCGGGGCCACCCTCGAGAAGGTGCGTCAACAGATCCTCACTGCCGCCACGCGTGAGCCGGTGCCCGCTCCGTCCGGCCTGCAGGCCACCCTGCGCGACTACCAGGCCCACGGGCTGACCTGGCTGGCGGAGATGACCTCCCTCGGGCTCGGCGCCTGCCTGGCCGACGACATGGGCCTGGGCAAGACGATCACGGTGATCGCGCTGCACCTGCACCGCCGCTCCCTCGGCATCACCGGGCCGGTCCTGGTGGTCTGCCCGGCCTCGTTGCTCGGCAACTGGGAGGCCGAGATCAGGCGCTTCGCCCCCGGCACCTCGGTCCGCCGCTTCCACGGCGGTTCCCGCACCCTCGAGGGGCTCAGCGACGGCTTCGTGCTGACGACCTACGGCACGATGCGCACCGACAGCCAGCCCAAGGGCAAGCGCGAGCTGGCCGCTGTCCGGTGGGACCTGGTCGTGGCCGACGAGGCGCAACACGTGAAGAACCCGCAGTCCTCGACGGCTCGGGCCCTGCGCACGCTGGACAGCACGGCCCGCATCGCACTCAGCGGCACGCCGGTGGAGAACAACCTCACCGAGCTGTGGGCGATCCTCGACTGGGCGATCCCGGGGTTGCTCGGCTCGCGCAACGCCTTCCGCAAGGTGTGGGCGGGGCCGATCGAGTCCGGGCTCGAGCCGACCAAGGCACGTCAGTTCGCCGACCTCATCCAGCCGTTCCTGCTGCGCCGGCGCAAGTCCGACCCCGGCATCGCGCCGGAGCTGCCCGCCAAGACCGAGACCGACCACCCGCTGCGGCTCACCCGCGAGCAGGCCGTGCTCTACGAGGCACTCGTCCGCGAGTCGATGGAGCGCATCGAGCGCGCCGACGAGCACGCACGGCGCGGACTCGTCCTGCAGCTGCTCACCGGGCTGAAGCAGATCTGCAACCACCCGGCGCACTACCTCAAGCAGGCCAGCTCGCGCCTCTCCGGCCGCTCCGAGAAGCTCGACCTCATCGACGAGCTGCTCGGCACCGTGCTCGCCGAGGACGGCGGGGTGCTGGTCTTCACGCAGTACGTCCAGATGGCGCGGCTGCTCGAGCAGCACCTCGAGGCGACCGGCGTCCCCACCCAGTTCCTGCACGGCGGCACCCCGGTGCGCGAGCGCTCGGCGATGGTCGACCGGTTCCAGGCCGGGGAGACGCCGGTCTTCCTGCTGTCACTGAAGGCCGGCGGCACCGGGCTGAACCTGACCGCGGCCGATCACGTCATCCACTTCGACCGCTGGTGGAACCCCGCCGTCGAGGAGCAGGCGACCGACCGGGCCTACCGGATCGGCCAGACCCGGGCGGTGCAGGTGCACCGCCTGATCACCCAGGGCACGATCGAGGAACGCATCGCCGAGCTGCTGGCCCACAAGCGGTCCCTGGCCGACTCCGTGCTGGCGCGCGGAGAGGCCGGGCTGACCGAGCTCAGCAACGCCGAGCTCCGCGACCTGGTCACGCTGCGGAGCTCCGATTGAGTGCGGTCACCCACCCTCGTTTCGCGCCACGGCGTGGCTCCCGGCCGACCCCGTGGTGGAGCAAGGCGGTGGCCCGGGCCGTCGAGGAGGCGGCGTACCACTCCAACGACCTGCGTGCCGGGCGGTCGCTCGCCCGCGGGGGCCGGGTCGGCGCGCTGACCATCGACAAGGGCTCGCTCTTCGCGGCGGTGCACCAGGGCGACGATGCCTGGACCGTGTCGATCGCCCTGCCGACGCTGTCCCCCGAGGCCTCGGCCACCTTCGTCGAGCTGGTCGCGGCCGAGTCCGGCCGGATCGCCGGGTTGCTCGCCGGCGAGCTCGCCCACCAGCTGGTCGAGGACGCCGAGGACGCCGGGGTCGAGCTGCTGCCCTACGGCGGCGAGTTCTCCGCGTCCTGCTCGTGCGACGCCTGGGCCCAGCCCTGCCCGCACGGGCTGGCCGTGCTCACCCAGCTGACCTGGCTGATCGGCGACGACCCGTTGGCGCTGCTGCACCTGCGTGGCCTCTCCCGGGAGGAGCTGCTCGCCGCGCTCCACGAACGAACCCTGCGGACGCCGACCAATGGTCGGGCCGGGCCGGACGACGCCCAGGACGAAGCGGCCGCCGCTGATGTCGAGGTGGGTGTGGACGCTGCCCGACGAGCCGCCCGCATCCTCGCCGGACTCGAACAGGGCGAAGACGTGAGCCCCCTGCTCTGATGCGCGAACCGTGGGTTTTTGACGACAGCGGCCACCCCGTGACCAGGACGGCCGCTGTCGTGTACCGGCTGAACTCAGCCGGTCACGTTGACGGTCTTGACGGTGGCCTGGCACACGATCCGCTTGCCCTTCTTCTTCAGACCTTCTTGGTGACGGTCATGCGGAACTCGCCGGGCATGATCTTGTTGCCGTCGAAGGAGATCCTCCAGGCGCCCTTGCGGTTGGCCTTGTCCCGACCGGCAGCCAGGTCCTGGTCGACCTGCCTGAGCTTGACGGTGCGACGCCTCTCGCACACGGCCCGCTTGGACTTGACCTTGCCGGAGAACTTCACATGGTCGACGTCATCGGGAACGACCTTGGTCAACTGCCCGTTGGTCTTCACCCGGGTGGTCGAAGCAGCGTGCGCAGCTGTGGGCAGGCTCAGCGCCAAGGTTGTAGCGCCGATGGCGAGCAGTGCGGTGCTGGTTGAACGAGGCGAATGCATGTGAGCTCCCTCTGGGTGCGATCGCCGATCGATCGCACCCCAAGGATCTGCCCCATCGAGCAGCCCGACAAACCGGTTTCCCGCTTCTCGGGCAGACGATCCTCGACGTCCGATAGACCAGTGGTGGCACCAGGCCTCCGCGGCTCAGGCCCAGGGGTCCTCGCGTCGCCACACGGTCGGGAAGCTCAGCTGTATGCCGTCCCGGTCGGCCAGCGCGCCGAGCATCTGCATGGTGACGTCGAGGTCGTCACCGGCGAAGGGGAGCGCCCGCAGCGGCTGGTCGAGTGGACGGAAGAAGTCGTCCCAGTGGATCAGCACGACCCGGTGTGCACCGACTGCCTGCACCGTCTCCTGCCAGAAGGTGCGGATGTGGTCGTCGCTCTGCACCCCCAACTGCCCGATGCCGAGGTAGACCACATCGGCGGACCGGCCGACGAGGGCTCCGGGGAGGAAGCCGGCACTGCCCTGGACGAGGATCGTGGGGCCAGAGGCGTGGCTGACGAAGACCGACCAGGCCTCGCCGCACTTGTAGGCCTTCGCCCTCGCCGGGGTGCGCAGTGGCGCATCGATCGTGCCTGGAAAGCGATCCGGTGGGCAGTGGCGACTCTTGAACGCCGTCACGGTGAAGTCGCCATACGTCCGGGACTCGCCGGAGGCGACCTCGTCGAGGCGCGACTCCGGGAGGCCATGCCCGCGACCGATGTTGGCGGTGGACGACCCGCCGACCAGCTGAGCGCCGGTGCGCTCGGCGACGACCGCAGAATCCATCGCGTGGTCGAAGTGGCTGTGCACGGGGAGCACGGCGGCCAAGCGGTCCACGCCGACCCGGTTGAGGGCGGCGTCGATGCGCGCATCGTCGGGAGTGAGCGGTCGCAGCCCGACCCGGGCCAGGTTCGGCCGGCTGAAGAACCCGTCCGTCATCAGCGACGTGGTGCCGTCGGTGACCAGCAACGTGGCGACGCCGAGGAAGGTGACCGAGAGGTCGCCGGTCGCTTCAGGTATGTCGAAGCGGTGGGCATACGCCGTGACGTCGGGACGGCCGAGGCGGAAACGCATGGCCTGATGCTAGGGCCTCGAGAATCATGGGGCCGTTGCTCAGGGGCTTGCGGAGACGCAGCCGTCCCGTTCTTCCCGGATCCCGTCCACAGGCTCCTCGTCGCTCGGAGGGGTCGAGGGGACGACTTCCCAGGCGTGGGCGAGGTGGGCGAGGGAGACGGACGCCTTCTCGCCGGGTGCCAGCTCCTTGGTCTCGGGGATCTGGTCCCAGAAGTCCAAGTGCTGGTCGCAGCTGAGCACGGCGGTGACCTGTCCACGGATGGGGGCTCGGTCGTGGCGGGCGCTGACCTGGAGGTAACGCCGGCCGGAGTCGGTGGTCCTCCAGCAGAGCAGGGCAGGCCGGGACAGTGTGGTGGCCCAGGCCAGCAGCTCCGAGGGGTTCTCGACCACGGAAGTGACGTCGCCCACAACATCGAGTTCTCGACCGATCCGAAGGAGAATGCCCAAGTCGTTGGCAGTTCGAGTGAGATTCATGGGGAGCTCCTTCCGAGGGACGTGGCGTTCGGGGTGGTGCCGCGGGGCTCCGCGGATCACGGCGTACGGCCGCGGAGCCCCCTGCACCCTGGTTGAGGGCCTCAGGCCTCGATGGAAGCGGGCTGGGCCTGGGTGTCGGAGTTGATCTGGATCTTGCGCGGTTTGGCCTGTTCGGCGACGGGAACGCGCAGGCGGAGCACTCCGCCCTCGTAGCTGGCCTGGATCTTGGCGAGGTCCAGGTTGTCGCCGAGGACCAGTTGGCGGCTGAACATGCCGCGCGGTCGCTCGGAGGCCAGCATCTCCCAGTCGCCATTGCGCGCCATGCGCTCGGCACGCACCGTCAGCACGTTGCGCTCGACGTCGAGGTCGATGCTCTCGGCTGCGATGCCCGGCAGATCGAACTCGATGACGAATTCGTCGCTCTCGCGCCACGCATCCATCGGCATCACCGCAGGACGGTTGGTGGTGCCCAGGACCTGCTGCGCGAAGCGATCCAGCTCACGGAACGGGTCAGCGGTACGAATCAACATTTCGAGTCCTTCCTTCCTCGGAGTTGGTGGTTGTCGGTAACAGCATCTAACATTGCTGTTACAGGTTTTATATAACCGATGTTGGACAACGGATCAAGTCCGTTGCAACAGAATTTTTTCAGCGTGAGGAGGTGACAGGCCTGTGGACGAGCAGTCCCGCGGTGTCTTCGCCATATCGGTGGCCGCCGGCATGGCCTCCATGCAGGTCCAGAACCTTCGCGTCTACGAACGCAAGGGACTCCTGGAGCCCGATCGAACCGCCGGAGGCACGCGCCTGTACAGCCCTGCCGACGTCGAAAGGCTTCGCCGCATCGGTGAGTTGTTGGACGAGGGCCTCAACCTGGCCGGCGTCGCCAAGGTCCTCGACCTGGAGGAACAGGTGAGCCAGCTCGCCGAGGGATCCCCGTCACGTGCGGTGAATCCGCGACCGGGCCCGGGTGCTTCGCGGATTCAGCCGCGATAGACCGAGACTGCCCAGTCGGACTCGTCGGTGAAGGGGTCGAGCTCCCACGTGCCGAAACGGTGCTCGAGACGCCAGCCGAGCTCCTCGCCCCACCCGTCGAGGTCCGCCACGGAGAGCGTGCGGTCGAGGTGGAAGCCGAAGACCACCCGTCCGCCCGGAGCCAGCACGGTGGCCATCGCGGCCAGGATCTGGGGCTCCGTGCCGGAGGCGACGAACGTGATCACGTTTCCGGGGCACACGATGACGTCGAAGCTGCCCAGCTCGGGGGACAGGTCGGCCAGGTCGAGGACTCGCAGGTCGGCCTGCGGGTGTTGTTCGTGCCCCGCCTCGATCAGCAGTGGGTCGACGTCGACACCGACGGCCCGGTGACCGCAGCGGCGCAGGTAGTCCGTCACCCGACCGGCGCCACAACCCGCGTCGAGGATGCGGGATCCGCGGCCGGCCATCGCGTCGACGAAGCGCCCTTCGCCGTCGATGTCATGGCCCTCGGCCGCGATCTTCACGAAGCGCTGGCTGTACTCCTTGCGCTGCTCCTCGGACCTGGCGTCGAACCATCGAGTGCTCATGCTCCGATCATGTCAGCCACGGTTGACGAGCCCGTGCCCGGCCGGAAGCTCGGCCGGGGCGGTGACGCCTTCACCGGGTGCCCGGGGAAGGGGGAAGGGGCAGTGACAGTGCCCGCGCGGCCATCTCGTGCAGCAGCGCGCGCATCTCGGCCTCGGGCAGGAATGCGCTGTGCGGGGTCGAGTTGAGCAGGCCGAAGGTGGCGTGCGCCCGGGCTCGCGCCTCGACCAGCGACAGGGAGTCGTCGAGCTCGCGGAGCTGGGCGGCCCACAGGTCGACGTACGTGCGCTGCAGCGTGCGCACCTTCTCCCGGTCGGCGTCGGGCAGCGACGACCAGTCGCGGTCCTGGACGATGATCAGCGCCTTGTTGGCCAGTGCGAAGGAGATGTGCCAGTCGATCAGGGCCTCGAGCGCGGCGCGGGCAGAGGTGGCCGAGGCCACTCGCGCCCGCCCGACGCTGAGCAGCTCCTCGCTGATCGCGACCAGCATCTCGGCGAGGATCGCGTCCTTGGCTGCGAAGTGCTTGTAGAGCCCCGGGCCGCTGATCCCGCAGGCGGCACCGATCTCGCCGACGGAGACGCCGTGGAAACCGCGCTCGGCGAACAGCGTCGCCGCGGTGGCGATGATCTGCTCGCGTCGGTTCACGGCATCAGGTTAGCGCCCATTAACGAGAGCCCGCGGCAGGAGGCGGCCGGTCTGGACGCGAAGGTTAATGGTCGTTAACATCGACCCCATGGAGATGAGGGAACTGGTCGAGGACCTGCGCGCGCGCCTGTCCGCCGTACGCAACGACGGCGCCGGCGGCAGCGAGGCGTCCCGCAAGAAGCACACCGACCGCGGCAAGCTCCTGGTCCGCGAGCGCGTGGACCGGCTGCTCGACCCGGGCAGCCCGTTCCTGGAGCTCAGTGCGCTCGCCGCGACCGGGATGTACGGCGCCACCGACGATGCCGACACCGTTCCGAGCGCCGGCATCGTGACCGGTCTCGGCCAGGTCAGCGGCCGCACCTGCGTGATCATCGCCAACGACGCGACGGTCAAGGGCGGCACCTACTACCCGATGACGGTCAAGAAGCACCTGCGTGCGCAGGAGATCGCCCGCGCCAACAAGCTTCCCGTGATCGCGCTGGTCGACTCCGGCGGCGCGTTCCTGCCGATGCAGGACGACGTGTTCCCCGACAAGGAGCACTTCGGCCGGATCTTCTTCAACCAGGCCAACATGAGCGGTGAGGGCATCCCGCAGATCGCCTCGGTGATGGGCTCCTGCACCGCCGGTGGCGCCTACGTGCCGGCGATGTCCGACGAGACCGTGATCGTCAAGGACCAGGCCACCATCTTCCTCGGCGGCCCGCCGCTGGTGAAGGCAGCCACCGGCGAGGTGGTCACGGCCGAGGACCTCGGCGGCGGCGACGTGCACGCCCGCAAGTCCGGCGTGGTCGACCACCTCGCCAACGACGACGCGCACGCCCTCGCGATCGTGCGCGGCATCATGGAGACGGTGCCGAAGCCGACCGCCATCCCATGGGAGGTCATCGAGCCCGAGGAGCCCCACGAGGCCCCCGAGACGCTGTACGACGTGGTACCCAGCGACACCCGGACTCCCTACGACGTGCGCGAGGTGATCCGCCGGATCGTCGACGCCTCCCGCTTCCAGGAGTTCAAGCAGTACTACGGCGAGACCCTGGTCTGTGGCTTCGCCCGCATCTGGGGCCACCCGGTCGGCATCATCGCCAACAACGGCATCCTCTTCAGCGAGTCCAGCCTCAAGGGCGCGCACTTCATCGAGCTGTGCAACCAGCGAAGGATCCCGCTGGTGTTCCTGCAGAACATCACCGGCTTCATGGTCGGTCGCGAGTACGAGAACCGCGGCATCGCCAAGGACGGCGCCAAGCTGGTCACCGCGGTCGCGTGCTCCGTCGTCCCCAAGTTCACTGTCGTCATCGGCGGCTCGTTCGGCGCCGGCAACTACGGCATGTGCGGTCGCGCCTACGACCCGCGCTTCCTGTGGATGTGGCCGAACGCGCGCATCTCGGTGATGGGCGGCGAGCAGGCCGCGAGCGTCCTGGCCACTGTCAAGCGTGACGGCATCGAGGCCAAGGGCGGCGAGTGGTCGGCCGAGGAGGAAGAGGAGTTCAAGGAGCCGCTGCGCGAGCAGTACGAGGTCCAGGGCTCCCCCTACTACTCAACCGCCCGCCTCTGGGACGACGGCGTCATCGACCCCGCCGACACCCGGCGCGTGCTCGGGATGGGCCTGGCCGCCGCGGCGCACGCACCGGTGCCCGAGCCCAACTATGGAATCTTCAGGATGTGAGCCACGCAGCGCTTTGCGAGGAACGAGCAGAGCGCGTGGGCGTGGCCAGGTCGAGCAAGGCACACGACCGAGGAACGAGGTCGTGAATGCCGCGTCGAGACAGCAGTGAGGATCGCAGGGCAGAAGGCAGGGCAGCAACAAGCCGCAGGGCGGCAACCAGGCAAGGACAGCAACCCAAGTGAGGACCCCATGAAAACCCTCCTGATCGCCAACCGTGGCGAGATCGCCCTCCGCGTGATCCGCAGCGCCCGCGCGCTCGGCATCCGCACCGTCGCCATCCACAACGACCTCGACCAGCGCGCGCCCCACGTGCGCGAGGCCGACGTCGCCGTCCAGGTGAGCGGCTACCTCGACATCGACGCCGTGGTGCAGGCCGCCAAGGACTCCGGCGCCGACCTCGTCCACCCCGGTTACGGCTTCCTCTCCGAGCGCGCCGCCTTCGCCCGCGCTGTCGAGGAGGCCGGGCTCACGCTGGTCGGCCCGAGTGCCGAGGTGATGGACAGGATGGGCCGCAAGGACGCGGCCCGAGAGATCGCCATCGCCGCCGACGTCCCGGTGGTGCCGAGCTTCAGTGTCGACGACGACCCGGCCACGATGGCCTTCCCGGTGCTGGTCAAGGCTGCGGCCGGCGGCGGCGGCAAGGGCATGCGCATCGTCCGCAGCGCCGGGGAGTACGCCGACGCGGTGGCCGCAGCCAAGCGCGAGGCCGCCAAGTCGTTCGGCGACGACACCATGCTCGTCGAGAAGTACGTCGAGCGTGGGCGTCACATCGAGGTCCAGGTGATGGCCGACTCCCACGGCAACGTGGTGCACCTCTTCGAACGCGACTGCTCCACCCAGCGTCGCCACCAGAAGGTGCTCGAGGAGGCCCCGGCCCCGACCATCGACGAGGCCGTGCGCGCCCTGGTCACCCAGGCATCGGTCAACCTCGCCAAGCAGGTCGGCTACGTCAACGCGGGGACGGTCGAGTTCCTGCTGGACAGCGACACCCAGGAGGCCTACTTCCTGGAGATGAACACCCGCCTCCAGGTCGAGCACCCCGTCACCGAGTCGGTGGTGGCCTGCACCCCCGAGGGTGAGCGGATCGACCTCGTCGCCGTGCAGCTCGCGGTGGCGCTGGGGGAGGAGCTGCCCTTCGACCAGGACGACCTCTGGCTCGACGGCCACGCCATCGAGGCGCGGGTCTATGCGGAGGACCCCTACAACGAGTTCCTCCCGCAGGCCGGCACCGCCACCATCGTCCGCTGGCCGGTCGCTCCCTTCACGGGCACGACGGACGGCATGCGGGTCGACGCGGCCCTCGAGAGCGAGCAGGTCGTCTCGACCAGCTTCGACCCGATGCTCGGCAAGGTGATCGCGGTGGGCAAGGACCGCGAGGCCGCCCGCCGACAGCTGATCGCGGCCCTCGAGCGCACGAGCATCCTCGGCCTGACCACCAACACCGGGTTCCTCCGCGAGATCGCCGAGAGCGACGCCTTCCGCGATGCCGAGATCGACACCGCCTGGCTGGACCGCCACCCACCCACGGCCCCGAGCCCCGACGTGGCCCGCACCATCGCCGCGTGGACCGACGTCGCGGTGTCCCGGATGACCGAGCGGCCCGGCCCGCTGATGGCTGACGGGTGGCGCGACGGTGGACCGGCCGTGCCCACCCTGGTCGAGCTCGACCAGGTGGTGCGGGTCGACCGCAGCCAGAGCACGGTCGACGGGGTCACCGTCCTCGAGCGCGGGATGGCCGACCACGTGGCCCGACTGCGCATCGACGGCCACCGCGTGGAGGCCGTGGTCGACGCCCAGGAGCACGGCATCGACGTGGTCCACCGCGGCCAGCGCTTCCACTTCGTGCGCCCCGACGTCTTCGGCGACCACGGCCCGCTGGTCGGCGACGGCACCCTGCTGGCACCGATGCCCGGCACCGTGCTCGCCGTGAACGTCACCGAGGGCCAGGCGGTCAAGGAGGGCGACGTGCTCGGCACCATGGAGGCGATGAAGATGGAGCTCGCGCTCAAGGCACCGTTCGACGGCACCGTGACCGGGGTCCATCCCGCGGCCGGCGAGCAGGTGCCCCTGGGCGCCGTACTCTTCGAGGTGGAGGAAGCATGAGGCAGCCACAGGTCGAGCAGAGCCCCGCGGAGCTCCCGGAGCAGGTCACCATCTGGGAGGTCGGTCCCCGTGACGGCCTGCAAAACGAGAAGTCCGTCGTCGACCTCGAGACGAAGGCCGAGTTCATCCGACGCCTGCTCGCGGCCGGGTTGCCGATCGTCGAGGCGACCAGCTTCGTGCACCCCAGGTGGGTGCCCCAGCTGGCCGACGCCAAGGAGCTGCTCGAGAAGCTGCGCGACGAGGGTGGGCTCGACCACCACGACCTGCCGGTGCTGGTGCCGAACGAACGCGGCCTCGACCGCGCCCTCGAGCTGGGCATGAAGCACATCGCGATCTTCGGCAGTGCCACCGAGACCTTCGCCACCAAGAACCTGAACCGCAGCCTCGACGAGCAGTTCGCGATGTTCGAGCCGACCGTGAGCCGGGCGCGTGAGGCCGGCATGGACGTGCGCGCCTACGTCTCGATGTGCTTCGGCGACCCGTGGGAGGGCGACGTCCCGATCGACCAGGTGGTCAGCGTCGGCAAGCGGCTCTTCGACCTCGGCGCGAGCCAGCTCAGCCTCGGGGACACCATCGGCGTGGGCACCGCCGGCCACGTCAAGCGCCTGCTGGGCGCCTTCGGCGAGGCCGGGCTGCCCATCGAGAACCTGGCCGTCCACTTCCACGACACCTACGGCCAGGCCCTCGCCAACGCGTACGCCGCACTCGAGGCCGGCGTGACCACCTTCGACGCCAGCGCCGGCGGACTCGGCGGTTGCCCGTACGCCGAGAGCGCCACCGGCAACCTCGCCACGGAGGACCTGGTCTGGATGCTGCACGGCCTGGGCATCGAGACCGGCGTCGACCTGGAGGCGTTGGTGGGCACCAGCGTGTGGATGTCCGGCAAGCTGGGCCGTCCGAGTCCCTCGCGGGTCGTCACGGCGCTGGCTTGACCGGCAGTGCTGCTGCCAGCGCCCCATGCGGCACAATCTGGCCCATGAGCAGAACGGCCCGCAAGGTGTTCCTCCACGTGGGGGCGCCCAAGACAGGCACGACCTACGTGCAGGACCGCTTGGCACTCAACCTCCGCACCCTGGCCGAGCACGGCATCAACCTGCCCAACCGCCGGCTCTTCGCCGACCCGAACCTCTTCCACTTCCGTGCCGCCCTCGACCTGCTCGGCCAGGACTGGGGCGGGCCGCCCGGCCACGCGGCGGGAGCCTGGCCCACGATGGTCAAGCAGGTGCGCCGCCACACCGGAACGTCGATCATCAGCCACGAGATCCTCGCGCCGGCCCCCAAGGAGAAGGTCTCCCGGGTGATGAACGACCTGCAGGGTGCCGAGATCCACATCGTCTACAGCGCCCGGGACCTGGTCCGGCAGATGCCCGCGGCCTGGCAGGAGAGCGTCAAGCAGGGCCGCAAGTGGAGCTTCGAGAAGTTCCTGGTCAAGGCCGAGCGGGAGTCGGTCTGGTTCATGCGCGCCTTCGACCTCCCGACGGTGCTGTCCAACTGGTCGGCCAACCTGCTCCCCGAGAACGTGCACGTGGTGACCGTCCCGCAGCAGCGGGTCGCCGGTGACTCGCTGTGGGACCGGTTCTGCCAGGTCGTCGGCATCGACCCGGCGTGGGCGCCCCTCGAGAGTGAGCGCACGAACGCCGGGATGGGGGTCGCCGAGACCGAGCTCCTGCGGCGCCTCAACCGACGGCTCGACCGGGCCACCCGCTCCACCGGGGCCCACGAGGAGCTGATCCGGGCGATGCTGGAACGGGTCGACCTGCACAAGTCCCGCAAGGTCCAGCTCCCGCCCGAGCACTACGCGTGGACCAGGGCAGTGACCGAGCGGTGGATCGAGTGGATCGAGGGCTCGGGGGTGCGCGTGGTCGGCGACCTGGACGACCTCCGGACCGGCGAGCCTCCGGTCGACCTGGCTCCGAACCCGAACCGGGTCCGGAACAAGAAGATCACCAACGCCGCGGTGCACGCGTTGGCGGCGATGACGAACGAAGCGGCGCGCCGCCCCGATCCCTCGCGCGAGCTCGGCTCGAGGATCCGTGCCCATGCGACGCGGCTCCGCCAGCAGTGACGGTGGGAGTCGACCGAGCGGGGTCAGCCCGGGCGTGGGCCTGGGTGGACCACCTGCGTGCCGGGGGCTCGACACCGTGGTCCGACTTCGACGGCACGGCGGCAGGACGCCCTGAGGCGCTGCCGGGAGCGGCCCAGCTCGAGCTGGCCAGGCGCCTGAACCTGCTCGCCGGCGCGGCGTCGCCGCAGCAGAGCCGTCTGGTCGACCACGTCCTGGACCAAGGTGGACCGGGGCGGGGCCAGCTCGACCTGGCCCTGGTCGGGGTCGACACCGACTCCGACTTCGGGGCGCCACCGGTGGATCCGGCCCAGGTCCCCGCGTCCGAGCTGCTCCGGATCGCCGTCGGGCTGCTGGCCGACCTCGTCGTCCGCCACCCCGCTCCGCCGGCGGCGACGCAACGTCCTGCACGAATCCGCCCGTGGCGTCGCGACTACCGCCTGGCCGGCGACCCGCTGGCGGTCGATGCTCTCCGACGTTCCCTGCTCCGCGCCGGGCACCCCCCGGGCCTGCGGGCCCCGGTGGCCGCCGTGCTCGCGGACGAGCTCTGCGCGATGCTCTCCGACGTGTGGAGCTGGCGGATCCTCCAGGGCGGAACCGTCCGGTGGGCGCGTTGGCTCGACGACTGGGAGCGCCAGGACGCCCTGCCGCCACGGCTGCAGCTGCCGCGGGTCGCCGCACAGCAGGCGACGACCATCGGCCGCGCCGGGGTGCACGTCGTGGTGAACGCGGAGACTGCGTCGGTCGCCGCCCTGCTGGGTGTCCCCGCGTCTGCCGTCGAGGCGACCACACGGCTCTCACCCGATGCGGTCGAGCTCGTGCGCCAAGCGAACCTGGTGCTCCGGGTGCTGGCGCCGAAGGAGGAGCGAGCACGCATCGTCGAGACCGGGCTCGTGCCGTTGCTCGCCGACGCCCGCGGACCGCAGCGCGCGGTCCTTCCTCGCCACCTCGACTGGGTACGCCGCCAAGCCGAGGGAATGCGCAAGGAACTGACCGCTGCTGGCTATCCTGTGCGCGGGGATCTGGACGCGTTGGTCCCGCCGGAGCACGTCCCAGGGACGCGTCCCACCAGCGGCGGCGTCCTCGACGTGGCCCTGTGCACGCTGTTGAGGTTCAAGGAGAAGGCACTGTGAGTCCCAAGCGGGTGCTGCTCCACGTCGGGACACCCAAGACCGGCACGTCCTACCTGCAGGACGTGCTGTTCCGCAATCGCGGGGGGCTGGCCAAGCAGGGCGTGCTCTACCCGGCCGACCGGTTCGACGCACACTTCCTGGCCGCGCTCGACCTCATGCGCCTCCCGTGGGGAGGTCTGGAGACCGAGGCCGTCGGCGCATGGGACCGGCTCGCGGAGCAGGTGCGGGACTGGTCGGGGACGGCGATCATCAGCCACGAGATCCTGGCCACCGCCTCTCGCCCCCAGGTCAAGCGCGCGCTGAAGTCGCTGGGCCACCCCGACACCGAGATCCACGTGGTCCTCTCCACGCGCGACCTGGTCCGCCAGGTGCCGGCGGAGTGGCAGGAGAACGTCAAGCACCGGCGCACGATCAAGTACCACCGGTTCCTGGAGCAGATCCAGGATCCCCAGCGCGTGGACCGCATCGCCACCTGGTTCTGGGGAGTGCAGGAGATTCCCGACATCCTGGACCGCTGGGGATCCGCGCTCGACCCGTCCCGGGTCCACGTCGTGACGGTGCCGAAACCGGGTGCCCCGCCCGACCTGCTGTGGCAACGGTTCGCCCGGGCGTTCGACCTCGACGGCCTCGACCTCGACCTGCACGCCGAGCGCGCGAACCCGTCCATGGGGGTCCCCGAGACAGCCCTGATCCGCAGGATCAACGCGGCCACCAACGCGGAGCTGAAGCCGGCTGCCTATCGGCCGCTGGTCCGGGAGCTGCTCGCCCACCAGACCTTGTCCCGTCGGACGCGTTCGCCCCGGCTGGGCATGCCCCCCGAGGCCCGCCAGTGGGCGGACGACCTGTCCCAGGCGTGGGTCGCGGAGCTGCGCCTGCGCGGCTATGACGTGATCGGCGACCTCGACGACCTGCTCCCCGACACCCACGCCGTGGAGTTCCGCGACCCCGACCGGGCCCGGCCACGGCAGGTGAACGCGGCCGCCATCGACGCGATCAAGGCGCTGCTCCTCGAAGGTGATCGGATGCGGCGCTCCGAGGAGGAGCTGCGGGTCGAGCTGCGCGAGACCCGGATCGCTCTCGAGCGGGCCCACCTGCGGCCGACGTACCGGATGCGGGAGAAGATCGTCCGATCAGCCGAGGCCAAGGGCTGGGGACGCCGCCTGCTCGGCCTCTACCGCCGGGCGCGCGGCAGGAGCTCCTGAGCGGCGTAGCGGCCGATCCGCCACGTGGCCCAGCCGTCCGCGGTCATGCCGACGGCACCGCCGATCACCGGGACCCGACGCCCGACGGTGGTGGCCAGGCGCTTGCCGGCGACCTTGGAGACCAGCTCGGTGGCCACCTCGGTCGAGATGACCTTGTCGAGTGCCGGGTCGTGCACCGGCGCGGTGGCCAGCGCCATCGGCGTGCCCGGGACGGTCTTGCGCTTGACCAGCTTCTTGACGCTGTCCTCGCCGATCACGCACAGCAGGACCGCGTTGCGCACGCGCGGGTCACTGAGGTCGTGGCCGCGCAGCTCGGCGATGGTGGCGATCAGGCGGCACTGGATCAGCGCCAGCCCGGTGATGTTGGCAGGGATGGTGGCCGCAGCGGTGACCAGGCCGCCCAGGTTCGTGACGAACCCCTCGGCTGCGGCATAGCCGGTGTGCACCTCGATGGCCTTGCGGATCGCCTTGTCGACGTCGCCCCCGGCATCGGCGAGCTTCTTGGTGGACGACTCCCGCACCGACGGCAGTGGTCCCGCACCCTCGATCGCGCGCTTGAGTGCCTCCCGCACGAAGCCGTGGGACAGCCCCGGGGCGGCCTGCGTGATCTTCGGAGTGATGCGCCTGGCGAGACTCTGACCGATTCCCATGCCGGAAGCCTAGATGACCGGATCCGTCCGGGGCATCGTCTGGCCTACGCTGATGGACGTGCCCGTTGAACCACCGCTGACGCCGTGGGGCTTCCCCGATCCGACGGGCGTGCCCGACGACCTGATCGCGTTCGGCGCCGACCTGGCTCCGGGAACACTGTTGCTGGCCTATCGATCGGGGTTCTTCCCGATGCCCATCGACGACGAGCTGGGGTGGTGGTCGCCCCAGCGCCGGGGCGTGCTTCCCCTCGACGGCCTCCGCGTGACCAAGTCGCTGCGACGCTCGTGCCGGCGCTTCGAGATCCGGGTCGACACCGCGTTCGAGGAGGTGATCGACGCCTGCGCCGATCCCGCCAGGGACGGCGGCTGGATCGACGGCGCGATCCGTTCGGCGTACGTCGAGCTGCACCGGCTGGGCTGGGCGCACTCGGTCGAGGCCTGGCTGGACGGCGTGCTGGCCGGTGGCCTGTACGGCGTGGCGACCGGCGGCCTGTTCGCGGGGGAGTCGATGTTCCACCGGGTCACCGATGCCTCGAAGGTGGCCCTCGTGGCGCTGGTGGACCTGCTCAGCGACGGCCGACCCGACCGCCTGCTCGACGTGCAGTGGAGCACGGAGCACCTGGCGTCGCTGGGAGTCGTGGAGGTCGACCGTGGCGACTACCTCGAACGCCTGCGCGCCGCCCTGGTCACACCCCTGCCGGGTGTCTTCGGAGCATCCCAGGACGTGGACTGACCGGCCTCCCGGTGTGTGCTCTCAGGGGTGGTCAGCAAGGATGGGAGGCGATCACACGCATGCCGACACCCGAGGAGTGATCAAGATGCGACGTGCCACACTCGCCTGCGCCAGCCTGTTGCTGATGGCCGGTCTGACTGCCTGCGGCAACGACGACTCCGCCGACGACGCGAAGGACGACGCGTCCACGTCCCGGTCGGCCACCGCATCGGACTCGACCAGTGCGTCCGAGGACGACTCGCCGTCGGAGACGGACGCGACGCCGGATCCCACGGACTCCGAGTCCGCCGACTCCGACGACGGCGGTGAGGATGCGGCCTACTGCAGTGCCGTGGCCGATGCCGGCGCCGCCAGCGACGCGGGAAGCATCGAGGACCTCCGCACTGCGGTGGACGCACTCGACGAGAACCTGCCCGACGCTGCCGGTGACGAGGCCGAGGACGGCCTGGACCACCTGCAGGAGCGGCTGGGCTCGGCCCAGGACCTCCAGGAGTTCACGAAGATGGTCCAAGGGCTCAGCAAGGAGGACCAGGCCGACGTCCAGGCCTACAGCGACTTCGAGGACGCCACCTGCGCGAGCGCCGAGGCGCCGTCCGAGTCCGCTTCCTGATGGTTTGTGCGACTTGAGCACCCCTGAATCCTGAGAATTCACAGGTTCGTCGGACGAATTCTGTGTCGAGTGCTTGAAATGGCGTCCGGGTGGGAATGTAGGTGGCTGACATTCCCTAGACATGAAGAGGTGACGAGATGCGACGACTCGCACTCGTGGGCGCCAGCTTGGCCCTGCTCGGTGGCCTGACGGCCTGTGGTGGCGCCCCGGACGACGCGTCCAAGGATGACTTCTGCGATGCCGCCAAGAAGATTGACGCGTCGAGCTTCGACGACGCCAAGGACGCGGTCGAGGATCTCAACGACGTGGGCACGCCCGAAGACATCAGCGATGACGCACGCGACGGCTTCGAGTTCTTCGTCGACGAGGTCGGCGACGCCGACAGCGAGGACGACCTCCCCAAGGACGAAGACCTCTCGGATGACGAGAAGAAGCAGTCCGAGGCCTTCTTCAAGTACATCACGGAGACCTGCTCCTGAGCTGATCGCGCGAAGCGCCTGACTGCGGGGCGGCCCACCGGGCCGCCCCGCAGTTCGCTTTCGAGGGACGGATCCCGAGGATTCGGGTGGTGTCTCCTCAGAATTTCCTCAGCCTGGGGTGTAGATCCCAGCAACTCGGGCAGTAATGGAGTCGCACCGTGACTCGAACCCAGCGAAAGAGGCAGCAATGAAGCGCACGAACGTTTTCCGGACCTTGGCCAGCGCGGGCGCTGCTGTGGTCCTGATGGTCAGCCTGACCGCCTGCGGTGGCTCGCCGGACGACGCCAGCTCGGACGACTTCTGCGGGGCCATGGAAGACGTCGGCAAGTCCGGCGACGACTTCGACAAGCAGAAGGACGCGGTTGCCGAGCTCGGCGACGTCGGCACCCCCGACGGGATCAGCAAGGATGCCCGCAAGGGCTTCGAGCTGATGGTCGACGCCTACGACGACTCCAGCGACCAGGACGAGCTGGACAAGAAGGCCGACGACCTCAGCGACGACGAGGAGAAGCAGTCCGAGGCGTTCAGCAAGTACTTCCTCGACGAGTGCATGGATGACATGGGCACGGGCATGCCGTCCGAGATGCCGTCCGACCTGCCTTCGGACCTGCCGACCGACCTGCCCTCCGACCTGCCGACCGAGCTCCCGAGCGACCTGCCGACGGAGATCCCGACGGACCTCAGCGACCTGCCGAGCGAGCTGGAGAGCATGCTGTCCGAGCTGCCGTCCGAGATGCCCAGCAACTGAGCCGCTCGGCCCGGGTTCCACGTCGGAGGGGTGCTCCAGCCATCAGGGCTGGGGCACCCCTCCTCGGTGGTGCCGCTACGAAGTCCGGCGACGGATCACTTGAGGAACTTGCTGGTGCGCCGGTCGGCCAGCGGCTTGCCGCCGGTCTGGCAGGTTGCGCAGTACTGGAGGCTCGAGTCGGCGAAGGACACCTCGCGCACCACGTCACCGCACACCGGGCACTTCTCCCCGGCCTTGCCGTGGACGGCGAGGTTCGACTTCTTCTCGCCCTTGAGCTCGCTCATCGCCACGCCGTCGGCCCGGGCCACGGCGGCACCGAGGACGTCACGGATCGCGGCGTACAAGGTGGACACGTCGGCCTCGTCGAGTGAGGAGGCGGGTTTGAACGGCGACATCTTCGCCGCGTGCAGCAGCTCGTCGGAGTAGGCGTTGCCGATGCCGGCGATGGTGCCCTGGTGGCGCAGCACGCCCTTGATCTGGGACCGTCCGGCGGCGGCCAGGAGGTCGCGCAGGACGTCGATGGTGAAGTCGTCGGAGAGTGGGTCCGGGCCGAGCCGGGCAATCCCCTCCACGTCCTGCGGTGAGTGGGCGACGTAGAGCGCGAGGCTCTTCTTCGTCCCTGCCTCGGTGATGTCGAGCCCGCTGTCGTCGTCGAGCACGATGCGAACCGCGAGCGGCGAGCGGCTGCTGGGCTTGGGTGGCAGTGCCGGGACCTCGTCGCGCCAGCGCACCCAGCCGGCCCGGGCCAGGTGGAGGATCAGGTGCAGCCCGCCGCTGCTGATGTCGATGAACTTGCCGTGTCGCGTGACGCCCTCGACGAACGTGCCCTCCACCGCGCTGAGTGGGGGATCGAAGGTCTTGAGCGCGCTGAACGCGGCGATGTGGACCTTGGCGATCGCGCGGCCGTCGAGGCGCGTGGCGAGGTCGTGGCTGAGTGCTTCGACCTCCGGGAGCTCGGGCATGCGCCCCAGCGTAGTGCGCGGCGGACCGACCGACATGCAGTTGGCGCCTCCGGCGACCTCGGACACGCTCAGGTCGTGCTCGCGACCGGCCAACTGCATGTCGCAAGCGCTGCAGGTCGCACGGTCATCGATCCGGTGACAGATCCGCCGTCGAGGCGCATCATGGGTGCATGCCTCCGTCGCGGTTCGACCGGGCGGGGTCGATCCACATCGACGCCCGCGGGGGCGACCGCGCGCTGAAGGTCACGTGGCACCACGAGGCCGGCGTCGTCGTCCTGTCCCTCTGGCGGGACAACGTGTGCTCGGCGTCGTTCCGGTTGGCGATCGAGGAGGTGCCGGACCTCGTCGATGCCCTGGTGGCCGGCCTCGCCTCGGCCTACGACGAAGTTCGTGGACAGGGGCGGCCGCTGTCGGCGACGTCCTGACCCCGCGGACCTGCCGTCGCGTCGATCAGACTCGCTAGGAATGTCTACGACAAGATCTAGACATGCGGATAGTGTTCGATCGTGGACCCGATTCGCAACCCCTACGCGCCCGGCGCCGGTCAGCGCCCGCCCGAGCTCGCCGGCCGTGACGAGCAGCTGAGCGCCTTCGACGTCGTCCTCGAGCGCATCGCGCGGGGACGTCCGGAGCGCTCGCTGGTGCTCACCGGGCTGCGCGGGGTCGGCAAGACCGTGCTGCTCAACGCCCTGCGCTCGGCCGCCGTACGCCGGCACTGGGGGACCGGCAAGCTCGAGGCCAGGCCCGATCAGGGCCTGCGCCGACCGCTGTCCTCGGCCCTGCACCAGGCCGTGCGAGAGCTCGGCCACCCGCAGTCCGACGACGTCGACCACGTGCTCGGCGTGATCAAGGCCTTCGCCCAGCGCGACGCCGGCCCCAACGCCAAGCTGCGGGACCAGTGGAACCCGGGCATCGACGCACCCGCGGTGAAGGGTCGCGCCGACTCCGGCGACATCGAGATCGACCTGGTCGAGCTGTTCACCGACATCGGAGGCCTCGCCGCCGACGTCGGCAAGGGTGTCGCGGTCTTCATCGACGAGATGCAGGACCTCGGACCCGACGACGTCTCCGCGTTGTGCGCCGCCTGCCACGAGATCAGCCAGTCAGGCCTGCCGGTGATCGTCGTCGGGGCTGGGCTCCCGCACCTGCCCGCCGTGCTCTCCGCGTCGAAGTCCTACTCCGAGCGGCTCTTCCGCTATCAACGCATCGACCGGCTGGCCCGGGAGGCCGCCGACCGGGCACTCTCCGCACCCGCCGACGACGAGGACGCCTGCTTCACCGACGACGCACTCGCGGCGATGTACGCCGCGACCGGTGGCTACCCCTACTTCATCCAGGCCTACGGCAAGGCGGTCTGGGACCTGGCGCCGTCGTCACCGATCACCGAGGAGGACGTCTCCGTGGCCTCGCCCGAGGCCGAGTCGGAGCTGGCCGTCGGCTTCTTCGGCAGCCGCTTCGAGCGGGCCACCCCGGGCGAGCGCGAATACCTCCATGCGATGGCCGACGCCGCCATCGCGATCGCGGAGAAGGGCGACGAGCGGCTCGACGAGATCGGGTCGGTGCCCACCGCCGATGTCGCCGCCGTGCTCGGCAAGAAGCCGCAGTCCCTCTCCCCAGCACGCGACTCGCTGCTGAAGAAGGGCCTGATCTATTCGGGAGAGCGCGGGCGGATCGCCTTCACCGTGCCCCACTTCGGGCGCTACCTGCGCGACCACGCCTGACGCGACTGCCGTCGTCGGCGGCCCGCTCCTCACCCGCGCCGGCGTGCCACGGAGTGCATCACCAGCAGGTACGCCGCCCCGGCGACCAGTCCCCAGAAGGCCGCGCCGATCCCGGCGATCGTCATGCCCGAGGCGGCCACGACGATGGTCAGGGCACCGGCCTCGCGGTGCTCGTTGTCGCCCAGGGCTGCGCTGGCCGCGCCGGCCAGCGTGCCCAGCAGGGCGAGTCCGGCGATGGTCTCGACCAGCCCGTCCGGGGCGGCTGTGGCCAGGTCGGTGACCAGAGCCGACAGCGGGCCGAAGGCCAGGTAGGTGAAGCCGCACGAGACACCTGCGATCCACCGCCGATCAGGGTCGGGGTGGGCCTCGGGACCGGCGGCCAACGCCGCCGAGATCGCGGCCAGGTTGATCGCGTGGCCGCCGCCGACCGCCCCCACGGCCGACGCGGTGCCGGCGTACGCCAGCGGGGCCCGCATGTCCGGTCGGTAGCCGAACGAGGCCAGCACCGCGATGCCGGGGATGTTCTGCGAGGTCATCGTCACGATGAACAGCGGGACGGCAATGGCGACCTGGGCGCCGGCGTCGAAGGTGGGGGTGACCACGGTGAGCACCGGGGTCGCAGCGTCCGCGCTGGTGGAGGCGAAGACGCCGTTGACGGCCATCACCACGATCGCGGCGACGAGGGCGCCCGGCACCGCCCACCGTCGGGCCAGGGCCATCAGGGCCAGCCACGTGACCATCACGGGAGTGATCGCCGCAGGCTCGTCGACCACGGCCAGGAACGGAGCCGCGCACAAGGTGAGCAGCACTCCGGCCAGCATGCCGTTGGCGAGCGTCGGCGGAATCCGGGAGACCAGGACGCCGAGCGGGCGGATGAAACCGCACGACGCGAGCAGCACGCCGCACACCACGAACGCGCCGACCGCCGCGGCGAAGCCACCGTGGGGTACGGCGGCGGTGGCCAGCAGCGCGGCCCCGGGCGTGGACCAGGCCATCGTGATCGGCACCCGCAACCGCCACGAGAAGAGCACCGTGCCGAGGCCCATCGTCAGGCACAGGACCAGCAGGGCCGACGCGGCCTGGTCGGCCGAGGCGCCGACTGCCCGGACGCCGGTCAGCACGACGGCGAAGGAGCTGGTGAATCCGACGAACCCACAGATCACGCCGGCCAGGACCGCGTGCGTCGTACCGGCGGAGGGGGAGGTCACGACGGGCAGGCTATCGGCCGCGAAACGCGCCCGCGGTGGTCGTGGCCGGTCGCAGCGGCTAGTAGCGTGCCGGCCATGCAGGTCGTCGCGCACCGCGGTGCCAGCCACGAGATCGCCGAGCACACGCTGGGTGCCTATCTCGCCGCCATCGAGACCGGCGCCGACGGCCTCGAGTGCGACGTACGCCTGACGGCCGACGGGCACCTGGTCTGCGTGCACGACCGCAACCTCGTGCGAACGGCGAGCAACAAGGGCGTCATCTCGACGATGGACCTCGACGAGCTCGACGCCTTCGACTTCTCGTCGTGGAAGAAGCCGTGGAGCGACCTCGACGACGAGGCTCCCGACATGGATCCCGAGCTCGGCAAGGTCCTCACGATGCGCAAGCTCCTCGAGACGGTGGCCGGCGCCGATCGCCGGATCGAGGTCGCGATCGAGACCAAGCACCCCACGAGGTTCGGTGGGTTGGTCGAGCGTCGGCTGATCCAGCTCCTGGACGAATTCGGCTGGACGGGCGGGGACTCCCCGGTGCGGGTGATGAGCTTCTCGTTCACCGCCCTGCAACGAGTCGAGAGGCTGGCTCCCGAGCTTCCCATCGTGCAGCTGGTCGACAAGGCCCACCACTGGCCGATGCTGCGTCGAGTGATCCCCCGTGACTGGATCGTGGGACCCGGCATCGGTGAGCTGATCGATCATCCCGGCCTGGGTCGTCGGTTGCGTGAGGCCGGCCGGCGGGTGCACGTGTGGACGGTCAACACCGACGAGGAGCTGGCGCTGTGCCAGGAGCTCGGCGTCGAGGCGATCATCACCGACCGGCCGGCCTACATGCTGGAGCGCCTGCGCGGGTAGCCTGCCCGGCATGGGAAAGAGCTCACGCAAGAAGAACCGCGACGCCGCAGCGCCTGTCGAAGGTGCGGTCGGTCCTCGCCAGCCCT
Source organism: Nocardioides sp. JQ2195 (assembly GCF_012272695.1). NCBI lineage: Bacteria > Bacillati > Actinomycetota > Actinomycetes > Propionibacteriales > Nocardioidaceae > Nocardioides > Nocardioides sp. JQ2195. The sequence continues at coordinate 120,510 of NZ_CP050902.1, forward strand.
GTCCGTGTGGCTCCGGCCGTCGGTACAAGGCGTGCCACGGTGCCGCCGACGGGCCGCCGCCGGCGTTCGTCGCCCGGCCGTTCGAGGGGCTGTCGTTCGAGACCGACCTGATCGCCCTGCGCGAGCTGGTCCCTGCGGCGACCGCGCCGTTGAAGCTCAAGGACGGCGACCGTGTCGTGCGACTGTGCACGCTGCTGCCCGGCGCCGCCCCCGCGATGGTGCGCGACGACGGCGCGATCTGGTTGGGCCTGCAGGTCCAGCACAACTTCGGGGACCCGGCCCGCGACCTGGGTGCGGTGCTGCTGAAGGCGCTGGACGCCGAGGCTGGCGTGGTCGGCCTGACCGACGCTCCGGGCGACGGCCCGCGACTGCAGGACCTCGTGGTCGACGAACCCCTGGACATCACCGTCCACGACGGGTTCGGCTACTGGATCGATGACGTCGAGGAGCAGTCACCGGCGATGCTGGCCGCACTCGAGCAGGCCAACGGTGCGGTCAGCCCGACCGCCCGGCTGTCGGGTGTCGAGGCGGCCTACTGGACCAACGTGGGCCCCAAGGAGCACCTGCGCTGGGTGATGCCGGAGCCCGAGGACGACCTGCTCGACGCCCTCGCCAAGCTGCACGTGCAGGGCAAGGACGTGATCGCCGAGGGCGCCCGTCTGGTCGGCATGTTCCGGGCCCACGGACTGCTCGTCCCGGTGTGGGACCTTCCGGTGGGAACCGGTGCCGACGTGCTCGAGGAGCCGGCCCGGACCTTCGCCGCAGCCCTTGCGGAGACACTTGCTTCCGGCAAGGAACTGACGTCCGAGGAGAGGGCCGCGCGGTCCGGCCTGGCCAACCGCCAGGTCACGATTCGTTGAGTGGTAGAAATCCCAATCATCTTTTGGGTGTTTCAGTTGTAAACCGGCGCCGCGTGACGTAGTTTTCTCTTCGCCCGGTCGTTGTTGTATCCCCCGTCAACAGCGGCCGGGCTTTCACATTTCCCCGCCGCGACCGCGCCCGGCGTACGGCACTGCGCGTCAGTCGACGGTCAGCGACTCCCGCGAGATCGGGCACGACATGCAACGCGGGCCGCCGCGACCCGAGCCCACCTCGGAGCCCTCGATCTTGATGACCTCGATGCCGGCCTCCTCGAGGCGGTCGTTGGTGCCGTCGTTGCGCACGTAGGCCACCGCCACCCGCGGGGCGATGGCCAGGGTGTTGTTGCCGTCGTCCCACTGCTCGCGCTCGGCGGCGACCGGGTCGAGACCGGTGTCGATCTGGTGCAGCGTGTCGATCTCCATCGCCTTGGCCGCGGCGACCAAGAACGGCTCGGACTCGGAGACGTGGAGCTGCAGGTCGGCGTAGCTCTCCGCCTCGACCTTGTTGGAGGTGACGGTGAAGGCGCGGAGGGAGTCGGCGACGTTGGGGTACATCACGATCTTGTCGACGTCGACCATCGTGCAGACAGTGTCGAGGTGCATGGTGGCGCGCTCCTGCGCGATCGGCACGGCCAGCACCGTGTGGGCCAGGCCGGAGTGGAACACCTGCCGGGCGAGCCGCTCCACGCCGGCGGGGGTGGTCCGCTCACCGACACCGACCGCGATGACTCCCGGTGCCAGCAGCAGGACGTCGCCGCCCTCGACGTGCTCGTGGTGCCATCCGTGGATCTTGCGGGTGCCGCCGGGGGCCTCGCTGAAGCGCGGGTGCCGGTCATAGATCAGCTCGGTCAGCTGGGTCTCGCGGGCACGCGCAGGCATGGCGAGGGAGGTGATCGCGACCCGGTCCTGGATCCACACGCTCGAGTCGCGGGTGAACAGCAGGTTCGGCAGCGGGTCGATCAGGAACTCCTCCTGCGGCAACAGTGCCGTGACCAGGCCGTGCCCACCCCGCACCTCGTCGTTGCGGATGCCGGCCGTGAGGTAGCCGGTGAGCTCCTCGGGGGTGCAGTCGCGCAGCGCGGAGGCCAGGTAGGTGCGCAGGGTGTCGCCGAGGTGCAGGCCCGACAGGGCGGTCGTGATCGCGTGGTTGCGGGCGTCCTCGCTGGCCAACGTCTCGGTGAGCAGCTCGGTCAGGTAGAGCACCTCGACGCCACGGTTGCGCAGGGCCTCGGCGAACGCGTCGTGCTCCTCCTGGGCCCGGCTCACCCACGGGATCCCGTCGAACAGCAGACGGTCACTGTTGCGCGGGGTCAGCCGCTTCAGCTCCGGTCCGGGACGGTGCAGCATGACTGTCTTGAGGGTCCCGACTTCGCTGTCGGCTCCGTGCGTGAACATGTGGGCACTCTATCGGTGCGGACCGCGGCGGAGCAGCCCCCAGAATCGGGGCCGCTGCGACCCGCTGGTCGGCGTCCCTATCCTGAACCCATGCCCGGAGTCCCGCCCGCCAGATACGCCTACCTCGGCCCCGAGGGAACCTTCACGGAGCAGGCGGCTCGCTCGCTGCCCGCCGCCGACCGAGCCGAGCTGACCCCGTGCACGACGGTCACGCTCGCGCTCGATGCGGTGCGCGGGGGCGAGGCCGCGGGCGCCGTGGTACCCATCGAGAACTCGGTCGAGGGCTCGGTGCCGGTGACGTTGGACGAGCTGGCGACCGGCGACCCGCTGATGATCACCCGGGAGATGACCGTGCCGATCCAGTTCTCCCTGGTCGCGCGACCCGGCACCCGCGCCGACGACGTACGCCGGGTGGCCACGCACCCGCACGCCGCGGCGCAGACCCGGCGCTGGGTGGCCACCCACCTGCCCGGGGTCCAGGTCGTGCACGCGCCCTCGACCGCGGCGGCAGCCGCAGGCCTGGCCGACGGAACAGCCGACTGGGACGCCGCCATCAGCGCGCCGTTGTCGGCCGCGCACTACCGCCTGACTGAGCTCGCCACGCACATTGCCGACACCGCCGACGCCCAGACCCGCTTCGTGCTGGTCACGCGCCCGGGAGCACCGGCCCCGCCGACCGGCGCCGACAAGACCTCGTTGGTGGTGTTCATCCGCGACGACCACCCGGGCGCCCTGCTGGAGATCCTCGAGGAGTTCTCGCTGCGCGGGGTGAACCTGTCGCGCATCGAGTCCCGACCCACCGGGCAGGGCCTGGGTCGCTACTGCTTCTCGATCGACTGCGAGGGCCACCTCCACGAGGCCCGGGTCGGCGAGGTGCTGACCGGGCTGCACCGCACCTGCGACGACGTCCGGTTCCTCGGCTCCTACGAACGCGCCGACGGCGAGCGTACGTCGGTGCGCGCCGGCACCGCCGATGCCGACTTCGGCGAGGCGGCCAGGTGGCTGGCACGCCTCCGCGACGGCCACTGAGCCGGGCCCTGTCCTCGGCGGCCCCCGCGGTTGGGCCCCGCGGCTGGGCCCCCGCTGCCGGGCCCCTCTACTGGATCCGGGGGCGCAGAACCACTCGAGCGTGCTGAGAGATGCAGCCCGGGGGCACTAGGCTCTCGCCCATGGAGATTGCCCTTGCCTGTCTGGCGATTGTGCTGGCCGCGATCGCACTCGTCGTCTCGCTGGCCAACGCTCGCGGAGGTGGCCGACGTCGGGGTGACGGCGTCGATGCCCTGCCCGAGGACGTGCACGGGTTGCGCCAGGAGGTGGCGGCCCTGCGTCGCGAGGCAGCCGACGCCCTCAAGCACCTGGCCGTGGTGCGCTACGACGCCTTCGGCGACATGGGCGGGCACCTCAGCTGGTCGGTCGCGCTGCTCGACGACGGCGGCAACGGCGTGACGATCACCTCGATCCACGGCCGGAGCGAGGCGCGCACCTATGCCAAGAGCATCAGTGCCTGGAAGTGCGAGCAGCAGCTGTCCCCGGAGGAGGAGGAAGCGATCTCCCACGCTCGCGGCTGACGGCTGACCCCCCGCCGCCGTGCCCCACGTGGTGGGCCGGCACCACGCCCGGTCAGCGCTCAGTGAGTGGGTCGCAGGTGGAACACCCGGATCTGCCGGTCGGTCCGCTTCTCGTACTTCGCATAGTTCGGCCAGGTGCGGTTCATCACCGCCCACAGCTCATCCCGTTCGGTGCCCACGGCCTCGTGGGGCACGACGGCGTACGTCCGGCCCTCGAAGTTGACCGACGCGCTGGAGGCAGCGGCGACGTTGGCCACCCAGGCGGGTGGCTTCGGCGCTCCCCAGTTGGAGCCCGCGATCAGCCACCCGTCGTCGTGCGGGGCGCACAGCAACGGCGTACGCCGGAGCACGCCGGTCTTGGCGCCGGCGACCGTGAGCATCAGCCCGGTGAGCCCACCGAGCCTGACCAGGCCGATGCGGCCGCGGGTGACCTTCTGGACGAAGCGGTCGATGGCCACGATCTGCTGGTTGAAGCGGGGCAGCCAGGGCTGGCCGCCGAGCAGGATCGTGAGGGGCCGGATCAGCCGGGCGTAGACGTCGTACATGGCCGGCAGCCTAGTCGCGACACTTCCGCGGTGCTGGTGTCACTTCACAGGTGACCAGTCGCGTGCGAAGGGAAATGGACACCGCGTTGCTCGCCGAAAAGGGGTCGGCGGATGAGGGCGCGGGGTCAGCGGGGGACGCGGACCAGCAGCCGACCGTGCACGCACTCCATGGCCAGCTCCCGGCCGGAGCCGATCGAGTCACCGTCGAGCTGGCGGGGGGTGTCGGTGGCAGCGCGGACCACGACCTTGCGCCCGGTGAACCGCTCGATCGTCTCGTCGGTCTTCGATCGCTTGGTCAGCACGCGCAGGGCCAGCGGGATCCACGAGAGGAACCGCTTCGGGTGCAGCAGCACCACGTCGATCAGGCCGTCGTCGATGAGGGCGTCGGGCAGCAGCGGCATGCCGGCCTGCAGGAAGCCGACGTTGCCGACCAGGACGGTGCGGGCACGGTGCTTGGTGAACGGGCCGTCGTCGACGGAGACCTCCACACGCACCGCTGGGAACATCAGGGACTTGAGCCCCGAGAGCACGTACGCGAGCCAACCGACCTTCTTCTTGATGTCCTCGTTGACGCCCTCCATGATCGCGGCGTCGAAGCCCATCCCGGCCATCACCATGAAGTGCGCGTCGTCGATGCCGTCGCCGGTCACCTCGACCATGTCGATGGCACGGTCCTGGCCGTTGAGGGCGACGTCGATCGCGGAGCGGATGTAGAGCGGGATGTCGAGGTTGCGGGCCAGCAGGTTGCCGGTGCCGGCCGGGAGGATGCCGACGGGGATGCCGGTGCCGGCGAGCTCGGCGCAGACCTCACGCACCGTGCCGTCACCACCGCAGACGATCACCAGGTCGGCACCACCGACGGCGGCGGCCGCGGCCATCCCGGTGCCCGGGTCCTCGATGGTCGTGTAGTGCCACACCGGCTCGTTCCAGCCGTCCTCCCGGGCCATCGTCGCGACGATCGAGCGGAACTGACCGACGTCCTCCACCTTGATCGGGTTGAGCACGACGTGCAGGTCGCGCGAGGAGCCGGGCACGCTCGTGACCAGTGGGCTGGTGGTCTGGGCGCTGCTCCTGGGCAGCGGTGAGTAGAGCGCCAACCCGAGCACCACGAAGCCGCTGGCGAGCAGCAGGCCACCGAGCAGGTCGGTCGGGAAGTGGCGCCCGAGCAGGATCCGGTCCGCACAGATGAGCAGGAAGGCGAACCCCAGCAGCACGCCCACGAGGTGGCGCAACCCGCGCCGCCGCACCAGCATGACGGTGACCACCAGGAGGACCCCACCCAGCGCAGCGGCGTACGCCGCGTGGCCGGACGGGAAGGAACCGTTGGTCAGCTGTTCCTCGGGGACCCACCAGCGCGGTCGGTCCCGGTCGACGCCCCACTTCAGCAGGTGCACCGCGGCCATCGTCGCCGCGACGACCCCCACCACGTAGCCGGCCGCGCGGCGGTGCCCCTTCGACCAGAGGAGTGCGCCGATCAGCACCGTCAGCACCGTGCAGGCGAGGGTGCCCGTGGCCAGCTCCAGCGTGTGCAGGGCGTCGGCCAGGCTCGCGTGGTCGCGGGTCCACTCCGCGGAGGGGCGGGTGACGTCGTGGTCCAGGGTCTGCAGGGGGCTCCACGCCGTGGTGACCAGGACCGTGAGCAGCACGAACAGCCCGAAGCACAGGGCGGACCAGCGCAGGAGGATGGCGCGGGGGCGGTCGATCACAGGCAAGCCATTCGGTGGGGAACAGGTGGGTCAAGGGCAAAGTATGCCGCGAGCGTTGCACCACCCCGGTATTCGACGCGACCTGTGGCAGCGACGCCAGATAGCCTTGCCGCATGATCGATCCACGAATCCTCCGAGACGAACCCGACCGCGTGCGTGCTGGCCAGGCCAAGCGTGGACTCTCCGACGACGTCGTGGACCGCGCCCTCTCGGCCGACAAGGCCCGCCGCGAGGCGATCGCCGCCTTCGAGGCCAAGCGCGCGGAGCAGAAGCAGCTCGGGAAGCTGATCCCCCGGGCGCAGGGCGACGAGAAGGCCCAGCTTCTCGCGCAGACCAAGACCCTGGCCGCCGAGGTGAAGGCCGCGGAGGCAGCCCAGACCGGCGCCGAGGCCGAGTGGCAGCAGGCGCTGCTCAGCATCCCCAACCTGGCTGCCGACGAGGCGCCGGCCGGTGGCGAGGACGACTTCGTCGTGCTCGAGACGATCGGCACGCCGAGGGACTTCACCCAGGAGGGCTTCGAGCCCCGCGACCACATCGAGCTCGGTCGGATGCTCGGCGCGATCGACCTTGAGCGCGGCGCGAAGGTGTCGGGCAGCCGGTTCTACTTCCTCACCGGCGTCGGCGCCGAGCTCGAGTTCGCCCTGATCAACCTGGCGATGGCGCAGGCCCGTGAGGCCGGCTTCACCCAGATGATCGCGCCCGCGCTGGTCAAGCCGCGGGCCATGGAGGGCACCGGCTTCCTCGGCCAGGCCGCCGACGACGTCTACCGGATCGAGGGCGAGGAGATGTACCTCGTCGGCACCTCGGAGGTCGCGATGGCGGCGTACCACTCCGACGAGATCCTCGACGGCGAGACTTTGCCGCGTCGTTACGCCGCGTTCAGCCCCTGCTTCCGCAAGGAGGCAGGCTCGCACGGCAAGGACACCAAGGGCATCATCCGGGTGCACTGGTTCGACAAGGTGGAGATGTTCATCTACACGACCCCCGAGGAGGCCGAGGCCGAGCACCTGCGCCTGCTCGACTGGGAGAAGCAGTTCCTCGACAAGCTCGAGCTGGCCTACCAGGTGATCGACACCGCAGCCGGTGACCTCGGGCTGAGCGCGAAGCGCAAGTTCGACTGTGAGGCCTGGATCCCCACGCAGGGCAAGTACCGCGAGCTCACCTCGACCTCGAACTGCACCGAGTTCCAGTCCCGCCGACTCGACATCCGGGGTCGTTTCGAGGGCACCATCAAGCCGGTGGCCACGCTCAACGGCACCCTCTGCGCGATCCCGCGCACGATCGTGGCGATCCTCGAGACCCACCAGCAGGCCGACGGCTCGGTGCGGGTCCCGAAGGCGTTGCAGCCCTACCTGGGTGGCCGAGAAGTCCTGGAGCCCGTGGTCTGAAGATGACGGACAAGACGGTGGTTGAGGAGCCGAGGAACGAGGGGTCCTCCGAGTCGGTGGTTGAGGAGCCGAGGAACGAGGCGTCTCGAAACCACGACTGGACCCCCAAGCTGGTCGCCCTCGACATCGACGGCACCCTCCTGCGCTGGGTCGACGGCGGAGGCACCGTGCACGGCGAGGTCGTGCCGGCGGTGCGTGACGCCGTACGCCGAGCACACGACGCCGGCGCGCACGTCGTGCTGGCCAGCGGTCGCTCGCTCCACGGGATGACCACGATCGCCGACCAGCTCGGGCTGCCCGACGACGGCGCCGAGCCGCTGTGGATCGTGGCCTCCAACGGTGCGGTCGTGCTCCGCTACCCACCCGTCGAGGTGGTGCACGAGGAGAAGTTCGACGCGAGCAAGGCGGTGCGCCAGGTCCTCGAGCTGCACCCCAGCGCCCTCATCGGGGTGGAGAACCGTGGCAACGGCTACCGGGTCAACCGGCACTTCCCACCGGGCGAGCTGTCGGGCGAGATGACGATCACCGACGTCGAGGAGATGATCGCCGAGCCGGTCAGTCGTGTGATCATCCGCGACCCCGACGCCACCGTCGAGGACTTCCAGCAGCTCGCGACCAGGCTCGGGCTGCACGGCACCGACTACGTGATCGGCTGGACCGCGTGGATGGACCTCGCCCCGGTCGGCATCTCCAAGGCCTCCGGGCTGGCCCACGTCGCGGCCCAGCTGGGCATCGACGAGGCCGAGGCACTGGCCATCGGTGACGGACGCAACGACCTCGAGATGTTTGCCTGGGCCGGCCGCTCCGTGGCCATGGGCCAGGCGGTGCCCGAGGTGAAGGAAGCCGCCGACCACGTCACCGCACCGGTCGACGAGGACGGCGCCGCGGTGGAGCTGGACCTGTGGTTTCGAGACGCCTCGTCCCTCGGCTCCTCAACCCAAGGGTTCAAGGGCGGCGCAAGCGCCGAAGGGCCGTGAGGCCGAGGCTGGTCGCCACGGACCTGGACGGCACCCTGCTCGATCCCTCGGGCCAGGTCAGTGACCGGACCCGCGCCGCCCTGCTCGCGGTGGAGGCACTGGGCGTGCCCGTCGTCTTCGTCACCGGTCGCCCGATCCGTTGGATGGACGACCTGTGGGCCGACGTCGGTGGCCACGGCCTGGCCGTCTGCTCCAACGGCGGCATCGTCTACGACGTCTCGTCCCACACCGTGCGCAACGCGCTCACCGTCCCGCGCGACACCGCGATGAGCGTGGCTGCGACGCTGCGCAAGGCAGTTCCCGGCACGTTCTTCGCGCTCGAGAAGACGGGTGGCTTCGCTCGGGAGGAGGGCTTCATGGGCCGGCACCGCGAGCCGCTCGGCATCGAGACCGGGCCCTTGGAGTCGATCTTCGACGACACCGTGGTCAAGCTGTTGGCGATCCACCACGAGATCGGTCCGGAGACCTACTGGCGCCGTGCCGAGGAGATGGTCGGCACCCAGCTCGAGGTCACCTGGTCGTCGTCGTTCTCGCTCCTGGAGATGTCCGCCAGGGGCGTCACCAAGGCCACCACCTTGGCTCGGCTCTGCGCCGAGCTCGGGATCGACCAGGCGGACGTCGTGGCGTTCGGTGACATGCCCAACGACGTCCCGATGCTGGAGTGGGCGGGCACGTCGTTCGCGATGGCCAACGCGCACCCGACCCTGCAGCGGGTTGCCGACCACGTGGCCCCCGGCAACGACGTCGACGGCGTGGCCGCGACGCTCGAGGAGCTCTTCGAGCTCTGAACCGGGCGATCGGGAACCAACCGTGGTGGGTGCACGTCCTACCCTGAGGACGAACTACCCTGAGACGCTGGTGCGATCGGTGACGCCCACGCGACCGATCGACAGACGGAACCGACAGACGGAGGTGGCCATGCGGCGCTTGATGGTGATCGTGCTGCTCGCCCTCGGCTGGGTGGCGCTCAGCCCCGCCACCGCGGCGTACGCCTGTGACACGGCTTCTGCGCCGCGGGCCAAGCAGCTCACCCAGGCCGAGGCGGTCTTCACCGCGACCGTCAAGCGGGTCACGGCCGACCGGGCCGGCGCCGGCGCGACGACACTGTACGTCGTCGAGGTCGACCGGGTGTTCAAGGGCGAGCGCGTCAACACCGAGGAGACGGTCAGCTCGCCGACCAAGCGCGCCAAGTGCGGGCTCGTGGGGGTCACGGAGGGCAACCGCTATCTCTTCGTGGCCGGTCAGGTGACCAAGGGCACCTTCCAAGCGCGCAGCTTCCAGGGCACCCAGGCGATCAATGCCGAGGTGCGCGACGACGTCGAGCGGGTCCTCGGCGAGGGAACGCCGCCTGCGGACGCCGAGGAGCGGGCTGCCGACGACGCGCTGACCACCACCCGGGTCGACGAGACATCCGCTCCCAGCGTCGCCACCATGGTGGTTCCCGGACTCGTGCTGGCCCTCATCGGCTGCCTGGTGCTCGTGCTCACCCGCATCTTCGGCAGGCCCGATCACCCATGACCGCGCGCCTGCTGCTGCGTCTGCTCGTCGTGTTCGGGCTCGCCGCCACGTGCCTGGTGCTCTTCGGAGCCCCGGCCCAGGCCTGCTCCTGCGCCGTGGTGGGGACGGACCGGCTGGTCGGCAGCGCCGACCAGGTGTTCAGCGGCACGGTGGTCGACTCCACGCGCACCGGTCGCGGCAACGTCGGCGAGATCACGTACGACGTCGAGGTCGACCGCGCCTTCAAGGGCGACGTCGCCGACACCGTGCAGGTGGCCACGGCGGCGTCGTCGGCGACCTGCGGCCTGGAGGGCATTCCCGACGGCGACCACTACCTGTTCTTCGGCCTGACCGATGCCACGCGTGAGGGGGTCGTCAAGGCCTCCCTGTGCGGTGGCTCGGCGCCGCTCACCGACCGGGTGGTGAAGAAGGTCGAGGCCGTGGCCGGCCCCGGCACCACACCGACCGGCACCCTCGCCGGTCCGCAACCCTCGGAGGGCGCCGACCCAGGAGACCGGGGTGCCGGCTCGAGCGTCGAGGCCAGCTCCGCCGCGGGCGGTTCCTCCGGCGACGACGGCGTCGCGGTCTGGCCGTTCATCGGCGGGGTGCTGGTGATCGCCCTGGTTGCCGGGACCTGGACCGCACGGCGAACGAGCTAGCTAGAGGTACATCCCCGACTGGCCGCCGGAGTCGGGCTCGCCCGACGGCTGTCCGGGCTGGGGTTGCCCCGGTTGCCCGGGCTGACCGTCCGCCTGCTGCAGCATGCCCGGGGGCAACGCGCGACGCATCTGCTCGAGCTGGGCGCGCGAGGCGACCTGCTGGGCATAGATGGCGGTCTGGATGCCGTGGAACAGCCCCTCGAGCCACCCCACCAGCTGGGCCTGGGCGATGCGCAGCTCGCTGTCGCTCGGCGTGCCCTCGGCGAACGGCAAGGACAGCCGCTCGAGCTCGTCGATCAGCTCGGGGGCGAGCCCGGCCTCCAGCTCCTTGATGGAGGACTGGTGGATCTCCTTGAGCCGGTTGCGGCTGGCCTCGTCGAGCGGCGCCGACTTCACCTCTTCGAGGAGCTGACGGATCATGCTGCCGATGCGCATGACCTTCGCCGGCTGCTCGACCAGCTCGGTGATGTGGCGCTCGTCGTCCTCGTCACCCCCGGACGTCGAGGTCACTACCTCCATCGCCTCCGGGGTCAGGGCCTCGGCGGGGATGGTCCCGACCGGCTGGCCGTCAGGGCCGATGACGACGACGTGTTCTTCGGGCTGATTCTCGCTCATGGCACCACCTTACGGGTCAGAGCGTGAGCAGGATCTTGCCGACGTGGCCGCTGTCCTCCATCAGCTGGTGGCCCTCGACGACCTTCTCCAGCGGCAACGACGTGTGGATCACGGGCTTGACCTGCTTGTCCTCGACGAGCGGCCAGATGTGCTCCACGACGGACGCGCAGATCGCCGACTTCTCCTCGACCGGCCGGGCCCGCAGCGACGTGGCGATCACGGCGCCACGCTTGCTGAGCAGGCGACCGATGTCGAGCTCGCCCTTGGACCCGCCCTGCATCCCGATGATGACCAGGCGTCCCTCGGTGGCGAGCGCCTTGACGTTGGAGGGGAGGTACTTCGCGCCCATGTTGTCGAGGATGACGTCGGCGCCGCCGGCCTCCTTCAGCACCTCGACGAAGTCCTCCTCGCGGTAGTTGATGGTCACGTCGGCGCCCAGATCGGCGCAGACGGCCAGCTTCTCCGCAGACCCTGCGGTGGTGAACACCTTCGCGGACAGCGCGGTGGCGAGCTGGATGGCGAAGGTGCCGATGCCACCGGCACCGCCGTGCACCAGGAACTTCTCGCCCGGCTGCAGGCCCGCGGCCATGAACACGTTGGACCACACCGTGCAGGCCACCTCGGGGATGGCGGCGGCCTCGACGAGGGAGATCCCCTCCGGCACCGGCATCAGCTGGCCGGCCGGGACGGCGACCAGCTCGGCGTACCCGCCGCCGGCGAGCAGGGCGCAGACCTTGTCGCCGACCTGCCAGTCGGTGACCCCCTCGCCGATGCCGACCACGGTGCCGCTGCACTCCAGGCCGAGCACGTCGGAGGCTCCGGGCGGCGGAGGGTAGAAGCCCTGCCGCTGCAGGGTGTCCGCCCGGTTGACGGCGGTCGCTGCGACCTTGACCAGCACCTCACCCGGGCCGGGCTCGGGATCGGGCAGGTCGGTGACGGTCAGGGCTTCGGGGCCACCCGGGTCGGTGACGATCACGGCACGCATGCACCCAGCGTAGGAGGTGCCCGCGAATCACCCGCAGCGGCTCAGCTGTCGAACTCGTCGATGCTGTCGGCGGTGTGGTCGACCGTGCTGTCATCGGGGATCGGGTCGTCGATGTCCTCGGGGTCGGGGGCGTCGGCCGGTCGCTCCCAGCCGATCGCCAGCTGGCTGGCCGCTCCCGCTAGCTCCTCGACGCGAGCCGGGTCGGCGCCGTGGACGGCGGTGGCGTACCCGAGCAGGAAGGTGGTGATCGGAGCCGCCGGCCGCTGCACGTTGTGGGCGGCGTCGCGGGCCAGGTCGAGCACGAGGGCTTCATCCAGCTCGACCTCGACGTCGAGGACGTCGCAGAGTTCATCGATCCAGTCGTGGAGGTTCACGCCTCCACCGTCCTGCGAACCGGCTCGGGTTGCAAGACCCCGGGGATGGTTTTCACGTGTCTCCGAGGTCGCGCAGGTCCGACCAGCCGTCGATGTCGCGCGCCTCGCCGCCCACGGCGACCACCTCGGCCAGGTCGAGGTCGGCCACCAGGCGGTGGATCGGCAGGCCGAACTCCTCGCCGTACGCCGGCCGCACGGCCTGCAGGCGTTCCGCGTCCAGGACCATCGCGAGCTGCCGTCGACCTGTCGTGTCGCAGAGCACGGCGCCGTCGTGACCCTCGGCGGCGGCACGCAGCCGGGACGTCGTCGCCATGGTCACCTGCGGCATGTCCACGGCCAGCACGACGACCTGCCGCGGCGCACGGACGAACGAGTCGAGTCCGTGGAGCAGCCCCGCCGCCGGCCCGCCCTGGGCCGGGTCCTCGCGGGTGAAGGTGACCGGCCTGTTCGTGGCCACCCAGTCGCCCAGGACGACCACCTCGCCGGCGTCGACCACGGCGTCGAGGGCATGGGTCAGCAGCGTGCGGCCGTGCAGCTCGATCGAGGCCTTGTCGACGCCACCCATCCGAGCGGCGGTTCCGCCGGCCAGGATGATCGCGCCGAGCGCGAGGGGATTCATGCACGACATTCTGGCAGGCTGGGGGCATGGCGGATGAGTTGACCGTGGCCCTGGTCCAGCAGGCATCATCGCTGGACCCTGCGGAGAACCGTGCCTTCCTGACCGGCCTGTCGGGGTCGACCGGGGTGGGGGACGCGCAGCTCGTCGTGCTCCCCGAGGCCTTCGCCCGCGACTTCGGCAAGCCCGGCGAGGACATCGCTGCCTTCGCGGAGCCCCAGGACGGTCCGTTCGGCACCGCGGTCGCGGCGGCCGCCTCGCCGGGGCGCACGATCGTGGCCGGGATGTTCGAGACCGCAGCGGACCCCGAGCGGCCGTTCAACACGCTCGTCGTGCGAGGCGCCGCGACCGCCGCGTACCGCAAGATCCACCTCTACGACTCCTTCGGCTACAAGGAGTCAGACCGGCTCACCGCGGGCGAGTGGGAGCCGGTGGTGGTCGACGTGGACGGCTTCCGGCTCGGGCTGATGACCTGCTACGACCTCCGCTTCCCGGAGCTGGCGCGGGCGCTGGTCGACCGCGGGGCCGACGCGCTCGTCGTCCCGGCGGCGTGGGTGCCGGGACGCTCCGAGCAGGAGCACGCCCGCAAGGTCGACCACTGGCGCACGCTGGCCCGGGCCCGGGCCATCGAGAACACGACGTACGTGCTGGCGTGTGGCCAGGCGGCTCCGCGCTACACCGGCCACTCGCTGGTGGTCGATCCACTCGGCGGGGTGGTGGCCGAGGCCGGTCCGGAGCCGACCGTGCTCGCCGCGACGTTGAGCAGGGCCGCGATCGACGAGGCTCGTGCGACGAACCCATCCCTGGCGAACAGGCGGACGGCGGCCGGATAGCCTGTGCGCCGTGTCCAGCCCCGAACGAGTCACCGGTCGACGGGTGGCTGAGCGTCCCCCGAGCCGGGCCGCCCGGTTGTCCAACCGGTTCCAGCGCTCGGGCAGGCCGTCGGACGACCGGGCCGCAATCGGTGTCCGCTCCGCCGCCCTGGTGGTCGGGACGCTGGCGACCGTGGCCGCGGTTGCCGCCGCCGCCTGCGCCGTGCTCGGCTTCGGACCCGGCTGGCTCGACCAGGCCGCCGCGGTCACGATCATCACCGTGGGTGCTGCCGCGCTGGCCGCGCGAACCGGTGGCCGTCCCTTCATCTTCGGTGGCCTGGCCCTGGCCATCGGGCTGGGTGCGGTGCTGTCCGACATGGAGCGTCTGCGCACCGGGGCGGCCGTCCTGACCGCGGTGTGCGCGGGCGTTCTCGCGGTGATGGCGACGGTGCCGGCCCGTCGGTTCCGGATCGCCGCCCGCGAGGTGCTGGTGGCCCTGCTGATCTCCTGCGTGGGAGCCCTGGCCGTGGTCGGCTTCCGGCCGATGATCAGCCTGGAGCGCTTCGACTACGTCTCCCTGGCGCTGGCGTTCCTGCTCGCCGTGGTCCTGGTCTACCGCCTCGGTGCCGGCCTGCACGGTCTCGGTCGGCGAGGTGCCGTGGTGCTGCTGGTGGGCGGTGTCTCGCTGGCCCTCACCTTGGCGTACGCCGAGCTGCTGCGCCGCTACGGCTCCCAGTCGATGGTCGACGATGTGCTCGACGGCGTCCGGTGGGTGCGGGCCAACCTCGGCGCCGTTCCTCGTCCGATCCAGGTCCTGGTCGGTGTGCCGGCCCTGGTCTACGGGACGCACCTGAGGGCCCGGCGACGCCAGGGTTGGTGGGTGTGCGTCTTCGGTGTGGCGCTGACCTGCTCGGTGGCGGGCATCATGACCAACCCGATGACAGGTTGGCTCGAAGCGGGCCTGATCATCCTCTACTCGGTCCTGCCCGGGTTGGTCCTCGGCTATCTCGTGATCCGCGTGGACCTGGCGTTCACCGGCCCCCGGGGGCGCAGAGCCCGCCGTGAGGAGGAGCTGGCCGCCTCGCGCCCGGAGCCCGCCCGACTGCAGCCGCTGCACTGAGGCACCGGCTCGTGCGCGAGTCGTGGGTGGTACTTCCAGGTAACCGGACGCAGCGAGTAGCGTCACCGGCATGACCCGGGAGAAGGCAACAGACATCGTGGCCGAGATGGTGGCCAACGTGATGACCGTGTCGGTCGACGTCGGTGACGAGGTCGGCGTCGGTGACCAGATGCTGATGCTGGAGTCCATGAAGATGGAGATCCCCGTGCTGACCGAGTGCGCGGGCACCGTCACCAACATCCGGGTGACCGCCGGTGACGTGGTGCAGGAGGGCGACATCCTGATCACCCTGCGCAACAAGCCCTGACCCACGCCGCTGGGCTCTCCACGGGGAGCCCCTCAGTGGTGGCACCGGCACGGGAGAACTGGCCCGGGGGCTTTGGCAGAGGGGGCGGGATTCGAACCCGCGGTAGGTCTCCCTACGACCGCTTTCAAGGCGGTTCCGATAGGCCACTCCGGCACCCCTCCGTGCACCCACCGTGGCAGGTGCACGCAGCATCCTACTGGTGCCGTCGGGGCCGCACGGACCGTGGCACTCCGACCGCGTCCACTCCCGGGTCAGTGCTGGGTCACTGCTGGGTCACTCCGACCCGCCGAGCTCCAGCTCCACCTCGTCGTAGGCCAGGTCGTGCAGGCGCTGCCGGTGGTGGCTGATGTCGGCCACGATGCGCCGCAGCTCCTCGCGCACCATGCTGACGTCGGATGCCTGGAGGACCGTCGGGCCCAGTGCACTGAGCCTGGTCATCAGGGCGGTGCGCTCGCGCAGCAGGGATCCCTCGCGCGCGACCAGCCATCCCTCGGTGGCCCGGGCCGACTCGAGCGCCAGGCCGTCGCGCACCGCGGACAGGCGCTGGCGCACCGTCCAGCGCCAGTTGCCGAGGGCCGTGCCGGCGGCTGTGGGCGCTTCGATCAGCTGGCTGAGCGCAGCGAGTGCGCGTTGTACGTCGTCTCGCATCGTCGTCTCCCATCGGCCCGGTGCATCGAGTGTGACCTGTATCACGTGCCCGGACAAGGCCGAGTTGGGCCGTTCCCGGCGAGTCGGCGAGAATTGCCCCGTGACGTCCGACTATCGCCTCGCCCCCCAGCTCGCCGCCCGCATGTTGGGGCTCTCCCTGATCGCCCTGGGCGCGCTCGTGTTCGTGGCGGCCGCCCTGGTGGTGATCTTCGCCCTGCCGGTCGTCGTGCTCAGCGTGGTCGTGGTGGTCTGTGTCGTCGGCGTCTTCGCCACCGGATGGTTGCTGAACCGTCGCGCCTACATCGTGCGGGCCACCGACGACGGCTTTCGCGTGCGCTTCGTGCGCGGGGCAGGTGTTCGGCAGGCTCGCTGGATCGACGTCGAGGAAGCCGTGACCGACACCATCGCCGGGGCTCCCTGTGTGGTGCTGCGACTGCGGGACGGGCGCACGACGACCATCCCCGTCGAGGTGCTTGCGATCGACCGCGAACAGTTCGTCCGCGAGCTACAGGAACACCTCGCCGGCCACCCGCGCGAGGGCAGGGGACGACGCTGATCCAGTCGGCGTTCCGAGTGCGCCGTGGTCGGGTGGCGACCCGATTCTGACTCGCGGCGCGACTCCGGTAACCTGATCCGCGCATCATGGAGGCGTCGCCTAGTCCGGTCTATGGCGCCCGCCTGCTAAGCGGGTTTGGGGCTACAACCCCATCGAGGGTTCAAATCCCTCCGCCTCCGCTGCTGCACAGAACCCCGTCCGGGCCGATGGCCCGGGCGGGGTTCTCCTGTCGTGGGTGCGACCTGCGGTTGTGCCCCGGGATGCCGTCGCGACGCCGGCTGCCGTGCCCCGGACGACGTGCAGCGCGCGGTCGGGAGACGGCCACGCGGGGCCCAACATTTGCAAGTCCTTGCAATGCCGATTTGTGCAGTCGGAAAGAGTGGAGTTCTGATCCTGGCATGACGCACACTGGTGACCACGGGGAATCAAGCAGGCCTAGGTGGGGAGAACATGAACATGAAGACTCTTGCTCGGCGGGTGGCAGCCATCCTCCTGACAGCTGGACTGGCCGTCGGGATCAGCGGCCTCACGTCCGCCGCCAACGCATCCGACGACACGGGCTGGGGCCGCATCGCACCCAGCGACATCGTCATCGACTGACAAATTCGGTTCTGCGACCGCAGAATCCGACAAAGACCTGAGACGGGGACCTTCAACCCCCCACATGTTCGGTCCCTGAGCCATCCCCCCGGCCCGTCTCAGAGCAAGGGCAGCGACTCTCGTCGCTGCCCTTGCCGCTTTCCCCGGCCGCGTTCCCCTGTCGGCGGGGAGTGGTCGCGGGGGTCAGGACTTCTTGCGTGCCTTGGCCTGCTGCAGGCCCATCCGGTAGCCGAGCTGGAAGCGCGTCTGCGCGTCGTACTCCTCCTTGAGCTCGGCGACGTAGCCCGCATAGGTGCGGGGACTGACGCCGAGCCGCTTGGCACAGGTCGCGTCGGCGTGACCCTCGACCAGCATGCGGATCGCCATCGCGCGCTGCTCCTCGGCGATGCCCTTCATCACGCTGGTCTCGCTGCTGGCGAACGGGCGCCCGCGGTTCCAGAACCGTTCGAAGATGTCGACGAGGTAGGCGACCAGGGCGGTGTCACGGATCGCCAGGGCGATGTCGAGGTCGTCACCGGCCGGAATGATGGCGACCTGCCGGTCGACCACGATCAGCCGGTTGAAGAACTCGTCGAGCGTGCGCACCTCGCCACCCTCGGCGGAGATCTTGGAGACGTAGGCGCGGGTGGCCCGGTTCCGGCGGGCCGCGTGCTGATAGATGGTCCGCATGGACACGCCCCGCTGGAGGGCCGCGACGTCGCGCCTGCCGGCTTCCTTGAGCGCGGCGGAGGAGTGACCCGACTGGGGTTGTGCGGTGAGCAGCTCGCTCTGCGCGCTGGGCACGACGTCGGCGAGGAACCGGTCGATCTGGTCGCCGCGCAGCCGGGTGATCGGGCCGTCGTCCGTCGAGGGCGAGCGGCGGTAGGCGTGGCCCAGCGAGGTGAACGCCTGGGCCCAGTGGCTGGACTCGTTGATCAGCTGGGCGCCCTGCAGGCCCAGCGGCGCGACCACGGCGGCCTGGACCGAGTGCGGGTCGACCACGACGTAGCGGGTGCCGTCGAGGCTGAGCAGGCCCAGCTCGATCAGCAGGTCGGTGGCGGCTCGGTCCTGCTCGAGCAGCGGGTCGTCGACCTCGACCCCGCCCACGGAGGCGATCTCCTCGAACAGCTGGGAGGCCGTGGACTCGAAGAGAGCGCGTCGCTCTGACCCACCTTGTCGTTCCACAGCCATCAGCCCTTCCAGTGCGTCCGCGGCCGATTATGCCTGACGGCCCCGGACTCGTGATGAGTCCGGGGCCGTCATTGTCGTTCTTCGGGCGAAGAGGTCAGCCCTCTTCGTTCTCCAGGTCGGCGGCCACGCGACGGTGGGCCTCCCAGATCGCCTCGGGGAGATTCTCGAACTGCTTGAGGTGCTCCTCGCGGTGCGCCATCTCCTCGAGCCAGCGGGCCTTGTCGATCGTCAGGATCGTCTCGAGGTCCTCGGGCTTGGTGTTCATGCCCTCGAGCATCAGCTCCTCCTCGAGCGGGATGATGCCGACCGCGGTCTGGCGGCCCTTCACCTCACCGTTCTTGAGCTGGAGCAGCCACAGCAGCGGACGCAGGTTGTCGCGGTAGCCGTTCCACAGGAAGTGGCCGTCCTCCGGGTCGCGCTGGAACCAGTTGACGTGCGCGAAGATCGGCTGGTCCTTGGCGGCGCCGACGATGTTCAGGTAGTGCTGCGCGTAGTCGCCCTCGCCGTACGCCATGAACGGGCGGTTGGACATCGGGTCGTAGCGGAGCACGCCCTCCTTGCCCTCGGCGGCGGCGGTCGCCTCGGCGCCCAGGGTGAGGCCGTCGTAGACGCCCTCGGCGAGGTCGGTGATCGCGCGGATCAGCGGCTCGCGGTCACGCGTGCGGCCACCGAAGATGATCGCGTCGATCGGCACGCCGGCAGCGGCGTTGTAGTCCTTCGCGATGTTCGGGACGTTGTCGAGGGTGGTGGTGAAGCGGCTGTTCGGGTGTGCCCAGGGAGCGTCCTTCTCGTCGTCGGAGCGCTCCGAGATCGGGTTGCCCTTCCAGTCCAGCCAGCCCGTGGTGTCGGCCGGCGGCTCGGGGGTGCGCCCCTCCCACCAGACCTCCTTGGTGTCCGGGTTGTAGGCGATGTTGGTGAAGATCGCCTGGGTGCCCGGGTCGATGGAGTGCAGGGCGGTCGGGTTGGTGGACTCGTTGGTGTCCTTGGCCACGCCGAAGACGCCGTACTCCGGGTTCATCCCGTAGAGCTTGCCGTCCTTCTCGTTGACCCACAGCCAGGCGATGTCGTCGCCGTAGAACGAGACGTGGTAGCGCTCACCGAGGGAGTCGGGCGCCAGCATCATCGCGAGGTTGGTCTTGCCCGAGGCGCTCGGGAAGCCACCGCAGATGTGGTAGTCCTTGCCGGTCTCCTTGTCGTGGATCCCGATGAGCATGTACTGCTCGGCGAGGAACTTCTTGCTGGCCCAGCCGTCGTAGGCGCCCTGGCGCAGGCCGTGCGCGATCTTGCCGAGCAGCGCGTTGCCGCCGTACGACGAACCGAAGTGCAGGATCGTGCGCTCGTCGGCGACGGTCACGAAGTAGCGCTGGTCCTCGGGGGTGCCCTGGCCCAGGTTCTCCAGGTCGCCGGTCACGTGGACGGCGCGGACGAAGTGGTTGGGGTCCTCGAGGTCGTTGAGGAACTCGGCGCCGACGCGCGACATGCGGATCATGTGCAGCACGACGGTGCGGGCGTCAGTCAGCTCGACGCCGGCGGCCCACGGGGCGAGGTCGTTGCCGGGAGGGGACATCAGGTAGGGGATGACGTACATCGTCTTGCCCTTCGAGGCGCCGCGCATGCGGTCCTCGAGCATCGGCTTCATCTCCGAGGCGGGCTTCCAGTTGTTGTAGACGCCCTTGTCCTTGGGGTCGTTGGTCGCCACGATCGTGCGCTCTTCGGAGCGGGCGGTGTCCTTGAAGTAGGACCGTGAGTAGTAGAGCCCATCGCCGGCCGGGTCGAGCTCGCCAGCATCCAGGGCTTCCTGGATCAGGCGGGCGTCGTCGGCGGCGCTGACGACCTCGACGCGCTCTGCGCCGGTGAGCTCCGCGTAGTAACGGACATACTCACGAACGTGGGGGTTGGTGACCCCAGCCGCATCCAGTGTTGCCTCAACGTCTGCCATCGTGTGCCTTGACCCTCTCGGTGGAAGTGTCGGTTTTGGTGGGACTGCGTAAGTCCCACCCCGTGTGCTGCAGGGTTCCATTAGTTGAAGAACTTTTCAACTAATGTAGTGTTCATCTCTGGTGAATCTACCGCGTTGAGTCTTCGACGTTGAATCCTCGGTTCAAACCTCAGGGAGGTGAGATGACGACCAGTATCCCCATCAATCAGGCTAAGGCAGACCTCTTCCGCACGTTGGGACACCCCGTCCGGATCCGAGTGCTTGAGCTACTGGTCGAGAGGCCGACCCCGGTGCGCGACCTGCTCGCCACGATCGACGTCGAGTCGTCGAACCTCTCCCAGCAGCTCGCGGTGCTGCGCCGCGCCGGCCTGGTCACCTCCACCCGCGAGGGCTCCCTGGTCGTCTACTCGGTCACCACTGCCGCTGTCGCGGACCTGCTGGTTGCGGGCCGCGCGATCCTCGCGTCGCTGTGGAGCGACACCGAGGGACTGCTCCACGAACTGCGTGACGGCAACTGATTTCGAGAAACCGACGGGTGTCGGCTATTCTCTTCCAGTCCTCGCTTCGGTGAGGGCGTTGCGCCTGTAGCTCAACGGATAGAGCATCTGACTACGGATCAGAAGGTTTGGGGTTCGAATCCCTACAGGCGCACAAGAGAAGCAGGAGGCCGGACCCACATCGGGTCCGGCCTCTGCGTTTCCGGCCGTCGATCCGGATGTCCGATTTGGGGGATTTCTCAAGAAATCAGAGACAGGGTCGGCACGCTTCGGGCACCATTTGAAGGGTTGGGGAGGTGACCCGAGACGCCTCCCCAACACCTCTTTCGGCGAGGCTCGCGCTGCTACCCCCGACGCGCGGGTCTCGTCCCAGGTCTCACCAGTTGAGGTCGATGAGGCGATTGGCCGAACGCACCAGCATCGGGTCGACGGTCCTGCTGGGCGGCTGGGCCGCGTCGACGGCGATCAGCGCCAGCCCGACGACGTCGTTCTGGCTGCGCACGAGGGAGTACTTCCCGGTCACCTCGTAGGTGTTCTGCTTCCACGTCATGGAACCGTCGATGTGCAGGTTCAGCTGCTCCTCGGCATCCACCGCGAGGTCCTCGTCATGACTCATGCGGAGGTCCCATCGACGCTTGTCCCGGGTGAACGTCACACGCGTGCACTCGTCCACGTGCTCGCGGTAGTCGTCGTACGTGCTCTCGGCGGCGGTCTCGTTCTGGTAGGACGCCACGGAGGAGAGCACGGTCTCGCCCTGGTTGTGGGTCTCGGTGCCGAAGAACTCCGCGTCGTCGTGGGACTCGGGCTCGGCGAGCCCGAAGTTCGTCACGTCGAGGAGCTCGTGGAGGCAGTCGCGGGCCGGGTCGTCCGAGCGCTCGGTGTCCTCGGCATAGTCGGACCCCAGCTCGTCGACCTTCAGCAGCACGGTGGCCAGCTGCTCGTCGTCGAGCGGCTCGTCGGGATGCAGCGGCGCCCCCGTGGCGGCGGCGCCGATGCGGCCAGCCGGACCGTCCGCGGCACCGGTCGAGCCACAACCGCTGAGGACGAGGGCCGAAAGCGCCAGGCCCACCGTGGTGGTGTGCGCGATGAGTCTGCGTCGGTGCATGACGGCAGGTTAGCCGTGACCGGGGATCAGGCGTCGACCGTGACCGCGGGCGGGAGCATCAGCTCGGCGTCGACCAGCGCATCGAGCAGGAACCGGTGGCCGAATGCCTGGCAGCCGGAGGCGAAGCCGGTTCGCCGCGGCGCTTCGGTCAGCAGGTACCGCGCGGCGACGGCATGGAGTGTGGCGGTCTGGTCGTAGGGGCGGGCCCCTTCCATCACCACGTGAGTACGCCGGCCGTGGCCCTCGGAGTAGACCACGTCGATCGAGGTGTCGACCCGACGGCCGTGGGAGATCGGGCTGGCTCCTTCGTCGGACCCGCAGGTCAGCTCCTCGGCCAGCGCCCGCTCCAGCGCCGAGCGCTCGGCGGCGCCGCCGTACGCCCGCAGCTCGGTGACGCGTGCGTCGTCCCGGAACCACACCTCGTGGGGCGACTCGTCGCACCGGATCGCCATGCCGGGCTCGCTCCTGCCGGGCACGCGGAGGTTCAGGACACGGTCCAACCGCCAGGTGCCGGGGTCGCGGGCGTCGAAGCCGTGGTGCTCGGCGACCCGGCTCAGCCACCGCACGGACGAGTCGGCCGCGAGCTCGGTCCAGAGCGTGAGGATGTCCAGGGCTTGGGCCCCCGGTGTCTCCAACGAGATGTTGGCGGCGATCTCGCTGGTGGTGAACGGCTGGGCCAGCCCGGGCACCATGAGCAGCCCGCGGTCGGCGTACTGCTGGTGCCAGACCTCTCGGGCCTTGACCAGCCAGTGCTGCTCGTTGGAGGTGTCGACGTAGTGGCAACCGGCGGCGAGCGCGGCCCCGGCGACATCGTGCCCGGTGACAGCGAACGCGCCGTGGGCGTTGATCACGACCCGCGCGTCGGCAAAGGCCCTGGTCAGCGCGTCCACGTTCTGGAGGCCGGGCTCGGTGGCCACCACGCAGTGGGGGTCCGCTGCTCGGTCAGTCGGTCCGTGATCCTGTCGACCAAGGGGCCGGGGTTGCCGAACACGACCGCGCGACGAGAGGGCAGCACATGAACTCCAAACGGGGGCAGAGTGGGGGACCTCATGGCTGACCAGACCACCGTCCAAGGGTGCGACCGAAGCTTGACGGTCGTCAAGGAGGCGGGCCGAACGGGGCTGGACTATCGCCAAGATTGGGTATGCCCGGGCTCCGTCGCACGAGCGTAAGGTGGTCGGGTGACGGGGACTGCGGGGAAGCAGCACAGGGCGAAGCGGTCGCGCGAGGAGAAGTACGACGAACGCCGGGCCCAGCTGGCCGAGTCCGCCCTGGCGACGCTGGGTGAGCTGGGCTACGCCCGGACCAGCCTGCGCGAGATCGCGCAGAACTCGGAGTTCTCCCACGGAGTGGTGCACTACTACTTCTCGGGCAAGGCTGACCTGATCCTGCACTGCGTGAGGTACTACAAGGCGGACTGCGCCACCCGGTACGACGAGATCATCGCCACCGCCACGAGCGCGGAGGAGCTGGCCGAGCGCTTCGTGGAGCGACTGGTCGCGACGATGTGCGAGGACGCCTCGATGCACCGCCTCTGGTACGACCTGCGGGGCCAGAGCATGTTCGAGCAGGAGCTCGCGGAGCAGGTTGCCGAGATCGACCTGCTGCTCGAGGACATGATCTGGCGTGTGGTGACCCGGTTCGCCGAGCTCAGCGGCCGGCAGCCGGCCTTCTCGCCCTCCGTGAGCTATGCGATGGTCGACGGGGTCTTCTTCAGGGCCTTGCTGGCCCACCTGCACGGCGACGACGCGGTGCCCGAGCGGTTGCGGGACGATGCGTGCGCCGTCCTGCCCCTGCTCTTCCGCGCGTAGTCGATCAGGCGCCGGCGGTGCCGCCACAGGTCGGCGAGCTCGTGGCTGACGCGGTGGTCCTCCAGCACCGACACGGGCACGGAGCCAAACCGCCCGAGACCTCGGTTCACGTGTGCAAGGGTGTCCCGCGTGAGCCTCCGCCTTCATCGTGCAGAACGCACCGATCTCCTGGCGGACGGGTTGGCCTCGCTCCTCGAGAAGCCGCTGGCGGACCCGTTCGCCCAGGAGGTCGTGGTGGTTCCTGCCCGCGGCGTGGAGCGGTGGCTGACCCAGCGCCTCTCCCACCGGCTCGGGGTGGGCGCCCGCGGCGGTGACGGGGTCTGTGCCGGGGTCCGCTTCCTGAGCCCCCACTCGCTCGTGTCGATGCTGATCGGTCGCGAGCGCGACGACCCGTGGGATGCCGATCGCCTGGTGTGGACGGTGCTCGAGGTCGTCGACGAGAGCCTCGGTGAGCAGTGGTGCACCACGCTGGCCACCCACTTGGGCCACGAGGTGCCGGGGGAGGACGGCGAGCTCCGGCGCAGTCGTCGCTTCTCCGTGGCGCGCCGGATCGCCGGCCTGTTCACGTCGTACGCCGCCCAGCGGCCGCAGCTGCTCACCGACTGGCGCGAGGGTCACGACACCGACGGGTGCGCCAGCCCGCTCGACCCGGACCTGCACTGGCAGGCCGAGCTGTGGCGCCGGGTGGTGGCCCGTCGTGACGTGGAGCCGCCCGACGTGCGCCACGAGCGGACGCTCGCTGCCCTGGCTGCCGGCGGGGACGGGCTCGACCTGCCGGACCGGCTCTCGCTGTTCGGCCACACCCGGCTGCCCTGCACCGAGGTCCAGCTGCTCGGTGCGCTGGGCGCGTTGCGTGACGTGCACCTCTGGTTGCCGCAGCCGTCCGGACGGCTCTGGGACGACCTCGTGGACGTCGCCGCCGCGGGTCCGGTCGCCCGGGCCGACGACCGGTCCGCCGAGCACGTCCACCATCCGCTGCTGGCCTCACTCGGGCGGGACTCGCGCGAGCTGCAGCGGAACCTGGCGCTGGCCGACGGCGAGGACTCCGCGTCCGCCGACACCATCGTCGCTCCGGAGACCCTGCTCGGGCACCTGCAGGCCGACCTGCGAGGCAACGCCACTCCCACGCCGCGCGCGGCGGACCCGAAGGACGCCACCGTCCAGGTGCACGCCTGCCACGGGCCCTCACGCCAGGTCGACGTGCTGCGTGAGGTCCTCGTCGGACTGCTCGCCGACGACCCGACCCTCGAGCCGCGCGACATCCTGGTGATGTGCCCCGACATCGAGACCTATGCGCCGCTGATCCAGGCCGGCTTCGGGCTCGGCGAGGTCACCGGCGGGGCCGGCCATCCCGCCCACCGGCTGCGGGTGAGGCTCGCCGACCGGGCGCTGTCCAGCACCAACCCCCTCCTGGCGGTGGCGGCGCGACTGGTCGAGGTCGCCGGCGGTCGGGTCACCGCCACCGAGGTGCTCGACCTGCTCGCCTCCGCTCCGGTGCGGCAACGGTTCGCCCTCGACGAGGACGACCTCGACCAGGTGTCCCGCTGGGTCGGCCAGGCCGGCATCCGCTGGGGCATGGACGCGGCCGGCCGCGCCGAC
This sequence comes from Nocardioides sp. JQ2195, assembly GCF_012272695.1. Lineage (NCBI taxonomy): Bacteria > Bacillati > Actinomycetota > Actinomycetes > Propionibacteriales > Nocardioidaceae > Nocardioides > Nocardioides sp. JQ2195. Next base: position 145,859 of record NZ_CP050902.1, read on the forward strand.
TACGCGCTCGGCCGCTTCGGCCAGAACACCTGGCGCGCCGGGCTGGACCGGGTCCTGCTGGGGGTGGCGATGGCCGAGGACGAGCACCAGTGGCTCGGCGCCGCGCTGCCCGTCGACGACGTTTCCTCCGGTGACATCGACCTGGTCGGCCGACTGGCCGAGTACGTCGACCGTCTCGACGCTGTCTTCTCCGCCATGGCCGACGCGCACTCGGTCCAGGACTGGGTGCGGGCCCTGGGTGACGGAGTCCTCGCGCTGACCGACGTCGAGCGTGACGACGCCTGGCAGGTCGCGCAGTTCGACCGGGAGCTGGCCACGATCCGCGATGCGGTCGACGCGGTGGAGAGCACGGAGCTGCGGCATGCCGACGTCCGCAACCTGCTCGCCCATCGACTCTCCGGGCGTCCCACCCGCGCCAACTTCCGCACCGGCACGCTGACCGTCTGCACGATGGTGCCGATGCGGTCGGTGCCGCACCGGGTGGTCTGCCTGATCGGTCTCGACGACGGCGTCTTCCCCCGCACCGGCAGCCTCGACGGTGACGACGTGCTCGCCCGGAGTCCGCAGACCGGTGAACGTGACGTGCGCAGCGAGGACCGGCAGCTCCTGCTCGACGCCGTGCTCGCAGCCACCGAACGACTGGTGGTCACCTACACCGGTGCCAACGAGCAGACCGGCGCGGAGCGGCCCCCCGCCGTACCCCTCGGGGAGCTGCTGGACGCGGTCGCCCGCACCGCGCCCGACGCCGGCGTGCTGACCCGCCACCCGCTGCAGCCCTTCGACCGGCGCAACCTCGAGGTGCCGGGGCTGACCGACCCCGACCGGGTGTTCAGCTTCGACCGCGCAGCGGCCGCAGGTGCGCGCGCCGCGGTGGCCGAGCGGACAGTGCCCGGGCCCCTGATCGCCGACCCGCTGCCGGCGTGGCCGAGCGAGGACGTCGCGCTCGAAGACCTGCAGCAGTTCTTCGCGCACCCGGCCCGGGCATTCCTGCGCCGCCGGCTCGACGTCTCCTCGCCGCTGGAGGCCGAGGAGACCCTCGACGCGATCCCGATCGAGCTCGACCCGCTGGAGAAGTGGGGCGTGGGGGACCGACTGCTGCGCGACGTGCTCGACGGCCTCGACCCGGTCTCCAGCATGACGGCCGAGCAGCTGCGCGGCCTGCTGCCTCCCGCGCTGCTCGGCCAGCAGACGTTGCGGTCGGTGGTGAACGACGTGCAGGCCCTGGTGCAGAGGACCGACCAGCTGCGTCAGGGCACGCCGCGCAGTCTCGACGTGGACGTCGACCTGGGCGACGGGAGACGGCTGACCGGCACCGTCTCGGGCATCCGCGGCAACCGGATCGTCTCGGTGACCTACTCGTCGCTGCGTGCGAGGCAGCGGCTCGAGTCGTGGATCAACCTGCTGACGCTGAGCGCCTCGCGGCCCGACGACCACTGGATCGCCTCGGCCGTCGGCAAGGGCAAGGCCGGGCCGCAGCACGCGCTGGCCGGGCCGCTCGACCACCGTGCCGTGGGGTGGCTGCGTGAGCTCGTCGACCTGCACGACCGCGGGCTCCGCGAACCCTTGCCCCTGCCCCTGCGCACCGGTCTGGCGTACGCCGAGGCGAGCGTGCGCTCCCGGATGGGTGACCCGAAGGACCCGGTGGAGATGGCCGAGCGGGAGTGGCGCACCGATCGTGACCGCGCGCTGGTGATCCCCGGTGAGCAGGACGACGCAGCGCATGTGCGCCTCTTCGGGGACGGTGCGCCGATCTCCGTGCTGACCGTGCCCCCGCGCGCCGACGAGGACTTCAACGACGAGCCGCACCGGTTGGGACAGTATGCGTGGCGGGTCTGGAGCCCGCTGTTGAGCGGAGCCGAGCAGGTGAGCTCCCTGTGAGCGAAGCGAGAGGCCGCGGCGGCCCGGGAGCAGACCTATTCGTCGAGGACCTCGAGCCCTTCGACATCACGGACCCGCTGCCGACCGGGACCACCCTGCTCGAGGCCAGTGCCGGCACCGGCAAGACCTGGACCATCGGCGCACTGGTGACCCGCTTCGTGGCCGAGGGGGAGGCCCGGCTCGAGGAGATGCTGGTGGTCACCTTCGGGCGCGCCGCCAGCCAGGAGCTGCGTGAGCGTGTGCGCGCCCAGCTGGTCGAGGCCGAGCAGGCCCTGGCCGACCCGGCCGCGCCACACCAGGAGAACGACCTGATCGAGCTCCTCCTCACCGGCACGCAGCAGGAGGTCGCCGAGCGACGGCACAACCTCCGCGAGGCGTTGGGCAGCTTCGACGCCGCCACCATCGCCACCACCCACCAGTTCTGCCAGCTGGTGCTGCGCAGCCTCGGCGTCGCCGGTGACACCGACTCCAGTGCCCGCCTGGTCGAGGACCTGGACGACCTTCTCGTGGAGGTGGTCGACGACCTCTACCTCCGCGGCTTCGCCGACGCGGAGGACGGCCCGCTGTTCAGTCGCTCCGAAGCGCTCAGCCTGGCCCGGGCCGCCGTCGGCGATCCCCAGGCCCGGCTCGAGCCCACGTCTGCTGAGCCGTCGAGCAAGCCCGGACGGCGCCTCGGCTTCGCCCGTGCGGTGCGTGCCGAGATGGACCGCCGCAAGCGCCGGCTCGGTGTGCTCAGCTATGACGACCTGCTCTCCCAGCTCGCCCACGCCCTCGACGAGGAGGACGCCCCGGCCCGGGCACGGATGCGGCAACGCTGGAAGGTCGTGCTGGTCGACGAGTTCCAGGACACCGACCCGGTGCAGTGGCAGGTGCTCGACCGGGCCTTCACCGGGCACGCCCGGATGGTGCTGATCGGCGACCCGAAGCAGGCGATCTATGCCTTCCGTGGGGGCGACGTGGTCACCTATCTCGCCGCCGCGGCCACCGCCGACACCCGCAAGACGCTGGCCACCAACTGGCGCGCGGACCAGCCGCTGCTCAGCTCCCTGCAGACGGTGCTCGACGCCGCCGAGCTCGGCGACCCCCGCATCGTCGTACGCCCGGTGGAGGCGGCGCACGACGAGTCCCGGCTCGTGGGCGCTCCCGACGACGCTCCGTTCCGGTTGCGTGTGGTGCGCCGGGAGCAGTTCAACCTGCGCGGCGCCAAGGGCGTCCCGGTCGGACGCATCCGGCCGCTGGTCGCCCGGGACTGTGCGCACGACATCAAGAACCTACTGACCTCCGGGGCGACCTACGACGGGCGCCCGATCGCGCCGGGGGACGTCGCGGTCCTCGCCCACACGGGCAAGAGCCTGCAGCTGGTGCGCGAGGCGCTGCACGAGATCGGCGTGCCGGCCGTCGTGGCCGGTGGCGGCAGCGTCTTCGCCACGCCTGCGGCCGTCGAGTGGTTGACCCTGCTCGAGGCGCTGGAGCAGCCGCACCGCTCGGCCCGGGTGCGCAGCGCGGCGCTCACCTCCTTCCTCGGGATCGACGCGGTGGAGCTCGACGCCGACGAGGACCTCACCGACCGTGTCGCGAGCACGATGCGTGAGTGGGCGGAGCTGTTCAGCCTGCGTGGCGTCGCCGCGGTGATGGAGGCCGCCGTCATCGGTGGGCTCTATGCCCGCGTGCTCTCCCGTGTGGACGGCGAGCGTCACCTCACCGACCTGCGCCACGTCGCCCAGGCCCTGCACCAGGCCGCGTTGGTCGATCGGCTCGGACTGGTCGCCGTGCTGACCTGGCTGCGCGACCAGATGGCCGACGACAAGGTCCAGGTCGCCTCCGAGCGGACCCGACGCCTCGACAGTGACGCGGCGGCAGTCCAGCTGGTCACCATCCACGGCAGCAAGGGGCTGGAGTACCCCGTGGTGCACCTGCCGTTCGTGGCCGACAGGTTCTCCCGCGACCCGGCAATTCCCTTGTTCCACGCGCCCTCTGACGAACAACGGTGCATCGACGTCGGCAGCGGTGGAGACGACTGGCGGGGGAACGTCGCGCGCCACAAGGCGGAGGACCTGGGCGAGTCCCTGCGGTTGCTCTACGTCGCGATGACGCGTGCCCAGTCCCAGGTGGTGGCCTGGTGGGCACCGTCCAACAACGCCAAGACCTCGGCCCTGCACCGGATGCTGATCGGTCGTGGGCCGTCGATGTCAGCGGTGCCGCCCGAGGTGCCGCTGTCCGACGACGACGCCACGCAGGCCTTCTTCGACGCCTGGCAGCGCCACGGCGGACCGACGTGGCTGCCGGCCGTCCCGGCACAGCTCACCGACGCCGAGCTCCCGCGGCCCGGCGACGACCTGAGTGCCCGCACGTTCGACCGGTCGGTGGACACCGCGTGGCGGCGTACGTCGTACTCGGCGTTGAGCAGTGTCGACACGGTGGACCCGGTGGTGGCCGGCGTGGCCAGCGAGCCCGAGGAGACGCCGCGCGAGGACGAGCCCGATGTGCCGCAGGTGGTGTCGGTCGCTGGGTCTGGTGGTTTCGAGCCCTTCGAGACGGCTCGTACCTCGCCTCCTCAGGAACCAACACTCGCTGGCGCTCGCTCCTCAACCACCGGAGGTGCTGTGGTGCCATCGCCGATGGGCGAGCTGCCGGTGGGAGCGACATTCGGCTCCTTGGTGCACGGCGTCCTGGAGACCGCGGACCCGTCTGCGCCCGACTTCCGGGCCGAGCTCCTCGTCCGGGTCCGGGAACAGCTGGTCCGATGGCCGGTGGAGCTGGACCCGGCCGGGCTGGCCGAGGCCCTGATCGTGGTCTGCGAGAGCCCGCTGGGCCCACTGGCCGGCGACGCGACGCTGCGTGCGATCCCGATGGCCGACCGGTTGTGCGAGCTCGAGTTCGAGCTGCCGCTCTCCGGCGGCGACGAGGTCCACTACCCGACGGAACCGGTGCGACTCGGTGACGTGGCGCCGCTGCTGCGTCGCCACCTCCCCGCGGGCGACCCGCTGCTGCCCTATGCGGAGGCCCTGGCCGATCCGAACCTCGGTGGACAGGACCTGCGCGGCTACCTCACCGGGTCGGTGGACGTGGTGCTGCGGATCGGTGGCACCTTCCTGATCGTCGACTACAAGACCAACTGGCTCGGCGGCTTCGACGAGGCGCTCACCTCGGCCGACTACCGGCCCGAGGCGCTGGAGGCGGCGATGGGCCACTCCGACTACCCGTTGCAGGCGCTGCTCTACGCCGTCGTGCTGCACCGCTACCTGCGCTGGCGACTCGCCGACTACGACCCCTCGACCCACCTCGGTGGAGTGCTCTATCTCTACCTGCGCGGCATGTGCGGCCCGGACACCCCGACCTACGACGGGCACCCGACCGGTGTCTTCTCGTGGCGGCCGCCGGTGGCACTCGTCGAGGCGCTGAGCGACCTGTTGGACGGGGTGGCGCCATGACCGACCTCTATGAGCTGAGCGGCGAGCACGACCGCCGACTGGCTCGTCGCTCGTCGGGCCTGCTGCGCGACTTCAACGAAGCCGGGGTGCTCACCGCCGCCGACGTGCACGTCGCCACCAGGCTCGGTGTGCTCGGTGGGGAGGTCGACGAGTCCGTGCTGCTGGCGGTCGCGCTGGCCTCGCGGGCTGTTCGTCACGGCTCGGTGTGCCTGGAGCCGGCCACCGTCGCCGACGTCGAGCCGTCGCTGGCCTGGCCCGAGCCGGAGCCGTGGGTCGCGGCGATCGAGGCGAGCCCGCTGGTCCGGGCAGGCGTGCTGCACTGGGAGTTCGAGCTGCTGCACCTCGACCGCTACTGGCGCCAGGAGACCGCGGTCGTCGCCGACCTGCGGGCCCGGCGCGCTCTCGAGCCCCCGATGGTGGACGAGACGGTGCTGTCCGCGGGACTGGCCCGGGTGTTCCCGGTCGACGGCTACGAGGAGCAGGTCGCCGCGGTCGCCCAGGCGGTGCGCCAGCGCACGACCGTGCTGACCGGCGGTCCGGGGACCGGCAAGACGACCACCGTGGCCGGCCTGCTGGCCGTGCTCGCCGAGCAGGCCGAGGCCGCCGACCAGGACCTCCGGATCGCGCTGGCGGCGCCCACGGGCAAGGCCGCCGCCCGGCTCCAGGAGTCGGTCCGTGCGGAGACCGCACGCTTCACCGACCCGGCCGATCGGGTCAGGCTCGACGGCCTCACCGCCTCGACGTTGCACCGGCTCCTCGGGTCGCGGCGCGACAACGGCACCCGCTTCCGGCACCACCGGGCCAACCGGTTGCCCTACGACGTCGTGGTGGTCGACGAGACCTCGATGGTCTCGCTGACGATGATGGCGCGCCTGCTCGAGGCGGTGCGGCCCGATGCCCGGTTGGTCCTGGTCGGCGACCCCGACCAGCTCGCCTCGGTCGACGCCGGCGCCGTGCTCGGCGACCTGGTCCGCGGCCTGCCCGACGACGGCACGGTCGCGGCGCTGCGGACCAACCACCGCTCGACGACACGGATCATTGCCTTGGCCGAGGCCCTCAAGGCCGGCGATGCCGAGCAGGCCCTCGCCGTTCTGCACGACGCCTCGTCCTCGGACGGCGAGATCGGCTTCGTCACGGACCCCGACCCCGGGCCGCTGCTGCGCACCCGCGTGGTCACCGCCGCCCTGGACGTACGCCGTGCCGCCGAGCAGGGCGACGCGCTCGGTGCTCTGGCGGCCCTCGACCAGCACCGGCTGCTCTGTGCGCACCGCGAGGGACCACACGGCGTACGCCACTGGAACCGGCAGGTGGAGGCGTGGATCTCCGAGACGACCGGCGACCCGCTCTACGACACCTGGTACGTCGGCCGGCCGGTGCTGGTGACCGCCAACGACTACGCCCTGGGCCTGCACAACGGCGACACCGGCGTGGTGGTGCGCCGGCCGGAGGACGGTGCGGCGCGGGTGGTCTTCGACGGGCCGAACGGCCTGCTCGACTTCGCGCCGAGTCGTCTCGACTCCGTGAAGACGATGCACGCGATGACGATCCACAAGGCGCAGGGCAGCCAGGCCGAGGAGGTCACGGTGCTGCTGCCCGACGAGGACTCACGCCTGCTGACGCGCGAGCTCTTCTACACGGCCGTGACACGTGCCGAGGAACGGGTGCGCGTGGTCGGTGCGGAGGCGACCGTGCGCGGTGCCGTCGAGCGGCGCGCCGTCCGGGCCTCGGGGTTGCGCCAACGCCTCGAGCAGGCCGCGACTACCGGCGAGTAGGATCCCGGTCATGAAGCGCACCATCTATGACGCCGACCACGAATCCTTCCGCTCCTCCGTCCGGGAGTTCCTCGACCGCGAGGTCGTCCCGCACGTCGAGGAGCACGCCCGCGACAAGGCGCTGCCGCGCGAGTACTGGCTCGGCGCGGGGCGCCAGGGCTTCCTCGGGCTCGAGATCCCCGAGGAGTACGGCGGCTCCGGGGCCGGCGACTACCGCTTCAACGCGGTGTTCTTCGAGGAGCTCAGCAAGATCAACGCGGCACTGGGTGCCTGCACCGGGATCCATGCCGACATCACCGCTCCCTACATCGTCGAGCTCGGCACCGAGGAGCAGAAGCAGAAGTGGCTGCCGGGCGTCGCTGCCGGCGAGATCCTGCTCGCGATCGGGATGACCGAGCCGTCCGGCGGCTCCGACCTGGCCGGCCTCAAGACCACCGCGGTCCGCGACGGCGACCAGTGGGTCATCAACGGGTCGAAGACCTTCATCACCAACGGCTACTCCGCCGACCTGGTCATCACCGCGGTGCGCACCAGCCCGGAGAAGAAGGCCCGCGGCATCACGCTCTTCGCGATCCCCGCCGACGCCGAGGGCTTCAGCCGCGGCCGCAAGCTCGACAAGGTCGGGCAGGACGAGTCCGACACCGCCGAGCTGTTCTTCGAGAACGTGCGCTTGGGCGACGACCACATCATCGGCGAGCTCGACAACGGCTTCATCCACATGATGCAGAAGCTGCCCCAGGAACGCATCGGTTGCGCGATCTCCAACGTCGCCCACGCCAAGCAGATCCTGATCGAGACGCTGCAGTACACCAAGGACCGCAAGGCGTTCGGCCAGGGCATCGGCTCCTTCCAGCACAACAAGTTCCTGCTCGCCGAGCTGTTCACCCAGATCGAGGTCACCGAGACCTACCTCGACCAGTGCGTCCTCGCGCACACCAAGGGTGAGCTGACGCCGGTCGACGCGGCCAAGGCCAAGTGGTGGACCTCGCAGGTCCAGAACGAGGTGCTCGACCACTGCGTGCAGCTGCATGGTGGCTACGGCTTCATGAACGAGTACCGCGTGGCCCGCGCCTGGCGCGACGCCCGCGTCTCGAAGATCTGGGCCGGCTCCAACGAGATCATGAAGGAGCTCATCGGCCGCGATCTCGGTCTCTAGTCCGGCGTACCGTGATGGCGTGAGGCTGTTCGTCGCCGTCGTCCCACCGGTCGAGGCCATCGACCACCTGGATACGTTCGTCGAACCCCGCCGTGCCGCGGCCGACTTCCGCTGGGCCGCCGTCGACCAGTGGCACCTGACGCTCACGTTCATGCCCCAGGTGGATCCGTGGCGGATCGACGACCTGGTCGCACGGTTGGGTGAGGTGGCGGGTCGGCGGGCGTCGTTCCGACTGACGTTGCGCGGAGGCGGTGCCTTTCCGAATCCGGCGCGGGCCAAGGTGCTGTGGTGCGGCGTCGGTGGGGAGACTGACGCGCTCGCGTCGACGGCGGCGGCAACCCGCAACGCGGCCAACGCGGCCGGTGCCGTGCCGAGCGGGGGGCCGTTCCGCGCCCACCTGACCCTCGGCCGGTTGGGGCGTCCGAGCGAGATCTCGAGCTGGGTCCGGCTGCTCGACGCCTACGAGGGTCCATCCTGGACCGTCCACGAGCTCGGCCTGGTCGCCTCGCACCTCGGCGAGGGCCCGCGCCGACGGCCCCGGCACGAGGTGATCGCGACGGTGCCGCTCGCGCAGCCACCGAAGGAGTGACCCGGTGCCGCCCGTGCGGCGCGCGTCGTCCCAACAAGGAAATTCGCAATCCGGGCGAAACATCCGGCGGATAGAGTCGGGGCATGGCCTTCCTGCTCCGTGTCGAGTTGCCCGACGTCCCCGGGTCGTTGGGGCGCCTGGCCACCACGATCGGTGAGGCCGGCGGTGACATCGAGGCGATCGAGATCGTCGAGCACCGCCACGACGGCACCGCGGTCGACGACGTCCTCCTCGAGATGGTGCCCGGCACGATGCCCGACTCGATCGTCTCCGCGTGCAACTCGGTCGACGGTGTCAACGTCGTGTGGATCTCGCGGTACGCCGCCGGCGGCAGCCTGGTGATGGACCTGGAGGCGGTCGAGGAGCTGACCGCCCACCCGAGCGATGCGCTCAATCGGCTGGTCGACCTGTTGCCCGCAACCTTCCGTGTCGACTGGGGCGCCCGGGTCCGACGTACGCCGGAGGGTGCGGTGCGCGTGCACGGCACCCCCGCGGCTCCCGATGTCGTCGAGTGGCACGACGTCGACCGGGCCATGCAGCTCCCGTCGGAGGACGAGAACAACCTCCTGGCCGCGGTGCCGCTGGTCTCCGAGGAGCTGATCCTGGTCGGACGGCGCGGTGGTCCGGCGATCCTCGAGTCCGAGATGGCCCGACTCAACCACCTGGTCAGCCTGGCGGTCTCGATCTCCCGGTCGTGAGTCGTCGAGGGGTCCCGCCGGGCGGGGGACCTCAGCCCGCGAGCACTCGGCGTACGAACCCGTCCAGGTGGACCTGGACCCGCTCCACCATCGCCTCGATCGGCAGGGTCTCGCGCAGCCTGGGGACCCCTGAGGCCTTCTTGCCGCGCGCGTAGAGGGAGCAGCCCAGGTCGCGACATATGTGGATCCCGGTGGTGTCGCCTCGCTTGCCGGCTGGCCCGGTCTTGGCGGCCACGGTCAGGCAGACACCGGTGTCGGTGTGCGCGGTCAGGCAGATCTCGCAGAGCTTGCTGCGCCGAGCGGTGCCCTTGCCGGCCGGGTTCTGGCGCAGCAGCAGGCCGATGAGCCCCTCCTCGCGCGGCACCACGAGGTAGGCGCGCGAGGAACCGGACGGGTCCGCCCAGCCGAGGAAGTCGAGGTCCGACCACGGAACTTCGTCCAGGTCGGGGAGCACGGCCCGCTTCGCCTCACCCTTGGAGCAGTTCAGGAACGAGGCCCGGATCTCGGCAGCGGTCAGCGGTTCCACGCGCAGACGGTACGTGCCGCCCGTGGGTCGGCGCCACGGGTTATCCGGCCAAGGCTCGTGGACCGAGGGGGTGTGTGCTCAGGCGCGCTCGAGCAGGAAGAGCGGGATCGTGCGGTCGGTCTTCTCCTGGTACTCGGCGTACGGCGGGAACGCCTCGACCGCACGTGGCCACCACTCGGCGCGCTCGTCGTCGGTGGCGAGCCGGGCGACGTACTCGTGGGGCTCGGGGCCGTCCTGCAGGTCGACGTGCGGGTCGGCCACGAAGTTGTGGAACCACTCCGGGTGCTCCGGGGCGCCGCCCTTCGACGCGACAGCGGCGTAGACCCCGTCGTGCTCGACGCGCATGACCGGGTTCTTGCGGAGGTTCTGGGACTTGTGGCCGCGGGAGGTGATCACCACGATCGGTCGACCGTCAGGAAGCGTGTTGGCCTCCTTGCCACCGGAGGCCTCGTAGGCCGCGACCTGGTTGCGGACCCATTCGGCCGCACTGGGCTGGTATTCGCCTTGAAGTGTCATGTCCACAAGAACAGCACGCGCGGGCGTGCCATTCCAGAGGCCTCAGCGTTCATTTCAGCAGGAAGTTCGCGCAGAGCGCGCGGCGGTTGAGCGTCAGTTCCCCAGTACAACGGCGAACTTCCTGCCGCCGTGAACATCAGCGCCGAAACGGGTGGAACTGGAGCGATCAACTGTGAGGCCGCCGGTCTCGCTGTCAGCCTGCCGTCTGCGGCCGATAGCCTGCGCCCATGAGCGCGATTGACGGAGTCTCCGAGATCTTCGACCCCGAGGCCTGGGACGTGGTCCCCGGATTCGAGGGCATGACCGACCTGACCTACCACCGGGCGAGGGACCACGGCACGGTGCGCGTGGCCTTCGACCGGCCGGACGTGCTCAACGCGTTCCGTCCCCACACCGTCGACGAGCTGCTCACGGTCCTGGAGCACGCGCGGACGTCGGCCGATGTCGGGTGCGTGCTGCTGACCGGCAACGGTCCCAGCGAGAAGAACGGCAAGTGGGCGTTCTGCACGGGCGGCGACCAGCGGATCCGGGGGCGGGCCGGCTACCAGTACGAGGCCGGGGAGGCCGGCAACACCGACACCGGGGCCGAGGAACCCAGCCCGATCGACAAGGCCAGGCTCGGTCGCCTGCACATCCTCGAGGTGCAGCGACTGATCCGCTTCATGCCGAAGGTGGTCATCTGCGTGGTCAACGGCTGGGCGGCCGGTGGGGGGCACTCGCTGCACGCTGTCTGTGACCTGACCCTGGCCTCTCGGGAGCACGCCCGTTTCAAGCAGACCGACGCCGACGTCGGCTCGTTCGACGGCGGCTTCGGGTCGGCGTACCTCGCCCGCCAGGTCGGGCAGAAGTTCGCCCGGGAGATCTTCTTCCTCGGCGACGAGTACGACGCCGAGCAGATGCACGCCATGGGTGCGGTGAACAAGGTCGTCGACCATGCCGACCTGGAGAAGGAGGCCCTCGAGTGGGGTCGCAAGGTCAACGGCAAGTCGCCCACGGCACAGCGGATGCTGAAGTACTCCTTCAACCTGATCGACGACGGCCTGGTCGGCCAGCAGCTCTTCGCCGGCGAGACCACACGCCTGGCCTACATGACCGACGAGGCGGTCGAGGGGCGCGACCAGTTCCTGGAGAAGCGCGACCCCGACTGGTCACCCTTCCCCTGGTACTACTGACGGATCCGACGCGCTGGGCCCGGTTCGCGGAGCTCGCGTGAGGCGGACCAGGTGCGCTCACACTCGCGGGCTGATCCGTCATTCGGGAGGGATCGCCGTGTCCCCGGTCACTGTGCACATAGGGTGCTGGATGTGAACGTCGTCGTGCTGACCGGTGCTGGCATCTCCGCGGAGAGCGGAGTGCCGACCTTTCGTGACGCCGACGGACTCTGGGAGGGACACCGCATCGAGGACGTCGCCACCCCCGAGGCCTACGACGTGAAGCCGAGCATGGTCCAGAAGTTCTACGACGACCGTCGTGCCGCGCTGGCCCAGGTCGCTCCGAACCCGGCCCACGAGGCGTTGGCCCGGCTCGAGGACGTCCTGGGCGAGGACCTGCTGCTGGTCACCCAGAACATCGACGACCTCCACGAGCGCGGTGGCTCACGGCGCGTGGTGCACATGCACGGCGAGCTGCTCTCGGCCCTGTGCCGCAGCTGCAACCGACGTACGCCGTGGGCCGACGGTCTCAGTGACTTCCCGCCCTGCCCGCGCTGCGGTGTCAACGAGCTGCGCCCGGACGTCGTCTGGTTCGGCGAGGTGCCCTACGAGATGGACCGGATCCAGCGGGCCCTGATGAGCACCGACGTCTTCGTCTCGATCGGCACCTCCGGTGCGGTCTATCCGGCCGCCGGGTTCGTGCAGCTGGCCAGGGCCTGCGGCGCCCAGACCCTGGAGCTGAACCTGGTCCCGAGCGAGGGGTCGTCGTTCTTCGCCGAGGCCCGGCACGGCCGGGCCAGCGACCTGGTGCCGTTGTGGGTCGACGAGATGCTGGAGCGCACCACGCTCTGAGTCGTGGGCCGGGGTGGTTTCGAGACGGCTCGTTCCTCGCCTCCTCAACCACCGGGTGGGCCCGGGGTGGTTTCGAGACGGCTCGTTCCTCGCCTCCTCACCACCGGGGAGCTCGGATGCCGCGAGCGCTCAGCGCGCCAGCTCGGCCACGATGAACGGCTCGAGCCGGGGCAGCTCGTCAGCCAGGCCGAGGACTCTCGCCTGGTCGCGGAACATCTGGCGGAACAGCACCCCGGTGGTGGTCATCCGTGGGTCGACGTGGCCGAACACCTCCAGCGTCACCGTGCCGTAGAGCGCGGACCATGACCTGGTGAACACCCACAGCAGGCCGCGCAGGTCGTCGGGGATCTCGATCGGTGTGACCGGCATGATCGGGTCGCGCAGGATCTCGACGAGGTCGTCGTCGAGGTCGGCCAGTGCCGGGTAGGGGCTGTCGTACTTCTGCCAGATCTGCACGAGCAGGTCGTTGAAGAGCGCGCCCGATGCGGATGCCTCGGCGAGCGTGGTCTCGCTCAGGGTCGGGTCGATGCAGAGCGAGGCGACATCCATGTTGGTGAACACGACGTCGAACTCCTTGCGCGAAGCCAGTGCCCAGCGGCGGAAGGCCAGGGCCGCTGCCGTGATGCGCATGGCCGGGTCGTCGGCGGGGTGGGCCGCCACGGCTGGTTGGAGGTGCTCGGCCGTCATCGCGGCATCGATGCCGATCGCGACCACCCGCAACAGGTCTTGGTAGGACGCGACGTAGCGGTAGAGCGCGGGAGCGGTCATGCCCATGCGCTGGGCCACGGCGCGCAGCGACAGCTCGCCGTCCTCGGCGAGGATCGCGCGCGCAGAGTCGACGATCTCGTCGAGGGTCGCCTGGCGCTGGCGCTCGCGTCGGCCGGGTGCTGGTGTCACGAAAGTTCCTCCGAATTGACGTTGACGGGACGAGTTTACACTGTTTACAGTTAACGGCGTTAACCTTCCTGATACCTCGTCACAAAGGGATGTCCACCATGGAGCGCTGGGGTGCTGTCATCGCCCGTCGGGCCGTGCACGTCGTCGTCATCGGAGTCCTCGTCGTGCTCGGCGCGGGTGCCTACGGCGCGGGAGTCTTCGGCGACCTGTCCCAGGGTGGCTTCGACGATCCGAGCAGTGAGTCCTCACGGGAGCTGGCCAAGGAGCGGGAGGTCTTCGGCAACCAGACCGTCGACGTGGTCGCGATCTACTCCAGCGACGACAAGACCGTCGACGACCCCGAGTTCGAGGCATCGGTGCGGGAGGTCGTCGCCGGGCTGCCGGACGTCACCACCACGGTCGTGAACCACTACGACACCCCGTCGCCGGCCCTGGTCAGCCACGACCAGCACGCCGTGCAGGTGCTGATCTCCCTGGAGGGAGAGTCCCAGAACGAGCTGCTCGAGAGCTGGGACGCCCTCGAGCCGCACCTCGAGGCGGACGGGCTCGAGACCGACGTGGCGGGTGCCTTCGCGGTCTACGGCGACGTCAACGAGATCACCGAGAAGGACCTGGCGCAGGCCGAGACGATCTCGGCGCCCGTCGTGCTGCTCCTGTCGCTGCTGATCTTCGGCAGCCTGGTCGCCGCCTCGATGCCGGTGCTGGTGGGGGCGATCGCGGTGGTCGGCGCGCTGGCCGTCGTCCGCCTCCTGACCGTCTTCACCGAGGTCTCGATCTTCTCCGTCAACGTGATCACCCTGATCGGCCTCGGCCTGGCGATCGACTACGCGCTCTTCATCATCAGCCGGTTCCGGGAGGAGCTCGCCCTCCGTCCGGTCGACGACCCGTACGCGGTCGCCGAGGCGATCACGGTGACCATGGCGACGGCCGGGCGCACGGTCCTCTTCTCCGGCCTGACCGTCGCCGCGGCGCTCAGCTCGCTGATGGTCTTCCCGCAGAGCTTCCTCAAGTCGATGGGGTACGGCGGCATGGCGGCCGTGGTCGTGGCCATGCTCTCGGCGCTGACCGTGCTGCCGGCCGTGCTCCGGCTGCTCGGCCGGCGGGTCGACGGCGGGCGGCTTCCGTGGCGTCGGCACCGGCCGGTCCCGGTCGGCAGCGACCACGGCGCGTGGGCGCGCCTGGCCCATGGCGTCATGCGCCGACCCGTGGTCGTGACCGTGCTGGTCACGGTGGTCCTGATCGCGATCGCTTCACCGTTCCTGGGCGTGAAGTGGGGCAGCGTCGACTATCGCGTCCTGCCGGCCGATGCCCCTGCCCACGTGGCCGCCGACAAGCTGAACAGCGACTTCGGCCCGGAGACCTCGAGCGCCAACCTGCTGCTCGACGGAACCACGAGGGCCGACGTGGCGGCGTACGAGGCCGAGCTCGCCCGGATCCCCGGCCTCACGGTCGAACCCGTGGCTGCCGAGGGCGAGGTGACGCTGCTGCGGGCGAGCTGGCAGGGAAACAGCCAGACCGAGCAGTCCCAGGAGATGGTCGAGCGCATCCGCGAGGTCGCCCCGGACAGCGGGTCGGTGCTCGCCGGTGGGCTCAGCGCATCCACGGTCGACCTGCTCGACTCGGTCGGCAGCCACCTGCCGTGGATGGGCCTGATCGTGGTCGGCGTGATGCTGTTGCTGCTCTTCCTGGCCTTCGGCTCGCTGGTGCTGCCCCTGAAGGCGGTGGTGATGAACGCGATCTCGATCTCCGCCTCGTTCGGTGTGGTCACCTGGATCTTCGCGGAAGGCCACCTGGAGGGTCTGCTCGGCTTCGAGTCGCAGGGTTACCTCGATGCCACCCAGCCGATCCTGATGCTCGCCATCCTCTTCGGGCTGTCGATGGACTACGAGGTGTTCCTGCTGTCCAGGGTGCGCGAGCAGTGGGACCTGACCCACGACAACGACCGGGCGGTCGCGACGGGACTGCAGAAGACCGGGCGCATCATCACCAGCGCCGCGCTGCTGCTCGCGATCGTGATCGGAGCCTTCGGGCTCAGTGGGATCGTGTTCATGAAGATGATCGGCATCGGCATGCTGGTCGCGCTGCTCCTCGACGCGACGGTGGTGCGCGCGCTGCTGGTCCCGGCCACGATGAAGCTGCTCGGGCGGTTGAACTGGTGGGCCCCGGGGCCGTTGCTGCGGTGGTGGGAACGCTACGGTTTCCGGGGCCACTGAGGCGTGGCTCACGTTCCGTATCGTGGGATCAATGCCCAAATGGTGGTCACCCGACCTCTAGATTGCATCTCAACTGGCAGAACTCTGCCCACCGCAGCATCGAAATCGGAGTGATCACATGCTCATCGGCGTCCTCAGGGAGGCACAGACCGGGGAGACCCGCGTCGCCGCCACCCCTGCCACCGTCGGCCAACTGCTCAAGCTCGGCTACGACGTCGTCGTCGAAACGGGCGCCGGCACGGCCTCCAGCTTCGCGGACGAGGCGTACGTCGAGGCCGGCGCGACGATCGGCGATCCGTTCGATGCCGACATCGTGCTCGGCGTGAACAACCCGGCGGACGAACAGCTTGACCAGCTTCGGCAGAACGCGACCCTGATCGGCATCCTGAATGCCCGCCTGGACGAGTCGGTCGTCGCCGACCTCACGTCGCGGCAGATCACTGCCCTGTCGATGGACGCCGTCCCGCGCATCTCGCGCGCGCAGTCGCTCGACGTGCTGTCCTCGATGGCCAACATCGCGGGCTACCGTGCGGTCGTCGAGGCAGCGCACGTCTTCGGTCGGTTCTTCACCGGCCAGGTCACCGCGGCCGGCAAGGTCCCACCGGCCACGGTGCTGGTCGCCGGCGCCGGTGTGGCCGGGCTGGCGGCGATCGGTGCTGCGGGTTCGCTGGGCGCGGTGGTCAAGGCCACCGACCCGCGTCCCGAGGTGGCCGACCAGGTGAAGTCGCTCGGTGGTGAGTACCTCGCGGTCGAGGACCCCGAGGCCGAGGTGTCGGCGACGGGCTACGCCAAGGAGATGGGCGACGACTACAACGCCCGTGCCGCGCAGCTCTACACCCAGACCGTGCCCGACGTGGACATCATCGTCACGACGGCGCTGATCCCGGGCCGCCCCGCGCCCCGACTGATCACCGCCGACATGGTCGCGTCGATGAAGTCCGGCTCGGTCATCGTCGACATGGCCGCCGGCTCCGGCGGCAACGTCGAGGGCTCGGTGCCAGGTGAGGCGATCACCACCGACAACGGCGTGACGATCATCGGCTACACCGACCTCGCCGGGCGGTTGCCCGCCCAGGCCTCGCAGCTCTACGGCACGAACCTGGTCAACCTGCTCAAGCTGATGACCCCGGAGAAGGACGGCCGGCTCGTCCTCGACTTCGACGACGTCGTCCAGCGCTCGATCACCGTCGTCCGCGACGGCCAGTCGACCTGGCCCCCGCCGCCGGTGCAGGTCTCTGCGGCCCCGGCCGCTGCCCCGGCCGCGGCGGAGGTCGTGGTCAAGGAGGAGAAGGAGCCCCTCGCCCCGGCAGCCAAGTTCGGTGGCATCTTGGCCGGTGGCGCTGCTTTGGTGCTGCTGGTCGCCGCTTCTCCGGCGGTCCTACAGCTCCAGCTGGTGACCTTCGCCCTGGCGATCATCATCGGCTTCTACGTAATCACCGGCGTACACCACGCGCTGCACACGCCGCTGATGTCCGTGACCAACGCGATCTCCGGGATCATCGTGGTCGGAGCGCTGCTCCAGATCGGACACGACGGAACCCTGATCACCGTCATTGCGGCTGCAGCGATCCTGCTGGCCTCCATCAACATCTTTGGTGGCTTCGCGGTGACGCGCCGCATGCTCGCCATGTTCTCCCGATCCTGAAACGAGCTGACCCATGGATATCGAATCTGCATCCTTTGCGGCCTACCTCGTAGCAGGCCTGTTCTTCATTCTTGCCCTGGCTGGGCTGTCGAAGCACGAGTCCGCCCGTATGGGCAACTCCTTCGGCATCACCGGCATGGTGGTCGCGCTGCTCGCGACCGTCGCCCTGGCCTTCGACCGGGAGCCCTCGGGCCTCGGCATTGGCCTAATGATCGGCGCGATCCTGATCGGTGCGCTGATCGGTCTGCAGCGGGCCAAGGTCGTCGAGATGACCGGTATGCCGGAACTCATCGCCCTGCTGCACAGCTTCGTCGGTGCTGCTGCGGTCCTGGTCGGCTGGAACGCCTACCTGCACGCTGAGCACGAGGGCCCGAACAGCGCCGCGGTGCGCGAGCTCGAGGCGTTCGACATGCTCGGCATCCACTCGGCCGAGGTCTTCATCGGCGTCTTCGTCGGCGCGGTGACCCTCACCGGGTCGATCGTGGCCTACCTGAAGCTCTCGGCGAAGATGAAGTCGTCCCCGCTGGTGCTGCCGGGCAAGAACTTCATCAACCTAGGTGCCCTGGTCGTGTTCCTTGCCCTGACCGTCTGGTTCGTCATCGACCCGCAGCTGTGGCTGCTCATCGTCGTCACGGTCCTGGCGCTCGCGCTGGGTTGGCACCTCGTTGCCTCCATCGGTGGTGGCGACATGCCCGTCGTCGTGTCGATGCTGAACAGCTACTCCGGTTGGGCCGCTGCGGCCTCGGGCTTCCTGCTCAACAACAACCTGCTGATCATCACCGGTGCGCTGGTGGGCTCCTCGGGTGCCTTCCTGTCCTACGTGATGTGCAAGGCGATGAACCGCTCGTTCATCTCGGTGATCGCCGGTGGCTTCGGTATCGAGGCCGGTCCGTCGGAGGACACCGACTACGGCGAGCACCGCGAGACCAACGCCGACGACGTCGCCGACCTGCTCACCCACGCCAAGTCGGTGATCATCACCCCCGGCTACGGCATGGCGGTGGCCCAGGCGCAGTACGGCGTCGCGCAGCTGACCGGCAAGCTCCGGGAGAAGGGCGTCGATGTCCGCTTCGGCATCCACCCCGTCGCGGGTCGCCTGCCCGGCCACATGAACGTGCTGCTGGCCGAGGCCAAGGTGCCCTACGACATCGTCCTCGAGCTCGACGAGATCAACGACGACTTCGACGAGACCTCGGTCGTGCTGGTCATCGGTGCCAACGACACGGTGAACCCGGCGGCCGCCGAGGACCCGTCCAGCCCGATCGCCGGCATGCCGGTGCTCAGTGTCTGGGAGGCGGAGAACGTGATCGTGTTCAAGCGGTCGATGGCCTCGGGCTACGCCGGCGTGCAGAACCCGTTGTTCTTCCGCGAGAACTCGCAGATGCTCTTCGGTGACGCCAAGGACCGCGTGGAGGACATCCTCCGCGCCCTCTGAGTTCCGCTTCCCGCCGAGTCGGCACGAGTTGACGACTGAGAGCGTCGAGCCGGCACGAGTTGACGACCAACGCGTCAACACGTGCCGGCTCGGCGCTCTTGTGGGTGAACACGTGCCGGGTCGGGTTGTCTCATCGCGCAGGAGCGTCAACACGTGCCGGGTCGGCGTGGATAGGGTCTGGTCATGACCGACGCCTCCGCCGCCCCGACCGACGCGCGTGCTGCGCTCGAGGAGCTGCGGACCCGGGAGGCGTGGGCGGTCATCCGGCAACGGGACTCCGCCACGATCACCCTCGTGGGTGGTCGGCGCAGCGTCGTGGAGAGCCTGCTCGACATCCCGCTCGAGAGCGGTGTCCCGCAGGAGCGACGCCAGTTCGACCGCCTGGTCGCGGTGCCGTTCCGGCAGGTCCGCGAGCGCGGCTTCGACGCCGTCGACGACGGCACCCCGCTGGTCGTGGTCGACCTCGACGTCGAGCAACACGTGGCGTACGACGACCTGCTGGCCGCGCTGCCCGACGTACCCGTCGAGTTCGACGACCCGGGTGGGTTCGACACCACCGACGAGGACTACACCCACGTCGTCGAGAAGGTCATCGCCGAGGAGATCGGCCACGGCGAGGGCGCGAACCTCGTGGTCGCCCGTAACTACCGGGCCAAGGCCCGCGGGTGGGGTGACGACGAGGCGCTGACCGTGCTGCGCCGACTGCTCGAGCGTGAGCGCAGCGCCTACTGGACCTACGTCTTCTTCACCGGCGACCGCTACCTGGTCGGCGCGAGCCCCGAGCGCCACGTCAGCATCCAGGGCGGTGACGTGCGGATGAACCCCATCTCCGGCACCTTCCACCTGCCCAAGCAGGTGCAGTCGCAGGCCGAGACCAAGGCCCAGCTCCTCGACTTCCTGGCCGACGAGAAGGAGATCTACGAGCTCTTCATGGTCGTCGACGAAGAGCTCAAGATGATGTGCGACGTCTGCCAGGAGGGCGGGCAGGTGCTCGGCCCGTTCCTGAAGCCGATGACCCACCTGGTGCACACCGAGTACCTCCTCGCCGGTCGCACCAACTCCGACCCGCGCGAGGTCCTGCGCGACACGATGTACGCCGCCACCCTCACCGGCTCGCCGGTGGAGAACGCCTGTCGTCTCATCGCGCAGTACGAGCCCGCCGGTCGCGCCTACTACGGCGCGGCGCTGGCGCTGTTCGGCCGCGACCACGAGGGGCAGCCCACGCTGGACAGCCCGATCGTGATCCGCACCGCCGACGTCAGCCCCGACGGCGACCTGACCGTGGTCGCCGGGGCCACCCTGGTCCGCGACTCCGACCCGGCCACCGAGGTACGGGAGACGCACGCGAAGGCCGGTGGCATCCTGAGCGCGTTCGGCCTGGTCCCGCCGGCCGCGGCGCCCCCGGGCAGCCTGGGCGAGCTGGCTCGCGACGAGGACGTGCTGATCGCCCTCAACGCCCGCAACCAACGGCTCAGCAAGTTCTGGCTGACCGACCAGGGCGGCGCCGATCCCGACCCCCGGCTGCGCGGCAAGTCGGTGGTGATCCTCGACGGCGAGGACGACTTCGTGAACATGCTCCGTCACGTCCTCACCGTCCTCGGCATGACCTCGAGCGTGGTGCGGCACGAGGACTGGGAGCCGGGCTCGCTCGACGGACGCGACCTGGTGATCGTCGGACCCGGCCCGGGCGACCCGCGCGATGGCGACCACCCCAAGATCAGCGCCTTCCGTGCCGCCGTCGACGAGCTGCTCGCCACCGAGCAACCGTTCCTGGCGGTCTGCCTCGGCCACCAGACGCTGTGCCAGCGGCTGGGCATCCCCCTTGCCTACAAGGACATCGTCTTCCAGGGCACCCAGTCCCCGGTCACCATCGACGGGCGCACCGAACGCGTCGGCTTCTACAACACGTTCGTCGGACGCACGGGCGCAGAGCTCCCCGAGGGGGTCAGCGTCGAGGCCGATCCCGAGACCGGTGACGTCCACCTGGTGCGTGGCCCGCACTACCGGGGCATCCAGTTCCATGCCGAGTCGATCCTGACCGAGAACGGCTTCGACCTGATCCACGAGCTGGTTCGCGACCTGCTCGTGTGACTTCGTCCCGAACCGGGGCAACCAAACCGGGGCCCGGTGCGTCTATCTGATCGACGGGCTCGGACAGCGAGCAGTTCGGCGGGGGAGTCAGCATGCGGTTTCGAGTGACGGCGATTGCGCTCCTGGGCATCCTGGTGGCTGCCGCGGTGCTCACCGCCAACGAGCCCGGCCGGATCGCGGCCGCCACCGAGGCACCGGGGAAGACTGTGGCTGCCGCGGTCACCGTCAGTCCTCGCCCCAACATCGTCCTGGTGCTGATGGACGACTTCTCCCTCGACCTGCTGCAGACCATGCGCTCCGCCGAGTCGATGCGTCGCGACGGTGCTTCGTATGACGCGGCGTTCGTGGTCGACTCGCTGTGCTGCGTGTCGCGCTCCAGCCTGATGACGGGTCAGTACCCGCACCAGACCGGGGTCCTGACGAACACCGCGAACCTGCCCAACCCCTACGGACCGATCGGCGGGTTCGACGCGTTCGAGGCCCACGGCAACCCCGACCGCTCCGTCAACCTCCAGCTCCAGCAGAGCGGCTACACCACCGGCTTCGTCGGGAAGTACCTGAATGCCTACGAGCCGCGCGACGGGCTGGTGCCCGAGCTGATGCCGGGATGGGACGAGTTCGACGTGCTGTTCGGCTCGGCCTACGACGGCTGGGGCTTCGTCCAGTCACACGTCGAGGACGGCCGGCTGCGCCTCGTCGACCACCCGATTCCGTCCTCCGCGGCGACGCCCGAGGAGAAGGACGCGGCGTACGCCGGCACGGTGACCAGCGACCTGGCCCTCGACTTCCTACGACGCCACCGCGACGACGAGAAGCCGTTCTACCTCGAGGTGGCGCCGTACGGCCCGCACAGCCGGACCAACCCCGACACCCCGTGGCCCGGCGAACCCCTCTTCCCGCCGGCGATGCAGGACCGGCCCGGTGTGGTCGAGCCCGGCGGCAACTGCGGGCAGGTGGCCTGCTCCGACCTCGACCTCGACGACCTGTCCGGCCACGGCGACGACCAGGCCGACAACCGTCCGGTCAGGGAGGACGGCACCCCGGCACCGGCATGGAAGCCGCAGAAGACCGCGCTGACGGACGGCGCCGCCGTGGTCGACCTGCGCAACCGGGCCCGCATGGTGCAGTCGATCGACCGGATGGTGGAGCAGGTCCTCGCCGAGGTCGACGCCGACACGTTCGTGGTGCTCACCTCCGACAACGGATTCCACCTCGGTCAGCACGACCTCGAGCGTGGCAAGGGAGCGCCGTACGCCTCGGACTCCCACGTGCCGCTGCTGGTGGTCGGTCCCGGCGTCGAGCCGGGCCTGCGCACGCAGGTGGTCAACAACATCGACCTCGCCGCGACCTTCGAGGACCTGGCGGGGCTGCAGCCCGCGCCCTGGCGCTCCGGCACCTCCTTCGCCGCCAGCCTCGACGACCCGACAGCGCGGGGCAATCGCTTCGCGTTCCTCGAGCACACCTATGCGCCCTCGCTCGGCGCGGATCCGGATCGGGCCTACGCGGGCGGCACGATCGACATCATCCCGTCCTACGTGGCGGTGCGCAGCCGGGATGCGCTGCTGGTGCGTCTCGACCTGGATCCGGACTGGGAGGCCACCGACTTCGCGTGGGAGTTCTACGACTACCGCGACGCGGCCTTCGAGCGCACCAACAGCTTTGCCGACCCGGCCAAGCGCGACCAGGTGCGCCGACTGCAGCGTCGGCTGGAACGTTTCGCGACCTGCCACGAGAAGGCGGGCACGACCGTTGCCACGAGGTGCCGGGCGCTGACCCACTAGATTTCAGGGCGTGACCGACGCGCGAGTGGTGGTGGTCGACCACCACGACTCCTACACCTGGAACCTCGTGCACCTGGTGGCGCAGGTCGCAGGCGTGCTGCCGGAGGTGGTGCAGCACGACGCCACCACGGCCGACCACCTGCTCGGGTTCAGCCACGTCGTGCTCTCGCCCGGGCCGGGGCACCCGGCTGACCCGGTCGACTTCTCGGTGGGCAACGACGTGCTGCTCGCCGGGACTACACCCGTGCTGGGCGTCTGCCTCGGCATGCAGGGCCTGGTCACGGCGTACGGCGGAACGGTCGCGCGCATCGCCCCGGCGCACGGCGACGTGGCACTGGTCCGGCACCAGCGAGACTCGGTCTTCGCCGACCTGCCGAGTCCCTTCGAGGCGGTGCGCTACCACTCGCTCGCCGCCACCGAGATCCCCGGCGCCCTGCGGGTGACCGCGGTCTGCGACGGCGAGCCGGGCCAGCCTGACGTGGTGATGGGCGTCCGCCACCGCACCCTGCCGCTGCACGGCGTGCAGTTCCACCCCGAGTCGATCCTCAGCCGGCACGGAGCCGACCTGGTCCGCACCTTCCTGGAGAGCCCATGACGGATCCAGTGGCCCACTTCGAGGAGATCGCCGCCAGTCACGACCGGTGCTTCTGGCTCGACGGAGGCGGGTCGCGGCCGTGGTCCGGCCGTCGGTCGATCCTCGGCTGGTTGGAGGGCGACGACGTCTCGCTCACCTACGATGCAGGAACGGGCGAGGTGACCCGGCACCGCGGCGGCAGGACCGAGGTGGTCGGTGACGACATCTTCGCCGTCCTCGAGGCCGAGTCCGCAGGTGACGGCGCCGACGTGCACTGGGTGGGCCACTTCGGCTACGCCAGCCGGTCGGACCTTCCGGCCGCGATCGACCCGACGGACCCGATGCCCACCGCGGTCTGGATGCGGACCCGCAACGTGCGGATCTTCGAGCACGAGGTGAATGGTCCCGCGGACCCGGCGGAGTGGTCCCGACCGCCGGGGACGATGGTGCCGGAGGTCCCCGCGGCGCCGGTGCCGGAGGTCGTGGTTCCGGCGGAGTACCGGAACGAGTTCGAGCGCGTGCAGGAGGAGCTGCGTGCCGGCAACTCCTACGAGGTGAACCTCACCTACCGCCTCGCCGTGCGGAGCGGGCTGGACCCGGTGACGGCGTACCTGCGCCTGCGCGAGCTCAACCCCGCGCCGTACGCCGGGTTCCTGCAGCACCACGGCACCTGGCTGCTCAGCTCGTCACCCGAGCGCTACGCCACCATCGACCGGCACCGGATGATCGAGGCGAAGCCGATCAAGGGCACCACTCCTCGCGGTGCGACGCCCGAGGAGGACGAGCGCCAGCGCAGGCACCTGGCCGCAGATCCGAAGTTCCGTGCCGAGAACCTGATGATCGTCGACCTGCTGCGCAACGACCTCGCGACGGTCTGCGCGCCCGGCACCGTCGACGTGCCGGTGCTGATGGACGTCGAGTCCTACGCGTCCGTGCACCAGCTCGTCTCGACGGTGCGCGGTCGCCTGCGCGACGACCTGGGCACGATCGCCGCCCTGCGGGCGCTGTTCCCGGCGGGATCGATGACCGGCGCGCCGAAGCTGCGCACGATGGAGATCATCCAGGACGTCGAGGCCACCGCACGCGGGGTGTACGCCGGGGCGTTCGGCTGGATCTCCGGCGACGGACGGGCCGACCTCGGGGTGGTCATCCGCAGCATGACCACCGCCGGCGACCAGATCTGGAGACTCGGCACCGGCGGTGGCATCACGGTTCGTTCCGACGTCGAGGAGGAGTACGCCGAGTCCCGGTGGAAGGCGGAGCGGCTGCGTCGGGTCCTTGACTGAGCAGTCCTGCTACTCGAGCAGCTGGCCCTTCTCGCCCAGCGTGACGTCGAACTTCTCCTCGGCGCCGTCACGGATGACGGTGATCGAGACCTGGTCGCCGGGGCGGTAGTTCAGCGCGGTGGTGACCAGGCCCAGGCCCTCCGCGACGGGGTAGTCGTCGATGTGCACGACCACGTCGCCGACCTCGAGACCGGCCTGCTCGGCCGGGCTGTCGGAGGTGAACTCGTCGACCCGGGCTCCCTGCGCCACACCGGACTGGCGGGCGTCGCCGGGGATGACGCCGAGCCAGGCATGGGTGGGCTCCTCGCCGTTCCTCAGCTGCTCGACGATCGGCTCGAGCACGTTGATCGGGATCGCGAAGCCGATGCCGATGGAGCCGAGGTCCCCGGTTCCACCGGACGAGTCCGACGCCATCCGGTTGCTGGAGTTCATCCCGACCAGCTCGCCCTTGATGTTGACCAGGGCGCCACCGGAGTTGCCGGGGTTGATCGCGGCGTCGGTCTGCAGGGCCGGGTAGATCATCGCCTCCTGCGAGGCGTCCATCCCGGGCAGCTGCATCGGCCGGTTGACCGTGCTGATGATGCCCGCGGTGACGGTGGACTCGAGGCCGTAGGGCGAGCCCAGGGCGACCACGGCCTGGCCCACGTGGAGGTTCTCGGCAGCGCCGAACTCCATGGGGGTCAGACCGGAGACGTCGTCGGCCCTGATCACGGCGATGTCGAGGTCGGGGTCGGTGCCGACTACCTCGGCCGTGGTGCTGGTGCCGTCGTCGAAGTAGACGTCGAGCTCTCCGTCGATACCGTCGAACGCGACGTGGTAGTTGGTCAGGATCATCCCGTCGTCGCTGATGACGATGCCCGACCCGGTGGAGCCGGAGCTGCTGCCGAACGCCTCGATCTTGACCACGGACGGCAGCGACTTGTCGGCGACCGTCTGCACGGAGACCAGGTCCTGCAGGTTCACGCCGCCGATGTCGATCTGGCCGGCATCGACCGTGGCGTCGCCGCCGCCTCCACCCGAGGTCTCGTCCTGCAGCCAGCCACCGCCGAAGCCGGCGCCTGCGCCGAGGACGACCGCGCCGGCGAGGAGGCCGATGCCACCGAGGCGACTCCTCGAGGACCGGGCGGCACGCTTGTCCGAGCCACCGTGGGCCGGCTGGTCGGAGTACGGCGCCGGTGTCGGCCACTGCGGTCCCGGAGGTGGCGCGTAGGCAGGCTGGCCGTGGGCGGGCTGGCCCGGTCCGGGTTGTCCTGGTGCGTGCTGGCCTGGTGGGTGCTGGCCTCGTGCGGGCTGGCCCTGTGCGGGCGGAGGGAACTGCGGTCCCTGGTGCGCGTGGCCCTGCGGGGCGGCGTACTGCTGGCCCGACCCCTGCTGGCCCGATCCCTGCTGGCTCGGCTGCGCAGCCGGCCGGACGTTGGTCTTCGGGTTGGGCTCCGGGGCGCCGTTCTCGTCGCTCATGGCGCTCATCATGCCGCGGAGGTGACGTGTGCAAACCTCGCGCCCACTAGCATCCAGCGGGTGGAACCGAGGACGCCGCACCGAGCCGGCCATGTGGGAGATGCATCATGACAGCGCGGGATGCCGTGGGACTGCCCGAGCACCTTCCGGACGAGGCGGAGCGCGCCCGGGTGCAGAAGCGGACCCTCACCGTCGTGGTGGCCAGCCAGGTCCTCGGCGGTGCCGGCCTCGCGGCCGGGATCACGGTCGGGGCCCTGCTGGCCGAGGACATGCTCGGGTCGGAAGGCCTCGCCGGCGTCCCGATCGCGCTGTTCACGTTGGGGTCCGCACTGGCGGCGTTCCTGATCGGCCGGTTCAGTCACCGCTGGGGACGACGAGTCGGTCTCGGCGTCGGTTTTGCAGCGGGTGGCCTGGGCGCGATCGGCGTCGTGCTGGCCGCGATCGCGGACAACGTGCCCCTGCTGTTCATCGCACTCTTCGCCTACGGCGCGGGGTCGGCGACCAACCTGCAGGCGCGGTACGCCGGCACGGACCTGGCGGAGCGCGGCAAGCGGGGCAACGCGATCAGCATCGCCCTGGTCTCCACGACGCTCGGGGCGGTGGCCGGCCCCAACCTGGTCGAGCCGCTCGGCGAGCTGGCGACTGCCTTGGGCATCCCGGCGCTGGCCGGTCCCTTCCTGCTGGCCGCAGCTGCCTACCTGGCGGCCGGCGCGGTGCTGCTGCTGATGCTCCGTCCCGACCCCTACCTGCTGGCACGTTCCATCACGGCGGCGGAGGAGGCCAGCCTCGATCCCGGTCGGCCCGTCGTCGCCGTCCCGCGGCCGGGAGTCGGTGCCTACGTGGGTGCCACGGTGATGGTGCTGACCCAGGTCGCGATGGTCGCGATCATGACCATGACTCCGGTCCACATGCGTGCCCACCACCACGAGCTGGGCGCCGTCGGGTTGGTCATCGGGCTGCACATCGCCGGCATGTACCTGCCCTCGCTGGTCACCGGCATGCTGGTCGACAGGCTCGGCCGCACGCCGATGGCGATCGCCTCCGGCATCACCCTGCTGGCGGCGGGCATCGTCGCCGCGTTCGCCCCGGGTGACTCTCTGGGCATGCTGGTCCTCGCGCTGGTCCTGCTCGGCGTGGGCTGGAACTTCGGGCTCATCTCGGGCACGGCGCTTGTCGTCGACGCCACCGTGCCGCAGAACCGACCCCGCACCCAGGGCACCATCGACGTGCTCATCGCGCTCGCCGGCGCCGGCGGTGGAGTGATGTCGGGCATGGTCATGTCCGCCACCAGCTTCCAGACACTCTCCGTGGGCTTCGGGCTCCTCGCCCTGCTGCTGGTGCCGGTCCTGGTGTGGGCGCGCGCCCGGACCCCGTTGACCGAGGGCGGGGCGAGCGTCGCGTAGGCCGGCTCAGACCGGCAGCAGGGTGGTCACCCCGACGGCCAGCCCGGCCAAGTTGGCCACCAGGAAGACGGCCACCCACAACCCGGCAGGCAGGGGCGTGTGCCGGGCCAGCTGGTCTGCGTCGGAGCCGGTACGCCGGCTGCTGCGGCGCTGGCCGATCAGCTCCAGCACCGGCTTCGGAGCGGCCAGCAGCAGCGACCAGGTGATCGCGTAGGCCACAGCCGACTGCCACACGGGGGAGAGGTACCAGGTGATCGCGAAGACCCCGCCCCCGAGGACCAGCAGCACCAGGGCGCCGTACCAGTTCCGGATCTGCACGAACATCAGCACCAGCGCGAGCAGCAGCAGCCACAGCACGGCCAGGCCGTGCCCGGCGGCCAGCAGTGTCGCGGCGCCGAGCCCGACAACGGCCGGCGCCAGGTAGCCGGCAGCCAGCATCGCGACCATGCCCGGACCGCTCGGACGGCCGCGGGAGACGGTCAGCCCGGAGGTGTCGGAGTGCAGGCGGATGCCCGAGAGGCGACGGCCCACCAGCAGCGCCACGAACGCGTGGCCGGCCTCGTGCACGACGGTCACCAGGTGGCGCACCCAGTGCCAGGTCGTGGGGAACAGCACCAGCAGCAGGGCGACGATCGCGATGAACAGCACCAACCCGGGCTCGGGTGGGGTCTGCTCGGCCGTGGCCCGCGACCAGACCTGGCTGGCC
Source organism: Nocardioides sp. JQ2195 (assembly GCF_012272695.1). Classification (NCBI taxonomy): domain Bacteria; kingdom Bacillati; phylum Actinomycetota; class Actinomycetes; order Propionibacteriales; family Nocardioidaceae; genus Nocardioides; species Nocardioides sp. JQ2195. The sequence goes on from NZ_CP050902.1 coordinate 173,917, forward strand.
GCCTCGGTGAGGTCCACGGATCAGACTCGCTGCAGGGTGCGCCCGGGCAACCGCAGCTCCAGGCAGGCGCCGCCGTCGGGGAGGTTGCTGGCCTCGACCGAGCCGGAGTGCCGGATCGCCGTCTGCCGGACGATCGACAGTCCCAGCCCGGAGCCGGGCATCGCCCGCGACTCCGTCGAGCGATAGAACCGGTCGAAGACGTAGGGCAGGTCCACCTCGGCGATCCCCGGCCCCTCGTCGCAGACGGTGAGCACGCCGTCGACCAGGCGCACCGTGACGGTGCCGTCCGCCGGGCTCCACTTGGCGGCGTTGTCGAGCAGGTTCATCACCGCCCGCTCCAGGGCAGCCGACTCCCCGGTCACCCACCAGTCGTGGGCCTCGACGTCGAAGTCGATGCTCGAGGCCCGGCGACGGACGCGTGAGATGGCACGGTCGAGCACCTCCTTGAGGTCGACCAGCTCGACCTGGTGTGGCGCGTGCTCGTCACGGCCGAGCTCGACCAGGTCACCGATCAGCGTGGTCATCTCCTCGATCTGGGCGCCCACGTCGTCGAGCAGCTCGGCCCGTGCCTCGGCCGGCATGCCACCTGCCTGGTCGGCCTGCAGGAGCAGGTCGAGGTTGGTGCGCAGAGAGGTGAGCGGCGTGCGCAGCTCGTGGCCGGCGTCGCCGACCAGCTGGCGCTGGCGCTCGCGTGAGGCCTCGAGGGCGGCAAGCATCGCGTTGAACCCGGAGGACAGTCGGGCGATCTCGTCGTTGCCCTCGACCTCGATGGGGGTGAGGTCCTCGGTGCGGGCGATCTCCTCGACCACCTCGGTCAGGCGGCGGACCGGACGCAGACCGTTGCGGGCCACGCCCCATCCTGCGACGCCGGCCGCGATCACGCCGGCCGCACCGAAGAGCAGCATCACGATGCCGAGACGACCGAGCACCCGCTCCTGGGAGTCGAGCGACTGGGCGATGACCAGGGCGACACCGCGGTCGCGCGTCGGCACGGCGACGACGCGGTAGCGGGTGTCGCCAGCCTCGATCGTGCGGATCGAGTGGGACGTCGTGCCCCGCACGACCGCGAGCTCCTGGTGGCCCAGGTCGAGGGAGGGGCCACCGTCGATGGACCAGCTGCGGGACGCGGTCACGAACGCGATGCGTACGTCGGCGGCACCGAAGGCCCACGAGGGCACCTTCATCTCCGCGGTCAGCTCCGAGAGGGTCGGGGTCTGCGCGGCGCTCTGCGCACGATCGAGCAGCGAGGCATCGAGACTGGCCTGCATCTGCATCCGCACCGTGAGGTAGGCGCCCAACGCGAGGACCGTCACGGTCAGGCCCACGGCGAAGGTGGTCAGGAGGGTGACTCGACTGGCCAAGGACCTGCGGTAGTGCCACCCCTCGGGGTTGCGGGTCAGGGAATTCAGGGCGAGTCCTTCAGCACGTAGCCGACGCCGCGCACGGTGTGCAGCAGCCGGGGCTCACCCTCGGCCTCGGTCTTGCGCCGCACGTAGCCGACGTAGACCTCGAGCGAGTTGGCGGTGGTGGGGAAGTCGTAGCCCCAGACCTCCTCGAGGATGAACGACCGCTCGAGGACCCGTTTGGGTCGCCGCATGAACATCTCCAGGAGGGCGAACTCCGTGCGGGTGAGCTCGATCGAGCGCTTGCCGCGGCGCACCTCGCGACTGGCCAGGTCCAGCGTCAGGTCGGAGAAGGTCAGCGTCTCGTCGATGAACTCGTCCTGCGGCACGACTCGGCGCAGCAGCGCACGTAGCCGAGCCAGCAGCTCCTGCAGGGCGAACGGCTTGGTGAGGTAGTCGTCGGCGCCGGCGTCGAGGCCGTCGACACGGTCGCCGACGGCGTCACGGGCGGTGAGCACCAGGATCGGCACGTCGTTGCCAGCGGTGCGCAGGGCCTTGGTGGTCTCGATGCCGTCGAGCCGCGGCATCATCACGTCCATCACCACGGCGTCGGGCTTGAGGGTGCCGATGCCGGCCAGCGCCTGGGCGCCGTCCTCGGCCATCGACACCATGAATCCGTTGAACTCCAGCGAACGGCGGAGCGACTCACGAACCGCTCGGTCGTCGTCGACGACGAGGATGTGGGGCTTGGGCGCAGTGGTGCTCACGACACCACTGTGCCAAACCCTCCTGAATCGTGGCTGAGAATGCCCCGAGTCGCCGCGCCGCCAGTCCTCGTTGGTCGAAACCGCCCCGTACGTCGCCCCCGCCGGTGGTTGAGGAGCGAGGAACGAGCGTCTCGAAACCGCCCGTACGTCGCCCCCGCCGGTGGTTGAGGAGCGAGGAACGAGCGTCTCGAAACCGCCCGTACGTCGCCCCCGCCGGTGGTTGAGGAGCGAGGAACGAGCGTCTCGAAACCGCCCGTACGTCGCCCCCGCCGGGCCGAGTTCACACCACCGGCAGTCCACCGGGAAAGATTCTGGAAATAGTTTCTCCGAACCCTGTGGAGAACCCCCTTTTTCGGGGGTTCGGTGTCAGTGCTCGGTGATGCAATGGGGGCATGTTCGAAATCGACGCAGCACTGCACCCCTACGAGGTCTGTGACCTCGGCGGCGCCGTCCTGTTCGACCTCATCTCGGACACCCGCGACACCGAGTTCCGCACCGACCGCCGCAAGGTCAGGTTGGCCTACCAGCTCTGTGTCACCAACCCCGCCGGCCCGGACGTCGACCCCGCGACCTGGGGCGACGGACTGCCCGGCATGGCCGGAGACTTCGACGCCGTGTTGGGTGGCGAGGGCACCCCACTGGTGGCCGCGTTCGTGACCGAGGACCTCGCCGCAGCCACCAGGAAGTCCCGGGAATCTGCGAAGCAGTTCCTCGCCAACACCCTCGACCTGCACCACCGGCTGCCACGAACCCACGCCCGCTTCGAGGACCTCGAGCTGGAGCTGTGGAAAGCCTTCCGCCTCGCCGAGGAAACCCACGACCTCTCCCTGGAGGCAGCCCGGTGGATCGACAACCACCTCCACGAGGGTGGTTCGTACTCGATGGCCGCGATGGCCCGGGCCGTCAAGCACGGCATCGCGAAGTTCCACCCCGACAAGCTCGAGGACGACAACGGGCTCCCCGGCAAGGACGACTGGGACGTCGAGGTCGACCATGACGCGGGGGCTGAGGGCACCAGCACCCTGCACGCCACCGGCGGGTCGTTGGACCTGGCAAAGTTCGAAGGCCTCGTCTGTGATGAGGCGACCACCCTGGGACGCCTCGGCGACACCGACACGTTGGGCCAACGCAAGGCCAAGGCGTTGGGTGTGATCGCCGACCGGCAAGCATCGCTGGATCTGCTGGGGATCCTCGACCAGGACCCGCCGGTCCACCCGGAGACCGGGGAGCCGGTCATCCCGCGCAAGTCCTACCTCAAGGCCCGCCTGTTCGTGCACCTGTCCCTCACGGACCTGGCCACCATGTGCGCCGCCTCCGCGACTGTGCCCGGCGACCTCGTGGAGGGCCCCGACTCAGACACCGAGCAGGGTGAGATCGGGGTGGTGGACACGAACATGTTCGGCCCCGCCACCACCACCCTGATCGCCGGCTACCTGAAGCAGCTCGGAGCCGATGCCCGCCTCACACCGGTGATCGACACCACCAGGCAATGGGCCATCGACGCCCACGACCCGCCGCAGTCGATGCGGGACCAGGTCACCGAACGCGACCCCCACTGCGTGCACCCCTACTGCGGCAGGTCATCGAAGACCTGCGACCTCGACCACATCGTGCCCTATGACGACACCGGACCACCGGGGCAGACGAACCCGGAGAACCTGGCCCCCCTGTGCCGCCGACACCACCTGCTCAAAACCCACGGTGGATGGCGATACCAACGCAACCGCGACGGCACCTATACCTGGACCAACCAGCACGGCCGGACCTGGTTGGTCACCCACACCGGAACAGTCGAACTCACCCAAGAACTCTGAATCGACGTTGGTTGAGGAGGTCGCCCAGCGACCGTCTCGAAACCAACTCCCCGTCAGGGCACCGACACATCAAGCACCGGCCGAACACGTAGCACCACGACAGCAGGCCCACACCGAGGACAAGAACCCGGTGACTGGGCCTACTGCCACGCCCGGTACTGGTCTCGACACAACCGCTCGTGCCTCGCGGTCACTCGACCACCGAACATCAGACCACTGCCACGCCCGGCGCCGGTCTCGATACAACCACTCGTATGCGTCGTGTCGACCATGATGTCGTGGTCCTTGTGCTCGAACACGCGCTGGCAACGGGCGAGGCCGATCGGTCTGTCGCCTCGGGTGCGCTCCCGTAGCTCCAGCTCATCCGCGCGGCCCTGTGACGGCATGACGCCCCAATTCCATGGAGGGGCGGGCGTACAGACATCGGCGCGCCCGAGCGGCAAGCCGTCGAGCGGCCTCAGTAGCGTGCGGCAATCGTGGCCGCGCGGGCGCCGTACCCGCCGCCGAACATGCAGGCGTGCACCAGCAGTGGGAAGACCTGGTGGATGCCGAGGCGGTCCTCCCAGCCGTCGGCCAGCGGGGTGACCTCCTGGTAGGAGTCCATCACCCGGGGCAGGTGAGGCAGCCCGAAGAGCGCCAGCATGGCCAGGTCGACCTCGCGGTGACCGGCGTACGCCGCGGGGTCGATCACGTGCACGTGACCGTCGGTGCCCCACAGCACGTTGCCGTTCCACAGGTCACCGTGCACGCGGGCGGGTGGTTCCTCGGGGAGCAGCTCGGTGAGCCGGCCGACCAAGCCCTCGACGACGCCGGCGTCAGCGGGGCTGATGGCGCCCCGATCGCTGGCCAGCTTCAGGTAGGGCAGCACGCGACGCGTGGCGTAGAACTCCGGCCAGGAGCCGGCGGTGGCGTTGCGCATCGGCAGTCGTCCGATGAAGCCGTCCTTCTCGGCACCGAACTCGTCGACGGTGGCACCGTGCAGTCCGGCCAGGGCGCGACCGAACTCGATGGCGGCGTCGGGAGTCTGCTTCCCGGTCTCGACGAAGGGGATGATCAGGCAGTCGGTGTCGACGGCCAACACCTCGGGCACGGGCACCCCTCCGTCAACGGACAGCCAGGTGAGCCCGCGGGCCTCGGCCTCGAAGAAGCCGACGGGCGGGTGCACGTGGGTCTTCATCAGGGCGTTGCGCCCGTCGGAGAGCTTGAGCCGGGTCGCCATGCAGATGTCGCCGCCCGCGACGGGGGAGGTGGCGACGACCGGGACGTCGAGCAGCTCCTCGGCCTTGCGTGCGGTCGTGGAGTTGCGAGTCATGTGCGCACCACCTCCTGCTCGAGGGCGGCAATGAGACCGTCGGCGCTGCGCTCGACCAGCTCGAGCACGGCGCTGAAGCCGTCGTCACCGCCGTAGTAGGGATCCGGGACGTCACCGTCGCCGGGGGTCGGGTCGAAGTCACGGAAGAGGCGCAGGCGGTCATCGGGAACACCGAGCGCGCGCAGGTCACGGGCGTTGTCGTGGTCCATCGCCACGACCAGGTCGTACGTCGCGGCTGACGCGGCGTCGATCTGCCGCGCCCGGTGGCTGCTCGAGTCGTGGCCGACCGCATCGAGAGTGGCCGCGGACCGGGGATCCATCGGGTTCCCGATGTGCCAGCCGGCCGTGCCGTAGCTGTCGGCCGAGACCAGAGCGTCGAGGCCTGCCTCGTGGAGTCGGTGGTTCACCACCACGTCGGCGATCGGCGATCGGCAGATGTTGCCCAAGCAGACCAGGGCGATGCGATAGGCGCCGGCGGTGCGGGGAGGGGGCAGGCTCATTCAGTCGTCCTCGAGGATCACGGCGTTGATCAGGCTGCCGACCAAGGTGATGATCAAGGCGCCGAAGAACGCGTTCCAGAAGCCGTCGACGTGGAAGCCCACGTCGGCCTTGTCGGCGATCCAGGCAGTCAGCAGGAGCATCGCGGCGTTGATCACCAGCAGGAACAGGCCGATGGTCAGGATGATGAACGGGAACGAGAGGAACTTGACCACCGGCGCGACGAACATCGTCACGATCGTGAGGATCAGGGAGACCAGCGCCACGGGGACGAGCTTGGCCTCCCAGTCGGCTCCCTTGAAGCTGATGCCGTCGAGCATCCACGCGGCCACGGAGAGTGCGACCGCGTTGGTCAGGAGCCAGGCAACGAACTTCACGCGGCCAGCCTACTCAGACCGGGGTTGCCGCCTGTTCCGTGCGGGACTCGTGCGCCCGCGGCCGACAGGGGCGCACCGGAAAGTTAGCCTTCTGCCCGATGAGTGATTTCGGTGGCACCGGCGCGATGCTGCTGGGCGCAGCTGCGTCGGCAGTGGTCTTCGGGCTGCTCGCCCTGGCGCTGCTCCGGCCCCTCGGCTGGGTGTCGGCCTTCTCGATGGCCGGCTTCCTCTGGGCAGTCACCGTGATCGCCCTGGTCACCCTCACCCCGTTGACGGCGGTCGACCTGGCGATTCCGGAGGAGGCGCGCAGCACCACCTGCTCCTTCGACGTCGGGGGACCGGCCCCTGACGGCTTCTGGATCTTCCAGTCCGGGCAACGCACCCTCAACACGGTGTTGTTCATCCCGGCTGGGGCGCTGCTGGTGCTGTCCGTGGCCCGGTGGCGGGCCGGATGGGTGCTCACGCCCTTGGGCCTGGTGGGGCTCGCGGTCTACTCCGCGGTGATCGAGAAGGCCCAGCTCGAGCTGGATCGCATCGACCGGGCCTGCGACGTGACCGACATCGTCGACAACGTCACGGGTGCCGTCTTCGGGGTGGCCCTGGGGCTGGTGCTGATCGTGATCTTCCGGCCGTGGCGCCACAAGCACCGCAAGCGCCAGAGCAGGCAGCCCGGCCGCATGCCCTAGCCTGACCGGCATGACCGAGCAGACCACCCCCCAGCCGCGTGCCAACGTCGGGAAGATCCCCGCCTACGTTCCCGGCAAGCCTCCCGTCCCGCGAGCAGGTCTCACGACCTACAAGCTGAGCTCGAACGAGAACCCCTACCCGCCGCTGTCCGGCGTGGTCGAGGCGGCGATGGGCGTGGTCGGCCAGATGAACCGCTACCCCGACATGGGCTGCACCGATCTCTATGCGGCGCTCGCCGAGCACTTCGACGTACCCGTCGAGGACCTGTCCGCGGCGACCGGTTCGGTCGCGCTGATCTACCAGATCCTGCAGGCCTTCTGCGATCCCGGCGACGAGGTCGTCTACGCGTGGCGCTCGTTCGAGGCCTACCCGATCGCGGTGACCGCGGCCGCGGCCACGTCCGTGCAGGTGCCGGTCACCGCGACCGGGGAGCACGACCTCGACGCGATGGCCGAGGCGATCACCGACCGCACCAAGGTCGTCATCGTCTGCACCCCGAACAACCCCACCGGCCCGGCGGTCACCCAGACCGCGTTGCTCGGGTTCCTGGCCAAGGTGCCGTCGCACGTGCTGGTGATCCTCGACGAGGCGTACGTCGAGTTCGTCCGCATGGACGACGCCGTCGACGGGCTGGCGGTCTACCGCGAGCACGCCAACGTGGTCGTCACCCGCACCTTCTCCAAGGCCTACGGGTTGGCCAACTTCCGGGTCGGGTACGCCGTTGCGCGAGCGCCGCTGGCCGGTGCCCTCCGCGCCGTCTCGCTGCCGTTCGGGGTCTCGGGTGTCGCGCAGGCCGCAGCCATCGCGTCGTTGCAGGCCGAGGAGCACCTGCTGGCCCGGGTCGAGTCGCTGGTGGCCGAGCGCAAGCGCGTCGTCGACGGCGTCCGCGCGGCCGGGTGGGACATCCCCGACGCGCAGGGCAACTTCATCTGGTTCGCCCTCGGCGACCGGACTGCGGACTTCGCGGCCGCCGCCGACGAGGTCGGCATCGTCGTGCGTCCGTTCGCGGGCGAGGGCGCGCGGGTGTCGATCGGCGAGCCGGAGGCCAATGACCGACTCATCGACCTGGCCGGCAGCTTCCGGCGCTGAGCGGTCTCGATACACCCGCTCGTTCCTCGCGGGCACTCGACCACCGGGACTTCTTGCTGGTCCTGGCGGGCACTCGACCACCACCGACTATCGTTGAAGAGGCAACCACAGGAGGAGCAGTCATGGGCGAGGACCACACCCCGACGTACGTCGCCAAGGGCGAGGAGTTCAGTCGCGACATGAACTACATCCCCGACCGCATCCTGGCCGGTGCCTCCTCGCAGGACCCGCGTGACGACGAGTTCCCCAGCGGCAGCAAGGACAGCCCGCGCGACGTGCAGGTGTGGCCCGTGGAGCCGGGGCGCTACCGATTGGTGGCTGCCAAGGCGTGCCCGTGGGCGAACCGCGCGATCATCGTGCGCAAGCTCCTCGGCCTCGAGGACGTGATCTCACTCGGGCTCCCCGGTCCCACGCACGACAAGCGCAGCTGGACCTTCGACCTCGACCCCGGTGGCGTCGACCCGGTCCTCGGCTACGAACGGTTGCAGCAGGCCTACTTCGCCCGCTTCCCCGACTACTCGCGTGGCATCACGGTGCCGGCGATGGTCGACGTGCCGACCAAGGCGGTGGTCACCAACGACTTCCCGCAGATCACCCACGACCTCTTCTTCGAGTGGCGCGACCACCACCGACCCGATGCCCCCGACCTCTGGCCCGACGACCTCCGCGAGGAGATGGAGTCGGTGATGAAGCGGGTGTTCACCGAGGTGAACAACGGCGTCTACCGCTGTGGCTTCGCCGGGTCCCAGGAGACGTACGACGCGGCGTACGACCGGCTCTGGACGGCGATGGACTGGCTCGAGGATCGGCTCACCGACCGGCGCTTCCTCATGGGGGACGCGATCACGGAGGCCGACGTCCGGCTCTTCACCACGCTGGCCCGGTTCGACGCCGTCTACCACGGACACTTCAAGTGCAACCGCAACAAGCTCGCCGAGATGCCCGCCCTGTGGGGCTACGCGCGCGACCTGTTCCAGACGCCCGGCTTCGGCGAGACGATCGACTTCGACCAGATCAAGGCGCACTACTACGTCGTGCACACCGACGTGAATCCCTCGGGGATCATCCCGAAGGGGCCTGCGCTGGAGGCCTGGCACTCACCGCACGGCCGGGCCTGAGCGCCGGTCGAGGATCACCACGCGCTCCGCAGCAGCTCCTGGAGCTCGGTGCGCGAGGGCCGACGCGGTGCCTGGGACAGTGACCAGTCGTCCAGTGCATGGTCGACGATGCTGTCCAGGTCCTCGCGGGCAATCCCCACGTCACGGAGTCGGACGGGGGCGTTCAGCTTCCCGAGCACCGAAGTCACGGCGCAGGTGGCAGCTTCAGCAGGTGCTTCGTCTGGGTCTCGGCCCAAGGCCTCCGCAACCTTGCGCAGGCCGGGTGCGCACGCCGGTGCATTGAACCGCATCGCGTGCGGCAACAGGATCGATTCGATGATCCCGTTGGAGACGTCGAATGCCGGGCCAACGGCGTGCGAGAGGGCCTGTGCCAGTCCGCTGCCCGAATGGTCGCTGGCCTGCCCGGCGAGGAGTGCGGCGGACATCAGGCGCAATCTGGGCTCGGGATCCACCGGTGAAGCAACCGACCGAGGTCCCCAGACCGCGATCTCGCGGAGAGCGTGCAAGGCCAGCGCATCGGTGAGTGGATCGTCGAGCGGGGCCTGCAACCCCTCCACAGCCATCGAGAACGCATTGAGCGTCGCGGACAGGAAGAGGGGTTGGGGCGTGGTCGCGATCATCGCTGGATCGAGGAAGACGCCCTGGGCCCTGGTCTTCGGATCGAACAGCGCCAGACGCTCACCGGTCTCGGGGTCCCTGACCGCGCTTCCGGCCTTGGCGTAGGCCGTGGTCGGCGTCGTGGGCAGGATCCACTGGGGGATCTTCGGCTCGAGGAGCCTGGGGCTGTGCAGGCTCCCGTCCGCAGCCCGGGAGGTGCACAGCTGCCGCAGTGGAGCGCGTTCGGCCAGGAGGATGCTCGCTGCGCGTGCCGTCACGACCGCGGAGCCTCCACCGACGGCGATGACGGCGTCGGCGCCGACCTCGGCGAGGTAGCGACTCGCCGCCTCCACCGTGGGCACGGGACTGTGGGCCCGCACCTCGGTGAAGGCACCGACCAGCCTGTCGCCGACAGCCTGACGGACTCGACCGATGGCCGGCTCGTCGCGGCCGACGGAAGCGCCGTGGACGAGGACCACCCGAGCCCGGCCGGTGCGTTGCAGTTCGCGTGGCAGGGCTGCCATGGCCCGGTCCCCGCAGAAGGTGCGGAACGCAGGGGTCGCGTGACTGAACGCGGGCGGGCTCGCGGTGGTCACGCGTCGTCGGCCGGTCACTTCTTGACGAAGGCTTCCACGGCGGCCCGGTGCTCTGGTGTGTGGTGGGCCAGCGCCTGCATGGACGCACTCAGCTCGAGCACGTCGGCCAGGTCGCGACGGCGCGACTCCCGGAGCAGCTTCTTGGCCATCCGGAGACCGTGAGGCGGGTTCTTGGCGACCCTCTCAGCCAAGGCGTTCGCATCGTCGAGCAGTGCCTCAGGTGTGGAAACACGGGAGACCAGGCCCCACTCGAGTGCGGTCGCGGAGTCCACCCGATCTCCGGTGAGCGCCATCTCGGCCGCCCGCGCGGGGCCGACGGCATGGGTCAGGAACCATGCGCCACCGTCGCCGGGGATCAGTCCGAGCTGGACGAACGACTCGGCGAAGAAGGCGCGCTCGGACATGATTCGCAGGTCGCACATCATCGCCAGGTCGCAGCCGGCACCCACTGCGGGACCGTTCACTGCAGCGATCAGCGGAACCTCGCAGTTGTGCAGCGCCAGCGGGATCTGCTGGATGCCGTGGCGGTAGCCGTTGCGCTGCTCGTAGGGCGATCCGCCGAACATGCCATTTCCGTCGGCCATCTCGCGAACGTTCCCGCCGGCGGAGAAGGCGCTGCCGGCGCCGGTGATGATGACGCACCTGACATTCGGGTCGCGGTCGACGCGGGAGGCATTGTCGACGAACGCCTCGACGACATCGGGCCCGGAGATGGGGTTGCGCATGTCGGGCAGGTTGATGGTCCAGGTCTCGATGTGACCGGATGCTTCAACGGTGAGGACTTCAGACACGGGGGTTTCTCCATTCATTTCGTTCACAGGACCATGAGGGCGAGATCGGGCCACACGAGCAGGACCACTGCCATGCACAGCATGGCTCCGGCGAAGGGCAGGGCACCGCGGAAGACCTCCTCGGCAGGACGATCCGCTGCCCGGGCCACTACGAAGACGTTGAGGCCCATGGGTGGTGTCACCAGTCCGACCTCGGCGAGGAGCACCACGAAGATGCCGAACCAGATGGGGTCGTAGCCGAGCTCGAGCACCACGGGAAGCATCACGGGAACGGTCAGGGCGATGATTGCGATCTGGTCCATGAAGAATCCCAGGACGACGTAGACCAGGCCGATGCAGAGCATGATCACGAAGGCGGGCAGACCCAGGCCACTGATCCACTCCACCATCTTCGGGGTGACCTGGGTGTCGGTCAGGAAGTGACCGAAGATGTGCGCACCCACGATGATCGCGAAGATCATCGCGCTGGTGTGGACCGACTCGACCATCACGTGCCGAAGACCGGCGACGGTGGCCCTCCCCCGTGCCACGGTCAGGAGGAACGCGGCCAGGGCGCCGACCGCCGCGGCCTCGGTCGGGGTGGCGATCCCGGTGTAGATGGATCCGACGACGGCACCGAAGAGGAGGATGATCGGCAGGGCAGGAACGACCGCCTTCGCCTTCTCCTTCATCGACGTGGCCTCGCCGCTGGGTGCGGCCGAGGGGTTGAATGCGAAGACGATGTAGAGCGTCAGCACCAGCGTGGCCGCGATGCAGAGGCCGGGTATCACTGCGGCGATGATGGTGTCACCGACGCTGACCTCGGCGGTGATGGCGTAGAAGACCAGGATCACGCTGGGCGGGATCATGGCCGCCAACGTGCCGACCACCGCGACCAGCCCGCTCGCGGTGCGCGGGTCGTAGCCCTCGCGGATCATCTGCGTGGTGGAGGTGGAGGCAAGCGTGGCAGCCGAGGCGGTGCTGGACCCGGAGACCGCGGCGAAGGCGGTGCCTGCGGCCACTGAGGCCACGGCGGTCCCTCCGCGCACCCGCCCGACGCAGGTGCGAGCCGCGTCGAACATGCTGTCGGCGAGGCCGGACAGCAAGATGAGGTGGGCCATGAAGATGAACAGGGGCGCCGCGGACAGCGTGTAGCTCATCACCGACGTGGGTGCCGCTGTGGCGAGGACGCCGATCGCTTCCGGCAGGCTGCCCAAGGTCAGCAGGCCCACGATCCCGGTGCCGAGCACTGCGAAGGAGACCGGGACGCGCAGCAGGATCAGCGCCAGCATGAGCAGGGTGAAGGCAAGGGCGATCATGTCAGACCCCTTCCGAGAGTTCGGCCTGGATGGTGTCGTCCTGGTCCGGGACATGGCCACCCCGAAGGGTGTGCCAGATCTCGCACAGGGCGATGAACGCGCCCAGGATGGAGGCGACCGGCATGATCGCCTTCCACCACCACGTGGGCAGGGGCAGCTCGGCCATGCCCGGAACCGGAGCCTCGTCGAGACGGAAGGAGAACCAAGCGGCCCCCGTGCCCGCCCAGACGAGCAGGACGAAGCAGGCGAGAACGATGGCGTGTGCCAAGAGGGTCAGTGCCCTTCGCACCGGCTCGGGGAACCGGTCGTAGACCGTGGCCACCGCGATGTGGGCGCCGGCGTAGTAGGCGGTGACCGCGCCGAAGAAGGCCATCGCCATCATGAGGTACTGCTCGACGATCGCGACGTTCCAACCGAGTGGGGTCGAGGCCAGGTTGCGACTGATCACCTCAGCAACGGTCAGCACGGTGATGCCCACCAGGCTGAACCCGGCAATCGCCGCGCAGACCGAGGAGATGGCCTTCTCGACCCTGACCAGGGCTGTGTCCCTGGGGGGCGGAGGGGTCATCGTTCGTTCGTCGACGTGAAGAATGGTCTCGGTCATCTACGGGTCTCCTCGAGCGCGGTCTCGAACTCGGTCAGCACTTCGCTGGCCGGGCGGCCGGTGCTCTCCAGGTCACTGACCCAGTTCTCGCGCACGGGTTCGGCGAGCTCGTCCCAGGCCGCGCGCTCGCCGTCGGTGATCTCGTGGATCCGGACCCCTTGCTGACGCATCTCCTTGAGTGCTTGCGCCTGCTCTTCCTCGATGGCCTTGCAGGCGCCGTCCTGGGCCGCTTCGCCGGCCTCGCGGAGGAGGTCTCGTTGGTCGTCGTCGAGCATGTCCCAGACGTCCTCGGAGATGGAGAACGTGACGGTGAAGGCGCCGAGGCGCGCGTCCTCCGTGCTGTAGTGGAGCACCTCGCCGAGCTTGTAGGAGCCGATGCTGGCCGGGCTGGCCAAGGTGCCGGCAACGGTCTTCCGCGAGATCGCCTCGTAGAGGTCGCCCAGGGGCATGGAGACGCCGGCAGCGCCCACCTCGTCGACCACTCGGTCTGCGACACCGCCGGTGGACCGCAGGATCTCACCGTCGAGATCGCTGGGATCCTGCACCGGCAGTCCCGCGGTCATCGCCTCGTAGTGGGGCACGACTGCCACCCACAGCGGCCTGATGCCGCGCGGTTCCAGCTCCTCCTCGAAGAGGGTGCCGCCCTCCTGCATCGTGGCGAGAACCGCGTCGGCGCCGGTGCAGGCATCGGAGATCAGCCCGGGAAGGTCACCGACGTTCGACAGTGGGAGCTCGGTTCCGACGTATGCCGGTGACACGGCGCCCAGCTGGATGACCCCGGATCGCAGCAGCGCGGCCATGTCACGCTGCTTGCCCATCTGGCCGCTGGCGAAGTACTCCACGTCCAGGCCGAGGTCGTCGCCGCGTTCCTGGAGCGTGTCGATGAACGGGGTGACGCCTCCGGCCCCGATGGGGTGCGTCGCGGAGAAGCTGTCTCCGAACTTGAGGATCAGGTCGCCCTCTGCGTTGGGGTGTGGCGGCGATGCGCATGCGCTGCTCGCGAGGAGGAGGGCCGCGCCGGAGAGTGCACCAATGGTGCCCCGCCGGGTGCGGCCGTGGTTCTTCCGGGCCATCCTGTCTCCCTAATTACGGTGGTGACTACGTATTTACGTAGACGTGACCGTAGCCACATGCCCCGGACCATGTCAACGCCCAGGTGCTGGAGAGTTTCAGTCGCGCTGGTGCCAGCGTGCGGCATGGCGCTGGAGAGTCTCGACGATCTCGTCGCGCCGTTGGGCGAGAATCGCGTGCGGTCCGACCACGCCGACGGCGGCCACCGTCCGGTTGCCTTCGCGCAGTGCCACGGAGATGCCGTCCGAGTCGGGATTCTCGGCGACGTGGGGGATCGCGCAGATGCCGCTGCGGCGGATCTCGGGGAGGTGTTCGAGGAGCGACTCCACGCGCCCGGCGTCCACGTCGGGGAGCCCTTGGAGGTAGGCCCACAGGTCTCGCTGCTCGTAGTCCGCGAGCAGGATCCACCCCGATGAGGTGCGGATGAGGGAGCGCCGCATGTAGCTCTCGGCCAGGTAGGCCGTGCTCGGGTCGGTGGAGCAGTGGTCGATGTAGACCTGGTCCTGGCCGACGGCCACCGTGATGATCGCGGTCATGCCCGTCTCGGCGTGCAGGTCGACGAGATCCTGGTGGTCCACGCGGTTGACCGCGCCCCGTCCGGCCAGGAGGTTCAGCAGGTAGGGGGCCACTCCAAGGCGGTACGACCGGGCCTTCTCGTCCAGGTAGCCGGTGGCGACCAGTCCGTTGACCAGCCCTTGGCAGGTGCTGAGGGGTGCGTCGACTTGTCGCGCGATCTCGGTGAGCGACAAGCCGTTCTCGCTGCGGGCGACTGTCTCGAGGATCCCGGCCACGCGGTCGACCATGCGGTGTCGGGGTCGCACGTGAACGGGTCTGGCTTCCTCCGACATGGCTACCTCGCAGCTGATTGACGATTCCAACGGCAGAACCTATCCTACCGCTCAGATACGTAATTACGTAACTCACTTCGTACATTCGTAGAACGGTGGTAAATCGATGTCCCTCATGCCGACCCACACCGACGAGAGCGCTGCGCTGGGCACGCTGCGTCAGGAGGTGCGTGAGTTCCTGATGACGCTACCCGCAACCCTGCGCACCGAGCTCGGCGGAGTCGACACCTGGCTCAGCGGGTGGAACATCGACTTCACACGTGCCCTGGCAGAGCGCGGATGGATCGGGATGACCATCCCGAGGGAGTACGGCGGCCATGCGCGCACCCACCTCGAACGCTTCGTGGTGACCGAGGAGCTGCTCGCTGCAGGGGCTCCGGTGGCCGCACACTGGATCGCCGACCGGCAGGTCGCACCGACGCTCCTGCGTTTCGGAACCGAAGAGGTACGCCGTGAGTTCCTGCCCGAGATCGCCGCAGGGAGGTGCTACTTCGGCATCGGCATGTCCGAGCCGGACAGTGGCTCCGACCTGGCCAGTGTCCGCACCAAGGCGCACCGTGTGGATGGCGGCTGGACGGTCAGTGGCACGAAGCTGTGGACCTCCGGCGGACACCTCGCGCATGCGTTCATCGCGTTGGTCCGCACCGCCCCGCTCGATGCCTCCGACCGGCATGCCGGGCTCAGCCAGCTGCTGGTGCGGCTCGATGATCCCGGAGTCGACGTACGGCCTGTCATCTCGGCCGGCGGGCACCACCACTTCAACGAAGTGGTCCTCGACGACGTCTTCGTCCCCGATCACCGCCTCGTGGGTGAGGAGGGCGACGGGTGGATGCAGGTCACCTCCGAGCTGTCCTTCGAGCGGAGCGGACCCGAGCGCTTCCTCTCCACGATGCAGCTGTTCGAGCAGGCCATGGCGGACCCGGCCGTCGCGGAGAACGTGGCGGACGTCGACTCCGGTCGCCAGCTGGCCAGGCTCGCTGGGCTCCACGAGATGTCGCGTGCGGTGGCGGGCAGTCTGCAGCGGGGCGAAGAGGCCGATGTCTCGGCCGCGCTCGTCAAGGTGCTCGGCACGACCTTCGAGGGAGACCTCGCGGAGTGGATCGACCAGTCGGCGGGAAGCGCCAGCGGGGTTGAGTCGCGGACCAAGTCACTGGCCACGCGGGGAGTGATCCAGCGACCTGGATTCACCCTCCGTGGCGGCACCAACGAGATTCTGCGCGGGGTCATCGCCCGCGGATTGGGGATGCGCTGATGAACACGATTGATCCCGACCTGTTGCAGGTCATGCGCGACGTGGTGCGCTCACGAGGTCTCATCGACCGGCTCGACCAGGGCGTCGACGGCATCCGTCTGGAAGGGGCGCAGTGGCACCAGCTCCAAGAACTCGGCCTGGCCACACTGACCTTGCCTGAGGAGCACGGTGGCAGTGGAGCGTCCTGGCTGGAGAGCGCAGCCCTCCTGCGTGAGGCCGCTGCGGCCGCGGCGCACCTTCCCCTGGTGGAGACGGACCTGCTGGCGGCGTGGTTGCTCCGCGAGGCCGACCTGCCGGTGGACGACAGGCCGCGGACCGTCGCGGTCCTCGACGAGTCGGGCCACAGTCCGCTGGTCCCGTGGGCCGGTGAGGTGGAGCGCATCGTCGTGCTTGCCCATGCAGACGGACGGCGCGTTGTTGCCGATCTCGACCCCAGCGACGTGGACATCGAGCCCGTTGCCAGCCGGTCCGGCCTGCCCCGCTCCTCGGTGAGGGTCACCGGGACGGTCGACGGCACGCCGGTCGATGACGGCACCGAGACCCAGATCCTGCTGCGCGGGGCCTTGGGGCGAGCGGTGCAGTCCGTCGGCGCCATGGAGCGCATCGTCGAGCTCTGCGTGGAGCACACAACGGTGCGCGTGCAGTTCGGACGACCACTGTGCAAGTTCCAGTCGGTGCAGAACCTTGTCTCCGACATCGCCGCTGAGACGGCTCTCGCCCGCTCTGCCGTGGATGCGGCCGTCACGGACGCGGCCATCACCGATCTGGCCGGTCCCTCCTCGGCGTTCCGCGTGGCGGTCGCGCGCTCGTGCGTCGGCCATGCCTCGAGCACGGTCATCCGCAATGCCCACCAGGTGCACGGCGCGATCGGCACCACGGTCGAGCACCCACTGCAGCTGCTCACCCTGCCGTTGCTGGACTGGCGCAATGAGTTCGGAGGGGTGCGGTTCTGGGACCGGCTTCTCGGTTCGACCCTGAGGGCGACCTCCGGATCCGTGTGGGAACTGGCCACCGGCGCCACGAGTGCTGAGTTCGACAAGGTCCTGATGGAGGCGTCCCGATGAAACCGACGGCACAGGCGCCACTGGCAGGCGTCACAGTGATCGAGCTGAGCACCGTGTTCATGGCCCCCTACTGCGCGCAGCTCCTGGCGGAGTGGGGAGCCGACGTGATCAAGGTCGAGAGCCCCGATGGCGACACGGTGCGCAGCATCAACGATCACCAGGGCAGTGGACTGGGCCCGGTCTTCGTCACCGCCAACCGCGGCAAGCGCTCGGTTGCGCTCGACCTCAAGGACCCACGAGGAATGGCGGCGCTGCGCTCTCTCGTCGCCGACGCCGACGTGTTCCTGCACAACATCCGACCTCCTGCCGCCCGACGTCTCGGCATCACTGGTGAGGAACTGCTGGAGATCAACCCGCGCCTGATCCATTGCGGCTTCCGCGGGTTCGGCGCGGGTGGCCCCTACGCGGACCAGCCGGCGTACGACGACGTGATCCAAGCCGCATCGGGAGTCGCGGCGGCCCAGGCGGTGGACGGCTCTGAGCCGGCGTACTGGCGCTCGGCCGCGGCCGACAAGATCATGGGGCTCTACGGAGCAGCTGCGATCAGCGCGGCCCTGGCGGGCCGCGGCAGCACGGACCTGGGTCGGATCATCGAGGTGCCGATGTTCGAGGGCATGGCCTCCTTCATGCTGCTCGATCGCCAGGGTGGCTGGGTCCAGAACCCGCCGACCGGCCCCACCGGTTATGCCCGCACCGACTCCGAGCACCGCAAGCCCTATCGGACGTCGGACGGCCATCTCTCCGTGATGGTCTACGCCGACAAGCAGTGGTTGGCGTTCTTCGACCTGATCGGCAAGCCGGAACTGGGCTCGGACCCGAGATTCGCCACCATCGGAGCCAGGACGCGGAACATCGACGAGCTCTACTCGATCTTGGCTGACGAGATGCTCCGGCACACGACGCAGGAGTGGATGGCGCTCTTCCGAGCGGCCGACATCCCCCATGGCCCGGTCAACTCGATCGAGGACCTCTTCGAGGACGAGCACCTCGTGGCCACCGAGTTCTTCCACACGCTCGACCAGCCGGGGCTCGGCGAGGTGCGCCTGGCCCGTTCGCCCATATCGATGGGCGTGCCACCCCACCCTGCTCGACCGGCTCCACGCCTGGGCGAGCACACGGAGCAGGTGCTGGAGGGCACGGGTCTGGGTCCTGATGACGTGGCCAAGCTGGTGGCTGACGGCGTCGCCGTGGCACTGCCGCGGGACTGAGGTGCCTGCCACGTCGTCGAACGGTCCGGGTCGCCGGGCTGGTGACGGGCGTGCCTTCGCCACGACCGTCATCGGGGCGAGCATGCTCACGACACTCGGTTCCATGCCGGTGTTCCTGCTGGCCGTCCTGTCGCCCTACGTCCGATCGGACCTGGACTTCGGTGCCAGTCGGCTCGGGCTCACGGTGGGCTGCTACTTCACCTTTGCCGCCGTCGGGGCGATGCTGGTCGGGCCGGTCGCGGACCGGGTGTCAGCCCGGCTGAGCGCCGTGGCCGCGGGTGCCCTGTGCGCCGGAGGCGGCCTGGGGGTCGCGGTCTGGGGAACGTCGTGGCGGAACCTGGTCATCCTGATGGCGGTGCTCGGCCTCGCGAATGCCGCCTGCCAGGTCACGGCGAACCTGACCTTGGCCCGCTCCATCTCGGCGGAGCGCCGGGGCTTCGGCTTTGCCGTCAAGCAGTCGGCGATCCCCGCAGCCATCCTCGTGGCCGGCTTGTGCGTCCCGATTGCCAACGGAGCACTCGGTTGGCGGGCGATGTATGCCGCAACGGGCCTGTTGGGACTCGTGGTGGTGGTCCTCGGACTCGGTCGACGACAGCCGGTCGTGGCGCGGGCGGCCGGCTCCGGCGAGGACGACCGGCCGCCCCTGTTGCCGCTCGTTCTGCTGATGATCGCGATGACGTTCGGAAGTGCTGCCGCCAACTCGATGGGTGCCTTCGTCGCCACGTGGGGCGCAGAGATCGGCCTGTCGCCGGCGCGGGTGGGTGTGGTGATGGCGCTGGGCAGTGGACTGAACATCCTGGTGCGGCTGGTCTCGGGCCTGCTCGCCGACCGCCGCCAAGGTCGCAACCTGCCCGTCGTGACCGGTCAGTTCCTGATCGGTGCCCTCGCCCTGATGGTGCTCTCCTGGCCGTCGCCGACGATCTTCTGGCCGGTCACGGTCCTGGCATTCGCGCTGGGCTGGTCCTGGCCCGGACTGATGATGTACGCCGTCGTGCGGATCAGCCGCGACGGTCCCGCGACCGCCTCGGGGATGCTCCAGGCCGGCGCCTTCGCCGGCGGCGCGGCCGGCCCGATGTGCTTCGGGTTGCTCGGGGACACAGTGGGTTTCGTGCCCGCGTGGCGGTTTGCCTCGGCGGTGTTCGTGATCGGTGCGGCCCTGATCGTGATCGCTCGTCGGTTGCTGGTCACGGACCTGGTCAATCGACCACCCCGGGAGCCCCTCGGCTACGGCGGTGGCAGGCTCAGCAATCCGGCGAGGATGGCCTCGCGGCCGGCCTCGGATGAATGATGGCGCACTCGAGGCTCCTGGGTTGCGGCGCCGGCTCGAGCCGGGAGGTCGCTCCGCGGGTGCCTTCGGGGGCGTTCGGGGGTTTGAGGGGTGCCTTCAGGGGTGCTTGAGGTGGTCGACCAGCTCCAGCAGGTGCTCGACGGAACGCGCGAAGGTGCCGCGTGACCACTCGCCGGGCATGGACGAGTGGTGATAGAGGCCCTCGCCGATCAGCATGATCGCCTCGGCGGCGTAGCGGTCGCCGACTTCTTCCTGGATGAGCTCCAGCCAGGCCTGGTGCACCCACTCGAGGGCATCGACCGCGGGCTGCCACGACGACTGCGCCAGTCGCAGCACCGCTATGTAGAAGGTGTCGAGGTCGGAACCACTGGTCCATGACGTCCGCACGTAGTGCCGGGCCGGCCCCTCGGGCGCCTCGGCCATGATGACCAGGTCCCGTTCGCAGATGGTGCGGAACTCCTCGAGCACGGCCTCGGCGAGCGCCTCCTTGCTGGGGAAGTGGTAGAGCACTCCACCCTTCGACAGGTCGGCCCGGGCCGCGACCGCATCGATCGTGGTGGCGCGCTCGCCGTCGCTGCGCAGCAACTCGCAGTAGGCGAGCAGCGCCTTGTTGCGGGCCTTCGGCGGGCGGCTCATGGGGGCGACCCTATCCAGTGGTGCACGTCACCGCCGATTCGTTCGTAACTGTACCGGCCAGACGGTATAGTTATCGGGTGACCATCCACCAGCTCGAGCTCGCCCCCGATCAGCTCACCCGCCGCGCGCGGTGGGCCGCTCTGGCTGTGCTGATGCTGCCGGTGCTGCTGGTCTCGATCGACAACACCGCACTGAGCTTCGCCGTACCCTCCCTGTCGCGTTCGCTCGAGCCGAGCGGCAACCAGCTGCTGTGGATCATCGACGTCTATCCGCTGGTGCTGGCCGCCCTGCTCGTCACCATGGGCAGCCTCGGTGACCGGATCGGCCGGCGCCGGATCCTGCTCCTCGGCAGCAGCGGCTTCGCCGCGGTCTCGGTGCTCGCCGCGTTCGCGCCGTCCGCGGGCTGGCTGATCCTCGCGCGCGGCCTGCTCGGCATCTTCGGCGCCATGCTGATGCCGGCGACCATGTCGCTGATCCGCAACATCTTCACCGACGCCGGCGAGCGACGCATCGCGATCGCCATCTGGATGGCCGGCTTCTCCGGCGGCGCCGCTCTCGGGCCGCTGGTCGGTGGCTGGCTCCTGGAGCACTTCTGGTGGGGCTCGATCTTCCTGATCGCCCTGCCCGTCCTGGTGCCGCTGCTGGTGCTCGGTCCGCGCCTGCTTCCCGAGTCGCGTGACCCCGACCCGGGACCGGTCGACCTGGCCGGCATCCTGCTGGTCTCCACCGCCCTGGCCGCCATCGTGTTCGCGATCAAGACCGTGGCCACGCACGGCTTCGACCAGGTCGCCGTGCTCACGATCGGCATCGGCATCGCCGCCGGGGTGGCGTTCGTACGTCGCATGCTCACCCGCCGCAACCCGATGCTCGACGTGCGACTCTTCGGCAACCCGGTCTTCTCGATGGCGCTGGTGGTCAACCTGGTCAGCGTGTTCGCTTTGGTGGGCTTCATCTACTTCCTCACCCAGCACCTGCAGCTGATCGCGGGCCGGTCGCCGCTGGACTCGGCGGTCATGATGATCCCGGGCCTGGTCGTGACCATCGCCCTGGGCCTGGGCGCCGTGCCCCTGGCGCGTCGCTTCGGCGCCGTGCAGGTGATGGTGGCCGGCGTGCTGGCCAACGGTGTCGGCTACCTCGTCGTGTCCGCGTTGGGCCACACCGGCTCCGGCGCCGCGCTTCTGATCGGCTTCGTGCTGGTCTGCGCCGGCGTCGGCATGTCCGAGACGGTGTCGAACGACCTCGCCCTCAGTGCCGTGCCGCCCTCGAAGGCCGGGGCTGCCTCGGCGGTCTCGGAGACGGCGTACGAGGTCGGTGCGGTGCTCGGCACGGCGGTCCTGGGCAGCCTGCTCAACCTCGCCTACCGGCAAGGGGTCCACGTGCCGGTGACTGTCGCCGCGGACGACGCCGAGCAGGCTCGCTCGACCCTCGGCGGTGCCGTCGAGGTCGCCGGCGACCTCCCGACGCACGCTGCGGATGCCCTGTTGGCCTCGGCCGCGCATGCCTTCGACTCCGGCGTCACGGTGACTGCGGCCATTGCCAGCGGACTGTCCTTCCTGGTCGCGCTCGCTGCCCACCGGATCCTCCGCCCCTCACGAACGGTGGATTCTTGATGCGCGAACACTCAATTGTTGACGCGCGAACCGTCAATCCTTGATGTGGTTCTCCGGTCGCCCGGACGATCTTGATGAGTCGGTCTGGACCGGCGTCGAGTTCACCCGCGGCCTGCCAGCCAGGTAGCGGCCGTTCGGCGTACGACGGTGCACCAAGGACCCACAGTTCGAGCAACAAGAACTGCCCGTTCGCGCAGCAAGAATCCACCGTTCGCGTATTATGTGCGTATGCATGCATATACCGATGAAGATCTCGACTCGCACCTGCCGGTGGCGGTCGAGATCTTCTCGCTGCTCGCGGACGCGACCAGGGTGCGGATCGTGCTCGCCCTGCGCGAGGGGGAGCGCTCGGTGGGCGTGCTGGCCGACGAGGTGGGCAAGTCGCAGGCCGCCGTCTCCCAGCACCTGGCCAAGCTGCGGATGAGCCGCGTCGTGGCCACCCGGCAGGAGGGCAACCGGGTGTTCTACCGACTGGCCAACCAGCATGCCCTCGAACTGGTCGAGGTCGCCTTCAACCAGGCCGAGCACGCTGTCGACGCCGTGGTCCGGCACCGGGACGCCTGATGGGGCACGGCCACGACCACGCATCGAGCCGGGCCGAGGACCGCGGCCGGCTCAAGGTCGTCCTGCTCGTCACGGCGACCGTCATGGTGGTCGAGGTCGTCGGCGCCTTCGTCAGCGGATCCCTCGCGCTGCTGGCCGACGCGGGCCACATGGCCACCGACGCTGCCGCCGTGCTGCTCGCGCTCGGGGCGTCGTACGTCGCCACGCTGCGGCCGGGACCGCGCTCCACCTTCGGATACCACCGGGCCGAGATCCTGGCGGCGCTGCTCAACGCCCTGGTGCTGCTGGGCGTCTGCGCCTACCTCGCGTACGCCGGGATCAGCCGGCTGGCCGACCCCACGCACGTCGATGCCGGTCCGATGATCGTGTTCGCCACGGTCGGGCTGCTGGCCAACGGGGTCTCGCTGGCGATCCTGAGCCGCGCCGACGGGGAGTCGCTGAACATGCGCGGCGCGATCAACGAGGTCCTCGCGGACCTGGTCGGCTCGGTGCTGGCGATCGCGGCGGGCGTGGTCATCTGGACCACCGACTTCCAGCGGGCGGACCCGATCGCGTCCTTGGTCATCGCGGTGATGATCCTGCCGCGCTCCCTCGTGCTGTTGCGTGACTCGTTGCGGGTCCTGCTCGAGATCGCACCTGCCCACCTCGACCTCGCCGACATACGTGCTCACCTGGCCGAGGTGGACGGTGTCACCGACGTCCACGACCTGCACGCCTGGACCATCACGTCAGGGCTCCCGAGCCTCTCCGCGCACGTCACCGTGACCGACGAGGCACTCGAGCGGCGCGGGGTGGGCGGCATCCTCGACCAGCTCCAGGAGTGCGCCGCCGATCACTTCGAGCTGCACCACGCCACGTTCCAGATCGAGCCGGTCGCGCATCGCCAGCACGAGCAGCTCGGCGACGCCGACTGCGACTGACTGAGACAACCTCGCCAAGCCCAGTGAGGTTAGGCTACCCTTTGTTCCATGAGCGATGGCACGGTGTTCCGCGGCGAGGGCCTGGACCTGTCCTACTTCTCCCGCGCCGTCGTCCACTCGGCCTCACTCTGCGTCACCGCGGGTCGTGTGCACGCGCTGGTCGGACCCAACGGCAGTGGGAAGTCGACGCTGCTCAGGGCCATGGCCCGGTTGCACAAGGCAGATGCGGGCCACCTCACCCTCGGTGACGAGTCCGTCTCCACCCTGGGGAAGCGGGAGTTCGCCCGCGTCATCACCCTGTTGTCACAGAATCGGCCGGTGCCCTCGGGGGTCCCGGTCGGCGAGGTCGTCGAGTTCGGTCGCCACCCCTACCGGGGCAAGTGGCGGGCCCACGACCCTGACGGTCCGGCCGCCGTCGCCTGGGCGATGTAGGTCACCGGCGTGGCCGACATGGCCGGCCGCGGTGTCGACGAGCTGTCCGGTGGCGAGCTCCAGAGGGTCTGGTTGGCCTGCTGCCTGGCCCAGCAGACCGACGTACTACTGCTGGACGAGCCCACCAACCACCTGGACCTGCGCTACCAGGTCGAGATCCTCGACCTGGTCCGTGACCTCGCCGACGACCACGGTGTCGCGGTCGGAGTCGTGCTCCACGACCTCAACCAGGCTGCCGACACGGCCGACGAGATCACCCTGCTCCACCGAGGCGTCATCCAGGCCACTGGATCGCCCGCCGACGTCCTGACCTCGACGCGTGTCTCCGAGGTCTACGGACTCCCCGTCGCGGTCACCCGCGACCCGGCCACCTCCCGAGTGACCGTGCAGCCGGTGCACCGCGCCGCCCGCCGGATCCGGCAGTCGGCCTGATCCCTCCACCACCCCCGAAAGGCACGACCCCACCGTGAAGACTCTGCACGGCCTCGCCCTGGCCTGCCTCCCCCTGTCCCTGGTCCTCTCCGCCTGCGGCACCACCGAGCCCGCAAGGGACGAGGCGCCCGAGTCGCGGGCGACCGGCGGGCCGGTCTCGATCACCGACGCCCGTGGCCGGACCATCGAGCTCGACCACCCCGCCACCAAGGTGGTCTCGCTGGAATGGATGCAGACCGAGACCCTGGTCAGCCTCGGCGTGATGCCGGTCGGTCACGCGGACGGCGACGCCTACAACACGTGGGTGGCCAACGCGCAGGTCGACGACTCCGTGAAGAACGTCGGGAACCGCAGCGAGCCCAGCTTCACCGAGATCATGAAGACCGGACCCGAGCTGGTCATCGCCGACGAGTCCGGGCCCGAGGCGATCGTCAAGCAGCTGGAGAAGCGCGACGTGCCGGTGCTGGTGCTCGACACCGCTGACGGGTCGCGCCAGCTGGACCTGATGAAGGAGAACGTCCAGGCCATTGCCGAGGCAGTGGGCAGGACGGAGGAGGCCGACCGGATCATCGGCGACCTCGAGGCGTCGATGGAGGCCGGCAGGAAGGCGATCGAGGAGAGTGACTCCGAGGGCATGAAGTTCGCGATGGCTGATGGCTGGGCCGAGGGTGGCACGGTGACCATCCGCCTCTTCGGTGATGGCTCCCTGATGTCCGACCTTGCCGAAGGGCTCGGCCTCGAGAACGCGTGGACCGGCGAGGTCGACAAGGACTGGGGCCTGGGCACCACCGACCCCGAGGGCCTCACCGCTCTCGGCGACGACGTCAACTTCTTCTACAACAGCCCGATCGAGGCCGACGACGTCTTCGGCAACCAGCTGGAGAAGAATCCGATCTGGAACAACCTCGAGTTCGTGGAGAGCGATCACCTCCACCCGCTGGAGAAGGGCGTCTGGACCTTCGGTGGACCGGTCTCCGCCCAGGCGTTCATCGACCAGGTCGTCGCGGACCTGACCGAGTGACCCTGCCCCTCGCCGGTCGTGGCTCCTGGAGCCTGGCTGGACTGGTGCTGGTCGCCCTGGCGATCGGCGCCGTCCACGTCACCCAGGGCACGTCCGAGATCGGGGTGGGTGACCTGGTGGATCTCGCCCTCGGGCGAGGCGACCAGATGACGCGTGACATCTTCATCGGCTCGCGGCTCCCTCGACTGCTCGCGGGCCTGGTCGTCGGGTTGGCGGTCGGCGTCTCGGGCGCCCTGCTGCAGTCGATCACCCGGAACCCGCTCGCGTCGCCGGACACCTTGGCGGTCAACGCCGGTGCCTGGTTCGCGGCCACCTGTGTGGCCGCCTTCGGCATCACCCTGCCGATCTTCCTGCAGGGGGGCGTGGCATTCCTCGGCGGGCTGGTCGGCGCCGGCATCGTGCTGGCCCTCTCCGGCGGGGCCTCCGGCCCGGCCCGCCTGGTGCTGGCCGGGTCGGCGCTGGCGATGGCGCTCGGGTCGCTCACCGGCCTGATGCTGCTGCTCTTCGAGGAGGAGACCCAGAGCCTCTTCGCCTGGGGCAACGGCAACCTGGTCCAGATCAGCATCGACGCGCCGGCCAAGGCGTCAGTGGTGGTGGTCGCGGCGGTGGCCGTGACCATGCTCCTGGCCCGCCGCCTCGACCTCGTCGCCCTCGGCGACGACGCAGCCTCCAGCCTGGGCGTCAACGTGCGACTGGTGCAGATGGCCGCCGTGCTCCTGGCCGTGCTCCTGGCCAGCCTGGCGGTCACCGTCGCCGGACCGATGGGCTTCATCGGGCTCTGCGCACCGGTGCTCGCGCGCCTCTCGGGACGCTGGATCCCGTCGGTGCACCGGCACCGGATGTTCCTTCCGCTCTCCGGCCTGGTCGGCATCGTCCTGGTCTTGTCGGCCGACGTGCTCATGCGTCTGGTGCCGACCGGGACCTTCGGGCCCGGCGTGCCGACCGGCGTCGCCACGACCCTCTTCGGCGCCGTCGTGCTGATCTGGGTCGCGCGCTCCTTCCGCCAGGGCGGCAACGTCCCGGAGGCGCCTTCCGCTCGATCACGCACCGGTTCGCCGTTCCGGTTCACCCCGCTCCTCGTCGTCGGGCTGGGCCTCCTGCTGGCCGCGACGATGGTCCTCGGCCTGCTCGGCGGCACCGGCTGGACGCTCAACGACGAGGACACCCTCCTGCTGGGCGACGTGGCCAACTGGGCGAGCGGCAACGCCGGCCTCATCGTCGAGTTCACCCTCGAGGAACGCGTACCGCGGCTCCTCGCCGCCGTCTTCGCCGGAGCGGCGCTCGCCCTGGCCGGCTACGCGACCCAGGCCGTGTGCCGCAACCCGCTGGCCGAACCCGGCCTGCTCGGTGTCACCGCCGGGGCCGGGGTGGGCGCGGTCCTGTGCATCTCCTTCGTCGGGACCACCGCGCTGTGGCTGGTCAATGCCTCCGCACTCGCCGGCGCGGCACTCGCCTTCGCGCTGGTGTACGTCGTCTCGTGGCGCGGTGGCCTCGACTCGATCCGTCTCGTGCTGGTCGGGGTCGGCGTCGCAGCGATGGGACAGGGCCTGATCGCGTTCCTCATCATCGGGTTCAGCCCCTACGACACCCAGCTGGCACTGACCTGGCTGTCGGGGTCGACCTACGGTCGTACCCCGGACCAGGTGGTGCCCCTCGCCGTCGTCGTCCTCCTGGCGTTCCCGTTGCTGCTGCGGCACCGCGGCGACCTCGACGTGATGGCCCTCGACGACGACACCCCGCGGGTCCTGGGCGTGGCCCTCGAGAGGACCCGTCTGCTGCTCCTCGCGACGGCGGTCGTGCTGACCGCTGCCTCCGCGGCCGCGATCGGCCTGGTCGCCTTCGCCGGGTTGGTGGCCCCGCACGCGGCACGGGCCGTGGTCGGCTCACGACACGTCCGGGTGCTGCCCGTCGCCATGCTGATGGGGGCGATCCTGGTCGGCCTGGCCGACACCCTCGGGCGCAACGTGATCGCGCCCGACCAGGTCCCGGCCGGCCTGCTGACCGCGCTGATCGGGACGCCGTACTTCGTCTGGTTGCTCTGGCGCTCCCGGGCCTGACTGTTCGCCAGTGGGGCGCTGGCGTCCGGATTGGCGACGCGGCCGACTGGACGGGTACCTTTGGGGAACGGCAGTGTGGTGCCAGTCACAGATGGTTCCACGCGCCTGAAAGCCCGTTTCGTCCCCTCGTCCCACCACCAGCAGGACGAGGCCGGAACCGAGTTCCCACACCCGGGCGCGGTGACCCCGCAGGCCGGCGAAGAGAAGGAGTGCCAAGGTGTCCCACACAGAGTTCGGACCGGACCTGGTCAAGGTCTTCGGTCCCTCACAGGAGGACGGCGGCCCTGAGCTGGTCCAGCTCCTGACCCCAGAGGGTGAGCGCGTCCACCACGACGAGTTCGATCTCGACTTCAGCGCCGACCAGGTCCGCGGCTTCTACCGCGACATGGTGCTGACCCGCCGCATCGACACCGAGGCCACCGCCCTCCAGCGCCACGGCGAGCTCGGCATCTGGGCCCAGCTGCTCGGCCAGGAGGCCGCCCAGATCGGCGCCGGCCGCGCCCTGCGCCCGCAGGACTTCGTCTTCCCGACCTACCGCGAGCACGGCGTCGCCTGGTGCCGTGGTGTCGACCCGCTCGACCTGCTCGGCCTGTTCCGCGGCGTCGACCACGGCCGCTGGAACCCCAACGACAACAACTTCGGCCAGTACACGATCGTCATCGGCGCCCAGGTCCTGCACGCCACCGGCTATGCCATGGGCATGCAGCGCGACGGCGTCGTCGGCACCGGCGAGCCCGAGCGCGACGCGGCCGTGATCGCCCACTTCGGTGACGGCGCCTCCTCGCAGGGTGACGTCAACGAGGGCTTCATCTTCGCCGCCTCCTACAACGCGCCGGTCGTGTTCTTCTGCCAGAACAACCAGTGGGCCATCTCCGAGCCGATCGAGCGCCAGACCCGCATCCCGCTCTACCAGCGTGCCCTCGGCTTCGGCTTCCCCGGCGTCCGCGTCGACGGCAACGACGTGCTGGCGACGTACGCCGTCACGCAGGCCGCACTGCAGCGGGCCCGTGACGGCCAGGGCCCGACCCTGATCGAGGCCTACACCTACCGGATGGGTGCCCACACGACCACCGACGACCCGACCCGGTACCGGCTGTCCGACGACGTGGAGAACTGGAAGCTCAAGGACCCGATCGCCCGGGTCGAGGTCTACCTCAAGCGCAACGGCCTGGCCGACGGCGGCTTCATCGAGGCGGTCAAGGCCGAGGCCGACGAGCTCGGTGTCCGGCTGCGTGAGGGCTGCAAGGCCCTGCCCGACCCCGACCCGAAGGCGATCTGGGACTTCGTCTACGACGAGATGCCCCCGGAGCTGGTCGAGCAGCGTGATGCGTTCGCGGCGTACCACTCGAGCTTTGAGGAGGCCCACTGATGAGCACCAGGATCACTCTCGCCAAGGGTCTCAACATGGGCCTGCGCAAGGCCATGGAGAAGGACCCCAAGGTCCTCGTCATGGGCGAGGACGTCGGCAAGCTCGGCGGCGTGTTCCGGATCACCGACGGCCTGCAGAAGGACTTCGGTGAGGACCGGGTCATCGACTCGCCGCTGGCCGAGTCCGGCATCGTCGGCACCGCGGTCGGCATGGCGATGCGCGGCTACCGTCCCGTCGTCGAGATCCAGTTCGACGGCTTCGTCTACCCGGCCTACGACCAGATCGTCTGCCAGGTCGCCAAGATCCACTTCCGGTCAAAGGGCCACACCAAGATGCCGATCGTGATCCGCATCCCCTTCGGTGGTGGCATCGGCGCCGTCGAGCACCACTCGGAGTCACCGGAGGCGCAGTTCGCGCACACCCCCGGCCTCAAGGTGGTGGCCTGCTCGAACCCGGTCGACGGCTACTGGATGCTCCAGCAGGCCATCGCCTGCGACGACCCGGTGATCTTCCTCGAGCCGAAGCGCCAGTACCACGCCGACAAGGCCGAGCTCGACGAGTCGCAGGCCCCCGAGCCGCTGTTCACCTCGCGGGTGGTCCGGACCGGCACCGACCTGACCCTGCTGGCCTACGGCCCGACGGTGAAGACCGCGCTCAAGGCCGCCGACGCCGCCGCGTCCGAGGGCAAGTCGATCGAGGTCATCGACCTGCGCACGCTCTCGCCGCTCGACATGGGCCCGGTGCTCGACTCCGTACGCCGCACCGGCCGCGCCCTGATCGTGCACGAGGCGCACGTCAACCTCGGCATGGGTGCGGAGGTCGCCTCCCGGATCACCGAGCAGTGCTTCTACAACCTCGAGGCACCGGTGCTGCGTGTCGGTGGCTTCGACACCCCCTACCCGCCGTCGCGGATCGAGGAGGACTTCCTCCCCGACCTCGACCGGGTGCTGGATGCCGTCGACCGCTCGCTCGAGTTCTGAGAGGACTGCCGTGTCTGAATTCCTGTTGCCCGACGTCGGCGAAGGCCTGACCGAGGCCGAGATCGTCTCCTGGAAGGTGAAGGTCGGCGACGTCATCGAGGTCAACGACATCGTCGTCGAGATCGAGACCGCCAAGTCGCTGGTCGAGCTCCCCTCGCCGTACGCCGGCACCGTGCTGGCCCTGCTGGTGCCCGAGGGCGAGATGATCCCGGTCGGCACCCCGATCATCTCCGTCGGTGACCCGAACGCCGAGTCGGCACGAGTTGACGGG
This sequence comes from Nocardioides sp. JQ2195, assembly GCF_012272695.1. NCBI lineage: Bacteria > Bacillati > Actinomycetota > Actinomycetes > Propionibacteriales > Nocardioidaceae > Nocardioides > Nocardioides sp. JQ2195. Next base: position 203,831 of record NZ_CP050902.1, read on the forward strand.
ACCGCCTCGCGTGGTTCAGCCGACGCTTCGTCAACTCGTGCCGACTCGGCGCCGATGGAGATCGACCTGTCCAACCCGGCCGCCAGCGGTGGCGGTGAGGGCGAGAGCCTGGTCGGTCGGATGAAGGCCGACCGCGGCCCGATCCGTCGTCCGCGCAAGGGTTCCGCGTCCCCGTCCACCGAGTCGGCGGCGGCCACCCAGATGCAGGTGCAGGGCGCCTTCGCGCCCGGTGGCGCCCAGTCCGACCCGGTCGTCGAGGCCGACGAGCCGGCCGTCCCCGCACGCTCGGCCGCCGCCGCCCCGTCGGTGGAGACCCCCGCCTTCGTGCCGGCCACGGCCACGGATCCGGCCGCAGCCCGCGCCCTGGCCAAGCCGCCGGTGCGCAAGCTGGCCAAGGAGCTCGGTGTCGACCTGGCCTCGCTCACGCCGACCGGCCCCAACGGCACGGTGACCCGTGACGACGTCCAGGCCGCGGTGAGTGGTGGTGGTTTTGAGACGCTCGCTGGCGCTCACTCCTCAACCACCGGGATTGCTGCCGCGCCTTCCTCGACCACCGGCGTCCCCGGCGCCCGCGAGACCCGCGAGCCGATCAAGGGCGTCCGCAAGATGATGGGCCAGGCGATGGTGAACTCCGCGTTCACCATCCCGCACGTCACCGAGTGGATCACCGTCGACGTCACCCGCACGATGGAGTTCGTCGACCGGCTCAAGGCCCGGCGCGAGTTCCGCGACGTGAAGGTGTCGCCGCTGCTGGTGCTGGCCCGTGCGGTGATGCTGGCGATGCGTCGCACGCCGGAGATCAACTCCTTCTGGGACGAGCAGGCCCAGGAGGTGGTCTACAAGAACTACGTGAACCTCGGCATCGCCGCGGCCACCCCCCGTGGGTTGGTCGTGCCGAACGTCAAGGACGCCGAGCAGATGTCGTTGCTCCAGCTCGCCGGTGCGCTCAACAAGCTGACGAAGACCGCGCGTGACGGCAGGACCCAGCCCGCCGAGATGAGCGGTGGCACCTTCACCATCACCAACGTGGGTGTCTTCGGGGTTGACGCCGGCACGCCGATCATCAACCCGGGCGAGTCCGCGATCCTGTGCTTCGGCTCGATCAAGAAGAAGCCGTGGGTCGACGAGTCGGGTGAGCTGTGCGTGCGTGACGTGACCACGCTGGCGCTCTCGTTCGACCACCGCCACGTCGACGGCGAGAAGGGCTCGCGCTTCATCGCCGACGTCGCCGGCATTCTCGAGGACCCGGCCAGCGCGCTGCTGTTCTGAGGGCTTGAACGACAACGTGTGGGTTCCGACGTACCGAGTACGTCGGAACCCACACGTCGTTGGCGTCCGGCGCCCTACGTGCCGAGGACGAAGCCGTTCAGCGGCAGCACCAGGCGCACGGCGTTGGGGCTGGACGGGATCTGCACGTGCTCCGAGAAGTCGAGTGCGCAGTGGTCCTGGAGGACGACGTGGGTGCAGCGGATCCCCGGCACCGCCGAGCCACCCTCGCGCATCTTCTCCAGGAACGGGCTGCCGGTGACCAGGCCCAGGCCGATCAGCTGACCGAGCGGGCCGCCGCCGAGCCGTCTGTCACGGACTGTGACCAGCACCGCTCGGTGGGTGAGTACCCACCCACATCTGAGTACCTGTACGGATCCGCGGGGTCACCCGTCCGGCGAGGGTGGAGCCATGTCCTCGACCCGTGCCTCCTCCTCGCGCGCGACCGGTCCGTCACGGCCGGCCGCACGGGGTGTCTCGTCACTCGGCCCCGGCTCGGTGGTCGGTGACTTCCGCATCGAGCGCACCCTCGGGTACGGCGGGATGGGAGTCGTCCACGAGGCCACGCAGCTCTCGCTGGACCGGCCCGTCGCCCTCAAGGTGATGTCCGGACGCCACGCCGTCGACCCGGTGATGCGGGCCCGCTTCGCCCGCGAGGCCCGGGTGCAGGCGTCCGTGCAGTCGCCGTACGTCGTGCAGGTCCTCGCCCACGGCGAGCACGAGGGCCTGCTCTGGACGGCCACCCAGCTCATCGCGGGCGGCGACCTGGCGGCTGTGCTGCGGGCCGACGGGACGCCGCCACTGGCCGTGGCCCTGGACCTCGTCCGCCAGGTTGCGGCCGGCGTGGCCGACGCCCACGCCGTGGGACTGGTGCACCGTGACATCAAGCCCGCCAACATCCTGCTCGACCGCACAGGTGGTCGAATCAGGGTCCTCGTCGCCGACTTCGGCATTGCCCGCACGCCCGACTCCGACCTGACCGAGACCGCGGGCATGCTGGGGACGGCGTCCTACATGGCTCCGGAGCTGCACCACGGCGTGGAGGCCAGCGCAGCCAGTGACGTCTACGCACTCGGTTGCCTGCTGTGGGCGGTGCTCGTCGGCGAGGCGCCGTACGCATGGAGCACGGGTGACTACCAGCTGATGACCGCACACATCGCGGCGCCGGTCCCGGTGCTCGTCGGGAACGGCCGGGAGGTCGACCGGCTCAACGCCGTCCTGGCGCGGGCCCTGGCCAAGGACCCCGTCGCTCGCTTCGCCAGCGCCGCCGACTTCAGGGACGCGGTCGCCGCCGTCTGACCTGGCTGACCGGGTGGGCCGAAGGTGCCCGCAACCGCTGGTGACTCAGCCGATGCGGACGGGTGCCACCGGGCGCAGGATCGCGTCGGTGCCTCCGTCGACGAAGAGCACCGAACCCACGACCAGTGACGCCGCGTCGGAGAGCAGGAACGCGATGGTGGCGGCGACCTCCTCGGCTCGTCCGGGACGGCCGATGGCCGAGGGATAGGAGTCGGCGAAGACCCCGAGCTCGGGATCGGCGCGCAGCTCCTCGGTCATCGCGGTGGTGACCAGACCCGGGGCCACGGCGTTGATCCGGATGCCGGCGCCGATCCACTCGGGCCGGACCCCCTCGCGCCTGGCCCACCAGGCGAGTGCCGCCTTGGTGGCCGGATAGACCTGCACCGCCTCGGTCGCGGTGGCCACGGACCGGGCGCCGGCCTCGTCGCCGGCCAGGCACCGGTCGGCGACCGCGGTCTCCCAACCGGGCTGGCAGGTCACCGAGTTCGAGGCGAGCAGCACCACCGACGAGGCCTCCGCCGCCGCGAGCTGCTCACGCAGGCCGGTGACGAACGCGACCGCTCCGAAGTGGTTGACCGACACCACCAGCGCAGGGTCGGTCCCGGTCAGGCCGGCGATGCCCGCACACGGCACCACACCGTGCAGCACGTCGGTCAGCTCGCGTACGCCGGCCACGGCTTCCGCGCGCCCCGACTCCGTGGACAGGTCGGCGACCACGTCGGCCCCACGCAGGTCCACGGTGATCACCCGGTTCCCCTGCTGGCGCAGGAGAGCGGTCGTGGCCGCGCCGATGCCCGAGGCGGCGCCGGTGACGGCGTAGCTCCTCACAGGTAGCGAGCCGTCCGCGCGGCGGTCGATCCGGGACCGCTCTCCAACAGCTGGGCCAGCTCGAACTCGAGCACGCCGCCCATGCGGCGGCAGAACGTCTCGGGCTCCTCGGCCGCGTCGGGCTTCTCCGCGACGATGCGATCGACCACGCCGCGCTCGAGCAGCCCGGACACGTGCACCTGTTGGGCCCGCGCCATCTCGGGTGCGTGCGCGACGTCGCGGTGCACGATCGCGCTGGCACCCTCGGGCGGGAGCGGGGAGAGCCAGGCGTGCTGGGCGGCGATCACCCGGTCGGCGGGCAGGAACGCGAGCGCCCCGCCGCCGTTGCCCTCACCGAGCATCAGGCACAACGTCGGTGCCCCGAGCGTGACCAGGTCGGCCAGGCACCGGGCGATCTCGCCGGCGAGGCCACCCTCCTCCGCCTCCTTGGAGAGGGCGGCGCCCTGAGTGTCGATGACGGTCACCAGCGGCAGCCCGAGCTCCACCGCCAGGCGCATGCCCCGGCGTGCCTCGCGCAGCGCGCCGGGCCCCATCGGGTGGTCGGTGGTCTGGCCGCGCCGGTCCTGGCCGAGGAACACGCAGGGTGCCTCGCCGAAGCGGGCCAGCGCGATCAGCAGGCCCGGGTCGGCCTCGCCCTGGCCGGTGCCGTTGAGGGGAACCACGTCGGTGGCCGCAAACTTCAGCAGGCGGCGTACGCCGGGGCGCTCCGGGTTGCGCGAGCGGGTGATGGCGTCCCAGGTGTCCACGTCGGGGATCTCGTCGACGGCGGGCGCGGCGACCGTGGAGATGCCGTGGCGCGGTGCCAGGATGTTGAGCGCGCGGTCCACGATGTCGGCCAGGGCCTCGGGTGGCAGGACCGCGTCGATGATGCCGCGCGCGTAGAGGTTCTCCGCGGTCTGCACGTCGTCGGGGAACGCCTTGCCGTAGAGCGCCTCGTAGACCCTCGGACCCAGGAAGCCGGTGAGTGCCCCGGGCTCGGCGACGGTGACGTGGCCCAGCGATCCCCACGAGGCCATCACTCCACCGGTGGTCGGGTTCCGCAGGTAGACCAGGTAGGGGAGGCCGGCCTCCTTGTGCTGGGCGATCGCGGCACTGATCCGCACCATCTGGACGAATGCCGGCGTGCCTTCCTGCATCCGCGTCCCGCCGCTGATCGGTGCCGCCAGCAGGGGAAGGCCCTCCGCGGTGGCGCGCTCGATGCCCGCGACCAGGCGGTCGGCGGCGTCCCGGCCGATCGAGCCGGCCAGGAAGCCGAACTCGCCGACGAGGAGCGCCACCCGCCTGCCGCGCAGTCGTCCCTCGCCGGTGATCACGGACTCGTCGGTGCCCGCCTTGTCGGCAGCGGCCGCCAGCTGTGCCGCGTAGTCGTCACTGACGTCGCGACGTGCGGGTGCCGTGTCCCACGAGGCCCACGACCCGTCGTCGAGGACGAGGTGGATCAGCTGGTGTGCGGAGAGACGTGTCGAGGTCACTCGTGAAGGCTAGGGCACGGCCGCGGGTGGGGTGGGCGGGGCCGGATCGCGGGTCGCGGTGTCCCGCAGGCTCGCGACGCACAGGCCGGGGCGGGCGAAGGGGTGGAGACCCGTGACGTCGACCGGAGCGGCCAGCTCCTCCGCCACTCCACGCAGCAGCCCGAGGTGAAGGGTGCAGACGACGTCGGGCCGCTGCTCGGCCACCTCGATGAAGGGGCAGTGGTGGATCCGCATCTCGGACCCTCCAGCGTCGTGATGACGAGTCTGCGCGAAGCCGACCTGTTCCAGCACGGTGTCGAGCCGGGCGAGGGCTGTGCCACCACCCAGTGCCTCCTGGTCGGCCGCGAGCCGGTGCCCCCAGGTCCGGCCGGCCGAGGCGGCCGCTGACCCGTCGGGGTCGAGTGCGGCGACCAGCCCCGCCAGCATGTCGGTCAGCAGCCGGTAGCTGCGCGGGCCCGGTTCCGCTGCACCGTGCGAGTAGAGGATCCGAGGGCGGCCGGGCGCCTCTGCCTGCTCGGACTCTCGCTGGGCCAGCCCGTCCTCGACCAGGCGGTCGAGGTGGAAGCGTGCGGTGTTGACGTGCAGGCCGGTCCGCTGCGCGACCTCCGCCACGGGGACGGGGCTGGCGGAGGCCTTCAGGCAGGCGAGCACCTCGGCCCGTCGGCGCCGCGGCGGCGACGGGGTGGTCGGATCGGTGTGGGGGACCGGATGGCCCGGTCGGGCTATTGCCATCCACCCATCATTGAAACGAAAATGAGTTGTGTCAATAAGAGCTGCGAAATCTGGGGGGACCAGTCATGAAGGGTCATCAGTGGGTCGGCGCCGCCTTGGTGGGCATGGGGGCGGGCAACACCGGCAGGGCGGAGCACGCCGCGCGGACGGGCCGGCACGTGCTGCCGGCCTCCACCCGGATCGAGGTGCTCGAGGTCTACTGCGCGAGCTGTCGGGTGAGGTACGACGCCCAGACCCGCACCGCGCCGTGCTCAGCCATGATGACCCGCGCCTGAGCCACCCCGGGGTGTGCCCGGCTCCGTCCGGCCGCTCAGCAGGCTGGCCTCGTCCGCCTGCGTGAGACCGGTGCGGGTGGCCCCCGGTGTCGCCCGGAGCCAAGCCAGCGTGTCACGCGCGGTGTCGGCCAGCGGGCGGGTGACCAGCCCGGCGGCGTACGACGCGTCCACGTCACGTGACATGTGCCCGGCGTACTCCGGGAGTGGGACCCACAGCGGCAGCGACCGGGGGCCGGACCAGGGGGCGACCCCCTCCTCGGCCAGACGTTCCTGCGAGACCCAGGTCCACCGCGGCTGGACGCCGACTCCTCGGGCCACCTCGTCGAGGAACTCGCGCCGGCTGGTCGCGCGCCCCGTGCCGTCCAGGACGCCACCGGTGCGTCGCTCGGCGCACGTCACGATCCACGCGGCCAGGTCACGGACGTCGATCAGCTGCACCGGGTCGTCGGGTGAGCCGGGAGCGAGCACCTCACCTCCGTCGGCGACCCTGTCGGGCCAGTAGGTGAATCGACCGCTCGGGTCGCCCGGCCCCACGATGAGGCCGGCCCGGACGATCGTCGGTGACCGGGTGCCGTCGAGGACCACCTGCTCGCAGGCGACCTTCATCGGTCCGTAGGCCGAGGGGTTCTCGGCGAGGTCCTCGTCGGTGGTGATCGGGTCGTGCACGGGCACCGTGTCGGGCGTCCCGCCGGGGACGGAGTCGTCGGAGTAGACGCTCACCGTGGACACGAAGACCCAGTGGGCATCGGGGAAGCGGGCCACCGCGTCGCGGACCCGTCCCGGGTGGCGAGCGACGTCGACGACCGCGTCGGCGTCCACGTCGAGCGGACCCCAGTCGGGCGCCGACCGGTCGAGCACGACGTGTCGGGCACCCTCCGGGACCGGGCCGGAGGCGCCCCGGCAGGCACACGTGACCTCGTGCCCTCGGGCCACCGCCTCGGCCGCGACCGCTCGGGAGAGGAAGACCGTTCCGCCGAGCACCAGGAGCTTCATGCCCCCAGCAAAGCGACCCGGCCGGCCTCCCGCAAGGGAGACCGGCCGGGTTCCGCTGTCAGCAGATCAGCTGCGCCGGGGTGTCTTCGACCCCATCAGCCAGGCGTCGAAGAAGGCCGAGAGCTCCTCGCCGGTCTCCTGCTCGATCCAGTCGAGGTATTCCTCGCGGGTCGGGTTGCCCTGCTCGTGGACGGTCGGCCACTTCCTCACCATCGCCCAGAACTTCTCGTCGCCGATCCTCTTGCGCAGCTCGTGCCACATCAGCGCCGGGCCGTAGTAGATGTTGCTCTCGCCGAAGGTGCGCGGGTCGTAGTTGCCGGGCGGGCCCGCCGTGGCGCGGTACTGCTTCTCGTAGAGCGCCCAGTCGTCCATCACCCGATCGACCTTGCGCCCGGTGTCCTCGGCCTCGAAGACACCCTGGAGGTACATCGCCATGCCCTCGTTGATCCACACGTCCTTCCAGTCGCTGGGCGAGGTGATGTCGCCGTACCACTGGTGCGCGATCTCGTGGACCACGACGTCCTTGGAGAGGGTGTAGTCGCTGTTGCCGTAGGTGATCATCTGCTGGGTCTCCATGGCGCTCTCGGAGTCGACGACCACCGAGCCGAGCGACGAGAACGGGAAGGGACCGAGCTTCTTCTCCAGCCAGTCCACCGCCTTGCTGGTGTACTGCATCGCGTTCAGCGCGCGCGTGTCACCGGGCTCGGTCCAGTAGGTCAGCGGGACACCACTGGCCGACTCGGCCTCGGTGCTCTCGTACTCCCCGATGGCGAGGGTGACCAGGTAGGACGACGCAGCGGAGTCGAGGTGCCAGGTGGTGACGCTGTTGCCGTCGACCTCCTCCTGCGAGGTGAGCTCGCCGTTGGCGATGCCCATGCGCGGCGCCGGTGTGGTGATCGTGAAGTCGTAGAACGCCTTGTCGGCCGGCTGGTCGTTGACCGGGTACCAGGTGTAGGCGCCGTAGGGCTCCTGCATGGTCCAGACGTCGCCGTCGTCGGTGATGGTGAAGCCGGTGGTCGAGAAGTCGCTGCGGGTCGTGGGTGCGTCCGCGGGCTCCGGGGTGCCTTCGTACTCGACGACGAGGAGGTACTTGGTGTCCTCGGTGACCGGCGCCTTCACCACGAGGTCCTTGCCGGTGTGCTCGACCTCGACCTCCTGGCCGTCGAGGGTGGCCGACGTGACCTCGAGGGGCTCGCCCAGGTCGAGCTGGAACTGGCCCTGCGTCGTGGTGGCGCGGAAGGCGACCTCGGCGGTGCCGGAGAGCGCCTTCGCGTCAGGGTCCCAGGTCAGGTCCAGGCCGTAGTGCAGGGAGTCGACGCTCGGGTCTCCGACGTTGGGGTAGAGGCTGTCCTCGACCGTCTCGCTCTCCGCGGCCTTGAATGCCGGGTCGTTCGGGTCGGTGTCGGAGACGGGAGGGTCGTCATCGCTCGGTGGCGCGGTCTGGGTGGCCGGCTCCTCGGAGGTGGTTCCGGCTCCCGGGTCCGTGCCCAGCACCCCGGCGGTGAGGATGGCCAGCAGCACCACCACGCCGACCACGAGGGTCACCACGACCGCCACGATGAGCAGCACCTTGTTCTTCACGCGTCTCCCCTGTCCTGAACGCCGGCGTCCTCAGCACCGGCGTCCTGAGCGCCGGGTGCGGCCCCACTCCTACCCCGATTCGGGCCGTCCAACCCCAGGGCCATCAGGGCCACCTGCTTCTCGCCCCCGAGGCGCGCCAGCTCGACGTAGCCGCGGCCGTGGTGGAAGTCGAGCGACGGCTGGTTGGGCGGCTCGACGTTGACCTCGAGCACCATCCGGCCGTACGCCGCAGCGTGGCGCTCCAGCTCGTCGTACGCCGCCCGGCCGAGGCCGGCGCGCCGGAACCCGTCGTCGAGGACGATCCGGTCGAGGTAGTAGAACCGGTCCCCGAAGCGCTCCCCGAACCACACGTAGTTCTCCGAGTCGTAGTCCGTCCCGGGAGCGAAGGTGAGCACGAATCCGGCCCGGCGCCCGTCGTGCTCGATGACGTCGGCGCGGTCGGCCCACTCCACCAGCTGGGCGAGCCGCGGCTCGTCGAGGTGAGAGAGCAGCTCGACGTTGCGCTGGTTGAGGTCCAGCACGAACGCATGGTCGTCCGCGGTGATCGGGCGCAGGGTGGGCATGACCGCACGCTATCGGGTTGGTCGTCTTACAGCGGTGTGCAAGAGTTGTCGCATGGTGTCACAAACTGACTTCTTCGCCCGCCACTCCGAGCGCCTCGACCAGGCCAAGGACGCGTGCGCCCACCGCACGTACTTCTCCGCGTTCAACGAGTCGCCGTCGCCGCGCGTCTACGGCGAGCACGCCGCCGCGCAGGGCCGCGCCGACTTCGACGTGTGGCGCGACTCCGCCTTCCCGCTGGAGACACCGGGCGCTGACGGGACCGTGGCGACGGAGCGCTCGCCCTACGGCTTCGACCTGGGCGTGTCCTACCCGCGCGCGCACGACGTCGAGGCGCTGCTCGGCGCCGCCAAGCAGGGCATGAAGGCCTGGCGCGACGCCGGGCCCGATGCTCGCACCGGCGTCTGCCTCGAGATCCTCGACCGTCTTCACCAGCGCATCTTCGAGCTCGCCAACGCGGTGCAGCACACCAGCGGCCAGGCCTTCGTGATGGCCTTCCAGGCCGGCGGCGCGCATGCCCTCGACCGCGCGCTCGAGGCGGTTGCCTATGCCCACACGGAGATGAGCCGCACGCCGGCGACGGCGGTCTGGGAGAAGCCCGGCCCCAAGCCGGGGAGCGACCCCCTGCGCATGGAGAAGACCTTCACGGTCGTGCCGCGCGGAGTGGCCCTGGTGATCGGCTGCAACACCTTCCCGACCTGGAACTCGTGGCCCGGTCTCTTCGCGTCCCTGGTCACCGGAAACCCGGTGGTGGTCAAGCCGCACCCGCAGGCGGTGCTGCCGCTCGCGATCACGGTGCAGGTCTGCCGAGAGGTCCTCACCGAGGCCGGCTTCGACGTGAACCTCGTGACGCTCGCGGCCGAGGACCCGGCCGACAAGCTCGCCTCGAACCTCGCCCTCCACCCCGACGTGAAGCTGATCGACTTCACCGGCGGCAACGCCTTCGGGGACTGGCTCGAGCTCAACGCCCGGCAGGCCACGGTCTTCACCGAGAAGGCCGGCGTGAACACGATCGTGATCGACTCCACCTCCGACTTCGCGGCGATGTGCGCGAACCTCGCGTTCTCGTTCTCCCTCTACTCCGGCCAGATGTGCACCGCCCCGCAGAATCTCTACCTGCCCGCCGGGGGGATCGAGACGGACCAGGGCACCAAGTCGCAGGCCGAGGTGGCCGCCGGTGTCGAGGCGGCGCTCGCGAAGCTGCTCGGCGACGACGCACGGGCCGTCGAGCTGCTCGGCGGTGTGGTCAACGACAGCGTGCTCGAGCGGTTGGCCGCGGTCGGGGAGAAGGGTGACGTCCTGGTCGCGTCGCGGGAGGTGGTCCACCCGGCCTACGACGACGCACGGGTGCGCACGCCGGCGCTGGTCGCACTCGGCGCGGACGACAGTGACGTCTACGAGAGTGAGTGCTTCGGCCCGGTCGCCTACCTGATCTCGACCTCGGGCACGGACCAGTCGATCGACCTGTTCCGCGACACGGTCCAGCGTCACGGCGCGATGACCGCTGCGGTCTACTCCACCGACGAGAGTGTCATCGACTCGATGCGTGATGCCGCCCTCGATGCCGGCGTGGCGCTCAGCGAGAACCTGCTCGGGGGCGTGTTCGTCAACCAGTCCGCGGCGTTCTCCGACTTCCACGGCACCGGCGCGAACCCGGCGGCCAACGCCTCCTACACCGACGGTGCGTATGTCGCCCCACGGTTCCGCGTGGTGCAGTCCCGGCGTCACCTCTGACCCGCGACCGGTCAGTCGGTGACCCGTGACCCGTCGATCCTGGACGGGTAGGTGATGCCGGTCGTCGCCTCGCTGATCTCCCAGAACCGGCGTTGCGTGCCGGCATCGCGGGAGAGCCGGTTGGAGCCGACCACGCGTGGCAGGCCGCGCATCTGGCGCAGTCCGCCCGGTCCGCAGTAGGTGCCGCCGGGCAGGTCGTCCGTGGCTGCCATCAGCGTGGGCAGGGCGCCCATCTCGGCGGACTGTGCCCCGGCCTTCATCACGGCATCGAGGATGCTGGTCAGGCCGCCGGAGCCCTTCATCGTCTGGCCGTAGGAGAGCAGGTGGGTGGCGGCGTACCCGGGATGCGCGGCGAGCGCCCTGACCGGGATGCCGGCGGCACGGGCCCGCCGGTCGAGCTCGAAGGTGAACAGCAGGTTGGCCAGCTTCGACTGTGAGTAGACCACCCATCGTGAGTAGCGACCCCGGCGTTCGCGGGGATCCCACAACGGGGCGACCTTGGTCAGGTGGTGGGCGTTGGAGGAGACGCTGACCACGCGGGCGTTGCCCGAGGCGATCAGCTGGGGCAGCAGCAACCCGGTCAGCAGGAACGGTCCGAAGTGGTTGGTCGCCATCTGCAGGTCGAGGCCGTCATCGGTGCGTCGTTCCGGCGTGGCCATCACGCCGGCGTTGTGGACGAGCACGTCGATGGCACCGAGGCGGGCCGCATCCTCGGCAGCGGACCGGACGGAGACCAGGGAGGAGAGGTCGACGACGAGCTCGTCGAACGTGGCGTCGGGGATCTCCTGGAGCAGCTGGGCCCTGGTGGCCGCGAGCTTCTCGGGGTTCCGTGCGGCCAGCACCACCCGAGCCCCACGCCGGGCCAGCTCCCGAGCGGTCTGGGTGCCGAGGCCGCTGGTGACGCCGGTGACCAGGACGGTCCGCCCCGACTGGTCGGGCATCTGCGCCAGGTCCCAGCTCATGGCGTGGTCCGGAAGGCGTCGACGACCTTCTGGCCGAGAGCGGCATCGCCGTGGAACTCGATGCCCTCGGGTGCGCGGCGTCCGCCGGCCATCACGATGAACGCCTCACGGCCCATGCTGATCCGCACCGTGGGGTTCCACGGCACCTCGACCGGGTGCGCCCGGCCGTCGTCGCCGACCGAGACCGCGCGCTCGTCGCTGCCGGCCACGGCGAGCACCACGGTCGTGGCAGCGGCCGGGGCGACCCTCTTGCCGACGACCACGCCGAGGGCGTCGAGCATGTAGTCCGTGGTGTGCTCGGCGGCGACGGAGTCCATGCTCCCGGGGCGACCGGTCGCGCGGCGGATGTCCTGCTCGTGCATCCACACGTCGAGGGGACGGTTGCGCAGCAGCGTGTTCCAGTCCCAGGGGACGCCCCCGAAGACCAGCGACGGCTTCGCCGTGCCGTCCGTGGGCGGGTCGTCGAGCAGCTCGGTGCGCCGCTTGGTGGTCGACTGACGGATCTCGTTGATCAGCTCGTCGGGGGACCGTTCGCGGCGGGCCACCACGCCCTGCTCGGTGTAGAGGCCCATCAGTCCGGTGACGTGCTCGGGCTCGCCGATGTCGATGGTCTCCTCGGGGGCGCCGGCGAGCACCGCCTCGAGGTGGGCGGTGTGGGCGGCCACGTCGTGGACGGTCCAGCCGGCCAGGTCCGTCGGCTTGGCCCAGTCGACCTCGGCGAGCTCCTCCAGCAACTCGGAGAAGTCGTCGATGGCCTGCCACCACACGTCGATCCAGCCGGCCAACCGCTTCTCATCGCTCATGGGCCGAGCCTACCGAGGTGGTCCCATGGCGGCTGGAGGACACTGGAGTCATGAGCACCACACCCCGCGTCCGCGCGCCGGAGCTCCAGGGCCGTGGCTGGCTCAACACCGACGGGGCGCTGACCCTGCGCGAGCTGCGTGGCCGCGTCGTGCTCCTCGACTTCTGGACGTTCTGCTGCATCAACTGCCTGCACGTCCTCGACGAGCTGCGCGAGGTCGAGGAGGAGTTCGCCGACGAGCTCGTGGTGATCGGCGTGCACTCGCCGAAGTTCGTCCACGAGGCCGACCCGGTCGCCCTCGCCAGCGCCGTCGACAGGTACGGCGTGGCCCACCCGGTGCTCGACGACCCTGACCTGGTCACCTGGCAAAACTACGCGGCCCGGGCCTGGCCGACGCTGGTCCTGATCGACCCCGAGGGGTACGTCGTCGCGCACTACGCGGGCGAGGGGCACGCCCACGCGATCACGGCGCAGGTCCGACAGCTGATCGGCGAGCACCGGGCCAAGGGCACCCTCCAGCCGGGGGACTCGCCCTACGTCCCACCCGAGCCGGAGCACACCGACCTGCGGTTCCCGGCCAAGGTGGTGGCCCTGCCCGACGGCCACCTGCTGGTCGCCGACGCCGGTCACGACCAGGTCGTCGAGCTTTCTCCCGGTGATCGAGCCTGTCGAGATCACGTCGTCCGCCGCCTCGACGGTTTCCGTGAGCCCAACGGCCTGTGCCTGCTCCCGCCCGACGTCGCCGCCGAGGTCGGGTACGACGTGGTGGTGGCCGACACCGTCGCGCACAGGATCGCCGGGATCACGCTGGCCACCGGTGAGGTGCGGGCGTTGGCCGGCGACGGACGCCAGTGGTTCCAGGGTGACGGCACCGACCGCCTCTCCAGCCCGTGGGACGTGGCGTGGTGGCAGGACCGGATCTGGATCGCGATGGCCGGCATCCACCAGCTGTGGACCTTCGACCCGCGCACCGGTGCGGTCGAGGTCGCGGCCGGCACCACCAACGAGGGCCTGGTCGACGGGCCACTCGAGGAAGCCTGGTTCGCGCAGACCAGCGGGCTGGCGCCCGACGGCGACCGGCTGTGGCTGACCGACTCGGAGACCTCCTCCCTGCGCTGGATCCAGGACGGCCGGGTGCACACCGCGATCGGCCAGGGCCTCTTCGACTTCGGCTTCAGGGACGGCGCCCGCGACGATGCCCGCCTGCAGCACCCGCTGGGCGTGGCCGTCCTCCCGGACGGCGCGATCGGCGTCTGCGACACCTACAACGGCGCGCTGCGCCGCTTCGACCCGGGAACCGGCCTGCTCTCCACCATCTCGTCCGGCTGGGGCGAGCCGTCCGGGCTGCTGGTGCGCGACGGGACGGCGTACGTCGTGGAGTCGGCGGCGCACCGGATCACCCCGGTGGACCTCGACGATGTCGGAGACGACACCGGGTTCGAAGCGCGCACCCAGCGGCCGACCACCGACGTCGGCGACCGCCTCGAGCTGCGCACGCCGTTCTCCCCGCCCCCCGGACAGAAGGTCGACGACCGGTTCGGCCCGGCGAGCCAGCTGATCGTCACCGCGACCCCGGCCTCACTGATCCGCAGTGGCGACGGACGCGGGACGGACCTGTCCCGCACGCTGGAGCTGGACCCGGCGGTCGGAGAGGGCGTGCTCCATGTCGCGGCCCGGGCCGCATCCTGCGACATCGCCGGCGGGGAGGGTGCCGCGTGCCGGATGCACCAGCAGGACTGGGGCGTCCCGGTGCGGATCAGCAGTGACGGAGCCGCCGAGCTGGTGCTCCCCCTCGGGGGAGCCGACCACGGCTGACCCGCACGTGGTCACGGGGCTCCGCGGGGTTCCTTGATCGTGGGCAGGACCTCGCTGAGCTCGTCGACGATCAGGCGGTCCCGGTCGACCTGCCCGGCGCGGAACGAGGCCCGGCCCACCATGTGGTTGGCCACCGGGGAGGTGACCAGTGCGAAGAGCGCGATCAGCAGCAGGATCCCGATCGATGACGGGTCGCGCAGCCGGAAGCCGAGCCCGGCCAGCACCAGCAGCAGGCCGAGCACCTGCGGCTTGGTGGCGGCGTGCATCCGGCTGAGCAGGTCCGGGAGCCGGAGCACCCCGATCGCGGCGACCAGGGCCAGGCCGGCGCCGAGCAGGAAGCAGGTCGCGGCGATCACGTCCGCGGCGGTGGTCCAGCTCATCGCCGGCCCTCCTTCCGGCCGTTGTCGATGTCGTCACTGCCCGTGGTGAACCGGGCGACCGCCACCGAGCCGACGAAGCCCAGCAGGGTCAGCACCAGCAGCAACGGGATCGTGGAGGTGTCCCGGTTGGCCGCGGCGTGCAGGCCGACCGCGCAGATGCCGACGGCGATCAGCACGTCGAGCGCGACGGTGCGGTCGAGGATGGTGGGCCCGATCGTCACCCGGGCCACCAGGAGGACGGCGGCCAGGGCCAGCATTGCGGCACACACGATGAGCACGACGGTCATCGGTCGACTCCTTCAGTTGCAGCGGTGGTCCTTGGGGGATCCTCGACGCAGCTGAGCTCGGCACCGAACGCCCGCACCACGCGGCGCTCCTGGTCGAGGACCCGTTGCCGGAACTTCTCCACGCCGTCCACGTCCTTCACGTCGAAGGCGTGGAAGAACAGGGTGTGCGTCGAGCGGCGTGCCTCGACGGCCAGGGAACCGGGGATCAGGCAGGTCATCTCGGCGACCACGGTGAGCACGAAGTCCGACGAGGACCGGAGATCGACCTCGATCACCGCGTTGCGCAGGTTCTTCGTCGACCGCAGGGTGGCCACCGCCACCTGCAGGCTGGAGACCACCACGTCGGCCAGGAACTTGACCACCAGCCACAGCAGGGGAATCGGACGCACGTGGAGGTTCATCCTGAGTCGCGGCAGGGGGAAGACCACGCAGACGATGACCGCCACGATGAATCCGAAGAGCGCGTTGCCGAGGGAGAAGTCGCGCCACAGCATCAGCCAGACCAGGGTGAGCCAGGCCAGGACGGGAAGCTGCAGCAGCCTGTGCCGCGGCTGGTGCGGGCTCACTGCTCGTCCCCCAGGACCGCGCTGACGTACGGCGTACGCTCCAGCAGGTCGGCAGCAGCCCGGTCGGTGTAGCCGTAGAGGGGCCCGGCGACCAGGGTCAGCGCGAGCGAGAAGGCGATGAGGGCGGCGGTCGGCAGCACCATCGACAGCGGGAGCCGGGACGGCAGGCTCCCGTCCTGGAGCCGCTGGTGGAGGTCGCGGTCGGGCGCGTCGGAGTCGATCACCCGCCGGGCCTCCTCCAGGTCCCGGGTGCCGAAGGCGGTGCCGTGCACGTGCACGTGCTGGCCGTGGACCACCATGCCGTGCTGTCGCTGGTCGTCGTCGAGGTCGTCCTCGAGCCCGGGCAGGGCGCGCATCATCTCGTGCGCCTGCTCGGGGGTGCGCCAGAAGGCCAGGCTCCAGGTCTTCGCGATCGCGTAGAGCGTGAGCAGGCTGGTCACCACGGCGCCGGCGACCAGCAGCCAGGCCAGCGGGGTGCCGTCGTGGATGCCGGCCTGGAGGAGGCCGACCTTGCCGATGAAGCCGGACATCGGCGGGATGCCGGCCAAGTTCATCGCCGGCACGAAGAAGAGCACGGCCAGCAGCGGGGAGAGCTTGGCCAGCCCGCCCATCCGGATCAGGCCGGTGCTGCCGGTGCGGCGCTCGATCAACCCCACCACCAGGAACAGTGCGGTCTGGATGGTGATGTGGTGGGCGACGTAGAAGATGGCCCCCGACATGCCTTCGACGGTGGCCAGCCCGATCCCGAAGATCATGTAGCCGATGTGGCTGACCAGGGTGAAGGAGAGCATCCGCTTGATGTCGGACTGGGCGATGGCGCCGAGGATGCCGATCACCATGGTCAGCAGGGCTGCCCACAGCAGCAGGCTGCTCAGCGGCGAGTCGGGGAACAGCAGCACCTGCACCCGGATGATCGCGTAGACACCCACCTTGGTCAGCAACCCGGCGAACACCGCCGTGACCGGAGCCGGAGCGGTGGGATAGCTGTCCGGGAGCCAGAAGGACAACGGGAACACCGCGGCCTTGATCGCGAACGTGGTCAGCAGCAACAGCTGCAGCATCAGCGCGGTGCCGTCGGGCAGCTCGTCGAGACGTCCGGCGAGCTGGGCGAAGTTGAGGCTGCCGGTGGCGGCGTAGACCGCGGCCAACGAGATCAGGAACAGGCTCGAGGAGAGCATGTTGACCACCACGTAGATCGTGCCGGCCCGGATCCGGGCGCCGGTGCCACCGAGGGTGAGCAGCACGTAGCTGGCGAAGAGCAGCATCTCGAAGCTGACGAACAGGTTGAAGAGGTCGCCGGCCAGGAACGCGTTGGAGACGCCGGCGACCAGCACCAGGAACGTCGGGTGATAGATCGAGACCGGTGCCTCGTGGGAGTCGCCGGTCATGCCCTGGCCGAGTGAGTAGAGCAGCACCAGCAGGGTGACCACGGCGGAGACCAGCAGCATCAGTGCGGAGAGCCGGTCGGCGACCAGCGCGATGCCGAGCGGCGAGGCCCAGCCGCCGACCCAGACCACCTGCGGCCCGTTGCGGTCGGCCTCGACCATCAGGACCGCGGCGATCACCACCACCGCGGTCAGGATCGTGATGGTGACCAGTCGCTGGGCACGTGGGCGGTGGGAGAGCATCAGGGCGGCGCCGGCCCCCAGGAGGGGGAGCACGACGGGCAGCGGGACGAGGGCGGTCAGGTTCACTGCTCGGCCCCCTCTTCCTCGTAGACCTCGTCGGTGGCCCGGTCCTCGGCGGTGGCCTCGTGGGCCAGCTCGTGGCTGTCGGACACGTCGTCCGTGGCGGCCAGACGGCGGATCGCGGCATCCTCGACATCGTCCTGGACGTCGTCGTGCCCGTTCAGCTGCCAGCTGCGGTGGGCCATCGCCAACAGGAACGCGGTGGTGCCCAGCGCGATCACGATCGCCGTCAGCACCAGGGCCTGGGGCAGCGGGTCGGCCATCTCGTCGGTCGGTGTCGCGCCGATGATCGGCGGCTTGCCGGCCGGCCCGGCCGAGACCATGAACAACAGGTTGACGCCGTTGCCGAGCATCAGCAGGCCGACCAGCACCCGGCTCAGGCTGCGCTCGAGGATCAGGTAGACGCCGCAGCCGATCAGGAACGACGCGGTGAGGATCAGGGTCAGGTTGGCACTCACAGGTTCACCTTGCTCACAGTCGCACCCCTCCGGCCGTCGTGTCCGCGGCCGTGCGTTCCTCGCGCAGGATCTGCCGGTCCAACCGGGATCCGAAGGTGCGCAGCAGGTCGAGGATCAGGCCGACCACGACGAGGTAGACACCGATGTCGAAGAACATCGAGGTGACCACGTGGGGCTCACCCAGCGGGCCGAGGTGGAAGTCGACCTGGGCGCTCTGCAGCACCTCGCCGCCGAAGGCGAGGGGCGCGAGTGCGGCCGCCGTGGCCACGAAGAGTCCGGTGCCCATCAGCATGCCGGCGTCGACCGGGGCCGCCTCGTCGAGCTCGTAGCGACCACCGGCGAGATAGCGCACCATCAGCGCCAGCCCGGTGACCATGCCGGCCGCGAAGCCACCGCCGACGTGGTTGTGCCCCGCGAAGAGGAGATAGATCGAGAGCACCACCATCGTGTGGAACATCAGCCGGGTGACCACCTCGAAGATGATCGAGCGGCGGTCGGGGCTCAGCGTGCGGGGCCCGGCCAGCCAGGTCCGCAGGCCCGGCGTGGTGGTCAGCTTCGTCACCGTCGAGGGATAGGGGATCTCACGCACCCGGCGGATCCCGGACATCCGGGTGTCGAGGAAGATCAGGCTGGCCACCCCGGTGGCGGCCGCGACGAGCACCGAGATCTCGCCCATCGTGTCCCAGGCCCGGATGTCGAGCAGGATGACGCTGACGATGTTGTGGCCGCCGCCGTAGGCCAGGGCCGGTTCCGGGAAGCAGGCGGAGACCGGTTCGGCGGTGCGCGCGTTGGTGGACAGGATCATGAAGCCGGCCACCGCGACGCCCACGGCGGCGCCGAGGGCCATCCGGAACCACCGCTGCCGGGTGAGCGGGCGGTCGGTGAAGTGGCCGGGCAGCCGGCGCAGCACCAGCACGAAGACGACCAGGCTGGTGGTCTCGACGAGCACCTGGGTCAGCGCGAGGTCGGGTGCGCCGTGCAGGAGGAAGAGCAGGGCCGTGCCGTAGCCGGTGACGCCGACCAGCAGCACGGCCCGCAGGCGCCGCCGGGAGCGGACCGTGTAGATCGCGGCGAGCACCATCACCGCGCCGACCGCGGCCTGCTCCGGGGAGTCCCACAGGATGACGTCGATCGTGTCCGGGAAGGCGTCGACCATGACCACCCCGGGCAGGACGAGGACCACCAGCAGGATGAAGGTGAGGTACGCCGCCACGGAACCTCGCTGCGTCGTACCGGTGATCTCGACCGCGGCCCGGTCGATGCCGCGCATGGCCGAGCGGTAGAAGCGCTCCATGCTGAGCGTCGACGAGGTCAACGCCTGGAGCTGCGCCATCGCGTGCCGCTTGACGAAGAGCAGCGCCCCGACGGCGACGACCAGGGCGGAGAAGAGCAGGGGCAGCCCGAGGCCGTGCCACAGAGCCAGCTCGGCGTGGTGGGCACCCTCGGGGAACTGGTGCAGGTAGCCGGCGAACTCGTGGGTCATCGCCGGCCCGGAGAAGCCGAGGACCACCGTCAGCGCGGCCAGCACCACCGGTGCGAAGGCGAAGCCGACCGGGACCGGCCGTGCCGCGATCGGGGCCACCGTCGGCTTGGTGGCGAAGGCGCCCCACAGGAAGCGCAGGGTGTAGGCCATGGTCAGCACCGAGCCGAGCACGATCCCGACGAGCACCAGCCACCCGGCGTACGGCGGCAGCCCGGTGCCGTCGCCGCCGGACGTGCGGGCCACGTCGAGCAGGGCGCCGAAGACGCTCTCCTTGCCGAGGAAGCCGAGCAGCGGCGGGAGCCCGGCCATCGAGGCGGAGCCGATCACCGCGGTGGCGAAGACCACCGGCATGGCGCGGGCCAGGCCGGAGAGCTCGCGCAGGTCACGGGTGCCGGTGGACTTGTCGATGATGCCGACGACGAGGAACAAGGTGGCCTTGAAGAGCGCGTGCGCGACCAGCATGCCCAGCCCGGCCAGCGCCGCGGCGCGGGTGCCGATGCTGAAGACGACCAGCAGGAAGCCGAGCTGGCTCACGGTGCCGTAGGCGAGCAGCAGCTTGATGTCGAACTGGCGCAGCGCCCGCCAGCCGCCCAGCAGCATCGTGAACACGCCGAGCACCAGGATGCTGCCGTGCCATCCGGGGGTTCCCGCGAAGGCGGGGGCGAGCAGCGCGACGAGGAAGACGCCGGCCTTCACCATGGAGGCTGCGTGCAGGTAGGCGCTGACCGGGGTGGGCGCGGCCATCGCGCCCGGGAGCCAGAAGTGGAACGGGAACAGGGCCGACTTGCTCAGCGCTCCGACCAGGACCAGCAGGACGCCGACCGTGGCCGCCGTGCCGCTGGGAGGATCGGCCAGCAGCTCGCTGGCCCGGTGCGTGTCACCCAGGGCGCCGAGGAGCAGGACCCCGACCAGCATGGCCAGGCCACCGAAGGTGGTGACGATCAGGGCCTGGGTGGCCGCCAGTCGGCTGGCTCGCCTGGCGGGGTCGTGGCCGATCAGGAGGTAGGAGAAGACCGTGGTCAGCTCCCAGAAGACATAGAGCAGCAGCAGGTCGTCGGAGACGACGAGTCCGAGCATGGCACCGGCGAACGAGACGAAGATGCCCGAGAATCGCGCCACGGCCGGGTCGTCCCGCTCGAAGTACCAGGCGCAGTAGGCCATCACGAGCACGCCGATGCCGCTGACGATCAGCACCATCACCCACTGCAGCGTGTCCATCCGCAGGGCGAGGTCGAACTTCAGGCTGGGCAGCCAGGAGATCGTCTCGGTCACCGTCTCCTCGTCGCGCACCCGACCGGTCTGGGCGAGCGCCCAGACCAGGGTGGCCGCGGGGGCGACGGCGAGCGCGAGGAACACCTTGCGACCCATCAGGCGCACCAGGGCAGGGGCCAGCGGGGCTACCGCGAAGTGGGCGATGACGAGAGCGAGCAAGGGTGGGCCTCAATGCGTGGGGTCCGTGTCGGGGCAATCCTAGGGAATGACCGGGTGGCTCGAGTCACGGACCGCGCGCTCCTGCCGGAAGCCTTCTAGACTCGGGCCCGTCCGGTGGCCATGACAACCTGGGGGTCCTCGCAATGATCCGCCTGCCTGCAGCAGGGGAGAGCTTCGGTCGTTACCAGCTCGAGCGCACTCTCGGTCATGGCGGTATGGGCGTGGTCCTTGCGGCCCGGGACACTACGCTGGGCCGCGACGTCGCCGTGAAGCTCGTCGTCCCGCAGTACGCCGCGGACCCCGGCTTCCGGGCCCGGTTCCAGCAGGAGGCGGCGACGCTGGCCAAGCTGGACTCGGCACACGTGGTGAGCATCTTCGACCACGGGGAGCAGGACGGTGTGCTGTTCCTGGTCACCCAGCTGGTCGCGGGCGGTGACCTGCTCCAGCTGATCCACCGCGAGGGAGCGATGCCCCCCGCGCTGGCCATCGACGTGCTGGGCCAGGTGGTCCTCGGCCTGTGCGACGCCCATGCCGTCGGGGTGATCCACCGTGACATCAAGCCGGCCAACGTGTTGCTGCGCGGACGCGGACGTGACCTCGATGTGTTCCTCTGCGACTTCGGCATCGCCACCACACCCGGCGCCGACCTGTCCCGCACCGGCACGGTCGCCGGCAGCCTGCCCTACATGGCGCCGGAACGGCACCGGGGGGAGAAGGCCGGTGTCGCCGGCGACGTCTATGCCGCTGGCTGCCTGCTGTGGCACGTGCTGACCGGCTCCGCGCCGTACGCCGGCACCGACGTCGAGGTCGCCCTCGGCCACATCCAGGGGCCCATCCCGCAGCTTCCGGGCAAGGACGACTTCAGCTCCGCGGTCAACGCCCTGCTGCGCCGGTCGATGGCGAAGGAGCCGCGCAGGAGGCACCCGTCGGCCCGTGCGCTGCACGCCGAGCTGGCCCACCTGGCCACCCTCGCCCCGGACTCGGTCCTGTTGCCGGGAGCGACGGCGTTCCGGGCACCGATCGTGCTCGAGAGGGGCAGGCGTCGCTGGGTCCCGGGGACGGTCGCCGCGGTCGCGACCGGAGCGGTGGTCGTGGGCACCCTGTTCGCCGCCGGATTCCTCGAGGGGGATCCGGAGCGCCAAGCCGCCTCGGTCCTCGGCAGGTCGAGCACGCCCTCCACGGTCGCGGCGGCGAAGGTGGTCAACGAGCCGCCGACGTTGGTGCCGGCCACCTCCTCGGAGTCGGCGTCGTCGTCGGAGCCCACCGATGCGGCGGAGCCCGGCGAGGGTCCGCGGGTGAGGCGCCGGGCAGCCCGTTCCGGTGGTGACGGCGGTGCCGGTGAGGGCGGTGGCGGCGACGGCGGTCCGGTCCCGACGAAGCGCAAGGACCGGACCAAGACCTCGACGACCCCGACCCCGGCTCCGGTCAACCACTACCGCTGCTGGAACGGCGACGAGGTGCCGGACTACTCCGACTGCACGCGTCCCCTCGGTTGGACCGGAGCCAGCTACATCTTCCGTGACCTCCCGAACCTGAGTGACTGCCGGGCCGTGGCACAACCGGCCAGCCCCAACATGGTCGAGTCGTGGGGATGTCGCTACGCGAGTGGCGGGACCGAGAAGAACTGGGTGACGATCAGTCGTTGGTACACCTCACGCAACGCCAGGTCCTACTACTCGAGCTGGTTCAGCGGCGTGGCCAGCTCCGGTGCGTGGTTGCGGGGTGATCGCCGCTTCGGCGTGGCCATGTCCGGGCGCAAGGGCGACCGCCAGCGTCGCTTCGGAGTCGTCCGGATCTATGAGAACGAGCCGTGGTCGGTGTCGGTCAATGCCACCGACAAGGCGGCGCGCAAGGCCTTCTTCGACCGTTTCCATCGCTACCGCTACCCGAACTGGTTGCGCGGCTACAAGTACCAGTGAGCGTGGTCCGGGCCCCGTTGCCCGGGTGTCGGGCAGCTGCCCCGTGTGTCAGGCGGGCGGCGGCGGACGACGGTCGTCGACGACGTGGGTCGTGCGGGAACGCTGCGCGTTCATCACGAGTGCCAGCACGATCGCGAGCGCTCCGACGATCACCAGGATCCAGCCGATCGTCTCCGACGCCACGGCGTCGTCGATGCTCGCCGGCAGGTCGACGGCTCCGAGGGCGAGGATCAATCCGATCACCAGCAGGACGATGCCGAGTCCGATACCCATCACTTTGCTCCCTTGGTCGAGGACTGGGACCCACTGTGGCACAAATGCGGCACTCCCCGGCCGATTGCCCGGCCGGGGAGTGTTCGCGTCTGGGGGTGCCAGGATCAGAAGGCAGCCTCGTCGAGGTCCATCAGGGCCAGGTCGACGTTCTCGGCGAGCAGGCGCTCCGAGGTCAGCTTCGGCAGGTTGTTCTGCGCGAAGAACTGCGCCGCGGCAACCTTGCCCTCGTAGAAGTGGCGGTCCTTCTCGGAGACCTCGCCGGCAAGCTTGTCCAGGGCGACCTCGGCGCCCTTGAGCAGCAGCCAACCGCACACCACGTCGCCCAGCGCCATCAGCAGGCGGGTGGTGTTCAGGCCGACCTTGTAGATGTTGCGGATGTTTCCGTCGCCCTCGCCTGTGTTGCTCGAGGCGTCGGCCGACATCAGGTCGTTGATCATCGTGCCGACCATGGCGTTGGCGTCCTCGAGGGCCGTGGCGAGCAGCTCGCGCTCGACCTTGAGGCGACCGCCCGAGTCGGCAGCGTCGCCGGCCTTGATGAAGCCCTCGATCTCGGCAGCGAGGTGGCCGAGTGCGCGGCCCTGGTCCTTGACGATCTTCCGGAAGAAGAAGTCCTGGCCCTGGATCGCGGTGGTGCCCTCGTAGAGCGTGTCGATCTTGGCGTCGCGCACGTACTGCTCGATCGGGTACTCCTGCAGGAAGCCCGAGCCACCGAAGGTCTGCAGCGACTCGGTGCCGAGCAGGACCCACGAGCGCTCGGAGCCGTAGCCCTTGACGATCGGGAGCAGCAGGTCGTTGACCGCGGCGGCCAGCTTGGCCTCCTTGGTGTCGGACTCTCCGGCGGCCTCGGCGATCATCACCTGGTCCTGGTAGGACGCGGTGTAGAGAACCAGCGCGCGCATCGCCTCCGCGAACGCCTTCTGCGTCATCAGCGAACGACGTACGTCGGGGTGGTGGGTGATCGTGACGCGGGGCGCGGTCTTGTCGGCGGCCTGGGTCAGGTCGGCGCCCTGGACGCGCTCCTTGGCGTACTCGAGCGCGTTGAGGTAACCGGTCGAGAGCGTGGCGATGGCCTTGGTGCCGACCATCATGCGGGCGTTCTCGATGACGTCGAACATCTGGGCGATGCCGTTGTGCACCTCGCCGAGCAGCCAGCCCTTGGCGGGCTCGCCGCCGCCGACCTGCGGGTCGCCGAAGGTGACCTCGCAGGTGTTGGAGACCTTGATCCCCATCTTGTGCTCGACGTTGGTGACATAGATGCCGTTGCGCTCACCGGTCAGCTCGCCGGTCTCGTGGTCGAAGTGGTGCTCGGGCATCCAGAACAGCGAGAGTCCCTTGGTGCCGGGGCCACCTGCGCCCTCGACGCCCTCGGGCCGGGCCAGCACCAGGTGCATGACGTTCTCGGTCATGTCGTTGGTGGCGCTGGTGATGAAGCGCTTCACGCCGGTGACGTTCCACGAGCCGTCGTCGTTCGGGGTGGCCTTGGTGCGGCCGGCCCCGACGTCGGACCCGGCGTCGGGCTCGGTCAGGACCATGGTGCAGCCCCACTGGCGCTCGACCATGAACTGGGCGACCTTCTGGTCGCGCTCGTTGCCGTTGTTGTAGACGACGCCGGCGAACGGGGCGCCTGCGGCGTACATGTGCAGCGGGGCGTTGGAGCCGAGCACCATCTCGCCGATGGCCCAGTTGAGGCTGGAGGGAGCCGGGGTTCCGCCCAGCTCCTCGCGAATCTGGAGGCGCCAGTACTCGGCGTCCATCCAGGCCTTGTAGGACTTCTTGAACGACTCCGGCAGGGGAGCCGAGTGGGTCTCGGGGTCGAAGACCGGCGGGTTGCGGTCGCTGTCCTCGAAGGAAGCGGCGAGATCCTCGCGGGCGAGGCGGTCCACCTCGGCAAGGATCGTCTTGGCTGTGTCGACGTCGACGTCGGCGAAGGGACCCCGGCCCAGGACCTGGTCCCGGCCGAGCACCTCGAAGAGGTTGAACTCGATGTCGCGCAGGTTGCTCTTGTAGTGGCTCACGGACCCACCTTTTCCATGTTCAGGGGAGTGGACGAGCAGATGTCTCTACTCGTCAGTAACTTAAGTATGAATCGCAATCGCCGTGCACGCAAGGCGAGACGCGTCACTCAGCCGGGGATCGTGGACTGGATCACACGACAATCTGAGAGACTGGGCGCCATGCGCGTCTCCGCCAAGTCCGACTACGCCCTGCGTGCCCTGATCGAGATGGCGCATGCTGCCGGGGCCTCGCCGATCAGCGCGGAGGAGCTGGGTCGGCGCCAGGACATCCCCCACGGCTTCCTCCAGGCGATCCTGGCCGACCTCCGACGCTCGGGCATCGTGGTGTCCCAGCGCGGGCAGTCGGGCGGATGGCGGCTGACCGGCGAGGCGAGCACGGTCAGCGTGGCCGACGTCATCCGCGCGGTCGACGGCCCCTTGGTCTCCGTCTACGGCCTGCGGCCCGAGGCGGTCACCTACAACGAGAAGGCCGATGTGCTGCAGCACGTCTGGATCGCCGCGCGTCGTTCGCTGCGTGACGTGTTCGAGGAGGTCTCGATCGCCCAGCTCGCCGCCGGCACGCTGCCGGAGGCGGTCACCTCACGCACGGCCGACGAGGACGCCTGGCAACCCCACTGACCCCGAACGGGCAACTCTTGCGTCGCGAACGGGCAATTGTTGTCGGCCGAGCGGGCAGTTCTTGTCGCGCCCGCGCCATCCTGAGGTGCTTCGACTCAGGACGCCTCGCGCAGCACCATCCGACTGCCGGCTCGCGTGGGGCGGCGCCGCGTGAACTTCGTGACGTGGCCGCCCGGGTCTGCCTTCCGGATGCACAGTGCCAGACCGGCCAGCTCCTCGGCCAGGTCGACGAATGCCGCATCGTGGCTCAGGGGTGCAATGTGCACACGACCCGCCCTCAGGTGCGCCGACCAGCGAGCCCTGAGGGCTTCGGGGTCCTCGCCCTCGGTCGGCGTGATCACCACGTGCACGTCGAGTCCCGCAAGTCCGTCGATGACCAGCGCGGCCTGTTCGTCGTTCGCGGTAGCAAAGCCCGGCTGGCTCAGCACGAGGTCGGACCTGCACCTGAGAAGTGACCGACAGGTTCCCGCCCAAGCGCCGTCGACCTCACGACGCCTGAGGCCGACCGACTTGTGGGTGCGGAGCATCTCGTGGGCCGCCCGGTCGAGGTCGGGCTGCTCGACGTCGGCCACCAGGAGCTCGACACCGTCGAGCAGTGACTGCTCGGCGGCGAGCCCCGTGTGGACGCCGAAGGGTGGTCCGGTGGGCTCGGGCGACTTGGGTCCGATGTGCAGCAGGATCTTCTTCTTGCGTCCCATGCGTTGAGCGTGGCGTCCCGATCCGACGGGCCGGTTAACTGTCGGCGAACGTCGCCCGGATCCTGGCAGGACAGATTGCCAAGGAACTAGAACGAGTTTCAGTTTCGCCGTAGGGTGACCACCATGATCGAGTCTGAGTTCATCACCTGGGAAGCACCCGATGGCGACAACCCTGCGCGCCGGGCATCGCAGCGTTCCTACGACGCCGTCTCCCGCAAGGCGAAGGATGAGTGGCTCGCGCTCTTCGCCGACGATGCCGTCGTCGCCGATCCCGTCGGCCCCTCGTTCTTCGACGAGAGTGGCGAGGGGCACCAGGGCAAGGAAGCGATCGCGGCCTTCTGGGACATGGCGATCGGTCCGGTCGAGCGCTTCCAGTTCACCATCCGCGACTCGTTCGCCAACGGGAACGCCTGCGCCAACATCGGCACGTTCTCCACCCGGATGGCCGACGGCACCCTGGCCGACACCGACCTGATCGCCGTCTATCGCCTCGACGACGACGGGCTCATCGTGTCGATGAACGCACACTGGGAGATCGATCGCACGATGGCCACGATGCGCAAGGACGACACGACCGGCGCGTAGTCACTCCAAGGTGTCGGTGCGTGCGGCGATCCACTCCACGATCGGGCGGAGCTCACGCCAGTCCTCGCGCACCACGTCGGCGAGCTCCGGTGTGTGGATCACCGGTTCGAAGCCGTGGTGGCGTCCGAGCACCAGCGATCGATGCCGCAGCAGGTCGATCCGTGGATGGTCGACCTCGTAGCCCCGCGGCTTCGTCCTCAACCTGTCGCCGCCCACGTCCCAGCCGCGTCTCACCAACTCGGCAAGGAGGTCCTCCAGCTCGGCGCCGGTGCGCTGGTCGTCGATCGCTGCGCGCACAGCGGCCAGTCGGTGGGCGCTGGCCTCGTAGAAGCCACCGCCGGTTCGCACGCCCCGTGCCGAGACCTCGACGTACCACCCGGTGGCGGGGGCGCGGCCGACGAAGGCTCCCTGGTGCGTCTTGTACGGCGTCTTGTCCTTCGCGAAACGGACGTCGCGATAGGGACGGAACACCTTCGCCGTGCCGAACTCGGACTCCAAGGCAGCCGTCAGGGCGACCATCGGCGCCTTCACCGACTCGGCATGGACGTGCCGGTGTGCCTCCCAGAACGACTTGGTGTTGTCGACCTCGAGGTCGTCGTAGAAGTCGAGCGCTGCCTCGGGGAAGCCGGTGAAGGATGCTGGCGCGGTCACCCCGGCACGGTAGCCGACACCACCTCGTCGCCGCCCTCGCCGTAGGCACTGACGGTCAGCACGTTGCCGGTGCAGGACGGCTGGCCCAGGAACGCCTCGCCGTTGCCGGGCGATTCGTAGACGATCTCGAGGGTGGCGTCGGGCGTCCAGCGGAGCAGTCGCGCCTTGCCGCCCTTGTCGGCGTCGCGGCTGAAGTAGGCCGAGTCGCCGCACCAGGTCAGGGAGTTCGTGGCACCTTCGCCCAGGTCGTACGTCGTGCCGCCACTGCTGGCGTGGAAGTCACCGACCTCGACCTGGTTCTGCTTCCGGACCACCGACCACACATGACCGTCGGCCGTGGCGACCGCTTCCCAGCCCTTGCACTCGTCCACGCCCTCGATGGGGGTGACCTCCGCGCCGTCCACGTCGACCAAGGTGCGGCAGGAGACCGGGCGCTTGTCGTCGAAAGCCATCATCGACAGGCCATGGGGGGAGAGCGTCAGGTTCGAGAAGCCGTGTCGCTCGGGCGCGCAGTAGCCCTTCTCGCCGGTGCTCGACGCCAAGTCGTAGGTGGCCAGGCAGTAGTCGCTGCCCGGACGGTAGCTCGCGTAGGCGACGGTGTCGTCGTACGCCGCCCAGGGCCCACCCGGGCCCGGGGGCGGACTCGTGAGGCGCGACTGCTCGCCGGAGGCCAGGTCGACCAGGGTGACCTGCTGGGGCTTCTGCTCGGCCGCGTCCTGGGCCACCACGACGGCGGTGGTCGAGGTGAGGAAGGAGTCCACGATCCGGCGATCCTGGCCGGCCGGGATCTCGGTGGACTCGGTGCCCCCGAGCGTGGCCGTGGTGCCGTTGGTGTCGATGGTCAGCGACCAGTCGGCGCCGGTGTGCACGACGCCCTGGGCGGCGCCCCGACCGATCGCGGACCAGTCCAGAAGGTTCGTCGTCGGCTCGACCATGCCACTGTCCGGGCTGCTCGGCGACGACGATCCCGAGGGTGCCGGAGTCCCGCTCGAGCCGCTGGCGGGGCTGGGGTCGGCAGCGGGCTCGGTGTCGTCCGAGCCGCAACCGGCCAGGGTCGCGGCCAGCACGACGGCGACGGCCAGGTGGCCGGCGCGGTGGCCGGCCCGGTTGCCTGCGCGCATCAGACGCCGATGTTGTGCATCGAGTGGGCCTGGTTGGCGCGGTAGCTCTTGTAGGCGCCGCGCGTCTGGGTGCGCGAGATGAACGGCTCCGACGGGTCGAAGCGCTGCTGGTTCCACGGCTCGAAGTACTTCAGCTTGTTGGCCTTCGACCCGTTCTTGTCGTAGCCCCGCCCGACCTGGAAGTGGCCGCTCGCGTCGTCATCGAGGTAGGGATAGAACTGCCTGAGCAGGATCGGGTGCAGGATCACCGGTGCGTGGTAGTCGGTGATGTGGCGCATCTGCAGCTTCCACCACTGGCGGTAGGACCAGCTGCCGATGTCGAGCACGATGTACTTTCCGGCGAAGCGTTCCTTGTCCCAGCCGGTGTAGGCGTTGGTGACGCGGACCATCTCGCTGATCGCCGTGCCGCTCGTCGTGGTGCCGAGGCGGGCCGCCCAGTACCTCTGGGACTTGCGGGTGCCGCTGGCATTCCAGGCGATCGTCTGCATCGCGGAGACGCCACACCAGTAGGTGCGGTTCTGTTCCTTGATCCTGTTGCGGTTGAGGATCACGTCCTGCTGCGGGTAGTCCTTGGTGGACTTGGTGGTCGCCGTCGTCGTGTCGCTGGTGGTGGATCGGGCGGCGACCGGGGTGCTGTCCACGGTGATCTCCGGGTGGCGCTCGAGGAAGCCGTCGGGAAGGGGCTCCCCCTGCACCTGGTGGCGCAGCAGCCAGACCTTGCCCACGGACTCGGCGGCCTCGGTGAGCTCGGCGCGTTCGGCGGCGGCGCGCTTGCGGGGGCTCAGCGCGGCCCGCTGGCGCATGGCGTCCGCCACGGTCAGGTCACCGGTCGTCTCGGTCGAGCGGGACCGGGCGGCGAGGGCGGTCAGGTCGCCGGCCGCCTCGCGGCGTACGGACGCCTGCGACGCGGTGGTCCACCCGGTGTTCAGGCAGTAGCGCTGGCCCTCGAAGTCGGCGCAACGGACCTGGCTGTCGGCCAACGACGTGGGGCCGGCGCGCATGGCCGACCGAGCGGAGGCGGTCTGGCCCGCCTTCACCACGCGGTCGATCTCGGTCTGCATGGCTGGGGTGACCACGCTGGGGCCCGCCGTGGCGTTCGCCGGGAGCGCGGGGGTGCGGAGCGCATCTGGCGACGCGGCGGTGCCGGCTGTCGCCGATCCGCCGACCACCACGAGGGGTGCGAACAAGGTCAGGGCGAATGTGCCGATCGCGGCGCTTCGACGGCGGTGCATGGGGAAGACCTCGATGAAATCGGGAGTGGGCCGCGCCCCACTATTCACAGAGATCACGTGAATCGTCAATAGTCCCACAAGTCACATCAGACACAGACCGCGACACGCCGCCTGAACCACAAAGATGTCATTCATCGAGGGTGGTCACCGAGCCGGAAATCGTCCGGCCGGACGACACGAGAACTCGCGGCTCGGGGGACAAGAGCCCGCGGTTCGCGCAGGGAGGGGAGGAAGTGGAGCGGACGACGAGACTCGAACTCGCGACATCGACCTTGGGAAGGTCGCGCTCTACCAACTGAGCTACGTCCGCACGCCCGGCGGCCACTGGAGCTTGGCCGGACGAGGAGATGCTACTCGACCGGGGCGAGGAGTGGGCGGCGAGGGCTGAGCGAGTCGCCGGACGAGCGTCCGGTCAGGCGGCGGTGCACCCAGGGCAAGGCCTCCTCGCGGGTCCAGCGCAGGTTCTGGCCGACGGCGACGCGCCGCGCCACGGGAGGCGCAGCAGGCCGTGCCGGGGGCATGTCGAGCGGGTGCTCCACGTCGAGGGCGTCGAGCACGGCGATCGCCATTCGCTGGTGGCCGGCGGAGTTCATGTGCAGTCGGTCGTCTGCCCACAGGTCCCACCCGTGGTACTCCGGCATCCGCCAGAAGTCGATCAGCGTCGCCCCCCGTTCGTCGGCGACCTCGCGGACGAGCTCGTTGTAGATCGCGAACCGGCCGCGCAGCGGCGCGTACATGCGCGACGCGGAGGGGTCGTGCGCCGTCCACAGGACCAGGTGGGCGCCGGTGGCGGCGAGCCTGCCCAGCGCTTCGTCGTACCGTGCGACGAGCGCGTCGAGGTCGACCTTCGGTCGCAGCATGTCGTTGCCGCCGGCATAGATGGTGACCAGGTCCGGGCGCATGGCCACGGCGGGCTCGACCTGCTCGGCGAGCACGCCGTCGAGCTTGCGCCCGCGGATGGCGAGGTTGGCATAGAGGAACTCCGGGTCGCGGGTGGCCATCGCCTCGGCGAACCGGTCGGCCCACCCCCGCACGCCGTTGGGTCGGGCGAGGTCGACGTCGCCGACGCCCTCGGTGAAGCTGTCGCCCAGGGCGACGTAACGCTGGAAGGTCATGAGGGCATTGTGCTCGCCGGGTCCCCGGGGGTCGGCCGGCGGGTCCGAGCGGCTCTCCCGCCGCGGCGTGACTGACGGTAGGTTGTCGGCGTGCTTCTCTCAGACCGCGACATCCTGGCCGAGATCGACGCGAAGCGAATCGCCGTCGAGCCCTACGACCCGGCCATGGTGCAGCCCTCCAGCATCGACTTCCGCCTCGACCGGTTCTTCCGGGTGTTCGAGAACCATCGCTACCCGCACATCGATCCTGCGGCCGACCAGTCCGACCTGACCCGCGAGATCGAGGCGGAGGGCGAGGACCCCTTCATCCTGCACCCGGGTGAGTTCGTGCTCGGGTCGACCTACGAGGTCGTGACCCTCCCGGACGACATCGCCGCGCGCGTGGAGGGGAAGTCGTCGCTCGGACGCCTGGGGCTGCTCACCCACGCAACGGCGGGCTTCGTCGACCCCGGCTTCAGTGGCCACGTCACCCTCGAGCTGGCGAACGTCGCGACCCTGCCGATCAAGCTCTACCCGGGGATGAAGATCGGGCAGCTCTGCTTCTTCCGGCTCACCTCGCCGGCGCTGCACCCCTACGGCTCGGAGAAGTACGGCTCGCGCTACCAAGGACAGCGCGGCCCGACTCCCTCACGTTCCTTCCAGAACTTCCACCGAACGCCGATCGGCTGAGGCGCACGCCCGTGTGACGGGAGTCACCCCCGACCAAGGGCACCAGCCCCTTGCCAGATTCGCGGGGTGCAAGGTTAGGCTGACCTAAATAAGTCTGCCCTAACTTGAGAGGACGCCGCATGTCGCGCCCCCGTACCCTCTTCGTCGCCCTGATGGCGGCGGCGGCCCTGTCCCTGACCGCGTGCTCCACCGGATCCGCCGACGGTGACGAGGCCCCTGACTCGAAGGCGGTCACGGAGCCTGACGCCAACGCGTTCCCGGTCACCGTGGAGCACGCCTACGGCGAGAGCACCATCGAGTCCGAGCCCCAGCGCGTGGTCACCCTCGGCTGGACCGACCAGGACACCGCGCTCTCCCTCGGTGTCGTGCCGATCGGCGCCACCGACATCAGCTGGGGCGGCAACGAGCACGGGTCGACGCCGTGGTTCGACGCCGAGCTCGAGGAGCTCGACGGTGAGCAGCCCGAGCGACTCAGCGACGCCGACGGGGTGCCGATCACCGAGGTCGCCAAGCTCAACCCCGACCTGATCCTGGCCACCAACTCCGGCATCACGCAGAAGGACTACGACAAGCTCTCCAAGATCAACGGAGGCACTCCGGTCGTCGCGTTCCCCGGTGACCCGTGGCTGACGTCGTGGCAGGACTCGCTCGACCTGGTCGGCAAGGCCCTGGGGCGTACGGCGATCGCGGCCGACGTGAAGGAGCAGACCGAGGCCGCTCTCGCACAGGCCGGCGAGGAACACCCCCAGATCGGGGGCAAGTCCTTCATCTTCGCCTCCCTCTCCACCGCCGACATGTCGAAGATCGACTACTACACCGTCGCCGACAACCGCCCGCTGATCCTGGCGGAGACCGGGATGGTCAATGCCCCGATCATCGAGGAGCTGAGTGCCCCCGGGAGGTTCTACGGAACGCTCTCGGCGGACCGCGCCAAGGAGCTGGAGTCCGACGTGTTCATCACCTACGCCGAGACCGAGGACGACCTCGCCACGTTCGAGCAGGACCCGCTGCTGGGCCAGATCCCCGGCATCGCGAGCGGTCACGTGCTGGCCTCCGCGAACCAGACCGACGCGCTCGGCCTCTCCTCGCCGACCCCGCTCTCGATCCCCTACGCCATGGAGCACTTCATGCCGCAGGTGGCGAAGGCCGTCGAAGGCCAGTGACCCTCACGGCAACAGCGCCTGACCGAGTCGCCACACTCGGCCGGATGCGCCTGGCGACCGGCGCCGCGATCCTGATCGCGGCGCTGGTCGTCGTTGCCGCCTGCTCCATGCTGATCGGCAGTGTCACGATCTCGCCGGCTGCGGTGCTCGACGCGGCCCATCCCGACCACGGCATCGCCGAGTCGCGGTGGCCGCGCACCTTCCTCGGCCTGGCCGTCGGCGCGGCCCTGGGCCTCGCGGGGGCCTGCATGCAGGGCCTCACCCGCAACCCGCTGGCCGATCCGGGCATCCTCGGTGTCAACGCCGGTGCCGCCTTCGCGATGGTGCTGGCGATCGCGTGGTTCGGCGTCAGCGATCTCAACGGACGCCTCTGGTTCGCGCTCGCCGGTGCGGCGGTGGCCGCCGTGGCCGTGCACGCGATCGCCTCGCTCGGTCGCGACGGCGCCACCCCGATGAAGCTCACCATCGCCGGAGCGGCCCTCACCGCGGCGCTGACCAGCTGGGTCTCGGCCGTGCTGCTGACCGACCGCCAGACCTTCGACGTCTTCCGCTTCTGGCAGGTCGGCACGATCGGCGGTCGCGACTTCGACGTCCTCCTGACCGGCCTGCCCTTCCTGCTCGTCGGCGCCACCCTGGCCATCTTCGGCGCCCGCCTGCTCAACCTGCTCGCGCTCGGCGACGACCTCGCTCGCGGCCTGGGTCGCCGGGTCGCCCTCGACCGAGTCCTCGTCGGCCTGGCGATCGTCCTGCTGGCCGGCACCGCGACCGCTCTCGCCGGCCCGATCGCCTTCGTCGGGCTGGTGATCCCGCACCTCGTGCGGTCCATCGTCGGGTCCGACCATCGCCGGATCATCCCGTTCAGTGCCGGGTACGGCGCCGTCCTCACCGTGGCTGCCGACGTCGTCGGCCGCATCGTGCTCCCGCCGACCGAGGTGCAGGTCGGCATCATGACCGCGGTGCTCGGCGTGCCGGTGTTCCTCTGGATGATCAGCCGGCGCGGCCTGGGGGGCATCTGATGACGCTCCTGGCTCCCGACCGCGCGGCCGGCTTCGACGACATCGGCATCGACGTCGTACGCCGGGCCCGCCGCCGCCCTGCGCGGCGTACGGCCCTGGTCCTGCTCGGCCTGCTCGTGCTGCTCGTGGCCGTCGTCGGTGCCCGCGTGCTGCTGGGTGACTACACGATCACCATCCCCGACTTCCTCCGGATCATCACCGGGACCGAGATCCCGGTCGCCTCCTACATCGTGATGGAGGTCAAGCTGCCGCGCGCACTCCTGGGCGTCCTGGTCGGCACCGCGTTCGGGGTCGGTGGCGCGATCTTCCAGACCACCTTGCGCAACCCGCTGGCGAGCCCGGACATCATCGGCGTCACGACCGGAGCGAGTGCGGCCGCCGTTCTCGCGATCGTCGCCCTGGACCAGGCCGGCACCTGGGTGAGCGTCGCAGCGGTGTCCGGTGCGATCGGGGTGGCGGTGCTGGTCAGGCTGGTGGCCGACACCCTCCTGGGCCATCGACTGGTGCTGGTCGGCATCGGCATGGCCGCCGGCCTGCTGTCGGTGATCCAGTACCTCTTCACCCGCGCCGACGTCTACGACGCCCAGCTCGCCCTGCGTTGGATGACCGGCAGCCTGAACCAGGTCGACTGGCCCACCGTGCGGTTCTTCGCGACCTGCTTCGCCGTCCTGGTTCCGCTCGTGCTGTGGGGTGCGCGGATCCTGCGCATCACCGAGCTGGGCCAGGATGCTGCCGCGGCGCTCGGGGTCAAGCCGGGCCGCGTCGACACCCTGCTCCTGCTGGCGGTCGTGCTGGTGGCCCTGGCCGTGGCTGCCGCCGGGCCGATCGCGTTCGTGTCGTTCCTGGCCGGTCCCATCTCGCGCCAGCTGAACCGCGGACGGACCACCATCGTCGGCGCCGGCCTGGTCGGCGCGATCATCGTGGTGGGCGCGGACTACGTGGCCGACTACCTGCTGGCCGACGTCAACTACCCCGTGGGCGTGGTCACCGGCGCCCTCGGCGCACCGTTCCTGTTGTGGTTGCTGGCCGTGGGCCGCGCCGGAAGGAGGGCCTGATGACTGCCCTTGAGGAGAGACTCATGGTCGATCTCGCAGACGACGGGCTGCCTGAGACTGCCCGCCTGGTGGCCGATTCGGTCAGTCTCGGCTACGGCGATCGCCCCGTCGTCACCGAGCTCTCCATGCGGGTCCCGGACCATGCGGTCACGGTGATCGTCGGAGCCAACGGGTGCGGCAAGTCCACGCTGCTGCGTGGCATGGTGCGCCTGTTGAAGCCGTCGACCGGTTCCGTGCTGCTCGACGGCCGCGCCATCCACCGGACCTCGACGAAGTCCGTCGCCAAGGTGATGGGTTTGCTGCCGCAGAACCCGATCACACCGGAGGGCATCACCGTGGTCGACCTCGTCGGCCGTGGCCGTCACCCCCACCAAGGTGCCTTCCGTCGCTGGAGCCGTGACGACGACCTGGCGGTGGCCGAGGCGTTGCACCTGACCGACACCACCCACCTGGCCGACCGGTTCGTCGACGAGCTGTCGGGGGGCCAGCGCCAGCGGGTGTGGATCGCGATGGCGCTGGCGCAGGGCACCGACCTGCTGCTGCTCGACGAGCCCACGACCTATCTCGACGTCGCGCACCAGGTCGAGATGCTCGACCTGCTCACCGACCTGAACCGCAGCCGCGGCACCACCATCGTGATGGTGCTGCACGACCTCAACCTCTCGGCCCGGTACGCCGACCACCTCGTCGCGATGCGCGACGGGAAGGTGGCGGCCGAGGGCACACCGCACGACGTGGTGTCCGAGGAGGTCGTCAGCGACGTCTTCGGCCTCGAGAGCCGCGTCATCACCGACCCCGTCTCCCACACCCCGCTGGTGGTCCCGATCGGACGCCACGACCCAAGGATGAAGCGATGAGCACTGCCACCCAGGAACTCCCCCTGATCCTGACCGAGGTCGAGGTGACCGCGGTGGAGCTGATCAGCCCCACCTTCGTGCGGATCGAGCTCGCCTCCCCGGCCCTGGCCGACTTCGGCGTCGACGGCTCCCTCTTCGACCAGCGACTCAAGGTGGTCCTTCCCAACGACGCCGGCCGGTTGGCGTCCTTCGAGGGCGCTGACGAGTCGTGGTTCGCCACGTGGATGGACATTCCCGCCGACGAACGTGGCCACATGCGGACCTACACGGTGCGCGACGTGCGTGGCGAGGGGGCCGACACCCGCCTGGTGGTGGACTTCGTGCTGCACCTGGCAGAAGGGGCGACCGGCCCGGGCTCTGCCTGGGCCGCGAAGGCCCAGGTGGGGGACCGGTTGGTCATCCTCGCGCCGCGCCGTGGAGTGCCCTTCGGCGGCATCGAGTTCGACCCGGGGACGGCGCGCAACCTGCTCCTGGTCGGCGACGAGACCGCGGTCCCGGCGATCGCCTCCATCCTCGAGGACCTGCCGTCCACCGCGATCGGCACGGCGGTGCTCGAGGTGCCGGTTGCTGCCGACGTCCAGGAGCTGGTGCACCCGGAGGGGGTCGAGGTCGTCTGGCTGCCGCGTGACGGTGCGCCCCACGGTGAGAAGCAGATCGTCGCGGTGCGCGAGCACTTCGGGTTGGCCCCGACCCTCGACCTGGTCGACGACCTGACGGTGGACCCGGACCTGTGGGAGACCCCGACCTACTCGTCCTCGGGTGAGGCGCTCGACGACGACGCCGTCGTGGTGGGCCACGACCTCGCCGGGCTCTACGCCTGGATCGCCGGGGAGTCGAAGGTGGTGACCACCTTGCGTCGCGTGCTGGTCAAGGAGCTCGAGGTCGACCGGCACCAGGTGGCGTTCATGGGCTACTGGCGGCACGGCGTGGCCATGCGTTCCTGATCGAGGCGGGTCAGTTGTCGATGACGTCGGCGATGCGGCGGACCTGGCGGGCCAGAGCCTGACGGCGTCCGGGACGTGGCACGCGGACCGTGCTGTTCGCACGCCGGTCCACGGCGGCGCGGGCGATGCGCTCCTCGATCACCTGGCGGGCGAGTTCTCCTGAGTCGAAGTTGGCGATGCTCATGATGATGCCTTTCGTGGGCGTGTGGCTCACAGCTGCTTGAGGTTGATGTCTCCGCTGACGGTGGTGGCCCGGAGCTCGATGTGGTCCTGGTCGCCGGTGGGTTGGCCGGCGCCGGCGAGGTCGGAGGCAATGCGGCCGGTGACGGTGTTGACGTCGGTCCACACCGGGATCCCGGCGGGGATGCCGACACGGATGTCGCCGGAGGCGTTCTTGGACGTGAGGTTGCCGCGCCGGAGCTCCTGCACGGTGACGTCGCCGCTGGCGGTCTGAGCGGTGACGTCACCGCTGGCGAGGCGGATGCCGAGGTCGCCGGAGCCGGACTTCACCAGCACCGCGCCCTCCGTGTGGCCGAGGCTGATGTTGCCGCTCCCGGTCGAGACACCGGCGTGGCTCGCGGCATGCACGACCTCCACGTCACCGGATCCGCTCTTCACCCGCAGGTCGCCACCGCACGCGCGCACGGTGATGTCGCCGGATCCGGTGTTGACGGCCAGGTGGCCGGTCACCTCCTCCACCCGGACGTCGCCGGAGCCGGCCTTGAGCTGCGCCAGCGCGTAGCGCCCGTGGAGGCTCTGGTCGGCCGAGCCGGTCTTGGTGACGACCTCGGAGCCGTCCGGGATGGTGACGGTCACGTCCAGTCGGGGCTCGTTGCTGCCGAAGAAGCCGGCCCGGTCGCGAGGGGCGATCACGGCGATGCTGTTGCCGCTCTGCTCGACAGCGACCTCATCGGCTCCCTTGCCGCTCAGCGTGACCGTGGTCTGCGTGGTGTCACCGGTGGTGACCGAGAGGTTGCCGCGGCCGAGCTCGACGTACAGCTCGACGGGGTGGGGGGTCTCGAAGGTGTGGTCCATGGGGCGTCTCCAGGGTGTGTTCGTCCTCCGGGCCAGCCTTGCGCTGGTCCGTGGTCGGTGTTGGATGGGGTTTGCTGAGTTCTCAGACCCAGCCGGTCATGCGGCGCTTGCCGCGGCCGGGGCCGCGACCGAACGGGTCGCCGCCGCCCATGAAGGGCAGGCTCGAGAGGTCGATGTCGACATTGATCGACTGGTCGTTGGTCGTGGCGTTGCGCACCACGTTGACCAACCAGGTGTTGAGGGAGTGCCCGGCCTGCGCGGCCTTCTCCTCGGCCTTCGCCTTGACCGACTCGGGGATCCGCAGCGTGATGCGGGCCAGGACCCCGTCATCGTCGGGCTCCTCGGGCGCGGGAGGGGGCGGAGGGGCAGGCGGGGCGGGGGCCGCCATCGGGGAGTCGACCACGAAGGCGAGCTCGCGTCCGTCGAGGCGGACGTCGACCGAGCCGCTCGGCATCTCGGCGGTGATCTCGTTGGCGGCGTGGGAGATGGCTTCCATCAGGGCCAGCCGTGCGGCCGGGTCCAGGGCCATGGCGAGCCGTTCGGCAGCCGCCAACGTGTCGGCGCCGCCGGCCTCGGCCGCGGCCGCCAGGTCCCGGTGGAGGCTGTCGACGTACGGTGTGATGTCCATGTGCACCACGATGACATCACTGTGATGTCATGTCAAGGGTCGTATGACGTCACATGACGTCGCCGTGGTGTCAGTGGGCCAGGGTGGGCAGGGTCAGCTCCGACGGGTACCGGGCGGAATTGTGGATCCTGATGACGGTCAGCGTTCCGAGGACGTCCGGGAGTGTCGGCAGCAGGTGCGGGACGTCGAAGGCCTGGACGGCGAGGCGGAGGCGGTGGCCCTTGCGGATCTGTGCGCCCGTGGGGAACACCTCGACGTCGACCGGGGCCACCTCGCCGCGCTCCAGGGGCCGCTTGGACTCCGACGTGTACGGGTGGAACGGCTGGATCAGCTTGCCATCGAGGTGGCGGGACCTGGACTCGTCGAGCTCGCGCAGCGAGATGACCTGCCAGCCACCGGTCAGTCGGGACACGGTGCCGTCGGGCGCGACGTCCTCCACGGCCACCGACAGCATCCCGTCACCGCTGGTGCTGGAGACGTGGAGGCGGGCGTTGATCGGACCCTGGATCGAGACGGGCTCGGTCACTGGCGCGGTCTCGAACACGACACCGGCCCGGTCGTTGAGCGCGTTGTTCTCCAGGCAGGGGTTGGCCAGGCCGGTGGAGCTGGGGAGACCGGCCGTCCACTGGTTCATCGAGCGGGTGCACAGGCCGGCCACCGGAATCGGCAGCACGTCTGCCGTCCCGTCGGCGACCTTGCCGGTGGTCAGGGAGCCGTTCCTGACCCCGGTCGTGGCGGACCCGGAGAGGCGATAGCTGGTCGCCTGCAGCTGCGGTCCGATCCACTCCTGGCTGGTCCGCCAGTCACCGGAGCCCTGCTCGAAGTAGGTCAGCGGCGCGATCTCGGAGTCGAGCGTCGGGTCGGCCATGCCCTTGACGTAGTGGTCGAACCAGCGCAGTTGCAGCTCGGCCAGCTCGCCGTGGCCTGCCTGGTCGACGTCCTCGCCGGAGGAGCCCTGCAGGTGGTCCCAGGGGCCGATGATCATCTTGGTCGGGACCCCACGTTGCTGCAGGTTCTCGAAGAGCAGCGGGGTGCCTCGCTGGAAGAGGTCGTACTCGCCCGCGATGAAGAACGTCGGCACCTCGACCCGGTCGACCACGTTGATCGGGCTGCGTTCCTGGTAGAACTCGCCGTCGTAGGCCGGCTCCTGGCCGAGCACGGCGTTCAGCAGGAGGGGGGTGGTGAAGGTGAGCAGACTGCCGAGGTGGGACAGCAGGGTGCCCAGACCGGCCGCCGGGTCGTCGGCAGTGATCGTCGGCGGCACGACCCCCAGGCTGGTGACGAGCCCCAGCCACAGCGGGATGAAGCCCACGTCGACCTGTCCGCCGGAGGCCACCACGTCGCGGTAGACGTCGGCGCCGGGCACCTGCGGGAAGAGTGCCTTGAGTCCCGGCGGTTGGGCCGAGCCAGCCCAGATCTGGCTGATCCCCATGTACGACGGCCCGGTCATCGCCGTGCTGCCGTCGGACCACTCCTGCTCGTGGGCCCAGGTCATCACCTCGCCGGCATCCTTGTTCTCACGGGCGGAGAACGCCTGCCACTCGCCCTCGGAGCTGCCGGTTCCGCGGGCGTCGACCGTCAGGTGCGCGTAGCCTCGCTTGACCAAGTAGGAGGCGTCGCCGCCGGCCAGTCCGCCGGCGTAGGTCTGGAGGGTCTTGTTGTAGGCGGTGATGGTGACGACCACCGGAACCTTCTCGTCGATCGCGTTGCCGGCGGAGTCGGCCGGGAGCATCAGGTCGCCACGCAAGCTGACGCCGTCGGACATCGGGATCGCCACGTCCTTGACGGTTGTCGTCTGCGGATGGTCCTCGCCGCGAGGCGTCCACGTGCCGTCGGCCGCACTCACCGGCGCCGACGTGACGATGCCGGAGTCGCTCGGCCGCACGGCGGTCACGGGTGAGCCGGCAGCCGTTGCGGGAGACAGCGCTCCCGCCACGACCAGGGCCAACCCGGCAAGGGCGGCAACGAGCGGGGTGGAGCGGCGGGTGTCCATGCAGAGCCTTCCGGAGCCGGCGAGATCCCCTCTGATCGCGCATCAAGGACAACGAATCAGTCACCAATTGGTGATGTGGGGCGACGCTGCCCACGACGGCAGGCGATGATCATCGCGTCGTCACCATCGTGGAAGGATCGGGTCATGTCGGAGCAGCCGCCCCATCAGTGGGGCCAGAACCCCTACGAGCAACCGCAGGACAACCACCCCACCCAGCCCTACGGCCAGCCGCAGTGGGGTCAGCAGCCGCAGCAGGGCCAGCCGCAGTGGGGCCAGCCGCAGTGGGGGCAGCAGCCGTGGGGGCAGCCGGCGCCCCAGGATGCCTACGGCCAGCAGTGGGGGCCCGGGCCCGGAGGACCGGTCGGCCCCGGTGGACCCGGTGGGCCGGGCCAGCCCGGGGGCAGCAGGAAGACGTTGTGGATCGTGCTGGCAGCTGTCGTGGTGCTGGTGCTGGCCGGGGTGACCACCGCGGTCCTGGTCTTCACGAACAACGATGACGACACGAACAGTGCGGACGATGACACGTCCAGCTCTGCCTCTGCCTCCGCGTCCCCGTCGGACGAGGAGTCCGCCGAGGAGTCGGCTTCCTCTGCAGAGACGAGCCCGGCCCCGGTGACCAGCGCTCCGGTGGGCGGTGACGCGGTCTTCACCTTCCCCCAGGAGGTGGACGGTCGCACCCTCGATCCCTCGTCGGCGCCCGAGGGTGGTGTGGTCGGACCCGATGACTCCTTCATCATGGCCACCTACAAGGGGTCAGAGATCACGGACATGATGATCTACCAGTACATGAAGGATCTTGACGCGAAGTCGTACGCCGAAGCCACGGACCACCCCGTCACCGAGGTGGGGGATGCCTACTGCTCCAAGGTCCTCGACGGCATGGAGTCGTATGCGTGTGCGGTCGACTACGCCGAGGGGGTCCTGTTCACCTCGAGCAACATGACCACGGTCACCAGCCCGCAGGAGGTCGCGGCCGCCCTGCAGGAGATGGTCGACGCGATCGGCTGACCCGTCGGCCCATGGTCTCCGGTGACCAGTGGTCCCGGTGCAGAAATCGAAGAATGCGGAGGCTTCCTCATCGAAGAGGAAGCCTCCGCATTCTTTTGCCTGCGGGTCCGATCAGAGGTCGAAGAGTGAACCGGCCTCGTTGATGTCGGCCTGCTTCGGAGTGTTCTCCGCAGCCTTCGGCGTGGCCGGCTCGGAGTCGGCCGCCTGCTCGGGCTCGGCGTCGACGATCGTCTCCGGGTCGGACTCGGCCGCCTCCGGCGACGCGTCCGTCGCAGCCTGGCTGAGCTCCGCACCGGACAGCGGCGCCTGGGCGGCGGCGCCCCCATCGGTCTCGGCATCGGCCTTCGCGGCAGTCTCCTCGGCCGGGGCGGTCTTGGCCGCTGGTGCCTCGGGCTCGGTGGCCGGGATGTCGAACAGCGAGCCGGACATGTCGATGTCCTGGGCGGGCTCGACCTTGGCCGGCTCGGCCGGTGCGGCATCGGTCTTCGCGGCAGGTGCCTCGGTGACGGCCTCCGTGACGGCCTCCTCGACCGGGGCGGTCTTGGCCGCTGGTGCCTCGGGCTCGGTGGCCGGGATGTCGAACAGCGAGCCGGACATGTCGATGTCCTGGGCGGGCTCGGCCTTGGCTGCAGGCGCAGCATCGGGCGCAGCATCGGGCGCTACGTCCGGCGTCGCGTCGGCCTGCTCCGCGGCGGGTTCTGCCTTCGCCGCCGGAGCAGCAGGCTCGTCCGCGGAGATGTCGAACAGCGAACCGCTGCTACCGAGGTCGCCAGCCGGCTCCGCCTTCGCCGCCGGAGCGGCCTCGGCAGCCGGGGCGGACCCACCCGCGGCCGGCTTCGCCGCGGGGACGTCAGGCTCGACATCGAAGAGCGACCCACCCGAGGCGGCCGGCTTCGCCGCGGGGGCGTCAGGCTCGACGTCGAAGAGCGACCCACCCGAGGCGGCCGGCTTCTCGGCAGGTGCCGAGTCGGCCGGGGTGTCGAAGAGCGACCCACCCGAGACGGCCG
The DNA here is from genome assembly GCF_012272695.1 of Nocardioides sp. JQ2195. Classification (NCBI taxonomy): domain Bacteria; kingdom Bacillati; phylum Actinomycetota; class Actinomycetes; order Propionibacteriales; family Nocardioidaceae; genus Nocardioides; species Nocardioides sp. JQ2195. Next base: position 246,046 of record NZ_CP050902.1, read on the forward strand.
GCTTCTCGGCAGGTGCCGAGTCGGCCGGGGTGTCGAAGAGCGACGAGCCGCCGGAAGCCTTGGCGGCCGGGCCCACGTCCTCGGTGGCGGTGACCGTGTCGGCCGTCTGGGTGACGTCGCCGGCTGCGGGAGCGGCCTGTGTGGCGACGTCCTTCTTCGCGGCCGGGGCGTCCGACTTCCTGGCGGCCGGCTTGGGCGCACGCGTCGCGGCCTCGCCCTTGACCGAGGCCAGCAGCATCTGCGCGACGTCGAGCACCTCGACCTCTTCGCGGGCACCACCGTTGGCCTGCTCGGCGGTCAGTCCGTCGGCCAGCATCACCCGGCAGAACGGGCAACCGACGGCGATCTGGTCGGCACCGGTGCCGACGGCCTCCTTGGTGCGGTTGATGTTGATCCGCTCACCGATGGTCTCCTCCATCCACATGCGGGCACCACCGGCGCCACAGCAGAAGGACTTCTCGGAGTTGCGCTCCATCTCCTTGACCTCGGCGCCCGGCAGGATCTGCAGCAGCTCGCGCGGCGGCGAGTAGACCTGGTTGTGGCGACCGAGGTAGCAGGGGTCGTGGTAGGTGATCGACCGTTTTGCCGCACCTGCTCCTTCACGAACGGGGGTGAGCTTGCCCTCGCGGACGAGACGGTTCAGCAGCTGGGTGTGGTGCACGACCTCCAGCTCGATGCCGAACTCCTTGTACTCGTTCTTGAGCGTGTTGAAGCAGTGCGCGCAGGTCGAGACGACCTTCTTGACCTTGAACTCCTTGAACGTCTCGACGTTCTGCTGGGCCAGCCCCTGGAAGACGAACTCGTTGCCGGCGCGGCGGGCCGGGTCACCGGTGCACGTCTCGCCGTTGCCGAGCACGCCGAAGCTGACGCCGGCCATGTCGAGCAGCTCGGCGACGGCGCGCGTGGTCTTCTTGGCGCGGTCCTCGTAGGCGCCGGCGCAGCCGACCCAGAACAGCCAGTCGACCGACTCGAGCGAGTCAAGGTCCTTGCCGACCTCCTTGACCTCGAAGTCGAGGCCCTTGGCCCAGTCCATGCGGGCCGAGGCCGACATGTTCCACGGGTTGCCCTTGTTCTCGAGGCCCTTGAACAGCTGGTTCAGCTCGGCGGGGAAGTTGGACTCGACGAGCACCTGGTAGCGACGCATGTCGACGATGTGGTCGACGTGCTCAATGTCGACGGGGCACTGCTGGACGCAGGCGCCACACGAGGTGCAGCTCCAGAGGACGTCCTCGTCGATGACGAAGTCGCCACCCTCGGGGTTGTAGAACCAGTCGGTGACCTCCGGGCCGGAGCCGTCACTGTCGTGGTCGGTCTTGCCGATCAGCGAGCGCTGCGCGGCCTCGGGCTGCCCCTCGGAGTCGGCGGCCGGGGCGCCGGCGGTGGCGTAGGCGTGCTCGCGCAGGCCCATCATCAGCAGCTTCGGCGACAGCGGCTTCTCGGTGTTCCACGCAGGACACTGCGACTGGCAGCGACCGCACTCGGTGCAGGTGGTGAAGTCGAGGATGCCCTTCCATGAGAAGTCCTGGATCGAGCCGACGCCGAGGGTGGAGTCCTCGTCGAGGTCATCGATGTCGTCGAGCGTGATCGCCTTCCCACCCGAGGTGAGTGGCTTCAGGTTGCCCAGCGCCGTCCGGCCGGAGGACTCGCGCTTGAACCAGATGTTGAACCAGGCGGTGAAACGGTGCCAGGCCACACCCATGGTCAGGTTGGAGGAGATCACCATCAGCCACGCCATCGCGGAGACGATCTTGACCATGGCGATGAAGAAGATGATGTTCTCGAGCGCGGAGTGCGAGTCGGGGTACATCCCGCTGATCAGGTGGCTGATCGGGAAGTGCCAGGCCTCGGCGTCGTCGACGTGCTTGTACTCCGCGGCGCGGATGAAGATGATCGCGGAGCTCTCGAGGAACACCATCGCCTCGACGAAGTAGGCCTGCCACATGGTGGAGCCGAAGAAGCGGCTCTGGCGGCCGTTGGCGCTGGGACGCTTGATCACGCGGTAGATGAACAGCGGGATGATCGCCAGGGCGCCGAGGAGCCCGATGAACTCGCTGATCCACTCGTAGACGAAGAAGTGGCCGATGATCGGCCAGGCGAACTCGGCGTCGAAGAGCTGGAAGAACGCCTGGGCCACGGCCGTGGAGAGCACGATGAAGGCCGCGAAGGCGAACCAGTGGAGGATGCCGACCCAGGTCCACTGCAGCATCCGCGTGTGCAGCACCGTCTCCTTCAGCATGACCAGCGTGCGCTGGCCCGGCTGGTCGGTGCGGCCGAGGGCCGGCTGGCCGATCTTGATGGTGGCCAACATCGACCGGACCGCTTTCACGGTCATCGCGACGGCCACGACCGTGAAGGCCAGCGACACCACAATGGCGAAGATCTGCATGGAAGAACTGCTCCTCGTCAAGCTTTCCTGCACCCGGAGTTCAGGCGCACGGCTGAGCCTATTGCTCCGCGCCCCCGTCCGTCAGGGGGTCCACGCTGTGAGGCTGATCCTACTTGTCGGTAACCAAGCGCACCGACGTCACCCGGCCGGACCGGGAGAACGTGATCGTCATCGGGACCCGTTGCTTCGACGCGGTCCGCGCGCAGATGCCGTAGGTGCGCCCCAGTCGCGTCCAGGGCTGGCCGACCTTCCGCATCACCGCGGTGGTGGTCATCCCCGGCTGCACCAACCGTCGCACCGCGGCCGGCGTACGACGCAGCTCCGGGTTGCGGCACGAGTCGGGCGCGATGCCCTGGGCCCGTTCCCAGGTCTGCAGGTAGGCCTCGGGGCCGCGACTGAGGTCCTCGACGATCGCCGTGCCCTGTGAGGCACCGCCGATCCGGCGGAGGTCCTCGATCCAGTCGGGGTAGAGACCGTAGTGGGCGACTCCGTCGATGTTGATGTCGTAGACGCGTTCGCCGCTGCGCTGCTGGCCGATCCGCACACCGTTCATCCCGGTGATCGGATAGGTCACCTTGTCGGCCGCGTCGGCACCGCGCGGGAGTCCCTGCTCGGCGAGTCCGTTGATGTCGGCGCCGTAGCCGAAGCCGAAGTAGAACCGCTTGTCGGCCCATCCGAGGTGGCGTTGCCACTTCTCGAGGAAGCCGGTGGAGTCTCCGGCCATCGGGGCGACGAAGCCGCCGAGGTCGTAGATGCGCGGGTAGGCGTCGGGGGTCGACCACGAGTGGCTGGACACGACTCCGGAGTAGCTCGCCTGCTCGAGCCGGGTCAGCGCGGCCTGGCGCCCCTTCACGCTCATGTGGTCGGGGTCGATCAGCATCTTCTTGGCCATCAGCTGGTCGATCGCGTAGCTGCCCAGGTCGGTGAGCCCGCGCTGGTTGCAGTGCAACGGGGTGCCGTAGAGCGGAAGGGCGGGCAGGCCGAGCCCGGCGACCTGGACCAGGGCACCGAAGAGCGCGTCCTGCTGGCCACCACTGATGTCGGGCAACCCGAGCTGGGTCCTGTCCGCGGACTCGCCGTCGGCCGGCTCGCAGTGCTTCATGTTCCAGAACGACCCGGTCTCGAGGAAGTTGGCCAGGTTGACCGCGACACCGACCGCGCCCTCGTCGCCGGCCACGCCCGACAGGGCGTTGTCGAACTTGTTGACCAGCTCCATCTGCCGGACCCCCATGTCATGGAGGTCGGTGAGCTGTCGCTTGATGGCGCCTCGGTCGCACTGCGGGATGTCGAGCTTCATGGTGCAGCCGAAGGGAATGCTGACCTCGATCCCCATCACCACGGCCAGCTTGCCCTGGTTGATCACGCGGCGCGCCTGCTCGGGACTGGTGACGATGCGGTACCACCCCTTGCCCGGTCCGCCGTACCGTGCGTCGATGTAGCGCTCCATCGCGCGCATGTCCTTGGCCTGCAGCTTCGCCGACTCCATGTCGTCGCAGGAGTTCTTCTTCATCGGATAGATCTGGCAGAGCTTGCCGTTCTCGACGAGCAGGTTGACGAAGATGCGTTGCCCGCCGCGCCAGGCCCGCTCCATCCACTTGTAGTAGGTGCCCTCGTGGGTCAGCGACTTCGGTGCCGGCCAGTCCTTGAAGGTCGGCCAGCCGGTCGGGTCGTGCGAGGCCTCGCCGGAGAGCACCGACTCGAGCAGTGCTCCGTTGCCGTTGGTGAGCTCGTGGTCCGGACAGTCGACGAGGGCGTACGGCGCGCCGTACTTGTCCCACGGCTTGCCGCAGTGCACCTTGCCACCGAGGAACTCGAACGCCATCCCGTGGACGTGCGCATCGATGTAGCCGCGCACCTCCTGGAACGGACTCACCCCCGCGTGGGGACTTCCGCTGACGTTGACCTGCACCTCCGGGTAGGTCGGGCAGCCACCGGTGGTGTGCAGCGGGTACGCCGTGGGCTCGCTGCCGGTTCTCATGGCGGCGCCGCGGCCGGTCAACCAGCGACCGTCGGCGAGCCGGAAGGTGAAGCCCTCGTCGGTGCGCCGGGTGATCCACTCCGCGGCGACCGACGGCTTGTCGGCGGGGGTCACTGCCCCGGCCCTGGTCGCACTGAGGAACCTGCGGCCCGTCGTGTAGAGCAGGTTCACCCCCAGGTCGGTGGCCTGGAAGCGGATCGGGGTGCCGGCGACCGTGTAGCAACCCCCGGCGACGGCATACCTGTTCTCGGGCACTGTCCGGCGCGGGGAACGCAACGAGACCCGCCTGAGCTCGGGGTCCCGGCTGTTGCGCGACTCCGCGACGTAGGCCGCATTGCGGCGAGCCTCCGCCGACGTCGTCGGATCCTGGGTGGAGGCCGTGGCTGCACTGCTGCCGGACACCTCGTCGGACTGGCTGAGGTCGTTCTTGCGGGCCGGGTCGTGGCGGTGCCAGTGGCCGTCCGCTGCCTGCACGGGCCTGGTCGCCCCATAGCTGTCCGCGACCGACGTGGTCCGCGAGAACGAGTAGGAAGGAACGGTGATCGCGGTGACGACGAGTCCGACCGCGACTCCGCACGCCAGCGCGAGACGGAAAAGTCCACTGCGGTCCTGCGACGTGGGTCTCATGCGGGCTCAACGGAGAATCGTGCCACAGGTCACACTCACGGGGTTTGTTGGGTATTGGCAAACAACTGCGGGCGACACAGGGCTTCCCCTAATTTGGGGATGCCCCACTCGGGAGCACTTCTCTGGCGGAAAGAGCGCGACGTCATGTCCTGGATTGCCCGAACCACCTGTCTGGTCCTTCTCCTCGCGCTGTTCCCGGGACTGCTGGGGGCCACCGCCACCGCCACCGCGGCTCCGGCGCAGGACCCAGGTGATCCCTCATTGATCACACCTCTTCCGGAGATCCCCGACACCGTTGGAACCGACTTCTGGGTCGCCTTCCCCGACCTTGAGGGCTTTCCGATCGCCTACCGGCTCTATCTCTCGCCCACCGATGACGGCACGGTCACCGTGGCCGATGCCTCGGGCGCGTCGATCGAGACCGTGAGCACCTCCGCAGGGACCATCTCGCAGGTGGAGATCCCTGCGGGGCAGGGAGTGACCAGTGAGGACGGTGTGGAGTCGGTGGGCGTCCGGGTGACGTCCACCTCGCCGATCTCGGTCTTCGGTGCGATGATCTACCCCGCGGCCTCGACCGGCTTCCAGGCCTACCCGATCGATGCGCTTGGCACGTCGTACCGCGTGCTGGGCTACAACGCGACCCAGACCCTCCCCGGCATGCAGACCAGGATGACCGTCATCGGATCCACGGACGGCACGGAGGTGACGATCACCCCGAAGACTCAAGTCGGTGCCCGACCCGCTGGCGAACCCTTCACCATCACCCTGGACGAGGGGCAGACCTATCAGCTCGGCTCGAGCGCGTCGGAGCAGGACGTCACCGGCACCGAGGTGACCGCCACGGCGCCGGTCGCGGTCTACGGCGGCAACTCCTGCGCCAACGTCCCGACCGGATTCCCGGCGTGCAACCCGATCCTCCAGCAGCTGCCGCCGACTCAAGCATGGGGCACGGAGTTCATCTCGGGCCGGTTCGCGACTCGCGCGAAGGGTGACACCTATCGCGTCCTGGCCGACCAGGACGGCACAGTGGTCAAGGTCGGCGGCAACGAGGTGGCCACGCTGGACGCCGGTGAGTTCCACGAGATGGTGCTACCCGCAGCAGCGACGGAGCCGGGCCGGGAAGCAGTGATCATCGAGGCCAGCAAACCCGTCCTGGTCGCCCAGTTCGGCAATGGTTCGAGCTATGACGCCACCTCGGGGGATCCGCTGATGATGCTGGTCACCCCGCTCGGGCAGCACCTGACGTCGTACACCCTGGCCACACCTGACATCGTCTCGTCAGGCGCCGGAACCCTGCCCTGGATCAACCTCCTGGTGCAGACCCGCGACATCGGCACCCTCACCCTCGACGGAGTGCCCGTTGACGCGAGCGAGTTCACGGGGGTCGCGGGGACCGACTACTCCGTGGCGCAGCTCAGCGCCAGCATCGGGCAACACTCGCTGTCCGCGCCGCACCAGTTCGGGGTGCAGGTCTACGCCTGGGGGAACTACGACGCCTTCGGATACTCCGGGGGCGCTGCCGTGGCCCCGATCGCCGACGCGCCCGCGGCCCCGGTTGCGACACCGCTGACGTCGGAGGCGATCGGGACCCAGTCGGCCACGGTGACGGTGGGATCGCAGCAGGAGGTCCGCCTTCTTGACGGCGCCACCCTCACCGACACCGTGACCGTTCCCGGCCAGGGCACCTATGAACTGGATCGGACGACCGGGGTCATCACCTTCACCCCGCTGTTCGGCTACGCCGGTGTCGCGACTCCGGTGACCTACCGCATCGTCGACGCTTGGAACCAACAGGACGACAGCACCTACACGCCAACGGTCCTGCCACCGGCGGCTCCGGTCGCCCTGCCGTTGACATCATCGGGCACGGGAACGCAGTCCGTCGTCATCACCCCGCCGACGGGTGGCTCGGTCACGCTGCTCGACATCGGTGGTGTCGAGACCACGACCGTGACTGTGAGTCAGGGCACCTATGTGCTCGATGTCGCGACGTCCACGATCTCCTTCGTGCCTGATGCTGGGGAGACCGGCCTGGCCACTCCGGTCGACTACCGGTTGATCGACGCCTACAACCAGACGGCCGAGTCGACATACACCCCGGAGGTCTTGGACACCGTCGTGCCACCTGAGCCCAAGCCTGACAACCCGAAGGCGACCCTGGGGCTCCCCTCCTTCGTCAGTGTTGCCCCCGGTCGCGTCGCGCGGGTGCCGGCGACCTGTGCCGTTCGCCACGCCAAGATCCGTTCTTGCAAGGTGACGTTGTTCGCCAAGGTCGGCGGGGACCTGACCAAGGTCGGAGCCGGCAGCGCGAAGGGCAAGCGCGTCAAGGTCAGGCTCAATGCGGTGGGTCGAGCGGTGGCCGCCACGCCAGGTGGCAAGGTCATGAAGGGCCAGATGACGGTGCGGACCACGAGGAGCAGGAAGCTGTGGGATCGCGATCGCACCCAGGTGGTCAGCAGGCGCTTCACGCTCGTGCGCACGCCGATGTTTGCGATCTCCGCCGATCGGGTGAGGGTGATTGATGCCTCCTACCTTCGGGCGGTCGGGAACAAGGTACGTCGGGTGAGGACCGTGACGTGCACCGGTTTCACGGACAGCCAGGGGTCGGAGGCCTACAACAGGACACTCGGCCTGCGCCGCGCGAAGGCGGTCTGCAAGGCGTTGCGCCTGCCCAGCCGGGTGCGGGTCGTGACCAGGACGTTGGGTGAACGACGTCCGGTCGCCGACAACGGCACACCAGCTGGTCGTGCCCGCAACCGTCGGGTCACGGTGACGCTGCACTACTGAGCTCGGCCACCGAGGCGTCGGGTCAGCTCGGCCGCGGTGCGGCGTACGGCGTCGGCGTGGCTGGGCTCGGGGGAGTCGCTGGCATGGGTGATCGCGACTCCGGCGGCGGGGTAGCCGTTGTGGTCGAGCGCCGCTGCGGCGACGCTCGCGAAACCCGGCGTGACCTCGCCGTCCTCGGTGGCGAACCCGCGTTGTCGGGTGTCGGAGAGGAGGGCGCTCAACTCACGTGGCCCGGTGGGCCCAGCTCCGTGCCGGTCGACGAACGACGCCCGGTCCGGGTAGGCCGCGCGGACCTGGGCGGCGGGGAGGGCAGCCAGGATGGCGCGGCCGCTGGCGGTGAGATGGGCGGGCAGGCGTACGCCGACGTCGGTGACCAGCGGGGGACGCCCGGGTGCCCGCTCCTCGATCACGTAGAGCACGTCCCGTCCGTGCAGGACGGCGAGGTGCGCGCTCTGGCCGGTGCGGTCGACGAGCTCGGCCAGCAGTCGACGCGAGATGCGTTGCAGTGGCGCCTGTCGGGTGTAGCCGCTGCCCACCTCGAAGGCCGCCACACCCAGTCCGTAGCGCTTCTCGTCGGCCAGGTGCGTCACGAAGCCTTCGTCGATCATCGTGTTGATGAGGTGGTAGGCGGTGCTGCGCGGCAGGTCGAGTGCGACCATGATCCGGTCGAGTGGCACCGGTCCCGGCTGGGCGGCCAGGAAGCGCAGCACCTGTAGGGTGCGCGTCGCTGCGGGGACCTGGCTCATGGTCGCATCGTGTCAGGCCAGCGGTGCTTCGTCGCGCACCGGCACCAGGGCGATGGCGATCATCGGGAAGAAGGCGGCCGCCGCGAAGGCCGCCGAGTAGCCCCACTCGGTGATCGCGATCCCCGCGACCGGAGGCACGGCCGAGGCGGCCAGGAACTGGGCGGTGTTCTGGATGCCGAGGGCCCGGCCCGACCAGAACGGTCCGGCCCGTTCGGCGACCGCGGTGAAGGCAAGTCCGTTGTCGGCCACGGTGATCGCCGTGGCGACCACCATCAGGCCGACGGCGACCGGCCAGTCCGCGCCGGAGCTCATCCCGAGCAGCAGCATGCTGGCCGCGGCGCCGACCGAGACCCACTGCAGCGGGCGCATCCGGCTGCCGACGACATCGGACAGGTGACCGACCGCGATCCGGCCGACGGCGCCCACGACCTGGGCGGTGGCGACCAGGGTTCCGGCAGCGGCGGGTGACCAGTCCCGGTCCTGCACCAGCCAGACCAGGGCGAAGGTCCACACCAGGAACTGCGGCACGACGAGCAGCACGGAGACCCCGTGGATCCGGGTGAGGTAGTCGTCCTGCACATACGGGTTGGGCGCATCTCCCTCCGTGCGGGCCGGTCGGGGAGGGTCGATGACGATGGCCACGACGGCAAGCAGCGCGATGCCGCAGGCCGCTGCCGGCACGAGCAGTGCGGCCGCGATCCCGTGCTGGTCCGCGGTCACCGCGATGCTGATCGCGGCCACGCCGACACCGACGGGTTGGGCCATCTGTCGGATGCCCATCGCCAGGCCACGACGCTCGGCCGGGAACCAGCCGACGACGATGCGTCCGCTGGCCGAGCTCGTCGAGGCAGCGGCGGCTCCCGCCAGGAGCAGCGCCAGGGCGAGGAACGCGGTGGTGTCGACGAGAGTGGCACTCAGCCCGGCCACCGTGGTGACCGCCAACCCGGCGATGAGCACGAAGCGTTCACCGACGCGGTCGACGACCAGGCCCCACAGCACCAGGGCCAGCATCACGCCGACGGTCGGGGCGGCGGCGACCAGACCGGCCTCGGCCAGGCTGAGGCCCCTCTTGTCGTGCAGCACGGGGATCAGGAAGGCGGGGCCGTGGATCATCACCGCGCCCGCCGCCTGCGCGATCGTGCTGGCTCCCAGCATCGCCCAGCGACGACCGGTGCTGGCGTGGATGGTGGTCACGGGCCCAGTCAACGCCCGCGGCGACGACGTACCGACCGATTCCCACGGAGTGAACGGTGTGGGACACGTCGTACGTTGTGGTGATGACGACCTTTGACTTCTCCCAGGTGGATGTCTTCGCCTCCGGTCCGCTGACCGGCAACCCGGTGGCCGTGGTGCACGACGCCGTCGGGCTGACGGACGAGCAGATGGCGGCGTTCGCCAGCTGGACCAACCTCTCGGAGACCACCTTCCTGCTGCCGCCGACCGACCCCAGCGCCGACTACCGGTTGCGGATCTTCACCCCGGCTGCCGAGCTCCCCTTCGCCGGCCACCCCACGCTCGGCAGTGCCCATGCGTGGCTCGAGCAGGGCGGCAACCCGGCCGGTGAGGACGAGGTGGTGCAGGAATGCGGCATCGGCCTGGTGTCGCTGCGGCGCGACGGTGCCGCCTGGGCGTTCCGGGCTCCCGGGTTCCTCCGTTCCGGTCCCGTCGACGAGGAGACGTTGGCGCGAGCGGTCTCCGCGCTGGGCGTTCCTCCCGAGCGGGTCCGTGCGTCGAGCTGGATCGACAACGGTCCCGGGTGGATGGGGCTCCTGCTGGAGAGTGCGGAGGACGTGCTGGCGCTCGATCCCGACCACGCCGCGATCGGGGAGCTCGACCTGGGTGTCATCGGTCCGCACTCCGCGGGCGGACCGGCGGACTTCGAGGTGCGGGCCTTCTGCCCGGAGCTGGCCGTGCCGGAGGACCCGGTGACCGGCTCGCTCAATGCCGGGTTCGCGGTCTGGCTGGTCGAGGCCGGGCTGGCGCCGGCCGACTACACGGTCCGCCAGGGCACGGCCCTCGGGCGGGCGGGTGACGTGCGGATCACCACCGACGCGGTTGGTGACCAGTGGGTCGGAGGGACCTCGCACACGGTGATCAGGGGCTCGCTCACGATCTGAGGTGCGGCGACGCGCCGGAGCGCTGGCTTTGTTGTGGGGTTTAACTGCAGTATGTCACTATACAAACAAAGTCTATCGTTTTAATCCACTATGGAAAGGCTCCGTCATGCGGAAACTCCTCGTCCTGGGCTTCGTCGGCCTCCTCGCCCAGCTGGTCGACGGCTCGCTCGGCATGGCCTACGGGGTCACGTCGTCCACCCTGTTGCTGGCCGCGGGTGTCGCACCCGCGGCCGCCTCGGCCGCAGTGCACTTCTCCGAGATCGGCACCTCACTCGTCTCTGGTGCCTCGCACGCGAAGTTCGGGAACGTCGACTGGCGCACCGTCGGGATCCTGGCCGTCCCCGGCTTCGTCGGGGCCTTCGCCGGGGCCACGTTCCTGGTCAGCCTCGACGGCGACGCGGCGAAGCCGATCGTCGGCGGGATCCTGCTGGCCCTCGGGGTCTACGTGATCTGGCGCTTCCTCGCCCTCGGGGGTCGCCGCCCGCAGTTCAAGGAACGCCCGTCCGTCGCCTTCCTCGCTCCGATGGGTCTCTTCGGCGGGGCGCTCGACGCCGTCGGCGGTGGCGGCTGGGGCCCCGTGGGCACCACCTCGCTGCTGTCCTCGGGCCGGTTGGAGCCACGCAAGGTGATCGGCTCCATCGACACCTCGGAGTTCGTCGTCGCGGTCGGTGGCTCGCTCGGCTTCATCATCGCCCTCGGCTCGTCCGGCATCGAGTGGGGCTACGCCGCCGCGCTCCTGGTCGGGGGCGTGATCGCCGCGCCCATCGCCGCGTGGCTGGTCCGGATCCTCCCGGCGCGGGTGCTCGGCGTTGCCGCCGGTGGCCTGATCGTGGTGACCAACGCCAAGACCATCCTCGAGTCCTCGGGTACTTCGGGCACGACGGTCTGGATCTCGGTGCTCGCGCTCTTCGTCGCCTGGGTCGCCGGACTGACCTGGGCGGTCAAGCAGGAGCGCCTCGCCCGTGTGCTCGACACGGACGAGGCACCCGGTCAGGTGTTGACCAACGCCTGATCGCAGCGTCGCAGGGCCCGGCCCCTGCGGTCAGCCGCGCAGCTCGGGGCCTCCGGAGTCGACGGTGCTTCCGTCTGCGCGGCGCACGCTGCCATCGGGGTAGGTCAGCGTGCCGTCCGCGTTGGTCACGGTGCCCTGGGGGTGTGCCTCCGGCGTGGTGGGCCGGTAGTCCTTCGACTTGACGTTGACGTCGGGATCCACCCGGTCCGCCTCGCGCACCCGCTGCTCGACGTCGGCCTGCTCGTGGGCCAGTGCCTGCTGCTTCTCGTGGGCCTGGGCTGCCGCCCGCTCGGCCTCGATCCTGCGCTGGTCGGCCTCTGCCTGGGCGGCTCGGGCCTCCTGGTCGGCCCCGTGGAGGCTGCTGGCGCGGGTCTGGGCGTCGGTGCGGAGCTCCTGTGCTCGTTCGCGGTCGTGCTGGGCCTTCTTGCGCTTGAGCAGTGATCCGATGAGAGCGATGAGGATCAGGGCGACAATGACTGCAACGACGATCCAGACGATGGTGCTGGTCTCCATGGGGTTCCTCCAGTGTCGGGGTCCGTGGTGGGCATGCTGCTCAAGCCGGTGCCCGAAACCGGCCCGTTGATGAATTGCGGTCTCGCATCCGAGACAACAATGCCCACGAGCCACTGTTCACCCGCCGGCCCCGGGAGTTGGATGGACGACATGGACAACGTTGCAGTCGGCCCCGGACCGGTCACCTTCGAAGAGCTCGTCGCCGTCACCCGCGGGGGTGCGGGTGTCACGCTCACGGACGAGGCGCAGGCAGCCATCGGCAAGGCCCGTGCGGTGGTCGAGGAGCTCGCGGCCGGGGCCACCCCGTCGTACGGCATCTCCACCGGGTTCGGGGCTCTCGCCACGCGCCACATCCCCACCGAGATGCGTGCCCAGCTGCAGAAGTCCCTGGTCCGGTCGCACGCCGCGGGGTCCGGGCCCGAGGTCGAGCGCGAGGTGACCCGGGGGCTGATGCTGCTGCGCCTCTCGACGCTGGCGACCGGTCACACCGGCATCCGCCTCGAGACCGCGCAGCTCCTGGCCGACGTGCTCACCCACGGCATCACGCCGGTGGTGCACGAACACGGATCGCTCGGCTGCTCGGGCGACCTGGCTCCGTTGAGCCACTGCGCGCTGGCGCTGATGGGGGAGGGTGACGTCCGCGACGCCGACGGCACCCTGGTGCCGGCCGCCGAGGCGTTGGCGGCCGCCGGGCTCACCCCGGTCGAGCTCGAGGCCAAGGAGGGCCTCGCGCTGATCAACGGCACCGACGGCATGCTCGGGATGCTGGTCATGGCGATCACCGACCTGCGCATGCTGCTGAAGACGGCGGACATCGCGGCCGCCATGTCGGTCGAGGGCCAGCTCGGCACCGACCGCGTCTTCGCCCCCGAGCTGCAGGCGATCCGACCGCACCCGGGTCAGGCCGCTTCGGCCGCCAACCTGACCGCGCTGCTCAAGGACTCCGGCGTGGTCGCCTCGCACCGCGGCCTCCCCGGGGACGGGACACAGTGCAACCGGGTCCAGGACGCCTACTCGTTGCGCTGCTCCCCCCAGGTCCACGGGGGAGCCCGTGACACGGTCGAGCACGCCGCCACGGTGGCCGGGCGCGAGCTCGCCAGCGCCGTCGACAACCCGGTGGTGCTCGCTGACGAGGGGCGCGTCGAGTCGAACGGCAACTTCCACGGTGCCCCCGTCGCCTACGTGCTCGACTTCCTCGCCATCGTCGCCGCCGACGTGGCCTCGATCAGCGAGCGCCGAACCGACCGCTTCCTCGACAAGGCCCGCAACCACGGGCTGAACCCGTTCCTGGCCGACGACCCCGGCGTCGACTCCGGTCACATGATCGCGCAGTACACCCAGGCCGCCGTAGTCTCCGAGCTCAAGCGCCTGGCCAACCCCGCCTCGGTCGACTCGATCCCCTCCAGCGCCATGCAGGAGGACCACGTGTCGATGGGCTGGTCGGCAGCGCGCAAGCTGCGCCGCTCGGTCGACGGGCTGTCCCGCGTCGTCGCGATCGAGGTGCTCACCGCTGCCCGCGCGCTCGACATGCGAGCTCCGCTCGAACCCTCGCCGGCCACGGCAGCCGTCGTACGCCTGTTGAGGTCCGAAGGCATCGAGGGCCCCGGGCCCGACCGCCACCTGTCACCCGAGATCGCCGCGGCCGTCTCGCTCGTCCAGTCCGGCGCCGTCCTGGCCGCCGCCGAAGAAGTGATCGGAGAACTCGCATGACCGAGAACCCGCGCCTGCCCATCCACGCCGCGACCGGCACCGAGCTGACCGCGAAGTCGTGGCAGACCGAGGCCCCGCTGCGGATGCTGATGAACAACCTGGACCCCGAGAACGCCGAGCGTCCGGAGGACCTCGTCGTCTACGGCGGCACCGGCAAGGCAGCCCGCAGCTGGGAGGCGTACGACGCCCTGGTCCGCACGCTGCGCACCCTCGAGGACGACGAGACCATGCTCGTGCAGTCCGGCAAGCCGGTCGGTGTCATGCGCACCAACGAATGGGCGCCGCGCGTGCTGATCGCCAACTCCAACCTGGTCGGGGACTGGGCCAACTGGGAGGAGTTCCGCAAGCTCGAGGACCTCGGTCTGACCATGTACGGCCAGATGACGGCGGGGTCCTGGATCTACATCGGCACCCAGGGCATCCTGCAGGGCACGTTCGAGACCTTCGCCGCGGTTGCGGAGAAGCTGGGTCGTGGATCCGAGATGGTCCCTGAGGACGCGAGGGACGAGCCGTCCCGAGGGGCGGTCGCTGACGCTCCCTCCTCGACCACCGGGGGCGGGACGCTGGCCGGCACGGTCACCCTGACCGCCGGGCTCGGAGGCATGGGTGGTGCGCAGCCGCTCGCGGTCACGATGAACGACGGCGTCGCGATCTGCATCGAGTGCGACCAGTCCCGCATCACCCGACGCATCGAGCACCGCTTCCTCGACGTGCAGGCCCGCGACCTCGACCACGCACTCGAGCTCGCCCTCGAGGCCCGCGACGCCCGCAAGCCGCTGTCCGTCGGTGTGCTCGGCAACGCCGCCGAGATGGTTCCCGACCTGCTGCAGCGCCACCTCGCCGTCAAGGACGACTACGGACGTGGCCTGATCGACATCGTCACCGACCAGACCTCGGCCCACGACCCGTTGTTCTACCTGCCGGTCGGCGTGCCCTTCGAGGAGTGGCAGACCCAGCGTGAGAGCGACCCGATCGGCTTCACCAAGGCCGCCCAGGCCGCGATGGCCGCGCACGTGCGGGCGATGGTGGAGTTCCAGGACGCCGGCGCCGAGGTCTTCGACTACGGCAACTCGATCCGCGACGAGGCCCGCAAGGGCGGCTACGACCGGGCGTTCGAGTTCCCCGGCTTCGTGCCGGCCTACATCCGGCCGCTGTTCTGCGCGGGCAAGGGGCCGTTCCGATGGGCAGCCCTCTCCGGGGACCCGGCCGACATCGCCGCCACCGACCGCGCCATCAAGGAGCTCTTCCCTGCTGACCAGAAGCCTGAGTACGCCCGCCTGCACAAGTGGCTCGACATGGCCGCCGAGCGGGTCTCGTTCCAGGGCCTGCCGGCGCGGATCTGCTGGTTGGGCTACGGCGACCGGCACCGCGCCGGCCTGAAGTTCAACGAGATGGTCGCCTCGGGTGAGCTCAAGGCGCCGATCGTGATCGGGCGCGACCACCTCGACTGCGGCTCGGTCGCCTCGCCCTACCGGGAGACCGAGTCGATGAAGGACGGTTCCGACGCGATCGCCGACTGGGCCCTGCTCAACGCGTTGGTCAACACCGCGTCCGGTGCCAGCTGGGTCTCGATCCACCACGGTGGCGGCGTCGGCATGGGACGCTCGATCCACGCCGGTCAGGTGTGCGTCGCCGACGGCACCGACCTGGCCGCCGCGAAGATCGAACGGGTGCTGACCAACGACCCGGGGATGGGCGTGATCCGCCACGTCGATGCCGGCTACGACCTCGCCTCCGAGGTGGCCGCGGAGCGCGGCGTACGGATTCCGATGCAGGAGAGCTGAACCGCAGCACCCACCAGGATGGCGGCGTGAACCACTGCCACGGGGTCCTTCCGCGGCTCCCCGAGCTGGTGGTGGATCCCCGAGCAGGATCACCACGTCGGAGGATTTCGTGCACCACGTGCGTGAAATCCTCCACTGTCAGTCAGTCCCGCCTGCGGCGCCACCAGCGTGGCCGGGCCAGGTCGGCTTCGCGCCGGCGGGCCGCGGCGGCCTCCCGCCTGGCCGTTCGCCGGTCACGCCAGGCCGCGACCTCGGCCTCGACGTCACGCGTGGGCGTGATCACCGGTGGGCCGCCCTCGAGCTGTCGGCGGGCGTTGACGATGCGGCGGTTGAAGTCCTCGAGCACGTCGCGCACCTGCTTCTCACCGGCCTGGCGGTCGAGAAGCGCATCGAGCTCGAGGTCCTCCTTGCGCAGGGCCATGGCCGGTGGGAGCACGGAGATCTTCTCGCGCTCGACCATCTTCTTGAGCCACCAGTCGGGGTCGTGGTGCTCCCCGAGGTCGTCGATCGGCTTGCCGGCGCCCGGCAGGTCATCGAACTCGCCGCGCTCCATCGCCTGCTTGACCTGGAGGTCGACCCAGAGGTGCTGCTGGGCGATCCGCGCGCTGGCGGCTGCCTTGCTGTCGGGCGAGCCTGGGTTCTTCTGGCCGGGGCCCTTCTCGTCCACGTCCTTGCTCTCCGGCATCGACATCAACTCCTCGCGCTCGGAGGTGTCTGTCCAGATTATCCGGCCGATGGGCGACCAGGTTTCACCCGATGACCGAGTGGGAAGACCTCCTTCGGGAGTGAGCACGGCTCCCCGGTGGCCTCCCGGGCGTCACCGGGGACGGGCCGTGCGCAGCACGAGGCCCAGCACGATCCGGAGCACCAGCACGGCACCGGCCACGATCGCGGCGACCCACAGGGTGGTCCAGAGTGGGTGAAGGACGACGTCCCAGACCGCCTGGGCGAGTGGTCCGTCCGGGCTGCGTTCGGTGACCAGCTGCCTGGCCAGGACGAGGCCGGCGGCCAGGATCCCCAAGGTGAGCAGGGATCCGATCGCCAGGTGGCCGAGCGCAGCGACCCGTCGGCGGGCCAGCAGCAGCACGATCACGACCAGGGCGATCCAGGTCACCGGCAGCCAGAAGCCCAGCGCAGCAAGCAACTGGTAGCCGCCGCGCGCCTGCTCGAGGTCGCTGGTCTTCATCAGCGGGATGGAGGCATCGAGGTCGTTGACCTCGGCGGGGGTCGCGATCCCGTTGGCATCCAGCTGGTCCACGAGCCTCGAGACCAGCGGGCCCAGGTCGACGCTGACCACGCCATCAGCCGTGTCCACGCGGGAGCTGTTGTCCTCGAGGACGGCGATCACCTGTTCGTGCACCTGCCGGTTGCCGTCGGCCCAAGCTGTCCGGAACCGCTCGCTCTCGATCACCCGGCGGATGGCGGCATCGATCTGGCTGGTCTGCTGCCCGGCCAGCGGCGTGGTGGCCATCGCGCGGACGGCGACGACCTTGAGCTCCTTGCGGACGGCGGTCAGGACCGCCCGGTCGGACGCGAGGGGCGTCACCGTCTCGACGTACTCATCGGTGTCGCTGACGGTCGTCGCTGTCCAGCTCGAGACCAGGGCCAACGGGAGGAGCACGCACGCGACCAGGACGAGGAGGAACGAGAGCGGACCCGGCAGGCGGGGGAGGTGCATCAAGCGGTTCCTTCGGTGGGGTCGGGCTTCGGGAGCACCAGCAGGGCAACGGCTGCGACCATGGCCGCGGCGGCGCAGACCGCCCAGACTGTCAGATAGCCGCCGAGTGCTGCGTGTCCCTCGCTGGGGTCCTCCAGGGAACCTGTCGCGGACAGGGCGATCGCGAAGACGGCCGAGGCGATGGCCCCGCCGACCGTCTTGGTGGCGTTGGTCATCCCGGTGGCGAATCCGGTGCGCTCTGCGGGTGCGGCGTCCGCGGCCGCCGCGGGTAGGGCTGCGACCAGCGCGCCCGACCCGAGCCCGGCGATGCCCATGTTGACCAGCGCCTGCACCGTCGAGTCGTGGAACGGCAGGAACAGGCCGTAGCCCAGCGCGACGAGCAGGCAGCCGGTGATCAACGCCCCCCGTGGTCCGACCAGTCGGGCGGCGAGGGGCAGTGACAGTGCGCCGACGACGAGCGTGATCACGTAGAGCGCGATCAACGTCGACACGAACCCGGCCCCCGCGCCGAGGCCGTAGCCGACCTCGTCCGGGTCGGTGCGGGCGAACGTGGACAGCGGGATCTGTGCACCGAGGACCGACATGCCGAACAGGAACGCGGTCAGCTGGATCGGCCACTGGCGCGACTCCGCGAAGAGGCGGACGTCGATCAGCGGCTCGGCCAGACGGGCCTCGAAGCGGACGAACGGAACGAGACTGAGCAACCCGGCCACGATCAGGCCCCACGCCAAGAGGCTCTCGGCGCCCTGCAGGCGGATCGCGATCAGGCCGCCCATGACCAGCCCGAGGGTGAGGGTGATCAACCCGAGGCCGGGCAGGTCGACCCCGCCCGTCGACGCACCGCGCACGTCCTCGATGCCGAAGAAGATGACGAAGAAGCAGGCGGTCACCACGATCGCGGGCAGGGTCAGCAGGAACGTCATGGACGTCGCCTCGACCAGGGCACCGCTGGTCACCGCACCGATGATCACGCCGATCTCCAGGGCGGCGACGAGGAACGCCGCTGCCCGGCGGGTGAGCAGTGCCTGCTGGCCGCTCGCGGCGGTGCGGCGGTGGATGATCGCGATCTCGAGCGGCAACCACACGACGTACGCCCCCTGGAGCGCCCAGCCGATCAGGAACGTGGTGAACGACGGTGCGAAGGCCAGCATCCAGGAGCCGAGGGCGGTCACCGCGGTCGAGATGAGCAGCACGTTGCGGTGCCCGATGAGGTCGCCGAGGCGGGCCAGCAACGGAACGACCAGGGCGGAGAGAATCAGCTGGGCTGCCTCGAACCAGTTGACGTCGGCGTCGCGGATGCCGAGGTGGTCGGCGATGTCGCTGAAGATCGGGGTGTAGTAGCCCTGCAGGACCCCGCTGGCGAGCTCGACGCAGACCAGGAACCCGACGATCGCCCAGAGCCCGGGAACGGCCGGACTCCTGCGCTCCTCCGTCGCGGTCATCTGATTCCCTCGACCAGTCGGCGATAGAAGTCGATGCCCTCGAGGTAGTCGTCGACCCCGATCCGTTCGTCGTAGCTGTGGATGGACTCGCGTTGCGCCCTGGTCATCCGGAACGGTGCGAACCGGTAGACCCGCGGGCAGATCGCGGTGAAGAAGCGGGAGTCGGTGGCGCCCATCATCACGTAGGGCGTGGCCACCGCGTCGGGGAACGTCTCCGCGATCGCTGACTCGAGCAGGCGGAACGCGTCGTCGTCGGTGGGGGACAGCGGGCTCGGCTCGTTGCTCTCGACGATGTCGACCTGCACCCGCTTGTCGTTGACCACCGAGCGGATCCGCTCGACCACGCCGGCCACGGTGTCACCGACCATGATCCGCACGTTGATCCCGGCGGTGGCGTGCGATGCGATCACGTTGTTGGCCGGCGAGCCGGTGAGCGTGGTGACCACGGTCGTCGTGCGCGTCATCGCGGCCGACTCGGGTCCGGCGGCGACCAGTGCCCTGGCCAGGGCCGGCTTGAGCCGCACGACGTTGCGTGCGATCGGGCGCAACGGCAGCGGGAGGTGGTCGGCCAGACGGCGGAACATCTCGATCGTCGGCTCCGGGACCGAGCTGGGGAACGGGCTCTGGTCCAGGCGCAGGATGGCGCGCGCCAGTCGGGCGGTGGTGTCCATCCTCGTCGGCATGCTGGCGTGGCCGCCGCGACCCTCGACGCTGAGCCGGACGTTGGTGATGCCCTTCTCGGTGACTCCGATGACGGCCAGGGGTGGCTTCACGCCGGGGAACGCGTCATGTGCGACGGCACCGCCCTCGTCGAGCACCATCCACGGCTCGACCCCTTGCTCCTTCAGCATCTCGACGGCTGCGGGAGCGGCCTCTCCCATCACCTCCTCGTCGCAGCCGAAGCTCAGCCAGACGTCCTGCTCGGGAGTGAAGTCGCGCTCGAGGAGCTGCTCGACGGCCTCGCAGATCCCGGCCAGGCAACCCTTGTCGTCGAGGGTGCCGCGGCCCCAGAGGATCCCGTCGTGGACCTCGGCGCCGAAGGCGGGGTGCTGCCAGGTGTCGGTCTCCTCGACCGGGACGACGTCGATGTGTGCCATCAGCACGAGGGGCTTCGTGTCGCTCCGTCCACGCCAGTGGAAGAGCATCCCGTGCTCGTGGACAGCGGTCTTCGCCAGGTGCGCGTGCAGCAGCGGAAAGCTCTCCTCGAGCTGGTGCGCGAACGCCCGGAACGGTGCCGGGTCGATCCGGTCGCGATCCGCGTGGGAGACCGTCGGGAT
This sequence comes from Nocardioides sp. JQ2195, assembly GCF_012272695.1. Lineage (NCBI taxonomy): Bacteria > Bacillati > Actinomycetota > Actinomycetes > Propionibacteriales > Nocardioidaceae > Nocardioides > Nocardioides sp. JQ2195. Next base: position 266,103 of record NZ_CP050902.1, read on the forward strand.
CCGGATCAGTGCCTGGAGTCGCTCGATCGGTGTGGTGGGGCGGGCCATGCGGCGACCCTAGACCGGGGGAGCACACAAGCGCGTGGAGTGCTGTCACCCGGTGACAGCACTCCACGCGGATGTCACCAACCGTTGCGGTGCACGACCTCTGCGGTGTCCTTGCGTCGTCGCCTCGCCGCGGAACCGGACGAGCCGGTGTCGGCAGGCCGGTGACCGACGGTGATCGCGCCGATCGGCGTGTAGTCGCCGGGTACGTCGAACTCCGCACGGAACGCGTCGTGCCTCTGGCCGGGGATGCCGAAGAAGCACGCACCGAGCCCTTCGTCGACGGCGGTCTGCAGGATCAACAGGGACGCCATGCCGGTGTCGATGTGCCAGTAGGGCACCGGCCACCGTTGGTCGGAGCCGGCCTTGTCCCGTTCGGCGTAGCGGTCCAGGTAGGTCGACTCGTTGGACATCGGGACGATCACCACCGGAGCCGTGCGCATGCCGTCGAGCCAGGGGTTGGAGGCGCCCGGGTCGGGACTGGTGGCTTCCCAGAACCGCGCCACGGAGTCGGGGGTGTCAAGGCGCAGGAACGCCCAGCCCTGGCTGAAGCCAGCGCTCGGGGCCCGGGTGGCGTGATCGAGGAGCCGGTCGACGACGGCAGCGTCGACCGGCCTGTCGGCGTACCTGCGGATCATGCGGCGTCGACGGACGACCTCTCCGAACTCCATGCCGCGATCCTCCCACCCGGCCGGTCTGTCTCAGATCCGAGACCCTCAGCTGGTGAGTCGCGTTGACCCCGGGGCGCCGGGCCGGTGGACTGTCAGCGTGAGCTTCGAACGGATGTGGCAGGACCTGGGCCCGGTTGGGCGGTCGGCGAGCAGCGGCGGCTACTTCCGGCAGCCCTTCGGCTCGGCCGAGCGCGAGTGCCACGCGTGGTTCCTGGAGGAGTGCGCCGCTCGCGGGCTCGAGGTCGAGAGTGACGGCAACGGCAACACGGTCGGCTGGTGGCGGGCCGGCTCCGGCTCGTCCGTGCTGACCGGCTCCCACCTCGACTCCGTCTTGGACGGCGGTGCGTACGACGGCCCGCTCGGCGTCGTCTCGTCGCTTGCGGCGATCGACCTGCTCCGCGACCGCGGCTTCGTCCCGTCCCGGCCGATCGGCGTGGGTGCCTTCGTGGAGGAGGAAGGATCCAGGTTCGGCCTGGCCTGCCTGGGCTCGCGGCTGATGACGGGCGCGACCACCCCGGAGGCGGCGCAGGAGCTGCGCGACCGGGACGGTGTGCACCTCCTCGACGCGATGGCCGCCGCCGGACTGGATCCGCAGCTGGGCAGGGGGACGCTCCTCGACGACGTCGGTGTCTTCGTCGAGCTCCACGTCGAGCAAGGACGCGATCTCGTCGACCGCGGCGCCGCCGTGGGCGTGGCCAGCGAGATCTGGCCGCACGGGCGCTTCCGGTTCGACTTCACCGGCGAGGCGAACCACGCCGGCACCACCCGCATGGAGGATCGGCACGACCCGATGCTGACCTATGCGATGACCGCCCTGGCCGCCAACAAGCAGGCCCGGCTCTCGGGCGAGCGAGCCACGTTCGGCCGGATCGAGGCGGTGCCCAACGGCACCAACGCCGTTCCGTCGCGGGTGACCGCCTGGCTCGACGCCCGGTGCGAGACCGACGAGTCGCTGACGCGGATGCTCGCCGAGATCGAGCGCCTCGGCCAGGACCGAGCCGGTCGCGACGGCACCGCGCTCTCAGTGACCCCCGAGTCGGTCTCGGCCGCGGTCGGCTTCGACGCCGACCTGGCCCGCCGCCTGGCGGTCGACCACGCGGGCGGGGACTGGCCGATCATCGCCACCCAGGCCGGTCATGATGCCGGCGTGCTCTCGGCGGCCGGCATCCCGACAGCGATGCTCTTCGTGCGGAATCCGACCGGGGTCTCGCACTCCCCGGCCGAGTCGGCCGAGATCGCCGACTGCCTGGTCGGCGTCGAGGCGCTCGCCGACACCCTCGAGAGGCTGGCCGGGTGAGCGCGACCTTCCTGCTCGAGCGAGCGCTGATCGACGACCGGGTCGAGGCCGACGTGCTCGTGGTCGTCGAGGACGGCCGGTTCACCGAGGTGCTGCCCGGCCGAGACCGCCACCTCCCGGCCGGGGAGTCACCCTCTTCTCGGGTACCCGGGGTGACGAGCGAGCCTGTGAGGCTGGCGGGGCTGAGCATCCCGGGCCTGGCGAACTGTCACTCGCACGCGTTCCACCGGGCGCTGCGCGGACGCACCCAGCAGGTGGGGGCTGACGGGAGCCCGGGCAGCTTCTGGACCTGGCGCGAGCAGATGTACGCCGTGGCGCAGCGGCTCGACCCCGACAGCTACCACGACCTGGCGAGGGCCACCTATCGGGAGATGCTCTCGGCCGGCATCACCGCGGTGGGCGAGTTCCACTACCTGCACCACCAACCCGACGGCACGCCCTATGCCGATCCCAACGCGATGGGCCACGCGCTGGTCGCAGCGGCGAAGGACGCCGGCATCCGGATCGCGCTGCTCGACACCTGCTACCTCGCGGCAGGGATCGGGAGGGCTCCCGAGGGCGTCCAGGTGCGCTACTCCGACGGCGACGCCGAGCGCTGGGCCCAGCGCGTCGACCAGCTGCGCGGTGACGAGTCCACCGTCATCGGAGCGGCGATCCACTCGGTGCGAGCGGTCCCGAAGGAGCAGATCCCGACGATCTCCCGATGGGCACGGGCCGACACGCCTGACGGCCGGCCCCTCCACGTCCACCTCAGCGAGCAGGTCGCCGAGAACGAGCAGTGCCACGCCGCCCACGGCTGCACGCCGACGGAACTGCTCGACGACTGCGGCGCGCTCGGCCCGATGACCAGCGCCGTGCACGCCACCCACCTCACCGACCACGACCTCGCCCTGGTCGGCGGCGCCAGCGCACATGCCTGCTTCTGCCCGACGACCGAGCGTGACCTGGGCGACGGGATCGGCCCGTCCCGCGCGCTCTTCGACCACGGCGCCCGACTCACGCTCGGTTCCGACAGCCACGCCGTGATCGACCCGTTCGAGGAGATGCGTGCGGTCGAGCTCGACGAACGCCTGGCCACCCAGCAGCGCGGCCACTGGAGTGCCGTGGAGCTGCTCGGGGCGGCGACCCACCAGGGGCACGCCAGCCTCGGCTTCGCCGACGCCGGACGGATCGCGGTCGGCCAGCGCGCCGACCTGGTCACCCTCGACACCACGTCGACCCGCACCGCCGGCACCGGGGCGGGCCCGGAGACGGCCGTCTTCGCGGCCGTCGCCGAGGACGTCCGACAGGTCATGGTCGACGGCCTCGTCCACGAGGCAGGTGCGATCCGGGACGAGGTCGGCCCGGAGCTGGAGCGGGCCGTCCGGTCGGTCAGCGAACAACCCGTCAGCCGTCGAGCAGCCAGCGAAGGAATGCGATGAGCACCACTGCCAGCACCTCTCCGAGCACCCCACCCAGCACTCTCGTGACCAACATCGGCGAGCTCACCACGTGGGACCCGGAGCAACCGATCGTCCGGGCGGCGGCGTTCGTCATCGAGGCGGGTGCGGTGGCGTGGACCGGCCCGGCGGCACAGGCGCCCGCGGCCGACACGGCGTACGACGCGGGGGGCCGCGCGGTCATCCCCGGCTTCGTCGACAGCCACTCCCACCTGGTCTTCGCCGGTGACCGGGCCGAGGAGTTCAGCGCCCGGATGGCCGGGCAGCCCTACGCCGCTGGCGGAATCCGGACGACGGTGCGCGCGACGCGCGAGGCCAGCGACGAGCAGCTGACCTCGCACGTGGCCAGGCTGGTGCAGGAGATGCGCCGGCAGGGCACCACGACCCTGGAGATCAAGAGCGGCTACGGGCTGAGCGTGCGCGACGAAGCCCGCTCGCTGGCCATCGCCCGGCAGTTCACCGAGGAGACCACGTTCCTCGGCGCCCACGTCGTCCCCGAGGGGATCGAGCCCGAGGACTACGTCGCCGAGGTCACCGGTCCGATGCTCGAGGCGGCGGCACCCCATGCGCGTTGGGTCGACGTGTTCTGCGAGCGCGGTGCCTTCGACGCCGACCAGGCACGGGCCGTGCTGACCGCGGGTGTTGCCCGAGGACTCCGGCCCCGCATGCACGCCAACCAGCTCGGCGAGGGTCCCGGCGTCCGCCTGGCCTGTGAGCTCGGCCTGGTGGCCGTCGACCACTGCACCTACCTCAGCGACGACGACGTCGCTGCGTTGCGCGACTCCGGAACGATCGCGACGCTGCTGCCGGGGGTCGAGTTCTCGACCAAGCACCCGTTCCCCGACGCGCGGGCACTCCTGGATGCCGGGGTGTCGGTCGCGATCGCCACCGACTGCAACCCGGGCTCGTGCTTCACCAGCTCGATGCCGTTCTGCATCGCCCTGGCCGTGCGCGAGATGGGGCTGACCCCGACCGAGGCGCTCGCCGCGGCCACGCGTGGCGGCGCCGACGCGCTGGCTCGTGACGACGTCGGGACCCTGCAGCCGGGCGCCCGCGCCGACTTCGCCGTGCTCGACGCACCGAACCACCTGCACCTGGCCTACCGCCCCGGCGTACCCCTCGTGCAGGAGACCTGGGTCCGCGGAGCGCGGTGCTGACCCCGGGCAGATCTGAGGCATCCCGACAGCCCGCCTAAGGCAGTCGCCCCATGTGCGGGCCTACCTCAGAGGCGCACTCTCGACACATCAACTCGAGAGAAGGGCACTGAGATGGACAGCTACAACAGCTACTACACCGAGGCGGAAGCCACCTACCGGCGCGAGCGGGCCAACCAGATCCGGAAGCCGGTTCGCCGCAGCCGTCGCGAGCGGGCACAGGACCGCGCACTCGATCGGGCACAGCGTGCCCGCCGATCCATGGGCGACGACCTGGCCAGCTGAGGCCGGCGTGACCGTGGTGCGGGACAAACCCGCGAGCGCTGACCGCCTCCCACCCGGCATGATGGGGGACGTGGCTCCAGCCGGAACGATGTCGACCCTCGTCGGACGCGATGCCGAACTTGCCGAGCTCAGCTCGACACTCGGAATCCTTCCGACGAGGGTCGAGGCGCGCCCGGGCGCGGACGCCCAGCCGCACGTGGTCCTGCTGGCCGGGGACGCGGGCGTGGGCAAGACCCGGTTGCTGACCGCCCTGCGCGATGTTGCCTTCGCCGAGGGGTGGCAGGTCGTTGCCGGCCACTGCCTCGACTTCGGCGACAGTGCGCTGCCTTACCTCCCGTTCTCCGAGGTGATGGGTCGCTTGGCCGCGGACCTGCCCGAGGTGGTCGACACGGTTGCCGGCCTGCACCCCGGACTGTCCCGGCTCCAGCCCGGTCGCCGCATGCTCTCCGGAGAGCTGGGGGAGCCGGGGCAGGCGACCGTCGACCGCGCCGACATCTTCGAGGCGGTGCATGCCCTTCTCGAGCGTGCCGCCGAGAAGGCGCCGCTCCTCCTGGTGATCGAGGACGCCCACTGGGCCGACCAGTCGACGCGTGACCTGATCAGCTTCTTGTGCTCGCGTCCGTTCGTCCCACCGGTGGGCGTGGTGATCAGCTATCGCGCCGAGGACCTGCATCGCCGCCACCCCCTGCGTGCGCAGGTCGCCGAGTGGACCCGGGTCCGTGGGGTCCACCGCATGCTGCTCGAGCCGCTCGGACCAGTCGCGGTGCGGGCCCTGATCCGTGAGCTCCACCCCGAGGCGCTCCCCGAGTCGGGGGTGTCCGACATCGTCCTGCGCGCCGAGGGCAATGCCTTCTTCGTCGAGGAGCTGGTCGGCGCCGCCTGGGACTCCCGGGTCCCCGACGACCTGGCCGACCTGCTGCTGGTGCGCCTGGACCGGCTCGACGACACCGGCCGCCAGGTGGTGCGGGCCATCTCCGCCGCCGGCCGGAAGATCACCCACGACCTCCTGGTCGAGGCCAGCGGAGTCAAGCCCGACGACCTCGACCGCGCGCTGCGCAGCGCGATCGACTCCCACGTGCTGGTCACCGCTGGGGACGACTCCTATGCGTTCCGGCACGCGCTGCTGGCCGAGGCGATCTATGACGACCTGCTCCCGGGTGAACGGGTGCGGCTGCACGCGTCGTACGCCGAGGCGTTGCGCGACGGCCGCGCCCGGGGCACCGCCGCGGAGCTGGCCCGTCACGCCCGGGCGGCGATGGACTTCGAGACCGCGCTGAAGGCAAGCGTGCAGGCGGGTGACGAGGCGCGAGCCGTCGGTGGTCCGGACGAGTCGGCCCGCCACTACGAGCACGCGCTGGAGATCGCGGCCGACCCGAAGCTGGCCGTGGGCGTGGAGGTGGCACCGCTCGTCGTCAAGGCCAGCGAGGCGCTGGTCGCCAACGGCCAGATGCATCGCGCGTTGACCCTGCTCGAACGACACCTGGCCTCACTGGGTGACGAGACCGAGCCCGTCGACCGTGCCCAGCTGCACCTGGCTGCCGCACACACCGCGCTGCTCTTCGACAGCGACACCGACTGGCTCAAGCACGCGGAGGACGGCCTGGCCCTGACTCCCGCCGAGCCGACGCGTGAGCGGGCCAAGCTGCTGGCGCTGTTCGCCCGGGTGATGCTGGCCAGCGACGACAAGCAACGCGCCCGTGACGCCGCCGTGGAGGCGCTGGCCCTGTCCGAGCGGCACAACCTGCCCAAGACCGCCGCCGACGTGACCACCACGATCATCGGCCTCGACAAGCAGGCCCCGATGGAGGAGCTGCAGGTCGCCCTCGAGGAGGCGGTGCAGCGAGCCCGCACGACGGGTGCGGTGAACGCCGAGCTGCGGGCACTCTTCATCCTCGGACGCGCCCACCAGGACCGTGGCCACTTCCCGGAGGCCTGCGAGGCGTTCGCCCAGGCAGCCACCCGGGCCGCCGAAGCCGGGGTCCCGTGGGCTCCGTACGCCTTCGACTCGCGATTCATGCACGCCCAGATCGCCTTCACCGTGGGGATGTGGGAGTCGGTCCTGTCCCTGACCGACATGGCGGGCCAGTCGCCCCCACCGGTGTCGGAGGCCCTGCTCCTCACCCTGCGCCTCGCCGTGGGCAGCGCCCGCGGGGAGAACCAGCTGGCCGCGCTCAAGCGGCTTCGCAAGCACTGGAGTCGCGAAGGGGTGGTGGCGATCTTCTCCGCCCCGGTCGAGATCGAGGCCTTCGGGAGGGCCGGGAGACCCCAGGCAGCCGTGGAGGCCCACGACCTGCTCGTCGACACCCTCTCGCCGAACTGGGGCGAGTTCTTCCAGGCACGGGTGCGGCTCTCAGCGGTCACGATCGCCGCGCTGTCGGAGAGCGTTCCGGTGATGAGCAGCGACGACCGAGCGACGTACGCCGAGGTGGCGGAGCGGCTGCTCGCAGCCGGCCACCGGGCGCTCGAGTCCCGCGCCGAGGCCCAGGTGCTGTGGGGTCCCGAGGGGCGGGCCTGGGCCAAGCGGCTCGATGCGGAGCTGTTGCGCTGGCGTTGGCTGGTCGGCGTCGACACCCCGCCGCTGGAGGAGCTCACCGAGGTGTGGCGCGAGACCGTGACCCTCTTCGAGGATCTCGGGAACCCGCACGAGCTGGCGTGGAGCAGGGCGCGGTTGGCCTCGGTGCTGCGGGCCTCCGGAGACCCGGCCGCCGCGCGGGAGGTGGCCGACCGGGCACGACAGGCCGCCGCGAGCCTGGGCGCGACACCGCTCATCGAGGTGCTCAAGCTGCTCGGAAGCACGCCTGTGCGCGCCGCATCGACGGGCTCGACCGCGCTGACCCCGAGGGAGACGGAGATCCTCACCCTGGTGGCGGCGGGGCGCACGAACGGCGAGATCGCCAAACAGCTCTTCATCAGTGCGAAGACGGTCAGCGTGCACGTCTCCAACGTCCTGGGCAAGCTCGGCGCCGCCGGCCGCACGGAGGCTGCCGCGATTGCTCGCAGGCGTGGCCTGATCGCGGACTGACCGGCGGGCGTCGGCAGCGGGCTGGCAGACTGCGGACACAGACCCAGCCAGCACGAGGAGCCCCGCCGTGACGACCACCGAACGCCGCGCTCCCACCGGGGCGGTCATCACGGTGTTGTCGCTGGCCGGCATGCTGGCTGCGCTGCAGCAGACCTTGGTCGTCCCGCTCACCCCCGACATTCCGCGCATCCTCGAGGTGTCGGACGCGAACGCGTCGTGGATGGTCACCATCACGCTCCTCACCGGAGCGGTGGCGACCCCGATCGTGTCCCGCCTGGCCGACATGTTCGGCAAGAAGCGGATGATCCTGATCTCCCTGGCCTGCATGGTGATCGGGTCGCTGCTGCTGGCCCTGAGCCCGGCCTTCGTCCTCGCCCTGACCGGTCGGGCCCTCCAAGGCTTCGGTGCGGCCCTGATCCCCGTCGGCATCAGCATCATGCGCGACGAGCTGCCGCCGGCACGCGTCGGTTTCGGTGTGGCGCTGATGAGCGCCACCCTCGGCATCGGCAGCGCCCTGGGGCTGCCGCTCTCCGGCGTGCTCTTCGAGCACTTCGGCTGGCACTCGCTCTTCTGGGTCGCCGCCGGCTTCGGTGCGGTGGTCACCGTCGGGGTGGCCCTGCTGGTCGAGGAGTCCGAGGTCCGGTCCCCGGGACGCTTCGACTACCGAGGTGCCGTGCTCCTGTCGGCGGCGTTGACCTCGTTCCTCCTGGCGGTCACCAACGGTGGCACCTGGGGTTGGTTGAGCCCCGGTGTGCTGGGCTGCTTCGCGGCCTCCGTGGTGATCATGGCGGCATGGTTCCCGCTCGAGCTGCGGGTGAGCGAGCCGATGGTCGACCTGCGTACGTCGGCACGCCGGCCGGTGCTGCTGACCAACGTCGCGTCGGTCCTGATCGCCTTCGGCATGTATGTGAACATGCTGCTCACGGTCCAGCTGCTCGAGCTGCCCGAGGAGTCGGGCTACGGCTTCGGTCTCGACGTGAGTGCCGCGGGCCTGGCGATGGTGCCGACCGGACTCGTGATGGTGGTGCTGTCACCGGTCTCCGGCGCGATGCTGGCCCGGATCGGCGGACGCACGACGATGTTGGTCGGCGGCGGGATCATGGCCTCGGCCTATGTCTTCCGGGCCTTCGCCTCCGAATCGTTGGCCCAGATCATCGTTGGCTCCACCCTCGTCGGCATCGGGACGGCGTTCGCCTTCGCTGCGATGCCGACCCTGATCATGGCCGCGGTGCCGATCACGGAGACCGCCTCCGCGAACGGTCTCAACTCGCTGATGCGCGCCGTGGGTGGATCGACGTCGAGCGCGGCCCTGGCGGCGATCATGACCTCCATGACCGTCGGCTTCGCCGGACGGAAGATCCCGTCCGAGGGCGCCTTCACCCTGATGTTCTGGTTGTGCGCGCTGGCCTGCTTCCTCGCCTGCCTGGTCACTTGGGCGATCCCGTTGCCCTCCACCGCCGCTGCTGGACGCGAAGGCGTTCCGTCCGTGGCCACCGCCGGGGACAGCAGGGAGACGGTCATCCGGGGTCGGATCCTCCCCGGTGATCGACTCCCCGACCTGACACCTGCCTTCGTCACGGTCACCCGGATGGACGGGCGTCCGGTCGACTGGGCGCGCTGTGACCGCGAAGGCCGCTTCGGAGTTGCCCTGCCGGGGCCCGGCCGCTACCTCCTGATCGGCAATGCCCGGGGGTGGGCGCCCCAGGCGCAGGTGATCGACTTCCGTGAGGGCGCCGACCCGCAGGATGTCGTCCTGGAGCGCCAATTGACCCTGTCGGGCACGGTGAGCAACGCCGGCGCCGTGGTGTCGCACGCGTTGGTGACGCTGCACCTGGGCAGCGGCGACTTCGTGCACTCCACCCACGCCGACGACCAGGGGGAGTTCGTGATGCCGTTGCCGGTTCCGGGTCCCTACATCGTGAGCGCAGCGAGCGAGGAGCTCGGCTGCGCCGCCTCCCGGAAGCTGACGGTCAACACCGACCCGGAGGTGGTCGACGTGGACCTCGCCCTGGAGCTCCGACCGATGCCTGTGGTCGAACCGTGACGCGAGAGACTGACGCCATGTCCCAGCCGAACGATGCCCCCGAGTCGAGGTTCCGGTGCGCCCTCAGTGCCGGCGCCGAGCACCTGGCCGGCAGCGCGGCGGCCGATGCCGCCTATCTGCTGGTGGAGTATCCCGGGGCGTGGGGCAAGAAGGCGCTCGCCGAGAGCGCGCTTCCCGAGCACGTGCGTGACGGACTGGCCGAGGCCGCGGATCGCGCCGGAGTGCGCGTGCAGCTGATCCGGAGGCACGGTCGCAACCCGCGCGGCGAAGCGTTCCGGGTGTTCCTCGGGAGTGCCGCTCCCGACGACGCGTGGCTGGAGACCACTGTCCTCGAGGTGGCCGACGACCTGCTCGACCTCGACCTCGACGGTCTCGCCGAGGGCAGGCGTCCCGGCCTGGAGCCGCATGACGAGCCGTTGCTGCTGGTCTGCACCAACGGCCGGCGCGACGCGTGCTGCGCGGAGTTCGGCAGGCCGATCGTCGCCGCCCTCACCGCTGCCCACCCGCTCCAGACATGGGAGACGACGCACGTCGGTGGGCACCGCTTCGCCGGGGCCATGCTGACCCTCCCGCACGGGTTCTCCTACGGCCGGCTGGACAGCACCTCCGCCCTCGCCGTCGCCGCGTCGACCCTGGCCGGCCGCCTGGTCGTCGAGCACCTGCGCGGCCGGACGGCCTACGCCCCGGCGGTGCAGGCCGCGGAGGTGGCGCTGCTCGCCGAGCTGGGTGACGATGCGGCCGATGCGCTCAGCCTGGTCGACGTGCAGGTCGACGAGGACGGGCGCCATCGCGTGGGGTTCCGGCACCGCACCGGGGAGCGTGTCGTGACGGTCGACGTCGAGGCCGGACCACCGGTGCGCGCCAGCTGTGCGGACACCAGGGTGAAGGCCACGAAGCGCTTCGTCACGCGGGTCGAGCCAAGCGCCTGACCTCGCGCACCGTCGGGTCGAAGGTGGCCGCCACGTCGTCGAAGACGTCGGTGTAGTCAGGATGGTCGCGATGGTCGGCGGAGGCCGCCATCGACCAGACCTGGCCGTCGACGAGCCAGTTCCAGATCTCGACGATCACGTCGTGGCGTGGTGTGCGGTGGAAGAACCGGAGGTAGGCCACGTCGACATCGTGGTAGTCGTAGACGTCGGCATCCTCGATGTCGACCTTGTCGAAGGTGTGCTCGACCAACGACCTGAGCTGGTCGAGGTGCTCACGAACGCCCAGGCCGGTCGAGCTCCGGGTCAACGTGATGGCAGGGGCCAGGCCACTGTCGGGGGCCTTGCGCGGGGTCATCGTGGCCACGATCCCGGAGCGGGGCTCGTGCTCGACGGACCAGCCGTCGGGAACACGGAGCAGCGAATGGCTTCGGTCACCTCGCATCGGTCATCTCCACGATCTCGTCACCGACCGGACCGGCAGCCACGCCGCCGACAACACCACAGAGCGGGGAGAGCGGTGCCGTCACGGGGGTGAGCCTGCAGCCGGCCATGGCGGCCTTCGGCACCACGATCTTGGTGATCTTGCGGATGCCGCTGTCGAGCGTGCCGGCCTGCTCGGGGAAGGCACGCTTCGACGCCTTGATCGCCATCAGTGGGACCAGGATGCTCGGGTAGACCATCGGCTGCGCCATCAGGTCGACGTTGCCGATGTCGGGCAGGCTGGGCAGCTGGTCGCGGGCGCCCTGCAGCAGGCCGGTGACGTCGACCGGCCCCGGTGTCAGGTCGGGCAGGTCGGGGGCCAGGTCGCGCAGCCGCTCGACCGGCCCGGACAACGAGGTGCCGGCGGAGACGACGGCTGCGTCGACCTCGGCCGGGTCCCAGACCAGCCGCGAGGCACGGGACAGGCTCTGCTGCCATGCGAGCTGGAGCCGCTGCTCGTGCTCTCGGGCCCGGTTGGCCACCCCGACCGCGTGGTCGAGAGGGCCCTCCTGGCCGGGGTCGAGGGTGATCTCGCCGACCTCCGGCAGCAGGGTGGAGACCACGATCCCGTGACCCACCGCGATGCCCTTGGCCCGCTTCATCTCCGACTTCACGTCGGCCAGGCCGAGGCCGAACGCCTCCATCGCCAGGGCGAAGAGGAGCAGCTCCTCGTGGAGCTCGTCGGCGCGGTTGATGCGTTCCTTGGCGAAGTCGGTGAAGGCGTCGGAGGAGCTGCCGCTCCACGCGCCGCAGGCGGCGATCATCGTCTTCGCGAGCATGTCGCAGGCATCGCCCACCTGGTTGGCGAGTCGGCGGATCTCGGTCGACGCCGCACGGCAACCGGACGGCGAGCCGTCGACCACCAGTGAGACGCTCATCCGAACACCACCGCCGACTGGATCGTCTCGAACCAGTAGTTCATCCGGCCGTCGGTGGCCTGGTAGGTCGCCACCACGGCGTCGAGGCCGTCGGCTCCTTGGTCGAGGTCGGCGGCGAAGGAACCGGCAAGCGTGGAGACGCGGTCGATGGCGTCACGCGTGCTGGCTGTGGAGGCGCCGGTGTCCGGCGACGGCAGGGTGGTGCTGGCCAGGATCGCGGCCTGGTGGTGCCGCATCGGCCTGGGCAGCCCCTCGATCTCGTCGAGGTCGATCTCGAATCCGCTCATGGCCACGACGCTAGGAACCCGTCAACACCTCCACAACCCGTCCCCGGCCAGCCTGTGGACGGGAGCGTGAAAACCGTGCAGCCAGCTGCACGAGTGGCCTAGAACGCCGCGCGGACCCGCTCCTCGGTGAGCCCGTGGTCGGCCAGTGAGTAGGAGTGGGCGGGTCGCTTGCCCCCGGCCCTCGACTCCGCATCGATCGCGCCCACGGCATCGGCCACCGTCGACGTCCAGCCCAGGTCGAAGGCGTCGTAGATCGCCCGCGTGGTGCCGACCGGGTCGGCCACGAAGTCGGCGTACTCGACGTCGAAGAACTGGGACTGGTCGTACGCCGGTCGCGCGGCGTGGAAGGACCGTGCCGAGCGGGACAACATCTCCAGCTGGGTCTCGCCGATGGTCGAGCCGGTGAACGTGGTCGACGTGCCGGCCGTGGCCTCGGCCGAGAGCGAGCAGGCGGACGCGATCGAGGTGACCGGGTCCCGGTGGGTCTGCACGACCAGGGCATCTGGGTAGACCGCCATCAGCGCGTCGAGCGCGACCAGGTGCGACGGATTCTTCAGCACCCAGCGCCGGTCGGTGTCGTTGAGCCCGATCAGCTGGAGCGCCTCCTTGTGTCGCTCGTAGGCGTCGGTCCAGTCCTGCTCCGCCAACCACGACGAGTAGGTCGGCACGTTGGCCAGTGACTCGAAGCTGATCGACTTGCCGGTCTGGCGCAGCAGCCGCCAGCACTCCTCGACCGAGGTGGCGTCCATGTAGTGGATCCCCATGAACTCCGGGTTGGCCACGTGGTGCCGGGAGTAGGCGGCGTTGATGCCGGTGAAGACCGGGTCCTGCTCCCACGTCGAGCGCGGCGGACGGGGCTGGGGGAACTCGGTCAGCCACAGCTCGAGGCCCTGGTGGCGTTGGTCAGCGGTCAACAGCCGGTGCAGGGCGGTGGTGCCGGTGCGGGGGAGGCCGACCACGAAGACCGGCCGCTCGATCCGCACGTCGACGTACGCCGGGTTCTCCTTCATCCCGAACTGGGTGAGCAGGCGTCCGACCAGGCAGCTCTTGACCTGTCCGCGGTGGAAGTGGTTGCCCTCGCCGGTCAGCCCGGCGGCCGAGGAGTTCAGGTCGTCGACGAGGATGCGCAGGCCCTCCTCGTGGGCGGTCCCGCCGAAGTCCTCCATCCCGGTGGTGCGGACCGCGGCGGCGGCGATGTCGTCGTACGTCCCGACGTCATCGCGGACCCGTGGGCGCGATGCCTCAGTTGTCATGGAACTCTCCGCAGTCGACGTTGAGCATCGTGCCGGTCACGGCCGTGGCGAGGTCGCTGGCGAAGAACAGCGCAGCCTTCGCCACCTCGTCGGGCGTGGCGAGCCGCTTCAGGTCGGTCGGCGCTGCCTTCTCGCGGTAGATGTCGTCGTGGGTCACTCCTGCTTCGGAGGCCAGCCAGTCGAAGTAGGCCTTGTTCACGTCCTCATAGATGTACGACGGGGCGATGCTGTTGACCCGGATGCCGCGCGGCCCCAGCTCGGTCGCGAGGGACGACGCGAGGTGCTTGAGCGCGCCCTTGGAGAGCTTGTAGCCGGAGTACTCCGGCTGGGAGCTGTGCACCACGCAGGAGTTGAGCATGATGATCGAGCCGCCGGGCTTGGCGGGAGTCTCCGAGAGCGCGTCGGCGAACAGTGCCGAGAGGCGCAGCGGAGCGAGGACGTTGGTCTCCTGCGCGGCTCGCAACGAGTCGAGGGAGAGCGTGGAGATCGGATCCATCGGGGGGATGCCGAAGGCGTTGTTGATCAGGCAGTCGACCTTGCCGAACTCGGCGAGGGCGGTCTCGACGAGCGCCGCGCGCTGCGACTCGTCGGTGATGTCGGTCGGCACGACCAGGGCGCGGCGTCCGTGCCCGCGCACCACCTCGGCCATCTTCTCGAGGCGCTTCTCCGTGCGGGACACCAGCACCAGGTCGGCGCCCATCCTCGCGGCCTCCTCCCCGAGGGAGCGGCCGAGGCCGGGGCCGACGCCGGAGAGCACGATCACCTTGTCCTGCAGGAGGGTCATGGGCACACAGTAGAACGTGTTTCAGTTTCCGTCGAGCGATTAGCCCATTCGTCACCCGCGCGTCACCCACGCAGCGCCCGGACGTCAACCGGGTCCACCAGCCTCCAACCCATGACCACTCGCAAGCTCCTGCCCTTCGTCGACCGAGCCCACCCGGGCGGACGCAGCTCGATGACCTGCCTCTACCGCTGCGGGAACGCGTGCGCGCACCCCGTGCCGAACGAATCGGCCAACGAGCACTTCGAGGAGGTCGTGGCCCGCGCCGTGTCGCGCCGATCCGTCCTGCGTGCAGGCGCCGTGGGCGCGGCCGCGGCCGGCGTGCTCGGAGCCACGGGGTGGGGAGCTGTCTCCCCGGCAGCGGCGAGCGGAACGGCCCGGGCGACGGCGCCAGCCGGTGGGCCACTCTCGCGCTTCTCCGGCATCGCGCCGACGGCGGCCACGACGGACGAGCTGGTCGTGCCGAGCGGATTCACCTGGTCGCCACTGATCGCGTGGGGCGACCCGATCACCCGGGACGCGCCGGCCTTCGACTTCGACAACCAGAGCGTCGAGGCCCAGCGCTGCCAGGCCGGCTACAACTGTGACTTCACCGCGCTGCTCCTCGACGGTCGTGGGCGCGGTGCCCGCAGCGGCGTGCTCGCGTTCAACAACGAGTACACCAACGACGAGCTGATGTTCCGAGGCGTGGGCAGCTCCGCCGACCTCTCCGACGACCAGCTCCGCATCGTGATGGCGGCGCACGGCATGACCATCGTGGAGGTACGTCGGGAGCGCCCCGGCACGCCGTGGAGGTACCTGCAGGCCGGTCGCCGGAACCGGCGCCTGCACAGCGAGACGCCCTTCGTCGTGGACGGCCCGGCCGCTGGACACGCCGCCCTCAGGACGTCGGCGGACCCGACCGGCAAGCACGTGCTCGGCACGCTGAACAACTGCGCCGGTGGCGTGACGCCGTGGGGCACGGTGCTGTCCGGTGAGGAGAACTTCAACCAGTACTTCAACACCACCGGCGCCTCCGACCCGGACGGGCGCCTCAAGCGCTACGGCATCACCTCCGGTGGTCGTGGCTGGGAACGCGTCGACCCGCGCTTCGACGTGGCCACCGAGCCCAACGAGGTCAACCGCTTCGGCTGGATCGTCGAGGTCGACCCGGACGACCCCGGCTCGCGGCCGGTCAAGCACACCGCCCTGGGCCGCTTCAAGCACGAGGGAGCGACGATCCGGCTGGCGGATGACGGTCGCGCCGTCGCCTACATGGGTGACGACGAGCGCAACGACTACATCTACAAGTTCGTCTCCAGGAAGAAGCACAGGCCGGGAAACCGGCGGCACAACGCGAAGCTGCTGTCCGAGGGCGACCTCCACGTGGCGAAGTTCACCGGCGACGGTGCGGGCGACGGGCAGCACGACGGCACCGGCGAGTGGCTGCCCCTGGTGGTCGACGGCCGGTCACAGGTGCCGGGCTGGTCGGTGGAGGAGGTGCTGATCTGGACGCGACAGGCCGCCGACCTGGTCGGTCCGACCAAGATGGACCGCCCCGAGGACGTCGAGGCCAACCCGGTCACCTGGAAGGTCTACGCCGCGCTCACCAACAACACCGCGCGGCAGCCGGGGCAGGTCGACGAGGCCAACCCGCGTGGGCCCAACAAGCACGGCCACGTCATCGAGATCTCCGAGCACCGCAACGACGCGGCCGCGGTGACGTTCACCTGGCAGATCGTGCTCGTTGCCGGTGATCCGACCGACCCGTCGACGTACTTCGCCGGCTTCGACCGCGACCAGGTCAGCCCGATCTCCTGCCCGGACAACGTCACCTTCGACCGGACGGGCAACCTGTGGATCTCCACCGACGGCATGCCGGGCACGCTCGGCTTCGCCGACGGCCTCTACATGCTGCCGCTCGAGGGGCGCGAGCGCGGGAGGCTCAAGCAGTTCCTGTCGGTGCCGGTCGGTGCCGAGTGCTCGGGGCCGGTGATCAGCGCGGACGACCGCACCGTGCTGGTCGCGGTGCAGCACCCGGGCGAGGTCAGCGGCGCCAGCCCCGAACACGTGGTCAGCACCTTCCCCTATCTCGGCGACGGCCAGCCGCGGCCTGCCATCGCCCAGGTCTGGCGCGACTGATCAGCTGATCATCCTGCGCGCGACGCCCACCTGACGGGCCGCGATGCGGGCGGCGTACTCATCGGGACTGATCCGTTGGTCGTCGAGGTCGACGCGGGTCCGCAGCGAGGAGAACGGCACCACCTCGACGCGCGGGCCGTCCTCGGCACCCAGCGGGCGGACGACCCGCTGCCAGCGCAGCATCATCACGCCCTTGTCGTGGCCGGTGGTCTCCAGCCAGTTGGCCAGGCCGGGGTCGCGCTCGCTGACGACGTACCGAAGCAGTCCGTCCTTGCTGGCGTGGGACTGGGCGCGGGTCAGGGACGTCTGGTGGTGCTCGTAGTCGGTCGACACATACCACTTCGAGCCGATCTGGATGGCCTGGTAGGGCGCGTCCGCGCAGGCCGGGACGGTGACCACCATCGCCTCGTCCTCACCCAGCGAGTAGTGCCCGATCGAGGAGAACTGCGAGGCCAGTCCTCCCGGCGTCGAGGCGGGAGCGGTCAGCGTGTTGACGGGCTCCTTGTAGGTGAAGAAGGTGGGGAAGGCGAACCAGGTCCTGATCCGGCCGGTCAACATCTTGGCGGCGACGGCGTAGCGCTTGGCGATCCTCTCCTCGGTGACCGGTCCGCGCGCCTGTCCGGCGGTGTCCAGGCGCTGGAGGCGCAAGGTGCCGCGCTCCTCGGTGCCCCAGTCGTCGAAGACCTCGCGCACGATCAGGGTGGCTCCCTTGGCGAGTCCGAGCTCCGGACCGAAGCGCCACTCGAAGGAACCGTCGTCGGCGATCTCGAGCTCGCGGTCGTCGAAAGCCGCGACAGTGCTGGGGAAACCGCTCTCCGTGTAACCGCCGTCCATCACCTGGAACGACAGGTCGGCGCTGGTGCCGCGCCGCCCCGAGACGACGTACGACGCCCCCGCGTCGAGGTAGGCGTTGAAGTAGATCGCGTCGGGGTTGTCGAGGCCCTGGCGTGCGTACTGGTGCGTGGGGTTGATCAGGACGGGATGCTCGAGGTCGTAGTCGAAGGCCATCTGCAAGGACGAGCGGATCGATCCGGCGAGGTAGTCGAGGCCCTCGGCGAGCTCCTGCTCGTTGACCTCGAACGGAGGGTTGCGGATCAGCCGTTCTGCCTCGGCAACGGCGGCTGCGAAGGCCTCGGTCGTGCTCACAGCTTGCCGATGATCGAGTCGGCGTATCCCTGCAGGTGCAGGACCTTCTTCTCGAGCGGCTCGGTGTCGGGACCCTTGGTGTAGGGCACCCGGAAGCCGACGATGCAGTCGGTGACCCCCTTGTCCTCGAGTCGCTTGATGCCGTCGAGGTCGTAGGCGTCGAACGAGATCACGTGCACCTCGAAGTCCTCACGCGAGTCGCCCTCTTCACGGCGGATCTCGGCCAGGCGGGTGAGCAGGCGGTCGAGCTCCTCGCCGTCACCACCGGCGTGCATCCAGCCGTCACCCTTGCGTACGGCGCGGCGCAGCGCGGCATCGCTGTGACCCCCGACGAGCAGGGGAATCCGCTCGGTCGGTGCAGGGCACTGCTTGATCGCGTCGAACTGGTAGAACTCGCCGTCGTAGGCGAAGAAGTCGCCGCTGGTCAGGCCGCGGAGGATGTCCATGCACTCGTCCATCCGCTTGCCGCGCCGGGCCCACTCGACGCCCATCACGTCGAAGTCCTCCGGCCAGGGGGACAGCCCGACGCCGAGACCGAGGCGGTTGTTGTTGAGGTAGGCGATCGACGAGGCCTGCTTGGCGACCAGGACGGGCGGACGCACCGGCAGCTTGAGCACGAACGGTGTGAAGCGGAGCGTCTCGGTGACCGCCGAGAGGTGGGTGACCAGGGTCATCGTCTCGATGAACTCCTTGTCCTCGAGGAACTCCCGGTCGCCGGTGTCGGTGTAGGGGTACTTCGAGTCGGACTCCTCGGGATAGATCAGGGAGTCCGCCACGGTCATGCTGGTGAAGCCGGCCGCCTCGGCTGCCTGCGCGAGCGGGGCGTAGTACGCAGCGTGGGTCATGGCCTCGGCGTAGGTGAATCGCATGGGACCTACACTAGAACGTGTTTCACTTCTCTGCCAGAGCTGTCCCACGGAGCTCCAGGAGCCGAGCGACCGCGAGGAGATCCGCGGTTGGAGGTCGACCGGGATCGTGGACGACGTCCAACGGACACGAGGTTTCTGAGCTCCGCCTGTAAGAATGGGGCCATCAGTCCTCCTCCTGAGAGAGCGTGACGTGTCCGATTCCGAAGACAAGCCGGTCGCCAACGGGCTCATCGCCCTGGTCGCGGTCGCCGTCGTGGTGGGTCTGCTCGCTGGAATCGCGATCCTGATCGGCACGAAGGTGATGGGAGTCGGCGACAGCAGTGCCTCGTCGGACGAGACCGCCGGCGGCGCCTCCCTCTATCTGCCCGATCCCTCCGAGACGGAGAGGCAGGACGGTCCGTTGGTGACGCTGCCGGAGGCGGAGTCGTCCGAGCAGGGCACGGACGAGAAGACCGGCAAGGCCAAGCCCGACAAGAAGAAGTCCGAGAAGCCGAAGGACCAGATCACCCTGAGCCCCGGTGCCTCCCAGGTGACCCCGGGTGAGGAGCTCTACCTCTCCGGTGTCTACCCGACCGGCGAGGGCGCGGTCCTCGACATCGAGATCCGCCTCGAGGGCCAGTCCTGGCGGGAGTTCCCGGTCGACGTCAGTGTCTCCGGGGCGACCTTCACCACCTACGTGATCACCTCCCAGGTGGGCAGGATCCAGTGGCGCGTGGTCGACAAGGAGCGCAACCTGAAGTCGAACGCGATCAGCGTCACCTACGGCTGAGCCCGCTCGCGAGCCCCGGCGTCGGCCCGGCGTCGGTCCAGCTGACGCGTCCAGTGACCGACCCAGCCGGTCCCGGCCAAGGTGGCCACGCCGAACACGACTGAGGCTGTTGCAAGGGGCGCCACCGAGGCGACTGCGCTGACCAGCAACGGGCCCGTCGTACCCCCGATGTCACCGCACAGCCGCCAGCCGCCGAGGTACTGCGAGCGTCCGAGCACCGGTGCCGTGTCGGCGCCGATCGTCATCACGATGCCGGAGCCGAGGCCGTTGCCCATCGCGATGAGTACGGCGACCGCGAGCAGGGCCGCCTCGTTGGTGGCCAGCGGCAGCAGCAGCGAGCCGATCGCCACGGCCAGGACGACGGGAACGGCGACCACGGCCCGCCCCTTGTGGTCCATCAGCCAGCCGCCGGGGAAGAAGAACAGGATGTCGACCGCGGCGGCGACGGCGAAGACCAGCGAGGTCTCCGAGCCCGACATGCCGATGTGGTCGGCCCACAGGGGCAGGAGCGTTCCACGGATCGAGCGGGATGCCCCGATGACGACCACTCCGACGCCGAGCGTGAGCAGGGTGTGACGGTGGGCCGCCAGCACGGAGACCACGCTGGCGTGGCCGGCGGCCTTCTGGTCCGCACGCGACTCGTGGCCGAGGTCGCGCATGAGCCTGGCCATCACCGCAGAGGTCAGTGACATGACGGCGGCGAGCACGAAGACCGCCGAGAGCCCCTGCCAGGCGATGATCCCGGCGCCGATCAACGGGCCGACGAACAGACCGACCCGGTGGCTGGCGCCCAGGCTCGACATGGCCCGGGCTCGGTGGGTGGGCGGGACCGCCTCGATGAGGAAGCCCTGTCGGGCCAGGAGGAACCCGGTCCACGTGGCTCCGGAGAGCACGATCGCGGCACCCAGGACGAGCACCGACGTGGCCCGCCAGGCGACCAGCATCGCGACGCAGTCGACGAGGCCGCAGCAGATCAGCATCCGGCGCTCGCCGATGCGTGCCATGATGGCTCCCGCCGGGAGGCTGGTGACCAGCTGGCCGATGCTCAGCAGGGCGACGACCAGCGCGGCGAGGTCGACGCCGGCCCCGAGGTGGCGGGCCTGCAGGGCCAGCACGGGGAGAACGGCGCCGTGCCCGATCGAGTTCACGATCGTCGGGCCGAATGCCTCGAGGGCGACCGTGCGCAGCTTGAAGTCGGTCTGCCTCACCCCCGGATCCTGTCACGACGGAGGCGGCCGCGGCAGACCATGTGCTGACCGGCCGGAAGTCCGAGCGGGCCGTGAGGGACGAGGCCGCCCGTCGAGATCGCGTCGCGGGGTGGGCAGGGCCCCTTCGGGCTCACTTTCGGGGCACCCGTCGGGCCGGCGCGGAAAGGTTTTCAGAAAGTTTTCCCCAGAGCCCCGGTTTGGGCTGTTTTCGGGGGGGTGGTTGTCGGTGGCCAGTGCTTGAGTGGTCTGCATGGAGACCTTCGTCGATGGCATGGACCCGGGCGGCACGTTGCTGTTCGTGGAGGATGCGTTGAGGTCTCGTCGTCAGGCGGAGTATGACGATCTGCGGTTGGCTGTCCTGTGGGCTGATTTCCATGCCGATGATCCGCGGGAGTGGCCGGTTGAGCGGCAGTTCCCGGGGATGGCGAGGCTGGTGCTGGTGGGGGGTGTCGGCACCCCGCGGGTGCAGGACTTGTGTCTGCATGAGCTGGCGGTCAGCAGGCAGGCGCATCCGATGGCGACGCGGTGGTTGATGGCCGATGCGTTGGACCTGGTGCACCGGCTTCCGAGGTGTTGGGCGGTGGTCGGTGCGCTCGCGTGTGAGGCCTGGGTGGCCCGCAAGGTCGCGAGGCTGACCCGGGACCTGTCCGAGGGCGAGGCGGCGGGTGTCGATGCTGCGGTGGCCGTGGCGTTGGCGGGGGAGCAGCCTTCGGTGGTGTTGGAGGTGGCCGAGGCGAAGGTGATCGAGGCCAACCCGGGGTTGCACGAACGCAAGGTCAAGGAGGCCCGGGAGCGCAGGTTCGTGAGCGTGGGTCGGATGGATGCTGCGGGGTTGCGTCATGTGATTGCCCGGGTCGAGCACGGGGATGCGGTGTGGGTGGATGCGTTGCTGGACCGGGTCGCTGACATCTTGGCGGTCGAGGATGAGGCGGCACGGCTGCCGTTGCGGTCCAAGGACGCCCGCCGGTCGGTGGCGTTCGGGTGGTTGGCGAGGCCGGCGGAGCTTCTGGCGTTGTTGCTGGAGCATGCCGAGGACCCGGACCCCGGTCCCACCGAGCACGACGCCGAGGACGAGGCCCGTGCCGACGAGAGCGACCACGACGCCGCCAGCGCCGACGGTGGCGAGGTCGACGACGTCGGCGGTGACGACGGTGTCGGCGGTGGCGAGGACAAGAACAGCGACGCCGCGAGCGTGGACGGCAGTGGCGCTGGCAACGGTGACGAAAGTGACGACAGCGGTGACGACAGCGGTGATGACTGCCGCGTAGGCGAACCAGACCCCGAACCAGACCCGGGACCCTGGCCCGACCCGGGTGCTGATGTCGATCCCGGTCCGAGGCCGGACCTGAGTGCCGAGCCCGACGACGAGGTCGAGCCCGACGACGCGTCCGCGCCGCCGGACGAGGCGAGGTCGTGGGCGGGGTCGTGGGCGGGGCCGTGGACCCAGTCGTGGGCCGCAGCCTTCCCGGCCCACCTGCTCGAAGTCTTGAGGAACCTGGATCCGGCGAAGCTGCGCCCGCAGGCGGTGGTCTACGTGCACCTGCACCAGGCCGCGTTGGCATCGAGTCACCCGACCGGGCGAGGGTGCGTGGTGAAGGTCGAGGACGGCGGACCGGTGCTCCCGAAGCACCTCGGGTCGATGTTGGGGGGTGCGTTGGTGAAGGTCACCGAGGTCGTCGACCTCAACGGCATCACCCCGGTGGCCTCCTACGTGATGCCGCAGTGGCTCAAGGAGCAGGTGCAGCTGATCAGCCCGAGGACGGCGTTCCCGCACTCCACCACGATCAGCCGGGCTGTCGACTACGACCACGTCGAACCCTTCCAGCACCGAAGACCGGGGAGCAGTGCGCCGCCGGGGCAGACCGGGTTGCACAATGCTGCCCCGCTGGGCCGGAGCCAGCACCGGGCCAAGACCCATGCCGGCTACACGGTGCGAATACCCGAGCCGGGCACTGTTGTCTGGCGAACCCCACATCAGCGTTACCGGCTTGTCGATGCCACCGGAACCACGGTCATCAACGAGACACTGGGCCGAGCCCTCTTCGGACCCTCACGCCTCGAACAAGGCCTCGCGCTGACCCTCGCCCACCACGACCCCGCCGCCTGAACCGCTGTCTGAGCACATGGTCTGAGTCAGTTCCTGACCAACGGCCTGGTCGGCACCTCGAGGACCGCCCGTGGTGCGTCGCGATGGTCCTTCCTGAGCCTCGCGATGATCGCCGGCTGCCCGAGGACGACCCCCAGGAGAACGAGCACCATGCCCGTGAGCTGGGGGAGCCTGAAGACCTCGTGCGCGAAGGCGACGCCGAGCACGGTGCCGGCGACGGGGTTGAGCAGTCCGATCAGGGAGACGGATGCGGCAGTCATCCGCTGCAGGCCGCGGAACCACACGTAGTTGGCCAGCGCAGTGCCGATCAGCCCCACGTAGAGGAATCCGCCGATCGCTCGCGCATCCAAGGTGGGCGGCGCGCCCTCAACCAGGAGTGCGACCGGGAGCAGCAGCAGTCCGCCGGCAACGAGCTGCCAGGCGGTCAAGGTGAGCAGGTCGACAGGTGCCTGCCACCGCTTGAGCAGCACGTAGCCGAGGGACGACATCGCGACCGCGCCGAGGGACGCGGCAACACCCACGGGATCCACGGCGAAGCCGGCCCGGAGCACCAGCAGGACGACGCCAGCGATGCCGAGTGCTGAGCCGAGCAGTGATGCGACGCGCGGACGCTCCCCGATCAGCAGCCAGGCCACCACCATCATCGCGATCGGTGCGGTGGCGGTCAGGGTCGCCGCCATGCCGCTGGGCAGTCGATAGGCCGCGACGAAGATCAGCACGAAGAACGCGCCGATGTTGAGCGTTCCGAGCACCAGGCTGCGCCACCACCACGAACCACTGGGAAGTGCGGGCCGGAGGGCCAGCAGCAGGAGTCCCACGGGCAGGGCCCGCATGAGGGCGGCGAACAAGGGGCGGTCCGGCGGCAGGAAGGCGTCGGTCACGAAGTACGTCGACCCCCACGCGACCGGGGCGATCGCGGTGAGCAGGATGTTCCGCCAAATGGTTTCCATGGAAGGCATAATACTTTCCAGAGAAGTTATATTCCTTCCATGACCCCGGACCACGTCAGTCGCATCATCGAGCAGTGGGCGGTCGAGCGTCCTGACCTGGACACGGCCCCGATGGCCGTGATCGGCCGACTCCACCGACTCGGCGACCTGCTCCGTGAGCGACTCGTCGAGGTGTACGCCGAGTTCGGCCTCAGCGAGGGCGAGTTCGACCTGTTGGCGGTGCTGCGTCGCAGCGGTGCTCCCCATGAGCTGAGCCCCACCGACCTGGCTGCCTCGACCATGGTGACCACGGGGGCGATCACCAAGCGGGTCGACCGACTGGCCGCGCGCGGGTGGGTCGAACGGCGCGCCGACAAGAGCGACGGCCGGGCCAGGACGATTGCCCTGACCCCGGCCGGCCGGGAGCTGATCGATCGCGCCGTCGAGGCGCACTACGCCAACGAGAAGGTGCTGATCAGCGGACTGCCTGACATCGACCGGACGCGACTGGCCCGGATCCTGCAGGCGTGGGGAGAGCTGCTCGAACTGGACTGACTCGGGCTGGACTGATCCGTCAGATCCTGTCGAACGTCGCCGGGTCCGGCCCGATCCGACCCGCGCTGCCCCGGTCGAGTCCACTGATCGCCGACACGTCGTCGGGGGAGAGGTCGAAGTCGAACAGCGCGAAGTTCTCCTGCATGCGCTCGCGGTGCATCGACTTGGGGAAGACGATGTCGCCACGCTCGACGTGCCAACGCAGTGTCACCTGGGCCGGGGTCCTGCCCAGACGCTCGGCGATCTCGCCGATGGTCGGGTCGTCCAGGATCGAGCCCTGGCCGATGGGGGACCACGCCTCGGTGAGCAGCCCGTGCTCGGCGTTCGCCGCGCGGACCGCCTCGTTGCCGAACCGCGGGTGCACCTCGACCTGGTTCACCGCCGGCAGCACCCCGGTCTCGTCGATGACACGGGCCAGGTGGTCGGGCTCGAAGTTCGACACACCGACCGACTTCGCGCGCCCGTCGGCGGTCAGCTCGGTCATCGCCTTCCACGTGGAGACGTAGTCGCCGTCGTACTGGGTGGGCAGCGGCCAGTGGATCAGGAACAGGTCGACGTGGTCGAGCCCCAGCGCACGCAGCGACTCGTCGAACGAGCGTCGGACGTCGTCCGGGGCGTGGTTCATGTTGTTGAGCTTGGTGGTCACGAACAGCTCGTCGCGCGGAATCCCTGACGTCGCCAGGGCCTCGCCGACGCCCTTCTCGTTGCCATACATCTGCGCGGTGTCGATGTGCCGGTAGCCGACCTCCAGTGCGGCGGTGACCGTCGCCGCGGTCTGGTCCGGTGGCACCTGGAAGACGCCGAAACCGAGCTGCGGGATGGAGTGGCCGTCGTTGAGACTCAAGGAGGGAACAGTCATGTCTCCCAGCCAAGCACATGGGAGGCTGCAGGGGTGACCAACGCAGTCGTGGTCGGCAGCGGCCCCAACGGGCTCTCGGCCGCCCTCACCCTCGCCGAGCGGGGCATCGACGTGCTCGTCCTCGAGGCCGCGGACCGGGTCGGCGGCGGCGCCCGCACCTCCGAGCTGACGGTGCCCGGCCTGCTCCACGACGACTGTGCCGCCTTCCACCCGACGGGAGTTGCATCGCCCTGGTTCCAGAGCCTCGGCCTGGAGCGCGAAGGCCTGCGCTGGCTGTGGCCCGAGGTCCAGGTCGCGCACCCGCTCGACGGCGGTCGCGCCGCGCTGCTGTGGCGCAGCGTGGAGCGTACGGCGAACGGGCTCGGCGTCGACGGCTCCGCCTGGGAGCGCCTCGTCGGACGCGCCGCGCGGAACTTCGACGACCTCGCCAGCGACGTCTTCCGGCCGATCCTGCACCTGCCGGAACACCCCTTCAAGCTCGCCGGCTTCGGACTGAACTCCCTGCTGCCGGTGCCGTGGCTGGCTCGCCGCTGGAGGACCGACGAGGCCCGGGCGCTGTTCGGTGGCATGGCAGCCCACAAGTTCGGACCGCTCACCGGACCGCTCGCCTCCGCGGCGGGACTGATGCTCGGCGCGGCCGCCCACGCCTACGGCTGGCCGGTGGCCGAGGGTGGCACCGAGTCGATCACACGGGCCCTCCTCGCCAGGCTCGAGCGGGCCGGCGGCCGCGTCGAGACGGGGATCCGGGTGACGGCGTACGACGAGCTGGGCGACCCCGACATCCTGCTCCTCGACACGGCGCCGGACGCGGTGGCCCGGATCATGGGTGACCGGCTGCCTCAGCGCATCCACAGGGCCTTTCGGCGCCATCGGTTCGGCCCGGCCGCGTTCAAGGTCGACTACGCCATCGAGGGCGACATCCCGTGGGAGAACCCCGAGGTGCTCAGGGCCGGCACCGTCCACCTCGGTGGAACGCTGGAGGAGATGGTCGCCACGGAGGCGAGGACCGGTCGTGGCGAGATGCCGGACCGGCCCTTCGTGCTCCTGGGCCAGCAGTACCTCACCGATCCTTCGCGCTCGGGAGGTGACTCAGGGCTGAACCCGGTCTACGCCTACGCCCACGTGCCCCATGCCTGGCGCGGCGACGCGACCGCGGCGATCACCGCCCAGGTCGAACGGTTCGCGCCGGGCTTCGGCGAGCGGGTCCGGCACGTGCACGTGCGCGACACGACCGGGCTCGAGGCCTACAACGCCAACTACGTCGGCGGCGACATCTCCGCGGGCTCCAACGGCGGACTGCAGGTCGCGCTGCGCCCCAGGATCGCTCGGAACCCCTACGCCACAGGCGTTCCGGGGGTCTTCATCTGCTCGTCCGCCACGCCACCCGGCGGCGGCGTGCACGGGATGGGCGGCCACAACGCTGCGTTGTCGGCCCTCAAGGAGCTCTCAGCGTGACAGGCGCAGCGTGACGATCTGGAACGGTCGCAGGGACAGCGTGATCGGGTCCGTCGCGACCAGCGCGTCCTTGTCCAGAGGTCGCTCCAGCAGGTCGACCTCGCTCACGCGCGCCACCTCGAAGGCTGGCTCGAGGGTCACGCCCGTCCTGGCCCCGAGCGGTTCGTGCAACCGCACGACCACGTCGCCGGACCGGTCCTCCGCGAGCTTGATCGCCTCGACGTGGGCAGTGCCGCCGGCCACCCGCACCAGCGGCTCCACCGTCGCACCAGCGACGTGGCGGGGCGGCAGGTTCAGCGCATAGCCGGCCTCGGCGGCCCCGGCAACGCCGGCGCCCGGAACGATCGCCGAGCGAAACGTGTGGTTGCCCTGGTCGGTCTCCGGGTCCGGGTAGCGCGGCGCCCGCAGCAGGGTCTGGCGCACGGTCGAGAACGTGCCGCCCCCGGGGCGCGGGTGACGGGCCACGTCGTGGCCGTACGTCGAGTCGTTGGCCACCGCGGCGGCGTACCCACCGTCCTCGACCAGCACCCAGCGGTGGGCGCACACCTCGAAGCGGGCCGCGTCCCACGTGGTGTTCTCGTGCGTCGGTCGGGTGACGTGGCCGAACTGGGTCTCGTAGCGCGCGTGATCGGTGTGCACGTCGATGTCGAAGGCCAGCTTGAGCACCCGCTCCCGCTCGTGCCAGTCGACGGTGGTCTCGATGTCGATGCGGCCACCGTCGAGGCTGATCACCTGGGAGTACGACGAGTCGCCGAACCTGCCCCGCACCTCGACCGACCCCTCGGTGGCCGCGTTCGTCGAGACCTCGCCGACCAGGTCCGAGACCTGGTCGCGGTAGAACTGGTCGAGGTCCCAGGCGTCCCACTTGTTCGGGAAGTCCGGGTGGATCTGCAGCAGGTTGGCCGCGCCGCCCGGCGGCAGCACCTCGCGGTCGGCGACCAGGTCGTGGATCGAGCGGATCACGCCGGTCGCGTCGATATCGACCCGGAGGTGGTCGTTGACCAGCAGGTGTGGTTTCGAGACGGTCGCTGGCGCTCCCTCCTCAACCACCGTCCCCCGTCGGGGGTTGAGGAGGTCGCTCTGCGACCGTCTCGAAACCACCGGACTGTGGCTCAGCATCGCGATCGGGGACGCGTCGAACACCGCCGACCCGTCGCCGGTTCCGGCCAGCGCCGTGATCGCCCGGGTGATGATCGCCTCGAGCTCCTCGGCCACCCGCGCATGGTCCTGCTCGGCCTGCCGGTGCACCCACGCGATCGAGGAGCCGGGCAGGATGTCGTGGAACTGGTTGAGCAGCACGGTCTTCCAGAGCGACCGCAACGCGTCGTACGGGTAGTCGACCAGGCCACGCACTGCGGCGTACGTCGACCAGAGCTCGGCCTCGCGCAGCAGGTGCTCGGAGCGCCGGTTGCCCTGCTTGGTCCTCGCCTGGGAGGTGTAGGTGCCGCGGTGGATCTCGAGATAGAGCTCTCCGGCCCACACCGGAGCGTTGGGGTACTCCGCCTCCGCGGCTGCGAAGAACGACGCCGGTGACTCGATCTCGACCCGGGGCGACCCTTCGAGTGAGGCCGTGCGCCGGGCGCGGTCGAGCATCTCGCGAGTGGGCCCACCACCGCCGTCTCCGTGGCCGAAGGGGAGCAGCGAGCGGCTGGCCATGCCCTTGTCCCTGAAGTTCGACGCCGCGTGGGCGAGCTGGCTCCCGGCCAGGGTGCCGTTGTAGGTGTCGGCGGGCGGGAAGTGGGTGAACACCCGGGTGCCGTCGATGCCCTCCCACCAGAACGTGTGGTGCGGGAACTTGTTGACCGTGTTCCACGAGATCTTCTGGGTCAGGAACCAGCGGAAGCCGGCCAGCTTCACGATCTGCGGCAGCGCGGCGGTGTAGCCGAACGAGTCCGGCAGCCACACCTCCTCGCACTCGACGCCGAGCTTGTCGAGGAACCACTGCTTGCCCATCACGAACTGGCGGGCCATCGCCTCGCCGCCGACCATGTTGGTGTCGGACTCGACCCACATGCCGCCGACCGGGATGAACCGGCCCGACTCCACGTGGGCGCGGACGCGTTCGAAGAGGGCCGGCTGGTTCTGCTCGAGCCACTCCCACTGCTGGGCCGAGCTCATGCAGTGCACCAGGTCGTCGGTGGTGTCGAGCAGGTTGGTGACGTTGGCGACGGTGCGCGCCACCTTGCGCACGGTCTCGCGCACCGGCCACAGCCACGCCGAGTCGATGTGGGCGTGGCCGATGGCGCTGATCCGGTGGGCGCTCGCGTTCGCCGGCCGGGAGAGCACCTCCGCGAGCTCGGCCCGGGCCGCAGCGGCAGTGCCGGGCACGTCGTGCGGCTCGAGCGCCTCGAGCGCACGCTCGAACGCGTAGCGGATCTCCCAGCGCCGGGCATCGCTCTCGGGCAGGGATCGCTGCAGGCCGTCGAGGACGTCGAGGTCGGCATTCAGCTCGTAGGTCGCCACGTCGCGCTCGCAGACCTCGGCCCGGCTGATCGTGTAGATCGGCTCCCTGGTGGAGGTGTGGCGATCTCCCTGGCGGGTGGGCGTCCAACCCGGCCCGATCGCCGGGTTGGCGGCGGCCTCGACGTACAGGTCGAGCTGCTCACCCGGCTGCACGGGGATCCAGGAGTTCTGCGGGTTGAGGCCCTTGACCAGGGAGCCGTCGGGGCGATGGACCAGCGCCTCGGCCTGCATGCCCGGCCGGCGCGAGGCCCAGCCGAGGTCGAAGACGACCTCCGGCGAGACCGCGTCCGCAGGCACGGTCCCGGTCAGGTGGAACCAGCTGGTGCCCCAGGCCGGCCCCCACCGGTCGCCCACCTTCGCCGGCTCGTACGCCGCGGCTCGGGCCACGTCGAACCCGACCGGTTCGCCGATGGTCCCGTCCGAGGAGGGCGGGACGTGCCACACCTCGACGTCGAGCGCGCTGATGCCGCGGTGGATCGCAGGCCTGACCCGCTCCTCCATGACCCGCCCGAGCCGGTACTCGATCTCCTCGCCGCGATCGTGCATGTGCCGACCCTAGTGGCATCCGGGCGCGGTCCCGGGGAGTCGCTAGGGTGGGCCGACGCCCCTGACGCCCCGGAAGGTCACATGAACCGCCACCAATTCCTCGCCGGCCTGCACGAAGCGGTCCGACCCCGCACCTACCTGGAGACCGGGGTCCAGACGGGACAGAGCCTGCAGCTGAGCCGCGTGCCCAGCATCGGCATCGACCCGGCCTTCACCATCAACCGTGAGATCCAGGCCGACGTGCACCTGGCGCGCACCACCAGCGACGAGTTCTTCGCCCGTGAGGACCCGCTGGCCCACCTGCCGATCCCGATCGTCGACCTGGCGTTCATCGACGGCATGCACCTCGCCGAGTACGCGCTGCGCGACTTCATCGCCGTGGAGCGGTTCACCACGCCGGCGTCGGTGATGCTCTTCGACGACACCCTGCCGCTGAACGTCCTCATGGCGAACCGCAAGCGCGAGTCGGGCTCCTGGACCGGGGACGTCTACAAGGCGACGCAGGCCCTGCGCGACCTGCGTCCCGACCTGGTGGTCATCGACCTCGACACCGCGCTGACCGGCACCACCCTGGTCCTGTGCCCGGACGCTTCGCGCGGCGGCGCGCTCGAGGGGTACGACGACTGGGTCGAGTCGGCCATCACGCCCGACCCGCAGCCGGTCCCCGAGGCCATCCTCGGCCGGACGAACGCCCTCGACCCGGAGCGGGTCCTGGCCAGTGCCGGATGGAGGAACCTGGTGGAGCTGCGCAGCGCCGGTCGCGCCGACGCCGCCGCGATCCGGGCGGGCTTCAGCGACGTCCTGGGCTGATCAGCCGCTGGTCAGCCGCTGGTCAGCCGCTGGTCAGCCGCGGAGGCGGCGTACCTGCCGACGCAGCTGCTCGGCACGCTTCTCGGGCAGCACGGAGACGACCTTGCGGGCCACCGACCGGGCCGCTCCGACGGGCTGCGCGTCCTGGATCTCCACTCGGTTGGAGTCGGGCAGTCGCGACGGGCCGGGATTCCTGCCCCAGAGCAGGACGACCGGCCGCTTGGGCCCCTGCACGAGGAGTCGTGCCTCCACCCTGACCCGTGGGCCGGCGTCAGACTTGAGCGCGATCCGCCACGTGCCGCGGAGGTTCCCCGGCGCCAGGGTGGCCACGAGCCGGCGCCCGGACTCGTCCTCGACCAGCTGCGCCGGCGCCTTGAGCTTGCGCTGGTCCTGGCGCAGCACCAGCACGGGGTTCTCACCGATCGGCGACTGCGGGTCGGCCAGCACGATCTCGACCTGGCCGTTCCGGCGGCGGGCGTAGCTGTCGACGAGGTCGATGACAGCTGCAGGGGGCCGAGAGTTGCCCATTCAGACTCCTAGGGTGCGTCGCGTGGTCAGCTCTCAACCTAACGGATCGAGGCGGCCCCGCCGTGGGTGCGGTGACGATCGTGATCGGCGCACTCCGGGCGGGGCCTTCCCGCTCAGATCACTTGATCTTGAAGCGGGCGCTGATCGACGAGCCGTCGAGGGTGGTCACCGTTGCCGTGTAGCAGCTGCCGGCGCCGGTCGGCGTCTTCCAGTTCTGGATGAACTGGCCGCCGGTTGCGTCGTAGCGCAGCGACGTGCCACCGGTGGAGACGATCTCGATCGAGTCCTCGGTGCTGATGCCCGAGGTGCAGCTCACCTTCGCGGTCCGGAACCCGGCGATCGCCGAGGTGTCGGTCAGCTCGGTCGGACCGACGAGAACCTCGAACTTCAGCGGCACGGTGCTGCCACCCTTGACCGTGTTCCAGACGCCGCTCATGTCGACCGGTCGCTGGAACCCGTCGAGGGTCCAGGCGAGCACCTCGTAGCCGAGCGTCGCGGTGGAGGTGTTGCCGGCCAGGTCCGTCGCGGTGGCGGTCCAGGTGTGCGTGCCGACCGACGTACCGCCGCCGGAGACCACGCACGAGGCCAGGCCCGACAGGGCGTCCGAGGACTCGCAGGTCGGAGCGGTCAGGTCGTCGCCGTAGTAGATGTCGTCCTCCGGCCCACCGACGAAGGTCGGCACCGCCGGGGCGGTCCTGTCGAGCTTCACGGCCACCTCCGTGCCGGCGCTGGTGTTGCCGGCGAGGTCGGTGCAGGTGCCCGTGACGGTGCGGCCGGCAGTCTCCTCGGTGACCGGGACGTCGGCAGTGCAGCCGGCGACGCCGCTGGGGCCTTCGTCGCCGTTGTCGCTGAAGCTGACCACGAGGTCGGTGTTGTTCCAGCCGGCCGCGTTCGGGGCAGGTGAGAGGGTGCCCGCGGGGGCTGCCGGCGCCGATCCGTCACGCTGGATGCTGACGGTCTGCTCCGCCGACGCCCCGCCGGCGCTGGTGGCCGAGCACGCGTAGTCGGTGAGCGACTGGTCGCTGGTGACCGCCTGGTCGACACAGCCGGTCGTGACGACCGAGCTCGGTGACTCCGGCTCGGAGACGTGCCACGTGAGGCTGACGTCACCGCGGTACCAGCCGTGGTCGCCGTCCGGCTCGGCCGGGTCCAGCGTGTAGGTGATGACGGGCGCGCTGGCGTCGACGACGGAGTACGTCTCGGAGGCCGAGGCCTGGAGCCCTCCCGCGTCGGTGTGGTCGCAGGATGCGGTCTGGGTGCCGATGCCGTCGACGGCGTACTCACCCGTGACCGCGCTGAGGGTGGCCGGGAACGACGACGGGCCGTCCTCGGCGTCGGTGACCTCACAGGTGGCAGCCGGTACGGAGCCCTTGGCGTAGGAGGCTCCACCGTCGACGCCGGCGACCTCGACGGTCGGTGCGGTGTTGGACGGGCCGGCCACGTTGACGGTGAAGGTCGCGGGCGCGAGGTTGAAGCTGCCCTGGCCCGAGCTGGCCACCTCGGCGGCGGAGACGGTGGCCGAACCGGTCGCCACCGGGTGGACGGTCAGCGCCTTGGTGTCACCGCACGAGGTGAAGGTGACCGAGGACGGACTGACGGTCGCGACCGAGGTGTCCGAGGAGGTCACCGAGAGTGTGAGGGTGGTCTGGCCGGTCAGGTTGCAGCCGTTGTTGCCGTCGCCGTTGCGGGGCTGCAGGTAGAGCGTGGTGGTGCCGTCGGTGCCGACGTTGAGCGGCATCACCTCGGCAGCCGCGTCGATGGTGGCGTCGAGGTCGTTGTGGATGTCGTCAGCTGTCGCGACCCCGTTCAGGGCCAGTGCGGCGGACATGGTGAGCGCGGTCAGGGCCGACGCGCGGACGAGCCGCCTCCGGCCGAGGTTTCGTTTCTTCGTGACCCGCATGCGGAGCCCACTTCCTTGAGCTGGATACCCCCTGGCATGACCCCCACCCGAGCCCCCGGAGGAACTGTGCACAGCGACCCCCGCTGGAGGAGGGCTGCCCCCGATGCTGTCGGGCGCCTCACGGCGACGCGGAGGATTCCGCGCGACGTGATCCGGAAATGCCCCGAAAGGGCTGGTCCAGACAACCGATCGGGGAAGCGCCGATCGATGGACGGGAATAGCCGGTGTCCGTGCTCCGTTGGGACCAGTGAACAAACTTGAGTTGAATCGACTCAACTTATTTGCCACACTTCCTGCGGGTCACGCAGGATGGGACCACACAGACTCCCCGGAAGGTCCGACACGGGCGCCCGGGACCACCTGAAACACACACCGGAGGTACACCCCATGGCACGAGCAGTCGGCATCGACCTCGGAACGACGAACTCCGTCGTCGCCGTCCTCGAAGGTGGCGAGCCCACCGTCATCGCGAACGCAGAAGGCGCCCGCACCACCCCGTCGGTGGTGGCCTTCGCCAAGTCCGGCGAGGTCCTCGTCGGCGAGGTCGCCAAGCGCCAGGCGGTCACGAACGTCGACCGCACCATCCGCTCCGTCAAGCGCCACATGGGCACTGACTGGAAGCAGACCATCGACGACAAGGACTTCACGCCGCAGCAGATCTCGGCATTCATCCTCCAGAAGCTCAAGCGCGACGCCGAGGCCTACCTCGGTGAGACCGTCACCGACGCCGTGATCACGGTTCCGGCGTACTTCTCCGACGCGCAGCGCCAGGCCACCAAGGAAGCCGGCGAGATCGCCGGCCTCAACGTCTCGCGCATCGTCAACGAGCCGACCGCCGCCGCGCTGGCCTACGGCCTCGACAAGGGTGACGACCAGACCATCCTCGTCTTCGACCTCGGTGGCGGCACGTTCGACGTGTCCCTCCTCGAGATCGGTGAGGGCGTCGTCGAGGTCAAGGCCACCTCCGGTGACAACCACCTCGGTGGTGACGACTGGGACAACAAGGTCGTCGAGTGGATGGTCGGCAAGTTCAAGGCCAACAACGGCGTCGACCTGGGCGCCGACAAGATCGCCAAGCAGCGTCTGCAGGAGGCCGCGGAGAAGGCGAAGATCGAGCTGTCCAGCTCGAGCGAGACGCAGATCCACCTGCCCTACATCACGCACGGCGAGTCCGGCCCGCTGCACTTCGAGGAGAAGCTGACCCGCAGCGAGTTCCAGAAGCTCACCGCCGACCTGCTCGAGCGCACCAAGGCGCCGTTCCAGTCGGTGCTCAAGGACGGTGGCGTCGCCGTCGCCAACATCGACCACGTGGTCCTCGTCGGCGGCTCGACCCGCATGCCGGCCGTGACCGAGGTCGTGACCGACCTCCTCGGCGGCAAGCAGCCCAACAAGGGCGTCAACCCGGACGAGGTCGTGGCCGTCGGTGCCGCACTGCAGGCCGGCGTCCTCAAGGGCGAGGTCAAGGACGTCCTGCTCCTCGACGTCACCCCGCTCTCCCTCGGCATCGAGACCAAGGGCGGCGTGATGACCAACCTCATCGACCGCAACACCACCATCCCGACCAAGCGCTCGGAGATCTTCACCACCGCTGACGACAACCAGCCCTCCGTGGAGATCAAGGTCGCCCAGGGGGAGCGCCAGATGTGGGCGCAGAACCAGCCCCTCGGCAACTTCGAGCTGACCGGTCTTCCGCCGGCCCCGCGTGGCGTGCCGAAGATCGAGGTGACCTTCGACATCGACGCGAACGGCATCGTGCACGTCTCCGCGAAGGACCACGCGTCCGGCCGCGAGCAGTCGATGACGATCTCCGGTGGCTCGGCGTTGAGCAAGGAAGAGATCGACCGGATGGTCAAGGACGCCGAGCAGTACGCCGACGAGGACCGCAAGCGCAAGGAGGCCGTCGAGGCGCGCAACCAGGCCGACGGCCTGGTCTACACGACCGAGAAGTTCCTGGCCGAGAACGGCGAGAAGATCCCGGACGACGTGAAGACCGAGGTCCAAGCCGACGTCGACGCGCTCAAGGCCACCCTGGAGAACGACGAGGCCTCCGCCGAGGAGCTCACCGCCGGGGTCACCAAGCTGGGTGAGTCCAGCCAGAAGATGGGTGCGGCGATGTATGCCTCCGCCGAGGCGGATGCTGCCGCGGCCGGCGGTGCCACGGGTGCCACCGGTGAGGCCGACGACGACGTCGTCGACGCCGAGATCGTCGACGAGGAGCCGGCCGACGGCGCCGAGGGTGAGTCCAAGTGACCCAGTCCCCCGACGAGCAGTTCCCTGACGGCGAGCCCGCCAAGGACCCGGTCCCGGAGGAACCAGTCGCCGAGGAGCCGGTCGAGCCCGACGTCGAACCCGATGTCGAGCCCGACCCGGCCGACGACGAGCTGACGGTGGCCCGGATGGCGTTGGAGGAGAGGACCCTCGACCTGCAGCGCCTGCAGGCCGAGTTCCTCAACTACAAGCGCCGCGTCGATCGTGACCGCGAGCTGATCAAGGAGAATGCGACCTTCGCCGCGCTCGCCCCGATCACCGAGGTGCTCGACAACATCGACCGGGCCCGCCAGCACGGACCGCTCGAGGACGGCTTCCGCTCCATCGCGGAGCAGCTCGAGCGGGTCGTGGCCGGGCAGGGCCTGGTGCGCTACGGCGCCCCGGGTGACGCCTTCGACCCGACCATCCACGACGCCCTCTCCCACCTGGGGGAGGACGCCGAGGTGGAGGTCACCACCGTCAAGGTGGTGGCCAAGGGCGGCTACAAGATCGGTGACCGCGTCGTCCAGGCAGCCCAGGTGCTGGTGGTCGACCCGGTCACCGGCTCGACAGAAGACTGACTGACGGACGGGAGGTGCGCGCATGAGCGGCAAGGCTGACTGGGCAACCAAGGACTACTACAAGGAGCTCGGAGTCTCCAAGGACGCAAGCGCCGAGGAGATCAAGAAGGCCTACCGTCGCCTTGCGCGCGCCAACCACCCGGACTCCAACCCGGGTGACACCGCCAAGCACGAGAAGTTCAAGACGATCGCCGAGGCCTACGACGTCATCGGCGACCCGGAGGAACGCAAGCAGTACGACCAGATCCGCAGCGCCCCCGTCGGCGGGTTCGGCGGCCAGGGTGGCTTCGACGTCAGTGACCTCTTCGGACAGCGGGGCGGAGGAGCGGGCCAGGGCGGCCTGGGTGACATGTTCGGCGACCTCTTCGGTGGTGGCCGAGCCCGTCAGCCGCGGCCCCAGCGCGGCTCCGACGTCGAGAGCTCGGCGACGATCAGCTTCGTCGACGCGATCGACGGCGTGACCATCAGCCTGCGGCTGACCAGCGACGCCCCGTGCGTCTCCTGCCGGGGCACCGGAGGCAAGCCGGGCACCAAGCCACACATCTGCATGGTCTGTGAGGGGGCAGGCATGGTGGCCTCGACCTCGGGCGGGGCCTTCACCCTCAACGAGACCTGTCCCGCGTGCGGTGGCCGGCAGCTCGTCTACGACGACCCGTGCCCCACGTGCGGTGGCTCGGGGCGGGGCATGTCCGCCCGCTCCATCCAGGCCCGCATCCCAGCGGGTGTGAAGGACGGCCAGAAGATCCGCCTGCGGGGCAAGGGATCGCCCGGTGAGAACGGCGGGCCCAACGGCGACCTCTTCGTCACGGTGAAGGTCAGTCCGCACCGCCTGTTCGGCCGCAAGGGTGATCACCTGACGCTGGAGGTGCCGGTCGGCTTCGACGAGGCCGCGCTCGGCGCCGAGATCAAGGTGCCCACGCTCAAGCACGGCCCCGTCACCCTCAAGATTCCTGCTGGCACTCCCAACGGACGCACCTTCCGCGTGCGCGGCAAGGGGGCCAGGAAGGCTGACGGCACCAATGGTGACCTGCTGGTCACCGTCGAGGTGCAGGTGCCGGCGGTCCTGGACCAGCCCTCGCGCGAGGCGGTGCAGGCCTATCGTGAGGCCATGGCCGGCAAGCCGTTGCGGGCCAAGCTCTTCGAGGAGTCCTGAGCATGGTCACCCCGGACCCCACCATCGGCGTCTACGTGATCAGTGTGGCCGCCGAGCTGGCCGGCCTGCACCCCCAGACGCTGCGCACCTACGAGCGGATGGGCCTGATCACTCCACGGCGCACGGGTGGTGGCGGGCGGCGCTACTCGCACCACGACATCGAGCAGCTGCGGGCGATCTCCGACCTGACCTCCCACGGCATCGGCATCGAGGGGGTACGCCGCATCCTCGACCTCGAGAACCAGGTGCTGGCGCTGTCCCAGCGCAATGAAGAGCTGGTGGCCGAGGTCGACGGCCTGCGCCAGGCACTGCGTGCGGTGGCCAGTGGCGCCCGGCCGGTGGCAGCCGCGAACCTGCCGGCGCTGCGCTCGTCGTCCGCCGGCCAGATGGTGGTCTGGCGTCGCGGTGGCAGCTCCCGCTGAGCGAGAGTCGAATGCGTTGACTTTTTTCTCCTGATGTAAAGTTCTTGTATGAGTCAGGACCGTCCGGAGTCCTTCAAGGACAAGGTGCACGAGCTGCTCCGCAGCTCGATCCTCGACGCGGCGTGGATCCGCGCCGCCGAGGTCTCCTGGAGCCAGGTGCGCATCGCCGACATCGCCGACGACGTGGGTGTGAGTCGCCAGACGATCTACAACGAGTTCGGCACCAAGGACCAGCTCTCCCTGGCGCTCTTCCAACGTGAGCTCGATCGGTTCCTCCTGGAGCTCAAGGTCCACCTCGGCGAGGCGGCGACCTTCCACGAGGCGATCGGCAACTCGATGAACTGGATGCTCGACGAGATCTCCGGTCACAAGGTCCTGGCCCGGATGGTGCGCGACGCGCGCAGTGGCTCCAACGACGGGCTGCTCCCGATCCTGACCGTTCGTGCCGACTTCATCATCGTGCCGGTCCGCGAGAAGGTGACCGAGTTCGCCCTGGAGCGGTGGCCGGACGCCGACCGGGCCTCCTGCGAGGTGGTGATCGACCTGTTCTCCCGGTTCGTCATCGGGCAGATCATCACCCCCACCGATCTCGACCGCGAGGCGATGGTCGCGGCGATGATCACCATGGCCACCCACTACACGGCTGGCCAGCACTCGTCCTGAGGCAGGCTCCGGCGACGTCGGGGTCCTCGCCGCCGGCCTCGTGCTCGCTCTGCTGGTGCCGCTCGTCGTCTCGAGCTGTCCCGCCGGGGCTCGGATCGACGGGCTGCGGTTGTCCTCGATCGGCATCCTCCCGTCCACGGGCCGGGTGCCGATGAGTCAGCGCGGAACCAGACGGCGAGATCGTCGTTGCACCTCCCGACGGGCCGGTATCGTCAGCGATCGGCAAGCGGCCCGGGACGCGAGAGGTGGTGGCGACGGTGCTCGACGCACTGGGTGACCACCTCGGCCAGGTGGACTGGTTCCTCCAGGAGCTCGACGAGCCGATGGAGTGGTTCGCCATGCTCTCGATCCCGGTGTTCACCGCGGTGATCGGCTGGCTGATCAACTGGACCGGGCTGATCATGCTGTTCCACCCGATCCACTTCCACGGCTTCCGGATCCGCGGCATGGCGGAGCTGGCCCGGCTCGCCCCCCGCAAGCTGCAGGAGGTCCCCGGGATCCTCCAGGGCGGCGTCGGGTGGCAGGGAATCGTCCCCGCACGCGCCGCCAAGATGGGCAGCATCGCGGTCGACAAGGCGATCGCCAAGCTCGGCACGCCGGCAGAGTTCTACCAGCAGCTCGAGCCCGACCAGATCGCCGAGCACATCGTGAAGATCTTCACCCCGGAGATCCCCGACCTGGTCGACCAGGTCATGCGCGAGTCCAACCCCGGGCTGTGGCGCGACCTGCCTCGTCCGGCGAAGCGCGCGGTCATTGCCCGGGTGCAGGCCCAGCTGCCGTCCGTCGTGAAGACGGTGACCGACGAGATCGGCACGCACATCGACCAGCTCCTCGATCCCAAGATCATGGTGATCGACCACTTCAGGAAGCACCCCGACCTCGTCGTGCGTGTCTTCAAGGACGTGGGCCAGAAGGAGCTCAACATGATGGTGAACTTCGGGTTCATCTTCGGGTTCCTGCTCGGTCTCCCGGTCGCCTTCGCCGACCACTGGTTCCACCAGTGGTGGCTGCTCCCCGTGCTCGGCATCGGCGTCGGCTGGATCACCAACGCGCTGGGCATGTGGCTGATCTTCGAGCCGACCGTGCCGACGAAGAAGCTCGGCATCACCTTCCAGGGGCTGTTCCTGCGGCGGCAGAACGAGGCGGCCGAGGTCTACGCCCAGATCATCGCGGACGACGTCATCACGCTGGAGCGCATCGGTGACTTCCTGCTCGACGGCCCACGGGGTGACCGCACGCGGCAGATGCTGGCGGTGGCGCTGGGGCCGGCGATCGATCGTGCTGCCGGACCCACCCTGGGTGCGGCGAAGGTCGTGATCGGCTCCGGCAACTATCGGCGGATCCGCGAGTCGTTCGCGAACGAGGCCGTCGGTCGGACCCTGACGCCGTTCAAGGACCCGGAGTTCAGCAAGCGGCAGTCCGACCGCATCCGCACCCTGGTCGCCGACCGCACCAAGGAGCTCCACCCCGACGACTTCGTGGAGATGATGCGCTCGGCGATCAAGGAGGACGAGTGGATGCTCTACGCCCACGGCGCGATCATGGGACTGGCCGGTGGGTTCATCCACCTGGCAATCTTCGGAGTAGGTGGCGGATGACTGACAACAGATTGCCCGGGCGAGACGAGTCCGGTCCGCACGACGACCAGCGTGATGCCCTCGACGCGATTCCCGGCCTGGTCAGGCTGGCCGCGTCGTCGTGGGTGCGCACCGCGGAGTGGAGCGTCGTGGCAGGAATCCGCACCGGGCGACGGGTGCTGAAGGCGGCGACCGATCCGCAGACGGCCGTCGAGCTCGCCCAGGGCGCCGCGACGGCCTCGGGCCTCGTGGCCGATCTCGCCAAGGCGGTCAGCTCCGGCTCGTCCGTGCCCCAGGCGATCCAGCAGGTCAGCGCCTCACTCTCGAACGGTTCAGCCGCCAAGGCCGTCGAGGTACGCCGCGAGCAGCGCCAGCACGAGAGCACCGACCTCCAGAGCTCACTGCGGGAGCAGGGCGCCCGTCTCCTCGAGCGTTCGCGCGACGTGTGGAGCAACGACGAGGGTCACCCGGCGTACGCCCGGATCCTGACGGAGCTGGCGCCCGACGAGGGACGCATCCTGATGCTGCTGCTCAACCAGGGTCCGCAGCCCATGGTCGACGTACGCACCGGGGGTGCCGTCGGCATGGTGAGCTCGACGCTGGTCGCTCCCGGCCTGAACATGATCGGCCCGCGATCGGGTGCGCGCTACCTCGACCACGTGCCCTCCTACCTGAACAACCTGTTCCGGCTGGGACTGATCTGGTTCTCGAAGGAACAGCTCAGGGACCCGCTGGAGTACCAGGTGGTCGAGGCACAACCCGACGTGCTCAACGCGATGCACTCGGTGCGTGCCGCCAAGATCGTGCGGCGCAGTGTTCACCTCACCCCGTTCGGTGAGGACTTCTGCCGCACCTGTCTCCTCGACGACGAGGTCGAGGTGGACGAGCTGCCCCAGCACCAGGCGCCACACGACCTGGACTGAGCCAGCCGCAAGCAGTCATGGGGAAGTCCGCCATCCTCGGGGCTGCAGAAATTTCCCAAAGTTGAGTGGAATGGACTCAACTCCTGGCGCGTTGAGAGGTGTGACGGACACACTGGGTGCCGTCACCATCACGTCAGAGGGGATCGCTGCCGATGAGCCAGTTCGGTGCCGAGAAGTTCACCACCCGCAGCCGCGAGGCGATCGAGGCTGCCCAGCTGTCGGCGACCACCGCCGGCAACACCCAGACCGACCCGGTGCACCTGTTGGTGGCGCTGCTGCGCGACCACGAGGGAACCGCACGCAACCTGGTCACCAAGGCGGGGGTCGACGTCGATGCCCTGGCCGCTCGCGCCGAGCAGGCGATGGCGGCGCTGCCGAGCGCCAGCGGCGCGACGGTGCAGCAGCCCGGCGCCTCGGCCGCCCTGACCCGGGTGCTGGCGGGGGCGATGGATCTCGCGAGCTCGATGAAGGACGACTTCACCGCCACCGAGCACCTGCTGATCAGCCTGGCGAGCGTCGAGAGCGGGGCCCGCACCCTGCTCTCCGACGCCGGACTGACCGAGAAGGGCCTGCGTGAGGGGTTGACCGCGGTCCGCGGCAACCGCCGGGTGACCAGCCAGGACGCCGAGTCGACCTACGAGTCCCTCGAGAAGTACTCCATCGACCTGACCAAGGCTGCCGAGGACGGCCGGCTCGACCCCGTCATCGGCCGGGACGCCGAGATCCGCCGCGTCGTCCAGGTGCTGTCACGACGGACCAAGAACAACCCGGTGCTCATCGGTGAGCCCGGTGTCGGGAAGACCGCGGTCGTCGAGGGCCTGGCCCAGCGCGTGGTGGCCGGCGACGTGCCCGACTCGCTCAAGGGTCGTCGCGTGCTCAGCCTCGACCTGGCCGCGATGGTGGCGGGTGCGAAGTACCGCGGCGAGTTCGAGGAACGGCTCAAGGCGGTGCTCGAGGAGATCAAGGACGCCGGTGGCCAGGTGGTCACCTTCATCGACGAGCTGCACACGGTCGTCGGCGCCGGTGGCACCGGGGACGGGTCGATGGACGCCGGCAACATGCTCAAGCCGATGCTGGCGCGCGGTGAGCTGCACATGATCGGCGCCACGACGCTCGACGAGTACCGCGAGAACATCGAGAAGGACCCGGCCCTGGAGCGACGCTTCCAGCAGGTCTTCGTCGGTGAACCCAGCGTCGAGGACACCATCCAGATCCTGCGCGGCATCCAGGAGAAGTACGAAGCGCACCACGGGGTCCGCATCACCGACGCGGCGCTGGTGGCCGCGGCCACGCTGAGTGACCGCTACATCACCGGCCGGCAGCTGCCCGACAAGGCGATCGACCTGATCGACGAGGCCTCGTCGCGCCTGCGCATGGAGCGCGAGTCGTCCCCGGAGGAGATCGACCAGCTCCGTCGGTCGGTCGACCGGCTCAAGATGGAGGAGTTCGCGCTCGCCAAGGAGACGGA
The DNA here is from genome assembly GCF_012272695.1 of Nocardioides sp. JQ2195. NCBI lineage: Bacteria > Bacillati > Actinomycetota > Actinomycetes > Propionibacteriales > Nocardioidaceae > Nocardioides > Nocardioides sp. JQ2195. The sequence goes on from NZ_CP050902.1 coordinate 307,967, forward strand.
CGACGCCTCGAAGGAGCGGCTCGAGAAGCTGCGCGTCGAGCTGGCCGACCAGGAGGAGGAGCTGCGCGGCCTGGAGTCACGTTGGGAGCAGGAGAAGTCGTCCCTCGAGGGCGAGGGTGAGCTGCGCAAGCAGCTCGACCAGCTCCGCATCGACGCCGACCGGCTGGTCCGCGAGGGTGACCTTGCCGCGGCCAGCGAGATCAACTACGCCCGCATCCCTGCTCTCGAGAAGCAGATCAGTGCCCTCGAGGAGGCGGAGAAGAGCCCGGTCGAGCCGCTGGTCGGGGAGGAGGTGGGCGCCGAGCAGATCGCCGACGTGGTCGAGGCCTGGACCGGCATCCCCACCGGCCGGATGCTGCAGGGCGAGACCTCGCGCCTGCTCGAGATGGAGGCCGAGATCGGCCAACGCCTGATCGGCCAGAACGATGCGGTGAGCGCAGTGTCCGATGCGGTACGCCGCTCGCGTGCCGGTGTCGCTGACCCCAACCGGCCCACCGGGTCCTTCCTGTTCCTCGGCCCGACCGGGACCGGGAAGACCGAGCTGGCCAAGTCGCTGGCCGACTTCCTCTTCGACGACGAGCGGGCGATGATCCGCATCGACATGAGCGAGTACTCCGAGAAGCACTCGGTCTCGCGACTGGTCGGCGCGCCTCCCGGCTACGTCGGCTACGACGAGGGGGGCCAGCTCACCGAGGCCGTGCGGCGACGCCCCTACTCGGTGGTGCTGCTCGACGAGGTGGAGAAGGCCCACCCCGAGGTCTTCGACATCTTGTTGCAGGTGCTCGACGACGGTCGGCTGACCGACGGGCAGGGTCGCACGGTCGACTTCCGCAACACGCTGCTGATCCTCACCAGCAACCTGGGCTCGAACTTCCTCGTGGACCCGGCGCTGTCCCCGGAGGTGAAGCACGAGTCGGTGATGGGCGTCGTGCGCGGGCACTTCAAGCCCGAGTTCCTGAACCGGCTCGACGAGATCGTCATGTTCGAGGCGTTGTCCAAGGATGCGTTGGGCCACATCGTCGAGCTGCAGCTGGCGCTGCTGGAGCAGCGACTCGCGGTGCGCCGGATCACGATCACCGTCACCGACGAGGCGAAGGCGTGGTTGGCCGACAAGGGCTACGACCCGGCCTACGGCGCCCGGCCGCTGCGACGGCTGATCCAGACCACCATCGGGGACCCGCTCGCGCGGCTGCTGATCGGCGGTCAGGTCGCCGACGGCGGGTCGGTGACGGTCGGGCTCCGCGACGACGAGCTCACATTGGCTGCCGACTGATCGCCGGCTGGGTCGCCCTGAGACACTGGGGCGCATGACGGACAGCAAGGCGCCCGCTCGCCCGCCTCAAGTGACCATGGCCGGATGGGTGACGGTCGTCGGGTCGCTGTTCATGCTCGTCAACGTCTTCGGCGTGGTGTCGAGGTTGCGCTCCCTCGACACCCGCGAGAACGTCACGGACGCGTTGTCGCGGGACCCGCTGAAGGGAACCGGCATCGACCTCGAGCAGGCGCTGTCGCTGATGCACGGCACGGCGCTGGTGGCCGGCGCGACCGCGGCAGCCGCGGCGATCCTCGGCTGGTTCGTGCTGCAGCGCAACCACCACGCGCGCGTGGCGCTGAGCGTGATCGCGCTGCCGCTGTTCTTCTCGGGGCTGGTCGCCGGGGGGTTCGTCTCCTCGATGATCGCGGTCTCGGTCGTGATCCTGTGGGGACGGCCCGCGCGTGACTGGTTCAACGGCGTCACCCCGCCCGAGCGCCCGCAGCGCGTGGCGCCCCCGGAGCAGGGTGACGCACCCTGGCAGGCGCCGACCCCGCCTCCTGAGCAGGGGCCGCGGGCCTTCGAGGGATTCGGCTCGAAGCCGGTCGAGCAGCCCGGACCGGTGGCGCAGCGACCCACCCCGGGCGCTGGTCGCCCCCGGGAGGTCGTCCAGGCCTGCGCGTTCACGTGGGCGATGTGCGGCACCGCCGTCCTCGGCCTGCTGATGGTCCTGGTCGGCTTCGCGCTGTCGCCGGAGCTGGTCAAGGAGGTCTACGAGAGTGACTCCCGCTTCGCGGAGTCCGACATCAGTCTCTCGGCCCTGCGCACGGCCGCGATCGTGGTCTCGATCGTCTTCGCGCTCTGGTCGGTCGCGGCCATGGTGGTGGCGTGGTTCGCCTTCAGGGGAGCCGGCTGGGCGCGCATCCTGCTGATCGTCTCGGCCGCCGTGGCCGCAGCCTTCAGCCTGGCCACGGCGATCTCCTCGCCACCGATGCTGGTGGTCACCGGCGTTGCCGTGTTCACGGTCGTGCGGTTGACGCAACCGCCCTCCGTCGCCTGGTTCGCCGAGAAGGACCGGGAGCGCCGCGAAGCCCGCAGGTAGTCGCGGCCGGTAGGCGCGGCCAGTAGGGACGGCCGGTCGGAGGTGGTCGCTCAGGCGAGGAGGTCTGCCGCGACGAGTCGCTCGATGCCGGCCTCGATCACCTCGGGCTCCTTGCAGAACGCCCACCTGACCAGGTGGCGCCCGGCCTCGAGGTCGTCGTAGAACGCCTGCGCGGGGATCGCCACCACCCCGGCCCGCTCGGGGAGCGCACGGCAGAACGTGTCACCGTCGGGCCAGCCGAGGCGGCGCACGTCGGTGGCTACGAAGTAGGTGCCCTCCGGGACCCGGACGTCGACGTCGAGCTGCGCGAGCCCCGCGCAGAGCTGGTCGCGCCGTCCCTGCAGTGACCGGGTCAGCTCCTCGTAGAACGCCGACTCCTCGTCGAGGGCGTGGGCGACGGCGGACTGCAGCGGGGTGCCGCTCGAGAACGACAACCACTGCTTGGCGCCGAGGACGGCCGTCACCAGCTCTGCCGGGCCCGTGGCCCAGCCGATCTTCCACCCGGTGAAGGAGAACATCTTGCCGGCGCTGGAGAGGGTGACCGTGCGCTCGAACATCCCGGGCAGGGTGGCCAGCGGGACGTGCACGTGGTCGTCGAAGACGAGGTGCTCGTAGACCTCGTCGGTGACCACCAGCAGGTCGTGCTCGATCGCGACGTCGGCGATCCCCTGCAGCTCGTCGCGGGTCAGCACGGACCCGGTGGGGTTGTGCGGGGTGTTGACCAGCAGCAGCTTGGTGCGCTCGGTGATCGCCGCCCGCAGCTCGTCGACGTCGAGCCGGAAGTCGGGCGCGCGCAGGGTGACCGGTCGCCGTACGCCGCCGGCGAAGGCGATCATCGCAAGGTAGGAGTCGTAGTAGGGCTCCAGCACGACGACTTCGTCGCCCGGGTCGACAAGGGCCAGCAGCGCCGCGGCGATGCCCTCGGTGGCGCCGGTCGTGACCACCACCTCGCGGGCCGGATCCAGCTCGATGCCGTAGTGGCGGGCCTGGTGGGCGGCGATCGCCTCTCGCAGGGGGAGGGTGCCGATGCCCGGGGCGTACTGGTTCTCGCCGGCCCGCAGCGCGACCACCGCCCGCTCGACCACCGAGGCGGGTCCGTCGACGTCGGGAAAGCCCTGGCCGAGGTTGATCGCGCCGGTCTGCATCGCCAGCGCGGACATCTCGGTGAAGATGGTGGTCGGGATGCCGTCGAGCCGTTTCGCTGTGCTTGCCATGCTGCCGAGGGTAGTCGGGCAGAATCGGAGCATGGCCGCACCGGACCCCGGGACGAAGCCGCGCCACCGCACCTCGTGGTGGCTCGGCCTCGTGCTGGTGCTGGCCGGACTCGCCGTCCTCGGCTGGGTGGCGTGGCAGTTCTGGGGCACCAACTGGGTGGCGCACCGCACCCAGGAGCGCATCGTCGGTGAGGTCGAGAAGAAGTGGGAGGCGGACGGCGCCGACGTGGTCCGGGTCCCCGAGGGCGACGTGGAGGCCCTGGTCAGGATCCCGAGGTTCGGTGACGACTACTCCGTCCCCGTGCTCGAAGGCACCTCCGACGACGTGCTCGCTGCCGGTCTCGGCCACTTCGAGGACTCCGCCGGTCCGGGACGCAAGGGCAACTACGCCCTGGCGGGACACCGGATCACGCACGGCGAGCCGCTGCGGGGGATGCCCGACCTCGAGGTGGGCGACGAGGTCATCGTGCAGACCCGCAGCACGACCTACACCTATGTGCTGACCTCTGCCGGTGCCGACCTGGAGGTGCCGTTCACCGCCGGATGGGTGGTCGACCCCCTTCCGGTGAACCCCGACCGCGGGGGCGTGCAACCCGACCAGCGCGAGGGCCAACGGCTGATCACCCTGACCACGTGTGCGGAGCTGTTCCACACCGACCAGCGGCTGGTCGCCTTCGGGGTGCTGGAGAAGGCGGAACCGGTCAGTCGTTGACCTCGTCGATGGCCGCGGCGGCCTCCTTGCGGTGCCGCCACCACTCGAAGACCATCGGCAGCACCGAGATCGCCACGATCACCAGGATCGCCGCCTCGATGTTGTGCTGGAGGAACTCGATGCCGCCGAGGAAGTAGCCCAGCAGGGTGATCCCCGTGGCCCACAGGACGGCACCGATCGCGGACCACAGGAAGAAGTGCCGGCGGTCCATCCTGCCGACCCCGGCGACCAGGGTGATGAAGGTGCGCACGATGGGCACGAACCGGCCCAGCACCAACGCCTTGGCGCCGTGCTTCTCGAAGAAGAGCTCGGTCTTGGTGAAGTGCTCCTGCTTCAGGAACCGGCCGCGGTGCTCGTAGACCTTGGGCCCGATGGCTCGACCGATCTCGTAGCCGGTGATGTTGCCGAGCAGGGCAGCCAGGGACAGCAGCACGCAGGCCACCACGATGTTGACGTCGATGCCGGCCTCGCCCGCCCCGGCGCGATGGATGAACAGCCCGACGCTGAACAGCAGGGAGTCCCCGGGCAGGATCGGGAAGAGCAGCCCGCACTCCACGAAGACGATCAGGATGCTGACCCAGAACATCTCCTGGCCGAACTTGTCGAGCAGCCACTCGGGGTCCATCCAGTCCAGGCCCAGGAGCAGCGGGTGCAGGAGATCGGTGATCACGGGCGCAACCCTACTGGCGTGAAACAGCGGCCCGCGCCGCATGGGGGACATTTTGGCGCAGGCCGCTGGGTCTGTGGTGGTGGGTCAGGCGCGACGCCTCCGGTTCCGGAACATCAGCCAGGCCCCGAAGGTCAGGTACAGGCCGCCCAGGACGGCGTACATGCCGGACCCGGACGGTGCGCCCGTGTTGGGCAGGATCGCGTCAGGCGTGCTCGGCTTCGCCTGCGGCTTCGGTCCTTCCTCGGGGCCTTCCCCGGGGTCGTCCGCGGGTGCCGGGCCGGCACACGCGCTGGTCGCCTGCGGGTACGCCACCGTGGTGGTGAACTCCGGGTTCACCTGGAAGCGGACCTCGACTCCCTCACGAGTCCACGCGTAGTTGCCGGTGGTCTCCGAGTAGGTGCCGTCCGGGTTGCGCACCCATCCCGGCCAACCCGCCGGGTCGACCGAGGCGCCCGGCCACAGCAGCTCACCCGCGAGCGGCTGGCCGGTGACGACGTAGTCGCGTCCGTCCGGGTTGACGAACGTGATCGTCATGTCCGTCGGTCCCACGTAGTCGTCCGGAAGGGTCATCGCGTAGCTGAGGTAGGGGATGTCCCCCACGCAGACCGAGCTGATGGAACCGGGCAGCAGCGAGCAGTCCAGGCCGGCGTCCGGTGAGGGCGCGAACCTCTGCTCCGTGACCCCGGGACCGAAGAACATCCCGTTGGTCGCGGTGGCGACCGCTTCGCCGGTGCTGGGGTCGACGGACCACTCGATGTCGTCCTGGACCGGGAAGTCCGCCCACCTGATGTTGTCGCTCGTGGCGTCGGTGTTGCACGGGTCGATCTCGGTCGGTTCTGCCTCGAGTGCGATGACGCAGTCCCCGGTCGCCGCCTCGACCACGATGTCGTCGTACGTCGTGGTGGTCGACTCGGTGCCTGCGTCGTCGAACACGTGGCCGGCGTCGGCGGTGTAGACCACGTCGTAGGAGCCGGGGCCGTAGACGGTCTCGTCCACGATGGGATCACCGTTGACGGTGACCGTCGCGTGGGCGGCCGGGGTCACCGTGAGGGTGCCGTCGTCGAAGCAGGTCGGTGGCGTCGGTGCGGGCTCCGCCGGGACGTCCAGGCAGGTCGTGGCGGCAGCGATGTCGACGTGGAAGCTCCAGTCGGCGTCGGTGTCCTCGTAGCCGGGGAGGGCGGTCGCGGTCAGCGTTCCGGACAGCGGGCCGTCATGCGTTCCGGGCGCGATGGTGTCGCCGTCGAGGGCGTAGGTGATGCCCTCGGTGTCGGGGACGGTGAGCGTCCCCTGGACGTCGCACGCGCTCGACTGGGTGACCACCGGGTCGACCGGGGCGGCGCACTTGATGCCGTTGTCGGCGGGCAGTGAGTACCGCTTCTCGGTCACCCCGTTGCTGAAGGACATGCCGTTGATCGCGGTGGCGATGGCCTCACCGGTGCTGGCGTCGACGGACCACACGATGTTGTCGAGCGTCGGGAAGGGCGCCCACTCCACGTTGTCGACGACCACGTCCGGGTTGCAGGTGTCGGTCGAGTCGGGCTGGGCCGGGACGTCGATGACGCAGTCCCCGGTGGCCGCCTCGACCACGATGTCGTCGTACGTCGTGGTGGTCGACTCGGTGCCTGCGTCGTCGAACACGTGGCCGGCGTCGGCGGTGTAGACCACGTCGTAGGAACCGGGACCGAACATGGTCGCCGACGTGATCGTGGTGCCGTTGACGGTGACCGTCGCGTGGTCACGGATCTCCACCGTGAGGTAGCCGTCGTCGTAGCAGGTCGGTGCGGTCACGATCGGCTCAGCCGGGACGTCCAGGCAGGTCGTGGCCGCGGCGAACGAGTGCTCGAAGGTCGCGGTTCCGTCCGGGTGGATGGTCCAGCCCGGAGCAGGGGAGAAGGCGAAGAACACGTCGGGGGTCGCGGTGATGGTGACCGTCGTCGCCTCGGTGCCACTGGCTGCCGGCGAGATCGCGTAGCTGACGTGGTCGGTGTCCCCGATGGCGATCGACCACGGGGTGTCGCAGGCGGTGCTGGGCGTGATCGTCGGCGCGGCGAGGTCGACCGTGACGATGCACGGCACGTCCGTGGTGGGGACGTAGGTGACCGTGTAGGTCGCCTCGTTGCCCGGGAACACGTTCGGCGGCACGGCGGTGAACGTCGCAGTGCCGTCACCGTTGTCGACGCCGGTGTACTGGGACGAATGCGAGAGGGTGACCGAGTCGTCCGCAGTGCCGCACGGGTCGCTGACCTGGACCGTCGGCAGGTCGTCGATCACGACCGGACAGCTCGACAGCTGGCTGAAGGTGTGGCTGAAGGAGATGGTCTCGGTCGGTGCCCCGCTGCCGTTGAGGAAGCGGTACGGCGAGACGGCGGTCCAGGTCACCGTGAAGGTCCCGCCCGGCTCGAGACTGCCGGAGGTGGAGACGGTGGCCCGATCAGCCGGGTAGGCGGGCAGCTGGTAGGAACCGAGCGGGTCGGCGCAGGTCGGTTCGGTCCACGTCGGCGGCGCCGGCGGGTCGATCAGCACCGGGCAGTCGTCCTTGCTCGGCTTCGAGGCCTGGCCGGTGTCGAACGAGTAGACGTAGGTGAGGCCCTGGGCGTCCTCGAAGCCCCAGGTCCCGGGGATGCGGTTGCTGTTGTAGGCGACGGAGTTGACGGTCTGTGCCTTCTCGTTGTCCTCCGGGGTGCTGGAGTACTTGCAGATCCAGACCTTGGACTCCGGGCCGTCCGTCGTCGGCGCGAGCGCGGCCTCGGTGGTGCTGGTGGACTTCGCGGGGGCCGGCTTCGTCTCCGGCGTGGGCTGCTCGTCAGCGGGTTCGCCGGCCTTGGGCTCCGCGGCCTTGGGTTCCTCGGGTGTCGGCGCCTCTTCCGCCGGCTCTTCCGCCGGCTCGGCCGCCGGCTCGGCCGACGTCGGGGCCTGGGTCTCTGGTTCGGCCGGTGTGTCGGGTGCAGGGACCGCGTCATCGGCGGGTGCCGACGGGCTCGCAGACGTCGTTCCATCGGGTGGAGACCATTCGCCGTCGGCAGCAGCCGGTCCGGCCAGGCCCGCGACTGCGGCGAGCGAGATCAGGAGCACGGCGGCCATCCTGGCCAAGAGCTGGCGGAAGGACGACGCGCGACGGTACGCGGAATGCATGGACACTGGATCCCCCATGGATCTGGCCCGAGCACGCTCCACCGAGGCGCTGCCCATGCGTTTTTTCCGTCGCGTCGAGCCCCCGAGTGCCTGCCGTGACGAATCAACACGCAAGCCGCATCCCCATTGGACGTGCGCGGTTACGTTGTTGCTCGCGGCGCTGTGCCTCGAGCTGTCTGATTCGTCAGACTGATCTGCGGTCCCCCCGGCATGGCCGGCGCTTCACAATCGTGTGTGTTCGCCTGTCACCACCGATACCCACCCGTGGTGCCATTGGCCAACACGGTAGGCGTCCGGCGCTGATCTGGCACCACAAACGCCGTCCAGGCCAGGAAGATGGCACGAACGGGCCATTCTGGAACGGCCCGTCTGTGTGCTGCAACCACCCGCCTGTCCCGTAACTTTCCCGGGCGCGTGACGGGAGTTCTCCACTGGTGCTGGCGTTACGGTTCGCCTTGTGGATGATGCGAAACCCGTCGACGACGGCGGATCCCGGGCGCCGTACGACCCGATGCCGCACGGACCCGAGGAGGTGGGGCTCGGGCCGTGGGAGGGTGCGTGGCCCGTGGGTGAGCAGTACGACGAACAGCTGCTCGCGCAGGGCGATCGCCGCAACGTCGTGGACCGCTACCGCTACTGGACGATGGAGGCGATCGTCGCGGACCTCGACGAGCGACGACACGGCTTCCACGTGGCGATCGAGAACTGGCAGCACGACTTCAACATCGGCACGATCGTGCGCACCGCGAATGCCTTCCTCGCCGCGGAGGTGCACATCGTGGGCAGGAAGCGGTGGAACCGTCGCGGCGCGATGGTGACCGATCGCTATCAGCACATCCGCCACCACGACACTGCCGAGGACCTCGCGGCGTACCTCCACGAGAAGTCGGTGCGGTTGCTCGGCATCGACAACCTGCCCGGCTCGGCGCACCTCGAGACGATGCAGCTGCCCCGCTCGGTGTGCTTCCTGTTCGGTCAGGAGGGGCCCGGCCTCTCCCCGGGCGCCCGTGACGCCGTGGACGGCACCTTCTCGATCGCACAGTTCGGCTCGACCCGGTCGATCAACGCCTCCGCGGCCGCGGCGATCGCGATGCACACCTGGGTGCGGGAGTACGCCGACCTGTCGGGGGATGACGCCTGGCGTGGCTGAGCCGGCTGTGCCGAACTCAGGAATTTGATCTAGCCTGTCCCGGTATTGGCGAATTTCGGGAGGGGCCACCATCGGTCCCCGGCGTCAACTGGGGGTTGAGCAGCGTGGTGGGGGCAACGGGGGCGATGCAGCGCTTACGTGCTCTCTGGCCGTCTCTCTGGCCGTCCCAGCGAAGCCGCACCCTGGTCGCGTTCTCGTCCTTGACGATCGTGCTGACCACGCTGGCCCTGTTCCACGACGGCACGGAGGTCGCTGACCTCGAGCTCAACGACGGTGGCGTGTGGGTGACCAACGAGAACCTGAACGGGCTCCAGGTCGCGGCCCACCTGAACTACCCGTCGCGACAGCTCGACGCCAACACGGCCTCGATCCCCGGCGCCGGCTTCGACCTGTCCCAGGAGGCCAACTCGGTGGTGCTCGCCACGGGGGCCACCCAGCTCCGTGCCGTCGACACGGCCACGTGGCAGGCCGACCCCACGCCGGCAACCCTGCCCGCCAGTGCGCACTCCAGCCAGGGCAGCGACGTCGTGGCCATCGCCGACCCCAATGCGGGCAAGGTGTGGGCAGTCTCGGCCACCGAGGTGGCCGGCTTCGATCCCGAGTCCGTCGAGCCGGTGATGGAGAACGCCCGAGGTGTCCGCGTGGTCACCGGCAAGGACGACGTGATCCACACCGTCCGACCCGACGGCGAGCTGCGCGACCTGCGTCGGGACTCCGACTCCTGGGTGGTCGAGGACGTCGGGTCCGTGCCCGGAATCTCCGACCTTGAGCTCCAGGACCTCCAGCTCAGCGCGGTCGGCGGGACCGGGGTCGTGCTCAACCCCGACGCCGGGTGGCTTGCCTGGCCGGGGGAGAGGGTCGACCTCGACGATGCCTCGACGCTGCGCCTCCAGCAGCCCGGCGACGACACCGGTCGGATCGCCCTCGGCGGCCCCTCCGGGCTGGTCCAGGTCTCGCTCGAGGACGACTCGGTGGAGACCCTTCCGGCTCCCGACGGCGGTACGCCGATCCCTCCGGTCACCGTGGGCGCGTGCGTGTACGCCGCGTGGACCGGCACCGGCGCCTACCTGCGGGACTGCACGTCCGGCGCCGATGACGTCGACGTCGCGACGTACCCGCAGCTGCGCACCAGCCGGGAGCTGGTGTTCCGCACCAACCGCGACGTGGTCGTGCTCAACGACCCGACCAACGGCGACGTCTTCCTGGTCAACGAGAACATGCAGGAGATCTCCGACTGGCAGACCGTGCTGGCCAACCTCAACCAGGACGAGAACGACAAGCAGGACAAGACCATCGCCGTCTCCGAGCGCTCGGAGAAGAACACGCCGCCGGAGCCACGCGACGACGAGTTCGGCGTACGCCCCGGACAGTCGGTCACCCTGCCGGTCCTGGGCAACGACCGTGACGCCGACGGCGACATCCTCGTCGCCGACCTCGACGAGCGCCAGGTCGCCGGGGTCGGCACCCTCGAGCCGGTCCGTGACGGCCGGGCGGTCCGGATCAGCGTCGATGCCGATGCGTCGCCAGGCCGTGTCGCCGACTTCACCTACACCGCGAACGACGGCCGCGAGAACGGCACCGCGGATGCGTCGGTGGCGCTCACCGTGCGCGGCGAGGCCCAGAACGCCCACCCCGAGCTCCTCGTCGCGGAGCGACCCAGCCAGCTGAAGATCCGTTCCCGCGGATCGGGCGAGCACCACATCCTGCAGGAGTGGGTCGACCCGGACGGTGACCCGTTCTGGGTCTCGAAGGTCGAGTTCCCCGAGGGGCTCTCGGGCACCTACCGCCCCGACGGCCTGATCAAGGTCCGTGACGACGGACGCTCCGGTCTTCCGCGCGAAAGGGTCGTCGAGGTCACCCTCACCGACGGGAGGCTCAACGGCAGCCACACCGTCGACCTCACGGTCACCGTCCTGCCGGTCGACGGCAGGGCCAAGCCGATCGCCAACGCCGACTACGTGACGACGCTGGCGACCGGCGACTCCGCTGGCTCGGCCGAGGGGAGCTCGGTGACGGTGCGGCCCCTGGCCAACGACGTCGACCCCAACGGCGACGAGCTCTTCTTCTCGCTCTCCGGGCGTACGCCGGAAGGCCTGCGGGTCGAGCAGGGGGAGGACGACAGCCTGACGATCACCGGCACGGACCCGGGCAGCACCGCCTACCTCGAGTACACCGTCACCGACGGTCGGGAGAGCGCGACCAGCGTCGTCCGGGTGGACACGATCGCGCCCGAGGTGGCCCAGCCGGTGCCCGACGACGACCTGGCCGTGCTGCCACCCGGCGGAGAGGCGCTGGTCGACGTGCTCTCCAACGACACCGACCCGCTCGGCGGCGTCCTGGTCGTCGAGTCCGTCAACGTGGGCCAGTCCACCGAGGTCACCGCCGAGGTGGTCGACCACGAGTCGATCAAGCTCTCCGACGTGAGCCTGAAGGAGGGCCAACCGGTCACCATCACCTACGACGTCGGCAACGGCTCCATGAGCGGCACCGGCACCGTGACCGTCGTGCTCGACCCGGCGCGCACCCCCGAGGCACCGGTCGCGGCCGACGACGCGGCGGTCGTGCGCAGCGGTGACGTCGTGACCGCGAACGTGCTGGACAACGACCTGTCACCGACGGACCTGCCGCTGACCGTCCTGCCGCTCGCCGACGACGCGATCACCTCCGGCGCCGACCTCGGCCAGGCCTGGGTCTCGGAGAACAAGGTCCGGTTCCGGGCCACGGGCGAGTCCGGCACGGCCCGGGTGCAGTACACCGTCCGCGACACCGAGCAACGCACGCACAGTGCCACCGTCGAGGTCACCATCACGCCCACCAGCGGCGCCAACGCGGCCCCGCGTCCCGAGCCGATGACCGGACGACTGGTGCAGGGCGGGGACGTGGTGCTCCCGGTGCCCCTCGAAGGCGTCGATCCTGACGGTGACTCGGTCTCCCTGGTCGGGCTCGACATCGAGAATGCGCCCGGCAAGGGAAGTGTCAGCTTCGACGGGAGCTCGATCACCTACACCGCGGCCGCAGGTGAGCAGAACCGCGGGACCGACACCTTCGCCTATGTCGTCGAGGACGAGTTCGGGCTCCGGAGCACGGGCGAGGTGCGCATCGGCATTGCCGCCGCGCCCGTCAACAACCTCCCGCCGATCGCGATCACCGACGAGCGCGACGTGCGTCCCGGCCGCGGACTCACCGTCCCGGTGACCGTCAACGACATCGATCCCGAGGGCGGCGCGCTGACCATCCTCGACGACGTCGAGCAGGTGGACGGCCCGTCGGCACCGGCCGAGGTGGTCGACGGCCGGGTGCGGCTGACGACGCCCGACGACGAGGCCACCCTCACCTATCGCTACCGGATCAGGGACGACCTCGGTGCGGAGAGCACGTCGGACCTGGTCGTCAAGGTGCGCAAGGACGCCCCGGCACTCCCGCCGATCGCGCGCGACGACCGCATCCCGGTCGCGAACATCATCGGCAGGTCGAAGGTGACCGCCGACGTGCTGGCCAACGACGAGGACCCCGACGGCTCCATCACCGAGCTCGCCCCGCAGGTTGCGGCCGGGCTGCGCGAGGACGGCGTCGAGGTGGCCGGCGGACAGCTGACGATTCCGGTCCGCCCGGAGCGGCAGCTCATCGTCTACCGACTCGTCGACCCGGACGGTGAGGTCGGCACGGCCGTCGTCGTGGTGCCGGGCAGCGACAGCGAGGCAGCCAAGCGTCCGGCGCTCAGGCCCGGGGTCGAGCTCCCGATCCCGATCGACGCCGGCGCCACCGGGGAGATCGACCTCGACGACTACGTCGTCGTCCGCGACGGGCGCTCGCCGTCCCTGCCGTTCACCGAGAGCATCGTCCCGGGGCCGGGCCACGACGGATCCAAGCTCAAGGCCGACGACTCCGTGATCGCCTTCGGCGCCCGCAAGGGCTTCCACGGAGACACCTCGGTCTCGGCCGTGGTATCCGACGCAAACGGGTCGGACGACGCCTCGGCGCTGACGAGCACGCTGACCCTGCCGGTCTTCGTGAACGCGGACGGCAACACCCGACCCGAGCTCCGGGTCCCCGCGATCACGGTGGCACCGGGTGAGCCGTGGTCCGGCGACCTCGACCTGATGGCCACCGACCCGGACCCGGGTGACCAGGGGAACCTGGCGTTCAGCACCGCCAAGGTCGACCCCGGCCTCGACGTGCGCGTCGACGACGGGTCCGAGCAGGTCACGGTCCAGCCCGATGGTGGGACCAGGCCCGGCCAGTACCAGTTCGACCTGGTGGTCAGCGACGGACGCACCGCCGCCGTCAGCCGAACCGCCAACGTCACCGTGGTGGAGTCCACCCGTGACCCGCTCACGGTGCGTGACGCGCAGCTGACGGCGGACTCCGGTGAACCGATCACGATCGACCTCGCCGACTACGTGACCAACAACCCGTTCGAGGCAGAGGGCGACCCGGTCGAGCTGGTCAGCGGCCCGACCGTGGTCGCCGGCCAGACCGACGCCGTCGACTCGAGTGGGCTCGAGGTGACCGTCACCCCTGCGCGTGACTTCCACGGCACCGTGCTGATGACCTACGTCCTCGGCGATGCCACCGGCCTGGCCGAGCGCGAGGTGCAGGGCAGGATCACGCTCGACGTCCGCGGACTGCCGTCGGCGCCGACCACGATCACTGCGGACGCCGGCAACGGACAGGTCGAGGTCGACTGGAGCGGTGCCGCGCCGAACGGCGCACCGATGACCGGCTACCGCCTGACGTGGAAGAGCACCGGCGGCGACAGCGGGCAGGCACGGATCAACGGCCCCCAGACCACGCACACCGTCACCGGGTTGACCAACGGCGACGCCCACCAGTTCCAGGTCCACGCCATCAACGAGGTCGGTGAGTCGCCCTCGGCATCACCGTGGTCACGCACGGTGACGCCCGACTACGTGCCGGCCACCCCGGCGAACCTCGCGGTCTCCTTCGACGACCAGCAGCTGCACACCTCGTGGTCGATGCCCACCTACGAGGGCAGCGCCGTGAAGCGCTTCGAGGTGTCCTACAACGGGCGCATCATCGATGCCGGCACCGATCTGGTCGAGACGTTGGCCGGGCTCACCAACGGGACGTCGTACCGGATCAAGGTGCGCGCGATCAACGACGCCGAGGCCGATCCGCACGGCACCCCCGGCGCCAGCGGCTGGTCTGCCGAGGTCACCGAGCACCCGAACGCAGAGCCCACGGTGAGCGCGGTGTCGATCGTCGCCGACGCCCCCGACGACGACCCGTCGGCGGAGATCTCGTGGACGCCCCAGGCCAACGGGCACCCGGTTGCCGACTTCCAGGTCCGTCGGGTGGGTGGCAAGGTCGTCGCCTGTGCGGGCCCGTCCACCGGCAACGGATGCCGGGTGAGCCTGGCCGGCGGCGGCCGGGACCAGCAGTTCCAGGTGCGCCTGCTGAACCGCGCCAACCCCGACCGCAAGCTCGGCATCGACGGCTGGGGCGAATGGTCGGAGGCGACCACGCGCGTGACCGGAGCCACCACCCCCGACGCCGTGCAGGACCTCCAGGCCCGCCCGACCGGCACCTCCGGCCAGGCGAAGGTGAGCTTCAGCTACTCCACGGCCAACATGAACAACGCAGACTCGGTCGAGTTCTACAGCAGCGAGACCGGCACCACCCCGATCGCGCGTGGGCCCGGGGCGCACTCGTTCACCGTCTCGGGGCTGGCCAACGGCACCGGGAACACGATCGAGGTGTGGGCCCGGGGCTCTGCCAACACGACGGCCGGCGGCGGCTCCGCGGACAGCGCACGACGCGAGGACTCGGTCAACACCTTCGGTCCGTGCACGGTCGACGTCTCGAACGCACGATCCGGCTACCGCAGTGTCACCTTCGACTGGCGGGTCACCTCGAACGGCCGGACCTGCGCCTGGAGCGGAACCGGCGGATTCCCCAGTGGGTCGGGCGGCAGCAGGTCGGGGTCGCACAAGGTGACCACCAGTGGCGACGGGCAGTCGGCGACGCTGACCGTCAACGTCACCACCCGGACCGGGTCGGGCGACCCGTCCGTCCCGGGTCGCAGCGACTCGGCCAGCGGGACGTCCTACCGACTCCGCTCGACCTTCTACAACGCCGGGACCGCCCCGGCTCCCAGCGGCAACTGCCTGGTCGACTGCTACTGGATCGGCGTCGAGGCCTTCGAGGCCGAGCCCGGCTCGACCGTGTGGTGCCCGATCACCTACGAGGGCCAGCACGACAACGGAGTGACGCACTGGCACGAGAGCGCGGGCGTGGCTGACTCGTCCGGGCACCTCAAGAGCCGGCTCAAGGGACGCAACGGGCTCGACGGCGCCCCGGCGAACCTGGAGTTCAACGGCCCCGGGGAGCAACCGCCCAACATCTGCCGGCAGAACCGGCCCTGACCCACCCGACCTCGAGGAGCTCGACCATGCCCATGACCGCCGAGAACGCGGACTGGTTCCAGCAGACCTTCACCCAGCTGACCGACAACATCGGCCGGGCACTGCTGGGCAAGACCGAGGTGATCCGGTTGGCGCTGGTGACGATGCTGGCCGAGGGGCACCTGTTGCTGGAGGACGCGCCGGGAACCGGCAAGACGGCCCTCGCCCGCGCGATCGCGGCCACCGTGCAGGGGAGCAACAGCCGGATCCAGTTCACCCCCGACCTGCTCCCGTCCGACATCACCGGCGTGACGATGTATGACCAGCGGACCAGCACCTGGGAGTTCCACAAGGGGCCCGTCTTCGCCTCGATCGTGCTGGCGGACGAGATCAACCGCGCCTCCCCCAAGACCCAGTCGGCGCTGCTCGAGGTGATGGAGGAGGGCCGGATCACCGTGGACGGGGTACGCCACGACGTGGGCCGTCCCTTCATGGTGGTCGCCACGCAGAACCCGGTGGAGCAGGCCGGGACCTACCGGCTGCCCGAGGCGCAGCTCGACCGCTTCCTGATGAAGACGTCCGTGGGCTACCCGGACCGTGAGGCCGCGCGCGAGATCCTCAGCGGATCGGCCCACCCCGACCGCACCCAGGCCCTGTCACCCGTCATCTCGGCCGAGGCGGTCGCGCAGATGATCGACCTGGTCCGCGAGAACCACGTCGACCACTCGATCATCGACTACGTCCACTCGCTCACCGAGGCGACCCGTGACGACCGCGACACCGCCCTGGGTGTCTCGACCCGCGGCGCCATCGCCCTGGTCCGTGCCGTGCGGGTCTTCGCGGCAGCGCACGGTCGCAACTACGCCACCCCCGACGACGTCAAGGCGTTGATCGGCCCGGTCTGGTGCCACCGACTGATCCTCACCCCCGAAGCCGACTTCGCCGGCACCACGCCGGAGGCGGTCATCGGACGCGCCCTCGCGACCGTCCCCGCGCCGCAACTGCGCGGGGTGGGTGCCTGACCCGTGCTGGCATCGGCCAGCCGGTGGGTCTCGCCAGCAGGTTGGGTCGCCGTGGTCGGCGCTGTTCTCGGCGTGGTCCTGGGCCTCCCGCAGGGGTGGATGGAGCTGCGGGTGCTCGGGCTGGTCTGCCTGGCCCTGTTGGCGTTCGCGCTGGCGTGGGTGCTGGGCCGAACGATCTACGAGGTGGAGTTCGACCTGCACCGCCAGCGCGTCGTCGCGGGGGAGACCGCGAGCGGCCGGGTGCTGATCCGCAACCGCGGACGCCGGGCGCTCTTCCCGACCCGCATCGAGCTCAACGTGGGCCGCGGCCGGGCCCACTTCATGCTGCCCAGCCTGGCCACCGGCGACGAGCACGAGCAGCTCTTCGACGTGCCGACCCGGCGCCGTGGCGTGATCACCATCGGCCCGGTGGCCTCCGTGCGGACCGACCCGTTGGGGCTGCTCGGGCGCACGCAGCGTTGGGCCGACTCGGTGGACCTCTACGTCCACCCGGTCACGGTCGCACTGCTCAACGACAGCACGGGATTCATCCGTGACATCGAGGGCGTGACCACGCAGGAGCTGTCGTCCAGTGACGTCTCGTTCCATGCCCTGCGGGAGTACCAACCCGGTGACGACCGTCGGGCGATCCACTGGCGCACCACGGCCCGTGTCGGTCGTCTCATGGTGCGCCAGTTCGAGGAGACCCGCCGGGCCCACCTGTTGGTGGTGCTGCCCACCCACCCCGACGACTACGGGAGCGAGGCCGACCTGGAGGCGGCCATCTCGGTGGCTGCCTCACTGGGCCGTCACGCGTTCTCGCTCGAGAGGCAGGTCAGCATCCACACCTCCAGCGGGCTGGTCCCGACCGCGAGCGGTCCCCTGATGCTCGACCGGCTGGCCGAGCTCGAGCCGGCCACGCAGCAGGTCTCCCTGCGTGACCTGGCCGCCAAGGCGATCCGCGCGGTGCCGCAGGCCTCGGTGGTCACCCTGCTCGCCGGTGGCCCGGCCGAGCCTCTCGACCTGCGCGCGGCGCACAAGGCGTTGCCCCTGTCGGTGTCGTCGTTCGCGGTGCGCTGCGCCGGCGGGACGGAGCCGACCCAGCGCCGCATCGGTGACCTCACGCTGCTCGACGTACCCGACGTGCAGGCGTTGCCCCGAGCGATCAGGAGCCTGCGATGAGCAGCACCTCCACCGGCTCCCGGTCCCGGTCCGTCTTCACGGGTGGGACCGTGCGCCGCGTCGCCCCGTGGAAGCTGCCGGCGGTACGCCGTGCCGCCGGCGACGTCGCTGCCACCACGCTCCTGCTGTCCCTCGGCGCGATCGGGTTCGGTCCGGTGTTCGGCGGCGCGGTGGGCCTCGTCGCTGCCGGTGGCGGCGTCGTCCTCGGCGTCGGCATCGGCGTCCTCGGTGCGTGGCGGCGCTGGAGCCGCCTGGGCACGTTGCTGGCCACCATGCTCGGCTACCTGCTCCTCGGGGGCCCGTTCGCGCTGCCCTCGACGACCGTCGCCGGGTTCCTCCCGACCGGGGAGACGATCCGGCGCCTGACCCTGTTGTCGTGGCAGGCCTGGCGGGACCTGCTGACCGTCGGGCTCCCGGCCGGCCAGTTCGACGGCCCGGCAGTCGCGCCGTTCCTGGGCGCGCTGGTCACCGCCACGGTGGCCACGAGCTCAGTGCTCCGTCTGCGTGCACTGCGGTGGGTCGTCCTGGGTGGCCTGCTCGCGCCACTGGTCCTCTTGGTCGTGGGCATCCTGTGGGGATCCCACGACGCACCCTTCGGCGCGCTCCGGGGTGCGCTGTTCGCGGCCGTCGCCCTGGTCTGGGCGTCGTGGCGCACCCGACGCGGTGACCTGCGCGGTCACGCCATCTTCAGCCGCTCGGGCCCCACGGCCCGCACTCCCCGCATCCGCCAGGCAGTGATCGGCGCGGTCGCACTCGCCGCGGCCGGCGGGTTGGCGGTCACCGGCCTTGCGCTGCTGGCCCCGCACCCGGACCGCACCGTGCTCCGGGACCACGTCGTGCCGCCACTCGAGCTGCGTGACTACGCCAGCCCGCTCACGCTGTTCCGGCACCTGTCGGCGACCCTGGAGAAGGAGACCCTCTTCACCGTGGAGGGGTTGCCGGAAGGTGGCCGGATCCGGCTGGCGACGATGGACCTCTACGACGGCAACGTCTACAGCGTGTCCGAGGGCTCGGCCCAGTTCGTCCACGCGGGGCAGGAGATCCTGCCCTCCGAGTTCTCCGGGAGCGAGACCCCGGTCGACGAGCTGACCTTCCGGATCGTGGGCTACTCCGGGGTGTGGGTCCCCGGAGGAGGTGACCTGCGTGGCGTCACCTTCGCCGGCGACGACGAGGAAGGCCTCGCTGCCGGCCTGTTCTTCAACCCCGCTACGGGCACGGCCCTGACCACGGCCGGGGTCGGTGAGGGCACGACGTACACCGTCGACGTGGCTCGCCCGAGCCTCAGCGCGGCCGAGAGCAAGGAACTTCCGGCGGACCTCGAGCCCGACCGGTCCTTCCGGATGCCGGAGAACACGGCGCGGGTCGATGCGGTGTCCAACAAGGTCGCCGAGTTCGTCGGCGACGCGGTCACACCGATGGAGCAGCTGCGGCAGATCGAGAGCAGGTTCCGCCAGGACGGCTTCTTCGCCAACGGCACCGACGAGGGAGTTCCGTCGTACGCCGGGCACACGGTCACGCGGATCAGCCAGCTCCTGGAGAGCCAGAGCCAGCAGATGATCGGCGACGACGAGCAGTACGCCGTCGCGTTCGCCCTGATGGCGCGCGACCTGGATCTGCCGGCGCGCGTGGTGATGGGGTTCCACCCCGACACCGGGACGAGCGGGAGCGCGCCCCTGGCGATCACGGGAGACGACGCGCACGTGTGGGTCGAGGTCCTGTTCGGCGACGCCGGGTGGGTGACGTTCGACCCGACGCCGCCGGAGGACCAGACCCCCGAGGTGAACACGCCGGAGCCCAACCCCCGCAACGAGCCCCAGGTGCTGCCCCCTCCGGAGGTCCCCGAGGAACGTGAGCCACGCGAGCCACCGCCCGCCGACTCCGACGTCGATCGTCGCGACGACGACGACTCCACGGTCGCCGTGGTGCTGAGGTGGGTGGCCATCGGCACCGGCGTCCTGCTCCTGCTCCTGGCCCCCTTCCTGGTGGTGGCCGCGCTGAAGTCCCGGCGCCGCCAGCGTCGTCGCAACGCCCCGCGCCTGGCCGACCGGATCAGCGGCGGCTGGTCCGAGATCATCGACCTCGGGGCCGACGTCGGCCTCTCCGTGCCGCGCCAGGCGACTCGCACCGAAGCGGCGATGATCCTCGGCGACCGCATCCCGACGTCGTCCGGGACCACCATGGCCCATCGGGTGGACGGCCACGTCTTCGGTGTCACCGACCCCACGAGCAGCGACGTGGACGCCGTCTGGGAAGCCGTCGACGGACTGCGCGAGGAGCTCCACGAGGGGTCCGGCCCGTGGCAACGGCTACGCGCCCGTTTCTCGATACGGTCACTGCGATGAATCCACGATTGCGCGGAACGGTCTTCGAGGTGGGGGCCGGCGCGGCCACCCACCCCGGGCTGGTGCGCGCGGAGAACCAGGACGCCTGGCTGATCCGGGCACCCGTGTTCCTGGTCGCCGACGGGATGGGCGGCCACGAGTCCGGCCGGGTCGCGGCCGACCTGGTGGTCGAAGCCTTCGGTTCGGCGCCGTGGGAGCACTGGGCCACCGCCGAGCACGTCACCTCGGCGGCTGCCCACGCGGGCACCGTGGTCGACGGCCTGGCTGCTGTGCGCCCGGGGGCACCCGGGTCCACCCTGTCCGGCGCGGCGCTGACGGTGCACGAGGGAGCGCCGACGTGGCTGGTCTTCAACATCGGCGACTCGCGCACCTACCTCCTGCGTGACGAGGTGCTCGACCAGGTCACCGTCGACCACTCGGAGCACCAGGACCTCCTCGACCGCGGGCTGAGCGTCGCCGAGGCCGACGCCCGCACCACCAGGAACGTGATCACCCGGGCCATCGGGGGTGGCGTGGCCGGGAGCCGTGACCCGGACCGGTGGCTGGTCCCGGCCCGGGTCGACGACCGCGTGCTGATCTGCTCCGACGGGCTCACCGGAGAGCTCAGCGATCCGCTGATCGCCGCGCTGCTGATGGCCCACCCCGATCCTTCCGAGGCGGCCGCCGAGCTGGTCGCCGCGGCGGTTCGCTCCGGCGGGCGAGACAACGTCACAGCCGTGGTCGTCGATGCCCAGGTGGTGCGCGGCGTCGGGCACCCCGACCTCAGCGAGCCCGACGACACCCTCGAGACGTTCGAGCACGACCCCCTCGGCGACGAGACCCGGCCCAGCCTGACGCAGCAGGGCGTGAGCGGGGTGATGGGGTGAGCGCACACTGGACCCCGGGGGAGCAGCACGGCCTGGCCTGGCCGTTCGGCGTGGCGCTGCTCGACGGCGCGGTGGACCTCGAGACCGCCAATCGTCTGTGGCAGCGCGTCCGCGACGTCCGGGAGCTCGGCGACTTCCTGACCGGTCTGTCCGAGGCCCTCGGCACCGGGTTGCTCGACCTGCCCGAGTTCACGGTGGCGGTCGGCGCCCCCGGTGGCAGCCTCCACCTCGCAGCGCGGGGGCGGTTCGTGGCCACCGCGACGGCACCGGGCGAGCCGGTGGCGGCCTGCGGCAACGGCGTGCTGACCTGGGCGGAGAGACGGGTCCGCCAGGCGGCCGGGGTGGTCCTCACCCGTGACGGCGATGCCTCCCCGACCGTGCCCGGACGGATGCTGGACGCCGGGGTCGTGCCCGCGTCGGCGATGCGGTGGGCTGCCGACGGTGCCGCGGTGCCCTCGCCGGCGGGGCGACCCGGCGCCGGTTTCATCTCGGCGGCCCCGGGCTCGCCGGGCTTCGTGCGATCGGCGCCGTCGGTCGAGCACGACGGCCACACGGTGGCCCGGGTGCCGGGAAGTGCCTCGTCCCCGCCGCTGGTCGCGCCCGGGCACACCAGGGACCTGCTTGCCGTCCGGTGCCCCGCGGGCCATGCCAACCCACCGCAACGGCCGACCTGCCGGGTGTGCGCGGCCACCCTGTCCGCGGCCCCGGTCCGAGTGCCGCGACCGGTGATGGGGCGGGTGATCGCGACCTCCGGGGAGAGCCTGGACCTGACCGGCCCGGTGGTGGTCGGCCGGGCTCCCCGGGCCAGCAGGTTCACGGGGAGCGAGGAGCCGCGGCTGATGCGACTCCCGCACTCACACATCTCCTCGAGCCACCTGGCGCTGCACATCGAGGACTGGAACGTGTTGGTCGTGGACCTCGGATCGACCAACGGCACCTTCCTGCGCCGCAGCGGGCAACGACTGATCCGTCTCTCCGACACGTCCCAGATCCTCGTGCCCGGGGACGTCGTCGACCTGGGACACGGCGTACGACTGCGATTCGAGGAGTTGCCATGAGCGGCCCACACGTCGCCCCGCCCCAGCTGCCGGGCTTCGAGTACGTCGAGCTGCTGGGCGGCGGGGGCTTCTCGGACGTCTTCAAGTACGAACAGCTCGGGCTCGGACGGCTGGTGGCCGTCAAGGTCCTGCTCACCGACATCGACGCCGACGTGCACGCCTCCTTCGCGGCCGAGGCGAGCGTGATGGCGCAGCTGTCCAACCACCCTTCGATCGTCAGCATCTACCAGGCCGCGATCACTCCGGACGGTCGGCCGTACCTGGTGATGGAGTTCTGCCCACCGCCGCACCTCCTGGTCCGGCTGCGCAAGCGGCCGCTGAGTGTCGCCAAGGCCCTCGACGTGGTCGTGCAGCTGTGCGGCGCCGTCGAGACCGCGCACCGGTTGGGCATCCTGCACCGGGACATCAAGCCGGCCAACATCCTGTTCACCGAGTTCGGCCGCGCGGCACTGACCGACTTCGGCATCTCGGTCAACACCAGCAGCGCCGGCGCCGGCCAGGGCATCGGGGTGTCGGTGCCCTGGGCGCCTCCGGAGCAGCTCACCGCCGGGGCGCCCATGGGCGCCAGCAGCGACGTCTACTCGCTGGCCGCGACCTTGTGGGCCGCCCTGGTGGGCCACTCGCCGTTCTACGCTCCCGGCGGCGCCAACGACTCCGTCTCCCTGGGTGCCCGCGTCAAGGGCATGCCGGTGCCCCCGACGGGCCGTCGCGACGTTCCGGAGTCCCTCGAGCGGGCACTGCGGACGGCGATGGCGAAGTCGCCGCACGAGCGCTTCGACACGGCGCTGTCCTTCGCCCGTGCCCTGCAGGGGATCCAGGCCGAGCTGCACCAGCCGGTGACCACGGTCGACGTGCTGGACGAGCACGTCGCGGACGTGGTGGCTGAGGAGGGAGTCGGCGGCACCAGGGTGAGCGGCTTCGTGTCGATCGACCCGGACGTGCCGTCCACCTCGCCGTCCGGATCGACCTCGCCGACCGTCCATCCGGGGTGGGGTGCGCCACCGGTGGGCCAGTCGCCGCGGGGGGACGACGCGACTCGTCTGCGGGCGCGAAGCGCCGGGGGGAGATCGTCAGCTGCGCCGGGGGCCGGCTCGCACAGGGCACCGCTGGTCGTGGCGGGGCTCCTCGTGGTGCTGGCCGTCGTGGCCGGTGCGATCTGGCTCGGCACCCGGGCCCCGGGGGGCACCGAGCAGGAGGAGGCGCCCGTGACGAAGCCCGAGGCGGTCGACCCGATCGGCCCGGCCGGGCCGCTCACGCCCACGTCGGTGTCGGTCTCGGTGCGTGGTCCGGACCAGCTCAGGGTGGCGTGGAAGAACCCGGATCCCCAGCCGGGCGACACCTACTCACTGCACCTGCAGGCCGATCCCTCGGCACTCTCGCTGGATCCGGCGCACGCGATCGAGACCGATCGGACCACCCTCGTCGTGCGCTCCGGGGGCGAGCGCTGCGTCACCGTTCGGACGGTGCGGGGCAGCCACGTCTCCGAACCCGTGCTGAAGTGTGACTTGGGCTGACCCCGATCGAGCGCCATGGCCTAGGGTGGGCGCCGACCGCTGCCTGTCCGCAAGAGGAGATTTCGCGATGCCGATCGCCACCCCCGAGGTCTACGCCGAGATGCTCGATGCAGCCAAGGCCCGAGGCTTTGCCTACCCGGCCATCAACGTCTCGTCCTCACAGACGCTGAACGCCGCGCTCCAGGGCTTCGCGGACGCAGGCTCGGACGGCATCATCCAGGTCTCGACAGGGGGTGCGGAGTACCTCTCCGGCCCCTCCGTGAAGGACATGGTCACCGGCTCCGTCGCGTTCGCGGCCTATGCCGCCGAGGTGGCGAAGAACTACCCGGTCAACATCGCGTTGCACACCGACCACTGCCCCAAGGACAAGCTCGACGGCTTCGTGCGCCCGCTGCTGGCGCTGTCGAGGGAGCGCGTCGACCGGGGTGAACTGCCGCTGTTCCAGTCGCACATGTGGGACGGTTCCGCCGTACCCCTGGAGGAGAACCTCGTCATCGCCGAGGAGCTGCTCGAGGCGTGTGCCGCGGCCAGGATCATCCTCGAGGTCGAGATCGGTGTCGTCGGTGGCGAGGAGGACGGCGTCGCCAACGAGATCAACGACCAGCTCTACACGACCCCCGAGGACGCGCTGGCGACCGTGGCCGCGCTCGGCGTCGGTGAGAAGGGTCGCTACATGACGGCGCTGACCTTCGGCAACGTGCACGGGGTCTACAAGCCCGGCAACGTGAAGCTGCGACCCGAGATCCTCAGGACCGCCCAGGACGCGGTCGTCGCCGAGCTGGGCCTCGAGGCCGGCTCCAAGCCCTTCGACCTGGTCTTCCACGGCGGCTCCGGCTCGACGCCGGAGGAGATCGCCGCCGCCGTGGGCCACGGCGTGATCAAGATGAACGTCGACACCGACACGCAGTACGCCTTCACCCGACCTGCCGCCGCGCACATGTTCCACAACTACGACGGTGTGCTCAAGGTGGACGGCGAGGTGGGCAGCAAGAAGGCCTACGACCCGCGCGCCTGGGGCAAGGCCGCCGAGGCCGGGATGGCTGCCCGGGTCGTCGAGGCGTGCGAGAACCTGAGCTCGGCCGGCACCTCGCTCCGCGGCTGACCCCACCGACCCCCAGGTGACGTGCCCGAGGCGAGGACCGCGGAACGAGCGCGCGCCCGGGGTGAAGGCGGACGGGCTCGGCTCAGCGCTCGTGGCTGGGCTTGACGAAGAACAGCACGGCGGCGAAGCCGACGAGCAGCACGGCGGGTGGCAGCAGCATCGAGTCGGCCATCGCCTGGCTGAAGGGCACGTGCACCGCGGCGGGCAGTGAACCGGTCAGCGAGGCCTCCGGCCCGGCATCCACACCGGGCAGGTGCTTGGCCAGCCTGGCATCCATGAGCACGGCGATCGCGGCCGAGCCGAGCACGGCACCGACCTGGCGGGTGGCGTTGTAGACCCCCGCACCGGCGCCGGCCAGGTTCATCGGCAGGTTGCGGGTGGCGGTCGCGGTCAGCGGCGCCCAGACCGCGGCGCTGCCGGCTCCGAGCAGCGCCATCGGGGCGATGAACTCCCAGGTGGAGGCCTCGGGGGTCATCACCCGGGAGAGCCAGAACAAGGACCCGGACGCGGCGAGGAAACCGATCGCGGTGATGTTGCGCGGGTGCAGCCGGTCGATCAGCTTGCCGACCCCGGGAGCCAGCACGATGCTCATCAGCGCCATCGGCACCAGGAGCAGGGCTGCGCGGGTCGGGGAGAGGCCGCGGACCAGCTGGGCGTAGAGCATGAAGGGGAAGCCGATGGACGTGATGGCGAACGACATCGTGGAGATGGCCAGGTTGGAGACCGAGAAGTTGCGGTCGCGGAACAGGCGCAGCGGGACCAGCGGCTCCTTGCGGTTGCGCGCCTGCCAGAGGATGAAGATCGCCAGCACGACGAGACCGGTGACGATGAGTCGCCAGACCGTGATCACGCCGGTGATCCTCGACCAGTCGTACTGATGGCCCTCCTGGATGCCGAACACCAGGCAGAACATCCCGATCCCGGACAGGGCCACGCCGAGCCAGTCGAACGTGTGCTGGTGGGTCTCGAGGGACGGCACCAGGCGCTGGGCCAGGACGTAGGCGATGACACCCACCGGGATGTTGACGAAGAAGACCCACTCCCACCCGAGCTGGCCGACCAGCACCCCGCCGAGCAGCGGCCCGACGAGCGTGGCGACTCCGGCGGTGGCGCCCCACAGGGACATCGCCTGACCACGGCGGGCGGCCGGGAAGATGCGGGTGATGATCGCCATCGTCTGCGGCGCCATCATCGCGGCCCCGAACCCCTGCAGCACACGGGCGCCGATCAGCATCTCGACGGTGCTGGTGAGCCCGCACCACAGGGACGCGATCGTGAAGACGGTCAGTCCTGCCAGGTAGAGGCGCTTGGGGCCGAAGCGGTCGCCGAGCCGACCTGTGATCAGCACCGGGACGGCGTACGCCAGGAGGTAGGCGCTGGTCACCCAGACGACGGAGTTCACCTCGGCGTCGAGGTCGCTCATGATGTCGGGCGTCGCGACCGTCACGATCGTCATGTCGACCAGGATCATGAAGAAGCCGAGACAGAGCGCGAAGAGCGCCGGCCATGGGTTGGTCTCGTGCGTCGTCGGCGCAGCGGTGGTGTCGGTGTCTGTCACGAGAACAGTCAACACCCTTGCAGTGACAAAGCAATGTGCACGTCGCCACGTTCGTGGTGTGCTCCGGCCGACCGGTCGTGCAGGAGCGCGACCTGTCCCGTTGAGTGTGGCCGGGGGCCGCGTGGCAGGCTTGGCGACATGAGCCACGTCGACCTGATGGCGGGACCCCCGCCCACGCACCTGCCCGAAGACCCCGCCGCAGCCGAGCTTGCCGGCGGCGCTGCTCCCGTGGAGGTGGTGCGCAGCCGCCCCGAGTCGCCCTTCGCCTGGGCGGCGTTGGCCGAGCAGGCCGTCGACCAGGGCGCCGATGACGTCACCGTCTACGCCTACTCTCGGGTCGGCTACCACCGCTCCCTCGACATGCTGCGCCGCAACGGCTGGAAGGGCCACGGCCCGGTCCCGTGGGAGCACGAGCCGAACCGCGGCTTCCTGCGCTCACTGGCGCTTCTCGCCAAGTCGGCGAAGGCCATCGGCGAGCAGGCCGAGTGGGATCGCTGCTCGGAGTTCCTGCGCGACTCCAGCCCCACGGCGTACGCCGAGCTGCTGGGCTGAGCGCACGCCCTCGCGCGGGCGGCGTACGCCGGCCCTTGGGCGGTGCTGGTGCGTCAGGAGCCCAGGAGCGCGCGCACCCGGTCGGCGCCGAGGGCCACGATCAACGTCGGGAGGCGTGGTCCGCGGTCCTTGTCGACGAGCAGGTTGTAGAGCAGCTTGAAGAACGCCTTCTGGTCGGCCTTCACCTCGTCGGTCGGGGCATCGTCGACGGCCAGGCCGCGGGCGAGCTTCGGCACGCCGTAGACCACCGACGTCACCTCGTCGAGCTCCAGGGGCGAGGGCAACGTCTCCAGCAGCAGCGAGACCCAGCGCGACTCGTCGTCGGAGAGCGCAGCGAGCCGAGCGGTGTCGGGCGTCGCGCGCACCGTCGTGCGGTCCTCGGCGTCGACGAAGTCGGAGGTCCACTGCATCGCGCGGTCCAGGCGCGGCTGCAGGTCGTCGACCGAGTCGTGTGCGTGGCCGACCCGACCGATGATCTGGCTGATCATGTCGGCGGAGCCGGCGGTGACGTCGGCGACCGAGGCCAGCGTGCGGAACGGGACGACGACCTCGGGGGTCGGCAGGGTGCCGGCGGTGGTGGTCGCCGCGGCGCGCTCGAAGGCGAGCACCTGGGCGTCGCGCTTGTCGGGGTTCGCTGCCTTGCGGCCGAGCGCGTCCCACTCGTCGTAGAGGCGCACGACCTCGGGCCCGAACTCGACGTTGAAGGCCTGCTTGGGCTGGCGGCGCACGTAGAGCCAGCGCAGGATCGGGGCCTCGAGCACCTTGAGGGCGTCGGCCGCGGTCGGCACCCCTCCCCTGGAGGACGACATCTTCGCCATCCCGGCCACGCCCACGAACGAGTAGCCCACGAACGAGGGTGCCCGGCCGCCGTAGATCGCCTTCACCAGCTCCTTGCCGACCGTGTACGACGACCCGGGAGAGGCGTGGTCGACCCCGCCGGGCTCGAAGTCCACGCCCTCGAAGGCCCAGCGCATCGGCCAGTCGACCTTCCACACCAGCTTGCCCTCGCTCTGCGTGGCGAGGTTCGTGATGCCCTCGAAGGAACACGACTGGCAGGTGTAGGAGAGGTCGGTCGACTCGTCGTCGTACGCCGTGACGGTGGTGGTGTCCCGGCCGCAGTCGCGGCAGTAGGGCTTGTAGGGGAAGCGAGCCAGCAGGTCGTCACCGGTGGGCTCGTCCTCGACGGTCACGGAGTCGGCCAGTGCCACGGCCTCCTGCTCGGACTCGGCGACCGGGGCCGCGGCCTTGGTGCGGTAGCGGGCCAGCACCTGCTCGATGCGGTCGCGGTTGCGCACGGCGGTGAGGATCTGCTCGGTGTAGGTGCCGGACCGGTAGAGCTCGGTCTGCGAGAGCTCGTCCATCTCGACACCCATCGCGGCCAGGGCGTCCTGGAGCGGGGCCTTGAAGTGCGTGGCCCAGGAGTCGTGGCATCCCCACGGGTCCGGGACGGCCGAGAGCGGGCGCCCGATGTGCTCGTGCCACGACTCGTCGACCCCTGCCGGCACCTTGCGGAACCGGTCGTAGTCGTCCCACGAGTGCAGGTGGCGCACGTCGAGCCCGCGTGAGCGCAGCTCCTCGGCGACGAAGTGCACGGTCAGGAACTCACGCAGGTTGCCGAGGTGGATCGGGCCCGACGGGCTGGCTCCGGAGGCGACGGTGATCAGCTCGGCGTCGTCACCGGCATGGCGAACGGCGTCGTCGGCGGCCCGGGTCACCCAGTCGCTCGGGGTCTGTGGTCCGCCTCGTGCCATGGTGACGCGCTCCTGAAGGTTCGGGTGGGTTGGCCAAGGGGAAACGCTACCCGAGCCCTCCCGAACGCATGAATGGGCGACGAAATGGTCCCGCCCACAGCCCATTTCGACGCCCATCAGGCACGACTGAGCGGTCAAACCCCCCGCGATTCGACCGTTCTGTCTGCCTGCGCAGCACATCTTGGCACCGTTCCCGGCCGCTGTCCTGTCACAAATGGGCCAATGGCACTAACCTGCCAACCATGCCCCTGAGACGACTCGACGCGCTGGCCGTGCTCGGCATCTCGCCGTCGGAGGTGGACTGGCACCAACGGCTGCGACCGCACTCCGGCGTCTCGTTGGACGAGGCCGCGGCGGCACTCGAGATCGACCGCGAGGAGCTCGAACGGGTCCTCGAGCCGCTGGTCGCGGCGGGAGTGGCGGCCGTCAGCGACGACCAGCTGAGCGTGCCTGCCGGCTACGACCTGTTGGCCGAGGTGGTCGCCGCGGAGGCCGACCAGCTCCGGTCGGTGGTCGACCGGTTGGAACGGCTCCGCGTCTCGATCCCGGACGTCAGCGGGATGCTCGGCGACCAGCCGGCCGGACCGGGGTTGTCGGATGTCGAGCTGCGCGCCGGCCACGACGTGCACGCGACCCTGCGCGCCTGGGTATCGGAGTCCCGCGGGGACCTGATGTGGCTGCGCCCGGACCAGTGGAAGCTGCCCCAGGAGCCGGCGATGTCACGCGCCGTCCGGGCCGCCCTGGCCCGTGGCCAGCGCTCACGTGCGATCTACCCGGCTCGGGTGCTGGAGGAGGCGCCGCGCTCGCTCTTCGAGCGGATGGATGCGGGGGAGGAGGTCCGCCTGGTCCCCGAGGTGCCGAGCCGGATGGCGGTCGTGGCGGGTGTCGGCGCGGTGGTCCCGGAGGTGTGGGGGGTGGCCAACCAGCGACGCATCCTGCTCCGCCAGGTCGGCATGACCGCGGTGCTGGCCGAGCTCTTCGAGGAGATCTGGTCGCGAGCGGTCGTGGTTCCCGGAGCGGCCCGGGGCGACACGGACCGCCGCATGCTGCTGCAGCAGATGGGCCGTGGCATGCGCGACGAACAGATCGCGCGCACCATGGGCCTGAGCCTGCGGACCGTACGCCGTCGGGTCGCCGACCTGCTGCAGGAACTCGGTGTCGACACCCGCTTCCAGGCGGGTGTCGAAGCGGTGCGCCGCGGGTGGGTCTAGCGGGTGAGGGAGTAGGCGCCCGGCTCGACCCGCCAGGTCCGCCGGGTCTCCGGTCCGTGGATCTCGCCGTCGGCGCTGGTCCAGAACTCCTCACCGGCAACGGTGACCGTCGTGCCGCGCATGGTGAGCACGTCCTCGTGGGAGTCGTGCTCGCCGCGTGAGAGCAGGGTTGCGAAGTTGACCTTCGACCAGCCCTGGACGGCACGGGAGATCATCACGTCGATCGAGCCGTCGGTCGGCTCGGCGTCGGGGTTGAGGGTCGTCCCTCCGCCGACGTCGGAGCCGTTGCCGAGGGAGACCATCAGCACCGGCTGGTCGAGGTCGTTGACCACCTTGCCGTCCACCTCGACCTTCAGCCGCAGGACGTGCGGCCGGAGCGCGGCCAGGGCGGCGCCGATCGGATAGCCGATCTTGCCCAGCTTCACCTTGCCCAGCACGCCCTTGACGGCGGAGCCGAGGCGGCCGGCCTGGGCGCTGGCGCCGAGGTGCACGTTGTTGACCACGATGTCGCCGAACTCGTCGACCAGCAGGTCCGTGGGGGTGGGCTTGCCGTGCAGCACGAGACGGGCGGCCTTCGCGGGGTCCTCGGGGATCCCCGCACTGCGGGCGAAGTCGTTGCCGGTGCCCAGCGGGATCAGGCCGAGCACCTTGCCGGCCAGCTCGTTGCGCCGGTGCAGGGCGGCCACGACGGCGTGGATGCTGCCGTCCCCGCCGGCGATCACGATGCGACGGGATCCGGCGCGGTGCAGCACGCCGTCGAGCTCGCCGGGGTTCGACGTCTCGGCGATCTCGACACTGCACTCGGCGCGGAGGACGTCGAGGGCCAGCTCGAGATTGGCCTGGTCGGAGCTCCCGGCCTGGGAGTTGGTGATCAGCAGCAATGGTTCCACGATCCGTGACCCTACCGTCGGCTTTGGTAACGTGTGGTCGCAAGAGCCCGTTTCAGCACTTGCGCTGTTGCCGGGCTGTTTCCATGTCTACGGAGGGGGCACTCCATGCCCGCGATCATCGTTCTGGGCGCCCAGTGGGGCGACGAAGGCAAGGGCAAGGCGACCGACCTGCTCGCGCAGGACACGGCCATCGACTACGTCGTCCGCACCAGCGGCGGCCACAACGCCGGCCACACCATCGTGGTGAACGGCGAGAAGTTCGCCACCCACCTGCTGCCCAGCGGCATCCTCACCCCGGGCGCCACCTCCGTGATCGCCAACGGCGTCGTGGTCTCTCCCGAGGCGCTCTTCCGTGAGCTCGACGGCCTGATCGAGCGTGGCGTCGAGGTGGCCGACCTGAAGGTCAGCGCCAACGCCCACGTCATCGCGTCCTACCACTCCACGATCGACAAGGTCTCCGAGCGCTTCCTCGGCAAGAACAACATCGGCACGACGGGGCGCGGCATCGGGCCGGCGTACTCCGACAAGGTGAACCGCTACGGCGTGCGCGTCGCGGACCTCTTCGACGAGAAGATCCTGCGCGAGAAGATCGAGGCCGCACTCGACGTGCGCAACCACCTGCTCACCAAGGTCTACAACCGCCGGGCGATCGAGGTCGACGCGGTCGTCGAGGAGCTCACCCAGTACGTCGACCGGCTGCGGCCGATGGTCGCCGACACGTCGCTGCTGCTCAACCAGGCGCTCGACGCCGACAAGACGGTGCTCTTCGAGGGCGCCCAGGCGACGATGCTCGACGTCGACCACGGCACCTACCCGTTCGTGACCAGCAGCAACCCGGTCTCCGGCGGGGTGTGCGTGGGCGCCGGGGTCGGGCCGACCCGCATCGACCGGGTGATCGGCGTGATCAAGGCCTACACGACGCGCGTCGGGTCCGGTCCGTTCCCGACCGAGCTGTTCGACGACGACGGCGTGAAGCTGCAGACGCTCGGCGGTGAGATCGGTGTCTCCACCGGCCGCACCCGTCGCTGCGGGTGGTACGACTCGGTGATCGCGCGCTACACCACCCGGGTCAACGGGCTCACCGAGTTCTTCCTGACCAAGCTCGACATCCTCGGCGACTGGGAACGCATCCCGGTGTGCGTGGCCTACGAGATCGACGGCCAGCGGGTCGACGAGATGCCGATGACGCAGACCGAGTTCCACCACGCCACGCCGATCTATGAGTTCTTCGACGGCTGGGGGACCGACATCTCCGGCTGCCGTCGCTTCGAGGACCTGCCGAAGAACGCGCAGGTCTACGTGAAGGCGCTCGAGGAGCTCAGCGGTGCGCCGTTCTGGGGTGTCGGTGTCGGACCGGGTCGCGAGCAGACGATCGTGGTCCACGACAGCTGACGCCGGGGTCAGGTGATGTTGTCGGTCACGATCGACCAGGTCTCGTCGCACTCCTTGTTGAGGCAGGCGACCTCGGCCCAGCGGGAGGGCGCCCGGAACGACTCGCCCGTGGACAGGGCGACGTCGAGACGCACGTGGGTCTCGGTGTTGCTGCGCTGCAGCACGGCGTCCGACTTCCCGTCACCGTCGACGTCGACCAGGGCCAGGGCCGCAGTCCCCTCAGGGTCGCCGACGGGGTCGGTGGCCCAGTCCTCGCCCTCGGAGAGGGCATCGTCCTCGAACCGGTGCACGCGCAGGATGCCGGGAACGTCACGCACCAGGACCACCACCTCTTCGGTCCCGTCCCCGTCGAGGTCGGCCACGTCGACGGGTGGCGGAACCGGGCCGTCGAAGGGCGTCGCCTGCCCGGCGCTCGCCGGGGCGAACCCGGAACCGTCGGAGCGCAGCACCCGCAGCTCCGCCTCCGGACCGTCCTCGCCCGCGTGGGTGCGACGCAGGACCAGGTCGTCGCGCCGGTCGCCGTCGACATCACCGGCCACCATCACCTCGCCGTAG
Organism: Nocardioides sp. JQ2195; assembly: GCF_012272695.1. NCBI lineage: Bacteria > Bacillati > Actinomycetota > Actinomycetes > Propionibacteriales > Nocardioidaceae > Nocardioides > Nocardioides sp. JQ2195. Next base: position 340,538 of record NZ_CP050902.1, read on the forward strand.
CCGGCCCAGCCCGCGATGGTGCCGGCCGGGGTGGGCTGCGCGAAACCGTTGTCGGTGGCCACGGCCAGCTCGAGCTCGAGCGTGGACCGGGCATCGTCGGGCCGGCGTGCCCAGGTCAGCAGCAGGTCGTCGAGGCCGTCGCCGTTGACGTCGGCCATCACCGGGAACGCGTCGTCGCGGTGGCCGCGCCGACCGAAGGCGACGCCGGACTGGGTGCCGTCGCTGCTGATGACGGTGACGTCGAGCCCCTTGGTCTCCAGGTTGTCGTCGATCGCCACCACGTCGTCGTGCCCGTCGCCGTCCACGTCTCCACGCACCATGTAGCCGTCGGGCTGAGACGTCCGCCGGGGCTCGGCGAAGGACGTGCCCGTGGAGCGGACCAGGAAGTTGCGGCCCTCCTTGTACTTGCTGCCCCAGTTGAACCAGCGGAAGACCAGGTCGCCCCGGCCGTCACCGTCGACGTCACCCTGGATCGCGGCGGGCTCCTGCCCGGGCGGCTGGTCATCGCCCTGCTGACGCCACACGGCGTACGACGCCCCGGCGACGAGGGCGAGCGCGAGCAGCGCAGCGACCGGCCACCGCGGGGCGCCGGGCCGCTGGCGGGACGTGCCGGAGCGGGAACCGTCGCGCACGGCCGTCCCGGTGCCGTCGGGTGCGTGGGTGGGGCCTTCCGGGGCGACCAGTGCGCGGTCGCCGAGGCGGGTCAGGGAGAGCAGGTCGACGCGGAACTCAGCGGCCGTCGGATAGCGGTCGGCGGGATCCTTGGCCAGGGCCTTGGCGAGGACGGCGTTCACCCGGGTCGTCGCAGGGTCGTCGCCGATGAACTGGGGCACCGGGTCCCGGACCTGGGCCAGGGCGACCTCGACGTCGGAGCCGGCGTACGGCGCGTGGCCGGTCAGCGTGGCCCACAGCACGCAGCCGAGGGCGTAGATGTCGGAGCGCGCGGTCCCCGGGTCGCCCTTGGTGCGCTCGGGTGCCAGCCAGGCCCAGCTGCCGGCGACACCGCCGGTCTGGGTGAGGCCGGTGCTGCCGGCATGGGCGATGCCGAAGTCGCACAGGTAGGCGAAGGGCTCGGACCCGCTGCTGTCGAGGGGGCTCTCGCGCAGCAGCACGTTGCTCGGCTTCACGTCGCGGTGCACGACGCCGGCCCGGTGGGCGTCGGAGAGTGCCTCGGCGATCTGCGCGGACACGTTCGCGGCGCGGGTCAGCGACAGGCTCCCGGTCTCGCGCAACAGGTCGGAGAGGTCGCCGCCCCGGACGAACTGGGTGGCGATCCACGGGACGCCGTCCTCGACGCCGTGGTCCAGGATCGCGATCACGTGGGGGGAGTCGAGACGGGCCATGATGTCGGCCTCGCGCTCGAAGCGCTGGGTGAACGCGTCGTCCCCGGTCAGCCGGCCGGCCATCACCTTCAGCGCCACCGTGCGGTTCAGGTGCGTGTCGGTGGCCCGGAAGACCACGCCCATGCCGCCCATGCCGATGCGCTCGTCGATGCGGTAGCGACCGAAGCGGGTGCCGGGAGCAGGAGTGTTCAGCGACATGACGGCCCCATCCTGCCCCACGCCGGTCGACGAGAAACGCACCGTAGGATCGACACCCGTGAAGACTCTCGTGATCGGCAGCGGAGGCCGCGAGCACGCCCTCGTCCTTGCCCTGGCCCAGGATCCCTCCGTCACCGAGGTGCACGCCGCTCCCGGCAACCCCGGGATGGCGACGACGGCGACCCTGCACGACGTGGACCCGATGGACGGCCCCGCGGTCGCCGACCTGGCCGAGCGGCTGGGCATCGACCTCGTCGTGGTGGGCCCCGAGGCGCCCCTGGTGGCCGGCGTCGGTGACGCGGTGACGGCCCGCGGCATCGCCTCCTGCGGCCCGTCGAGGGCGGCCGCCCAGCTCGAGGGCTCCAAGGCGTTCAGCAAGGAGGTGATGGCCGCCGCCGGCGTGCCGACCGCCGGTTCCGCCACCTGCTCGACGCAGGAGGAGGCCGCGGCCGCGCTGGACGCGTTCGGGGCGCCGTACGTCGTCAAGGACAACGCCCTCGCCGCCGGCAAGGGCGTCGTGGTCACCAACGACCGGGACGAGGCGCTGGCCCACGCCGCGTCCTGCGACACCGTGGTCATCGAGGAGTTCCTCGCCGGCCCCGAGGTGTCGCTGTTCGCGGTCTGCGACGGCACCATGGCGCACCCGTTGCAGCCGGCCCAGGACTTCAAGCGCATCTTCGACGGCGGCCGCGGCGCCAACACCGGCGGCATGGGCTCCTACACGCCGCTGACGTGGGCGCCCGCCGACCTCGTCACGACCGTGATGGAGACCGTCGTACAGCCCACGCTCGACGAGATGGCGCGCCGCGACACCCCGTTCCGGGGCTGCCTCTACGTCGGCCTGGCGCTCACCGACGCCGGCCCCAAGGTGATCGAGTTCAACGTGCGCTTCGGGGATCCCGACATCCAGCCCGTGCTCGCGGTGCTGGACTCACCCCTGGGTGAGCTGCTGCACGCCGCGGCGCGGGGCCGGCTCTCGGAGGTCGAGGCGCCCAGGTTCCGGGACGGCGCGGCCGTCAGCATCGTGCTCGCCTCCGCCGGTTACCCGGAGTCGTCGTCGAAGGGCGACGTGATCATCGGCACCGAGACCCTGGCCTCCGAGCCCGACGTCGACGTGATCCACGCCGGGACCGCCCTCGACGACCAGGGCCGCCTCGTGACCGCCGGTGGTCGCGTGCTCGCCGTGCGCGCCACGGGCACCGACGTCGCGGACGCCCGGGCGAAGGCCTCGGAAGGCGTGGCGGCGATCAGCTTCCCCGGCATGCAGCACCGCACCGACATCGCCGCCGAGCCGCTCGGTGTGGTCGAGGGCGCTGCCGCCCTCGAGTGACGCGACCCGCGGCTGAGAACGATTCGAGACGTCCCGCTGCCCGTGAGAAACTTGGGCACGTGACCGTTCCCAACGTCCTCGCCACCCGTTACGCCGCCGCCGACCTGGCCTCGATCTGGTCGCCTGAGCACAAGATCGTGCTCGAGCGCCAGCTCTGGATCGCCGTGCTCAAGGCCCAGGAGGACCTCGGCATCGACGTCCCCGACGGGGTCGTCGAGGCCTACGAGAAGGTCGTGGACCAGGTCGACCTCGACTCGATCGCGACGCGCGAGCGGGTCACCCGCCACGACGTGAAGGCCCGCATCGAGGAGTTCTGTGCCCTCGCCGGTCACGAGCACATCCACAAGGGGATGACCTCGCGCGACCTGACCGAGAACGTCGAGCAGCTGCAGGTGCGCCAGTCCCTGGAGATCCTGCGCGACCGTGGTGTCGCCACCCTGGCGCGCCTGGCCCGACTCGCCACCGAGCACGAGACCACCGTGATGGCCGGCCGGTCCCACAACGTCGCCGCCCAGGCCACCACGCTCGGCAAGCGTTTCGCCACCGTCGCCGACGAGATGCTGGTCGCGGTCACTCGCATCGACGAGCTGCTCGCCCGCTATCCGCTGCGGGGCATCAAGGGCCCGATGGGCACGTCCCAGGACATGCTCGACCTGCTCGACGGTGACGGCGACAAGCTCGACGAGCTCGAGTCCCGCGTCGCCGCGCACCTGGGCTTCGACCACGTGCTCACGTCGGTCGGCCAGGTCTACCCGCGCTCGCTCGACTTCGAGGCCGTCTCCGCGCTGGTGCAGCTGGTCGCCGGCCCGTCCAACCTGGCCACCACGATCCGGCTGATGGCCGGCATCGAGCTGGTCACCGAGGGGTTCAAGGAGGGCCAGGTCGGCTCGTCCGCGATGCCGCACAAGATGAACACCCGCTCCTGCGAGCGGGTCAACGGCCTGGCCGTGATCCTGCGCGGACACCTCTCGATGGTCGGCGAGCTGGCCGGTGACCAGTGGAACGAGGGCGACGTCTCCTGCTCCGTCGTACGCCGGGTGGCACTGCCCGACGCGTTCTTCGCCGCGGACGGGCTCTTCCAGACCTTCCTCACCGTGTGTGACGAGTTCGGCGCGTTCCCCGCGGTGATCCAGCGCGAGCTCGACCGTTACCTCCCGTTCCTGGCCACCACGAAGGTGCTGATGAGTGCCGTGCGCAACGGCGTCGGGCGTGAGACCGCTCACGAGGCGATCAAGGAGAACGCAGTCGCCGTGGCCCTCGAGATGCGCCAGGGGCTCGCCGTCAACGACCTCTTCGACCGGCTCGCCGCCGACGAGCGTCTCGGGCTCACCAAGGACCAGATCTCCGCCCTGGTGGCCGAGCCGATCACGTTCACCGGCGCGGCGGTCGACCAGGTCCAGGCCGTCGTACGCCGGGTGGCAGAGGTCGTCGAGGCACACCCGGAAGCGGCGTCCTACGCACCGGGGGACATTCTCTGAGAGAGTGAGTGGGGTCCGTTGGGAGTTGCGCGATCCTGTGCAACCTGCAACGGTCGATGGGCTCTGAGTCCCCACGCCCCAGGAGGCAGTCCCTGTGACAGCACAGCAGGATCCACCGCATTCACCTGACGAATCGGTCGGGCATGCCCACCCGGCGCTCGACTACCCGGCCGAGGTCGAGCTGGCCCAGGACACGTCGAGGATCGACTGGATCGTCTTCGGTGTCACCGCCGCGATCGCCGTCGGCTTCCTGGTCTGGGGCTTCGTGGACACCGCCGGCCTGGGCAGTGCCTCGGGCACCACGCTGGCGAAGTCGATGCAGTACCTCGGCTGGTTCTTCGTGCTGACCGCCTCGGGGTTCGTGGTGTTCGCGATCTGGCTCGCCCTCGGGAAGTACGGCAACATCCCGCTCGGCCGTGACGGCGATGACCCGGAGTTCCGGACCTCCTCGTGGATCGCGATGATGTTCTCCGCCGGCATGGGCATCGGCCTGATGTTCTACGGCGTGAGCGAACCACTCACCTTCTTCGCCGGCGACGCGACGGACCCCGCCGCACCGGCCGGGATCCCCGGCACCGACGGGGCCGACCAGGTCGAGCTGGCCCGCAAGGCGATGGCCCAGACCCTGTTCCACTGGACGCTGCACCCGTGGGCGATCTATGCGGTGGTCGGCCTCGCCATTGCCTACGGCGTGTTCCGCAAGGGCCGCCTCCAGCTGATCAGCTCGGTCTTCGAGCCGCTGCTCGGCAGCCACGTGCACGGTCCCATCGGCAAGGTCATCGACATGCTGGCGATCTTCGCCACCCTGTTCGGCTCGGCCGCTTCGCTGGGCCTCGGCGCACTGCAGATCAAGACCGGCCTCGAGCTCTTCGACGGGGTCGGCACGATCGGGAACGGCATCCTGGTCGCGCTGATCGCGTTCCTGACCTGTTGCTTCATCCTCTCGGCCGTCTCCGGTGTCGGGAAGGGCATCCAGTACCTCTCCAACATCAACATGGTGCTGGCGCTGCTCCTGGCCGTCTTCGTCTTCGTGGTCGGCCCGACGATGTTCATCCTGAACTTCCTCCCCTCCGCGATCGCCGAGTACGCCGGCGACATGCCGGAGATGGCGGGCCGGGTCAACGGTCAGGGCGCCTACACCGAGTCCTGGCTGACCTACTACACGGTCTTCTACTGGGCCTGGTGGATCTCGTGGACGCCCTTCGTCGGCATGTTCATCGCGCGCATCTCCAAGGGCCGGACCATCCGCCAGTTCGTGACCGGTGTGCTGCTGGTGCCGAGCCTGGTCAGCCTGGTCTGGTTCGCGATCTTCGGGGGCACCGCGATCAAGTTCCAGATGGACTTCCTCAAGGAACCGGACAGGTTCCCGAACATCTTCGACGGCGGCGCGGAGGCCCAGCTGTTCAACACCCTCGACCAGCTGCCGATGTCGATGATCGCCTCGGTGCTGGTGATGATCCTGGTGGCGATCTTCTTCGTCTCCGGGGCCGACGCGGCCTCGATCGTGATGGGGTCGCTGTCGCAGCACGGTGCCCTCGAGCCGAAGCGGGCGCCGGTGGTCTTCTGGGGTGTGGCGACCGGAGCCGTGGCGGCGGTGATGTTGCTGATCGGCGGTGACACCGCCTTGAACGGTCTGAAGAACATCACGATCGTGGCGGCCGTGCCGTTCGTGTTCGTGATGGTCGGGCTCTGCATCTCACTCGTCAAGGACCTGTCCCAGGACCCCTTGGTCGTGCGTCGTCAGTACGCCGTGGAGGCCGTGCACGCAGCGGTCGTCACCGGTGTCACCGAGCACGGGGACGACTTCGCGCTGACCGTCCAGAAGGACGAGCACGGCAACGACCGGGTCGTCAACGAGAAGGGCGACGAGGACAGCTCGCCCCGGGTGGACTAGACCACTCGCGCGATTCGCGGCAAACAGCATGCGGCAGGGAGCTCCCTGCCGCATGCTGCGTTCCATGAATCTCGCCAAGCGCCTCGGCGCCGCTGTGTCCCTCGTCGTGCTGGGCGTGGGCCTGGCCAACGTGCCCGCCTCCGCATCTGCCGCTCCTGCGACGGTCGCTCCGGTCACTGTCGCCGCGAGCGACGTTGCCGTGCAGATCGTGGATCCGGAGGGCTGTGCCCGGGCCACCGCGAACCTCCCGACGGCCAAGCAGGCCGTGGCCAGGGCCAAGGCGAAGGTGAAGGCCAAGCGGAGGGCGCTGGCCAGGGCCCAGCGGGCGAACCGGGCGAAGCACACCACCAGGACCAAGGCTCGGGTCAAGGAGGCGAGGCGGGAGCTGAGGCGCGCCAAGCGGGTCCTGGAGAGGCGTCAGGCGAAGCTGCGCAGGGTGAAGGCCAACAAGGCGACCTACTGCGCGCCCGTGACCGAGCCGGGCACTCCGGCGTTGTCCGCCGACCAGCTCGGCCAGCTGCTCGCGCTGCTCACCGCAGCTGCCAACGGCGGGTCGTCCCTGCCGCTCGACCCCGAGCAGGTCACCGCCCTGCTGGAGGGAGTCATCCCCGGAGGCGCCGCCGCGCTGGACCCGGCGATGCTGGCGGACCTCCTGGCCGGCTTCGGTGCCGGCGCGCTGGACCCGTCGTCGCTCGACCCCGCGGTGCTGCTGGCGCTGCTCGGTTCCTTCGGTGACTTCTCACCGGAACAGCTCGCGTCGCTGCTGGGGGAGACCCCGGACCCGGCCGTCTTCGGAGCGCTGCTGCAGGTCTTCGTCGAGCAGTTCGGTGGGCTGGCCGGGGGCGACCTCGACCTGCCCGAGATCCTGGACCCGGCCCTGCTGACCGGCCTGTTCACCGATGTGCTCGGTGACCTGCTCGGCGGCCTGATCCCGGGCATCCCGGGGCTTCCCGGTCTCCCCGGGCTGCCGTGCATCCCGCTGCTGACCGGCTGACGGGCTGACACGGCTGTCAGGTCGCGGGCTTGACGTCCATGACGACGTCGAACTCGAGCAGGTCCGCCCCGGAGGCCACCGGCTTGCCGTGTTCTCCGGCGTGGGCTGCTCGGGCGTCGCCGTCACGCCACGCAGAGAACGACTCCTCGTCCTCCCACTGGGTGACCACGAAGTAGCGCTCCTCGCCCCGAACCGGACGCAGCAGCTGGAAGCCGAGGAATCCGGGAGAGTTCTCCACGGTCCCGGCCCGGGCAGCGAAGCGACGCTCGAGCTCGGCATGTGCCTGCGGGGGGACGTTGATGGCATTGATCTTCACGACGGGCATGCCTCGACCCTAGCCATCGACGTGACGCCGGGGGCCCGAACGGTCAGCAACCACGCTGCTGGGCCGGACCCGGGCCCGCACCGCGACGAGCCGTTGGCCCAGTAGGCTCGGCCCATGCTGAACATCCCGGACGCACCGGCCATCGAGGGCACCACCCACCTCCACTCCGGCAAGGTCCGCGACCTCTACCGGATCGAGGAGGGCGAGCTCGCCGGCAACCTGCTGATGGTGGCCAGCGACCGGATCAGCGCCTACGACTTCGTGCTCAGCTCGACCATCCCCGACAAGGGCGAGATCCTCACCCGCATGTCGCTGTGGTGGTTCGACCAGCTCGGCGCCGACCACCACGTGATCTCCACCGACGTCCCGGAGTCCGTGGCCGGCCGCGCGGTCATCTGCGAGAACCTGGCCATGTTCCCGGTCGAGTGCGTGGCCCGCGGCTACCTCACCGGGTCGGGCCTGCGCGAGTACGCCGCCACCGGTGAGGTCTGCGGAATCGCCCTGCCCGACGGCCTGGAGGACGGCAGCCGCCTCCCCGAGGCGATCTTCACCCCGGCAACGAAGGCGGAGGTGGGCGACCACGACGAGAACGTCTCGTTCGACGCGGTGGTCGACCGGATCGGTGCCGATGACGCTGCCGCGCTGCGCGAGCGGACCCTCGACATCTACGAGCGGGCCGAGGCCATCGCCCGGGAGCGCGGCATCATCCTGGCCGACACCAAGTTCGAGTTCGGTCGCCGGGAGAACGGGATCGTCGTGCTCGCCGACGAGGTCCTCACGCCGGACTCCTCGCGCTTCTGGCCGGCCGACCAGTGGCAGCCGGGTCGCGCGCAGCCGTCGTACGACAAGGACGTGATCCGCAACTGGCTGACCTCGCCTGCCTCGGGCTGGGACCGGACCTCGGGGGAGGAGCCGCCGGCGCTCCCGGCCGAGGTCGTCGAGCTGACCCGGTCCAAGTACGTCGAGGCCTACGAACGCCTGACCGGCCTCACCTTCTGATGACCTTCACCGTCGAGGTCGACTTCGAGCAGTCCGCCGAAACGGTCTTCGCCTGGCTGGCCGACCTGCGGAACCGACCGCTCTGGCAGGGCAGCCTGCGCGCGGTCGACCTGACCGCGTCGCCGCCGTACGACGTGGGCACCCGCTGGCTCGACGTGACCTGGCCGGGTCTGCGCCCACGGATGGAGGTGACGGTCTTCGAGCCCGGGGTGCGGTGGGCGGAGCGCGGCCACTGGCACGGCCTCGAGGTCGACCTCGTCCTCGACTTCACCCGCACACCGACCGGCAAACCGACCGGGACGACCGTGCGCGCGGTCGCGTCGACGTCGGCTCCGGGCTGGCGGCGCCCGATCGGGTGGGGGCTGGGCCTGCTCGGTCCGGCGGCAGCGCGCGACGACCTGCGTCGAGCCGCGCGCCTCATGGCGCGCCACTCGGACGATGGAGGATCTCGTGCACCTGGTGCGTGAGATCCTCCACTGATCGGGCGGCGCCCTCTCGCCGGGCAGTTGCTCGGCGACCCTCCGGGCGCGGATCGCCTCCTTGTAGGGTCTGCCGCGTGAATGACGAGACGTTGCCCGTGGTGGAGATGTGGAGCGACGGCGCCTGCAAGGGCAATCCCGGCGTCGGCGGCTGGGGCGTGTGGATGCGCTCGGGTGGCCACGAGCGCGAGCTGTTCGGCGGCGAGGCGATGACCACGAACAACAAGATGGAGCTGCAGGCGGTCATCGAGGGCCTGACGGCGCTGACCCAGCCCTGCGAGGTCACCCTGCACGTCGACTCGGCCTACGTGATGAACGGGATGAAGACCTGGGTCGCCGGCTGGAAGCGCAACGGCTGGAAGACCTCGGCGAAGAAGCCGGTCAAGAACGTCGACCTGTGGAAGGCGCTCGACGAGCAGGTGGCACGCCACACGATCCACTGGGTGTGGGTCAAGGGCCACTCGGGCGACCCGGGCAACGACCGAGCCGACCTGTTGGCCAACCGCGGCGTCGATTCGATTCGCGCCGGTCGCTGACCTCGGCCCCGGGAACCACGGATCGAGATCCGGCCCGGCACTCTGTGACGGGGCGCACACCTGCCTTATAGGTTGGGCACATGAACCTCGCCTCGCTCCTCGATGACTCCGCCCGTGACTTCGCCGACCGCGACGCCATCATCCTCGGCGAGACCCGGTTGACCTACGCCCAGGTGAACGGTGCGGCCAACCAGGTGGCCAACCTGCTCGTCGAGCGTGGCGTGCAGCCGGGCGACAAGGTGGCGCTGAGCTGCCCGAACGTGCCCTGGTTCTCGATCGTCTACTACGGCATCCTCAAGGCCGGCGCGACCGTCGTCCCCCTCAACGTGCTGCTGAAGGGGCGCGAGATCGCCTACCACCTCGACGACTCCGACGCGGTGGCCCACTTCTGCTTCGAGGGCACGCCCGACCTGCCGATGGCCCAGGAGGGCCACGCGGGATTCGAGCAGACACCCGGGTGCAAGCAGTTCTTCGTGATCACCGCCGATCCCGCGGCGACATCCCCGATCGAGGGCACCGAGACGCTCGGCCAGGCCCTGGCCGGCAAGGCGACGACCTTCGAGACGGTCGCCACCGACGCCGACGACACCGCGGTCATCCTCTACACCTCCGGCACCACGGGCCAGCCCAAGGGCGCCGAGCTGATGCACCGCAACATGGTCTCCAACGCCTCGGTGTCGAAAGAGCTCTTCGATGCCGACCTCGATCGCCCCGACACCTACCTGTGCGTCCTGCCGCTGTTCCACTCCTTCGGGCAGACCGTCATCCAGAACGGCGCCTTCGCCTTCGGGGGCACGATCGTGATGCTGCCGCGCTTCGAGGCGAAGGCCGCGCTCGGGCTGATGCTGAAGGAGAAGGTCACCTTCTTCGCCGGCGTGCCGACGATGTACTGGGGCCTCCTGGGCGCGCTCGAGGACGGCGTCGACGTGTCGTCGATCGCGGCGAACCTGCGGGTCGCCGCGGCCGGTGGGTCCGCGCTGCCCGTCGAGGTGCACAAGAACTTCCAGGCCAAGTTCGGCGTCACCATCCTCGAGGGCTACGGGCTCTCGGAGACCTCGCCGGTGGCCAGCTTCTCGCCGTGGGGCGGGGAGGTGCGGGTCGGCTCGATCGGCGTCCCTATCCCCGGTGTCGAGATGAAGCTGGTCGACGACGAGTGGCAGGACATCGAGCCGGGGGAGGACGCGATCGGCGAGATCGCGATCAAGGGCCCGAACATCATGAAGGGCTACCACGACCGACCCGAGGCCACCGCCGAGGCGATCCGCGACGGCTGGTTCCGCTCGGGTGACCTCGGCCGCAAGGACGCCGACGGCTACTACTACATCGTCGACCGCTCGAAGGACATGATCATCCGCGGTGGGTTCAACGTCTATCCACGCGAGATCGAGGAAGTCCTGATGACCCACGAAGCGGTCTCCTTGGCCGCGGTCATCGGCGTCCCCCACGAGAGCCACGGCGAGGAGATCAAGGCCGTCGTGATCCTCGAGGCCGGTGCCGCGGTCACCGAGGACGAGCTGGTGGCATGGGCCAAGGAGCGGATGGCCAACTACAAGTACCCCCGCATCGTCGAGTTCGTCGACGCCCTGCCGATGACCGCGACCGGCAAGATCCTCAAGCGCGAACTCACCTGACGTTCACGCTCCGCTCAGGGGATCCACAGGAAGCCGAGCAAGTCTCGGGGCCATGCCTGACGAACCGACGAAGAAGAACCGTGCCCGCCGCACCGTCCTGGCCACCGCGGGCCTCACCGCCAGCGCCAGCGTGATCGCCGCGGCGCTCCTCGGGGCCCAGGCGGAGGCCGACGATTCGTCGTCGACCGCCACGTCCCAGGTGCAGTACGGCGACCCTCTCATCGAGGACGACTGAGCGTCGCGCGGCGATGTGGCGAAGGCCTCTGCGGCCGCCCGGGAGGGGGCGCCTAGACTGACTGCGTTCGCGAACCCCCCTTGCACAAGGAGCCTCCCGTGGCCCGTGTCGTCGTCGACGTCATGCTCAAGCCCGAAATCCTCGACCCCCAGGGCAAGGCCGTGCACGGCGCGCTGCCCCGCCTCGGCTTCGACGGCATCGGTGATGTCCGTCAGGGCAAGCGCTTCGAGCTCGAGCTCGACGGCGAAGCCACCGAGGAGAAGCTGGCCGGGGTGCACAAGATCGCCGAGACCCTGCTGTCCAACCCGGTGATCGAGGACTACGCGATCCACGTCGAGGGCTCGTCCACCACCGGAAGGCACAGCGCCTGATGAAGATCGGTGTCGTCACCTTCCCCGGTTCCCTCGATGACGTCGATGCCCAGCGCGCCGTACGCCTCGGCGGGAACGAAGCCGTCGCGCTCTGGCACGGCGACCACGACCTCCGGGGCGTCGACGCGGTCGTGCTGCCCGGTGGATTCTCCTACGGCGACTACCTGCGCTGTGGTGCCATCTCCAGGTTCTCCGCGGTGATGGGCGAGATCGTCGACGCGGCCGGCAAGGGCCTGCCCGTCCTCGGCATCTGCAACGGCTTCCAGATCCTCTGCGAGTCCCACCTGCTGCCGGGTGCGTTGATCCGCAACGACCACCGCAAGTTCGTCTGCAAGGACCAGGTCCTGCGCATCGAGAACAACCGCACTCCGTGGACCTCGTCCTTCGACGAGGGTGCCGAGATCACCATCGTCCTCAAGAACGGCGAGGGGTCCTACGTCGCCGACGAGGAGACCCTCGACCGGCTCGAGGGAGAGGGGCGCGTGATCGCCCGCTATGTCGGCGGCAATCCCAACGGGTCGCTGCGCGACATCGCGGGGGTCACCAACGAGGCCGGCAACGTGGTGGGCCTGATGCCCCACCCCGAGCACGCCATCGAGGACCTCTGTGGTCCCGGCACCGACGGGCTCAGGTTCTTCACCGGGCTGGTGGAGCAGGTGTTCGCGTGAGCCCGAAGCGGCTGTTCCGGGTCGTCGCGGTTGCCGAGGCGATCACCTGGGCCCTCCTGCTCACCGGCATGTTCTTCAAGTACGTCCCCGAGACCACCGAGCTCGGTGTCCGCATCGGCGGCATGCTGCACGGCGTCGTCTTCGTCGCCTACTGCCTCACCGTCGTCGTGGTCGGTGTCGACCAGAAGTGGCGCGCGGGTCGGGTGCTGCTGGGCCTGGCCGCTGCCGTCCCGCCCTTCTTCACGGTCTGGTTCGACCTGGCCGGCGAGCGCCGTGGCTTCTTCGGCGACACCTGGCGGCTGCGCGACGAGGCGCCCTCGGGACCGCTCGAGAAGGTTGTCGCGTGGTTGGTCCGCAAGCCCCTGCAGGGCCTGGTTGCCGGTGTCGTCGCGGTCATCGCGCTGACCGGTGTCGCCCTGGTGGCAGGCCCTCCCGGCAGCTGAACATGACTCTGGCGGACCGTTTCCGGTCCGCCAGAGGATGGTGCCGAGGGCTCAGTACTGCCCGTCGTTCAGCCTGGCCCAGGCCTCGGTGTTGATGACGCCCGACTGGCGCAGCCCGACCCGGCCCTGCCACGTCTTGGCGGCGGCCTCGGTGCGAGCGTCGAAGACGCCGGTCGAGGGCACCTTGCGGCCGGTCGCCGCAGTCAACGAGCGCTGGAGGCGGCGCATGACGCGGCCGGTGAAGCCGCGCTTGACGGTGCGCTGGTGGCCCGAGCTGGTGAGCATCACCCAGTGCCGCACCCGCCACTGCCTGCGGGCCTTCACCCCGTGCTCGGCCTGGAAGGCGTTGGCCGCGGCGATGGTGGTGGCGTCGTACTCGCCGGTGATCTTCGCCTTGTAGTAGCCACGCGTCTTGAGCTGGCACTGCAGGACCCGGATCGCGGTCACCCGGTCCGCGGCGTTCTTCGGAGTGATCTCCTTGAAGCGCGGGATGTTGATGTTGACGTTGCCGCAGCTGCGACCGGCCCTGGGCATGGTCGAGCCGTTGCCCAGGCTCATGTAGTTGCTGTCGATGTTGATCGTGACGCCGCCCCAGGTCTCGTTGTGGCCGCCCAGGTACTGCTTGACCCGCTTGTTGGGCTGCCAGCCCTCCTCGCTGATGTAGCTGGTCGAGGTGTTGGCGACGCCGTCCCAGCGGGCGATCCAGATCGCGTCGGGGAGGCTGAACTTGCCGGGCCGGTGGATCCGGGCGTCGTCGAGCATCTTGATGCCGGAGCCGGCGCTGGAGTAGACACCGGAGACGTAGTCGAGCTGGTGGATCTTGTTGGTCCACGCGTGCAGGAAGCGCAGCGCCGACTCACGGCAGGCGGTGTTGCCCAGGTCGAAGCCCTCGAGGTCGTACCAGAGCGTGCTGCCGGTGCCGATGCCGAGGTCCTGCGCCGCTGCGACCGCTTCCTTGGCGGTGCGACGGGCCTGCCGCCGGGCCTTGCCGTAGTTGTTCGCCGACCGGGGGCTGATCGTGGTGTCGGTGCCGTAGCGCGGGAACCGCGGCTGGCAGCTGGCCTGGGGGCCGAGGGTGATCGGCAGCAGGCGCCAGTTGTTGGCCAGCTGCTTGCTCACCCACGTCCGGGTCAGGTTCGGCTGGTCCCGGCAGGCGCGGGAGTAGCCGGAGGTGTAGATGCCGACGGCGGCGAAGGGTGAGTGCTCCATCCAGGCGTTCATCTTGCGCTGGGTGGGTGTGACGCACTGGTCGAAGCCGTAGCCGGTGAAGTTGCCGGGCGTGACCTGCTGGTCACCCGCCGCGGGGGCCGAGGCCTGGGCAGGGGCGGACAGCACGACGGCCGCGGTGGCGACGGTGGTGGCCACCACGAGGGCGTTGCGGAGGGTCGATCTCACGCGGGGAAGGGGGCGCATTTTGAGTCTCCAAGGTCAGGGAACTGCGTCACCTTAACCACACAAGTAACACCAGTAACAGTGGTTCCGATGAACTACAGATTTGTAATTCGTGCAGGTCAGAGGCGGTTTTCCGATTTCCCGCCCGGTGCCCTCCGACCGGACCCGGACCGGGTCGCCGACGGGACCGACGCCGGCCCTAGGATGAGCCCCGTGCCTGAGACCACTCGCCCCGTCCTCGACACCGTCGCCGTCGCCGCCGAAGATCCGCACCGCGAACAGCCGTGGGCCGATCTCGGTCTGAAGGCCGACGAGTACGCCCGGATCCGCGAGATCCTCGGACGCCGCCCGACCAGCTCCGAGCTGGCGATGTACTCGGTGATGTGGAGCGAGCACTGCTCCTACAAGTCGAGCAAGGTGCACCTCAAGCAGTTCAGCGACCTGTCTGAACTTCTCGGCCAGCGGGAGACCCAGGGAACCAAGATGCTGGCCGGCATCGGCGAGAACGCCGGCGTCATCGACATCGGTCAGGGCTACGCGGTCACCTTCAAGATCGAGTCGCACAACCACCCGTCGTACGTCGAGCCCTACCAGGGCGCCGCGACCGGGATCGGTGGCATCGTCCGCGACATCCTCGCGATGGGCGCCCGGCCGGTCGCCGTGATGGACCCCCTGCGCTTCGGCCCGCTCGACGCCGACGACACCCACCGCGTGCTGCCCGGCATCGTGGCCGGCGTCGGCGGCTACGGCAACTGCCTCGGCCTGCCCAACATCGGTGGGGAGGCCGTCTTCGACGCGACGTACGCCGGCAACCCGCTGGTCAACGCGCTCTGCGTGGGGGTGCTCCGCCACGAGGACCTGCACCTCGCCAAGGCCTCCGGCGTCGGCAACCAGGTCATCCTCTACGGCGCCCGCACCGGCGGCGACGGCATCGGGGGCGTCTCGGTGCTCGCCTCCGAGACCTTCTCCGAGGGCGGTCCGGCCAAGCGGCCCAGCGTCCAGGTCGGCGACCCGTTCATGGAGAAGCTCCTCATCGAGTGCACGCTCGAGATCTTCGCTGCCGGCCTCGTCGCCGGCATCCAGGACCTCGGCGGCGCCGGCCTCTCCTGCGCCACCTCCGAGCTGGCCTCCGCCGGCGACGGTGGCATGTCGGTCCACCTCGACCGGGTCCCGCTGCGTGACTCCACGCTCTCGCCGGAGGAGATCCTGATGAGCGAGTCGCAGGAACGCATGATGGCCGTCGTCGAGCCCGGTGACGTCGACGCGTTCATGGCGATCTGCGCGAAGTGGGACGTCGAGGCCGTCGTGATCGGGGAGGTCACCGACGGCGACCGCCTCGAGATCGACTGGAACGGCGAGCGCGTCGTCGACGTGCCCCCGCGGTCGGTGGCGCACGACGGCCCGACCTACAACCGCCCGTTCGCCCGCCCGGACTGGCAGGACTCCCTGCAGGCCGACGGCGCGGAGCAGCTGGCCCGTCCGGGCACCGGCGAGGAGCTCAAGCAGACGCTGTTGCAGCTGATCGCCTCGCCGAACCTGTGCGACAAGTCGTGGATCACCGACCAGTACGACCGCTACGTGCAGGGCAACACCGTGCTCGCCCAGCCCTCCGACTCCGGCATGGTGCGCGTCGACGACGAGACCAACCTCGGCGTCGCGGTCTCCACCGACTGCAACGGCCGCTTCGCCAAGCTCGACCCCTACACGGGCGCGCAGCTGGCCCTGGCGGAGTCCTACCGCAACGTCTCCACCGGTGGCGCGACCCCGATGGCGATCAGCGACTGCCTCAACTTCGGATCGCCCGAGGACCCCGACGTCATGTGGCAGTTCGCCGAGGCCTGCCGTGGCCTCAAGGACGCCTGCCTCGAGCTCGGCATCCCCGTCACCGGCGGCAACGTGAGCCTCTACAACCAGACCGGCGAGACCGCGATCCTGCCCACCCCGGTGGTCGCGGTGCTCGGCATCATCCAGGACGTCACCCGGCGGACGCCGACCGGCTTCGTGGCCGAGGGCGAGCGGATCTTCCAGCTCGGCGCCACCCGTGAGGAGCTCTCCGGCTCCGAGTGGGCGCACGTCGTGCACGACCACCTCGGCGGGCTGCCGCCGAAGGTGGACCTGGCCGCGGAGAGAGCGCTCAGCTCGCTGCTGGTCGAGGGCGTCGGGCTGGTCACCAGTGCCCACGACCTCTCCGACGGCGGCCTCGCCATCGCGTTGGCCGAGTCCGCGCTGCGCAACGGCATCGGCGCCGCGGTGGCCGTTCCCGGCGATGCGTTCGTCGACCTCTTCGCCGAGTCCGCGGCCCGGGCGATCGTCACCGTCCCCGACGCACAGGCCGACGCCCTGGTCGCCCTGGCCGAGAAGCACGGCGTCCCGGCCACGCCCCTGGGTCGCACCGGTGGCAGCACCCTCACCGTCGAGGGCTCGGGCTCGGAGACGCTGTTCGAGGTGCCGGTCGCGGAGATCCGCGACGCCTGGTCGGCCACCCTGCCCGCCGCCCTGGGCTGACACGGGAGAGTCCGGCGACGATTGAGGTCACAACCTGACCGCTGCCGGGGCTAGCCTGACTCCATGAGCACCAGCGCACGGATGTTGCGTCTCCTCTCGCTCCTGCAGACCCACCGCTACTGGCCGGGAGGCGAGCTGGCGGGCCGCCTGGAGGTCAGCGCGCGGACGCTGCGTCGAGACATCGACCGGTTGCGTGAGCTCGGCTACCCGGTGGACGCGACGCGGGGCGTGGCGGGTGGCTACCAGCTGCGGTCGGGCACGACCATGCCCCCGTTGCTGCTGGAGGACGAGGAGGCCGTGGCCATCGCCGTCGGGCTCCGCACCTCGGCAGCCGGTGCGGTGACCGGCATCGAGGAGACCGCGCTCCAGGCGCTGACCAAGGTGGTCTCGCTGATGCCGCCGCGACTGCGCCGACGGATGGATGCGGTGACGTCGCAGACCCAGCCCGCGCCGTCCCACGCACCGGCGATCGACGCGCACGCGCTGACCACGCTGGCCCAGGGATGCCGTGACGACGAGACGGTCCGCTTCACCTACACCGCCCGCGACTCCGAGCGCACCAGCCGCCATGTCGAACCACACCGTCTGGTTTCGCTGGGGCAGCGCTGGTACCTCGTGGGCTACTGCCGGGACCGTCACGACTGGCGCAGCTTCCGGCTGGACCGGATCAGCGATCCGGAGCTGACCGGCACGCGCTACCGTCCGCGCGACCTCCCGGCCGAGGACGCCCTGTCCTTCGTCCGCTCCGGGATCAGGTCGATGCCCCTGAAGTACGACGTCCGCGTGCGGTTCGCCGCCACTCCCGAGCAGGTCGGCGCCGTGGTGGGCAGGTGGGTCGAGCTCGAGGCCGACGGTGCCGGAACGCTCATGCTGATGCATGCCGACAACCTCTTCTGGCCGCTGGCCGTGCTCGCCTCGGTCGACGCGCCGTTCGAGGTGGAGTCACCTGACGAGCTCCGCAGCGCCGTGGCAGGGGTGGCTGCCAGGTTCGCCACCGCGACCGGCTGACGGGACGGCTGGGGGATGATGGAGTCGTGAAACTCGTTCGCCAGGAACCCGACGTCGTCGCCGACGCCTGGGCTCGCTGCCAGGCGGCCGGCTCCCGGGGGATGCAGGCAGCCCGGGCCGACCTGAAGCTGCTCACCAAGCACTACCTCGCGATCCTCGAGGAGCGCGCCCCCGGCAACTCCGTCGAGGTGCGCGTCCCGCCGCACGCGGCGGTGCAGGTGATCCCGGGCGTCCGCCACACTCGGGGTACGCCGCCGGCCGTCGTGGAGCTCGACGCGCTCACGTGGATCGGTCTGGCCCGTGGCGAGATCAGGTTCGCCGAGGCCGAGGCCGACGGTCGGGTGCGTGCCAGTGGCCAGCGCGCCGACCTCTCGGCGTACCTGCCGCTGGCCTGACCCCGCGAGGCCCCGTGCCGGTCGGCGGTCAGGCGCCCATCGCCTGCGCGATCCAGGCGTCGGCCTCCGGGCCGGTGAGCACGTCGTCGGCGTCGGGGGCCTCGGGTGCCCCGATCTCCTGGTTGGCGTCCGAGATCTCGACGTCGTAGGTGGCCTCGACGGGCTTGTCACCGGCGTCGACCTCGAGGCTGAAGTCGCGGATCACGCCGTCATCGCCGATCCACACCTCCATCTCCATGTCGGCGTCGTCGACGCCGGTCAGGTTGAAGGACGAGGCGAACGCCTCGCGGTCGTCGCCGGCCGCCTCGAGTGCGTCGGCATAGACCACGGTGGTCGTGAACTGCCGGGTCGGGACGCCGTCGATCTCCTTGCTGCCCCCGACCTCGACCTCCTCCGCGCCACGCAGTGCGAGCACCACGCCGACCAGGTCGATCGGATCGGCGGAGGCGCTCTCGCGCAGGAGATCCGCATCGCCCTCGGCCCAGGTCTTGCCCTGGGGGATGGCCGCGGCCTGCGCTCCGTCGATCCGGAACCACACCTTCTCGCCGTCGGCGCGGATCTGGACCTCCTGGTCCTGGGCCGCCTGTGACGTGCTGATGGTGACGTCGCCGACCAGGTTCTCGTAGTCCATCGCGCCATCGGCCCCGAGCTCCAGCTCCTGGCCGCCGGCCTCGAAGTGTGCCTCGCTGTCGACGCCCATGGAGGTCACGCCCAGTGTGGAGTCGACGGCGTCGTGCACGACGTCCACCGCCTCGGAGGCCGAGGGCTTCTCGGCCTCGCTCCGCGAGTCGTCGTCCGCATCGCCACCACAGGCGGCCGCGAGGAGCAAGGAGGTGAGCACGAGCGCGGTTCCGGTTCGGTTCATGGTGCACCTCCTACCACCACCGGCGGTCGCTGAAACGGAATGCGGTCGAGACCCGGCCGACGACCTGAGACGATGGGCGCATGCGCACCATCAAGCAGAGCCAGAAGCTCAAGAACGTCCGGTACGACGTCCGCGGACCGATCCTGGTCGAGGCCGAGAGGCTCGAGGCCCAGGGCCACCGGATCCTGAAGCTCAACATCGGCAACCCGGCTCCGTTCGGCTTCGAGGCTCCCCAGGCGATCGTCGCCGACATGGTGCACCACCTCCCCGATGCGCAGGGCTACTCCGACTCCCGGGGCATCTTCTCCGCCCGCACCGCGGTCGCGCAGTACTACCAGTCGCGTGGGTTGACCGAGGCCCACGTCGACGACATCTTCATCGGCAACGGGGTCTCCGAGCTGATCTCGCTGGTCCTCCAGGCGTTCGTCGACGACGGCAACGAGATCCTCGTGCCCGCGCCCGACTACCCGTTGTGGACCGGGGCGGTCTCGCTCTCGGGCGGCACCCCCGTGCACTACCTGTGCGACGAGGACAACGACTGGATGCCCGACCTCGAGGACATCGAGTCGAAGATCACCGAGAACACCCACGGGTTGGTGATCATCAACCCGAACAACCCGACGGGCGCGGTCTACAGCGAGGAGATGGTCAAGGCCCTGGTCGACATCGCCCGGCGGCACGACCTGGTCATCTTCAGCGACGAGATCTACGAGAAGATCCTGTTCGACGACGCGGTGCACCACCACACCGCGGCCCACACCGGCGATGACGTGCTGTGCCTGACCTTCAGTGGGCTGTCGAAGGCCTACCGAGTCTGCGGCTACCGGGCCGGATGGCTGATGGTCTCGGGTCCCAAGCACCTCGCGGCCGACTTCCTCGAGGGCCTCACGCTCGTCGCGAACATGCGCATGTGTGCCAACGTGCCGGCCCAGCACGCGATCCAGACTGCCCTGGGCGGCTACCAGTCGATCGAGGAGTTCATCGGTCCCGGCGGCCGGTTCTACGAGCAGAGCATGCTGGCCCACAAGCTGCTCAACGAGATTCCCGGCGTGAGCTCGGTGAAGCCGCACGGCGCCCTCTACTGCTTCCCGCGCCTGGACCCCGAGGTCTATCCGATCAAGGACGATCAGCAGTTCGTGATCGACCTGCTCCGCTCCAAGCACATCCTGGTCACGCACGGCACCGGCTTCAACTGGCCCACGCCCGACCACTTCCGGCTGGTCACGCTTCCCGACGTGCACATGCTGGAGGAGGCGATCGGCCGGATCGCGGAATTCCTGGCGGAGGTCCGCGCCGAGGGCTGAGGTGCAGGCCCGAGACCGCGCCGCACGCTGAGCGAGACGTCACATTGCAGACATAAGGCATGGCTCATTAAGGTAAGCCGAACCTTACTGACAGGAATGCCATGAAGACCCGCTCGATCGCCCTCGCCGTCCCCGTGCTGATGCTGAGCGGCCTGCTCAGCTCCTGCAGTGAGGACGACGGACCCTCGATCACCGTCTACAACGCGCAGCACGAGGAGCTCCTCGAGGAGCTGGCGCCGATCTTCGAGGAGGAGACCGGCATCGACGTGAAGCTGCGCAACGGCAAGGACTTCGAGCTGGCCAACCAGATCGTCACCGAGGGCGACGCCTCGCCGGCCGACGTCTTCCTCACGGAGAACTCGCCCGCCATGTCGTTGGTCGAGAGCGAGGGGCTCTTCGCGCCGCTCGCCGAGGAGACGCTCGCCCTGACTCCGAAGCAGTACCGCCCCGAGAGCGGCAACTGGACCGGCTTCGCGGCCCGCTCCACCGTCGTGATGTACAACAAGGACGACATCGCTCCGGAGGACCTGCCGAAGAGCATCCTCGACTTCGCCGACCCGCAGTGGAAGGGGAAGGTCTCCTTCTCGCCCACCGGTGCCGACTTCCAGGCCATCGTGTCGGCCGTGCTGCAGCTGGAGGGCGAGGCCGCGACCAAGGAGTGGCTCGCCGGTCTCGCCGCCAACGGTGAGGTCTACGACGGCAACAACATCGTCATGCAGTCGGTCAACGACGGTGAGACCCCGACCGGGATCGCCTACCACTACTACTGGTACCGCGACCAGAAGGAGTCCGGAGAGAACAGCTCGAGCACCGAGCTCCACTTCTTCGGCAACCAGGACCCCGGTGCCTTCGTCAGCATCTCCGGCGCCGGCGTGCTCGAGTCCAGCGACAAGCAGGACGACGCGCAGGCGTTCGTGAAGTTCCTGGTCGACAAGGTGGGCCAGCAGGCCCTGGCCGACAGCTACGCGCTGGAGTACCCGCTCAACCCCGACGTGCAGCTCGAGCCACTGGTCAAGCCGTTCAGCGAGCTGGAGCCGCCCACCGTCGACGTCTCGGCGCTCAATGGCCCCAAGGTCATCGAGCTGATGCAGGACGCCGGCCTGATCTGATGACCACCACCGTCGACCGACCGCGCCCCGCGCGGCGGGTGGTCGACGGGGCCCCCGTGGCACTCCTGCTCATCGGAGTCGCCGTCGCACTGTTCGCGTTGATCCCGCTCATCCACGTGGTGCAGTACGCCGCCACGGTCGACCCCGACGTCGCCAAGGATCAGCTGTTCCGACCCAGGATCGGCATGTTGCTGCGCAACACGCTCGGCCTGATGGTCACGTGCGTGGCGGCCAGCATCGTGGTCTCGGTGGCGTGCGCATGGCTGGTGGTCCGCACCGACCTTCCCCTCCGAGGGTTGTGGCACGTGCTGCTGACCGCACCGCTCGCCGTCCCCGCGTTCGTCAACGGGTTCGGCTGGGTCTCGTTGACGCACTCGGTGGAAGGGTTCGCCGGGGCGGCCATGGTCGTCACGCTGTCCTACTTCCCGTTCGTCTACCTGCCCGTCTGTGCGGCGCTGCGTGGGCTCGATCCCGCCCACGAGGAGATCGCCGCCACGATGGGACTGGGACGCCCGGCCACGTTCGCGCGTGTGGTGCTGCCGCAGCTGCGGCCCGCGATCCTGGGCGGCTCCCTCCTGGTGGCGCTGCACATGTTCTCCGAGTTCGGCGCACTCAAGACGCTGCGCTTCCCGACCTTCACCACCGCGATCTACGACCAGTTCAACACCACGTTCAACGGCCCGGCGGCGCACCTGTCGTCCGCCGTGCTCGTGCTGCTGTGCCTCGTCGTGCTGCTCGTCGAGCTGAGGCTGCGGGGGCACCGTCGCTATGCCCGCACCAGCAGTGGCAGCCCACGCACGGGTGAGTCGAGCCCGCTGGGTGCCCTGCGGTGGCCGGCACTGCTGGTGCCGGGTGCCGTGGTCGCCCTCGCGCTGGGCGTGCCGATCTACAGCCTGGTCCACTGGATGCAGGTCGGCTCCTCCACCGGCGAGGGCCTCGACCGGCTGCTGCCGACGGCACTCACCACGGTGTCGTACGCCGCCCTCGGTGCACTCCTGTCCGTCGTGCTGGCGCTGCCGGTGGCCCTGCTCGTCGTACGCCACTCGTCGGTGGCCAGCACCCTGGTCGAGCGCAGCACCTACACCGCCAACGCGCTGCCCGGCATCGTGGTCGCGCTGGCCCTGATCACCGTCACCATCGAGTACGCCACCGACCTCTACCAGACGTCGGTGGTGCTGGTCGCGGCCTACCTGATCATGTTCCTGTCGCGCGCCGTGGTCAGCGTGCGCGCCTCCCTGGAGCAGGCGCCGCCGGTCCTGGAGAACGTGGCCAAGTCGTTGGGTGTCGGTGCGCTGGCCACCACCTGGCGGGTCACGGTGCCGATCGTGATGCCCGGCATCGGCGCGGGCGCCGCGCTGGTCTTCATCGCCATCTCCACGGAGCTGACCGCCACCCTGCTGCTGGCCCCGCTGGAGACCCAGACGCTGGCCACCCAGTTCTGGTCGGAGTCATCCGCCCTCGCGTACGGCGCCGCTGCGCCGTACGCCCTGGCGATGGTGCTGATCTCGATGCCGGCGGTCTATCTGCTCAGTCGCACGACGCAGGGGCGCCGCCCCGGGAAGGTGGTCGAGCCATGAGCCTGCTCGACGTCCGCGGGCTCACCCGCAGCTTCGGCCCGGTGCGAGCGCTGGCCGGTGTCGACCTGACCATCGAGGACGGTGAGGTGCTGGCCGTGCTCGGCCCGTCGGGCTGCGGCAAGACGACGCTCCTGCGCACCGTCGCCGGCTTCCTGCCGGGTGACGCCGGCACCGTCACGCTGGGGGATCGCCCGGTGCTGGTCGACGGCCGGTCCAGGGTCTCGACCCGACACCGCAACGTCGGCTACGTCCCTCAGGAAGGGGCCTTGTTCCCCCACCTCGACGTGGCCGCGAACATCACCTTCGGCCTCGATCGCGGCGAGCGACGCAAGGCCGACATCGCGGAGCTGCTCGAGCTGCTCGGCCTCGACCCGCAACTGGCCCGACGTTGGCCGCACGAGCTCTCCGGTGGCCAGCAGCAA
Source organism: Nocardioides sp. JQ2195 (assembly GCF_012272695.1). Taxonomy (NCBI): domain Bacteria; kingdom Bacillati; phylum Actinomycetota; class Actinomycetes; order Propionibacteriales; family Nocardioidaceae; genus Nocardioides; species Nocardioides sp. JQ2195. The sequence goes on from NZ_CP050902.1 coordinate 364,039, forward strand.
CGCGTCGCGGTGGCCCGAGCCCTGGCCCGCAAGCCCTCCCTGCTGCTCCTCGACGAGCCGTTCTCGTCCCTCGACGCCTCGTTGCGGGAGGCCACCGGTCGTGCCGTCGTCCGCGCCGTTCGCGCAACCGGCGCCGCCGCGCTCCTCGTCACGCACGACCAGAACGAAGCACTGTCCCTGGCCGACGTGGTCGCGGTGATGACGGCGGGCCGGGTGGACCAGGTGGGGCCCCCGCTGGAGGTCTATGCGCGACCGGCCACGCCGTTCGTGGCCTCCTTCGTCGGCAGCGGCTCCGTCCTCCGGGCCACCGTCTCCGGCGGGGTGGCCGACTCCGTGATCGGCCGTTTCCCGGTCTCGCACAGCGGTGACGGGGAGGTCGACATCTTCGTCCGCCCGGAGCAGGTGCGCCTCGACGCCGCCGGTCCGGTGGTGGCGTCCGTCGCCGGGTTCGACTTCTACGGCCACGACGCCTGCCTGCACCTGGCCGTCGACGGCCACGACGACGTCCTGTGCCGCGTGCGTGGCGACCGGGTCCCGGGCACGGGCGAGCGGGTCCGGATCAGCGTCGACGGCGCGGCCACTGTCTTCGAGCGTTCGTCATGACCGTCACCGGGTCAGCCCCGTCACCCCTGCGCCACCCGTTCGGCGACCTCGCCCGGTTCCAGGACCGTGCCGCGCTGGTCACGGCCGAGGGCCGGGTCTCCTACGCCGAGCTGTCCGACCGGGTGGCCCGTCGTGCGGAGGCCTGGCTGGACTGCCGACGCCTGGTGGTGCTCACGGGGGCGAACACCGTCGACTTCGTGGTCGCCTACCTGGCCGCCCTGTCGGCGGGATGCCCGGTGGTCGTCGTTCCGGGGGGCGAGGAGACGATCAGCGCGGTCACCGGTGCGTGGGACCCCGACGTCGTGGTGCGCTGCTCGCCCGGGGGCGGAGCGCTCGACGACGTACGCCGTCCTGCCAGCGCGCACGGGTTCCACCCCGACCTGGCGGTGCTGCTCTCGACCTCGGGATCGACCGGCTCACCGAAGCTGGTCCGGCTCTCGCACGACAACCTCACCAGCAATGCGACCAGCATCGCCGACTACCTGGGCCTCACCGCGGACGACTGCGGGATCACGAGCCTGCCGCTGCACTACTGCTACGGGCTCTCCGTCCTGCACAGTCACCTGAGCGTCGGTGCGGCCGTGGTCCTCACCGACAGCTCCGTCGTGGATGCCTGCTTCTGGGACCTGGTCGAGCGAGCCGGCGTCACCGGGCTCGCGGGGGTGCCCCACACCTTCGACCTGCTCGATCGCTCGGGCTTCGGTGAACGGGTCCTGCCCCGGCTGCGCTACGTCACCCAGGCCGGCGGGAAGCTGGAGGCCGAACGGGTGCGCGGCTACCACCGCGCGGGACGACGATCCGGCTGGGACTTCTACGTGATGTACGGCCAGACGGAGGCCACCGCTCGGATGGCCTACCTGCCACCCGACCTGGCCGAGGCCTGGCCGCAGTCCATCGGACGGGCCATTCCCGGCGGGATGCTCCGACTCGATCCGGTGCAGGGCGCCGACGACGGGGTGGGGGAGCTGGTCTACTCCGGACCCAACGTGATGATGGGCTACGCAGAGCACCCCCGGGACCTCGCACTCGATGCGATGCCGGCGGAGCTGCGCACCGGAGACCTGGCCCGCGCGCTGCCGCACGGCCTGTTCGAGGTGGTGGGTCGCAGCAGCCGCTTCACCAAGGTCTTCGGGCTCCGGGTCAACCTCGACGACGTCGAGGCACACCTCGCCGGGCACGGCATCACAGCCCGGTGCGTGGGGCTGGAGGGCAGCATCGACGTCTTCGTCACGCGCCGGCGCGACGTCCGGCCGGCGACCGAGCTCACCGCGGCCCTGTGCGGCGTACCCGGCTGGGTGGTGACCACCCGCCGCCTCCCGGAGCTGCCCCTCACCGCGAGCGGGAAGCCCGACCACCGGCGCCTCGGCGAGCTGGCCGGAGCGTCGCGGAGACGCGAGTCGGTGCCGCAGCGCGTGGACGCCGCCGACCTGCGCGAGCTCTACGCGCGGGTGCTCGACCGGGACGACGTGACCGTCGACGACAGCTTCGTGGGCCTGGGTGCCGACTCGCTCTCGTTCGTCGAGATGTCCGTGCGACTGGGGGAGAGGGTCGACCCGCTGCCGGCGAACTGGCACCACAAGCCGATCCGTGAGATCGCGGAGGGCGCCGCGCAGCGCAGCCGCTGGGGCACCTCCTTCGACACGACCGTGCTCCTGCGCGCTCTCGCGACCGTCTTCATCGTCGGTTCCCACGTCGAGCTCTTCGACCTGACCGGCGGCGCCCACCTGCTGCTGATCCTCGCTGGCTACAACCTGGCCCGGTTCCACCTCGGGTCCGGACCCGGCACCTCGGCGCGCATCGGCTGGGCCGTGACGGCGATCCTCGTGCCCAGCGTGCTGTGGATCGGCGCGACGGCGTTGGTCTTCGGTGACTACGACCTGAGCACGGTCACCTTCCTGAACTGGGCCCTGGGCTCCGACACGTGGGACGACCGATGGCGCTTCTGGTTCCTCGAGTGCCTGGTCTGGATCATTGCCGGGGTCGCGGTGCTGCTCGCCTCCGCACGGGTACGCCGGCTCGAGGCCGGGCACCCCTTCGGCTTCGCGCTGGCGTTCTTCTCGGGCGCGATGGCCCTGCGCCTGGGGCTCACCGGTTGGACCGCCGACGGGATCGACCACTACACGGCTCCGATCGTGCTGTGGTGCGTGGCCCTCGGCTGGCTGGGTGCCCGCGCACGCTCGCTGCCGCAGCGGGTGCTGGTCAGCGCGCTCGGGGTGCTCTCCGTGGTCGGCTTCTTCGGCGAGCCCTCACGCGAGGGCGTCGTCTGGGCCGGCCTGCTGATCGCCCTGTGGCTGCCCACGGTGCGGTTGCCCCGGGCGGTCGCCTGGTTCGTCGGGCTGGTGGCCACGAGCTCGCTGGCCGTCTACCTGACCCACTGGCAGGTCTATCCGCACCTCGAGGTGGACCACCCCTGGCTGGCGCTCTTCGCATCGCTGGCGGTGGGCGTGGGCTACCACCACGCCAGCAAGCCCCTGGGCGACGCGGCCCGACGTCTTCGCCCTCCGCGCGCCCCGCACCCCGCCCCCACCCCGCCTCCCCCGTGCAACGCGGTGTCCAGGTCACTGCGCAGGTGACCGGTCACGCGTGGAGTGACAACAGCACCGCGCAAGTGCCGGGCACGGACGCGCTTCCTACCCGGCGCTAGGGTGCTCGACATGACATCGATCGACGCCATCCGTTCCCGTCTCACCGAGTTGATGCCCGCGATCCGGGCCGACCTCGAGGACCTCGTCCGCATCGAGTCCGTGAGTGCCGACCCGGCACGCGCGGCCGAGGTGCAGCGCAGCGCCGAGAAGACCCGCGAGCTGTTCGCCGCCGAGGGCTTCGAGGCACAGATCCTCAGCGCCGACGGGGGAGCTCCCGCCGTCGTGGCGACGAAGAGCGCGACGCAGGGCGACCCGGCCGCGGCGAAGACCGTGCTTCTCTACGCGCACCACGACGTGCAGCCCGAGAACGACCACTCCGAGTGGATCACCGCTCCCTTCGAGCCCACCGAGGTCGGCGACCGCCTCTACGGCCGCGGTGCCGCCGACGACAAGGCCGGCATTGCCGCCCACCTGGCCGCCCTGCGCATCCTCGGCGACGAGCTGCCGGTCAACGTGGTCGTCTTCGTCGAGGGCGAGGAGGAGGTCGGCTCCGACTCGCTGCCGGCCTTCCTCGAGGCCTACAAGGACCAGCTCGAGGCCGACGTGATCGTGATCGCCGACTCGGGCAACTGGGACATCGGTGTTCCGGCCCTGACCACCAGCCTGCGCGGCCTGGTCCGGGCCGACGTCGAGGTCCGCACCCTCACCCACGCCGTCCACTCCGGGATGTGGGGCGGTCTCGCCCCCGACGCCCTGATCGCGCTCAGCCGGCTGATCGCCTCCCTCCACGACGACGACGGCAACGTGGCCGTCCAGGGCCTCCACTCCGGGCCCGCTGCTGACGTCGACTACCCCGAGGAGCGGCTGCGTGCCGAGTCCGGTGCGGTCCCCGGCATCGAGTGGATCGGCAGCGGCACCGCGGTCGAGCGCCTGTGGACCAAGCCGTCGCTGAGCATCACCGGCCTCGACGCCCCCAAGGTCGACGGCGCCAGCAACACGCTGGTCGCCGCGGCCCGCGCCAAGATCTCGCTGCGCGTGGCGCCCGGTGACACCGCCGCCAACGCCGCCGAGTGCCTGCGCAAGCACGTCGAGGCCAACGTGCCGTGGGGCGCGGAGCACACGTTCACCATCGTCGACACCGGCGAGGCCACCCAGATCGATGCCACCGGCCCGGCGTACGACGTGGCACGCGACGCGTTCACCCAGGCCTGGGACGGCACCGCACCGGTCGACATGGGCGTCGGTGGGTCGATCCCGTTCATCGCCGCGTTCCTCGAGGCGTTCCCGCAGGCCAGTGTGCTGGTCACCGGTGTCGAGGACCCCGACACGCGTGCCCACGGCGCCAACGAGGGCCTGCACCTTGCCGAGTTCGAGCGGGTCTGCGTCGCCGAGGCGCTGCTGCTGGCCAACCTGGCGCGCTGACCCGGGGCGATGGGTGACTCGGGCCAGCTGGCCGGCTTCCTGGCGGTGCACCGCACGCGCAGCCTGCTCCAGCTGACCGAGCGCCTCGTCGCCACGATCCTGCACGACAACCCGGCCTACGCGGCGGGTGCGGTCGTGCCACGGGAGGACCTCCACGACTCCTGTCGCGACAACATCGTGCGGGTGCTCGAGCTGTTGGCGCTGCGGGTTGCCGGCGACAGCGCGCCGGTCACCGGACCCTACTTCGACGCCGCGCGGGCCACCGGGAGCCGGCGGGCCGAGCAGGGCCTGCCGCTCGACGACGTCCTGCGCTCCTTCCGGGTCGGCGGCCGACTGATCTGGGAGGACCTGATCGCCCAGGCAGGACCGGTGGGCATGCTCGACGGTGACGACCTGCGGATCGTCGGGACCGAGCTGTGGCACGTGGTCGACGACACGTCGGCACAGGTCGCCGAGGCCTATCACTCCACGCAACGGTTGCAGGTGCGCGCCGACGAGCAGCGGCGTGCCGTCATCTGGGAGGCCCTGCTGTCCGGGCGCGGCACCGACGCGGCGTTCGTGCTCGAGGCGGCGCGGGTGCTGGGGCTCTCGCCCCACGGCACGGTGGCCGTGGCCGTGGTCGACCAGCCGACGGTGGATCGCGCGGCCACGGCGAGGATTACCCGCCGGCTGGCCGCCCGCGGCGTGGCATCGACCTGGCAGCACCGCTCCGGAAGTCAGGTCGGCGTGCTGGAGCTGACCACCTCCGACCTCGGGGCGAGCGTCGAGGTGCTCGGCGGCTGGGGCGTCCCGGTCGGGTTGTCCTCAGTGGTCGGCGGGCTGGCGGCCACCGGGTCCGCGCTCGGGGAGGCCATGCTGGCCCTGCGCACCGTTGCACCCGGGTCTCCGGGCGTCGCTCTCTATCAGGAGCGCCTGCCGGAGGCCCTGCTGCTCACCTCGCCGGAGGTCGCGGACCGGCTGGTCCAGCTCTGGCTCGGGCCGCTCCTGGACCTGCCCGCCCGGGAGGGGGAGACGCTCCTGGAGACGCTGGAGTGCTGGATCGCCGCCGGAGGCTCGGCCAGTCGTACGGCGACCCTGGTGCCCTGCCACCGCAACACCGTGGTGAACCGGATCCGCCGGGTGGTCGACCTGACCGGTCACGAGCTCCTCGAGGGCGCGCCGCCGGTCGAGCTGTCGCTGGCGCTGCGTCGCTGGCGACTCGACCAGCGCGACTGACGCGCCCGCGCCCGGTGGAGGTTGTGCACTGTGCCCAACCAGAGCGGACAACTCTGGGGCGCTGGAGCATGGTGCGAGAACGTGACTGCACTCACAATGGAGGCAGGGAGGGAGCTCGCCACAGGCGGGAGTCCGGTTGAGGGACCGGAGCCCGCACCGAGGAGGACTCCCAGATGTCGCAGCACTTCGGCACGACAGGGCGCAGGCCCGACCCGGCACCGACGACCGAGAATCCGACGGGGTCGGTGCCCGTCGAGGACGAGCAGACCGCGGGACTGAGCCGGCGTGGCTTCCTCGGCTTCGTGGTGGCCGGCACGACGCTGATGGCGGCCGCCGAGCTGGGACTGACGGCGTCGAGGGCCGAGGCGGCCATCCCGACCCTTCCCTCCATCCCGGAGCTCTACGACCTCAACGACCTGCTCACCCACGCGGCGGCGCCCACGGCGAACCTGATCACGGTCAACGTCAACGAGGACGGCACCGCGTCGTTCGCACTGCCCCGTGCCGAGGTCGGCCAGGGCATCACCACCTCGAGCGCGATGATCATCGCCGAGGAGCTCGAGCTTCCGCTCGACCAGGTGAAGGTCACCCTCGCCCCCGCTCGCCCTGAGCTGCTCTTCAACCAGCTCACCGGTGGCTCGAACACCACGATCTCGACCTACACGCCGATCAGGGTGGCCGCCGCGATCGCGAAGATGGAGCTGCTGAAGGCCGCCGCCATCCTGCTCGGCGACACGGTCGACAACCTGGTCGCCAAGGCGGGCGTCATCGAGGCCCCCGACGGCTCCAGCGTGACCTACGGCGAGCTGGCGACGAAGGCGGCCAGCCCGACGACCAAGCAGGTCGAGGTCGACCTCAAGGCGGACGCGGGATTCGGCATCGTCGGAACCCCGCAGAACCGCATCGATGCGCTCGACGCGGTGACCGGGCGCAAGGAGTACACCACCGACCTCCAGGTCCCCGACGCGCTGCCGACCATGATCTGCCGCGCACCGACGCTCAACGGCGTGCCGCTGGCGATCGACAACAAGGCCGAGGTCCTGTCCCTGCCCGGCGTCACCGACGTCGCCCTCGTCGACACCGGCGTCGCCGTGCGCGCCGAGACCTTCGGCCAGGCCATCGACGGGGTCCGCGCGCTCAAGGTCCGCTGGCACGACGGCCCGGTCGCCGGCGAGTCCGACCAGAGCATCCTCACCCGGCTCAAGAAGGCCGAGCTGCCGATGCCGGCGCTGCCGGACAATCCGCTGGCGCACACCGTCTCGGCCGACTTCACCTTCTGGTTCCGCAGCAACTCGGCGATGGACACCAACTCGGCCGTGGCCGACGTACGCGGCTCCAGGGCCACCATCTGGGCGGGCCTGAAGTCGCCGATCATCGCCCAGCAGGCCATCGCCAGGGAGCTGGGCCTGCGGGAGGCCGACGTCGAGGTGAACGTCGTGCAGTCCGGTGGGTCCTTCGGTCGTCGGCTCTTCTACGACGCCGCGCTCGAGGCCGCGAAGGTCTCCAAGGCGATGGGCAAGCCGGTCAAGCTGATGTGGCACCGAGCCGACGACGCCCGTGCGGGCCGGGCGCACCCGATGGCGACGTCCCGGGTGCGGGCCAGCCTGCTCGGCAAGGAGATCCTGGCCTTCCACCAGTCACACACCAGCATCGAGACCGACTTCCGGCACGGCCTGGGCGAGATCATCAGTGCCAACGCGGCCGACCTGCCGGCCGGCCTGGGCAACCTCGGCTTCGCCGAGACGATCTTCACCCTCACCCAGGAGGTGCCCTACAACTTCGGCGTGGTCCTCCAGACCCTGGCCGAGACCGACCCGCGCTTCAACACCGGGAGCATGCGCAACATCTACTCGCCCGACGTGCGCTGCGCCAACGAGCTGGTGGTCGACATGCTGGCCAAGGAGGCCAAGCTGGACCCCTACGAGTTCCGCCGCAAGATGCTGCGCATCAAGTCGGTGCGCGGAGTCCTCGACAAGGTCGCCGAGGAAGGGGAGTGGGGCAGGTCGATGCCGGCCGGCACCGCGCAGGGCATCGCGATCCACAAGGAGTACAAGGGCGCCAGCGCCTGCCTCGTGGAGATCGACTGCCGCCCCGAGACCGTCAACCGCAGGATCCGCAACGCGGTCACCGGCCCGCGGGTCACCAAGGTGACGTACGCCGTCGACGTGGGGCTGCCGATCAACCCGCGGGGCCTCGAGGCCCAGATGCAGGGCGGCATCAACGACGGCATCGCGCTGGCCCTCACCTCGAGCCTCCACCTGCGTGACGGGCACTTCATGGAGGGCAGCTGGGACAACTACTTCTACACCCGGCAGTGGAACACCCCGCCCGAGGTGAACGTGATCGTGATGCCGCCGTCGTCGGACCAGCCGGGTGGCGCCGGGGAGGCCGGCGTGGCGGCCAGCTTCGCCGCGGTCGCGTGTGCCTATGCGCGGGCCACCGGAACGGTGCCGACCGCGTTCCCGATCAACCACGGCGAGATCTCGTTCGAGGAGAAGTCGCGGGTGCCACCCGTGCCGCAGTCCCCGACCGACGGCCTCGACCACACCTACTGAGGAGAAGGATCCGACATGCCTGAACAGAGCTTCATCCTCAACGGCGAGAAGGTCACCGTCGACGTCGCCGACGACGTACGCCTGCTGTGGGTGCTGCGTGACCTGCTCGGCGTCACCGGGCCGAAGTACGGCTGCGGCATCAACGTCTGCAAGGCCTGCACGTCGCACATCAACGGCAAGGCGTTCAACCCGTGCTCGGTGCCGGTCAGCCGGATCGGTGAGGACGACGAGGTCACCACGATCGAGGGCCTGCCCGACACCGCGTCGCAGGGCCAGCGAGGAGCCAACGGGCTGCACCCGATGCAGGAGGCCTGGCTCGAGCGCGACGTCGCCCAGTGCGGCTACTGCCAGCCGGGCCAGATCATGGCCGCGGTGGCCGTCGTACGACGGGCCAGGGACGAGGGCCGCCAGGTGACGGACGAGGACCTCGACGGCATCCGCAACATCTGTCGCTGCGGCACCTACACCCGCATCCGCGAGGCGATCCGGGCCGGCGAGCAGGCGATGTAGCTCAGGCTGCGGCGGGCAGGGTGACGACGAACGTCGTCCCCCTGCCCAGCTCCGACTCCAGCTCGATCGAGCCGCCGTGACGGTGCACAATGCGGCTCACGATGGCCAGGCCGAGGCCGGTGCCGGGCTGTTGGAGGGCCTCCGGGTTCGTGGACCGGAAGAACTCGGTGAACATCCGGGCCTGGTCGTCGTGGGAGATGCCGATGCCCTCGTCGCTGACCCGGAGGACCACCTGGTCGCCCTTGTCGGCCACCGTGATCGTGACGGTGCCGCCCGGGCGGGAGTACTTCACGGCATTGCTGATCAGGTTGGCACTCACCCGTTCGAGGTCGGCCAGCTCGCCGAGGGTGACGACCGGTTCCCCGGGTGCGTCCAGGACCAGGCGCAGCTGCCGGCGAGCGGCTGCGAGGGCGTTGAGCTCGACGCACTCGCGCATCATCCGGCACAGGTCGACCGGCCCCTGCTCGACGGCACGGTGCGGGTCGCCGCTGCGGGAGAGCTCGAGCAGGTCGGCGGCCAGTCCGTCCAGCTTCTTCGCCGACCGGTCGATGACGTCGAGCGAACGGCGTACGTCGGGATCGACGTCGAGGTCCTCGAGCAGCTCGAGGTGGCCGAGGATGCCGGTGAGCGGGTTCTTGAACTCGTGGGAGACGGTGGCGATCAGCTGGCTCTTGTAGCTCTCCAGGGCCCGGATCTCCTCCAGGACATGTCGCTCGCGCTCGACGGTGCGCGCGTTGAAGACGGCCTGGCCGAGGTCGCGGCCCAGGTCCTTGGAGCGTTCCAGCTCGGCCCGGGTCCACTCCCGGGAGCCCGGGTTGCGCGCGAGCACGAGCAGCCCGAGGCACTCGTCGCCCACCCCCATCGGCACCAGCAGTGCGGTCGACACGTTGATGGTCTGCAGGTAGGTGAGGGCGAGCTCCTTGATGGCCGGATCGAGGCCGGGCTGGTCACGGTCCTTGGAGATGACCAGCACCTGGCCGTTCGACCAACCGGTGGCCGCTGCGGTGTGGGCGATCTCCATCAGGTCGGGCGGCAGGACGATCTCACGGTCCTCGGTGCTGTAGATCGCGTCGTGGCCCCGGCCGAAGTCGTCGAAGGCCTGGATCCAGACGCCGTCGGACGAGAGGCCCTTGATGATCGCGGGCTGAGCCTTCTCGAGCAGCTGGTCGATCGAGAGCTCGCCGTTCGCGGCACGGACGATCTCGCGGGTCGCCTCCGAGAGCCGCACCTGGTCCCGGAAGCGGTCGCGCTCCATCAGCGCCTCGACCACGGCCGCGGCCTGGATGACGTAGCGGGTGAGCAGGCGCTGCCGCTCGGCATCGGGACGCAACCCGTCCACGGGGATGTCGACCGAGAGGGTGCCGACCAGGTCGCCCGCGGAGTCGTGGAGCAGGCCGAAGAGCAGGTCGAGCGGTCGCCAGGCCAGCGGGTTGTCGATCGGTGTGTAGTCCGGGACCCAGCCCAGGTCGTCCTCGCGCCCCGCCACGGCCTCGTGGGGGACGAAGCGCAGGGCGCCCCAGTCCTGCGCGTCGGCGATGTCCTTGTCGAGCTCGGACAGGGGCCGGAGCTGGCCGCGCAGGGTCTCCTCGGCGGCCGGGTCGCCGGCCACGGCCACCACCTCGAGCTGGCCCGAGTCGCGGAGCACCGTGATCGCGGCGACGCCCCAGCCGGCGACGGTGCAGACACCCTCCGCGAGCGCGAGCAGGGCGTCGTCGAGGGCTCGCTTGGACCACGCCCCGCTCAGGATCCGGTCGAAGTCGTTCCAGTTGTCCTGATCACGTGGATGATCCTGGTGCATGCCTTGTGCGCCCCCTTTGCACACAGGCTACGTGACGAAGGGTGGTCGATTCTGTGGGTTTGCCGGAAGACGCCTAGACTGGGGGCCGTGCCCCAGCCCAGCAACATGCGCAAGGGTGGCGACGGTCGTCTCACCATGGCCCTCGACCCCCAGGACCAGGGTCCCCAGGATGCCTGCGGCGTCTTCGGCGTCTGGGCCCCCGGGGAAGACGTTGCCAAGCTCACCTACTACGGCATCTTCGCGCTGCAGCACCGCGGCCAGGAGTCGGCCGGCATCGCGGTCAGCAACGCCCGCCAGATCCTGGTCTACAAGGACATGGGTCTCGTCTCGCAGGTCTTCGACGAGTCGACGCTCGAGGCGCTCAAGGGCCACCTCGCCATCGGGCACTGCCGCTACTCGACCACCGGCGCCAGCACGTGGCACAACGCCCAGCCGACGTTCCAGCCGACGCCGCACGGCTCGATCGCGCTGGCCCACAACGGCAACCTGACCAACACCGCCGAGCTGGCCGGCATGGTGGACGACCTGGCCGCCCTCGACGGTGAGCTCGACCTGCACGTCCGCGAACCCGACGCGGCCACCAACGACACCAGCGTCGTCACGGCCCTGCTCGCCCACCACCCCGACAGCACGGTCGAGGAGAAGGCGATGGAGCTGCTGCCGCAGGTCAAGGGCGCCTTCTGCTTCGTCTGGATGGACGAGAACACGCTGTACGCCGCCCGCGACCCGCAGGGCATCCGCCCGCTGGTGCTGGGTCGTCTGGAGCGCGGCTGGGTGGTCGCCTCGGAGACCGCGGCCCTCGACATCGTCGGCGCCTCGTTCATCCGCGAGATCGAGCCCGGCGAGATGGTGGTGATCGACCAGGACGGCCTGCGCTCGCGCAGCTTCGCCGAGGCCGCCCCCAAGCACTGCCTCTTCGAGTTCGTCTACCTGGCCCGACCCGACACGCTGATGACGGGTCGGCGGGTGCACAGCGTCCGTGTCGAGATCGGCCGTCGGCTGGCCCGAGACTTCCCGGCCGATGCCGACCTGGTCATCCCGGTGCCCGAGTCCGGCACGCCGTCGGCGATCGGGTTCGCCGAGGAGTCCGGCATCCCCTACGGCGTGGGCCTGGTGAAGAACTCCTACGTCGGTCGCACCTTCATCCAACCCAGCCAGACGATCCGGCAGCTCGGCATCCGCCTCAAGCTGAACCCGCTGCGCGACATCATCGAGGGCAAGCGCCTGGTCGTGGTCGACGACTCGATCGTGCGCGGCAACACCCAGCGCGCCCTGATCCGCATGCTGCGGGAAGCCGGCGCCAAGGAGGTGCACGTGCGCATCTCGAGCCCGCCGGTGAAGTGGCCCTGCTTCTACGGCATCGACTTCGCCACCCGCGCCGAGCTGATCGCCAACGGACTCTCCACCGAGGAGATCTGTCGGTCCATCGACGCCGACTCCTTGGCCTACATCGACCTCGACGAGCTGGTCGAGGCCACCGAGGTCGCCAAGGACGACCTGTGCCGGGCCTGCTTCGACGGCACCTACCCGGTCCCGTTGCCCGACCCGGTGCACCTGGGCAAGAACCTCCTCGAGCAGTCGGCGCTGCCGATCGAGGTCGAGGCCGAGGGCCTGGCCACCTCGCTGACCGGCTTCGGCGCCAACGACGCGCTCGACCGGCCCTGACCACCGACGCATCCGCACGCCCACACCGTTCGCACAACCCCGAGGAACCCACGTGACCGAGCAGCCCACTGCCCAGCCCCCTGCCCAGCCGGTCGGGGAGCCCACGCGCGGGGCCTATGCCGAGGCGGGGGTCTCGATCGAGGCCGCCGACCTGGCGATCGAGCTCATGAAGGGCTCGATCGAGAAGGCGCGCCGTCCCGAGATGATCGGCGGCCTGGGCGGTTTCGCCGGACTGTTCGACGCCTCCGCACTGCTGCGCTACGAGCGGCCGCTGCTGGCCACCTCGACCGACGGTGTCGGCACCAAGGTCGCGATCGCCCAGGCGATGGACAAGCACGACACGATCGGCTTCGACCTGGTCGGCATGGTCGTCGACGACCTGGTCGTCTGTGGCGCCGAACCGCTGTTCATGACCGACTACATCGCCACCGGCAAGGTCATCCCCGAGCGCATCGCGGCGATCGTCCAGGGCATCGCCGACGCCTGCGTCGAGGCCGGCTGCGCGCTGGTCGGCGGCGAGACGGCCGAGCACCCCGGCCTGCTCGGCCCCGACGACTACGACGTCGCCGGCGCGACCACCGGTGTGGTCGAGGCAGCGAAGCTGCTCGGCCCCGGGCGGGTGCGCCCCGGCGACGCGGTGATCGCCATGGAGGCCTCCGGCCTGCACTCCAACGGCTACTCCCTGGTGCGCCACGTGCTGCTGAACACGGCCGGCATGCCGCTCGACGGCCACGTCGACGACCTCGGTCGAACCCTCGGCGAGGAGCTGCTCGAGCCGACCCGCATCTATGCCAAGGCGTGCCTCGCGCTCGCCGAGGAGACCGCGACCCACGCGATGTCCCACGTGACCGGTGGCGGGCTGGCAGCCAACCTCGAGCGGGTCATGCCCGAGGAGCTCAGTGCCACCCTCGATCGATCCACCTGGACGCCCCAGCCGATCTTCGACCTCGTGCGCCGGGTCGGCAACGTGGCCCAGGCCGACCTCGAGCAGACGCTGAACTGCGGTGTCGGGATGGTCTCGTTGACCGATCCCGCCGACGCGGACAAGGCCATCGAGGTGCTCGGTCGGTTCGGCATCCGGGCCTGGGTGGCCGGCACGGTCTCCGCCGGCAACGGCTCCGTCGAGCTGGTCGGTCAGCACTCCGGTTGGTGAAATCCGGCACGATTCCGGCGAATCCGAGCAAATCCAAGTGATTCGGTGGACCTGGGTGTGCGGGAACACCCACCCCTCGGGTAGCGTTGGCCCTACGAGAAATAGACCAAGGAGTCCGGGACACTCGGCACACGTGCCGTGCGTCCCGGCCAAGCGCGCGAAGGGGTCGATCCTATGGGACGCGGCCGGGCCAAGGCCAAGCAGACCAAGGTCGCACGCGACCTGAAGTACCGGACTCACGAGACGGACTTCGGGGCGCTCGCCCAGGAACTGCACGGAACCTCTGGGGAGAGCTCCCAGAACGACTCGTCCAGCGAGGACGATCGCGACAGCTGGTCGGACTACTCCGACCGACAGCGAGACTGACGCACTGCACCTGAGTCGAGTGCCCGGGTGGTTGCCGTGGCAACCACCCGGGCACTCGACCTGCGTCTAGCGTCGGCCGGTCACTTCAGCCAGAGACCGCGCAGGCGACCGACCTCGCGCATGCGACGCTCGGCCAACCGGTCGGCGGCGATCGCCGGTGGGACGCCGTCCACGCGGGCGGTCTCGAAGACGGCACGGGTGGTCTCGAAGATGCCCGCGGCGCGCTGCTGCGCGCGCTCGAACGAGAACCCCTCGAGCTCGTCCGCGACCTGGATCAGGCCGCCGGCGTTGACGCAGTAGTCGGGCGCGTAGAGGACCCCACGGTCGGCCATCGCCTTCTCGATCCCCGGGTGGGAGAGCTGGTTGTTGGCGGCACCGCAGACGATCGTGGCGGACAGCACCTCGAGCACCTCGTCGGTGATCGCGCCGCCGAGGGCGCACGGTGCGTAGACGTCGAGCTGCGAGGCGACCAGGGCCTCGGTGGACTCGACCACCTGGACGCCGGGGAGCTCGTCGCGGATCCGGTCGAGCGCCGGCGCCCAGACGTCGGTGACGATCACCGAGGCGCCGTCCTCGACCAGGTGGCGGACCAGGTGGTGGCCGACCTTGCCGACCCCGGCGACGCCGACGGTGCGACCCTCGAGGGTGGGCTCGCCCCAGGTGGTGTCGGCCGCAGCGCGCATGCCCTGGAAGACGCCGTACGCCGTGAGGACCGAGCTGTCGCCGGCGCCGCCGTGAGCGACGGTGCGGCCCGTGACGTAGGAGCACTCGCGGGCGATGTCGTCCATGTCGACGGAGAACGTGCCCACGTCGCAGGCGGTGTAGTAGCGGCCGTTGAGCGACTCGACAAAGCGGCCGTAGGCGCGCAGCAGGGCCTCGTTCTTGTCGACCTTGGGGTCACCGATGATCACAGCCTTGCCGCCGCCGAGGTCGAGCCCGGCGAGAGCCGCCTTGTAGGACATCCCGCGTGAGAGGTTGAGGACGTCGGCCAGCGCCTCGTCGGTGTTGGCATAGGGGTGGAAACGCGTGCCGCCGAGGGCAGGCCCGAGAGCCGTGGAGTGGATGGCGACGATGGCCTTGAGCCCGCTGGCTTCGTCGTGGCAGAAGACGACCTGTTCGTGCTCGGTGTCGAAGACGTCGGCTGGAGTGGTCACGGGTGGCGACCTTTCTGTGAGGGAATCGCTGAGGTGGTGCGACTCCGGAGGGGCAGGCCCACAGGGGTGACGTGGGTCTCACCACCAGCGTAGTGAACCCCCGGGCCACGTGGCCAACCCGCGACGTCGCTCGGCTTGGGAGAGAACCTTGGCTATGGCAAACTTCTTCAGGAATCGGACATTTCCCGCTTGAAAGAGGTCCCATGAACTCCCCCCAGTCGGACGCAGAGAACCTGCTCACGCCGTCCGAGGTTGCTGCCCTCTTCCGAGTCGACCCGAAGACCGTGACCCGGTGGGCGAAGGCCGGCAAGATCGGCTCGATCCGCACCTTGGGTGGCCACCGTCGGTTCCGTGAGTCCGAGGTGATGGACCTTCTCGGCGAGAACGGCTCCTAGGCCAGCAGGACGCTGAAGCCGGCGACGCGGTTCATGAGCGTTCCTGTCCGGAGAGTGGTGTTGCCGGGTGTGACGCCGCCGCCACCGACTTTGTCCGCAGGACGACGAAGTCTCCGTGGGTGCCGTAGCCGGGAAGCGTGCCGCCGTACGCCGTGCCGTCGAAGGTGACCAGCAGGGCGTGGTCGCCGCGCTGGATCACGGTCGGCCACGGGATGTTGGTGGGGTGCTCCGCGTCGAGGACGTCGACCTCACGCATGGCCAGGTCGAAGACCGGGAAGCGTCGGCGCAGGCCTCGCGGGCCCTCCGGGCCGTCGCTGGCCAGCACCCGCCAGTCCGCCCCGACCCGGATGATCGTCGTGCCCTCGGTGGCGGTCCGCTCGGTGGCGGCGCCGATCAGCTCCCAGTCGGTGGGCCCACCGGCCGCCCGTGCCCGTGCCAGCACCGGGTAGAAGTCGAAGAACGTGCGCGCGGCGACGAAGGCGAGGTGCCAGTGTCCGTCGATCCGGGTCAGGTGCGGGTCCCAGCAACCGACGACGGGCGGCGGCAAGCGGTGGAGGGGCACGTCGAGGGGTGTCGACTCGAGGACGTGCTCTCCGTGGAGCAGGTCCTCGTCGCTGGTGGCCAGGCAGATGCCGACGCTGCGGCCGGCCGGATCGTCCCCGTCGTCGAACGTGCTCCAGGTGCTGCTCGCGACCAACCACCGGTCGCCGTCGCGCACCACGTGGGTGGCGTGGTCGCCGCGCACGACCCCGTCGCGACGGAACCAGAGGTCGCTGCGGTGCTCCAGGCGGAAGGTCTCGGGGTCGAACGCCCAGACCCCGCACCGTGCAGTGGCGAAGAACCCGGGACCGGCATGGGTGAGGGCCAGGAACAACCAGCCGTCTCGTTCGTACGGCGTGCCGTCGGCGTGCGTGACGAGGTGGACGTCGCGCACGCCGAGCTGCCCGCTGGTGCCGGAGCGCCAGCTCGCCACGGGGCTGTTCGTCGTCGCGGCGCTCGCATCGGTGTCGGCCGGTCGCCCGGCAACGTCGGCGGTGAGGTGCTCGGGATCGACGTCGTGCTCCAGCACGACCTTGCCCCGGGCCGTCCACTCA
Source organism: Nocardioides sp. JQ2195 (assembly GCF_012272695.1). NCBI lineage: Bacteria > Bacillati > Actinomycetota > Actinomycetes > Propionibacteriales > Nocardioidaceae > Nocardioides > Nocardioides sp. JQ2195. The sequence goes on from NZ_CP050902.1 coordinate 380,554, forward strand.
CCGTCGCCGCGGGTCAGCACGGTCACCTGGCGACCGGTCAGCATCACGCCGAGCGCCTGGGGCGGGGACGAGGTGCGGCCGTGGCGACGGCTTCGGTGCCGGCTGGTGATGCCCGCTGGGTCGGTGATGTCGATGCCGCACCGTGACCGAGTGGCGTCGTACCAGCCCTCGAGCCGGAGGCCGCCGACGGTGAGCCGGGCGACCACCCGCCCGGAGAGGTCGCCGGTGGACAGCTCGACCTCCACTGCGGCGAACGGGGTGTCTCGTTCCCGGCCCACGAGCTGCACCGGCCGGGACCGGTGCACCTCCTCGAATCTCGTCCACACGCCGTGCAGCCTAGAGCGTGTCTCGCCCCACTGGTCGATCAGTGGCCGGTCGATCCGCGGCCGGTCGATCAGCGGAGGCGCCGCAGGAACCCGGCGGCCTGGCGGACCTCGTTGAGGCTGCGCTCCCAGGTGACGCCGACGACGGTGAGCACCACGCCGATCAGCCCGATCACCAACCACTGCGGGAGCGTGACCGCGTGGGTGACCTCGCGCAGCGCGAGCGGAGCGCCGATCAGGGCGCCGGCGACGAGGGGAGCCGACCAGCGCAGGCTGGCGCCGCCGACCGCGACGACCAGGCAGGCGACGCCGAGGGCCAGAGCACGCCAGGAGACCGGGTCGGCGAGGGCGATGAAGAACGACGGCACCAGTGCCAGGGTGAGGCCAGGCCCGAGGGCACGAGCGCTGCGCAGCGCGGTGTCCCGCATCCGGAGCACACCGACCGCGAGCAGCACCACGGCCAGCGGCAGGGTGTAGGCCTCGACCGTCTCGACGCCGAGCTGCTCGAGGCGCACCCACTGGGCGAGCACCATCAGGCCCAGCCCCGCCCAGCCCAACCAACGGCGGTGGGCGTTCACCAGTGCCGACAGGTGCACCAGCACGCCGCTCAGGGTCAGGTCGACGGCCAACCAGGTCTGGCTGCTCCAGGCCTGCCCGCTCCAGTCCTGCCCGTTCGAGCCGTGACCGATGCCGGTGACGCACAGCACCACCGTCGCGACCATCGTGAGCGCCACCGGGAGCTCGCGCTCCGGACGGGCGCCGAGGATCGCCCAGGCGCCGGCCACGACGAGCATCGGCAGCGCCCGCCACGGTGTCTCGACACCGATCAGGTCGAGGGTGGTCCACAGGAAGGCGCCGGCAGCCGGAGCGAGGACGACGTCACCGACGAGTCGAGCAGCGCGGTGTCCCGTGGACGAGACCGCGAGAGCGCCGAGGGTGACCAGGCCGGTGGTGACTGCGGTGAGCACCTGGCTCTGGAGCGAGACGAGCACGGCGCCCGCGGCGAGGAGGCTGGCCAGGGCCAGCGCCGTCTGACGCCTCAGGCCCGCGCTCGGCAGACCGGCTCCGGCGAAGACCGCTGCGGCCACCAGGAGGAGCCCGACCATGACGCCCAGCCCGACGCCGTACGCCGTGGGGACGGCGAGCGCGGAGGCGACCACCAGCATCACCATGGGCAGGGCCACGTGGGTGATCGGGACGTCGCGGCCGAGGTTGATCGCCCCCCAGAGCGCGAGCAGCAGCATGGCCACCACCAGCGGGAGCAGCGCGGGCCACAACCCGGTGAGCTCGGCGCGGGGGAGCGTGCTGTCGACGCCCTGCGACCAGCCGGGGCTGAAGAGCAGTGCGGGCAGGGTCCCGTTGACGAACGCCAGCGCGGCCAGCAGCAGGCCACCGGCGGCAACACCGGCGGGAGCGGCAACCACCGGGCGCCACGGGCGCGCCAACAGGTGGGTGGCGACCGAGGCCGAGGCGACCAGGGCCGAGGCGACCAGCACCAGGGTGTTCGGGGACTCGTCGAGGGCGGGCAGGGTGCTGAGCAGCGCGAGCAACGCGACGGCGGCAGCGGCGGAGACCACGCGGGCGGGCAGCGGGAGCGAGCGGGCGAAGCGAGCCAGCGCGCCGGCCATGATCGCGGCCAGCACCGTGGGCCAGGGAGCGAAATCGGCCCAGGCGCTGGCGAAGGTGAGGGGGGTCTGGATCCGGACCAGGCCCATGACGACGAGCGTCACCCAGGCGAGCCCGACACCGATGGTGAGCAGGATCGAGGCGATCGGCAGCCGGAGCAGCCGGGTGCCGACCAGGCCGGCGCCGAGCAACGCCATCCACAGGACCGTGGAGAGTGCGTCGAGGTGGTGGTTGTGCGGTCCGAGCTGGAAGACCGACTGGACCAGCCCGGCGGTGCCGAGGCCGAGGCCGAGCGCGCCGATGACCTGGGGGCTGACCAGGAGGCCGGCCGGGAATCGGCGCAGGAACGTCGCGCCGCCGATTCCCGCCACGGCCAGGCAGGCACCGAGGACGGTCTGGAACCCGGCCCGGTCGAGGAAGCCGAGCCAGCCCGAGCTCTCCGCGCCGAGGAGGTCGAGGGTGAGCAGGCCCAGGGAGACGGTCACGAACGCCTCGGCACCGGCCCGCAGGTTGCGCTTGGCGAGTAGTCCGCCGAGGGCCACCGCGCCGGCGGTGAGCAGGATCAGGACCGCAGTCCGGCCACCGACGCCGAGCAGTGCCCACGCCACGGCGAGGAAGACGATGGCCGCGACCAGCAGGCACAGCGCGCCGAGCCCGAGCAGGATCTTCGGCACCGAGGCCGCGCTGAGCCCGTGGCGCCTCGGGGCCGGCCACTCGGAGCGGCGTACGTCGTGGGCTCCGGCAGCGGGGAAGCGCACCTGGTCCGGAGGGAGCAGGGATCCCTGGGCGGGGGCGGGGAGGGCGGCCAGCTGGGCGACCAGGCCGTCGGCGTCGGTGAGCGTGCGGAACAACGACTGGGCCACGGGACCGCTCAGCTGGGCACCGCAGTCGGGGCAGGTGTGCGACCCGGCGGCCATCGTCGTGCGGCACACCGGGCAGGCGGCGGGATCGGCATATCGGAACATGGCTCAAGTCTCGACTCGGCAGGGCCGGTTCGACGTCGTCCAGCCGGCTCATTCGCAGATGAGTACGCCTACTCAGCGGCCCGGGTCTGGCCGGGCCGCGTGAGTGGGATCATGCCGTCCATGTCGTCCGACCCGTCATCCCTGCCGCCGTCGCCCCGCACGAAGCCGTCCGGGCGGTGGCTGGTGGCCGGATGGGCGTCGATCTGCGTGGCGGTGGTCCTGCTGGTGGCCGCTGCCCCGCTCATCTGGTGGGCCAACAGCGATCTCGCCCACGAGAACGAGCACGGGGACGACCTCGGGCAGGACATCGCGTTCATGGTCCTGGCCCTGGTGGTCCTGTTCGCGCTGTTCGCGGCCGTTGCGCTCCTCCTGCTCCTCGTCGGCGTGCTGGTGCGGGGGAACACGCGGGTGACGCGGGTGCTCATCGGACTGGGCGTCTCCGTCACGCTGCTCGAGCTCGTGCTGGCGGCGGTCGCTGCGTTCCTCGTCCTCACGGAACCGTGACGCGCTGGTGGCGGGCCGTCACGTGCCCGCGAACGACGAAGGCCGCAGATCGGGATCCGATCTGCGGCCAACGTGCGTTGGTGGCCAGGGGCGGGGTCGAACCGCCGACCTACCGATTTTCAGTCGGTCGCTCGTACCAACTGAGCTACCTGGCCAAGCCGCGACGAAGATTACCCCAGACTGGTCCCAACGGTGAAACCGCGAGTCACTTTGGCGACTCGTCACCGCTGCCCCTATGCTGTATCGGCAGTCCCGGCCCCCATCGTCTAGCGGCCTAGGACGTCGCCCTTTCACGGCGGTAGCACGGGTTCGAATCCCGTTGGGGGTACGCGTTGAGCACAGTGGTGGGCCCCGATTGGGAGTCACCGGCCCACATGGGTTATTGTTCACCGGCCTTGCAGTTGAAGAACTGCAGAGCACAACCTGGCCCCGTAGCGCAGTTGGTTAGCGCGCCGCCCTGTCACGGCGGAGGCCGCGGGTTCGAGTCCCGTCGGGGTCGCAAGAAGACGCTCCGGATCGCACAGATCCGGAGCGTTCTGCATTTCCTCGATAGTCCCCAACGTCCGGCATCTCGGAATCGGCTTCCCGCCTGCGTGGCGTTGGGGACTATCCGGGGACGTGTCGGGCGGGCCTGCCTTGGTGGCTCGCCTACGGTGGGCGTGTGGCCAATGAAGAGATGCGCAAGGGCTGGTCGATCGGCGGAGCGGGTTGGGTGGCCAACCAGCGGATCTTCGATGCTGTGCTGGGTCCGTGCAGCGACGAGCTCCTGGAGGCGGCCACTCCGGCACCCGGCCAGCGCGTCCTCGACGTGGGCTGCGGCACCGGGACCCTGCTCGAGGCAGCCGTCGCCGCCGGGGCCTCCGCGGTGGGTGTCGACATCTCCGACACCATGGTCGCCGCGGCCCGGGCACGGGTGCCCGATGCCACCGTGCTGATCGCGGACGCGCAGGTCGACGACCTCCGCGACGGCTCGGCCGGCGGCGACTTCGACCTCGTCCTCTCTCGGTTCGGAGTGATGTTCTTCGACGACCCGGTGGCCGCCTTCGCCAACATCCGACGCGCCTGCGTGCCCGGCGCCAGGCTGGCCTTCGTCTGCTGGCGCGAGGGCGAGAACGCCATGTTCACGCTTGGCACCTCCACGCTGCTGGACCGACTGGAGCCACAGCCCGAGGCCGACCCGAACGCTCCCGGGCCGTTGGCGTTCGGTGATCCCGAGCGGGTACGCCGGATCCTGCATGAGGCGGGCTGGTCCGGTGTCGACCTGGTCGCGGTGGACACCGTGGCCGACTTCGGCCTCGACGGCACGGACGGCGTCGAGGAGCGACTTGAGGTGATCCTCTCCGGCAGCCTCGGCCGGCTCGCCCGTGCCGAGCTCGAGCCGCGCCTCGGCGAGCAGGGCTGGGCCGAGCTGGTCGACGAGGTCCGCGACGAGCTGCGCAGTCACCTCGTGGACGGTGTGGTGCGCTTCCCGGCCCGCACCTGGCTGGTGACCGCCGAGAACCCGGTGGTGACCGCCGGGAGCTCGGAGGTGGTCCCGTGATCGAGCTGGGCCGCGCGGAGTTCGAGGCGTTGGTGGACCGCGCCCTCGACGGCATCCCCGACGAGCTGGCCGCCATGGTCCAGAACGTCGTCGTCCTCGTCGAGGACGAGCCGCCCGCCGACGATCCGCACCTGCTCGGCCTCTACGAGGGCGTGGCGCTGACCGAGCGGCAGGCCAACCACGCGGGCCTGCCCGACCAGATCTTCGTCTTCCGCAACCCGCTGCTGGACATGTGCGACAGCGTGGAGCAGCTCGAGGACGAGGTCCGCATCACCGTGGTGCACGAGATCGCCCATCACTTCGGCCTCGACGATGCCGAGCTGCACGCCCTCGGCTACGCCTGAGGCCAGTCCGTCGACCAGCTGGGGGCCGGATCGTCAGGCCAGCAGCCAACCGAGCGCGCAGGCCGTCAGGGAGAGCGTGATCGTCACCACGACGTACGTCGTGCCGCGTCGGGCCCCCAGCCGGTCGGCCTGCACCGCGAACGAGGAGTAGGTCGTCAGGCCGCCGCAGAATCCGACGCCGAGCAACGCCATCTCGTGGCCCGAGAGTGCGAGCGACGAGAGCAGGCCCAGCAGGAAAGAGCCCACCACGTTGACCACCAGCGTGCCGTTCGGGTGGTCGCGGTCGAGGAAGTGCCCGGCGACGAAGCGCAGCGGCGCGCCGACCGCGGCGCCGAGGGCGACCAGGAGCGGGGTCACTCGTCGCCCTCCTCGTCGGCGAACTCGTCCCGGGCCGCCGGGTCGGAGAGGCTGCTGGCCGCGACCACGGCCACCGCGCCGGCGGCGAGCGTGGCCAGGACGTAGGTCACGGCCAGCCCGGCAGCACCGTCAGCGGCGAGGGCGCGTGTCTCCTCGGAGAACGTGGACAGCGTCGTGAACCCGCCGAGGACACCGGGGCCGAGGAGGAGCGGAAGGACCGGGTGACGGCGTACGACGGCGAACGCGGGGAGGAGGGCGAGCACGAAGGCGCCGCTCACGTTGATCGCGAACGTGCCCCAGGGGAAGCCGCCGTCGTGTGGGACAGCCTGGGAGACGATCCAGCGCAGCACGGCCCCGAAGGCACCGCCCAGGGCGACTGCAGCCACGTGGGTGGCCGAGAGACGAGCTCGGGTCACGAGACGTGGTGCACCGTGTCGGCGGTCTCGTTGCCGGGCCAGGGGAGGGGGGCGGCTCCGTTGCCCTGCCGGATGATCTCGCCGAGGAACCAGCCCTGGAACTCGCGCTGCTGGTCGGTCGCCGCCAGGGAGAGCAGGCGCTCGGTGCGGCAGAACGAGTCGGCGAGCTCGAGGACGTCGATGACCTGCAGCGTCACCTTGGGAGCCTCGGGCGTGACCACGAGCCTGATCGGGGTCTGGCGGCTCCCCGCGGCGATCGCCCGGTTGAGCTCGGTGATCCCCTGCGCCTGCTTGATCTCGTCGTCGAAGCGGTTGAACAGGTCGCTGATGGTCTTGGCGACGGGGTAGTCGTCCTCGTGGGCCAGGGAGAGCAGCCGCAGCTCTCGGCGTACGTCGCGGAAGTGGCGCCGCCAGTCGACGTAGACATCCAACGGGAGGGACTCGTAGGTCACCACGATGCCGTCACTGGTGCGGACCTGGGGCGGGCGACCGCTGCTGGGGCCCTCGGAGGTGTAGAGCTGGCCGTCGAGGTCCGGGTGGTCGACCGGCTCGGCTGCCGGCTCGAACCAGACCATCTTGCCGTCCTCGAGCAGCTCGGCTCCCCAGGCGTGCGACGACATGGCGACCATGCCGAGCCCGCGGCCGATGGTGGCCAGGAGCTCGTCGTCGTGGGTCATCCGGCCGTTGGGCTCAGGCGGGACGCGCGAACCGTCGTAGACCTCGATGCGCGGGTGGCGACGCGTGCCGCGCATCCGGATCGCGATGGGTGGCTCGGCATGCAGCAGGGCGTTGGTGACCAGCTCCGAGATGCCGAGCTCGGCGCTCTCGACGAGGTCCTCTCGATCGAGCTTGTGGCAGGCCTCAGCGGCCCAGCGACGCGCATCGGAAACCGAGCGCGGGCTTGACCCCAACCTCACTTCTCTCTGGCTCAGCGGCAAGACCCCACCTGTGTCGAACGAGAACTTCCCCGACCCATCTTGTGGCACCAGGTGTGTGTTTGCCCACTGTCTCGGCGGTTGAAACCTGAAATATCCAACTTCATTTCGGCGATTACGCCTGTGGGTGGAACTATGGGAGCCGAAATCAAGCGTCGAGACAGAGACTCAGAGGGGCCGCAGGCGGATGGCAATCAACAACGGCAAGCACCAGGTGGTCGTCATCGGCTCCGGATTCGGTGGGCTGTTCGGAACCAAGGCCCTGAAGCGCTCTGACCTCGAGGTGACGATGGTCGCGAAGACCACGCACCACCTGTTCCAGCCGCTGCTCTACCAGGTTGCCACCGGGATCCTGTCGCAGGGCGAGATCGCCCCGCCCACCCGCGAGGTGCTGGCGAAGCAGAAGAACGCGCAGGTGCTGCTCGGCACGGTCACCGACATCGACCTCGAGGCCCGCACCGTCACCCACCACGTGCTCGGGCGCCAGACCGTCTCCCACTACGACTCCCTGATCGTCGCCGCCGGCGCCAGCCAGTCCTACTTCGGCAACGACCACTTCGCCGAGTTCGCCCCCGGCATGAAGAGCATCGACGACGCGCTCGAGCTGCGCGGGCGCATCTTCGGGGCGTTCGAGATGGCCGAGAACGCCGCCCGGCGCGGTGAGCCCTACGACCACCTGCTGACCTTCGTGGTGGTCGGCGCCGGCCCGACCGGTGTGGAGATGGCCGGCCAGATCGCCGAGCTGGCGCACAAGACCCTCAAGCGCGACTTCCGCAGCATCGACACCAAGCAGGCCCGCATCATCCTCCTCGACGCGGCGCCGCAGGTGCTCCCGCCGTTCGGTGCCAAGCTCGGCGCCAAGGCCAAGGCCGAGTTGGAGAAGATCGGCGTCGAGGTCCAGCTCGGTGCGATGGTCACCGGAGTCGACGAGCGTGGTCTCGACCTGAAGGACAAGGACGGCACCACCCGTCGCATCGACTCGGTCGCCAAGATCTGGGCCGCCGGCGTGCAGGCCAACCCCCTCGGCAAGACGCTGTCGGAGCAGAGCGGTGCGCCGCTCGACCGGGCCGGCCGCATCTCGGTCAACCCCGACCTGACCCTGCCGGGCCACCCCGAGGTGTTCGTCCTCGGCGACATGATCTCGCTCGACAACCTTCCCGGCGTGGCCCAGGTCGCGATCCAGGGCGCGAAGTACGCCGCCAAGGAGATCGACAACCGGCTCAAGGACAAGGCGCCCCAGAAGCCCTTCAGCTACTTCGACAAGGGCTCGATGGCGATCATCAGCAAGTTCCGCGCCGTCGCCTCCGTCGGCAAGCTGAAGCTGAACGGCAGCATCGCCTGGCTGATGTGGCTGGGTGTCCACCTGATCTACCTGACCGGCTTCAAGAACCGTGTCGGGGCCCTGCTCAGCTGGGCGATCACCTTCATCGGCAACGACCGTTCCGAGCGCACCGTCACCGAGCAGCAGATCTTCGCGCGCCAGGCGTTGGAGCGGCTCGGCAAGGGCGCCCGCGACCTGGTCAGCGAGCCCGGCGAGTTCGACGCAAGGCTCGAGAACCGGCGCGCCGAGCTCGAGGCCCGGGCCGCGGAGGAGGCCCGCCTGACCGACGAGGGTCAGCGCGGCGTCCACCACGAGGTCTGACCTACTCGAACGTCTCCTGCTTCTGCTGGGCCAGCTGTTCGCGCGCCCATCGGGGCAGGATGAAGATGCCTTCGGCGAGGACGGTGGGGCCCTCGGCGTCGGCGATGTGCGCCTCGACGTACGTCTTGACGCCGTCGACCTTCACGATCGCGCCCTCGGCGTGGAGGTCGCCCAGCGGTGTGCCGCGCCGGTAGGTCAGGGTCAGTCGACCGGTCATGCCGGGTGATCCACCGGCTGCCGCGGCCTCCCCGCAGACCTGGTCGAGGATCAGCGCGCTGACGCCGCCGTGGACCAGGCCGGGTGGGCCCTCGTAGGCCGCGCCGAGGTGGAAGTCGGCGGACGCCGTGCCGTCCTCGGACCAATGCGTCTCCAAGGGTGGCGCGATCGCGTTGCGCTGGCCCACGACGGTGTTGCCCATGTTGCGCACCTTGCCCTCGGAGCTGATCACGGCGCCGTACGCCCCCTCGATCTGGCTGGCCCGCAGTCGCGCGGTCAGGGCCTCGACCTGGCTGCGCACGTCCTCCATCTCCTCGTGGGGGACGGTGCTGCGGATCACCGCGTCCACGAGCTCGCGGGTGCTCTGGGCGAGTGCGCCGGCGACCTCGACCTCGCGGGCGATCTCTTCGGGGCTGAGGTCTTCGGTGCGGTAGTTCAACATGGGCTCACCCTAGGGCGTGGCGCAGCAGTGCTTGGTAGTGACACATATCGGGTTGGTCACTCGCCCTGTCGCATGGTCGGATGTGCCCATGATCGAGCTGGTTCCCCCCTCCCCTGACCTCTACGACAGCTGGCTCGAGGCCGAGGACGAGTTCGGCGATGCCCACCGGGACGGGTCCGGCTTCTCCGGTCCCCGCCCCTCGACGGACCGGCCGGCGTACGACGCGATGGTGGCCGACCGCCTGTCGATGGCGGACCCGTCCACCCCGGTCCCGGAGGGGTTCGTGCACTGCACGTTCCTGTGGATGGTCGGGGAGGCTGAGTTCATCGGCTACTTGGCGATCCGGCACGCGCTGACGCCGTTCCTCCTCGAGGAGGGCGGCCACGTCGGCTACTCGGTGCGCCCCTCGCGTCGACAGGAGGGCCACGCGACCCGTGCGCTGGGCCTGTCGCTGCCGGTCGCGGAGTCGCTGGGTATCGAGCGGGTGCTGGTCACCTGCGACGACGACAACATCGGCTCCTACCGAACGATCGAGGCCAACGGTGGTGTGCTCGAGGACGTGCGCAACGGCAAGCGTCGCTACTGGCTTGACGCGTCGGCGCGTTGATCGCTCAGCCTCGTCCGCGGTAGCGCTCCAGCACGTCGGTGAAGGCCTGCGGGTCGACCATGCCCGCGTCGAGCTTGTACGGCGGCATGCCGGTGCGGTGGATGAGCACCTTCCAGCCGCGGTGGCCGGGCGAGCCCTCCACCTCGATGTTCGCGTGAGCGCCTGCCAGGTCGAAGCGGTGGTGGCTGTCCTGGCTGCGGATGTCGAGCTGTCCGCGCTCCACGACGACCGTGGCCGGCGCGGCGTTCGAGTGGGCGCTCCAGAGCACGAGGGTGACCGCCGCGGCGGCCAGGGCCGTCACGACGCTGCCCACCGATCTCTCCTGCCAGGCGAGCCAGGCCAGGGCGAGCGTCGCTGCCCCGCCGACCACGAGGAGTGCCAGCAGGACCTGCTGGGTGCTGCGTCGGGCGCTGAGGTCGATGGTCTCGTGGGAGGGCGGTGCGGCGAGGTCGCTCGCGGTTTCCGTGCCGCTTCCGGTGGCGACCGCGGTGCTCACGGGCGCCGGCCGGCTCGGTTGCTGCGGCGCGGGTTGCGCTGCCGTGGATGATTCGGTGCGCTGCGGCTCGGCGACGTTCGGTGATGGGGCCGCGTGCTGCGCTGCGTCGGCACGGTGCGGCGGTTCCGGGTCCGGTGCCGGACTGCTTGCCGGAGGGTGGCCGTGGACCGGCTCCTCCACGTACGGCTTCAGAGGGGCCGGGGGATGGGTGCGCGACGTGGCCGCGTTGAGCAGCTCCTCGAGCGACTCGAACTTCATGGTCTTCCGGGGCTCGGGCTCCTGCGGGGGCTGAGGCTCCTGTGCCACCGGCGTCGGCGTGGGAGTGCGATCGGCGGGCGCCTCCGGGGTGGATGCGGCGGCCGGCCCTGCGTCGTACGTCGTCGGCTCGGTCGGCTTCCCGCGGGTGATCGCGGGCTTCGGAGCGCGCCGGGGAGGGGCGTCCTCTTCGGCCCGGAGCACCGCAGCCAGGGCAGGACCGATGACGGCTGCGTCGGTGATCTGCGGGGATGTGCTGTCCGCGACCGCGCGAGTTGCCGCCGGCCCGGGTGTGACTGGCTGGGACTCGAGCGGCTCGCGTGTCACCGGCTCGGGCGTCACTGGCTCGGGCGGCGGAGGTTTCTCGACAGTCTCCGGCGTGGTCGGAGCCGGTGGTCGCCTGCGCTTGCGCTGGAGCCGGCTGGTGAAGCGAGTGCGCATCCCCTCGGCCTCCGGTTGGGCCGGTGCGGCCTGACGCAGGGCCGCGAAAACGTCCAGCGGGGCGGACGGGCTGAAGCCGGTCGTGTCGATGTCGCCTGCGAGCGGCTCCGGCTGCGGCTCAGGCTCCGGCTCGCCGGCAGGTTCGGGCTCCGTCTCGACCGCGACACGGGGGCTGTCGTCCGGAGCCGGGCCGTCCACCTCGTCGTCGGACACACCCGTTGACGCCGGCTCACCAGGCGGGGTGGAGACCGCCTCAGTGTTGAGCAGGGGGTGGATCATCGGCCCGCTCACCGGATCGGCGAACAACTCCGACAACGGCGCGAACAGCGGATCCGCCGGCTGCGTCGATGCTGTCGGCGTCGCGGGTTCCTCGATCGGCTCGTCGACGCCGGCGTCGGCCAGCTCGTCGTGCGAAGGAGTGCCCATGACTGGAAAACTAGCCACCTTCGTCAGCGTTATGGTCGCGGGTCGCGCATTGAGACGCGTGTGACCGATGTCGCGAGTCGTGGATGGCGTCCGACGCCTGCGCGTGAGTAGGCCCTGTGGGACTCGAACCCACAACCAACGGATTAAAAGTCCGGAGCTCTGCCAATTGAGCTAAGGGCCCGGGAGATGCGAAGTCTAGTCAGAAGGACCCTCGGGACCTCCACCGCGCAAATCGACGCCTGAAGTATGTCGCATGGGTCAGGAGCGCTCCCAGCCCGGGTGCCATGGTCTCCGCCCAGGAGGAGGGTCGCGATGTCGGGCAGGTCGGAGCGGGAGAATACGCTGCACGCAGCTCTGCCCGACGGCACAATGTTCTTCGTGACCACCACGGACGGCCTGCTGGCGGGCGTTGATGCTGCGCGGCGTCGGATCATGTGGCGAGTCTTCTCGGCCAACGTCATCGCTGGGACTGTGTGGCTCCTGGTCCTGGCGTTGCTGAGCTGGCCCCTGGCCCTGATCGGCGTCCTCTACGTCGCCGTCGCAAGCGGCTTCCTGGCCGTGACCCACGGCACCTGATGAGCGAATGGTCGTATGGACCTGAGCTGACCATCGTGGTCGCGGGCGGTGGGTGTCTGTGCGATGCGGACCTTCCGCTGAGTCGCAATCGGCATCCCCGGGCCTCGCGACCGTCGTCAACCACGGATCGAGGCCGCCACCTGCAGGTATCGTGGGTGGCCGGGATGCTGCGGCGTCCCGGCCACTGGGCCGAGACCAGGTGCATCGGGTTCCTGGTCCCACGCCACGAGGAGAGGACCGTCTGGTGTTCATGACCATCGTTGGAGCCGTCGTCGCTGTTGTCTTCATCGGCGCGGTCCTGGAGGGCCGCCGCAAGAAGCGTCGCCACGCCCGCGGGACCCTCGACCACCGCATCCAGGCTGGGAACACCCAGGGCCAGGAGTACGGCACACCTCCCCAGGTCCCGGGTTCGTACAGCGGATGATGCCGACCGCATTGCTCCACCAGCCGGCGACCGTTCTGGTTCTGCTGCGTGGACGCTGAGGCCCACCCGGCGCGTCGCCGGGTCGTCGCGACGGTGATGACGGCCGTCGTCGGCGCAGTGCTCCTCGCGGTGTCCTTGCGGATCGAGCCCGGCAGCGCCTGGTTCTACCCATCGACACTCGCCCTGGCGGCCGTGTGGGCGGTGGGGGCGTGGGCTTCGGGGCCCCTCCACCTGGGCCGGGTCGGCACCGAGCGACCGGTCGCCCCCGCCCTGCTCGTGGGTGGTGGACTGGCAGCGGTGTTCGTCCTGGGCGCACTGGTCGTGCGCGAGATCCCTGTCCTCGCCGACCGGGTCTCCGACGTGCTCGCCTATGCCGACAGGGGGCCGTGGCTGCCGCTCCTGCTGATCACGGTGATCAACGGGGTGGCCGAGGAGATGTTCTTCCGGGGGGCCCTCTTCGACGCGCTGGACCGGGCACCGGTGTCGATCACCGCCGTGGCCTACGCCGCGGTGACCCTGGTCACCGGCAATCCGATGCTGGCCTTCGCCGCCCTCATCCTGGGGGTTGTCGTCGGACAGCAACGCCGGGTCTCCGGCGGGCTGCTGGCGCCGGCGATCACCCACGTCACCTGGTCGGTGACGATGCTGTTCGTGCTGCCGGCGTTGTTCTGAGGGCTACGCGCCGTCGGCCAGGGCACGGCGTACGGCGTCCTCGTAGGGCAGCGGGTCGCCGGGCACCACGTCGGTGATGGAGGTGTCGGTGACCACCACCTCGGTGCCCATCGAGTCGATGAGGTTGCGCCCCGTGGTCACGTCGATGTCGGTGACGAGGGCCAGCCAGTACGACGACAGGCGCGGCGTGAGCACGGGCACCTTGAGGATCGGGAGTGGACGGCCCTGGATGCGGGCGACCACGCGCAACATGTCGACGTACGTCAGCTGGTCGGCGCCGCCGATCTCGAAGGTGCGACCCAGCGCGTCAGGGTGGGCCACGACGCCCGAGATGTAACGGACGACGTCGTCGATGGCGATCGGCTGGGTGCGGGTGGACGCCCACTGGGGGACCAGCATGGCCGGCAACCGCTTGACCAGCTGGCGGGTCAGCTCCCACGAGATCCCGCCGTTGCCGACCACGATCGCCGCGCGCAGCACGGTCACGGGTACGCCGGCCTCACCGAGCAGGTGCTCGACCTCCCGGCGCGAGCGCAGGTGGGCCGAGAGGTCGCTGTCATCGGCTCCGAGGCCACCCATGTAGACGATCTGGCGCACGCCCTGCTCGGCGGCCACCGTGCCGAAGAGTCGTGCGGCCGCCGCGTCGCGCTCCTCGAAGTCGGGCTTGTCGAGCGAGTGGACCAGGTAGATCGCGACCTCGACGTCAGCGAGTGCGTCGCGCAAGGAGTCGGCATCGGCCACGTCGCCGAAGACCGGGTCGCCCGGGCCGGCGTACTCCTCGGGTCGGCGCGTCATCGCGCGGACGGCGTGGCCCTCCGCCTCCAGGACGGGGCCGAGCCGCTGGCCGATGAAGCCTGATGCGCCCGTGAGCAGGACCGTCGTTGCCGGGTTCGTCATGCCCCCAGCATGCCCGAAGAACGGCGACGGGCGGTGACGAGGACGAGGCGCTCGAGGTGGCTCCGTAACACGCCCGTCGCCAACTGTTCACCCGCCCCGGGAAAATGGTTGCTCGTCGACCATTCCTTTTCCCGTGGTGATTGGTAGGCTTCGGGTGCACCCGGTGCAAGTTCCAGTATGGCTGACGCCCGCGGAGTTTGTGATCCAACGGCGTTTCTTCTTCGTGGGCCAGATTCACGAGTCGGAGCGACGTGTCACCGCATCTGGTGTGGGGCCGTTGAAGTGATGGCCTCTCGCCCCGACAAAGGAGTATCGAGCAATGGCTCAGGGCACCGTCAAGTGGTTCAACGCTGAAAAGGGCTTCGGCTTCATCGCCCAGGAAGACGGCGGCGACGACGTCTTCGTGCACTATTCGGCCATCCAGTCGAACGGCTACAAGTCGCTGGACGAGAACCAGAAGGTCGAGTTCGACGTCACGCAGGGTCCCAAGGGCCCGCAGGCGGAGAACGTTCGCCCGCTCTGATCACAACCTGATCGAGCACAACACGAAGAAGGTCTACGCACCGACTTCTCTTCGGAGGCCTCAACCCACCCGGGTTGGGGCCTTCGGACCATTTTTTGACTATCTTTGGGTTCCTGGGGGTTTGGATCACCAGTCAACGGGCATGGTGGGACGTGGAGTATGCCCGACGTAGGGCTGGGGAACGCTCCCACAGAGAGGGACACGAGGCGTGCACGACCAGTTCGACGTCACTCTCGAGGATCAGGAACTGCTCGACGAGGTCGAGCTCACCACGAGCCTGATCATTGCCGCGAGTGAGTCCGACGCTGCCCTGTCGCAGGAGCAGATCGATGAGATCCTCGGTGTGGTCCCCGCCGATGAGCCGAACGCTCCCGAGACCGGCGATCCTGCCTAGTTCGTCTCCCACGCCCAGCATTCATACCCCAGGGGGGTAGTCTGTGGGCATGGCCGAACACCAGCACGGATACATCCACCGCAAGGACGACTACCTCAAGCGGCTCAAGCGCATCGAGGGCCAGGCCCGCGGACTGCAGCGCATGGTCGAGGAGGAGAAGTACTGCATCGACATCCTCACCCAGGTGTCTGCGATGACCAAGGCACTCCAAGCGGTCTCCATCGGCCTGCTCGAGGAGCACATGGGCCACTGTGTCGTCGACGCCGCCCGGGCCGGTGAGGAGCAGGGCCGCGAGAAGGTCGCCGAGGCGACCGAGGCGATCGCCCGCCTGATTCGGTCCTGATCCCGATCACCAGGAGGAGCCACATGGCCACGATCAGCAGCTGGAACGTCACGGGGATGACCTGTGGGCACTGCGTTGCCTCTGTCACCGAGGAGATCCAGGAGATTCCCGGTGTCGAGTCCGTCGACGTCGTCCTCGAGAGCGGAGCGGTGACGGTCACCAGCGCCGAGCCCCTCGACCGCGCGGCCGTCGAGTCGGCCGTCGCCGAAGCGGGCTACCAGCTGGCCTGAACCACACGCCGTACGCCGGGTGGTGCGTCGCCCACGGCCTGCGAGCGAGTGTTTGTGGTCACGAATTGCGCCTGCTCCGCGTGAAGCCGGGGAAGGTCCGGAGCGCGGCAGTTGCGCGCCACGCCGATGTTGCCCCTAGCATGTTCAGCGTTCAGGTCCTCCTCATCAGGAGTTTTCCGTGGCTTTTCGATTCCGCCCTGTCGATTCATCCTTCTACGACCTCTTTGCCGAGTCCGCTCAGCACCTCCTCGGTGGCGCAGCGCTGCTCGCCGAGATGCTCAGCGAAGACAGCAACCGTGAAGAAGTCGCGTCCCGTATGCGTGCCGCAGAGCACGAGTGCGACGAGACGACCCACGCCATCGTCCGCCGGGTGAACAGCACCTTCGTGACGCCGTTCGACCGCGAAGACATCTACTCGCTGGCCTCCGGGCTCGACGACGTGATGGACGAGATGGATGAGGCTGTCGACCTGATCCTGCTCTACGAGGTCGAGCACCTGCCCTCCGAGCTGTCCAAGCAGGTCGAGGTGCTCCAGCGCTGTGCCGAGCTCACCGCCGACGCGATGCCGCGCCTCCAGGCGATGAAGGACCTCGACGAGTACTGGATCGAGATCAACCGCCTCGAGAACACCGGCGACAAGAGCTACCGACGGATCCTGGCCAGCCTGTTCAGCGGCAAGTACGAAGCCATCGAGGTGATCAAGCTCAAGGACATCGTCGAGGCGCTCGAGCAGGCGATCGACGCGTTCGAGACGGTGGCCAACATCGTCGAACAGATCGCGGTCAAGGAGTCCTGACCGCATGGAACTCGCGATTGTCATCGCGGTCATCGTCGTTGCCCTGGTCTTCGACTACACCAACGGCTTCCATGACGCGGCGAATGCCATCGCCACGTCGGTCTCGACGCGTGCGCTGACTCCACGCGTCGCACTGGCCATGGCCGCGGTGATGAACTTCGTCGGTGCGTTCCTCGGCCAGAAGGTCGCCGAGACGGTGGCCGAGGTGATCTCGCCACCTTCCGACACCCATGGCCTGATCATCGTGATGGCCGGTCTGCTCGGCGCCATCACGTGGAACCTGATCACGTGGTACTTCGGGCTGCCCTCGTCCTCCTCGCACGCCCTGATCGGTGGCCTGGTCGGAGCCGCGATGGCAGCCGGGGTCGGCGTTAAGTGGGGCGTCGTGGTCGACAAGGTCCTGATCCCGATGATCCTGTCGCCGGTCTTCGCCTTCGCTGCCGGATTCGCAGTGATGATCCTGATCCTGTGGCTCTTCCGCCGGGCCAGCCCGGCCCGCGCGAACCGTGGCTTCCGCATGGCGCAGACCGCGTCCGCCGCGGCCATGGCCCTGGGCCACGGACTCCAGGACGCCCAGAAGACGATGGGTGTCATCTTCCTTGCCCTGGTCACCATCGGCTACGCCGAGACCGGCGACGGTCTCCCGTGGTGGGTCATCGTGCTCGCGGCGACGGCGATCTCGCTCGGCACCCTGTCCGGTGGCTGGCGGATCATGCGCACGCTCGGCCGGCGCATTATCCACCTCGACCCGCCGCGTGGCTTCGCCGCTGAGTCGGTCGCCGCCTCGGTGCTCTACACGACGGCGTACGTCTTCGAGGCGCCCATCTCCACGACCCACACGATCACCTCTGCGGTGATGGGCGTCGGCGCCACGAAGCGGCTCTCCGCCGTGCGGTGGGGTGTCGCCAAGTCGATCCTCACCGGCTGGGTGCTCACCTTCCCGGCAGCCGGCGCCGTGGCCGCGGTGGCCTACTGGCTCTCCCACTTCCTGATCGAAGTCCTCCCCTGATCCCTTCCCGATAGTCCCCAACGTCTCGCAGGTGAACTCGGGCGTTTCGGGTGCGAGACGTTGGGGACTATCGCGGGGGCTTGCTCGCCTGCCGGCGAATCGCCAAGAACCGCCGGCGCTGTTCGGGGGTGAGGGCACGGCGCTGCGTGACCGTCGACGTCGGTGTCCACCACTGCGGGGGCGTGATCGTCCACGGCCGATCCGTCCGTGCTCTGGGTTCGGCTCGCGCGTAGGCCGCCCGGAGACGGCCGACGACGGCTTGATGGTCAGGAAGGTCGCTGGCCAGCATCGTGACCACCTCCAGGCCGACGTCGCGGAACCGGGCCTCCCGGCGTACGTCGATCGAGCGTTGCGGTCCGGCAAGGTGCAGTGAACCGTCGTACTCCCCGATGACTCCGACGACGGGATCGAGCAGGTCGGGGGTCCCGATGTGCCGGCCCTGGAGGTCGAAGACCGGCGCGTTGGTGAGCGGTCGGGCCAGTCCGGCCTCGCGGGTCCACATGAGCCGCATGTCGACCTCGCGCGGCGACCAGGCGTTCTCGTCGCAGTGCAGGAGGGCGTCACGACACTGCGGAATGCCCGTCCATCCGCGGTGCTCACTGGCGTAGTCGTGGACCTCCTCGAGTGAGACGAGGTCGTTGTGCGCCGCCATGTCGAAGGCGCGTACCGCCGCAACCAGGCTCGGTGCCCGGCGCATCATGAAGCAGACCGATCGAACGGCGACCGTGACGCGGACCCCGTCCACCTCGATCAGCTCCTGGGGGTCGAGGCCTTCCTCGCAGATCGCGACGCCCGGCCACGGGCGTCGGTATGAGCAGGCGAGGTCGACGTCGAGCGGGCTGCCATCCGCAGCCGAGCCCTCGAACCAGCCGCCGCCGAGCCAGTGCAGCGCGCCCCAACCGGTGACTCCGCCGGCGACTCCGCCCGGGGCGCGGTCGTCGCTGGGCAGGAGCTTGGCCGCCTCGACGATGCGTTGAGGTGTGGTCAGAGGGACGTCGGTCGGGACGTACAGTCCCAGTCCGGTGCGCCTCCAGTGGGGGCCGGAGGCCTGCCCGCGGGTGGGCCCAGCGCGACCGCGGGGGTCCACACCGACCGGCCAGGTGACGCGCCGGCTGGTGCTGGGGAAGTCGTCGTGGAAGTCGTCGAAGTCGTGGATGGCCATGTGACCACCCTGAGAAGGGCGACCGACAATCAGGGACCGTTTTCCACAGGGGCCCCCATCTGCCCGATAGTCCCCAACGTCTGGCAGCTCAAAGGCGGGGTTTCGCCTGCGAGGCGTTGGGGACTATCGGGGGAGGGAGGTGGGGGAGGGAGGTGCGGGGGGGGAGGGCGAGGGTCAGCCGAAGCGGCCGGACACGTAGGCCTCGGTGGCCTCGTTGTCGGGGTTGGAGAACATCTTCGCGGTCGGGTTGAACTCCACCAGCTGGCCGGGCTCGCCCACCGCCTTCAGGTTGAAGAAGCCGGTGTCGTCGGAGACCCGGGCCGCCTGCTGCATGTTGTGGGTGACGATCACGATCGTGTACTCGGACTTCAGCTCGTGGATCAGGTCCTCCACCGCGGAGGTCGAGATCGGGTCGAGCGCCGAGCAGGGCTCGTCCATCAGCAGCACCTCCGGCTCGACGGCGATCGCGCGCGCGATGCACAGACGCTGCTGCTGGCCCCCGGAGAGGCCCATCCCGGGCTTGCCCAGGCGGTCCTTCACCTCGTTCCACAGGTTGGCGCCGCGCAGGGAGCGCTCGACGATGTCGTCGGCGTCGTCCTTCGACATCTTCTTGGAGTTCAGCCGGTTGCCGGCCAGGACGTTCTCATAGATCGACATCGTCGGGAACGGGTTCGGTCGCTGGAAGACCATCCCGATCTGACGGCGTACGGCGACCGGGTCGACGTGGGGGGCGTAGAGGGACTGGCCGTCCACCTGGACGTCACCGCTCACCCGGGCGCCGGGGATCACCTCGTGCATCCGGTTCAACGACCTCAGCACGGTCGACTTGCCGCAACCGGAGGGTCCGATGAACGCGGTCACCGACTTCGCCTTGATGTGCACGTTGACGTTCTGCACCGCGAGGAAGTCGCCGTAGTAGATGTCGAGGTTGGAGACCTCAATGCTCTTGGCCATGGTCTTTTCAGTCCTTCTTTCAGCGCCCGGTCTTGGGGGCGAACACGTTGCCGATGATGCGGGCGATGAGGTTGAGAGCCATCACGATGATGATCAGGACCAGGGCCGCGCCCCAGACGCGGTCGGTCCAGATGTCGCCGTACTTGGCGCTGGAGGTCTGGCTCAGCGATGTGTAGATGTAGACCGGCAGGGTCTGCACGGGCCCGGAGAACGGGTTCCAGTTCGCCGACGGGAAGGTGCCGACGATCAGCAGCAGCGGGGCGGTCTCCCCGGCCACCCGGGCGATGGCCAGCGTGACCCCGGTGACGATGCCGGCCACCGCGGTGGGCAGCACGACCTTCACGATGGTGCGCCACTTCGGCACCCCCAGGGCGTACGACGCCTCGCGCAGGTCGTCGGGGACCAGCTTCAGCATCTCCTCGACCGAGCGGATCACGGTGGGGATCATCAGCAGGGACAGGGCGACGCCGCCGCCGATGCCGAGGCGGGGGAGCTGGTTGCCGGTGATCACGATGAACAGCGACACGGCGAACAGGCCGGCCACGATCGAGGGGATCCCGGTCATCACGTCGACCAGGAAGGTGATCCCCTTGGCCAGGGGCCTGCCGGCGCCGTACTCCACCAGGTAGATCGCGGCGAAGACCCCGACCGGCACCGCGATGACGGCCGCGAGCGCGGTGACCATGATCGTGCCCATGATCGCGTGGTAGATGCCGCCGCCCTGGCCGAGCGCGGCGAAGCCGGTCATGTCGCGCTGCAGGAACTCGGGGGAGAGCACCGGCCCGCCCTTGACGACCACGGTGACGATGAGGCTGACCAGCGGGATCATCGCCACTGCGAAGGCCGACCAGACCAGGCTGCTGACCAGTCGGTCGGCGGCCTTGCGGGACCCTTCGACGAGTCGGGACCACACCTGCAGCCCGAGCACGAAGACCAGCCACGCGATGAGCAGCATGACGGTGATGCCGCTGCCGAGCAGCAGCCCGGCCACCACGCCGATCGCGGCCGCGAAGGCGCCCGCCAGCAGCGGAGCGGTGTGCGGCAGCTGGCCGGCGGTGATGCTCATGACGTCCGTGTCGGGGACGGCGGGAGCCTCGGTCTGTGCACTCATGGCCCTCACCCCTTGGCCCGGCCGCGGGTGGCGATCCAACGACCCGCGAAGTTGACGATGAACGTGAGCAGGAACAGGGCCAGGCCGGCGAAGATCAGCGTGTTGATCTTCGAGCCGGAGGCGTTCGCGAAGTAGTTGGCGATGAAGGCTGCGATGGTGTTCGGGTTCTGGCCGGAGACGAGGCTCAGCGTGAGGTGGCCGGTGCCGGTCGCGGAGAGCACCATCGCCACCGCCATCGTCTCGCCGAGGGCGCGGCCCAGGCCGAGGAGCACGGCGGCCACCATGCCGGAACGTGCGTAGGGGAAGACCGCCAGCTTGATCATCTCCCAGCGGGTGGCCCCCAGGGCCAGGGCCGCCTCCTCGTGCGCGCGGGGCGTCTGGGCGAAGACCTCGCGCAGGATCGCGGTGACGATCGGCAGTGCCATCAGGGCGAGCACGATGGCGGCGGTGAGCAGGGAGCGCTGGTTCGCGGAGCCGTTGAAGAGGGGGATCCAGCTGGCGTGCTCGCTGAGCCACTGGTAGGCCGGCAGCAGCCTCGGGGCCAGGACCTCCAGGCCCCAGAGCCCGAACACGACGCTGGGTACGGCGGCGAGCAGGTCGACCAGGTAGCCCACCGGCTTGGCCAGCCTCTTGGGCGCGTAGTGCGAGATCACCAGGGCCAACCCGATCGCGAGCGGCGTCACGATGATCATCGCGATGACGGAGGCGTAGACCGTCCCGAAGAGCAGCATCCCGACGAACTTCCAGATGCTGGGCTCGCCGTACGCCGACTCACCCGATGCGTCCAGGGCGGGAAGACCGCGGAGCGTCAGGAAGACCCCGACACCTGCAAGGAACAGGATGACGAGCAGGCCGGCCCCCAGCGCGGTGCCGCTGAAGACCGCATCAGCCGCTCTGGTCGGGGGCTTCGCCGGGGTCTGCTCGACCTCCGGCTGCTGGTCGACCGTGGTGCTCACTGAACCTCCATCAGGAGTGGATCGGGGTGGAAAGGCGAAAGGGGGCCGGGCTCGGATCGCGCGCCCGGCCTCCTTCCGTGGTGCGGGTGGATCAGGAACCGATCGTCGCGACGATGTCGCGGGCCTTCTTGAGGATGGCCTCGGAGAGCGGAGCCGAGCCGGCCTCCTCGGAGCCGATGTTCTGGCCCTGCTCGGAGAGGATGTAGGTCAGGTAGCCCTTGACCTGCTTGGCGGTGGCCTCGTCGTCGTACTGCTGGCAGGCGAGCAGGTAGGACGTCAGGACGATCGGGTAGGTGCCCGCTTCGCTGGTCTCGTGGTCGAGGTCGTAGACCAGTGCGGTGTCGCTGGCCGACTCGGCCTCGGGGGAGACGTCGAGGATCTTCGCGGCGGCCTCGGCGGACGGGGCCACGTAGTCGTCGCCGACCTTGATCATGGCCTGGCCGAGGTCGCCGGCCTGGCTGGCGTCGGCGTACCCGATGGCGTTCTTCTCGCCGTCGGTGACGGACTTGACCACGCCGTCGGTGCCCTTCGCGCCCTCGCCGCCGAAGTTCTTGGGCCAGGTCTCCACGACACCGGCCTTCCAGTCCTTGCCGGCGACCGCGTCGAGGTAGTCGGTGAAGTTCTCCGTGGTGCCCGACTCGTCGGAGCGGTGCACGGGGCGGATGGTGGAGTCCGGCAGGGCGTCAGCAGTGGGGGTGCCCTCGTTGTCGGCGACGATCTTCGGGTCGTTCCACGTGGTGATCTTGCCGGACATGATGCCAGCCAAGGTCTCGGGGGAGAGCTGCAGCTCGTCCACCCCCTCGACGTTGAAGATGATGGCGATCGGCGAGACGTAGTTCGGGATCTCGATGGGGGCCGCACCACAGGTCTCGGTGGCCTTGGTGAGCTCGCCCTCGTCGTCGGTGAGGTAGGAGTCGGAGCCGGCGACCTTGTAGCCACCCGAGATGAAGTTCTCACGGCCGGCGCCGGAGCCCTGCGGGTCGTAGGTGACGGTGACGTCGGGCGCGACGGTGGAGAAGCCGGCGATCCAGGCGTTCTGGGCGGACGCCTGCGAGGAGGCGCCGCCGCCGACGAGGGTGCCGCTGAGGCCCTCGTAGACGCTGCTGTCGCCGGCGTCGCCGGCAACGGTGGACTCGCTGTCGTTGCCACCGCCACACGCGGCGAGGGAGACGAGGGCGAGGGCCGCGATCGCGGGTGTCGCGATGCTGCGGAAGGGAGTGCGCTTCACTTCGTGACTCCTGATGTTCTTGATTTCGATGACATCAGTGAGTGAAAGCCCTCCAGGTGACCGGATTGCTCGGGCTTGGTGAACGAGCGGTGAACGCTGGTCGGCCCTTTGGTCGCCGGACGGCGGAGAAGAGACGGCCATCACGTGAACTGGGCCGGCGGGCCCTTGACTTCAGCGGACGTGATGGGTCTCGGTCGCCACGACCGCCCCCTTGCGGTGGTGGACGACCAGGAGCTGCCCGGGGTCGAGCTTGGGGTCGGCCAGGCCGAGGGTGAAGAACACGTCGGGCAGCACCGGCCGGTGGGTGCACACCACGGTGCGCTTGCCGTCCTCGATCAGCTCGTCGACCACGTCGATGACCCGTTCGACGGTGGCGTCCTCCTCGCTGAGCTCGGCGACCGTCTCGATCTCGCGCGCCGTCGCGTCGGCGTACGGAACCAGCGTCTGCACGCACCGGTAGCTGGTCGAGGAGACCAGGCGGCGCACGTCGTACGACGCCAGCAGCGGCACCAGCCGAGCCGCCTGGGCCTCGCCCTCCTTGAGCAGTGGGCGGAGCCGGTCGTCGGTGCGCCAGCGGGCCCGGTCGCGGGCGTGGGCGTGGCGCAGCACCACGAGGGTGCGGGTCCGGTCGCCGTTGGTGCGGGCGGCGGCCAGGGTCTCGCGGTCGCGCGGATAGGTGAGCAGCTCGTCCGCCTCGTCGAGCGGAACCCAGCGGACCTCGTCGATCTCGTCGTTGGGCTGGTAGCCCGAGACGTCGTCAGCACCGACCACCCAGGCGATCCAGTAGTGCACGACCTTGCCGCGGTTGCCGACCGCGTAGTGCTGGTCGGGCAGCGGCACCCCGAGGCGTACGTCGAGACCGGTCTCCTCGCGCACCTCGCGGGTGGCGCAGGCGGTGACGTGCTCGCCACGGTCGAGCTTGCCCTTCGCGAAGGACCAGTCGTCGTACTTCGGACGATGGACCAGCAGCACGTCACTGCTCTTGCCGGCACCGCCCTTGCGCAGGACCACGGCGCCGGCGGCGATGATGTCGGGCTGGGACATGCCAGTAGTGTCACACCACCGCAACGATGAAGAGGAGTTTGTGCCTGTGCCACGCCGCATGAGTCGCCGCGTCGCGATCGTCACGGCCCTGCTCGTCGTGGTGGCCGGGGCCGCCGCCGTGATCGGCTATGTCGTCTGGCCGCGCGACAGCGACTTCGAGAAGGCCGCAGCGCTCCTGCCCGACGACACGCTGCGGGTGACCTGGACCGACTGGGGTCGGTTGCGAGACGAGCTGCCCGGGCCCGACTTCGTGAACCAGGCCGACGACCGTGACCTGAGCGTCTCCTCGTTGGCCTCGGCAGCCCCGGAGCTCGAGGGCGCCGTCGGCTTCGACCCGACCACGGATGCCGAGTGGGAGATCCTCGGCCAGGGTCGCGAGGGGATGGTCGTCGTCGTGAAGGTCGACGGTGACCTGGGCGAGCTGGCATCGGGTTTCGAGGACGCGGGCTGGACCCGCCCGTCGTCCGACGACCTGGCCGGTGAGGTCTGGAGTGGCGGGGCGGACGTGGCCGCCGCCGCGGGGTTGCTGACGCCCGAGCTGCAGTTCGTCGCCTTCGACGAGGAGCAGGGGTTGCTGGTCGGGTCGGACCAGCCGACCTACCTCGACTCGGCGATGGAGGTGGTCACTGGCGACGAGGACGGCCTCGACATCACGCCGCTCTCCGACGGGCTGGAGCACGACCCGCTCGACGTGACCGCGTTCCTGGGCGACTACGCCTGCGAAGCACTCACCATGGGCGAGGCCGACGAGGACGCGCAGGCGGTGGCCGACGACCTGGTCGACGAGGCCGGTGGGGTCACCCCGTTGAAGGGCTATCTCGTCGCGTTGTCGGCCGAGCGTCGCCTCTCGGTGGTGTTCCGCTTCGCCGACGACGCGCAGGCCGAGCACGACGCGTCATCGCGGGGTGCGCTGATGACTGCGGAGGACCCGGGCCAGATGGTCGCCTATCCCGACCTGGTGGCGTCACCGAGGACGACCACCGACGGGGACCGGGTCGTGATCACCGGTCGCGTCGACGAGTCGAGCGCCCCGATGGCGAACCTGGCGTCGGGCCCGGTCCTGCTCGCCTCCTGCTGATTCCCCCTTCCCGATAGTCCCCAACGTCTCGCAGGTGAACGCGAGCGTTTCGGATGCGAGACGTTGGGGACTATCGGGAAGGTCAGCGGCGGCGTTGGCGGTGCTGCTCGATCAGGACCTGGTGCAGGTGCTGGGTGCCGGACGTGCGGGTCCACTGGGCGTCGGCACCGAGCGTCCACGCCGACGTGTCGTCGTCGAACGCGAGGTCGAGCACCTCGGCCACCCGCCCGACGAGCTCCTGGGTCGGCAGCCTGACCAGCACCTCCACCCGTCGGTCGAGGTTGCGGTGCATCAGGTCTGCCGAACCGATCCACGCGGTCGGCTCCCCGCCACCCGCGAACTCGAAGACCCGGCTGTGCTCGAGGAAGCGGCCCAGCACGGAGCGCACCTCGATCGTCTCCGACAGGCCGGGTACGCCGGGGCGCACGGCGCAGATGCCGCGCACCAACAGCTGCACGGGCACGCCGGCCTGGCTGGCCAGGTAGAGCGCGTCGATGGTGGTCTCGTCGACGATGGAGTTGGCCTTGAGCCGGATCCGGGCCGGACGCCCGGCGCGGTGGTGCTCGATCTCGGCGTGGACCTGCTCGATCAGGCCGTCGCGCACCGAGTCGGGTGCGACCAGGAGCTGCTCGTAGGAGGCGTTGCGCGAGAAGCCGCTCAGGTTGTTGAACAGGTGGGCGACGTCCTCGCCGATGGCTTGGTCGGCGGTGATCAGGCCGAAGTCCTCATAGAGGCGCGCGGTCTTCGGGTTGTAGTTGCCGGTGCCGATGTGGGTGTAGCGGCGGATGCCGTCGGGCTCGTCACGCACGACCATCGACAGCTTGCAGTGGGTCTTGAGGCCGACCAGGCCGTAGACCACGTGGCACCCGGCATGCTCGAGCTTGCGTGCCCAGCGGATGTTGTTGGTCTCGTCGAAGCGCGCCTTGATCTCGACGATCACCAGCACCTGCTTGCCGGCCTCGGCGGCATCGACCAGGGCATCGATGATCGGCGAGTCACCGGAGGTGCGGTAGAGCGTCTGCTTGATCGCCAGCACGTGGGGGTCGGCGGCGGACTGCTCGAGGAACCGCTGCACCGACGTGGCGAACGAGTCGTAGGGGTGGTGCAGCAGGACGTTGTTGCGGCGGGCTGCCTTGAACACGTCGACCGGGCTGGCCGACTCGACCTCGGCCAGCTCGGTGTGGGTGGTCGGCACGTAGGCGTCGTACTTGAGGTCCTCGCGGGCGAGGTCGGCGATGTCGTTGACCCCGCGCAGGTCGAGCGGGCCGGGCAGCTGCACGACCTCCCCGGGCGACACCCCGAGCTCGGAGACCAGCAGCTCGAGCACGCGCGGGTGGATCGACTCCTCCACCTCGAGGCGCACGGGCGGGCCGAACTTGCGCCGCAACAGCTCCTTCTCGAGGGCGGCCAGCAGGTTCTCCGCGTCGTCCTCCTCCACCTCGAGGTCCTCGTTGCGGGTGACCCGGAAGGTGTGCGCCTCGAGCACCTCCATGCCGGGGAAGAGCCGCTTGAGGTGCTCGCCGATGACGTCCTCCAGCGGCACGAAGCGCTGGTTGCCCAGGGGCACGAACCGGCTGAAGATCGGCGGCACCTTGACCCGGGCGAAGTGCTCCTTCTTGGTCTTCGGGTTGCGCACCAGCACCGCGATGTTGAGCGACAGCCCGGAGATGTAGGGGAACGGGTGGGCCGGGTCGACGGCCAGCGGAGTTAGGACCGGGAAGACCCGCTCCTTGAACAGCCGCTTGCACTGCTTCTGCTCGTCCTTGTCGAGGTCCTCCCAGCGCACCAGCTCGATGCCCTC
The DNA here is from genome assembly GCF_012272695.1 of Nocardioides sp. JQ2195. Taxonomy (NCBI): domain Bacteria; kingdom Bacillati; phylum Actinomycetota; class Actinomycetes; order Propionibacteriales; family Nocardioidaceae; genus Nocardioides; species Nocardioides sp. JQ2195. Next base: position 407,287 of record NZ_CP050902.1, read on the forward strand.
GGCGCGCAGCGCCGGCACGAGGTCCCTCTGGAAGACGGCGGCGTGCCGGGCCATCAGCTCACCGGTGCTGCCCCAGATCGACTCGAGCACCTCGCGTGGCAGGTGACCGCTGGCCGCGCGTACGGCGACTCCGGCCGCGATGCGCCGCTTGAGACCGGCCACCCGGACCATGAAGAACTCGTCGAGGTTGCTGGCGAAGATGGCCAGGAAGCGGGCCCGTTCGAGCAGCGGCAACGATGCGTCCTCGGCGAGCTCGAGCACCCGCTGGTTGAAGTGCAACCAGGACAGCTCGCGGTCGAGGAAGCGATCGGGGAAGTCAGCCAGCGGCAGGGAGCCCTCGTTGGGGACGTAGGGCGGCTCGACGTCGAAGGTCTCGCTGCTCACCGCACGCAGCCCGGGCTCGAAGGGGCCGTCGTCGACCGATCCCGAGGTGTGCGAGGGCAGGCTGTCGTGCGTCATGTGATCGAGTGTGGCACCGCTGGGTGAACGCAGGGTGACGAAGCGGGCCGGCCGGGTGCTCGGCAGCGATCAGAAGCCACCGCCACCGCCGGAGCGGAACGAGGAGCGGGAGCTGCGACCGCCGCCGAACGACGTGAACCGCGACCCGCCCGACCGGCCGCTGCCCCAACCGCTGCCGCCACCGCCTGCGCTGCCCCCGGTGTCGGACTCCCAGACGAACGTGAAGGCCGGCTCGCCGTCGTCGTCGGGGTCGTCGCCCAGCCCTGCCCACGTCATGCGGCGCGCCTTCTCGGCCTCCCTGAGCGGGTGTCGGTTGCGCCGCCAGTAGCCGTCCAGGTAGGCCTTGCTGGCGGTGTCGACCTCCCAGTAGAACCGCAGCCGGCCGGACTTCTCGATCATCCGGATCGGCGGGTCCTGCTCGGCGGCGACCATGTCGGCACAGGCCTGGCAGGCGTGCACCTTGCGGGTGGACCCCGCCTCGGGTCGGTAGTCGACGGAGGTCGTGCTCGGTCCGTGGCGGGGGTCGTAGAAGCACGGCGGGGTGCGGTCGGGGACCGGCTGGCCGGCACGCAGCGCGTCGATCACGGTCAGCTGGTAGCGGGCATCCGCGAGACGGCTGGTGACCTCGGTGGCATCGGCGCCCGTCCTCAGCGAGTCGATCCGGTGCCGAGCCTGCTCGACGAGGTCCAGCACCGTGAGCGTCGCCTCGGCCAGCGCGGAGTCGGGGTCACCACCGGGCGGGAGCGTCGAGACCCTCCTCGAGAGCTCGATCACCTCCTCGTTGAGCGGCGGCCGCAGGACCTCGACGACCTCGGCCTCGGCCCTCGAGCGCCGACGGCGACGCCCCCATGCCTTGCCGCCGGTGACCAGGGCGACCAGGGCCACGATCGGTGCGCAGATCCAGGCCGCCCACCACCAGAACCCGTGGTCGACGTCGTCGCTCTCCTTGATGAACTCGGCGATCATCGTCTCGTAGTCCGGTGCACAGCAGCTGATCGCGTCCTCGGCCGCGCCCTCGACGTCGTAGGTCTCGCCCTCCTCGGCCCACTGGCCGGCATGGAACGACCGGCCCGCACCCTGTGAGGTCGCGTCGACCAGGACGGCGTACGTGCCGTCGGCACCGACCCGGTCGTAGAGCTGGCCGGCCAGCTCGATCCCGGTGTAGGCCAGCTCCTTCGAGGAGCCCGGGCTCGAGTAGTCGTAGGACGGCTCGCCGTCGTCGTCGGGCTCCAGCCGGTCCGCCGGGATCACCGCGATGCGCAGGGGAGCGTCCGCCTCGGCGGCGAGATCGTCGAGGCGCTCGGCCTCCCTGGCGGAGAAGTTGTACGACGCCACGGAGGGGTCGACGTAGAGCCCCGGCTGGGCCAGCTCGACCGCCACCCGGTCGAGGTAGGCATCGGCCTCCGCGTGGGCGGCGTAGGACTTGGTCGGCTCGGACCCGTAGGACGCGGCGCTGTTGTTCCCCTCCTCGTCGTTGAGCGCGAACACCACGATCGGGATGACGAACAGCGCGGGGACGACCTTGGCCAGGTTGATCTTCATGATTCTCCTCCGGACATCCGGGTCAGGCAGTCGTGGCAGACGGGCACGGGGCGCTCGACCCCGCCCGGTGGCGCCCACGACCAGTCGGCGACGGACCTGCCGTGCTCGGGGTCGATGAAGCAGGTCGCGCGTCGTGGCGGGGGAGCGACGCCGTCGAGTCGTGCCCGGGCGCAGTCGAGCTGCCAGCGGGCGTAGTCCGTGGTCTCCTTCAGCTGACGCAGCTCATCGTCCGTGGTCAGCGCGTCCACGCGGCGCGAGGCGTCGTGGTAGGCGTCGAGCCCGGCCTGCACGTGGGCGGCGACGGCCGGGTCCGTCGTGGGGAGGTCCTCGTCGTCGATGCGTTCGCCGAGCCGGGTGACGTCCTCGCGGGCCAGGGCCGCGCGTTCCTCGACGGTGTCGTGCTCGTCGGCCTGCACCCGGAAGCTCGGACGGTAGGGCGCCGGTCCGGCCCACACCTCGCCGCTGTCCCGGGTCTGCCGGAGGCCGGAGCGTCGCCGCCACAGGAGCACGCCGACACCGCCGACGGCCACCACCGCGATGCCGAGGCCGACCCATCCCCACGGCATCCCACCGTCGTCCTCCGACCGGGGAGCGCCCAGCTCGTCGAGGACACCGTTCAGCGTCTGGTCGAGCTGTCCGAGCGTGTGCTTCTCCACCTGGCGGGCCATGATCGGGCCGACCTCGTCGTGCGTGCCGACCGCGGCGCCGTAGGTTCCCACGCCGCCGAACGCGACGACGTAGACACCGTCGGGGCCCAGGGCGTCGGCTGCGGCCGCGATGAAGGCACGCGCGCGCTCCGGGTCACTGCCACCGGGCGACGAGCCCAGCGCGATCGCGGGCAGCACCGCGATGTGCACGTCGTCGCGCCACCCGTCGATGCGCCGGACCAGCTGGTCGGCGTCCTCCGGCGAGAGCGCGCCCGACTGGGGGCTGACGTAGACCGGGGTGTCGTGCCACGCCTCGACGACCGTGGCGACGTAGTCGTCGGCGGCCAGCGGTTGCCCGGCGATCGTGTTCGGTGCGGCTGCGGCGGGCTCCGCGACGGCACTCGACAGCCCCGCCGGTACGGCGTACGAGCCGAGGGCGAGGGCCGCGGAGAGAACGAGGGAGGCGATCACGGACTGTTCCTACCCCAGTGAGGGCCCCTTCACACCGAGATCGACGTACCGCGGGTAGGTTTCACCGCATGTCCTTGGAACACCACCTGAAGAAGCTGACGGTCGTCGGTGTGCTGGCGCTGCCGGAACCGATCAAGCGGCGGCTGGCCGGGAAGCCCGTCGTGGTCGACGGGCAGACCCTCGACCTCGACACGCAGCTGCTGCTGAAGCTGCAGAAGGTGGCGCGCGAGGTGGCCGCGGAGAGCCTGCCGATCGAGCAGGGGCGTGCCCGACTGGCCGCGCAGAGCGCCCTGGTCGGTGGGGCGCAGCCGATCGGTGCCACCCAGGACATCTCACTGGCCGGTGTCCCGGCGCGGGTGTACGTCCCGGCCGCACTCCTGGCGGAGGACGCCCGCCCGACCCTGGTCTTCTTCCACGGCGGCGGCTTCATCTACGGCGGCGAGCACTCCACCCACGACCAGGCCTGCCGGTTCCTGGCCGAGGAGTCCGGGGTGCAGGTCATCTCCGTCGACTACCGGTTGGCTCCCGAGCACCCGTTCCCCGCGGCGTACGACGACTGCGTGGCGGCGTTCCGCACGGTGGTCTCGCGCGCCCCGTCCCTGAAGGTCGACAGCAGCCGGATCGCGGTCGGCGGTGACTCGGCGGGCGGCAACCTGGCCGCCGTCGTGGCCATCGCCGTGGTCGACGACGAGGTCGCGCCCGCCTGGCAGATGCTGGTCTACCCGGTCACCGACAACGTCGGCGTCTCGGAGAGCCGACGCCGCTTCGGCTCCGGCTTCTTCCTGACCACGGAGTTCATCGACCTGGCCATCGACTCCTACCTGCCGGCACCGCTCGACCGCGCAGACCCCCGTGCCTCGCCGCTGCTGGGAAAGATCCCCGCGGGGCTCGCCCCGGCCCACGTGGTGACGGCCGGCTTCGACCCCCTGCGCGACGAGGGCGAGGCGTACGTCGAGCTGTTGCGCGCCGCCGGCGTGCCGGTCACCCACCGCCGCGAGCCCGGCCTGATCCACGGGTTCTTCAACACGATCACGGTCGGCAAGGCCAGCCCGGCCGCGGTGGCCGACCTCGCCTCGCGCCTGGCCATCGCCCTTCGCTGACGCGCTGGCGCTGCGCGGCTACTGCTCCTGCGCGGCTTTCTGCGCCGCTACTGCGCTGGCGCGGCTGACCCGCGGCGATACTGGACGTGGGTGTCGGCGTCGGCGTGGGTGAACCCGAGCCCCTCGTAGACCGCCCGCGCCGGCAGGTTGTCGGACTCCACGTAGAGGATCACCTCGCCGTCGGGGGCCAGGGCCGACGCGAGGTGCTGGAGCCCGGCCAGGGTCAGTGCCTTGCCGAGCCCCCGGCCCTGGGCCTCGGGGTCGATGCCGACGACGTACACCTCGCCGGTCGCCTCCGAGTGTTGCTTGGTCCAGTGGAAGCCGAGCATCCGGTCACCCTCCGTCGCGACCAGGAGGCCGGCCGGGTCGAACCACGGCTCCGCCATCCGCTCGGCCAGGTTGTCGGCGTCCATCGAGCCCTGCTCGGGGTGTGTGGCGAACGCCGCCGCGTTGACCCGGAGCAGCTCCTGCGCGTCACCCTCCTGGAAGCCGCGGATCCCAACGCTGGTTGAGGATTCGGGCAGCTCGAGCGCGACCGGACGCCGCATCACCCACAGCTCTCGGGCCCGGTCGAACCCCCGTTGCTCCGCGAGCACGGCGGCCGCCGGGTGGTCGCCGTGGGACCACGCGGAGAGGGCGAGGTGGGCAGTCGCGTCCGCGAGCGTCGTACCGAAGCCGGCTCCGCGGGCCGAGGGTGCCACGGCGATGTCGACCCCGTCCTCGTGGAGCAGGGCGAAGCCGGAGTCGCCGACCAGCCAGAGCCGTGAGCCCTCGAGACCGCGGTGCTTGAGCCGCAGCGCGGCCGACTCGTCGAGGGGGTCCTGCTGGTCGCCGGTCGCGCAGGCGGCGCGGACCCGTTGCAGCGCGCTCAGCGACTCGTCGTCGAGGGTGGTGATCTCGGTCAGCTGCGCGGAGGCCATGCCTGCGAGCGTAGTCGGGCCGGTTCGGCCGGGACGACAAGGATTGCCCGTTCGCGCAGCAAGGATTGCCCGTTCGCGGCGTCAGGAGTCGGAGTCGACGGTCTCCGGAGCCGGCTGCTTGGACTTCGCCGGAGCGACGAAGCGGTAGCCGACGTTGCGCACGGTGCCGATCAGCGTCTCGTGCTCGGGGCCGAGCTTGGCGCGCAGGCGGCGGACGTGCACGTCGACGGTGCGGGTGCCACCGAAGTAGTCATAGCCCCAGACCTCCTGGAGCAGCTGGTCGCGGCTGAACACGCGCCCGGGGTGCTGGGCGAGGTACTTCAGCAGCTCGAACTCCTTGAAGGTGAGGTCGAGCGTGCGCTTGCCGAGCCTGGCGGTGTAGGTCACGTCGTCGACGACCACGTCACCGCTGCGGATCAGGTGGGACTCGGGGTCGTCGGAGTCACGCTGGGCGAGGCGTCCGACGGCCAGCCGGATGCGGGCCTCGAGCTCGGCCGGGCCGCAGGTGTCCAGGACGACGTCGTCCATGCCCCAGTCGGTCGCGACCACGCCGAGCCCACCCTCGGTGAGGATCAGCAGGACAGGGATGTCGGACCCGGTCGTGCGGATCAGGCGGCACAGGTCGCGCGCGTGGGCGAGGTCGCGGCGGCCGTCGACCAGCAACAGGTCGGACTCCGGCGCGTCGATGAGGGCACTGCCCTCCGCGGGCAGGATCTTGACCTGGTGGCTGAGCAGGGCCAGGCCGGGAAGAACCTCGGCCGATGGCTGGAGCGCGCTGGTGAGGAGAAGCAGTGTGCTCACCGGGACTCCTTCCCGCGGGTGCTCGAACCCGCATGATGGGACAGAATATCCGTCATGAGCCCGGAATCGTCGCCGTCCTCGCAGAACGAGACACAGATCATCGTCCGCTACTGGGCGTCCGCGCGCGCCGCGACGGGGGTGAACGAGGACCGTCTCTCGACGGACGGGACTCTCTCGATCAGCGACGTCCGCGATCGGGTCCTGGCCCTGCACCCCGACTCGGACAACCTCGAGCGGGTGGTCGCCTCGTGCTCCGTGCTGGTCGACGACGAGCCCCTCGGACGCCGTGATCCGAGCACGGTCCTGGTCTCGCCGGGTCAGTCGGTGGAGTTCCTGCCGCCGTTCGCGGGTGGCTGAGCCGGGAGGACCCGGCCGCGTGAGCCGGGAACATCTGCGGTGCCCGGTCGGTTGAGGTTGTCGTGAGCTCTGGTCAGGTCGTCCTGCTGGTCGTGGTGCCGCTCGCCCTGGCATTCGGGCTGTGGCGGATGCTCGGCGACGGCAGGTTCCGCGGCACGCACCAGGTCCAGGGGAGTCCGTCGCGCGAACCGGTGGAGGTCGAGGAACAGGTGTCCAGCATCCTGTCCGGCACCGAGATCGACCACACGCTGGGCGAGAAGGCCACGCTGCTGCAGTTCTCCAGCGCATTCTGTGCCCCGTGCCGGGCCACCCGCCGCGTGCTCGCCGACATCGCCGAGGTGGTGCCGGGCGTGACGCACGTCGAGGTGGACGCGGAGAAGCACCTCGACCTGGTCCGCCGGGTGGGCATCCTGCGTACGCCGACCACGCTGGTGCTGGATCCGCAGGGACGTGAGGTCACCCGGGCCAGTGGTGCGCCACGCAAGGAGCAGGTGCTCTCCGCGCTCGCCTCGATCTGACGCCGCCGGCTCCGGCCCCTCCGGAGATGGACGTGGATCGCAGTCACCTGGTGACAGTGAATCGCGCGCATCTGCGGGCAACGGCTGCTCGAGCGTCGAGCTGGCGAGGGGTCAGCGTTTCCGGACGAAGACCATCAGGGTGGAGGCCAGCCGCGGCGGCGTGACCCGGTCGAGCAGCTGGGCAGCCCGCCAGGCCGGCACCGAGCTGCCCATGTAGGTCGGCTCGGAGCTGTGGCCGTAGACCACCAGCTCGTGCGGCGAGGGGAACAGTCGCCTCAGGTCACGACGCGTGTTCATGTGGTACTCGACCGGGAACACGTCCTCGGCCTTGCGACCCGGCTGCAGCCGCGCGAGCACCCGCGTGTGCAGGTCGTTCGGCACGGTGCGGGCACCGACCCCGATCAACCCCCACTTGTTGGGGGTGCGGGCACAGAACCATCCCCCCGGCTTCAGCACCCGCATCACCTCGCCGGCGACCTGCGGCGCATCGGACTCGGTGACGTGCTCGAGCACGTAGTCGGCGAGCACCAGGTCGAACGTGGAGTCGGCGTAGGGGATCGGTGAGCCGGAGGGCACCACCTGGGCGTCCTCGAGGGTCGGGTTGGAGATCACCGCGTCGTCGACGTCGACGCCGACCACCCGGCGTACGCGCTCGTGGAAGGAGCGCAGGAACGTGTGCGTCGCGGGCATCGGGTCATGTGCCCACTGGCCGCGACCGGCTCCGAAGTCGAGCACCTCGGAGGACGGGTCGAGCAGCGCGTTGACCCGCGTGTAGAAGTCGACGAACCCGTCGCGGCGGGTGTAGCCACCGACGGACGCCTCCGGATAGAGACGGGCCAGGGTGGGGCTGGGGGAGAAGCCGGTCTCGGTCGTCTCGACGTCGGGGGAATCCATCTCGACCCTTCGCGTGGCAGTCATCAGTCGTCGTACCCCAGCCTGGCGGCCAGGCCCGGTGCCAGGGCATCGACGGCCGCATGGTGCTCGTCGGTGAAGAGGTCGCGGAACGTCGTGCGGTCGACCCGGTAGTGCGACTCCGACCCCTCCGCACGCTGGGCCAGGTCCTTGACCTGCAGCGCCTCCCGGGACACGTCGGTGAGCACCGTCTCGAGCTCGTCGGGAGCCAGGTCGATCTCGCAGTGCTTGAAGATCGCGGCCACGGTGGCGCGCGGATCACGCTGGACCTCCTCGAGCCTGAAGGTGGCCACGTCCGGGTCCGAGACGCCCTCCCACGTGGCCATCTCCTGCAGCCGGGAGCCACCGAGCCGGATGATCTCGAGCAGGCCCTCCTCCACCGGCATCGCGCGCAGCTCCTCGCGCCAGCTCTCGTAGCCGGCCACCGGACGGTGGGTCCCGATCGCGGAGAAGTAGCCCGAGACGAACAGGTCGCGCGGGTCGCGGAACATGTAGACCAACCGGTGGGGGTGCCGGTGCGTCATCGTCAGGTACTCGTCGTGGCTGAAGTAGAGCCCCGGCACGAACGTCGCGGCGGGGAACGGCTTCGACGGCTTGAGCTGGTAGTCGAGCTGGGGCAGCGTGAACAGCCCGGTGTGACGGCGTACGACGGGGTGGTCGAAGAGGGCCTTCATCCACTGCGACCCGGCCTTCGGCGACCCGGCCGCATAGATGTTCGCGATCGCCGGCACCCGCCCCGACCGCTCCAGGCGTACGCCGCGGGCGCGTGCACCGACGTGGACGGCGCGCTTGATGGTGTTGCGGGCGGGGTCCCACTGCACGGCGCGGGTGGCCCACTCGCGAGCGGACTGGCCGCGCGCGGGCGCCTCGGGCGTGGACGGCGACAAGCGAAACCTCCGGGTCAACATGCGTAGCCGCGCCGGTTCGGGCGCGTTGTAGGAGAAACGCCGCAGGGTTGCGTTCGGTTACGCTACCCGCGCCGCGTGACCCCGACAGCGGCCACCCGACAGCGGCCGGACAGACCAGCCAAGAGGACGACCTTGAGCCAGAGCGAGGAACCGAGCACCGGCTCGGCCGGTCGTCGCCTGAGCGTGATCACCGTCGACCAGGTCATCTCCGGTGCGTCCAACCTGCTGATCGCGGTGCTCGCGGCCCGGTTCCTGGGGGTCGAGTCCTTCGGTCTCTTCGGCATCATCTTCATGGTCTACGTGACCGCCCAAGGCCTGGCCCGGGCGATGGTCTGCGAGCCGGTGCTGGTGCACCCCGAGGAGGCCGAGCACCGTCCGGGGCAGGTGATCGGATCGGCCGTCGTGGTCGGGTCGCTGATCGCCCTCGTGGTGCTGGCCAGTGCGCTCGTCGCCCACCCCTTCTCCACGGACCTGCGCAACGGTTTGCTGGTGCTCGCGGTGAGCCTGCCGTTGCTGGTCCTGCACGACCTGGGCCGGTACCTCGGCTTCGCCACCCACGTGCCGAGCCGCTCGCTCGTCCTCGACGTGGTGTGGCTGGTGCTGCTGGTCGCCGCCATCGCCGCGCTCTTCGTGCTCGACCTGCAGACCCTCACCTGGTTCATGGTGGCGTGGGCCGGCACCGGTGCGGTCGCCGCACTGCTGGTGCTCTGGCAGCACCGCACCCACCGGATCACGCCCGACCTCAGCTGGTTGCGCGCGAGGTGGAGCTTCTCGTGGCGCTACCTGCTCTCCTTCGTCGCGACGTACGGCGCGTCCTTGGCCACCACGGTCGCGATCGCCGGGGTGGCCGGCGCCCGGGCCCTCGGTGGCGTGCGCGGTGCGTTGCTGCTGGTGCGCCCGTTCATGACCTTCCAGACCGCCTCGGTCGCCGCCGGGATCGCGGAGATCGCCCACCTCGACGCCGGGCGGGACGTGCTTCGCCGCCATGCTCGTCGTACGACGGTGCTCACGACGCTGGTCGCCGGGCTGAACCTGCTGGTGCTGCTCCTCCTCCCCGGCTGGCTGGGTCGCGCGGTCCTCGGCGAGACGTGGGAGGTGACCGAGCCGCTGATGCTCCCGGCCGGACTGCAGATCGTGTTCCTCGCCCTCGTCACCGGACCACGGTCGGGGCTGCTCGGCGTACGCGCGATCCAGAAGACCGTCGTCATCGACGTGGTGAGCACGGTGATCCTGCTGGTGCTCACGGTGGCGGGCGCCGCCCTCGACGGCGCGGTCGGGGCGTTCTGGGGCGTGGCGATCGGGCAGGGCGTGATCGCGGCGATCTGGTGGAGCGTCTTCTGGCGGCACACCGGGCGCTCGTCGCGGGGGTGGCGTGCCCGACGCGACCGTGACCTTGCCCCCGCTGCGACCGTTGGTGTTGACGACAGCGACCTCTGACTGCTGTCCTGCGACAGCGTCCCTGACGGCGTCCCCGAAAGGCAAAGAACCCACCGTGCTGAAGAACCCCACGCTGATGAATGCCCTGCGCTTCGTGAAGTACGCGCCCGGACGGGCCAGGGACGCCGCGATCGGCAAGAACATCGCCAACCTGAACCGGCTGGTGAAGGCCGGCCGGGTGACGGTGGGCGACCACACCTACGGCGGACCGCCGATGATCAAGACGTTCACCCACGACAACACCAGGCTGGAGATCGGGAGGTACTCCTCCATCTCCGGTGACGCGCTGGTCCTGCTCGGCGGCAGGCACGCGACCGACGCGCTGACCACCTACCCGCACCGGATCCTGTGGCGGATGGAGGGTGCGGGTGAGGACGGCTTCCCGATGCACTCCGCAGACTCGTTCATCGGCTCGGACGTGTGGCTGTGTGACGGCGCGATCGTGCTGACCGGCATCCGGATCGGTCACGGCGCGATCGTCGGTGCCGGTGCCGTGGTGACCAAGGACGTGCCCGACTACGCGATCGTGGGGGGCAACCCGGCGAAGGTCATCTCCTACCGGTTCCCCGAGGAGCAGCGCAAGGCACTGCTCGAGATCGCCTGGTGGGACTGGCCCGACGAGGACGTCCGCGACGCCGTCCCGCTGATCGCCGGCAAGGACGTGGAGGCGTTCATCGCGTACGCGAAGGAACGCGAAGCACGACTGCGCTGACTCCGCATCCCCAAAATCTGGGAAATGCCTGCGGGCTGACCTGCCGTCCCGCCATGCTGTGCGAATGGTCAATCACGCACGCCTCCGCACTGCCCTGATCGCTCCCGTCGCAGCCTTCGCTGCGATGGGCGCCATGACTCTCGTGTCGCCGGTCCACGCGACGACCGCTGAGTCCTCCGTTGCCTCCGCCACCACGCGCATCAACCACAAGGACAGCCTGCGTGACGTGCGCGGTGCCAGTGTCGAGAGCTCGGACAGCCTCAAGCGGGTCCGGACGAACAAGACCGCTGACATCACCAAGCTCACGGCGACCTACGGGCGCAAGCTGGTGATCACCTCGACGACCCGCAGGACGATGCCGAAGGACCAGATGGGTGTGGTGGCACGCCTGGCCACCAGCGGCAGCGACTACGACTACCAGGTCGACTACGTGCGCGGGTTCATCGGCCAGGGGAACGTGCTGCAGCTCTCGACCAACGAGTACGAGCCGGTGACCTGCGCGGGACTCAAGGTGAAGCGCGCCAACGCCAAGCACCGTGTCAAGATCATCGTCCCGGCCCGCTGCATCGGCGAGCCGACGCGGGTCCGGGTCGGTGCGGTCACCCTCGTGCAGAAGGGCGACAGACTGTTCATCGACGACGCCTTCGACAACACGAGCGACGGTTACACCATCGCGTTGAGCCGCTGGCTCAAGCGCCGCTGATCGGTCGGTCCGCAACAGTGGAGGATCCCCTGCACAGGGTGCGGGGGGATCCTCCACTGTCGTGTGGCCCGTGACGCTCAGCTCTTGCGCCAGTAGGCGCCGAACTCGTCGATCTGGATGATCTCGTCGGTGATGCCGTGCTGGGCGCGGTAGTCGTGCACCGCCTGGCCGGCCTGCGAGGCGTGGCTGCCGAAGTCGTCGATGATGCAGAAGCCGCCCGGTGCCAGCTTGGGGTAGAGCGGCTCGAGGGCCTGGATGGTCGACTCGTACATGTCGCCGTCGAGGCGCATCAGGGACAGCTGCTCGATCGGAGCGGTCGGCAGGGTGTCCTTGAACCAGCCGACCAGGAACTCGACCTGGTCGTCGAGCAGCCCGTAGCGGCGGAAGTTGTGCTCCACGATCTGGGCGCCGACCGCGAGCCCGCTCCACTTGTGGTGGGTGTCGCCGGCGTCGGCGGCGTACCGCTCGGCATCCGGCTCGGGCAGGCCCTGGAAGGAGTCGGCCACCCAGACCCTCCGCTCGGTGTCCTCCCACGCCTTGAGGTTGGCGCGCATGAAGATCGTCGCGCCACCGCGCCAGACCCCGGTCTCGATCAGGTCGCCGGGGATGCCCTCGGCCTCGATCGTCGCGATCGCCTCCTGGATGTTGTCCATCCGCTTCAGGCCGATCATCGACTCCGAGCGCGAGGGCCAGTCCTGACCGGCCTCACGCAGCTCGGAGGAGTAGGGACGCTTGTAGGCGACCTCAAGGTTGAACCGGTTCGCCAACCGCCCGGCGGCGTGGGCCCCCCGCTTGAGCACCTGCGTCGCGGTCGCGCGGTTGAGGCCCGGCTGGCCGAGGGTGCCGGTGCCGATGCTGCGGGCACCACCGAGGATGGTGTCGTTGTCCTCGGCAAGGGCCCCGGTCAGGCTGCGCTTGACGATGTCGAGGTAGAGGTCGCGGAGTGCCGCTTCAGAGGTGGTCACGCGCTGGAATGTAGCACCGGAACGTGGCCCGGATCACCGTGTTGAACACCGCACCGATTGCCCGTATCCCGGCCCGTTCTCGGTCGTTGAACCTGCCGACCGTCCTCTTCTGCGAAGGCCACGATGTCGGACCTGACCTATTGCACGATCCTCGCCACCAACTACCTCCCGAAGGCGTTGTCGCTGGCCGAGAGCCTCCAGGTGCACCACCCGGACGCCGAGCTCGTCGTGCTGCTCATCGACGCCCGGGGTGAGGCTGACCTGCCCTCCATCGGGCACGCCCACCTGCCCAACGTGCGGCTCGTCGGCACCGACTTCCTCGGGCTGGCGCCGTCCGAGATCGACCACCTGGCGATGACCTACGACCTGGTCGAGTTCGCCACCGCGATCAAGCCGTTGGCGTTCAAGCGGATCCTCGAGACCGCCGAGCAGATGGCCTATCTCGACCCGGACACCTACGTGACCGCGCCGATGGAGGAGCTCTCCAAGGAGCTCGACGCGAGCGACGGCGGCATCCTGCTCACCCCGCACTTCCTCGAGCCGCTGCCCGAGGGTGCACCGGTCGCCCAGGGACACCTGCTGACGGTCGGCGTCTACAACCTGGGCTTCGGGGCCTGGGACCGTCGCGCGCTCCCGTTCCTCGACTGGTGGTGGGCCCGGCTCAAGGAGGAGTGCCTCTTCGACTACCTCTCCGGCCTGTTCGTCGACCAGAAGTGGATGGACATCGGCAGCGTGCTCTTCCAGGCCCGCAGCCTGCGCCACTACGGCTACAACGTGTCGGTGGTGAACCTGCACGAGCGTCCGATCGGTGCCGGCCTGGTCATGCTGACCACCGGGGAACCGCTGCGGCTCTTCCACTTCCACGCCTTCGACCCCGATGCGCCCGGCGAGCTGTCGACCCGCCAGACCGGCTCGACCTCGGAGCTGCGCAGCTCCAGCGCCGTGCTGGACGCCCTGTGCCGGGAGTACGCCGACCGCGTGCTGCGGCACCGCGCCGCACTCGGCGAAGCGCCGGCCTATCCCTATCTCTCCGACTCCTCCGGCAAGCGCATCTCGCGCCAGCTGCGCCGGGCCTACCGGCTCTCCGGGCCCGGCCTGCCGTCCGCGTTCGACCCGGCCTGCGCCGAGGAGTTCGCGGCCTGGCGCCGGCGTGCCTGGCGTCGCGAGGGACGCGAGCTCCTCGGCGATGCGGCCAAGAGCATCCGCCTCGCGCTGCCCGAGGAGTACGGCCGTCTGCGCAACCGGTTCCCGAGGCTGGCCAGCTCGATGAAGGGCAAGCTGGTCGGCAGGAACGGCATCTGGGGCTAGCTAGCCTGCGAGGGCGGCCCGGGTCTGCGCGACGCTGCGCCGCCAGGTGAACCGAGCGGCGTGCTCGCGGGCCTGCGTCAGCCGTTCCTCGTCGAAGCGCGACGCCCGGGCCACGGCCTCGGCCAGTCCCGGGGCGGAGAACGACGACATCACCGCGGCGTGGCCGCCGGCGACCTCGAGGCTGGCCGGCTCGGGGCCGATCACCACCGGGATCCCGAGGAGCATGCCCTCGACGATCGGCAGCCCGAACCCCTCGAAGTCCGACGGGAAGACGATCATCGACGCACGTGCCATCGCCTGGCGGAACTCGGCCTCCGGAAGGTACGGCGCGAGCGTGACCAGGCCGGTCAGCCCGAGCTCGGAGACGCGTGAGTTCAGGGCGTTGCGCTGGTCACCGGTGCCGAGGACCTGCAGGCTGGGCAGGTCGAGCCCTTGGCTGACTCCGTGGGCCCACGCGTCGAGGACGAGGTGGGGGTTCTTGTTGGTGTGGTGCGCGAACGTGATCGCCGGGCCGCTGCGCGGAGCCGGGCTCGGCACCGCCTCCGGCCACGACAACACGTGGTCGGCACCGTGGTGGACGACCGTCGAGGGCGTCGTACGCAGGTGGGGGTGCAGTCGTTGCAGGTCGTCGAGGCTGCGCTGGGAGACAGCGATGATCACGTCGGCCAGGTCGTAGGCGCGGCCGTAGGCGACCTTGCGCAGCAGACGGCGCGATCGCGAGAACTGCTCGGGGCGCAGCTCGTGGCGCAGGTCGTGGACCACCACCGCCAGGGGTACGCCGACGCGCACCAGGCTGGTCGAGGGCATCGTGGCGAGCACCGCATCGGCCCCGAAATCGGCGACGAGCCGCTTCGTGACCACCGACTGCCGCAACGGGCGGCCGACTGGACCGGGTCGGGGGATCCGCACCTCACAGCGGGCGTGGTGGCCGGTGGCGAGGTCGGATCCCTCGTGGACCATCACCAGCAGCTCGTCACCCGGTTCGTCCCACGCGGCCAGCAGGTTCTCGACGTAGGTCCGGATACCGCCGAAGTCGGCTGCGAGTGCGTCGACGACGAGTCTCATGCCCCAAGCCTGTCCATGGGCCACACAGTACTCATTGGTAACAATCCTTGGGTCTCGGCCGCACCGTTGTTTGAACCATGAAAGGATCTGCGGCCATGGACAGAGGGATGTTGGAGGGTGAGGTCGTGCGCGCCCAGGATGCGGCACATGCCGAGGGGCACGACTACGTCAAGGGGTCACCGCACCTGCGGCACCGCCAGCTCCGCGGTGACATCGAGCGACGGCTGACGACGATGGTCCGGGACCGGATCGCGCGCACCGGTGCCTGCAGGGTGCTGGAGATCGGCGCCGGGCACGGCACCTTCACCGACGTGCTCGTCGCGGCCGGCGCCACCGTCACGGTCACCGAGGCCAGCGAGGCCAGCGCCGCGCACCTGCGCAGGCAGTACGCCGGAGACGCGCGGGTGAACGTCTTCCACGACGAGACCGGCGAGTTCGTGCTCGACCAGGACGAGACCTGGGACCTCGCGGTGATGATCAGCGTGATCCACCACATCCCTGACTACGTGGCGTTCCTCGATCGGCTCCAGGGCCTGATCGCGCCCGGTGGCGGGGTCTTCTCGGTGCAGGACCCGCTGTTCTACCCGCGCCGTTCGAAGCTCTCCCACGTCGCCTCGCGAGGCACCTACTTCGCCTGGCGATTGGGCCAGGGCAACTATGCGCGTGGACTGGCCACCCGGATCCGACGCCTGCGCGGGGTCTACGACGAGACCGCCGAGTCGGACCTCGTCGAGTACCACGTGGTTCGCCAGGGCGTGGACGAGGAAGCGATCCGCACCCTGCTCGCCCCGCACTTCGACGTCGAGGTGTTCGCCTACTGGTCCACCCAGGGGCCGGTGTGGCAGCGGCTGTTCGAGAAGACCTCCCTGCGCTCCGACTTCGGGATCCAGGCCACCAACCACCGACCCTGATCTCCACCTCGGCTGCGGCGACTGCTCCACCTCGGCCACCGACGGCGACCGCTCGATCTCGACCAGTCGACGCCGACGACCCCGACCGCTCCGTGGCCAGACTCGGGCAGAGTCGGCCGGAGGCGGGTGATGCGCGTTGAACAAACGTTCATTCAAAACCGGTTTTGAATATACGTTTGTTCAACCGGCTCGGGGTTCTTGCGGCAGGGTCGGCTCGCGCCCGGGTGGCTGGGCTCGATGTCGCTGCCCGGCCTCGGTGGTCGGCTTGACTCGGTGGTCGGCTGGCCCTCAGCTCCCTCGCGGCTCGCCACGCCGGTTCGCGTGGGGGTCGAGGTTCGTCCGGCGCGTGATCGAGGTTCACGCGCGATTCACTGTCACCAGGTGACAGCAGATCGCGCGCAAAGCATGATCACCTTCAGGCGAGGTGGTCGGGGGAGTGCTCGACCCCGGTCCGCAGTCGAGTCAAGTCAGCGCGGACCATCTGCTCGACGGTCTCCTTCAGCGTGACCTCGGGACGCCAGCCGAGCTCGGTTGCGGCGTGGGTGATGTCTCCACGAACACCACCGAAGTCGTTGCGCCGCGCGGCCTCTCCACTCGACCGTACCGTCGCCACAGGCTGACGATCCGGCCCTCCCTGGCTTTCCGACGGTCCACGACTTTCCGGCAGTCCGGGACTTTCCGACAGCCCCGGACGACTGGGACCTCCGGGCGGGGTGCTCCCCGACGACTCGGTCGCGGCAACGGCCAGTTCGGCCGCCTCGATCGCCCAGTGGCCGACGTCAGCAAGGCGGTGCACCTGCCCAGTGGCGATCACGTAGTCGTCGGGCCTCGCCGAGCCGCTGGGCCGGGCCGAGCCGCTGGGAGGCCTTGAGTCGGTGGGCCGGGCTGACTCATTGGTCCGGGCTGAGCCGGTGGGCCGGGCTGAGCCGGTGGGCCGCGCTGCGGGGGAGTGGAGGGCGCTCTCCTGGTCAGGGTTGTCCTGGTCAGCGCTGTCCCGGTCAGGATTGTCCCGCGCGTTGCCCGGCCCTGCCCGCGCAGCGAGGGCGAACGCGCGGACGAAGTCGGCGGCCGAGCCCCAGTCACGCGCGACCGACGGGTCGCGCAGCGTGACACCCTCGGCCCGGCCGAGCACGGTTGCGGCAGCCTGGCGGGTGATCGTGGGGAGCACGAACCTCGGATCGTGCAACGGACCGGTGTGGCCGAAGAGCACGAGGTTGGTGGCGCGGGCTCCGGCGGCGCGGGCCTCGACGACAGCGACGTGGGCGCGGGCCTTCGCCTCGGCGTACGGGCTGACGGGGTTGAGCGGGGTGGTCTCGTCGACGAGGCCCGACTCGACCGGGCCGAAGATCTCCGACGAGGACGCCTGGACGAAGGCTGCGCCGCTCTCGCCGGTCACCGACAGCATCCCGAGCACCGCCTGGTGGTTCACCTCGTCGGTCAACGTGGGTGAGTCCCACGAGGCGCCGACCGAGGAGAGTGCGGCCAGGTTGTGGACGACGTCCGGACGGTGCTCGCGCACCAGCGTGGCGAACGCAGCCGTCGAGCGCACGTCGAGCTGGAGAACCGGGACGTCCGGGAGGTGGGCGGCGATGCGGGGGTCGTCGAGCGACGTCGTGGTGCCGACCACGCGCTCACCGAGGGACAACAGGTGCCGGGCGAGCAGGATCCCGTCTTGGCCGCCGACGCCGGTGATCAGGTGCAGGCGGCTCATCTGTTGATCAGCCGAGCCATCTTCTCGAGGTCGGCATCCACCATCAGCCCGGCGAGCTCAGTGGGCAGGGTCTGCGCCTTCCAACCGAGAACCGACTGTGCCTTCGAGGCGTCACCGATCAACGCATCGACCTCGGTCGGGCGCTCGTAGCGGGAGTCGTGGGTGACGTGCTCCTCCCAGTCCAGGCCTGCATGGGAGAAGGCCGCCGCGCAGAACTCCCGCACCGACGTGCCGACCCCGGTGGCCAGCACGTAGTCGTCGGGCTCGTCGTGCTGCAGCATCCGCCACATGCCCTCGACGTACTCCGGGGCGTAGCCCCAGTCGCGGATCGCGTCGAGGTTGCCGAGGTCGAGGTGGTCCTGCACGCCGAGCTTGATCGCCGCCACGCCGAGGGTGATCTTGCGGGTCACGAACGACTCGCCGC
This sequence comes from Nocardioides sp. JQ2195, assembly GCF_012272695.1. Taxonomy (NCBI): domain Bacteria; kingdom Bacillati; phylum Actinomycetota; class Actinomycetes; order Propionibacteriales; family Nocardioidaceae; genus Nocardioides; species Nocardioides sp. JQ2195. The sequence continues at coordinate 425,158 of NZ_CP050902.1, forward strand.
GCCGCGGCGACTCGTGGTTGAACAGGATCCCGGAGACCGCGAAAAGGTCGTAGGCCTCGCGGTAGTTCACCGTCACCCAGTGCGAGTAGAGCTTCGCGGCGCCGTACGGGGAGCGGGGGTAGAACGCCGACGCCTCGCTCTGCGGGGGCGGGGTCGCACCGAACATCTCCGACGTCGACGCCTGGTAGAAGCGGCAGTCGATGCCCGCGGCACGGATCGCCTCGAGCAGTCGCAGCGTGCCCACCGCATCGGTCGACGCGGTGTACTCGGGCATCTCGAAGGACACCTTCACGTGGCTCTGCGCGCCGAGGTTGTAGACCTCGTGCGGCTCGATCTCGTGGATCAGGTTGACCAGGCTGACGCCGTCGGTCAGGTCGCCGTAGTGCAGCGTCAGGCGGGGATGCTCGTGCAGGTGGTCGATGCGACTGCGGTTCAGGGTGGAGGCGCGGCGGACCAGGCCGTGGACGTCGTACCCCTTCTCGATGAGCAGCTCGGCCAGGTAGGAGCCGTCCTGGCCGGTGATCCCGGTGATGAATGCGCGCTTCATGACGAGGTCTCCATGGGGCGGCGAGCGTAGGCGTCGAGCACGATCCGCGGCGCCAATCCCTTGTCCAGCAAGCGATCCACGCCTCGGGAGACGACCTCACCCTTGCGGCCGCCGAGACCGAGGGAGGCCAGGTAGGGCGCGGCCTGCAGCGAGTAGCGCGCCTTCGGCGTGATGCGTACGTCGACGAAGCCGGCCCGCTCGAGCGCCTCGGTCATGCTGCGCCTGGTGTGCAGGATCCAGTGGTGGGCGGCGACCCGCCGGTCGACCCAACGGCTGGTGCGCCCGCGCGAGGCGGACAGAGCCCCGAGGGCAGCGGAGTCGACGGCGCAGCGGAAGGGAGTCTGCAGGAACAGCACCCCGCCGGGCTTGAGCAGGTCGCGGCACTCGGCGAGCAGCTCGGCCGGCTCCGGCACGTGCGCGATCACGCACCACAGCGTGACCGCGTCGTTCTCGGCGGGGAGGCCGAGGGCGGAGAGGTCGCCGAGGTCGAGCTCGATGTCGAACTTCGAGCGAGCGATCTCGATGGCCGCCTCGAGCAGCTCGTTGCCGCCCACCTCGAACCCGCGCTCCCGGGCGTGGGCCAGGAACCCGCCGTCGCCGGCACCGATGTCATAGATACGGGGTTTCGAGACGGTCGCTGGCGCTCCCTCCTCAACCCCCGTGAGTGGTGCGGAGGTGGCTGGTTTCGAGACGGTCGCTGGCGCTCCCTCCTCAACCCCCGTGAGTGGTGCGGAGGTGGCCGGTTGCGAGACGGTCGCTGGCGCTCCCTCCTCAACCCCCGTGAGTGGTGCTGAGGTGGCCGGTTGCGAGACGGTCCGCGACGCTGATGACGGTGGTTGAGGAGGCGAGGAACGAGCCGTCTCGAAACCACCCAGTCGCGAGCCGAGCTCGTCGAGAACCTCGTCCCACGCGGCGGTGGTGACCCCGTCGCGCTTGAGCTGGAACCACGCCTCGCGCTGCTCCACGGAGATCGTGTCGAGCCCGACGGTCTCGACCGGTGCCACCTCGTCACGGTCGCTCCACCCGACGAGCCCGCACGAGGTGCAGCGGAAGTTGCGTCGACCCGATCGCCGCGAGCGCGGGTAGTGGCGCAGGTTGCCCCTCGAGCAGGCGGGGCAGGTCTGGACTGTCATCGGCTTACGGGGCCTTCCGGGTCGTGAACCCGTGAAGCATAACCATCCAGTAACCGCCTCGTTGAAGTCTTCCGTGGGGCCGGGGGGCCTCGCACCAATCCGTTCTCGTGTGCCTGGAGGGCTCGTGTCGAATTCCGTTGACGTCCTGGTCGCCGGTGGTGGTGGCTTCATCGGTGGTCATCTGGTCGCAGACCTGCTCGCCCAGGGCAAGAGCGTGCGCTCGGTGGACGTGAAGCCGCAGTCCGAGTGGTACCAGGTGCACCCCGACGCACAGAACGTCGTCGGCGACCTGTCGCTGCTCGACACGGCGATGGCCCAGACCGCCGGCGCCGAAGAGGTCTACATGCTGGCCGCCGACATGGGCGGCATGGGCTTCATCGAGAACAACAAGGCGCTGTGCATGCTCACCGTGCTGACCAGCACGCACATGCTGCAGGCCGCGCGTGAGCACGACGTGCAGCGCTACTTCTACTCCTCCTCCGCGTGCGTCTATGCCGCCGACAAGCAGGTCGACACCGACATCACCGCGTTGAAGGAGGCCGACGCCTACCCGGCCATGCCGGAGGACGGCTACGGCTGGGAGAAGCTCTTCACCGAGCGGATGTGTCGCCACTTCGAGGAGGACTTCGACCTCACCACGCGGGTGGCGCGCTACCACAACGTCTACGGCCCCGAGGGCACCTGGGACGGTGGCCGGGAGAAGGCCCCGGCCGCGGTGTGCCGCAAGATCGCCACCGCTGCGATCACCGGCGAGCACGAGCTGGAGATCTGGGGCGACGGCGAGCAGACCCGCTCGTTCATGTACATCGACGACTGCCTCAAGGGCTCGCAGATGATCCTCGCCGGCGACTCCAACGTCCCGGTCAACCTCGGCTCCGACGAGCTGGTCTCGATCAACGGCCTGGTCGACATCGTCGAGGAGATCGCCGGTGTGAAGTGCCACCGCAACTACAAGCTCGACGCGCCCCAGGGCGTGCGCGGTCGCAACAGCGACAACACCCAGATCCAGGAGACCTACGGGTGGGCCCCCTCGATCACGCTCGCCGACGGCCTCGCCAAGACCTACGCCTGGGTGTACGACCAGGTGAAGCGCTCGATCGGCTGACCCGATGCGCGTCCTCGTGCACGACTACGCCGGCCACCCCTTCCAGGTGGAGCTCAGCCGCGAGCTGGCCTCCCGCGGCCACGACGTGACCCACTCGTGGTGCGACGCCTACAGCTCCGGCAAGGGCCACCTGGCCGCCGAGCCCGGCGAGACGCTGGTCTTCCGGCCGGTCGGTGCGGGGGAGACGATCGAGAAGCTGGCCTTCGCACGTCGACTCGTCCAGGAAGTGCGCTACGGCTTCGAGCTGGCGCGGGTCGCCCGTGACGAGCGACCCGATGTCGTGATGGTGGCCAACGCGCCGATCCCGACGCTCGTGGTGTTCGCGTTCTTCCTGCTGCTCCGCCGTACCCCGTGGGTGCTCTGGCACCAGGACGTGCAGGCGGTGGCGATCCGCTCGTTCGCCGGCACGAGCCTCTCGAAGGCGTTCTCCCTCGTGGCACGGGGGATCGAGGTCGGAGAGAAGTGGTGCTCACGTCGCGCCGCAGCGGTGGTGGTGATCGCCGACTCGTTCGTCGACGTGCACCGTCAGTGGGGCACCGACGACAAGACCACGGTGATCCCCAACTGGGCGCCGCTCGACGAGATCTACCCCGTCGAGCGCAAGAACGACTGGGCGGTCGAGAACGAGGTCGACGACGTCAAGACGTTGCTCTACTCCGGCACGCTCGGTCTCAAGCACAACCCGGGGCTGCTGGTCGGCCTGGCCCGCGAGGTCATCGACGGCGGACAGCCCGTCCGCCTGGTCGTGGTCAACGAGGGCCCGGCGGTCGACGTACTCCGTGCGGAGGCCGCGCGCCTCGACGTCCCGGTCACGCTGCGGCCGTTCCAGCCCTACGAGCGCCTCCCGGAGGTGCTCGGCTCCGGCGACGTGCTGGTGGTGCTGCTCGAGCAGGACGCCGGGGCGTTCTCGGTGCCCTCGAAGACGTTGTCCTACCTGTGCGCCGGACGACCGGTGCTCGGCCTGATGCCCGCGGAGAACCTGGCCGCGACCCTGATCAGCTCGGTCGACGGCTGCGTGCGGCCGCCGGTCGAGGTGTCGCTCCCGGTGGCTGCCGAGTGGGTGCGCGAGGTGTTCGACGACGCGGAGCTGCGCGACGAGCTGGGCTCGCGGGCGCGTGGACTGGCCGAGCAGGAGTTCGCGTTGGCCGGCTGCGCCGACCGGTTCGAGGAGATCCTGCGCAGTGCTGCTTCGTGAGGTTTCGCCATGGTTCCAACGGAGGCGAGGGACGAGCCGCCTCGAAGGGCGGTCGCTGCGCGACCCCCTCGACCACCGTCGAACCGGCGCGGCCCCGTCAGCCGGACACGGTCTTCTTGAGCGCAGCCACCTCGTCGGCGATCTGCGCCTGCAGGCCGACCCGGTGGAAGAACTTCAGGCTCTCCGGCAACGTCCGGACGGGCTCGGCGGGGTTACCGCGATAGAGCGTCAGTGCCTGCGTCAACTTGGTGGTGACCGTCGAGCCGGCCGACAGGATCGAGCGCTCCGGCAGCCCCGTGCCGTTGAGCAGCGTGCAGTTGCTCATCACCACGCTGCGCGCGCCGAACACCACGGGGGTGCTCTCGAAGCGGTCCTTCACCAGGTTCAGGTTGTGGGTCAGGATCGAGCAACGGAAGCCCGCGACCACGGCGTACTCCTCGAGCTCGATGCGGTCCGAGCAGTCGAGCTCGTGGGCGACGGTGATCATCGCGTAGTCGCCGAGCACCAGGCTCGGGTCGCGGGACGCCTTGCTGAACACCGGCGAGCCGAGCGGGATGCCGGCGATCCGGTTGCGGGTCGCGATGCTGGCGCCCTCACCGAGCCGGAGCTCCTCGAGGTCACGGATCACGTTCATCGGGCCGATGCTCGAACCAGCGCCGAGCGTCACCTTGTTGGCCATGATCAGGCTGCGGCCGACGTACGCCGTGGGGTGGACGTCCCACTTCAGGACGCGTCGCGCCACCTGGTGCTTGAGGCGTTGCGGAAGCACGATCATCAGGACGGCAAGAGCGAGGCGCACGGCGTCACCCTATCCACGTCCACCACTCCAGAGGGAGCGATTGCATGAGCACCCAGCCCGCGGCGCACTACGACCGGGTGCACGAGGCCTGGCGCCTGATCATGGGCGAGGAGTTCCACTACGGCTACTTCTCCTCCGCCGACACCACGCTCGAGGTGGCCACCGCCGCGCTGACCTCCGAGATGTTGTCGCGCGCGGGGATCGGCGAGGGCAACCGGGTGCTCGACGTCGGCTGTGGCACCGGCCGCCAGTCGTGTGACCTCGCCGCCGACCTCGGCGCGTCGGTGCTCGGCATCACCACGTCGGCAAGCGGCGTCGCGGCGGCCTCCGCGCTGGCCCGCTCGCGTGGCGTCGACGCGCGCTTCGAGCAGCGCGACGGCACCGCGAACGGCCTGCCCGACGGGTCCTTCGACGTGGTCTGGGCGCTGGAGTCCTCCCACCTGATGCGCGACCGGGCCGGGCTGCTCTCCGAGTCCGCGCGGGTGCTGGCCCCCGGCGGCCGGTTCGTGCTGTGCGACATCATCCGCAAGCGCGAGATCCCGTTCCTGGAGGTGCGTTCGCGGCGGCACGACCTCGCGGTGCTGCGCTCCGCCTTCGGGGACGCGCACATGGAGCCGTTGGCGGCCTACGCCTCCTCGCTCGAGGACCTCGGCCTGGAGGTCCTCGACGCCACCGACATCTCCGAGCCCACGCTGGGCACCTTCGCCGCGTGGCGCGCCAACGTGGCCGCCCACGAGGCGACGTTGCTCGAGCTGCTGGACCGCCAGTCCGTCGACGACTTCGTGCGCGCGACCGAGGTGCTCGAGGCGTTCTGGAACGACGGCACGCTCGGCTACGGGATACTCGCCGCGGTGAAGCCCTGACCAACCCGACCAAGCCGACCAACCTGTCTCCTCTGTTCTCCGTTGTCCTCCTGCCTGCCTGACTCTTCCTGATCACCGATTCGAAAAGGACCGACCGTGCCCTCTGCAGACCAGACGCTCACCGTCATCACCCAGTTCCTCGCGCGCGCCGACAAGTCCGCCGCCGACGTCACGCCGGCCACCGGCCTCTACGGCGACGGGCTCGAGCTCGACTCGCTGGAGGCCGCCGAGCTCTCCGCGATGCTCGAGGACGAGTTCGGCACCGACCCGTTCTCGTCCGGCGACGAGCTCCCGCAGACCGTGGGCGACGTCCTCGCGTTCTACGAGGTCGCCGCGCCCGCATGATCCGTCTCCTCGCGCGCGCTGCGGCCGCCGTGCCCGACCAGGTCGCGGTGGTCACAACCGAGGGTTCACCGACGTACGCCGACCTGTTGCGCGACGCCCACCTGGTCGCCGCCGCCCTTCTTTCGCCGAGACGGCACGTGTTGACGCGTGACAGCGCCGAGTCGGGACGTGTTGACGCCTTTGACCGAGTCGCGATCGTCGAGCCCGATGCTGCCTGGGTGATCCGCCTGCTGGCCGGGGCTGCCGTGGCGGGTGTCGAGCCGTGTCAGTACCAACCCGACACCCAGCTCGCCGAGTTGTCGCCGCAACTGGCGGCCTTCGGTCACGACGTCGTGGTGACTCGGCGCGATGACCTGGTCGAGGCACTGTCGGCTGCCGGAGTCAGCGTCGTCCGGCCCGAGTCGCTGCTGACCCCGTCAACCCGCGCCGACTCGGCATCGTCTGGGGTCAACTCGCGCCGACTCGAGGGCTCGGACCCGTCACCTCGCGCCGACGAGGCGCAACCGCTGCTGATCCGCACCACCGGCACCACCGGCGAGCCCAAGGCCGCCCGTCACGACTGGCGGGTGCTCGAGCAGACGGTGGCCCGGGCGAAGCCGCGTCCGCACCATCGGTGGTTGCTCGCCTACGGGCCGCAGCAGTTCGCCGGGATCCAGGTGCTGCAACACGTGATCGCCGCGCAGGCCACCCTCGTTGCCCCGTTCCCGCGCCAACCGCGTGACGGGCTCGAGGCACTGCTCACCCAGGACGTGACCTGCGTCAGTGCCACCCCGACGTACTGGCGGTTCCTGCTCACCGAGGCCCGCAGCCGCGGGGTGCACCTGCCCGGCCTGGAGCAGATCACCCTCGGTGGCGAGGCGATCCCGCCCGACCTGTTGGACGAGCTGAAGAAGGCGTTCCCGACCGCGCGCATCTCGCAGGTCTATGCCTCGACCGAGCTCGGCTCGATCGTCTCCGTCGGCGACGGTCGCGCCGGGTTCTCCGTGGACAAGCTGGTCTCCGACACGAACCCGGACGCGCACCTGCGCATCCTCGACGGCGAGCTGTGGGTGCGTCGTACGCCCGGGATGCTCGGCTACGCCCGAGCGGCAGCCGCCCGGCACGACGAGGACGAGTGGAGACCCACCGGCGACCTCGTCGAGGTCGTGGCGGACCGGGTCGAGTTCCGGGGCCGCGACAGCGAGGTCATCAACGTCGGCGGAGTGAAGGTCCACCCGCTGCCGGTCGAGAACGCGATCGCCGCGCTCGACGGCGTCGCGCTGGCCCGCGTGTTCGGGCGCGCCAACAAGCTCACCGGTGCGATCGTGGCGGCCGAGGTCGTCGCCGCCGACGGCACCGACGAAGAAGACGTACGCCGCGCGATCAAGGCCGCGGTCGCCGACCTGCCCCGCGCCTGGCACCCGCGCAGCATCACCTTTGTCGAGGCCATCGCAACGCGTGGCGAGAAAACAGTGAGAAGGATGGAACAGTGACCGCACCCGAAGAGACCCGCGTCGCCCTCGTCACCGGGGGGAGCAAGGGCCTCGGAGCCGGCATCGTCGAGGCCTACCTCGAGGCCGGCTACATCGTGGAGACCTGCTCGCGCTCCTCGACCGACCTGGTCACCAAGCTCGAGGGCGACTTCCCCGACCACTTCGCCTTCGCGGCCGTCGACATCTCCGACTCGGCCGCGGCCGACGCGTGGGTCAAGGACGTGGCGAAGCGTCGCGGCCGCATCGACGTGCTCGTCAACAACGCCGGCACCGCGCCCGAGGGCGTGATCGCGCTCTTCGACGACGCCGCGATCGACCAGGTCGTCGACCTCAACATCAAGGGGACGGCCTTCGTCACCCGCGCCGCCTCGCGGGTGATGCTCGCGCGCCGCAGCGGCTCCATCGTCAACGTGTCGTCGGTGGTCGGGATGTCCGGCTACCGCGGACTGTCGATGTACAGCGCCACCAAGGCTGCTCTCGACGGGATGACCCGGGGCCTGGCCCGTGAGCTCGGCTCGCGCGGCATCACCGTGAACAGCGTCGCGCCCGGTTATCTCCGCACCGAGATGAGCCACGGCCTCGACGAGGGCCAGCTCGGCCAGATCACCCGGCGTACGCCGGCGGGCCGGCTCGGCGAGCCAGCCGACGTCGCGCGGGCCGTGCTGTTCCTCACCGACCCGGCGAACACCTACATCACCGGCCAGGTGCTGGTCGTCGACGGCGGCCTCACCGCCTGATCCATCGCCCCTCGCCCGATAGTCCCTAACGTCCGGCAGGTCTGCACGCCGTTCTCACCTGCCAGACGTTAGGGAGTATCGAGGGAGGGCAAATCTCAGGATGTGAGCGGAGAGTCCGAGGAGTGAGATGCGGACTTCGTGTGGCGATGCGGGCGACGTAGTCTTTCCACCATGTTCACGACACACCTGACCAAGCGCCGCGCAGTGGATCACTGCCGCACGCGCTCGGCCCTGTGTCGAATGTCCTGACGGGACGCCCTTTTCCCGCCGCGAACCGGCCTGACTCCAGGCCTCCCAGCGCGCAGCCGCGTCCCGTGCCCTCCGGCATGCAGTCGCAACCGGTGAGCCTCGCCCCAGCCCACGCCGGCCACCCCACTCGGGTAGGTCCCGAGGGTGCCAGCCACGGGCGGTGAGAGCTTGCCCTCGACGGACCAGACCCAGGACCAGGAGCAACACCATGAGCAAGCAGATCGATCCGCGCGGACCGCAGTTCGCGGCTGCGGTGACGTCGGTCGTGCTGGTCGTCGTGCTCCTGATCGCCCCGGCCACCATCGGCGTCGCGCTGCTCGGCGCACAAGCCGCGCTGTTCGCGCTCGGCGCCGGCCTGGGGGTCCAGAGGACCCCTCACGCATGGGTCTTCAAGAACCTGGTCCGCCCACGACTGTCTGCCCCCACCGAACTCGAGGACGCCGCACCGCCGCGCTTCGCCCAGACCGTCGGACTGGGCTTCACGGCGGTCGGCCTCCTCGGATACCTCACCGGCGCCACGCTCGTGGGGGACATCGCGGTCGGCCTCGCGTTGGCCGCGGCACTGCTGAACGCGGTCTTCGCGTTCTGCCTCGGTTGCGAGATGTACCTCCTCGGGCGGCGGGCGTTCACCCGCTCCGCCGCGCCGGCAACCAACTGACACCTGACCTCAGCAACAATCGAAAGAGAGAAACAAGATGAGCCGCGAAGACACCCTCGTCTCGACCCAGTGGGCCGAGGACAACATCGACAACGACCAGGTCGTCCTGATCGAGGTCGACGAGGACACCACGTCCTACGACAAAGGCCACATCAGGGGTGCCATCAAGTTCGACTGGACCAACGACCTCCAGGACCAGGTCCGCCGCGACATCATCAACAAGGAGGGCTTCGAGGCCCTGCTGAGCAAGAACGGCGTGAGCAACGACCACACCGTCGTGCTCTACGGCGGCAACAACAACTGGTTCGCCGCCTACGCCTACTGGTACTTCAAGCTCTACGGCCACAACGACGTCAAGCTGGTCGACGGTGGCCGCAAGAAGTGGGAGCTCGAGTCCCGCGAGCTGGTCCAGGACGTCCCGGAGCGCACCGCCACGACGTACGTCGCCCAGGACCTCGACACCACCAAGCGCGCGAACCGTGACGACGTGGTCGCCGCGATCGGCGCCCAGAACCTGGTCGACGTCCGCAGCCCCGACGAGTACGCCGGCCGCCTGCTCGCCCCGGCCCACCTCCCGCAGGAGCAGGCCCAGCGCGCCGGCCACCCGCCGACCGCCTCCAACATCCCGTGGAGCAAGGCCGCGAACGACGACGGCACCTTCAAGTCCAACGAGGAGCTGACCAAGCTCTACGAGGAGGCCGGCGTCGACTTCTCCAAGGACACCATCGCCTACTGCCGCATCGGCGAGCGCTCCTCGCACACGTGGGTCGTGCTGCACGAGCTGCTCGGTCACGAGAACACCAAGAACTACGACGGTTCCTGGGTCGAGTACGGCTCCCTCGTGGGTGTCCCGATCGTCCTCGGCGACGAGCGTGGAGAGGCCTGAGCATGTGCGGAGCAACTGCTGGGGGACTCTCCCTCGACGGCGTCAAGGTCGACCAGGAGGCCGTGATCCAGGGCCAGGTCACCCGCGGCGGCGAGCCGGTCGGCAACGCCTACGTGCGCCTGCTCGACAAGACCGGTGAATTCACCGCCGAGGTCCCGACGTCGGCGACCGGTCACTTCCGGTTCTTCGCCAACGACGGCGACTGGACCCTCCGCACGCTGGCCGCGGGTGCGGACGTGACCGACAAGAAGGTCGTCGCCGCGGTTGGTTCCGTGGCAGAGGTGGCCATCGCCATCTGATTGCTGTCTCGACACCGGCCCGTGACCCCTCGCTCGAGGGGTGACGGGCCGGTCTGCATTTCGCACTCTGTCGTCGGCGGTTGAGGAGGTTGCGCAGCACCGTCCTCCGACGGTGGTTGAGGAGGTTGCGCAGAACCGTCCTCCGACGGTGGTTGAGGAGGTTGCGCAGCAACCGTCTCGAAACCACTCCCACCCCCGAGCCGTCACGATTCCGGCCGCGGGTCGTTGATCACGTCGCGACAGTTCTGCGAAAGGGACTCCTGTGACTTCTGACCTGCGCATCGGCGTGATCGGCTGCGGTTACCTCGGCGCGACCACGGCCTCCTGCCTGGCGAGCCTTGGGTTCCACGTGATCGCCCAGGACATCAGCGAGGAACGCATCGCCGCTCTCTCAGCGGGGATGACCCCGTTCTTCGAGCCCGGACTCGACGAGCTCGTCGCTGACGGCGTCGCCTCGGGTCGCCTCGAGTTCACCCACGACCTGTCACGCGTGGCCGACCATGCCGACGCGATCTTCCTCTGCCTCGGCACGCCGCAGGCTCATGGCGAGCTGCAGGCCGATTTGAGCCAGTTCGAGTCCGCCTGCGCCGCGCTGTTCCCGCTGCTGACCAAGCCGGTCGTGGTGATCGGCAAGTCGACCACCCCGGTGGGTTCGGCGGCCAGATTCCGTGACGAGGCGCGCGCGCTCGCCCCGGCCGGCGACGACGTCGAGCTCTGCTGGAACCCCGAGTTCCTCCAGGAGGGCAACGCGATCCGCAACACCCTGCACCCCGACCGCATCGTGATGGGCCTGCACCCCGACGACCAGCGCTCCGAAGACGTCGTACGCCGGGTCTTCGCCACGCCGATCGCCGAGGACCAGATCCCCGTCATCACCACCGACCTGCAGACCGCCGAGCTGGTCAAGGCCAGCGCCAACGCGTTCCTGGCCACCAAGATCTCGTTCATCAACGCGATGTCGGAGGTGTGCACGGCGGCCGGCGGTGACGTGGTCACGTTGTCGGAGGCGTTGAGCCACGACGTACGCATCGGGGGTCAGTTCCTCAAGCCGGGCCTGGGATTCGGGGGTGGCTGCCTGCCGAAGGACATCCGTGCCTTCATGGCGCGGGCCTCCGAGATCGGCGTCCCGCACGCGCTCGGCTTCCTGCACGAGGTCGACATGATCAACGGACGGTGCCGCGAGCACGTGGTCGCCCTGGCCGAGAGCCTGCTCGACGGCGACGTCCGCGACAAGCGGATCACCATCCTGGGTGCCGCGTTCAAGCCCGGTTCCGACGACATCCGTGACTCGCCGGCGCTCGACGTGGCCGGACAGCTGCACCTCGCCGGAGCCGACGTCGTCGTCCATGACCCGCGCGCGATCGAGCCGGCGCGCCGCGAGCGCCCGAAGCTCGACTACTGCGAGGACCTGGTGAAGGCCTGCCACGAGGCCGACCTCGTCATGCTGCTGACCGACTGGCCGGAGTACGTCGACCTCGACCCGGCCTCGCTGGTCGGCATCGTGGCCAAGCCGGTGATCATCGACGCCCGGCACTGCCTCGACCCGGCTGCCTGGCAGACCGCGGGCTTCGACTACCGCTCGCTGGGGCGCGGCCAGTTCGCCTGAGCCACCGGGCGCCCGCGGGGGCGCGCTCGCTGTCCAGCAAGCTGAGCGCTCCAAAACGGACCACTTTCGGCTCGGAAGTGGTGCGTTTCGGAGCACTCACGACGCCTCGCTGGTGCTGCGAGCTCGGCGGTGCTGATCGGGCCGGGGAACGGCGGTGGCCGGGTGGCCCGCGTGGCCTGTGGATGGCGCCCACGACGTACGGCGGATTCAGTCAGGCTCGAAGCCATGCTCATCCCACCCGCCGACCCGCTGCCCATCCCACCCGCCGACCCGCTGCCCATCCCACCCGCCGACCAGCTGCCCATCCCACCCGAGGACCCGCTCCAGGAGGCCAGGCTGGTTCCGCCACCGCCCCGACTTGACCCGCCACGGTTTGTGCCGCCGGTGCGCCTGGACAGCACCGGAGCCGCCGGTCCCACCAGGTCGCAGGCGCGCGGCAAGAAGTGGCGCCGCTGTGGCCACGGGTGGGTTGTCGAAGACCACGGCGAGATCGATCAACCCGCCCAGAGGATCGTCGAAGCGGCGGTTGGCCTGTCGCCGGGGGAGGCGGTCACCGGGTGGTGCAGCATCCATCTGGCCCGTGCCAGATACTTCGACGGCGCCACGACCATCCGGCGCACGAACCTGCCCGTCCGGGTGCTGGTCGGTTGGGACCGGCGATCGAGCGAGGCAGCGACGTACTCCCGCGCGGCTCTCTCGCGTGACGAGATCGTGCTGCGCCATGGAATTCCGTGCACCAACATCCACCGCGCCCTCCTCGACGAGCTCTGCGTGACCAGTGACATCAGGGATGCGGTCGTGCTCGTCGACATGGTGCTGCATGCCGAACTCACGTCGCTGAACCGCTTCGAGGCGTATCTGGCAGGAGCTCCGCGGCGTCGGGGGCTGCGGATGGCTCGTCGCGCGGTGGCCCTGGCCGTCGAGGGGTCCGAGTCGCCGCGTGAGACCTTGATGCGCTTGGTCTGGGTGCTCGACGCAGGATTGCCCCAGCCGCTCTGCAACCGTTCGGTCCATGACCTGAGCGGACGATTCGTTGCGCGACCAGATCTGCTGTCGTCGGAGTTCGGGGTGGTTGGTGAGTACGACGGCGAGAACCATCGCGAGACTCGGCGTCGGCGCAGGGACATCGATCGGGAGGCCAAGATGCGAAACCTCGGTCTCGAGGTGTTCAGCTTCGTGGCGGGGGAGCTGCATGACCGCGAGGCAGCGGCTCGCCGGATGCTGGGTGCAGTGGCTCGGGCCAGACGTTCGCGCCTGCCTCGTCGGTGGAGCACTGAGCCGATCGGCCCGGGGCCGGATTCTCTCGATGACAGATTGCGCCTGCGGGAGGTGATGACGAAGTTCGTCCGCGGCGAGGTGGCGCTGGCGGACTTGTTGCGCGAAACCCCAGCCTCCCCGGCGTCGCCAGCGGCGCGGTGAGCGCTCCGAAACGGACCATTCCTGGCGGGAAAGTGGGCCGTTTTGGAGCGCTCAGCGAGCCAGGAGCGCTCAGAGGCCGGTGACCTCGGGGTGCTCGCGGAACCACTCGATCGTGCGGCGCAGGCCCTCGTCGGCCGAGACCTCGGGCTCCCAGCCGAGCTCACGCTGGGCCAGGGTGATGTCGGGTCGGCGCACGGTCGGGTCGTCGACCGGCCGCTCGATGTGCACCGTCTCCGACGACGAACCGACCAGCTTCACGATCCACTGGGCCAGCTCCAGCATCGAGATCTCGTGCGGGTTGCCGATGTTGACCGGACCGGCCAGCGAGGAGCGCGTCAGCGCGAGGATCCCGGTCACCAGGTCGTCGACGTAGCAGATCGAACGGGTCTGGCTGCCGTCGCCGGCGATCGTGATCGGGTCGCCACGCAGCGACTGGCGCACGAAGTTGGGGATCGCACGACCGTCGTTGGGGCGCATCCGCGGCCCGAAGGTGTTGAAGATGCGGACGATGCCGGTGTCGGTGCCGTACGTCGTGCGGTAGCCGGTCACCAGCGCCTCGGAGAACCGCTTCGCCTCGTCGTAGACGCTACGGGGTCCGACGGGGTTCACGTGGCCCCAGTAGTCCTCGGTCTGCGGGTGGATCTGCGGGTCGCCGTACACCTCGGAGGTCGAGGCCATGATGAAGCGGGCGCCCTGCGCGCGGGCCAGCTCGAGCCCGTTCATGGTGCCGAGCGAGCCGACGTGCAACGTCTCGATCGGGTGCTCGAGGTAGTCCACAGGTGAGGCCGGGGAGGCGAAGTTGAGCACCGCGTCGACCTGGCCCTCCACGGGCAGCGACACCGAGACGTCCGCCTCGACCAGTGAGAAGAGCGGGGTCCCGGCGAGGTGCGCGACGTTCGACGCGGAGCCGGTGATGAAGTTGTCGACCGCGACCACCTCGTGGCCCTCGCCGACCAGTCGCTCGCACAGGTGCGAGCCGAGGAAGCCGGCGCCGCCCATCACGACGTACCGCTGTTGCTTGCTCACTGCTGTTCCTCACTGTCGAGCAGCGCCTCGAGCGCTGCGGTGAACTCGGCCACCGGGATGGTGATGTCGTCCTGCACGCCGCCCATGGGGTTGCCCTCGCGGACCGTGCGCGCGGAGGTGCCGACCAGATGGGCGTACGTCGACGACGGGATGTTCGAGGCGATCGCCCAGAAGCACTTGTTGAGGTAGCGGGGCGCGAAGAGCTCGAGGATGCGCACACCGGGGGAGCAGAAGTTGAGGTTGGTGAGCGCGGCCCCATGGGGCGCCACGATCACCGAGGCCGCGGCGAAGTGGTCGATCTGCTCCTGCACGGAGAGCGCCCCGCAGTCGATCCTGACGAACCCGTGCCGGGAGAGGATCGAGAAGATCTCGTCCTCGTTCACCAGCCGGCGGGTGTTCCTCGCGCTCCCGCGGGTGATGTAGATCCGCGACGGCAGCGTCGAGGCGGCGGCCGAGGGTGGGAACGTGCGAGCCAGCCACTGGGTCGACCACGGCGGCATCATCGTGTCGGGGTTGGTCATCGAGGGAACCAGCAGCTGCTCCGCGCGCCAGGCCCGGTCGCGCAACGGCGGCACCGTCGAGACGTGGGAGAGGCCGAGCTTGTCGAGGAACTGCTCCTGGTAGCGCGAGCCACGACTGAGCAGGAGGTGGTCGGGCACCCGGTCGACCAGCCCGCGCTCGAGCGCCTCCGTGAAGACACCCCACCGGGGCAGCAGGTCGGTGACGAAGTGGAAGTAGTTGCCGCCGGTGCCGCGGGTGGCCAAGGAGAGCAGCGACCCGTCGACGTCGGTCACCTGCGGCATCCGCGCGCGCAGGTAGATCGGGTGCTCGCGCCAGCCGTCGACGCCGTAGTACTCCGACGTCTCGTAGTCGAGCACGCCACCGGGCGTCACGTGCGCGGCGTAGTCGCCGACGACCAGTCCGTCCTCGATCGAGAGCAGGAAGCGGCGGGGCTCCTCGTAGTCACCGAGGCCGCGCCAGAACCAGTGGCCGGTGGGCTCCGTGCGCGGCGCAGGGCGCGCCGGCGCCAGGAGTCGTACGTCGGCAGCCGGGTCGAGGCGGACGGTCTCGTCGACCGACGCGGTGCCGACGTGGGGCAGGCGTGGGCGTGGGTCGCGTTCGTCGGAGCGCGCGGCGAAGCTGCGCGCACGAGGCGGGGCGTGACTGCCGCCAGCGCCGGGCTGGGCGTGACGACCGGCAGCTGGGGCGCGGGTGATCGCGCCGACGCGACGGGTGGCGAAGCGGTGCGCCCGCTTCACGTAGGGAAAGGCAGGCTCGAGCCAGTTGGGCAGGCGGGACACGTCAGCGGGCCAGCCAGACGGTGCCCTGTCGCGGACCGGCCGGCTCGTGCCGACGCAGCGTGAAACCACACGCGGTGAAGAACGCGGACAGCTCGTCCCACGAGTGGCCGGGCACGTCGTGGTACTCCATGACCACGCGCGAGACCGATTCCCAGTCGGCGGGCGAGGAGCCCAGCACGATGTCGTACTCAGCGCCCTCGGTGTCGATCTTGACCAGGTCGACCCGCCCGCCGGCGTTGGCCACCGCGGCCGAGAAGGGGATGCAGCGCACCGAGACCAGGTCCGCGGACCCCGCCGGCGCGGTGAGGCCGTTCAGGCCGGACGCGTGGCCGTTGTCGGCGAACGCCAGCGAGCCCTGGTGGTCGGAGACCGCCGTCGCGTGCACCGTCACCGAGTCGTCGAAGCCGTTGGCCGTGACGTTGCGGCGCAGCCACTCCGCCGTCGAGGGGGAGGCCTCGTAGGCGTGCACCTTGACCCGCTTCGCGGCGCGCACCAGGGCCAGCGAGAAGCAGCCGACCTGGCCGCCGATGTCGAGCGCGACCAGTGCCGGCGGCAGGCCGGAGAGGGTCTCCTTCATCCGGTAGGCGTCCTCGGAGAACACCTCGTAGATGGGCACCCGGGCACCGGCCACGTTGGGGCAGGACACCTCGCCGCCACCTCGCAGGCGATAGGTCAGCGACGGACGCCGCCACGGCGTCCGCGCGGAGGCGAGGTTGAACAGCAGCGGTACGCCGTTGGCGTACTGCAGGGTCTGGCGCACTCGGCGTACGGCGAGGCTGGGTCGACGGCTCACATGGACTCCGAATTGTGCGTGGTGGTGAGGTGGCCGCGGGGATCACGAACCGGGAAGGCGAGGTCGCGCTCGGTGGGGGACGGAGCGGCAGGAGCCGGCGCGTCCGGCTCCTCGGTGTGCACCGCGGCCAGGATCGCCAGCGCGAGGCCGGCCCACACGAAGCGGTCCCACAGTGAGTTCGTGATCACCGCGACGGCGGCGTAGGAGAGCGGCACGTAGCCCAGTCGGCGCAACGGCCCGGGCTGGAAGAGCGGGACGATGAAGTTCCACAACAGCATCACGAACGCCAGTGCACCGAAGATGCCGATGCCGACGGCGACCTGCAGATAGACGTTGTGCGCGTCGAGTGCGGTGATGTCGAATCCGTTGCCCTGCAAGGGTTTGGCGAGGAACTCCTCGATGCCGGTGGCGAACGCCTTCTCCCGGGCGAGGTCGGAGTAGGACGCCGTGGAGTCGCCCTTGAGCCGGGCCAGGGCCGAGCCCTCGCCGGCGACCGAGATCAACCAGTTGAGCGAGGCGATGCCCAGGAGCGCGGTCGAGACGACGAGGTAGGCCGACATCACCGATCGCTCGACCAGCGGATAGAGCAGCGCGAGCATCACCATCGCGAGCAGGGCGGCCCGGCTGCCGGACAGCACGGCGCTGGCCAGGGCCATGCCACCCCCGGACAGCACCAGGAACCGCATCCACCGGTTCTGGTGGCGCGACCAGAGGTGGATCAGCATCCCGAAGGCCATCAGCGCGCCGAGCGCGAAGAAGTTGGTGTGGGTGGTGAGTCCCAGGTAGCGCCCGTTGGGCTGCGGGCCGGTGACGAAGCCGCCGAGAAGGCTGATCGTCGTGCCGGCCACGAACGACCAGGCCAGCCCGTCGACCAGCTTGACGGAGGGGCGCCACCACAGGAACAGGAGCGGGAGCACGACGACCGAGGCGACGAGCCGGAAGCCGTAGTTGAGGCTGATCAGCGGCGCCTCGTTGAGCAGCGACGCGACCACGGTGAGCACCAGGATCAGAGACCCCGCGACCGCGAACCCCATCGGCACCTTGGCCTTGCGCTGCAGCATGGTCGGGACCAGCAGCGCGAAGCCGGCAGCGAAGAACAGGTCGGAGAACGTCACGAACGACACCGACTGCGAGGGTCGGACGTCGTTCATCGGGGCGAAGACCATCGCCGCGATCATGGCGAGGGTGCCCAGCCGGTCGGTGCCGAGGGTGATCAGCATGGTCAGGCCGACGGCGAGGACCACCGCAGCGATCATCCCGAAGGTGCCGAGGGTGGCCAACGCCAGCAGCCCGACCAGGGCCAGCAGCCCGGATCCGTAGGTGGCGATGGAGGTCATCTGGGGATCAGGGCTTCAGCGAAACCCAGCGGCCCGACTTGATCGCCGGGTCGGTCTCGTCGGCGTAGTAGTAGTAGTAGTCCTGCTGGCCGCGGCGCGGGGCCATGTTGACCACCACGCCGTAGAGACGGGCGTCGACCTGGTCGATGCGCTGGCAGGCGTCGTGGAGCTGCTCCTTGGTGGTCTTGCCGTGGCGGATGACCATCAGTGCACCGTCGGCGGCCCGGGCCAGGATCGCGGCGTCGGCGACCGGGAGCAGCGGGGGAGCGTCGATGATGACGACGTCGTACATGTCGCGCATCTTGCGGATCAGGTCGCGGGTGGCGTTGGACTGCAGCACCTCGGTGGGGTTGGGCGGGATCGGGCCGCCGCCGAGGAAGTCGACGCCGGTGTCGCCGTGCTGCTGGATGCTGTCGACCAGCGAGCTCTTGCCGACCAGCACGGTGGTCAGGCCGACCTTGCCCTCGAGGCCGAGCAGCCCGGCCACGCGCGGTCGACGCAGGTCGCCGTCGACGAGCAGGACCCGGCGTCCGGCCTGGGCCAGGGCGATGGCGAGGTTGGTCGAGGTGGTGGTCTTGCCCTCGCCGGGCAGGGCGGAGGTGATCACGAACGACTTCGGCTGGGCGTCGAGGTCGAGGTAGTCGAGGTTGGTGCGCAGCACCCGGAACGCCTCGGCGCGTGGGGCGAACCCGTTGAGGTCGGTGAGCAGCGGGTGGGTCGGCACGTCGCTGTCGAAGCCGATGTTGGCGACCACGCCGGTCTCGGTGATCTTGCGGATGTCCTCGGCGGTCTTGACGGTGTTGTCGGTGATCTCGCGGAGGACGGCCACGCCGCAGCCGATGACCAGCCCGATCAGCCCGGCGACCGCGAGGTTGAGCAGGGTGCGCGGGGAGACCGGCTCGGCGTTGTAGCTGGCCGGGTCGGCCACCGTGGCCCGGATCGGGGTCGCGGCACGGTTCGGGGCGTCGATGCGGGTGATGTACTTCGTCAGCTGCTCGGCCTCGGACTGCGCGATGGCCTGGGCGATCTTGGGGTCCGGGTGGTTCACGGTGATGTCGATGATCACCGTCAGCGGCTCGACCTCGGCCTTGATCATGTCGGCCAGCTCGGAGGGGCTCTCCTCGAGGTTGAGCTCGCCGATCACCTTCTCCATGATCTCGCGGCTGGTGGCCAGGTCGGCGTACGACGAGACGCGGCCGGAGGAGACCAGGCTGGCGGCGATCGCCTCGGAGGAGTCCTCGACGTCGGTAGAGATGAAGACGCGGGCGTTCGACTCGTACTTCGGGGTGACCAGGAACGAGTAGGCCCCGGCCGCCACGAGGGCGATCAGGAGGAGTGCGACGATCGTCTTCCAACGTCGACGAGCAGTGCGCAAGAGGTCTTTGAAGTCCACGCCGAGCCTTTGGGGTAGATGTGCTGTCGCCGACTCAACGAAGTCTAGGCCGTTCCGTTACTCCGCGTGGCCCGTCCGCGCAGTGTTCTCCCCGTCGCTTCTGGCAGCATGCTGACCATGTCTGCATCCCTCCTGATCACGGTCGCGCCCACCGGCGCCGAGACCGCCAAGGCTGATTGCCCGCAGCTGCCCACCACGCTCGAGGAGCTCGTCGCCACCGCGAAGGAGTGCCGGGCGGCCGGGGCGGCGATGATCCACGTCCACATCCGCGACGACGAGCACCGTCCAACCCTCGACGGCACTCGGCTCAAGGACACCGTCGACGCGCTGCGCTCGGAGACCGACCTGGTCGTCCAGCTCTCCACCGGCGGCTCGGTCCACGACCCGCTCGAGCAGCGGTTGAAGGTGCTCGACGCGGCGCCCGACTCCTGCTCGTTGACGATGGGTACGACGAACTTCGGCGACGACGTCTTCCTCAACCCGTGGCCGTTCATCTGCGACCTCTACCAGCTCTCCCAGGAGCGCGAGGTGGTGCCGGAGTTCGAGCTCTTCGACCTCGGCCACGTGCACGCGCTCAGCCGGCTGCTGGCCAGGTTCGGCCTGCCGTACGGCGGCAAGGTGCACGTCGACCTGGTGATGGGCGTGCCCGGTGGCATGCCCGGTACGGCGGACGCGTTGGTCGCCGCGGTGGCGGCACTTCCGGCGGAGGTGACCAGCTGGGGTGCCACCGGCATCGGTCGCAGCACCCTGTCGGTGGGCCTCGCCTCGTTGGCCAAGGGTGGCCACCTGCGCGTCGGCATGGAGGACGTGCTCACCCTCGCCAAGGGGGTGCCGGTCGAGTCGAACGCCCAGCTCGTCGAGCGGGCGGTGGCGATGGGCGAGCTGGCCCAGCGCACCCCGATGACGCCCGACGAGGCGCGGGCGCTGCTCGGCACCCGCCCCCTCTGAGGGGGCCGGTCCGGCCGCCAGGCGCCTGCCCCACTCCAGTCTGCTGCTGGTGGTGACCCACCCGGCAGACGTGAGAAGCCGGTGAGATGAGGCCGTGACCTCCACGGGGAGGTGTCGTTGACCCATCCGGAGCCACCCTTCGGAATGAGGTCGAGGATGACGGAGTTCGCCTCCCGCGCGGATGTCGCTGAGCCGCCGTCGCCTGCGCTCACGGAGAGCGACCTCGAGCTGCTGCCGGCCCCGAGGCTCGACCCCGTCGACACCCCGCCGACCAGTGACCTCGACGACCCACCGAGGAGCAGCCCGCTGGCCGGCCGGCTCAGGAACGTGGTCGCCTTCGTCGCCCTGGCCGACGTGCTCGTCCTGGCCCTGAGCGCCGTCATCGCGGTCTCGTTCCGGGCCCAGCTCGACGGGGTGCTCGAGAAGGACACCTACCTCGAGTTCGCGGTGCTCAACGGCACCGCCCCGTTCGTGTTCCTGATCTGGATGGCGTGCCTGGCCCTGTCCGGTGCCTACGCCCGCCGCATCCTCGGGGGCGGCACCGAGGAGTTCCGTCGGGTGGCGGTGGCCTCGTTGATGGCGATCGGTGCCGTGGGCACCGTCTCGTTCCTCAGCCGCAGCACCATCTCGCGGGGCTACGTGATCCTCTGCTTCGTCGTCGGCACCCTGCTGCTGCTCGCCACCCGCTATGCCCTGCGCAAGGTGCTGCACGCGTTGCGCCAGCGCGGCAGGCTGCACGCCCGGGTGGTCGCGGTGTGCAGCCCCGAGGCGCTCGACGAGGTGAAGACCAGCCTGGAGCGACTGTCGTGGGCCGGCTACACGCTGGTCGGCGCGTGCGTGCCCTCCCACCACCTCGGTCAGCTCACCGAGAAGCAGCTGCGTGAGCAGCCGGTGCCGATCCTGGGTGGCAGCGACGACGTGGTCGGCGCCTGCCGGGTGACCGGTGCCGACACGGTGCTGGTGGCCGGTGGCGGCCACAGCTCCTCGCAGGCGCTGCGGCGGATCGGCTGGCAGCTGGAGAACCTCGACGTCGACCTCGTCGTCGTCCCCGGGCTGATCGACGTCGCCGGCCCCCGCATCCACATGCGCCAGGTCGGCGGCCTGCCGCTGGTGCACGTCGACAAGCCCCAGGTCGGTCGGGCTGCCGGGCTCACCAAGCGCATCTTCGACCTCGTCGTGGCCTCGGCCATGCTGCTGGTCTTCGCCCCGGTGATGGCCGTCATCGCGCTGGCCATCAAGCTCCAGGACGGCGGCCCGGTGTTCTACCGCCAGTGCCGCAGCGGTCGTGACAACGAGACCTTCGGGATGTGGAAGTTCCGCTCGATGGTGGTCGACGCCGACCGCAGGCTGGCCGAGGTGGCGGCACTCAACGACGCCGACGGCGTGCTGTTCAAGCTCAAGGACGACCCGCGGGTCACCCGCTTGGGCAGGGTGCTGCGCAAGTACTCCCTCGACGAGATCCCGCAGCTGTTCAACGTGCTGGCCAACCAGATGAGCGTGGTCGGGCCCCGCCCACCGCTGCCCACCGAGGTGGCCGACTATCCGGTCGACATGCACCGACGGCTGCTGGTGCGCCCCGGGCTGACCGGCCTGTGGCAGGTCTCCGGGCGCAGCGACCTGCCGTTCGACGAGGCGGTCCGGATGGACCTCTACTACGTCGACAACTGGTCCTTGATCGGCGACGTGATCATCCTGCTGAAGACCGTGCGTGCGGTGCTGCTCTCGAAGGGCGCCTACTGAGGCGACAACGCCGCGGCTAGCCTTGCCCGGTGAGCTTCTCGGTCCTGTTCGTCTGCATCGGCAACGTGTGCCGCTCCCCGTTCGGTGAGCGCTTGTTGCGGCACCGGCTCGACGAGCTGGGCATCGGGGACGACTACACCGTGACCAGTGCCGGCGTACGTGCCCTGCGTGGACGGCCGATGCACCCGGAGTCCGCCCGCACGCTGGCCGAGCGCGGCGGGTCGGCCGACGGCTTCGTGGCTCGGCAGCTCAGCTCCGAGCTGGCCGACGGGGCCGACCTGGTCCTGGCCGCGACCCGCGACATCCGCTCACGCCTGCTCGAGGACGCACCCGGCTCGCTGCGTCGCGCCTTCACCGTGCGCGAGTTCGTCTCCCTGGCGGAGGCCCACCGCGCAGCCGGAGAAGGTCAGTCCGGTGCGCGGGCTGCCAGGCCGCCGGCACCTGATCGCTCCTCGGCACTGGCGAAGGTGGTCGAGGACTGCTCGCGCGGCCGAGGAATCCTGCGACTCGACGACGTCGACATCACCGACCCGATCGGGCGGTCTCCGCAGACCTACGACTCAGTGGCAGAGCTCATGGACGAGCAGGTCTCGAGGCTCGCCCAGGTGTTGCACGATCCGTTGTGACCACTCAGTAGACGAGCGCCTGGACGCCCTCGCCGAGTGCCTCCTCGACGAACACGGGAGCCCCGGCCACGCGGATGCCGGGCAGGGTGTCCTCGGGCGTGATCGACCGTCGGTCGGCGCACTGGGTGCACAGCGTCACCCGGCCGGCCTCGCGGACGCTGGCCAGCAGGTCGGCCAGCGGGGCAGCCAGGGGCAGGGAGAACTCCTCCGCCTTGCCGGGTACGGCGAACCACGCGGCCTCGCCGGTCAACCACAGGCTGACGTCGATGCCCGAGACGGCGGCCGTGGAGGCCACGGTGAAGGCCTGGTTGCAGCGCTCGGGGTCCTCGCTGCCGCAGGTCACCTTGATCACAAGTTTGCGAGCCATGTTTGAAACCCTAGGCGGTGGACAGGATGCCCGCGCCGGACCAAGGGGGTTCGTCTCGGGGACAGAGAAACGGGAACACATGCGCAACGTCTTCATCCAGGGCCTGGCCGCCGCCTCCCTGGTCATCGCGACCACCGGAACGGTCGGACTCGCCAGCTCGTCCGCATCTGCTGCGACCACGGCCGTGTCGGCACCGGTCGCCTCGCAGGTCGTGGCACAGGCCGGCTGCGTGTCGAAGAAGGAGTTCCGGAAGGTCAAGAAGGGCATGACCAAGGCCAAGGTCGCGCGCATCTTCGGCACCAAGGGCACGCTGGCGCAGCGGGTCAAGGACGGTCGCCGCACCATCGAGTCGCGTGGCTACAAGGGCTGCCCCAAGTACTCGTCGGTGGGCGTCGCCTTCATCAAGAAGGGCGACGGCAAGTACAAGCTGGCCAACAAGCTCGCCTCCTGGCAGCTCTGACCAGTCGTGCGGTTGTCGGGGGGCAGGACGGGCAGGACCTACACTGGCGCCCATGCCGTTCGAGCTCCCTGACAACCTGCACCCCGACTGCGCCCCCATCGCCTGGATGCTGGGCACCTGGCGTGGCAACGGCCACGGCGACTACCCGACGATCGACAAGTTCGAGTTCGGCCAGGAGCTGATCTTCACCCACGACGGTCGGCCGTTCTTCCACTACATGGCGCGGGCCTGGGTCGTCGACGACGAGGGCAGCAAGGTCCGCGACGCCGCCGTGGAGACCGGCTTCGTGCGCTGCCGGCCCGAGGGCAAGGTCGAGGTCGTGATGACGCACAACACCGGCTTCGTCGAGGTCTGGTACGGCACCGCAGGCGAGGCCCGCATGGAGATCGCCACCGACGCGATCGTGCGGACCGAGAGCGCCAAGGAGTACACCGCCGGCAAGCGGCTCTACGGCAACGTCGAGGGCGACCTGCTCTACGCGTTCGACATGGCCGCGATGGGCCAGCCCCTGCAGCCGCACATCTGGGCCCGCCTGCAGAGGCAGTGATCCGCAGGTGAACGGCAGGGAGCCACGACGATGAGTGACGACTTCGCCGAACGGATCCGCTCCAGCGGGAAGCGGATGACACCCCAGCGCGAGCTGATCCTGCGTGCCGTCGACACCCTGGGCCACGCCACCCCCGAGCAGCTGCTGGCCGAGGTGCACAAGCACTCCCGGGCGGTGAACCTCTCGACGGTCTATCGCAACCTCGAGGTGCTCGAGGAGCTCGGCCTGGTGCGCCACATGCATCTGAGCGATCGGGCTCCGACCTACCACTCGGTCGGCGGCGCGGAGCACTTCCACCTGATCTGTCGCGGCTGCGAGAAGGTCATCTCGGTCGATCCCGAGGTGGTCGAGCAGCTCTCCGGCCGGTTGCAGCAGGACTTCGGCTTCCTGCCCGACATCGGGCACCTGACGGTGTTCGGGAGCTGCGCCGACTGCCGAGACGCACCGGCCTGATCCCGGGGCCGAGTCGCTCCGAGCACGAAGATGCGGACCGCAGCCCAATCGGGGGTGGGGCTGCGATCCGCACCAACCACACACAGTAGCGACCCGGTGAAAATTTGACGAGGAGCCACGGGGAACCGGGCGGCGCGTAGGCTGGGGCCGTGACTTCCAGCCCCCTCCTCGACCTGCCCGGCGCGGTCTCCGGTGACGGCGTCGACGCCCCGGTGGCCGCCCACTACGGCTCCTTCAACACCGAGCAGCGTGCCCTTGAGCAGGGCGACGGCTTCGTGGATCTCTCCCACCGCGAGGTGATCCGCATCGCCGGGCCGGACCGGCTCACCTGGCTGCACTCGCTGACCACCCAGCACGAGGAGGCCCTCGGCTCGGGGAAGCCCACGATGGCGCTCATCCTCAGCCCGCAGGGTCACGTCGAGCACGCGATGTACGGCGCCGACGACGCCGAGAGCGAGACGTTCACCGCCCACGTCGAGCCGGGGCAGGCCCAACCGCTGATCGACTTCCTGCTCAAGATGCGCTTCATGATGCGCGCCGAGATCGACGACGTCACTGCCGACACCGCGGTGACGTGGCGTCCGGCCAAGCGCGAGGGAGTGCCGTTCGACGGCTACGAATTCGTCCCGCGCGACCGGTTGACGGCGTACGCCGAAGCGGCCGGCCCGGCGGCCGGCACCTGGGCCTTCGAGGCGCTGCGGATCGCTCGCGGCGAGGCCCGGATGGGCCTCGACACCGACCACCGCACGATCCCCAACGAGGCCGGTTGGATCACCACCGCGGTGCACCTCGACAAGGGTTGCTACCGCGGCCAGGAGACCGTCGCCCGGGTGCACACGCTGGGGCGCCCCCCGCGTCGACTCACGCTGCTCCACCTCGACGGCTCCGAGAACCGGCTGCCGGCACGCGGCTCCGAGGTGTTCAACGGGGAGAAGGCGATCGGCTTCGTCGGAACCTCCGCGCGCCACCACGAGCTCGGCCCCATCGCACTGGCCATGCTCAAGCGCAACGTGCCGGTCGACGCGACCCTGGCCGTCGACGGGATCCCCGCCGGCCAAGAGGTCGTCGTCGACCCCGACGCCGGCCTCCACGTGCGCCCCAACCTGCGCGGCTGAGCCGGGGTTTCGTGGAGCCGGACCGTCACCTCGGGTGGCTGGTCCTGTCGTGGCGCCACACGATCGGCGACGACGTGAGCGGTCAGGTCGCTGCGTGGCACACCGGCTGGGTGCCGACGTACGACGAGTGCGCGGACACCGAGGGGCGGGCCCGGCTGGCACGGGGCACGCTGACCTCGTTGATCGACCTGGTCCGTCTTCCGTCGCCACCGTCCTCCCGTCGCCCGGCGACGGTCGGTGAGGCGTTCGGAGAGCTCCTCGAGGTGGCGCTCGAAGGACGTGCCTCGGCCGCCCAGTGGTGGGACATCGGGGCGTCGATCCGCGACGACCCGGCACGGGCGCCGCAGGGCGAGGCCCTCGAGGCGCTGCTCTTCCGGCTGGCCAACGCACTCCCGCGCGGGGTCAAGCACGCCTTTCGGATGATGCGGTCCGCTGCGCTCGACATCGCCGAGGTGCCGGCCCTGCAGGGGCCGATGGTGCGCGCGATCCGTGACTGCCTCGGCGACCCGGAGGGCCCGTCGTTCGTGGAGACGATCGGGCTGCTCGAGCAGATCCCGACCGCCGAGTCGCGCGGGGTGCTCCTCGAGCTGCTGGAGACCACGAGGTCGCGCTCGCAACGGCAGTACGCCGCCGAGCTCGCTGCCGAGACACTGGCCCGGGGCGAGTTCACGGAGGCCGAGCGGTCGCGGGTGGTGCTCGGCGTGCTGAAGAGCTGGCGCTCCGACCCGGTGGTGGCCCACGAGGACCTCGGCCAGCTGATCGGCGTGCTGCCGGCCGGACTGGCTGAGGTGCTGGCCCGGGACGGCCGGGTCAGTGCCGCCGAGGTGGCGGACCCGATGGCCGCGATCTCGGTGCCGGAGGCGAGCCGGTGGAGCCATGACCTGGCGCAGCGCTCCCTCGCCGACTGGCCGGCCGGTGGTGAGCCGGTCGTGGCGCGGCTGGAGTCGTTGGTCCACCAGTGCCTGTTCGTGTCGAACCCGGAGCTCAGGTGGCGGGCGACGTTGCTGCTGAGTGCCTCACCGTTCCAGCCCGGCCTCGCGCACGCGCTGATCGGCCTGCTCCGGCAGCCCGGAGTGCCGGTGGGCCTGCGCCGTCGGGGCGCGAAGGCGCTCAGCCATGTGGTCAGCGAGGGCAGCACGCTGCAGCTGATCCCGTTGCTGCACGACCCCGACCCGGCAGTCGCCGAGAGGGCGACGATGGCCTACGGCCACACGACGTACTCCGGCACGGCCGACCAGATCCTGCGGCGCGGCGGCATCCCGCCGGAGCAGCAGCCGATCTCGCGGGCCCGCGTCTATGCGTTGGGAATGACCGGTTCTCCCGGCATCGCGGTCCTCGCGGAGTCGACCACCGCTCCTCGCTGGCAGCGACAGAACGCTCGCTGGTGGCACGAGCACGGCCCGGCGATCCACGCCTGAGCGGTCGGCCCCTGGGCCAGCCGGCCAGGACGGTCAGTCGGGGCAGGTGTCCTCGTAGTAGCGCTCCAGCTGAGCCGCGTTCCTGCCGTTGCCGGTGGGCAGGGTGGCAAGGTCGCGGAACGCGTCGCCGTCCTTGAACTGCACGCTCGAGTCGGTGACCTGCTCGAAGGCCTCGCGTGCCCCGGCAGGGATGCCCTCGGGGGTGCCCGCGTGGAGCAGGTCGTCCTGGAGGGTGCGGAGGTCCTTCGTGGTGGCGGTTCCGGGTGCCTCCAGCAGGGCGGCGTACGTCGTGCAGAAGTCGGCCCGCGACGCGTCCTTCGGGGCCTCGCGTGGGTTGTCCTCGTTGCAGCCGGTGAGCAGCAGGGCGCCGATGGTGAGGACGACCGGAAGGGCGGCACGCGTGCGGGACATGTCGCGAACCCTATCCGTGACTCCGCGGGGCCTGTGACGTTGGAGGGGAGGTCGCAACACGTAGGGTGACCACGACGGACGTGGAAAGGGATGGACATGGCACTCGAATCGGCCGAGCGACCCTGGGGGTCTTGGCATGTGCTGGACGAGAACCAGGGCTACAAGGTCAAGCGGATCCAGGTGCACCCCGGCCAGCGGCTGTCCTACCAGACCCACAAGCACCGCTCCGAGCACTGGGTGATCATCTTCGGCATCGCCACCTGTGTCATCGACGACGAGACGATCGTGGCCGGCCCCGGGGAGTCGATCGACGTGCCCGTCGGTGCCGCACACCGGATCACCAACGAGCACTCCGAGGAGCTGGTGATCGTCGAGGTCCAGCACGGTGCCTACACCGGCGAGGACGACATCACCCGGCTCGAGGACGACTACGGCCGAGAGGACGACGCGGCTTCATGACCCGCGCCCTCGCTGTCGCTGCTGTCCTGGCGACGGCGCTGGTCCTGGCCGGATGCGACGACTCCAGCTCGAGCGATGGTGCGACTGTCGGCGACCCGGCGTCGTCGATCTCCTCGGCCCCGGCCGAGACCTCTTCGCCCTCGGGCTCCGACGGCGTCCCCGAGTCCTTCGGGTCGACGGTCAACGGCACCGGCTACACCTTCGACGTCCCGGAGGGCTGGGGGCAGCCCAGCCGGACACCACCCGGTGAGTTCGACGCGTTCGCGGTCGACCTCCACGACGCCGACGGCTTCTCCGACAACGTCAACGTGCTCCTCTCGCCGGCGCCGAGCGTGACCCGCCAGCAGATCAGGGCCGAGTTCGCCGCCGCCGACGTCAAGGTCTCCTTCGGCGACAACGTGCGGATCTCCGGCATGGACTCCCTCCACGTGATGGGGAGCATGAGCAACCGGGGCGTCGACTACTACATCGAGCAGTTCTATCCCACGGCCGGGGACGGCCAGGTCTATGTGGTGACCTTCTCCTTCAGTCCTTCCGTCACGCCGTCGGAGCGCACCGCAGTCATCGACGAGACCCTGGCCACGTGGGTCTGGACGATCTGATCGCTGTCACCCCGGCCGCCTAGGCTTGGGCCATGGCGGGTGGTTGGAGCAGGCGCAGCAATCACGGCACGATGGCCGAGCGGGTCGCCGCCACGCGCCGCAACGCTGAGGGTTCCGCC
The DNA here is from genome assembly GCF_012272695.1 of Nocardioides sp. JQ2195. Classification (NCBI taxonomy): domain Bacteria; kingdom Bacillati; phylum Actinomycetota; class Actinomycetes; order Propionibacteriales; family Nocardioidaceae; genus Nocardioides; species Nocardioides sp. JQ2195. The sequence goes on from NZ_CP050902.1 coordinate 453,586, forward strand.
GAGGCAGTCGAGCAGAACGGAACTCCGGTGGTCGAGCAGTCCGAGGAACGAGGACGGCCGTCGAGCCCACGCACGCCCGAGGTCACCCCGCCCGACCTCAAGCACTGCTGGTATGCCGGCCCGCACGGTCGCCAGGCCGCGTTGCTGCTCGCGTGGCGTCAAGCAAGCCCGGGCGCAGCGTGGGAGGGCAACATCGCCGTCGCCGCACCCGATGGCGACGGCTGGGCGATCGTGACGATGTGGGTCGGGGCCTCCATGCTCAGGCCCGCGACAGGGCAGGGATAGAGTCCGTGTCCATGCGCGCACTCGGACAGACGGCAACCTTCGTAGGCGTGCTCATCGCACTGATCAGCGCGATGACTTCCGGTCAGAGCGACATCCAGTGGTCGCTGCTCGGTGTGGCACTCACAGTCGCCGGAGTCGGCCTGATGTGTGCGCCCAGAGAAGCCTGATCGTCTGCCCGGCCGACTGACGGGCGTCGAGCACGAATGCTTGTCGTCCCCTAACGAACGGGTTGCTTGTCCCCCAATCGGACGACTTCCAGGAGTCGCGGGCGCCTTCTACTTTGACCTTGATCGAGGTCTGCGGCAGCCGGCCAATGCCCCGTCGAGCGATTGGAGACTTTCGTGAGCAATAAGCGCATGAGGGTGCTATGCCTGTTGGGAATCACCCCGCTCCTCATCATCTCTGCTCTGGCAGGTCTGAGCCTGCAACCCGATCGTGCAGAGGCATTCCCGTCAACCTTGAGGCTTCCCTTCGCAAGCGGTCAGGCGTGGTACGTCTGCCAGGGATACAACGGAAGGCCAAGCCATACTGGGGATCCGGCGCTGGATCTAACGACCTACAGCGGTCGAGGATCCAATGGATGCTGGGGTGGAGCGAACGACGCGAACGGCAAACCAGTTTACGCCCCGGCTTCAGGACAGCTCGTCAATCTGGGCGGTGGTCTCGGCGGAATCTGCATAACTTTTGACGCTGGAGGATCCATGTACTTTGGCCACCTCGCGAGTCGTCGGTCAACTGGCCGAGTCTCTGTGGGGCAGAAGATCGGCGTGGTGGCGGCCGCTGGTTCCGAAGGTAATGGTGGATACGCGCATCTTCATCTGAGCGCGCGAACTGGTACGGGGTGTGGCGGAACAAAGGTGCCATTTGATGATGTGCATCGAGCTCGTTTTTCTGGTGCTCCCAACATGACAATGCCGGGAGTAGCCAATCAGTGGGCCGGCACGAAACTGCTGCGAAAGGCCCCATCCAGTTTGCGCCACAGTGCTCCGAGTGCAACTGACTACAACGGAGATGGAAAGTCGGACATCTTCTGGTGCAACCACCCGGGTAGTGCGAAGGATTCGATCTGGTTGGCGACCGGTGGGGGCAAGTTCAAGACTGGTGTGAGCGCGGCGGTGAAGGGGAGCAATTACACGCCGATTCCTGGTGACTTCAATGGTGATGGGAAGACGGACATCTTCTGGTTCAACTAGGCGTATGTGCTCAGGATCAGGCGGCGTATTCCAGTGCGGGTCCGCGGTAGAGCTCGATGGTGAGGACGCGCGGCTTCTGCGGAGCCGGGTCAGCGGTTTGGTCCGGAGCCTGTGGAACGTGGCCGGGCAACGGCGGCGCCGTCGAGGTGTAGCGATGTCCGGTCGGTGTGGTGGTGGTGACCTGATGTCGCTGGCCGGGTGGATGGGTGCCGGAGGCTGACCAGCCGGGCGCCTCCTTGGCGTAGTTGCAGGCCTCGCAGAGACCTTGCAGGTTGGCCTCGGCGGTCGCGCCACCCTCGGCGACGCCTTGCACGTGATCGATGTGGCGGATGGGGGCGTCACACCACAGGTTGCGGCAGGTGCCACCGTCGCGGAGTCGGAGGAGTCGGGCGAGGCCGGCGGGGACGATGCGGGCCTGTGAGTCCATTGCCACGAGGCCACCGTGTGCTCCGGCATACACCTTGCGGAGCCAGGTGGTGAGGCCGGCTTCGATGCTGTTGGCGAGGAGGTTGCGGGCCAGGTCGGCGGGGATCGGGCCGTGGCCGTCGAGGTGGGCGGCGTTGTCGGCGCCGAGGAGGGTCGAGTCGGAGACGACGAGGTTGACTGCGACAGGGGTGGCGGGGGCCGCGGACTGTCCGGTGATGCGCTCCACGAAGGTGTCGGCCATGATCTGGCTGCGGGAACGCTCGTCACCGGAGTTGGTCAGGGTGTCGCCGGCCGCCTTCAGAGCAGCGACAACAGCAACGCCTTGGGCAACCGGCAGGTGAGCGGTGACGTAGGTCATCGTGTCGGGGGCGGGGCGAATCGTGACGCAGCGGTCCTTCTCTGCCTTGGCACGGGCCCGGGCGACCGAGGCGGGGTCGAGTTGGCCGGCACGCTTGCTGGCCTCGTTGCCGATCTGCTTGTCACTCATCTTCATGAGCGCCTCGGAGTCGCCGGCGATCTCCTCGTCGATCCGTTGGCGGGCGTCGAGCTCGACCGCAGCGGTCTCCTTGACCAGTTGCGTGACGCCCCACTCGCTGATCGCGCCGGAGCGGAAGGCGGCGTGGGTGTTGGGCATCTCCTTGCGGAGCACCTTGGCCAGGCAGAGGTGCTTCCTGGCGCGAGTAGGTGACTCCATGCGCGCAGCGCCGAGTTGGGTGTCGATGCCGCGACCCTGCATCCGCTTGCCGACTCCGCGCTCTTCAGCCTTCGCCCGCATCGAGGTGTCGAAGTCGACGGCGAGGTCGGCCTGCACCGAGCCGATGATGCGCTTGAGCTTCTCGAGCTCGGTGGTCAGATCGATGCGCTCAGAATCGTCGTCCACGCTCTCGACGGCCTCGACCAAGGCCGTTGCCCACGCGGTCACTGTCGTCGCATCCACGGGCGCCACAGCGACCGGAGCGGCCTGCTCCGGGTGACGACGAGTGAATGTTTCGAACATGTGTTCGATGATACGCCGACCGGAAATGGGGGTCAATGGCCTGGCGGAATCTGTGGAAGGAGATTTCGTCTGGTGCGGTGTTGTGGTGCGCGGCCAGCGGTCGCCGGGGTTGTTCGTATTGCTCATGGGTACAGAAACCCAGTCGCAGCGAGGGGAGAGCCCATGCACGCTGACCTCGTCTGGGTCGCTGCTGGACTGAGCCTGCTGCTCGCCGTGGTCCTGCCCGAGCTGCTCGACCGGTGGGCGATCTCGGCGCCGATGGTGCTGGTGGCGATCGGCATCGCCTCGGGCTTCACGTCGCTGCCGGACGGCCTGCCGCTGGACCCCCAGGAGAACCGCGCAGCGATCGAGCACGTCACGGAGCTCGTCGTGATCGTCGCGCTGATGGGCGTCGGGCTCGCGATCGACCGTCCGCTGGACCTGCGCAGCCGAGCGTCCTGGGCGCGGTGGAGCACGACGTGGCGCCTGCTCGTCGTGGCGATGCCGCTCACCATCGCGGGCGTCGCCCTCCTCGGGTGGGCACTGGGCCTGCCGGCCGCCGTGGCGCTGCTGCTCGGTGCGGCGCTGGCGCCGACCGATCCGGTGCTCGCCTCCGACGTGCAGGTGGCGGGTCCGCAGACAGCGGGTGAGGAGCAGGAGGTGGACGAGTCCGACGAGCTCCGCTTCGCGCTCACCTCGGAGGCCGGCTTCAACGACAGCCTCGCCTTCCCCTTCGTCCACGCCGCGATCCTGCTGGCCGGTCACGAGACGGTCGGCGACTGGTTGCCGAGGTGGATCGGCTTCGACCTGCTCGGCAAGGTCGTCATCGGGGTGGTCGTCGGCATCGTCGTCGGCAGGGCGCTGTCCTACGCAGCATTCCGCTCCGGCTCGCGCTCCCTGCGCGTCGCCGAGCGGGGAGAGTCGTTGATGGCGCTGGCCGCGCTCGTGACGGCGTACGGCGTGGGCGAGGTCGTCGGCGGCTACGGGTTCCTGTCGGTCTTCGTCTGCGCCATGACGTTCCGCTCGGCCGAGCGGTCGCACGACTACCACGCGGCGATGCACGACATCGTGCTGCGGCTCGAGCGCCTGCTCACGCTGTTCGTGCTGCTGGTCATGGGTGTCGCGTTGAGCCGCGGACTGCTCGAGAGCCTCGACTGGCGCGGGGTGGTGCTGGGGGTGGCCCTGGTGTTCCTGGTGCGTCCGCTCACCGGAATCCTCGCGCTGGCGCCGTACGCCTCCCGCGAGCGACCGCAGCTCGACCGCGGCCAGCGCTGGGCCGCTGCGTTCTTCGGCGTCCGCGGCATCGGGTCGATCTTCTACCTGGCCTACGCCGCGGGTGAGGCGCCCGAGCTGGGCACGGACTGGCTGTGGTCGACGATCGTGTTCACGATCGTGCTGTCGGTCTTCGTGCACGGGGTGCTCGCGTCGCCGGTGATGAGACGGATCGGGAGCGAGAACCCGTCCTGACGACTTCGGGACTTCTGTCGCACGGCGGCCTGCTTTGGGAGCACAATGGCACCCGTTCGATCGTGTCAGGAGAACCCAGCATGTTGAGCCAAGACTTCGAAGCCTTCGTCGAAGAGCTGAAGCTGTCCGGATCTGCCGTCGAGACCGCCGAGCAGGTGGTCGGCCATGCCCTGAAGCAGCTCGAGGCTGACCACGCCGGCATCACCCTGCTCGGACCCGGTGGTCACCTGGAGACCATCGCCCCGACCGACTTCCTGGTGGAGCAGGTCGACCACCTGCAGTACGAGCTGAACGAGGGTTGCTGCGTGGACAGCACGTGGAGGGGCGAGCTGGTCCTCTCCGAGTCCTTGGCGACTGACCCGCGATGGCCCACCTGGGGGCCGAAGGCAGCGGAGCTGGGGGTGGCCAGCGTGCTCGCGGTGCAGCTGAGCAGCACGGAGCGAGGTCGGGTCGGCTCCCTCAACCTCTACTGGACGGAGGAGCGGACCTTCGCGAAGGACGTCGTGGCGTTCGCGCACATCTTCGCGCGTCATGCCGCACTGGCCCTGTCGCACTCCCTGCACCGCGACGACTTCGACGTCTCGCTCGACTCGCGCAAACGGCTGGGCATCGCCCAAGGCATGCTGATGGAGCGATTCGGACTGGCGCCCGATGACGCGTTCCGCATCCTCCAGCAGTTCGCCCAGGACCGTGACCAGAAGCTGGGTGACGTGGTCGATCAGCTGATCAGCAGCCCCGGACGCCGGTCCAGGGGCTGACGCCCGGGTCACGGTCCCGGCGGGCACCGAGTCCTCAGGCGGTGGCGGACACCTCGCCCGTGAGGCCGTCGATCAGCTGGGTCCCGGCGGGCGCCGAGCGCAGTGCGCGCAGGGCGATCGCGCGACGGTCGAACGACTCGGCCTCGACGCTCGGGTCCGGCGGTGCCAGCACCCACCGGCGTGCGGGTCGGGTGCCTCGGACGGGTCGACCGGGCTCAGGGTCGCGGTCGCCGAGTGCGACGTACTCCCCGTGCAGCGCTTGCGCGAGCCGCGCCGCCCGCACCCGGCCGATGCCCGGGTGGCGTTGCAGCCCCGCGGGCGCCGCGGCGGCGACCGCGGCCAGGCTGCCGAAGGCGGCGAGCAGGCTGCGGGCCATGGTGGCACTGATGCCGGGCACGACCGAGAGCATCGCCTCGGCCTGCGCGGAAGGGTGGCGGGGTGCGCGGCGCGGACCCTCGGTGTGGGGGGTCGGACCGGCGCGGCGGGCCCGCTTGGCGAGGCGGATGATCCACGCCGCGCTGTCCTCGGCGTCCAGGCTGTGCAGCACGCTGAACCCGTCCTCGACGAGTCGGCACACGGCGCCGCGCCAGGCGTCCTCGGCGATGCCACGCGGCTCGCCCTCCAGCAGCAGGACCGCCTGGGGGAAGGCGGACTGCAGGCGCACGGCCTGGTCGAAGATGCGCCGGTCGCGGATCGAGGCCCCGAGGTCGTTCGGTCCCTTGCGCTCCACGGCCAGCCCGGGGCCGAGCACGTAGTCACCGACCGGCAGGTCGGTCAGGCGAACGTCGAGACCGGCGGCGTCGAGGGCGTCCGGGATCGGACTGTTGCGCTCGCGGTGGTCAACCAGCACCGGACCCATGTCGACCACACTGCGACGGTACACGCACGGCCCTGCGCGGATCAGGCGGTCGCGGAAGGGCCTGCGGTCCGGGTCGGGAGCGTGGCGGGCGGCAGGGTCAGCGGAAGGCGACCGCGGCCAGCTCGGTGGTGGCGATGAGTGCGGTTGCCACGGCGAGCGCCAACGGTGCGCGTCCTCCGCGCGGTCCGGGGCGCCTGCGGGTGCCCGCGTCATGTGAGTAGCGGAGCCAGCTTGCCAGGAAGACCCACGCGCTGAGGACCAGGGCAGTGGAGAGCAGCACGATCGCGACCGGCCCGAGGGTCGACCAGGTCAGCCGGGCCATGATGGCGCAGGCCGCGGCGAGCGACAGCGCGGTGCGCTGCCAGGCCAGTGCGGTGCGCTCGTTGGAGAGCCCGTCGTCGCCGGCGGCGGCGTACGGCGCAGTCACAGGCCGACGGCGACCAGCACGACTGCGGCCACCACCATCGCGAGGGTGAACATGGCGCCGAATCCGAAGGCCGGGAGGGGGGCCGACTCGCGCATCGCGCGCTCGGCCAGGGCCCAACGCACCCAGGCCACCACGGCGCTGACGAGACCGAGGGTCACCAGGAGCACGGCCAGGGCCCGCTGCGCGCCGGTGGGGATGGAGAGTTCGACGACGTCGAGGGCGACTCCGGCCGCGAGCAGGGCGAGTGCGGTGCGGATCCACGCCAGGAACGTGCGCTCGTTGGCGAAGCTGAACCGGTAGTCGGGCTCGCTGCCTTCGGCATAGACCCAGCCGGGCCATCGCTTGTGGTCCTTCACGTGCTCACTCTCCGGGAGGGGGTGCTGCTAATCGTCATTCTCGTCGCCCGCCCCGCGCGCTGGGCTGGGAAGGGGTGTGATCCCGGCCACACGGGACTGCGCTTGACGGAATCCACGATCTTCGGAATGCTACGTATTCAGAAGTCTACTGGATGAGCGACAACGCTCTCGCATTCGTCTGCCCCGGTTCGCGGCGCGGCGGGCACACCTGGAGGAGGTCGGCATGACCCGGAGATTCGCGGGCAGGACTGCCATCGTCACCGGCGCCAGTCGAGGCATCGGGCTGGGCATCGCCCGTCAGCTCGTCGACGACGGGGCCACGGTCGTCGTCACCGGTCGCAGCGCGGAGGCACTCGACGAGGCGGTCGCGAGCCTCGGTGGCCCCGAGCACGCGCTCGGCATCGCCGGTCACGCCGACGACGTCGACCACCAGGCCGAGACGGTCGAGCGGGCGATCGACGCGTTCGGCAGCGCCGACCTGTTGGTCAACAACGCGGGCATCAACCCGGTGCACGGCCCGATGATCGACCTCGACCTCAAGGCTGCCCGCAAGGTCGTCGAGGTCAACGTGCTGGCCGCCCTCTCCTGGACCCAGCAGGTCCACCGGGCCTGGCTGGCCGACCACGGCGGTGCGGTCGTCAACGTCTCCTCGGTGGCCGGCATGCGCCCGGCGCCAGGCATCGGGATGTACGGCGCCAGCAAGGCCATGCTGACCCACCTCACGCAGGAGCTCGCGGTCGAGCTCGGCCCCGACATCCGCGTCAACGCCGTGGCTCCCGCAGTGGTCAAGACCAAGTTCGCGACGGCTCTCTACGAGGGCCGCGAGGACGAGGTCGCGGCGGCGTACCCCTTGAAGCGGCTCGGTGTCCCCGGGGACATCGGCAGCGTGGTCGCCTTCCTGCTCTCCGACGAGTCCGCGTGGATGACCGGCCAGCTGCTGGCCGTCGACGGCGGACTGCTCCTCACCGGGGGTGTCTGATGGGTGACGTGCCTGGGAAGGACCTGCCGGGCCTGGACCTCGGCGCCTTCCGGGACTGGTTCGTCGAGCAGCAGCCGCAGGTCGCCGGGATCCGGACGCTCCGCTTCGCCGACGGCCCGGACGAGGTCCACCAGAACGCCCTGGCCCGTGCCGAGCTGCGACGCCAGGCGATGCGTCGTACGGCTCGTGCCGCCGACTGACCCCCCACCCCAGAAGAGACGAGACTCCCATGACCCACCCTGTCCTCAACGACCTGCGGCTGCCGGTCGTCGCCGCCCCGATGTTCCTGATCTCCGGGCCGGAGCTGGTGATCGCGGCCAGCAAGGCGGGCGTCCTCGGCTCGTTCCCGGCCCCCAACTGCCGGACCACCGAGGAGCTCGACCGCTGGCTGGGCACCGTCACCGACGGGCTGACCGAGGACGGCGTCACCAAGCCGTGGGCGCTGAACATGGTCACCCACAGCAGCAACCCGCGCCTGGCCGAGGACCTCAAGGTGGTGGCCGAGCACAAGCCGCCGATCGTGATCACCGCGCTCGGGTCGCCGCGGCCGGTGATGGAGGTCGTCAAGGGGTACGGCGGCACGGTCATCGCCGATGTGGTCAGCCTCAAGCTGGCGCACAAGGCGGCCGCTGCAAGAGCCGACGGGCTGGCCTGCGTCTCCTCCGGCTCGGGGGGCCACACCGGCCACCTGAACCCCTTCGCCTTCGTCTCCGCGGTGCGGGACTTCTTCGACGGCATCGTCGCGGTCGGTGGCGGCATCGCCGACGGGCACGGCGTGGCCGGAGCCGTGGCCGCGGGTGCTGACCTGGTCTACGTCGGGACCCGGTTCCTGGCCACCAGGGAGAGCATGGCTCCCGACGCCTACAAGCAGATGGTCGTCGACTCCGGAACCGACGACCTGATCGTCAGTGACGGCATCACCGGCACCCCCGCCTCGTGGCTGCGTCCGAGCCTCGTCGAGAACGGCCTGGACCCCGACAACCTGGTCGCCCCGGAGAAGCGCGCCTACGGCAGCGGCAACGGACACACCCGCTGGAAGGACATCTGGGCCGCCGGGCAGGGGATCCAGGTCATCCAGGACGCGCCGGCCGTGGCCGACGTGGTCGACCAGCTCGTCGCTGACTACGGGGTCGCGCTGTCCCGCCTGGACCGCTTCCGCGGGGGTGTCCTGGTCTGATCACCACCCGGGCACCGAGATCCGCGCTTCGTAGGTCAGCGGTGGTGGGTGTGGGCGATGTAGACGTCGCAGGGGGCGTGCTGGGCCACGTCCTTGGCGATGCTGCCGAGCACCCGGCCGAGGCCCTGGACGCGCTTGTTGCCGACCACGATCAGGTCGGTCTCGAGCTCCTTGGCGAGATTGACGAGGATCTCGGCGGGCTTGCCCGCGGCAGCCGTCGTCTCGACCGCGAGCCCGGCGAACTCCGCGCGCAGCGCGCTGGCCTCCTGGTCGGCCACGGTGAGCGCGCCGGTCTCGTTGGTGTGGATGAAGACGTCGCTGCCCTGCTCGATGCGCTCGATCTCGTTGCGGGTGAAGGCCGACACGACGTGCAGCTGGGCACCCAGCGCACGGGCCAGGCGGGCAGCGGTGTGCGCGGCAGCGGCGGCAGTCTCGGATCCGTCGACGCCGACGAGAATTCTGCTGGTCATGGAGATTCCTTCCGGAGGCCGGGACGCGTGCGTCTCGGACGAGGGGTTGACATGGTTGGCTTCGTAACTCATAGTAACCATTGAGCGGCCCTGACCGCCAGACACTGAGGAGAACGATGACCTTCGAGACGATCGACTACACCGTCGACGACAAGATCCTGACGCTCACGCTGAATCGTCCCGACAAGATGAACGCCGTGACTCAGCAGATGCGCGAGGAGCTCATCGAGGCCTTCGCCAAGGCCAACGAGGACCCCGACGTCGCGGTCATCGTGGTCACCGGCAGCGGCAAGGCCTACTGTGCCGGTGCGGATGTCTCCGGAGGCTCCAAGACCTTCGACCCGAAGGCTCGCGGCTGGGCCGACAACGTGGAGGACTACCGTGACGGCGGTGGCCAGATCACCCTCCAGATCTTCGAGAGCACCAAGCCGGTGATCGGTGCGATCAACGGCGTCGCCGCCGGGCTCGGTGCGACGATGCTGCTCCCGATGGACATCCTGATGGCGGCCGACACGGCCCGCATCGGCTTCGTCTTCGCGCGCCGTGGTCTGGTCCCCGAGGCCTGCGCCACCTGGTTCCTGCCGAAGAAGGTCGGCATCTCCACGGCGGCCGACTGGTGCTTCACGGGTCGCCTCGTGCCCGCCCAGGAGGCGCTCGAGGCGGGCCTGGTCAGCAGTGTCCACGCCGCGGACGACCTCCTGCCGGCCGCCTACGCGAAGGCTCGCGAGATCGCCGACAACACCGCCCCGGTGGCCGTCGGCATGATCCGGCAGATGCTCTGGCGCTTCGCCGGCTCCGACCACCCGATGGACGCCCACCGGGTCGACTCCAAGCTCAACTACACCTTGGGCCAGTCCCCGGACGTCGCCGAGGGGATCGCCGCCTTCCTCGAGAAGCGCAGCCCCGACTTCCCCGGCCAGCTGCTCCAGGACGCCCCCGCGGCGTTCCCCTGGTGGGACGAGCCGGAGTTCAAGCAGTGAGCGGTGCTGCTCATGCTTCCCAATTCGTAGGAACATTGACTCAGAAGGTGATCACATGACCGGCTTCGTGTGGGTTCTCGGGGGCTACCAGTCAGACTTCGCCCGCAACCTCACTCGCGAGGGCGGGGAGTTCTCCTCCTTGGCCACGGAGGTCCTCGACGGCACCTTCGACGCCACTGGCTTCGACCCGTCGCTGGTGCAGTCGGTCCACGTGGGCAACGCGTTCGGCCAGCTGTTCACCGGCCAGGGCCAGCTGGGTGCGATGGCGGCGACCGTCGACCCGCGCCTGTGGGGCGTGCCCGCCTCCCGCCACGAAGCCGCCTGCGCCTCGGGCTCGATGGCGTTGCTCGCAGCCACGGCCGAGCTCGAGGCCGGTCGCTACGACGTCGCCCTCGTGCTGGGCCTGGAGATCGAGAAGTCCAAGGACACGGTGACCGGCGCGCAGCACCTCGGCGCGGCCGCCTGGATCGGCCACGAAGGAGAGGACGCCACCTACATGTGGCCCTACATGTTCTCCTCCGTCGCCGACGAGTACGACCGTCGCTACGGCATCGACAACGCCCACCTGCGCGCGATCGGTGAGCTCAACCTGCGCAACGCACGCAGCAACCCCAACGCGCAGACGCGCGGGTGGCAGCTGACACCGGAGAGCTTCGGCGACGACGACACCGCCAACCCGGTCGTCGAGGGCCGCCTGCGACGCACCGACTGCAGCAACATGACCGACGGTGGCGCGGGCGTGATCCTGGTCAGCGACCGTTTCCTGCAGGCACACCCCGACGTGGCCTCCCGGCCGCGCGCGCTGATCTCCGGGTGGGGCCACACCACCGTCAGCCTCGACGTGAAGCAGAAGTTCGAGCGCAGCGCCGACGAGCCCTACGTGCTCCCGCACGTGCGCACCGCGATCGACGACTCGTTCAAGCGCGCCGGCATCGCCGGCGTCGACGACCTCGACCTGGTCGAGACGCACGACTGCTTCTCGATGAGCGAGTACGCCGCGATCGACCACTACGGCGTGACCGAGCCCGGCGAGAGCTGGAAGGCGATCGAGAACGGCGACCTGGAGCGCGACGGACGCATCCCGTTCAACCCCAGCGGCGGGCTGATCGGCGGCGGCCACCCGGTCGGCGCGACCGGCGTCCGCATGATGCTCGACTCCTTCAAGCAGGTGACCGGCCAGGCCGGCGACTACCAGATCGACAACGCGTCCCGGGTCGGGGCGTTGAACTTCGGCGGCAGCACCGCCACCACGGCGGCCTGGGTCGTCTCCGGTGGCGCAGCGGCAGGAATCTGAGGACAACAGCATGGAACTCGAGCTGGTCAACCGCTATGTGACCAACCTCCCCGAGGACGACGACCACCCCTACCGCACGGGCGCGTGGACTCCCCAGACGCAGGAGTGGAACGCTGTCGACATGGAGGTGGAGGGCGAGATCCCCACCGACCTCGACGGTGCCTACATCCGCAACACCGAGAACCCGCTCCACGCGTCGATGAAGATGTACCACCCCTTCGACGGTGACGCGATGCTCCACCTGGTCGGCTTCCGCGACGGGCGCGCCTTCTATCGCAACCGGTTCGTCCAGACCGACGGCCTCAAGGCCGAGGTGGAGGCGGGTGAGGCGTTGTTCGCCGGGCTGGCCGAGCCCCCGTCGCTGACGAAGGTCGACTTCGGCTCGGGCGCCCGCGGAGGGTTGAAGGACGCCTCGAGCACCGACGTGGTGGTCCACAACGGCGAGGTGCTCTCGAGCTTCTACCAGTGCGGTGATCTCTACCGGCTCAGCGGCACCAGCCTGGAGACCCTCGGCAAGGCCGACTTCCACGGTGCCTTCCCGGCCAAGGACGGCGTCTCGGCGCACCCGAAGGTCGACGAGCACACCGACGAGATGATGTTCTTCAACTACGGCACCGAGGCGCCGTACATGCACTACGGCGTGGTCGACAAGGACCAGAACCTGATCAACTACACCGACATCCCGTTGCCGGGCCCGCGGCTCAGCCACGACATGTGCATCACCGAGAACTACTCGATCCTCAACGACTGCCCCCTCTTCTGGGACCCCGAGGCGTTGAAGGAGGGCAAGCACGCGGTGCGGTTCTTCCGCGACATCCCCACCCGGATCGGCGTGATCCCGCGCTACGGCAAGACCGACGAGCTGCGCTGGTTCGAGTTCGAGCCCACCTACGTCCTGCACTGGCTCAACGCCTTCGAGGAGGGTGACTGGGTGGTGCTCGACGGCTACTACCAGATCAACCCGTCCCCGACGCCGCGTCCGGGCGCCAGTGGCTACGAGGCGCTGTTCCGCTACCTCAGCCAGGACCAGAAGGAGCCCCGCCTGCACCGCTGGCGGATGAACCTGCGCACGGGCGAGACCCAGGAGTTCGACCTCAGCGACGTGATCTGCGAGTTCGGCATGATCAACGGCACGCACCTCGGCCGCCGCCACCGCTACTCCTACTCCGCGCTGCGGGTGTCGGGCATGTTCATGTTCAACGGCTTCGTCAAGCAGGACGAGGTGACCGGCAGGACCGAGACCGTCCAGCTTCCCGACGGCGTCTTCGCCAGCGAGACCGCGGTGGCCCCCAAGGTCGGCTCGACCTCCGAGGACGACGCCTACGTCGTCACGCTCACCACCGACATGAACAACGACCGGTCGGAGTGCCTTGTCTACGACGCCCAGGACGTCACCGCCGGCCCCGTGGCCCGGATCCGCCTGCCCGAGCGCATCAGCAGCGGCACGCACTCGACCTGGGCGCCCGGATCGGCGATCGCCGGATGGGACACTTCCGACAATCCGCTCCACGCGGTCCGAGTCTGAGAACGGTTCGAGAATGAGACTCTTCAGCAACGAGGCCGCCGACCAGTTCGTCGCCGACGGGTGGTGGACCGGTGAGACGTGGTCCGACCGCTTCCGCCGCAACGTCACGGCGTACGCCGACCGCACCGCCATCGTCGACGCCCTGAACAAGCGCGAATTCATGGGGCAGGACCCCCTCCGCCTGACCTGGCAACAGCTCGACGCGGCCGTCGACCGGACGGCGTCCGTGCTGTTCGCCAACGGGGTCCGTGAAGGGGACCGGGTCGGCATCCAGATCCCCAACTCGGTGGAGCTGGTCGTCACCTACCTCGCCGTCAACCGGCTCGGCGCGATCCTGTCGCCCTACCCGATGCCCTACCGGCGCCACGAGATCAAGCAGCTGGCGGAGATCGCCGGGGTCAGCTCGCTGGTCACCACGGCCGGCTTCAACGGTCGCGACCTGCGCGCCGACATCACCGGGGTGGCCGACGAGATCGGTGGTGCCTCGGTCTTCGTCTGGCACTCGGACCCCGCCGACGCCACCGTGCCCCTCGACCTGGCCGCGGTGCTCGGCGACGGCGACCTCGACCCGGCGTACGTCGAGCACGTCGCGGGGATCGAGCGTCACCCCAACGACTGCTTCCTGATCATCTTCACCTCGGGCACCACGGGCACGCCCAAGGGCGTCCCGCGCGCGTCGGGCGACTCGATGGTGGCGGCCTTCTCCCTGGCGGAGTCGCCGAACCTGACCTTCGAGGACACCATCATCAACCCGATGCCGATGGTCAACGCCGGCAGCATCGCCGGCATCTTCCTGCCCTGGCTGGTCACGGGCTGCACGCTCGTGCAGCACCAGCCGTTCAGCCTCGAGGTCTTCGCCCAGCAGATCGAGCAGGAGCAGGTGGCCTACAGCGTCGTCGCGCCGACCACCCTCAACGACATGGTCAACGGTGACCTGTTCTCCCGCTACGACCTGTCCTCGCTGCGGACCCTGGGCTCCGGCTCGGCCCCGATCAACGGCTGGGTCATCGAGAAGCTGGAGAAGGAGCACGGTGTCGAGGTGATCAACTTCTTCGGCGCCACCGAGGGCATGCAGATGACCGCCGACCGCGACACCGTGCCCGACCCCGCCCTGCGTGGTCGCTCCATCCCGCTGCCCGGCAGCCCACGCTTCCAGTGGCGCACCCGGCTGAGCCGGGAGACCCGGATCAAGCTGGTCGACCTCGAGACCGGCGAGCTGATCACCGAGCCCGGCGTGCCCGGCGAGCTCCGGGTCAAGTCACCCAACCTGTTCTCCGGCTATCTCCACCAGGTCGAGAACCCCTTCGACGACGAGGGCTACTACTGCTCGGGTGACGTGTTCGAGCTCTCCACCGAGCAGCCCGACATACTGGTGCACGTCGACCGCAAGAAGGACCTGATCATCCGCGGCGGTGTGAACATCTCGGCCGCCGAGATCGAGTCGCTGCTGACCTCTCACCCCAAGGTGGCCGAGGTGGCGGCCGTGGGCCGCAAGGACGAGCGCCTCGGCGAGCGGACCTGCGTCTTCGTCGTGCCCCGCAACCTCGAGGACCCGCCGGAGCTCACCGAGCTGGTCGACCACCTCAACTCCCTGGGGGTCGCCAAGTTCAAGCTGCCGGAGTTCCTCGAGATCACGCCCGTGCTGCCGCGCAACCCGTCCGGCAAGGTGCTCAAGCGGGAGCTGCGCGGCCGCATCAACGAGACCGCCAGCGCCATCTGATCCACGGCGCGTGCCTGCCTCGCCGACTGCCTCGCCACCCGTCTTGTCGACCGCCCGACCACCCATCACCGTCACCAGTCAAGGAGCAATCCCGTGACCACGTCCCTCCCCGAACTGCGCCAGATCGTCCTCCTGTCCAACGACCTCGAGGGCACGCTGGGCCAGCTCCGCACGCACCTCGGGGTGCCGTCCGGGTTCCGTGACGTCGAGGGGATGAGGAAGGTCGGCTTCAACCACGAGGTGGTCGGTTTCGACCGCACCTACGTCGAGGTGTGCGAGCCGCACGACCCGGAGTCGCCACTGGCCAGGAAGACCGCGGCCAAGGGCGACTCGGGCTTCATGGTGGTGGTCCAGGTGGCCGACGGCGACCAGCTCCGTGAGCGCGCCGGTGAGCTCGAGCTGAAGCCGATCGTCGACAAGCTCCACCACGGCAACCCGCTGAGCCAGTGGCACCCGCGCGACTTCGGCACGCTCGCCGAGTTCGACGAGATCCGTCCGGCGACCAGCTGGCACTTCGCCCCCGACGTCTACGACGCTCGCAGCACCTCCGTCGTCCGGGACCTCAGCGCGGTCCGCATCTCCGTGTCCGAGCCGGCCGACTTCGCCCAGCGCTGGGCCACCGTCACCGGCGGCACGGTCAACGACGACGGGACGTCCGTGGTCCTCTCCGGCCGCACCGTCCACTTCGTCGACCAGCCCGAGATGCGTGGCCTCACCACGGTCGAGCTGGAGGCCGCTGACCGTGATCGCGCCGGCGAGGTGCACCGGATCAGCGGCGTCGACTTCGTCCTCGTCTGACCCACACTCCACGCACAAGGAGAGCCCGATGCAGGCTTGGCAGGTCACCCAGCACGGCGAGGCCACCGTTGCGATGGAGCGCCGCGAGGTCCCGACGCCCGAGCCCGCGGCCGGCCAGGTGCTGATCCGGGTCGCCGCGACCCCGATGAACTTCCCCGACGTCCTGATGTCGCGTGGCGTCTACCAGATCAAGCCGGAGCTGCCCTTCATCAGCGGCATCGAGACCGCCGGCACCGTGGTCGCCTGTGGCCAGGGCGTCACCGGATTCACCGCCGGTGACCGGGTCTTCGGGCTCACCGACCTTCCCGACGGCGGGTTCGCCGAGCTGGCCCTGCTCGACGCCGCGGTCACCTTCCCCGTCCCCGAGGGCCTCGGCGACGCGCAGGCGGCTTCGCTCTTCGTCGGCTACCAGACCAGCTGGTTCGCCCTGCACCGCCGGGCCCGGATCCAGCCGGGGGAGACCCTGCTCGTGCACGCGGCCGCCGGGGGCGTCGGCAGCGCAGCCGTCGAGCTCGGCAAGGCAGCCGGGGCCCGGGTCGTGGCCGTCGTGGGCGGGCCGGAGAAGGCAGCCGCAGCGAAGGCGCTCGGCGCCGACGTCGTCGTCGATCGCCACACCGAGGACTTCGTCGAGGTCGTCAACACCCTCACCGAGGGCCGGGGCGCCGACGTGGTCTACGACCCGGTGGGCGGCGACACCTACACCCGCTCGACCAAGTGCATCGCGTTCGAGGGCCGGATCGTGCTGGTCGGCTTCGCCGGCGGCGAGATCCAGTCCGCGCGTCTCAACCACGCGCTGATCAAGAACTACTCGATCCTCGGGTTCGTGTGGGGCCGCTATCGCAGGACCCACGCCGACCTGGTCCGCGAGTGCAACGCCGATCTCGCCCGTCTGGTGGCCGAGGGCAGGATCAGCCCGCTGGTCGGCGAGCGAGTGCCGTTCGCCGAGATCCCGGCCGCTCTCGAGCGGTTGGCCGCGGGCAGGAATATCGGCCGCCTCGTGTTCGTGGCCGACGCGTGAACGGCCGGTCGCCGAGCGCCTCGTCGGACCACTCGACGTACGACGTGCCGCTCGAGGTGCGCTGGTGGGACCAGGACCTGCTCGGGCACGTCAACCACGTGATGATCGTGGGCTACCTCGCCGAGGCCAGGACCCGCTGGCTGCACCGCGACGCGGTGGCGCAGGGGGTCGACGCCTTCGCCCACCCGCGGATCGTGGTGCGCCTCGAGATCGACTACGTCAGCGGCGTGACCGCCGGGCGGCCCCTCATCGTGACGATGCACGGCACCCGGATCGGCGGCGGGTCCTTCACCGTTGCCTATCGCGGGCACCAGGACGGGGTCACCGCGTTCCGCGCCTCGACGGTCCTCGTGCCGACATCCGGCGACGGCTCGACCCGCAAGGTCAGCGCGCAGGAGCGTGACTACCTCGCCGGGTTCGCCGCGGCCTCCGCGGCCGTTGCCGGCTGACCCACGGCAGCTCCGGCCCGGATCCGGCTTGGCCGGCACAGCACGGCTCCCACGGCCGTGATCGCGGCGATGGCCGACAGTGCCGCCTCGACCGAGACGTAGTCGGCCAGCAGACCGTCCAGCGCACCGGCGAGCGGTCGCGAGCCGATGAAGCCCATCAGCCAGTAGGCCATCACGCGCCCGCGGACGTGGTCGGGACAGGCCTCGTGGAGCAGCGTGGTCAGGCTGGTCAGTGACAGTGTCATCCCGACGCCGCCGAGTGCGAAGCCCGCCATCGCCAACCAGGTGGTGGAGCTGACTGCGAGCAGCACGAGGCTGGCCGCCATCGTGGCCAGGCCCAACGGGGCGAGCCCGTGGTCGTGGAGCCTGCTCCGCAACAGCCTGAGGAACGCGAAGCCCAGGGCGGAGCCGACCCCGAAGACCGAGCCGAGCCAGCCGACCAGGGCTGCTCCTCCACCGAGGTCGTCGGCGATCGACGGGGTCAGCGTCATCGAGGGGTCGGCGCCGAAGCCGACCGCGGTGACGCCGAGCAACAGGGTGGCCACCACGCGGTTGCGGCGGACGAACTGCCAGCCGGCGCGGATCGAGCTGTCGCCGTCGGCGCTCGGCGTCGGGTCGGGGACCTTGATCAGCCACATCGCGGCCGCGAAGGAGAGACTGCCGGCGCCGGCAACCAGGAGGGCCGGGCCGACGCCCAGGGTGGAATAGATGATGGCGCCGATCGCGGGGGCCGCGGCCCGGGCCACCAGAAGCGGCATGGAGTTCAGCGCGACGGCGTCGGCGAGCTCCTCCGGGCGGACCAGGGAGGGCACGATCGACTGGATGGCCGGCCCGCCGGTCACCAGCCCGAGGCCGACGCACAGGGAGCTGAGGAGGATTGCCGCCGGGTGCACCTCGTCGACCAGGAAGACCCCCACGGCCAGGCCGACCGAGCCGACGGCGCTGAGGATGCGGCCCGCGACGATCTGTCGCTTGACGTTGCCGCGGTCGGCCGTTGCTCCAGCAATGGGAGTGAACAGGAGCTGCGGGAGGAACTGCGCGGCGGTGACGGCGCCGACGAAGAGTGCCGACTCGGTGATCTCGAACGCCAGGATCGCGACGACCACGCTGTGCACCCAGATCCCCACGGTCCACAGGATCTTGCCCCAGAAGTAGGGCCCGAACGGGGCGCTGAACAGCAGGGGTCCCCATCCCCGGGACGTGGCGGGCGAGTCGGGCATGGAGTCTCCTGGGGTGAGCAGTGCCCGCTGCGGATGCGACTGCTTCGACCCGACAGGCTGGCTGAGAGTCAGGGTCGACGGCGGCGCGGCACCGGAATAGAGTGTGCTGCGAACAGTAGATTACTATGAGTTTCAAAGTCAGTGAAGGGTTTTGAGATGGCCGGTGGTGCCGCCCCCTGGGAAGTTCGCCTTGCCCGGATCCCAGGTGCTCGGATCGAGCCCGACGACTTCGCCCTGACCGAGGGTGTGGCGCCCGAGCCGGCGGCAGGTGAAGTCGTCGTGCGCACCGAGGCCATCGGCCTGAACGCCGGTCTCCGCCATCGCCTCGGCACCGGGCGCTCCACGACGCTGGGGCCGGCGCTCGGCATCGGTGACGTGCCACGCAGCGACGGTGTCGCCACCGTGGTCGCGTCGAGCGACCCCGACCTGCCCGAGGGCAGCCGGGTCGTGGGCATGTTGCCCTGGGCCGGGCTGGCCGCGATGCCGGCGTCCGACGTCCGCCTCGTCAGTCCGGAGCTCTCGGCCGACGAGCTGCTGACGATCCGGGGGCATGTCGGGCTCACCGCCCATGTCGCGCTGAAACGGGTCGGCGACCTGGCGCCGGGGGAGACCGTGTGGATCTCTGCTGCGGCTGGTGGTGTCGGCTCGTGTGCCGTCCAGTTCGCCAAGCTGCTCGGTGGCAACGTCATCGCCAGCGCGGGTGGCACCGAGCGCATGGGCTTCCTGGCCGACGAGCTCGGCGTCGACCACGCGCTGGACCGCCGCGGATCGCTGTCCGAGCAGCTGGACGCTGCGGCGCCCGACGGCATCGACCTCTATCTCGACCTGGTCGGCGGGGACCACCTCGAGCTCGCCCTCACCCGCCTGAGGGAACGAGGCCGTGCGGTGCTCGTCGGCCGCACCGCTGCCCACCTCTCCGACACGATCACGCTCGACCACCCGACGATGATCCGCTCCCGCCAGTCCGTGCTGGGCATGTCGGTCACCGACTTCCCCGACGCCCTGCCCGACCTCACCGAGCTCGTCGACGGTGCCGCCGGGGGGCTGAGGAGCGTGGCCACCCGGTGGCAGGGCGCCGGCAGTCTCGGTGCGGCGTTCTCCGCCCTCTTCCGGGGTCAGGTGCTCGGCCGTGCGATCGTCGAGGTCGGCAACGGGGCCTCCGGAAGTCTCAGCAGTCCCGAACCAACGCACCACGAGAGGACGATGTGATGGCCAGCTCGCCGAGCGAGGCGCGATCGATCGACGGCCCGAGCCGCACCGGAACGGCGCTGGGAATCATCTGCGACCACTGGAGCCTGCTGATCATCCAGCGGATCTTCCTGGGCGAGCGCCGCTTCCAGGACATCCGTGAGCGGATCGGTGTCTCCGACTCGATCCTGGCCGACCGGCTCAAGCGGCTGACCGAGAACGGCGTGCTGGTGAAGACGCCCTACAACGAGGGCCGGGTGCGCTACGAGTACCGCCTGACCCGTGCCGGCACCGCGACCTGGCGCATCTATGTGGCGGCGTACATGTGGGAGCGCAAGTGGCTCGATCGCGGCGAGGGCCCCAAGCCCGAGCTGCGCCACCTCACCTGCGGCGAGCTGGCGGACCCCCGAGTGGTCTGCGCGAAGTGCGACCTGCCGGTGACCGGCGGCGACCTGACGCCGGTGAACACCAGCCGGACGCTGGGCTACGTCGGCTCGGCGCCGCGACGGCACCGGCAATCACGCACCCTGCAGCGGGTGACGAACCACGGTCTCTTCCCGGACACCATGGAGCTGCTCGGCGATCGCTGGAACACCGCGATCGTCGCCACCGCCGTGATCGGGATGAAGCGATTCACCGACCTGGAGCGCTTCCTCGGCATTCCACCCACCGTGCTCTCGGCGCGGCTGACCCGCCTGGTCGAGCTCGAGGTGCTGCGCCCCGAGGTGCTCGTGGGTGGCGGTCGCACCGTCTACCGGCTGACCCGCAAGGGTGCCGGCTTCGGGATGGTGCTCATGCAGATCGTGCGGTGGAGCGACGAGCACGTCGGTGCAGACGCGCACAAGTCGCTGGAGATCACCCATGACCCGTGCGGACGACTGCTGCTGCCGGACTTCGTCTGTGGGCACTGCTCGCAGCGGTTGAAGCGCAGCGAAGTGCAGTTCGAACTTGTCGATTGAGACCTACGACTTCTGAATTGATATCAGATGAGACGGATGGAAATAACTGACTAAGCAAGGCTTGACGAGACTAACTTCGTAACTCATAGTGAATGTGTGACCCATGACGCATTCATCTATGAAGCCATCCGCACGCCGCGGGGCAAGGCCACCCCCACGGGCGGGTTGGCCCAGCACTCGTCGATCGACCTCGTCGTCCTGCTGCTGCAGGAGCTCGCCAAGCGCGTGGACCTGGATCCGGCCGGCGTGGACGACGTCGTGCTCGGCGCCGCGCGCCAGCACTTCGACCAAGGGTCGAACATCGCCCGGGTTGCGCCGCTGATGGCCGGTTGGCCGGAGAGCGTGCCGGGCGCCACGATCAGCCGCGCCTGCGCCTCCGGGCTCGAGGCGCTCAACACCGCGGTGGCGCGGGTCAAGGCCGACGATGCATCGCTGATCGTCTCCGGGGGAGTGGAGTCCCTCTCCCGGGTCCCGATGTTCTCCGAGAACAGCCCGCTGTGGAACGACCCCGAGGTGATCAACACGGTCGGTGCGGTCCACATGGGCATCGCCGCCGACGTGGTGGCCACCCAGGAGGGCTTCCAGCGCGAGGAGCTCGACGCGTTCGGGCTGCGCACCCAGCAGCTGGCCGCGCAGGCCCAGGCCGACGGTCGCTTCGCGCGCTCGCTGGTGCCGGTCCCCTCGAAGGACGGCAGCTCGGTGCTCGACCGCGACGAGCAGGTGCGCCCGCAGACCACACTGGAGCAGCTGGCCGCGCTCGAGCCGGCCTTCGTGGAGCGGGGCGCCGACGGGCAGGACGTGATCGCGTTGTCCCGCTTCCCCGAGGTCGGCGCGATCCGCCACCTGCACACCCGTGGCACCTCGCCCTCCCTGGCCGACGGGGCCGGCCTGATCCTGGTCGGCGACGAGGCGGCCGGGCAGCGCCTGGGCCTCAGGCCTCGGGCGCGGGTCGTCGCCTCCGCCGCCCGCGCGGTCAACCCGGTGCAGATGCTCACCGCCGGGCAGGATGCCACCGCCGCCGTGGTTGAGAAGGCCGGGCTCTCGCTCGACGACATCGACCGCTTCGAGTTCGCCGAGGCGTTCAGCGCGCTGTGCCTGCGCTTCCAGCGCGACCTCAAGGTCGGCGACGACCGCTTCAACGTCAACGGCGGGACCATCGCCGTCGGGCACGCCTTCGGCGCCACCGGACCGTTCCTGGTCGCCAACCTGATCGACGAGCTCGAGCGCTGCGGTGGCCGCTACGGCGTGGCCAGCATCAGCGGTGCCGCCGGCATCGGTGTGGCCACGCTCGTCGAGCGGGTGCAGTGATGGCGGAGACCACCGGAATCGTCAACGCAACCCTCGGGCTGTGGCAGGACCGTCCGGCGAACGAGGCTTTCGAAACCGCAGCGATCGCCGATCGCCTGGGCTTCTCCGAGCTGTGGATCGGGGAGATGGCGACCTTCGACGCGTTCTCCCTCGCCACGGCGATCGGGCTGCGGACCCAGCGCATCACTCCGGCGGTCGGCCCCTTCGCCGTCTCGGTGCGGACGCCGGTGAACATCGCCGTCGGTGCCGCCACGGTGACGTCGGCGATCGGGCGTCGGGTGAACGTCGCCCTCGGCACGTCGAGCAACGTCGTCGTCGAGGAGTGGCACGGCCTGCCGCGCAAGCGGCCGGCCCAGCAGCTCGAGGAGGCCACCCAGATCGTGGCGCGCCTGCTGCGCGGCGAGAAGGTCTCCTTCGACGGCGAGACGCTGCACACCAAGGGCTACCGACTGCGCCTGCCGGCGCCGGGATCCTCGGTGTCGGTGGCCGCCTTCGGGCCGCGCGCGATCAGGTTTGCCGGCGCCCACGCAGATCGCGTCCTGCTGAACATGGTGACCGTGGATTCCGCACGGCGTCTGTGTGAGCAGGTGGCGCAGGCTGCCGCGGAGGCAGGGCGCGAGCGTCCCAGGATCGCGCTGTGGCTGGCCACCTCGGTGGACCCGACCCCGGACGACCTGAGCCAGATGGTGACCAGCAAGACCGGCTATCTCGCGGCACCCGGCTACTCCGAGATGTTCGTCGCTGCTGGCTTCGAGTCGCTCGTCGAGTTCGCCCGCACCCGGCCGCACCCCAAGGAGCTGCGGGCGGCCATGCCTGAGGCGGAGATCGCCGCCGCGACGTGCTTGGCGGGCGGCCTGGACGACGTACGGACCCGGATCGGGGCCTACCTGGATGCCGGTGTCGACGAGGTCTGCGTGGTGCCCACGACGGCGGGTGACCCTGCCGGCCTGCGCACCTTGGGCGCGATCGCCGGGATCCGTGACGAATTTGTGCGTCAACCTCTTGACGCCACGACCAACGCCAACCATGCTAACTCTTGAATAAGTAGTGACGTGGGTCTCAACATCAATTTGCTGTCGCCGTGCTCCGGCCGGCACCTGACCGGGAAGCCTCGCGGATGAATCTCCTCAAGCGTTTGCCACACTCACTGGGCCTGTTGCTCATGGTGTGTGCACTCACCTACCTGATGATCCTGCTCGTTCCGGGTGACCCCGCGGTCACCGCTGCGGGCGAGAACGCAACCAACGAACAGATCGCGCAGACCCGCGAGCGCCTCGGCCTCAACGACCACATCGTCGTGCAGTTCGGCCGGTGGCTCGGGGACGCACTGACCGGCGACCTGGGCCACTCGCTCCAAGGTGGTGCCTCGGTCTCGGGCCTGATCGTCGATCGGTTCCCGGTCACCCTGGGCCTGGCCCTGGTGTCGATCATCGTCTCGCTGCTCATCGCCGTGCCGGCCGCGGTCGTCGCCGCCACCCACAAGGGCAGCTGGATCGACCGCGTGATCACGCTGGTGGCCAGCGCCGGCATCGCCATCCCGACCTTCTGGCTCGGCCTGATGCTGGTGATCGTCTTCTCGCTCTACCTCCGCGTGCTGCCGTCCACCGGCTACGTGCCCTTCACCGAGTCACCCACCCAGTGGGCGACGTTCATGGTGATGCCGGCCATCACGCTGGCCGCCGCCCCGGCCGCCGAGATCGCCCGTCAGCTGCGCGCCTCGATGATCGACATCCTCGACCAGGACTACGTCCGCACGGCCACCGCGAAGGGCCTGAACCGTCGCTCCGTGGTGCTCAAGCACACGCTGAAGAACGCCGGCGTCCCGGCGATGACGATGGTCGGCCTCCAGCTGACCTTCCTGCTCGGCGGGTCCGTGATCGTCGAGCAGATCTTCGGCATCCCGGGCGTCGGCGCCCTTGCCATCAAGGCGGTGCTGCAGCGCGACATCCCGGTCATCCAGGGTGCGGTGCTGGTTGCCGCGGTCTCGGTGCTGGTCGTCAACCTCCTGATCGACTCGTCCTACCGGTTCTTCAACCCCAAGGTGCGCTGATGAGCAACACAACTGCCGGAACCGTGGAACCGCCCGTCGACGTGTGGGCCGAGGCGACCGCACGCGAGGTCGAGCGCAGCGCCTCCGCCACCCAGAAGGAGGCGACCCGGCGGATCACGCCGATGCGGCGCTTCCTGATCCGCTTCGGCAAGGACCGTGCCGGGGTCGTGGCGGTGGCCTTCCTCGCCCTCGCCGGGATCCTCGCGATCGTCGCCCCGTGGCTGACCCCGCACGACCCGAACGCCCAGAACCTGCAGGGGATCCTGCAGTACCCCAGCAGCGCGCACTGGCTGGGCACCGACGACCTCGGTCGTGACGTGCTCTCGCGGATGATGACCGGCACCAGGGTCTCACTCGTGGCGGCATTCCAGGCCACCTCGATCGCGGTCGTCCTCGGCGTGCCGCTCGGTCTCGTCTCCGGGTTCTTCGGTGGTTGGGTCGACCGGTCGATCATGTTCGTCAACGACGCCATCATGGCGATGCCCGGCCTGCTCCTCGCGATCGCGATCGTCGGCATGCTCGGCCCCGGACTCACCAACGCGATGATCGCGATCGGCATCGTCTTCGTGCCCCGCATCCTGCGCATCGTCCGTGGCAGCGTCATGGAGATCAAGGAGGAGACCTACATCGAGGCCTCCCGCAGCATCGGCACCCCCACCGGTCGGATCATCCGCCAGCACGTGCTGCGCAACGTGCGCTCCCCGCTGATCGTCGGCATCTCGCTGCTCACCGGGCGGGCGATGCTCAACGAGGCCAGCCTGAGCTTCCTCGGCCTCGGCGCGCAGTATCCGGAGTCCAGCTGGGGCGGGATGCTCGGCCGCGCCTTCCCGTTCGTGGACCGCGCCCCGTTCCTGATCGTCTTCCCCGGCATTGCCATTGCCCTGGTCGTCCTCGCCTTCAACATGGCCGGCGACTCACTGCGTGACTCACTAGGTCGAGAGACGAGGAAGGGCTGATGACCACCATGGAACTGCCCCGGACCACCCCTGCCCCGGCCACGACCGGCAGCGTCGAGAAGGCACCCATCGTCTCGGTGGAGAACCTCTCCGTCGAGTTCGTCACCGACCACGGGTGGCAGCGCGTGCTCAACGACGTCAGCCTCGAGATCAAGCCCGGCAAGGTCCTGGGCGTGGTCGGCGAGTCCGGCTCGGGCAAGAGCGTCTCCAGCCTGGCGATCATGGGCCTGCTGCCCAAGACCGGCGCCCGCATCTCCAGCGGCAGCATCGTGGTCGACGGGGTCGACATGCGATCCCTCGACGAGAAGCAGCTGAGCCGGATCCGCGGCGACCAGATGGCGATGATCTTCCAGGAGCCGATGACCAGCCTGAACCCGGCCTTCACCATCGGTGAGCAGATCGCCGAGACGGTGCGCCACCACAAGAAGGTCAGCCGCAAGGTCGCCTGGAAGCGCGCGATCGAGTCGCTCGACGAGGTCGGCATCCCCAACGCGGCCGAGCGGGTGCGCCGCTATCCGCACGAGTTCTCCGGCGGCATGCGGCAGCGGGCGATGATCGCGATGGCGATCTCGTGCCAGCCGAAGGTGCTGATCGCCGACGAGCCGACCACCGCCCTGGACGTGACGATCCAGGACCAGATCCTGCAGCTGCTGCGCACCATGTGCGAGGACCACGACCTGGCGATGATGTTCATCACCCACAACATGGGCGTGGTCGCCGACATCTGCGACGACGTCACGGTGATGTACGCCGGCGAGATCGTCGAGCGCGGTGAGATCACCGAGCTCTTCGACCGTCCGCGGCACCCCTACACCGAGGGCCTGCTGCGCGCCGTACCGAATCTCTACAGCCGCAACGAGCTCATCTCGATCCCCGGCTCCACCCCGGCCCCGTGGGAGATGCCGACCGGGTGCCGCTTCGAGCCCCGGTGCCCCTATGCGGTCGAGGCCTGCGCGAGCGAGCCGCTCGAGCTGCACGCCGTCGACGGTCGCCTCAGCCGGTGCCTGCGCACCGAGGAACTCACCCTTGGGAGGATCAAGTGACCGCCACGAGCACCACGACCGCGCGCGTGCTGGAAGTCGAAGACCTGCGGGTCAGCTTCTGGGGACGGCGCAAGGCGTTCCGGGCTCCCACCGAGCTGCGGGCCGTGAAGGGTGTCAGCTTCGGGATCTCCCGCGGGGAGACGCTCGGCCTGGTCGGCGAGTCGGGCTCCGGCAAGTCGACGGTCGCCCGCGCCCTGATGCGCCTGATCGAGCCGACGCACGGCCGGGTCACCCTCGAGGGCGAGGAGATCACCCAGCTGAAGGGCAAGGCGCTGCGACAGGCCCGGCAGGACATGCAGATGGTCTTCCAGGACCCGTACTCCTCCCTGGACCCCTCGATCATGGTCGCGGACAGCATCGCCGAGCCGCTCGAGGTGCACCACGGGATGCGCGGCAAGGAGCGTGACGCGCGGGTCGCCGAGCTGTTGGAGCTCGTCGGCCTGGCGCCGCACCACGCGGAGCGCTATCCCTATGAGTTCTCCGGCGGGCAGCGCCAGCGCCTGGCGATCGCGCGGGCGCTCGCGCTCAATCCCAGCGTGGTCGTGTGTGACGAGGCGGTCAGCGCCCTCGACGTCTCGACCCAGAACCAGATCATCCGCCTGCTCGAGCGGCTCCAGGAGCAGTTCGAGATGGCCTACCTGTTCATCTCGCACGACCTCGCCGTCGTCCGCCACATCTCCGACCGCGTTGCGGTGATGTATTTCGGCCAGATCGTGGAGATGGGGGACGTCGAGGACGTCTTCCAGAACCCCAAGCACCCTTACACCGCTGCCCTGCTCTCGGCCGTACCCGTGGCCGACCCGGTTGAGCAACGGAATCGGGAGAAGGTTCCCCTGACCGGGGAGATTCCCGACATCGCCAACCCGCCCGCGGGCTGTGCCTTCGCCTCCAGGTGCCCTCTGGCCACCGAGCGTTGTCACACCGAGGCCCCCGAGTTCCGCCGGGTCGGCGACGCCCAGGTGGCGTGCCACTACCCCCTGCAGTCCGCCTGATCACTCAACCATCTCTCGATCGCTTCACTCATCCCTCACTAGGAGACACCGTGTCCAGACGATTCACCCTTGGCCGTTGGCTGGTCATCGGACTGGCAGCGATGGCCTTGCTGTTCACAGCCTGCAGCCCGCCGCCGGCCGCCGAGTCCGACGCCCCGGCAGCGGATGCCAAGACCGACCCCGACGCGGTGCTCCGCTTCGCCTACGCCAACGCGCCCGGAACCCTTGACCCGCACGTGGTCAACACGGCCTTCGCCAACGTGCCGCTGTTCCAGATCTTCGACCGCCTCGTGCACATGGACACCGCCGGCGAGGCCGTGCCCGGTCTGGCCGAGTCATGGGAGTGGTCGGAGGACGGCAAGGTCCTGACCCTGAAGCTGCGCGAGGGCGTCACCTTCCACGACGGCGAGCCGTTCAACGCCGACGCGGTCAAGAAGAACATCGAGCGGGCGAAGACCGTCGAGGCCTCCTTCGTGGCCAACGACCTCGCCAGCATCGACTCGGTGAAGGCCGTCGACGACTCCACCGTGGAGCTGCACCTGAACGCTCCCGACGTGGGTCTCGTGCTGAAGCTCAGCGACCGCGCCGGCGCCATGATCAGCCCGAAGACGATGACCGGCGACGCGGTCAACCTGCACCCGGCGGGCACGGGGATGTACAAGGTCGCCGAGGACTACAAGGTGGGCGTCGAGCTCAGAACCGAGAAGTTCGACGGCTACTGGGGCCCCGAGGCCCAGAAGCTGGCCGGCATCGAGATGACCTTCAACGCTGACACCACGGCCATCCTCAACGCGATCCGCAGCGACAGCGTCGACGCCGGCTACCTGCGTGAGCCGGAGATCGACACGGCCAAGTCGGCAGGGCTCCAGGTCGTGCAGGGTTATGACCTCGGTTTCGGCAACATCCTGATGAACCCCGACCTGACGCCGGCGCTCAAGGACGAGCGCGTCCGGATGGCCGTCAACCTGGCCATCGACCGGCAGTCGCTGGTGGACGGTGTCCTCTTCGGCCACGGCAAGGTGACCAACCAGCCGTTCCCCGGGGGCTACTTCGCGCACAACGACGACGTGCCGCAGTATGACTACGACCCGGAGGCCGCCAAGGAGCTGCTCAAGGAAGCCGGCTTCCCCAACGGCTTCACCTGGCCGATCCACAACGTGCCCGGCCCGGGCACGCGCATCAACGAGGCCGTCGCCGGTCAGCTCGAGAAGGTCGGCATCAAGGTCAAGGTCCTCGAGACCGAGGCCGCTGCGGTCGGCGCGATGTACTCGGTCGAGAAGACCGCTCCCGCGCTCAACGTGCGCTGGACCGGTCGCCCCGACCCGACCGCGACGCTCGACCTGGTCTTCATGCCCGGTGGCTCGAACAACCCGAGCGGCCTGGCGTCGAAGAAGGCCATCGAGCTCAACGAGCAGCAGCGTGCCGAGAGCGACGACGCGAAGCGTGCCGAGCTGCTCCAGGAGCTGTCGGCCGAGCTCGTCGAGCACCCGCCGGCCAGCAACATCGTGCTGTTCCAGTCGGTCACCGCGACCGGTGCGAACAACAAGGTGGTCGGTCTCGACGCCTACATCAGCGGAAAGATCGAATTCCGCGGCGTGGGCATGACCGAAGGCTGAGCCAGCTCCTCACGGACCGACGTCCCAGTGCGTGCTTCCCCCCGGGCACGCGCTGGGACGTCGCCATTTGTCGGAGCACGCCGGGCTCCCGGTGGCGCCGGGTCAGGCGGCGAAGTCGAGCTTGAGGTCGGGACGGTGGTGGATCTCGACGGTGACGGGGCGCAGTCGAGGTGGCGTGGCCGATCTTGTGGGAAGCGGAGGGGCCGTTGCGGTGTAGCGGTGCCCGGTCGGAGTGACCGTGGTGACCTGATGTCGCTCGTCCGGTGGATGCGAGCCGGCGGCGGACCAGCCGGGGGCCTGCTTGGCGTAGTTGCAGGCCTCGCAGAGGCCCTGCAGGTTCTCCGCGCTGGTCGGACCGCCCACGGCGGCGCCGGTGGCATGGTCGATGTGGCGGATCGGCGCATCGCACCAGAGGTTGCGGCAGAAACCGCCGTCTCTGAGGCGGAGCACGTTGGCCAACGCCTTCGGGACGAGCCGCGACTTGTTCTCCATGCCGATCAGGCGACCGTTGCGGTCGGCGTACAGCTTGCGGATCCAGGTCTTGAGGTCGGCGGCGAGGCTGTTGCCCACGAGGCTGCGGGCGAGGTCGGCGGGAATCGAGCCGTGGCCGTCGAGGTGAGCGGGGGCGTTGTCGTCACCGAGCAGGGTGGCGTTGGCGACGACGAGGGTGACGGCGACGGGGGTCGCGGGAGCGGTGGTCTGGCCGGTGACCCGCTCGACGAGGGTGTCGGCCATGATCTGGCCGCGGTTGCGCTCGTCCCCGTCTAGGATGGCAGCGTCGGCGGCCTTCCTGAGGGAGGCGAAGACGGCGACGCCCTGGCCCACGGGCAGGTGGCCGGTCAGAAAGGTCATCGTGTCGGGGGCCGGGCGGATGCTGACCCGCCGGTCCTTCTCGGCCTTGGCGCGGCGGCGGGCGACGGATGCGGGATCGAGTTGGCTGGCGCGCTTGCGGGCCTGGTCGCCGATCTCCTTCTCGGAGAGCTTCTCGAGCTTCTGTGGGTCTCCGGCCAGCTCTGCATCGATGGTGGCGCGGTCTTCGACCTCGAGGCAGGCGGTCTCCTGGGCGAGCCGGGTCGCGCCCCACTCGGTGATGCGGCCGGTGCGGAAGGCGGCGAGCGTGTAGGGCATCTCGCTGCGCAGCACCTTGGCCAGCCCGAGGTGTCGCTGGCCGCGGTGACCGGACTCGCGTCGGGCGAGGCCGATCTGTTCGGCGATGCCGCGGCCCTGACGCTCCTTGGCAATGCCCTGGTCCGCGGCCTTCTGGCGCATGGACTCGTCGAAGTCGACAGCGAGGTCTGCCTGGGCTGCGGCGAGCGCACACTTCAACACCTCGATGGCGTTGATCGCATCGATGCGCGCTGTGTCGTCGTGTGCGTCAACGTGGATGCGGGATGATGCTTCGGTCCACGCGGCAACTGTCGACGCGTCCAGGCGCTCCTCAGCGACGGGAGCGGCCTGCTCCAGGGTGGGCGCATGGGATGAGTCGAACATGTGTTCGATTTTACGCCTGCCCGATTTGGGGGTCAAGAGGCTGAGACGATCTGTGGAGAAGTCGTCGCACCCTGCTGTCCTGTGCGTGAGAACCGGCTCAGCGAAGAGTGAGCGCGACCAGCTGGTGAACGTCCGCCTCGTCGGCCCGGACGGCTGCGGGTGCCGGCGTCGTGTGAAGGGCGGACCCAGTTTCGACGAAGCCCCATTGTCGATCAGTCGATGCACTGGGACCAGCGCTGGGCCGTCCAGGCGCCGTCGGGTCGTCGCCACATGTCGAGTGACATGACCAGTCGGTCGTTGCCGTCGACCAGGTTCACTCCGGTCTTGTCGTCGGCGGGGTCAGAGTCGACCATGCGCAGCGAGCGGACGCGTGGGTTGACGTCGTTGAGCAGTGCCTTCTCCAGTGCGGCTCGGGTCGTGGCGGTCGACACCTGCTCATGGTGGCTGGTGCAGTCGTCGCCCGGGTCGCTGCTCGAGCTCGCGCAACCGGAGGCGAGCAGCAGGGCAGCGATCGCGAACACACGCGCTGATCGCATGACGGGCTCCCTGGCATCTCGGCCTACCTCTGGGACGCGGCGGGAGGGGATCTGGTTCCCGGGCGTCGACCCACTAGTGCGGATGGAGCGACCCTCGCCGATCGAGACGTCTGCCGAGGATCAGTGCTGCGATCGCCAGCCGGACTGCTCTCCAAGCATTCATCGCCTTCTCCTGACATGCATGGCCACGGATGACGGATCGGAGGGGCCGGTTGCGCTACGCGGTGCCGAGCTGCGTAAGTCGGGACCGGAGACGGGCGCAAGGCGGCCCCTCCAGATCCGGACTCAGGGCGGCGAGGGACGCGCCGTAGCCGACTCAGTGATGTCCTGAACGATCATCGTGGGAGCCTCATGTCGGATGCCAGTTCGCAAGATCTGCGAAGGCTGTGGGCTCAACCCGTGGTTCCCAATATGCATCAGCCCCGGGGATTCGGCAAGGGTCTGGGGTCTCGATACGCCGGCTCGTTCCTCGCCGGCACTCGACCAGCGAGAGGGGAGCGGCACTCGACCAGCGAGGGGCGGCGCGGCTACTCGATGATCGAGCTGATCGGACCGGAGTCCTCCGACACCGGGCCCAGCACTTCCCTCGCGACGGCCTCGGCTTCCGAGGGCTCCACGTCTGTCGGGGACGTGCCGCTCACGATCTCCACCATGGCCAGCGAGATCTCCCGGACCTTGATGTTGCGGTCCTGCGAGAGCCGGGTGAGCACGGCGAATGCGGCTTCCGCGTCGAGGCGGAAGCGGGCCATCAGGATGCCCTTCGCCTGGTCGATGACCGGCTGGCTCTCCAAGGCCCGGTGGAGGTCGGCGACGTCTGCCTGGAGCGCGACGATCTCCGCCCGCTCACGGTCCGTGCCGGCGACCTCGCTGTCGTCGCGAATCGCGGTCTGCCACTCCTCAAGACGGGTGTGACGTTCGTGCGACAAGTCGTCGCTCATCTTGAACCTCGATGGGTGTCAGCCTGATGCATCTCCAAGGATGCCGGCTGACTTCCCAACCAGTGCCACAGGTTATACGGCCACTGGTCGTTCGCTCAAAGCGACCTCACGACGTACGTCGAGCAACGGTGCGGGCCACCAATTCTTCGGCGACGAAACGCAGTTTCTTGTTGTTGTTCTGCGAGTGCGTGCGCAGCAAGGCGAAGGCCTCGTCGGCGCTGCACCCCTGCTGGCCCATCACGATCCCGAGGGCCTGGTCGATCACCGATCGGTGGGTGAGTGCCTGCTCCAGCTGCTGGGCGGTCTGGTCGCTGCGGATCTGGCGCAGCGCGAGGAACAGTGCGGTGGAGGCCTGTGCGGCGAACACCTCCGCCTCCTTGCGGGTGCCGGAGCCGAAGTCGTGGGCGGTGTCGAAGCTGTAGAGATTCAGCGCGCCGATCGACTTCTGCTGCACCATCAGCGGCAGGCTCAACGACGACTGCAGGCCCTGATTGCGCGCCTCCTTCAGGAACTGTGGCCACCGCGCTGCTTCCTCGACGTCGGCCAGGTCGACCACCTGCGCCGTGCGCATCGAGTGCAGGCAGGGCCCTTCGTCGAGCGCGTACTGCGCCTCGTCGAGCGCGGCAGCCTTGCTGTCGCTCGAGGCGACGGTGAGCGGCTGGCCGTCGTACTGCGTGGTGATGCCGCACGACATCGCCGGCTCGATCAGCGTGCTGCTGCGCCCGACCAGCTCCTGGAGGAAGGCCTCGATGCCGTCGGCGGTGAGCATCAGGCTCTCCAGCAGGCCGAAGGACTCGGACTGCTCGCGGGTTTCTTCCAGAGGCGGAACCATTGCGCCACGGTATACCTGCCACCCGAGGGATGGGTGGACTCCGGGTCAGCCGACGTGGGGCGGGGTGCGCTTGAGCTCGTGGCGGGCGATGGTGCGGCGGTGGACGGCGTCGGGGCCGTCGACGATGCGCAGGACGCGGGCCCAGGCGTAGAAGCCTGCGAGGACGGTGTCGTCGGAGACGCCCATGGCGCCGAAGACCTCGATGGCGCGGTCGATGACGGCGAGTGCGACCGCTGGGGCGGCGACCTTGATCTCGGAGATCTCGGTCTTGGCGCCCTTGGCGCCGTGCTGGTCGATGAGCCACGCGGCGTTGAGCACGAGGAGGCGGGCCTGGTCGATCTCGATGCGCGAGTTGGCGATGTGGTCCTGGACGTTGGCGTAGTCGGCGAGGTGTTGGCCGAAGGCGACGCGGTTCTTGGCGCGGTCGACCATGAGGGCGAGGGCGCGTTCGGCCATGCCGATGGCGCGCATGGCGTGGTGGATGCGTCCGGGGCCGAGGCGGGCCTGGGCGATGGCGAATCCGTCGCCCTCGCCGGCGAGCAGGTTGGTCGCGGGGACACGGACGTCCTCGAACAGGAGCTGGGAGTGGCCGTGCTGGTCCTGGTAGCCGAAGACAGGCAGGTGGCGCTCGATGGTGAGCCCGGGGGTGGCGCGGGGAACCAGGATCATGGACTGCTGGCGGTGGGTCTCGGCGCCGGGGTCGGTCTTGCCCATCACGATGAAGATCTCGCAGCGTTCGTCGGCGACGCCGGTGATCCACCACTTGCGGCCGTTGATGACGTAGTCGTCGCCGTCGCGGGTGATCGAGGTGGTGATGTTGGTGGCGTCGGAGGAGGCGACGTCGGGTTCGGTCATCGCGAAGGCGGAGCGGATCCTGCCGTCGAGGAGGGGCTCGAGCCACTGCTTGCGTTGTTCGTCGGTGGCGAAGAGCTCGAGGGTCTCCATGTTGCCGGTGTCGGGCGCCTGGCAGTTGATCGCCTCGGGTGCGATCACAGGCGACCAGCCCGAGATCTCCGCGATGGTGGCGTACTCGAGGTTGGACAGGCCCGAGAGATCGGGCAGGAAGAGGTTCCACAGCCCGCGGCGCTTGGCCTCGGCCTTGAGGTCCTCGATCACCGGCGGGGTGGTGTGTTGGCCGTGCTCGACCAGGTGTGCTGCCCAGACGGGCTCGGCGGGGAAGACATGCTCACGCATGAAGTCCCACATGTTCTCGCTGGTC
Source organism: Nocardioides sp. JQ2195 (assembly GCF_012272695.1). Taxonomy (NCBI): domain Bacteria; kingdom Bacillati; phylum Actinomycetota; class Actinomycetes; order Propionibacteriales; family Nocardioidaceae; genus Nocardioides; species Nocardioides sp. JQ2195. Next base: position 487,091 of record NZ_CP050902.1, read on the forward strand.
TCGGTGGCCTTGGGGGAGGGGGTGAAGTCCATGGGTGTCTCCTGCTGCGCGGGGGGGGGTGGGGTCAGATGTGGTGGAGGCCGGCCTGGGCCAGGCCGAGGATCTGGTCGTCGAGGTTGCCGAAGTCCTGTCCGCCCATGTCGCCGGCGGCGGATCGGGCGGCCACGCCCTGGGCGATGACGGCGAACTTGAAGTGGGCGAAGGCCTGGTAGTAGCCCATGTCGGAGAGGTCGGCGCCGGAGCTGGCGGCGTACCGCTCGAGCAGGGCGTCGCGGTCGGGGAAGCCGGGCAGGTGGGTGATGCCGGGGATCAGGCTCAGCTCGGGCTCGGTGGAGCTGCGCCAGAAGAGCATCAGCAGGCCGAGGTCGGTGAGCGGGTCGCCGAGGGTGGACAGCTCCCAGTCGAGCACGGCGTTGATCCGGGAGGGGTCGGCGGCGTCGTGGACGACGTTGTCGAGACGGAAGTCGCCGTGCACGATGGTGCTGCGCAGCTGGTCGGGGACCTGCTTGGCGAGGCGTCGGCCGAGCTCGTCGATCTCGGGTACGTCGTGGGTGCGGGTGGCCTCCCACTGTCCGGCCCAGCGGCGGACCTGGCGCTCCATGAAGCCCGCCGGTCGGCCGTAGTCACCGAGCCCCACTGCCTCGTGGTCGACGGCGTGCAAGGCGGCGAGGGTGTCCACGAACGCGAAGGCCATCTGCTCGCGTTCGGGGTGGGTGGCGGCAAAGCCGGCGGGGAGCACGCCGCGGATGACATGGCCCGGGACCTTCTCCATCACATAGCAACCGATGCCGATCAGCTCGCCCTCGTCGTGCAGGACGATCCGCGCGACCGGGACGTCGGTGCCGGCGAGGGCGGACTGGACCCGCGCCTCGCGCCCCATGTCGTGGGCACTGGGCAGCAGGTCGCCGGTGGGTGGGCGGCGCAGGATGAATTCACCCGCAGCGCTGGTGAGGGTGAAGGTGAGGTTGGACTTGCCGCCACTGATCAGCTCCGCGGTGGCCTGCAGCCACGCGTCGTCGCCGGTGGCGTGGGCCAGGGCAGGCCCCAGTCGGTCCAGTCGGACCAGGTCGTCAACGCTGCGCGACACGGGTGCTCCCTCCACATGATGAACAAGACCGAATGATCGTACGGCTTTGTTCAGCAAAGGGGAAGTGCGGGTCAGATTTGGGCTAGAGTGTTCAGCATGACTGAACATGCGGCTGAGGATGGCTCCGTCGGGTCGGCCGTGCGCAGCGCGCGCCTGGCCCAGGGGATCTCACTGCGATCGCTGGCCGGCCTGCTGGAGCTGAGCCCGGCCACGATGAGCGCGATCGAGAACGACCGCACTCCGCTCACGGTGCCCCGCCTGCAGCGGATCGCCGAGCTGGTCGACGTGCCCGTGGCCCGCCTCGCGCGCGGGGAACGGACGGTGCCCGCGCGTTCCGCGGGCGGGTCGCGGCCGGCGGTCGAGACCCGGGAGTGGCGGCGCTACGACGAGCTCGTCCTGGGGCCGGTCCTGGATGCGGCCACGCGACTCTTCGTCCGAAGGGGCTTCCACGCCACCAGCATGCGCGAGATCGCGGCCGAGGCGGGGGTGAGCGTGGCCGGCATCTATCACCACTACCCGGCCAAGGAGCAGATCCTCATCGCCCTGCTCGACGTGACGATGTCCGAGATCCGTTGGCGCCTGCTCGCCGCGCGCGACGAAGGCTCGGGCCCGGCGGAGTCCTTCGCGTCGATGGTCGAGTCGTTGGCGCTGTTCCACGCCGTGCGCGGCGACCTCGCCTTCCTGGGCGCCAGTGAGATGCGCGGCCTCTCCGGTGACGACCTCGAACGCGTCACCGGGCTGCGCCGCGAGGTGCAACACCTCCTTGACGAACAGGCCGCTCTCGCCTTTCCGGGCTCCCAGGTCCGCACTGTCTGCCGGGCCATCGCCACCATGTGCACGTCGCTGCCGTCCTGGTTCGACGTCGAGGGGCCCCTGACGGCTGAGCGCGTCGCGAAGATGTACGCCGGGTATGCCGTCGACATGCTCGGCGGTGGACGCGGGTGAGGAACGCACCGCACTGGGTGCGGGGCACCAATCGGTCCATCAGACCTGGCGCGCGCGAAGTGCCCCGTGTGGTGTCGTGGGTCGAGCAGGTCGCGCAGCGACCGTGTCGAGACCCGGCGTGACAGATCAGCGACCAGAGCCGGTCAGTGGACGACGCCGGCCAAGCGGTTGCTGATCAGCTCGGCGGCCTCGGTCACGATGCGGTGGACCAAGACATCGACCGAGGGGATGTCGTCGATCAGGCCCTGGACCATGCCGACGCTCCAGATGCCCGCGTCGGGGTCCCCGCTCTCGTAGACGCCACGTCCGCGGACGCCCGCCACCAGCTCGCGCACGTCGGCGAAGTCGGCGCCCTCGTCGAGTCGACGGACCACCTCGCGACTGACCACGTTGCTCGCCACGCGGGCTGTGTTGCGCAGCGGACGGAAGATCAGCTCGGTGTCGCGTTCACTGTGCGCGACGACCTGCTCCTTGATCCGACGGTGGACCGGAGCCTCCTCGGTGCACAGGAAACGGGTGCCCATGTTGATGCCGTCGGCACCCAGCGCGAGCGCCGCGACCAGGCCGCGGGCATCGGCGAAGCCGCCGGAGGCGAGCATCGGGATGGTCAGGGCGCGTGCTGCCGCGGGGATCAGCACGAGGCCGGGGATGTCGTCCTCGCCGGGGTGTCCGGCGCACTCGAACCCGTCGATGCTCACTGCGTCGACGCCGAGGGACTGGGCCTTGACGGCATGCCGCACGCTCGTGCACTTGTGGATCACCTTCACCCCGGCGGGCTTGAAGACCTCGAGGTGCTCGGCCGGCATGCTGCCCGCGGTCTCCACGATGCGTACGCCGGACTCGATGATCGCTCGGCGATACTCGGCGTACGGCGGGGGCGTGATCGACGGCAGGATGGTCAGGTTCACGCCGAACGGGCGGTCGGTGAGATCGCGGGTGCGCAGGATCTCCTTGACCAGGTCCTCCGGCGTCGGCTGGGTAAGCGCGGTGAGGAAGCCGAGCGCGCCGGACTCGGCGACCGCGGCCACCAGCTCGGCGCGGCCCACCCACTGCATGCCGCCCTGCACGATCGGGTGCTCGACGCCGAACTCCTCGGTGAACCGGGTGCGCAGCCGGGGCACGCTCCTCTGCTCACTCGTCGTGGGGGCCGTGGTGCCGGTCATCGCCGGCCGCCACCGGCAGTGCTCTTGGCGGCGCCGACGAAGTCCGCCGGCCGCCGCTCGAGGAACGCTGCTTGGCCCTCCGCGAACTCCGGGGTCTGGAAGAGCTCCATCTGTGCCTCGGCCTCGGCGGCCAGGATGCCGCTGAGGCTCTGGTTGGGCTGGCCGAAGATGCGGCGTACGGCGGCGATGGCCGGCGCCGAGGACGCGGCGAGGGCGTTCGCCAGCTCCACGGCACGATCGAGGGCGGACCCCTCGTCGACCACCTCGTCGACCAGGCCGGCTTCGAGGGCCTCGGCCGCGTCGACCGGGTGGGCGGTCAGCACCATCCGTCGGGCCAACGCGCGGCCCACACGCTGGGGGAGCGACCACGAGAGGCCGGTGTCCGGGGCGAGGCCGACCTTCACGAAGGACGCGGCGAAGCGCGACGTCGACGAGGCGACCACCAGGTCGGACGAGCAGACCAGGGCCAGCCCGAGCCCGAAGGCGCCACCCTCGACAGCTGCCACGATCGGCGTCGCCGAGATGGCCATCTGCTGGGCGATCCCGGCGACGGCGTCGAGCCGCTGCTGGGCGATGACCGGGTCGGTGGTCATCGAGCTGATGTCGCCACCGGCGCTGAACATCGGGGCGGCCCCGGTGAGCACGATCGCGCGGGCCTCACGGTCGGCGTCGACGAGCGCCTCGCGGAGCCGGATCCGGTCCTCGAGGTCGAGGGCGTTGCGACGCTCCGGATGGTTCAGGGTCAGCACCCGGACGAGGCCGCGGTCCTCGACCAACAGCCCGTCGTACGTCGTGTCGTTCGCCACCGCGGTCACGCCTTGAAGTTCCGGATCATCTGCTTGGCGATGATCAGCTTCTGGATCTCGCTGGTGCCTTCGTAGAGGCGGAAGAGTCGCGCGTCGCGGTAGAACCGCGAGACCGGGACCTCGCTCATGTAGCCCATCCCACCGTGGATCTGGACCGCGCGGTCGGCGACCCGGTCCACCATCTCGGTGCAGAAGAGCTTCGCGCTCGAGGGGGCGATGCGGCGGTCGGACTCGTCGTCGTAGCGGCGGGCCGCCTCGAGCACCATCGTCTCTCCCGCGAAGGCCTCGGCCTCGCTGTCGGCGAGCATCGCCTGCACCAGCTGGAAGTCGGCCAGCTTGGTGCCACCCTGGGTGTTGGTGGTGGCGTGCGCGAGGCTCTCGTGGATCAGGCGCTTGGCCATGCCGACCGACATCGCGGCGATGTGGATCCGGCCCTTGACCAGCGAGCGCATGGCGGTGCCGAAGCCCTCGCCCTCGACCTCGCCGACCAGGTTGCCGACGGGCACCCGGGCGTTGTCGAAGAAGACCTCGGAGGTGGCTGCGCCACGCTGGCCCATCTTGGCGTCCTTGGGGCCGACCGTGACGCCGGGGGTGTCGGTGGGAACGACGAAGACGGAGATGCCCTTGGCGCCGTCGCTCACGTCACCGGTGCGCGCGAAGACCATCAGCAGGTCGGCGTACATGGCGTTGGTGATGAAGCGCTTCTGGCCCGACAGCACGTATTCGTCGCCCTCACGGGTGGCCTTGGTGCGCAGCCCGCTGGGGTCCGAGCCGGCCTCCGGCTCGGTGAGGGCGAACGACGCCACCAGCTCGCCGCTGGCCAGCCCGGGCAGCCAGCGCTGCTTCTGGGCCTCGGTGCCGGCGTTGACCAGCACCTGGCCGGCGATGCCGTTGTTGGTGCCGAACATGGAGCGGAACGACGGGGTGGTCCAGCCGAACTCCATGGCCAGGCGTACGTCGTCGTACTCGCTGAGGCCGAGTCCGCCGTACTCGGTGGGGATCATGTAGCCGAAGAGCCCCATCGACTTGGCCTTGTCGCGGATCCGGTCGGGGATCCGGTCGGTCTCCTCGATCTCTTCCTCCGCGGCGACGACGTCCTTGCGGACGAAGGTGCGGACGGCGTCGAGGACGAACTGGAATTCGTCGTTCTCCATGGGGGACTCCTCGTGATCAGGTGGGGTGAAGGTCGTGGTTGCTCAGGCGTCGTCGGCGAGGCCGGCGCCACCGACGACGCCGGAAGCGGCGAGCTTGGCGATGTCGACGGCGTCGCGACCGAGCTCGGTGAGGATGGCGCCAGTGTGCTCGCCCAGGGCCGGAACCGCACCCATCGGCAGCTCGACGTCACGGAACGTGGTCGGCGGCAGCACCGCGTCCACCGGGCCGGCGGGGGTGTCGACCGAGCGCCAGCGGTCGCGTTCGGAGAGCTGCGGGTGCTTGGCGAGACCGGCCATGTCGTTGACCTGGGCGGCGGCGACGCCGGCCTCGGCCAGGCGCTCGTCGAGCTCGGCGGTGGAGAGACCGCTCGTGGCCTCGGCGACGATGCGGTCCACCTCGGCACGGTTGGCGACCCGCTGCGGGTTCGTCGAGAAGTCGGGATGGTCGGCGAGGTCGGGCAGGTCGAGCACGTGGGTGACCAAGGCCCGCCAGCCGCGGTCGTTCTGCACGCCGATCAGGATCTGGCCGTCCGAGGTGGGGTAGGAGTCGTACGGCGCGATGGAGGCGTGGCTCAGGCCCATCCGGGGGATCTGGATGCCACCGTAGAGGTGCATGTAGAGGGGGTGGCCCAGCCACTCGACGGTCGAGTCGAACATCGAGATGTCCACGACGCCACCCTCGCCGGTGCGCTCGCGACGGAAGAGTGCGGCGAGCACGGCCTGGGCGGTGTAGAGGCCGGCCGCGATGTCGGCGCTGGGGACACCGGTCTTGGTCGCGGTGTCGGGGGTGCCGGTGACGGAGACCAGGCCGGACTCGGCCTGGATCAGCATGTCGTAGGCCTTGCGGTCGCGCAGCGGACCGTCGGTGCCGTAGCCGGAGATCGACGCGGCGACCAGGCGCGGGTGCTCCTTGACGAGCTCCTCGGGGTCGAGGCCGAGGCGGGCCACGGCACCGGGGGCGTTGTTCTGCACGAACACGTCGGCGCCGGCGATCAGCTCGCGGGCCAGGGCGAGCCCGTCGGGGTCCTTGAGGTCGAGGGCGACGGACTCCTTGCCGCGGTTGAGCCACACGAAGTGCGAGGCCAGGCCCATCACCGCGGTGTCGTAGTTGCGGGCGAAGTCGCCCTCGCCCACACGCTCCAGCTTGATCACGCGGGCGCCGAGGTCGGCCAGGTGGCGGGTGGCGAGGGGCGCCGCGACGGCCTGTTCGAGGGCCACCACGGTGATGCCGTCCAGCGGGAGCAGGGGGGTTGTCATGGCCCCAGCATCGTCCAGGATTCTATTGCGCGTCCAATACCCAATGGGTGGACAATTGTTGATGCTGGCGCAATAGTGACGAGATGGAACTACACCACCTCGAGGCCTTCCTGGCCGTCGCCGACGAGCTGCACTTCGGCCGCGCTTCCGAACGACTGCACATGGCCCAGCCGCCGCTGAGCCGGATGATCAAGCAGCTCGAGCGTGAGCTCGGCGCACCGCTCTTCGAGCGCACCACCCGCAGCGTCCGGCTGACCACCGCCGGACAGGCGCTGGTGGGCCCGGCCAACGACGTGCTCGAAGGAGTGCGGGTGGCCCGTCGTGCCGTGCGCTCCGCCGGTCGTGGCGAGACCGGCCGGGTGCGACTCGGCTTCGCCGGCCCGTCGTCACACGTCCTGGTCGGGCAGCTGGGTCGGGCCGTGCGCGAGCACCACCCCGGCATCGAGCTGTCGCTGCGCAGCACGACCTACAACTACGAGGCGCTCCGGTCGCTGGTGGACGGGGAGCTCGACCTGGTGATCGCCCGCTGGCGGATCGAGCCCGAGGGCGTGGAGTATCGGCCGATCGCCGCGGAGAAGTATGTGATCGTCGTCCCGGCCAGCCATCGCCTCGCCTCGCGCAAGCGCCTGACGATGGCCGACCTGCGTGACGAGGAATTCGTCGCCCTGCCCGCCGATCCCGGCTCGAGCGTGCGCGACGCCATGTTCGAGCTGGCCAAGGCAGCCGGCTTCCAGCCCTCCGTGGTGCAGACGGCCCCCGACTCGTGGACCGTGATGGCGCTGGTCGCCGCCGGGGTCGGCCTGACCCTGACCCTGGACACCGCGGTCGCCAACGTCGTGCAGAACGGCATCGTGGTGATCCCCCTCAAGGAGGGCAAGGAAGCGTCGTTCCAGTACCTGGTCTGGCGCGAGGGCGACCGGAATCCCGCGCTCCAGGCGGTGCTGCGATCCTCCGCGGAAGCACTGCCCGCACCTGGGAAGGAGTCGGACTGAGCGGCCGCCTCCGCCGGAAGTGCGTCGGCGCGAGCGTCGTCCACGATCCGCCGTCTCCTTCGCGCCGTCGCGCGGATGGCCCACACGGACTTCCGTGATCTCCCCGCCGGCCACGATGAACCCGCCTACCAATCCGATGAACGACATGCGCACACCACGCCCGGCCCGTGTCGAGAGGAGCAGCCGGGTCATCGTCGACATGCGCCAGCCGGACCCCACGGCCTCTCGCGCCGCCTGACCGCATCCGACCTCGCGATCGCCCAAGGACTGGCCGACACCCCGGACCTCGTCGACCGGCAGGACCCCTTCGCCGATCCTGCCGATGAAGCACGGCGCCTGGACCGCATCCATCAGCTCCCCGGGGTGCAGCGGGGGGCACACGAGGGACCGAACCCGGGCCGCGTCGTAGACCACGCTGCCCCGAAGCCGCAGTCCTGGGCCGGCCACGCCCGCCAGGAGCGCGCGGCGAGCGGATGCGCGGGAGACTCCCATCTCCGCGAGCACCGCGGCCGCTCGCCGGCCACTGAGCATGGTTCCCGGGGCCCCGGGGGCGGAACCGACTGGAGCGCCGACGGCAGTTGCGGCCGGGCTCGGGATGGTGGTGGACGTCGAAGTGCTCGTCATCGCGTCACCGTAGGAGCGCGCACCGACAGGCCCCAGAACCACTGTCGGGCGAAGGGTGCTGGAGGACTGGCCGCGGTGGACCAATTGGTCCACCGCGGGTAGTGCTCGGAGGACTCGCGCCGGATCCGTGGACTGCCGCGGCCGCGGCCGAGAGGCACAAGGAGTCGCGAGGTCGCCGCGCTCAGACCGTCTTGACCAACCCGAGCTGCGTGGTGCTGAGCACGTGCCGGCCTTCGCTGTCGAACAGCTCGCCGTCGCCGTGGGCGCGGCCGTGGGCGATTATTCCGACATAAGTGTCGAACTGGTGCCACGTCGAGAGGTCGGGCTCGCGGTGGAAGGTGATGCCGTGGGTCAGGCTCAGGATCCGTGAGCCGGGCTTGTGGCGGACGGCGCCGAGGGCACGGTAGGCCGGCTCCAGCAGGCTCATGTCGGTGACGTAGGCCGCCACGGCCGCGCGGATCACCGGGTCGAGAGGCAGGTCCGAGGTGGCGCGGACGTGCACGGTCTGGCGGTCGGTCACCGAGGACGGGGTGAGGTAGGGCGGCGGCTCGACGTGACGGAAGTGCACCGGCCTCTCGATCCGCCACCAGGCGGGGATGCGCGGATCGTCGCGGTGACGGTCGGCCAGGTCCTGCAGCGTCTCGGGACCGGGCACGGATGCGGGGGCTGCCGATGACCAGGACGGCAGGTCCTCGCGCGTCGTCGCCCACCGCGTCGTCGCGGTGAAGAGCTCGCTGCCGTCATCGGCGAGCAGGGTGCTGCGCCGCGTGCTGAGCGAGCGCGCGTCGGAGAGCAGGTCCACCCGCCAGTGCATCGGCCGGTCCGCGGGCACGGCGCCGATGAAGTCCGCCTGCAGGCTGACGATGCGCTGGTCCGTCGCCGCCGTACGGCCGGCCGCGACCAGTCCCTGGGCCAGCAGCAGTCCGCCGAAGGTGCGGTCGTCGGGGTGGGCCTGGGGCTGGCCGCGCCAGCGCCGCGGGCCGCCATCGGCGTCGGCCACGGCATCGAGGCGCTCGAGGTCGAGCACCTCCAGCAGGTCCGCCAGCGTGACGGCATCAGCGGTGACGGAGGAGGCAGTGGGCGAGGGGTTGGTGGGAGAGGGGTTGGTGAGCGCAGTGTCCACACCCACCATGATGACGAACTTTGGAACCGCTGGCGATATGTGTTTGCGGTTTCTCATGACCCGTTGGGTATCAATTGCCCACCCAAGAAGTATTGGAGTTCCGGCCCGGAACAGGAGCATCGTAGGGACTCGACACCCTTCCGTCGAGCCCCCGAGGAGCCCACCATGACCGCCACCCAGGCCACCAAGGTGACGGACCTCCGGACGGCGATCGCGACCTACGTCGAGGACGGCATGACGGTGGCGCTCGAGGGGTTCGGGCACCTGATCCCCTTCGCCGCGGCGCACGAGATCATCCGGCAAGGACGTCGGGACCTGACCGTGTGTCGGATGACCCCGGACATCATGTATGACCAGCTCATCGGCGCCGGCTGTGTCAGCAAGCTGGTCGCGTCCTTCTTCGCCAGCGGCTCCGCCGGCTCCCTGCACGAGGTCCGCCGTCGCGTCGAGCGCGCCGACCCCGAGCCGCTGGAGATCGAGGAGTACAGCCACTACGGCATGCTCTGCCGCTACGAGGCCGGCGCCGCCAACCTGCCGTTCTTCCCGCTGCGCTCCTACGCCGGGAGCGACCTGCCGAAGCTGAACCCCAACATCCGCACGGTGACCGACCCCTTCGGTGGACCCGACATCTACGTCGTCCCGCCGCTCAAGCCGGACGTGACGATCGTGCACGCCCAGCGCGCCGACCGTCTCGGCAACGTGCAGATGTGGGGGATCACCGGCGCGCAGCAGGAAGCGGCGTACGCCGGCAGGCGAGTGATCGCCACCGTCGAGGAGGTCGTCGACGAAGAGGTGGTCCGCGCCGACCCGAACCGGACCCTGCTGCCGGCCCACGCGGTCGACGCCGTGGTCGAGATCCCCGGCGGAGCACACCCGTCCTACACCCACGACCACTATGTGCGCGACAACGACTTCTACCGGGAGTGGGAGCCGATCAGCAAGGACCGCGAAGCTGTGCTGGCCTGGCTGGACGCGTGGGTGCACGGCCTGCCGGACCGCGCTGCCTACCTCGACAAGCTCGGCCACGAGCGCTGGTCGGCGCTCGGTGCCGGGCCCAGCACCGGTGCTGGGCTGGCCGGATCGCGGACGGCCGAGGAGGCAAACGCATGACCCACGCCGACGTCGCTCCCAGCAGCACCGAGTTCCTGGCCACCGTGGCGGCCCGACAGCTGGCCGGCAAGCGCCGGGTCTTCGCCGGAGTCGGGCTGCCGACCCTGGCCGTCGACCTGGCCATGCGCACGGTGAACCCAGGCGTGGAGCTGGTCTACGAGTCCGGCATCTGCGGCGCCCACCCCGACGGCCTGGCCGAGGGCATCGCCGACTCGGTGCTGGTCACCGGTGCTGAAGCGGTGCTGAGCATGCACGCGCTCTTCGGCTACGTGCTGCAGGGCGGACACGTCGACGTCGGTTTCCTCGGTGCGGCCCAGGTGGACCGATGGGGCAGCCTCAACACGACCCTGATCGGCGACTGGGCCAAGCCCACCGTCCGCCTCCCCGGAGCCGGTGGTGCTGCCGAGATCGTGCCCAACGCGGGCGAGTGCATCGTGGTGCTCCGACGTCACGACCCGGGCGCACTCCCGACCGAGCTCGACTTCTGCACCTCACCGAGCCCGGTCCGGGCCCGGGAGGAGGACCCGCGCATGGAGCCGCCCGGACACGGCGTCTCGACCGTGATCACCCCGCTGGCCGTGCTGCGCCGACCCGAGAAGTTCGGTGAGCTGGAGGTCAGCGAGGTGCACCCCGGCGTGAGCGTGGACGAGGTCCGCGCCGCCACCGGGTGGGACATCGCGGTCGCGGACGACGTACGCACCACCGAGCCGCCGACCGTCGAGGACGTGCGGCTCCTGCGCGACGAGATCGACACGGTGCGGCTCTACCTGAGATGACCAACGACCTGAGATGACCAGCGACCCCCGAGCAGTGCCCCACCAGGAAGGGCCACGCCGCGCTGCCTACGCGGCGCTGCTGGCGTGCTCGACGCTGGGCACCCTCTCCAGCACGATCATCAGCGCTCCGATCAACGTGATCGCCGAGTCGGTGGGCGCCAGCGCCAGCGGGATCGTGCTCGCGGTCAGTGCGTTCACGCTGTCGATGGTGCTCTTCGCGCCCGCCTCCGGGTGGCTGTGCCAGCGCTTCGGCTCCCGGCTGGTGCTCGGCTCCTCGCTCGCAGTGATGATGCTGGCCGGGGTGGGTGCGTCGTTGAGCCAGGACCTCACCCAGCTCGTGCTGATGCGGGCGCTCCAGGGCCTCGGCTGCTCGGCGATCCCCACCGCCGTGCAGCAGGTCCTCGGTCGGCACTGGCCCGAGAACCGGGCTCGGGTGATGGCTGCCTGGGCCTCGGCGATCGGCGTCGGGCAGGCCATCGGGCCGCCGATCGGCGGCTTGATCGCCGACGGCCTCGGCTGGCGCTGGGTCTTCGTCACCCACGCCTCGCTCAGCCTCCTCCTGCTGGCCCTCGTCGTCGCCCTGGTCCCCCCGGTCGCGCCCAGCCCCACCCGGCTGCACGTCTCGGGGCTGATGACGCTGGTCGTGGGCGTGGGCTCCCTGGTCGGCGCCTTCGCCTGGGCCGGGCAGCACCGTTCCTGGGGAGTGGGCGTCGCCTTCGTCGTGGTGGGTGCCGTGGCCCTGCTGCTGCACGGGATGATCGCCCGCCGCAGCGAGCGCGCGTTCGTCGACCCCGGCCACCTGGCCGATCCCCGCTACCTGGCCAGCACCGCGGCGGCCGGCACGGTGATGTGCGCCCTGGGAGTCGCGATCACCGCGACGCCGCTGCACCTGGGCCGCGACGTCGGGCTCGGCCCCGGCCACATCGGCCTGATGATGCTGACCCTGGCCGTGCCGCTGACCCTCTTCGCCCCGATCACCTCCCGGCTGTCCGAGCGCTTCACCGCCGTGCGCACCCTGCGCGTCGGCCTGGTGGTGATGTCCGCCGCGCTGGTCGGCCTCGGCGTGGCCTTCGCCCTCGACCAGGACTCGCTGCTGCTGACCGCGGTCCTCCTCGCGGTCACCGGCTGCGCGATCGGCGCCGGCCAGGCCACCTCGGCCCACGTGCTGATGACGTCGTCGGCCGCCTCCCACGGCACCGCGCTCGGCGTCTCCAACATGATCCGCTTCGCAGGCCTGGCCGTCGGCTACTCCTGGGTCGCCGCCACCTGGTCGCCCGACCGTCTCCTGCTCGTCTACTCCGCCCCCGTCGTGCTGATCGCCGCCACCTGGCTGCTCGCCGGCGCGGCGCGCTCCGACCGCCCCGACCACACCGGGCGCACCTCGCCCGCACCCGAAAGGACCCTCGTCGATGACACCCACTGAACCCCTGCCCGGGCCTCGGGCCGGACTCCGTGCCGGGCCGCTCGCCGGTCTGCGGATCGTCGAGGTCTCCAGCTTCGTCGCCACCCCGCTCTGTGGGCTGACCCTGGCCCAGCTCGGCGCCGAGGTGATCCGCGTGGAGCCCATGGGTGGTGGCCCCGACCGCACCCGGTGGCCGCTCACCGGCGACGGCACCAGCCTCTACTGGAACGGGCTCAACCCCGGCAAGCAGGCGATCGAGGTCGACTTCACCAGCGCCGAGGGACGTGGGCTCGTCGCCGACCTGGTCGCCGACTGCGGCATCCTGGTCACCAACACCGAGCGCTGGCCCGAGCTCACCCACACCGCGCTGAGTGAGCGCCGCTCCGACGTGATCACCGTGCTGCTCACCGGCAAGCACGACGGCGGCACCGCGGTCGACTACACCGTGCAGGCCGGCTCCGGCTTCCCGCTGATCACCGGGCCCACCGAGCACGACGGACCGGTCAACCACCTGGTGCCGGCATGGGACCTGGCCGCCGGCCTCTATCTGGCCGTCGGCCTGCTCGCCGCCGAACGGCGCCGCGTCGAGGCAGGCGAGGGCAGCGAGGTGCGGGTCGCCCTCGAGGACGTCGCCCTGGCCGCCGCCGGGCACCTCGGCTATCTCGCCGACGCGATGATCAACCCAGGCTCCGAGCGCACCCCCGACGGCAACTATGTCTACGGATCGTTCGGGCGCGACTTCACCACCGCCGACGGTTCCCGCTTCATGCTGGTCGCGCTCACCCCGCGCCAGTGGTCCGACCTGCGCTCGATGACCGGACTCGGCGACGTCATCGACACCCTCGGCGAGGCGCTCGGCGCCGACTTCAGTGACGAGGGCGACCGCTATCGGCACCGTGCCGTTCTCGCCGGCCTGGTCTCCGAGTGGTTTGAACGCCACACCGCGGCCGAGGTCGAGACAGCACTCGCCGAGACCCGCATCCTCTGGTCGCCCTACCGCACGTTCGCCGACCTGGTCGCCGACGACGCCCACATCCTGCGCGAGCACCCGCTGTTCGACAGCGTCGACCAGCCCGGTGTCGGCAGGTTGTTGGCTCCCGGCTCGCCGGTGTACGTCGATCGGTCCAGCGGGCGTCCCCGCCCCGCGCCCGCCGTCGGGCAGCACACCCGGGACGTGCTGGTCGACGTGCTCGGCCTGGACGCCGAAGAGGTCTCCGACCTGTTGGCCAGCGGCGTCGTCCGCACCGCACCCGCCGCCGACGCGCCCGCCAACGCGCCCGCCGCCGCACCCGCCGCGAGCACCACCACCGCTTCTCCCACCACGAAGGCCGAGGTCGCCTGATGACTGCCGCCACCGCACGCACCCTCCTGTTCGTCCCGGGCGATCGGCCGGAGCGCTTCGACAAGGCCGCCGCAGCCGGGGCCGACCTGGTCGTCCTCGACCTCGAGGACGCCGTCGCACCCGACGCCAAGGACAAGGCCCGCGACGCCGTCGTCGACTGGCTGCGCGCCACGACCACGCCGTCCGCCGTACGCATCAATGCCGTGGACAGCCCGTGGCACGCCGCCGACCTGGCCGCGCTGGGTGTCGTGGTCGGGTCCGGTCGCGAGTGCGCGGTGATGCTGCCGAAGGCACAGGACCCGACGCTCGTGGCCGGCACCGTCGCCGCCCTCGGGGACGGGGCAGCCGTGGTCGCGCTCCTCGAGACCGCCCGCGGCATCCTCCGCGCCGAGCAGATCGCCGCCGTGCCGGGTGTCTGCCGCCTGGCGATCGGCACCTACGACCTGGCCAGCGAGCTCGGCGTCGACCCCGACGAACCCGTCGCGATGGCCGCCGCCCGCGGCGCACTGGTGCTGGCCTCCGCGGCCGCCGGGCTGGTCGGGCCGGTCGACGGGGTCACCGGCGACGTGCGCGACAGCGAGCGCCTCGTTGCCGACGTACGTCGTGCAGCCGCGCTCGGCTTCGCCGGCAAGCTCTGCATCCACCCCGCCCAGGTCGTCCCGACCGCCACCACGCTCGCCCCCGACGCCGACGAGGTCGCGTGGGCCGAGCGCATCGTCGCGGCGGCCGAGGCCGCCGGAGACGGCGTGATCCTCGTCGACGGCCGGATGGTCGACCGCCCCGTGGTCGACCGGGCCCGCCACATCCTCACCACCACCAACGGAGGCAACTCATGAGCACGCTCACCCCTGACGAGAAGGACATGGTCGCGCTGGTCGCGGACTTCGTCGACGACCGCGTGCGGCCCAACGTGCGTGACTACGAAGCCAGCGACACCTATCCCGAGGAGTTCATCGAGGAGATGAAGAAGCTCGGCTTCTTCGGGCTCCTGGTGCCCGCCGAGCACGGCGGCGTCGATGTCAGCACCGCCTGCTTCGCGCGGGTGACAGAGGAGCTGGCCCGCGGCTGGATGAGCCTGGCCGGCGCGATCGGCGGGCACTCGGTGATCTCCTACCTGGTCCGCACGTTCGGGACCGAGGAGCAGAAGGCGAAGTACCTCCCCGCGATGGCCGACGGCAGCATCCGCGCGACGATGGCGCTGACCGAGCCGTCCGGTGGCAGCGACCTGCAGGCGATGCGCACGTACGCCGTCCGCGACGGCGACGACTACGTCATCCGCGGCTCGAAGACCTGGATCTCCAACGCCCAGCACGCCGGCCTGATCGGGCTGCTGTGCGTGACCGACCGCGACGCCGAGCCGGCCCACCGCGGGATGAGCGTGATCCTGGTCGAGCCCGGCGACGGTCTCACCGTCTCGGCGAAGATCCCCAAGCTCGGTTACCGCGGCGTCGAGGCCTGCGAGCTGGTCTTCGACTCCATGCGTGTGCCGGCCAGTGCCGTGCTCGGCGGTGAGCCGAACATCGGTTGGGGCCACATGATGCGTGGTCTCGAGGTCGGCCGGATCCAGGTCGCCGCGCGCGCCGTCGGCGTCGCCCAGGCCGCCCTCGGCGACGCGGTCACCTACGCCCAGGAGCGCGAGTCCTTCGGCAAGCCGATCTGGAAGCACCAGTCGGTCGGCAACCTGATCGCCGACATGGCCACCAAGGTCCGCGCCGCCCGGCTGATGACCGTCGACGCCGCCGAGCGTCTCGACGAGGGCAAGCGCGCCGACATGGAGGCCGGGATGGCGAAGCTGTTCGCCTCTGAGGCCGCCATGGAGGTCGCCCTCGACGCGATCCGCGTGCACGGCGGCTACGGCTACTCGCGGGAGTACGACGTCGAGCGCTACTTCCGCGACGCCCCGCTGATGATCGTCGGCGAGGGCACCAACGAGATCCAACGCAACGTCATCGCGGCCCAAGTGGTGGCCCGCGACAAGGCTCCCCACTCCGCTTCGAACCGCCTGGCCTCCGACAACCTGAAGGGCAAGAACTGATGAACCTCCTCGAGAACAAGACCGCCGTCATCACCGGTGGGGCCCAAGGCATCGGCCTCTCCATCGCCGAGGCGTTCATCGCCCAGGGCGCCCGCGTCGTGCTGGCCGACCTCGACGGCTCGGCCGCCGAGCTGGCCGCGAAGGGCCTCGGTGGCTCCGACGTGGCCGTCGGCATCGCCTGTGACGTGGTGAAGGCCGCCGACGTCGAGGCTGCCCTCGACCTCGCGGAGTCGGCCTTCGGCTCCCTCGACATCGTGGTCAACAACGCTGGGATCACTCGCGACGCCACCATGCGCACGATGACCGAGGAGCAGTTCGACCAGGTCATCTCCGTGCACCTGAAGGGCTGCTGGAACGGCACCCGCCTGGCCGCCGCGCGGATGCGTGAGGTGAAGGCCGGCTCGATCGTCAACATCTCCTCGCTCTCCGGCAAGGTCGGCATGATCGGCCAGACGAACTACTCGGCCGCCAAGGCCGGCATCGTCGGGATGACCAAGGCGGCGGCCAAGGAGATGGCGCACCACGGCGTCCGCATCAACGCGATCCAGCCCGGGCTGATCCGCTCCGCGATGACCGAGGCGATGCCGCAGAAGGCCTGGGACGGCAAGATGGCCGAGATCCCGATGGCCCGCGCCGGCGAGCCCTCCGAGGTCGCCTCGGTCGCCGTCTTCTATGCCTCCGGCCTCTCCTCCTACATGACCGGCACGGTCGCCGAGGTGACCGGCGGACGGTTCATGTGATGTCAGCCGATCCGCTCGCGGGCTGGTCGCCGCACCCGGTGACCACCGAGGAGCACGTCGACCCGGGTCGGGTCGCTGCCCTGGCCGCCCTGCTCGAGTCGGGGGCGCCGGTGCCCGGTGAGGGCGACGACCTGCCGCCGTTGTGGCACTGGGTCGCGCTGCCGACGTGGCCGTCGTCCTCGCAGATCGGGCTCGACGGTCACCCGCACCGTGGCGGGCTGTTGCCGCCGCTGCCGCAGCCCCGGCGGATGTTCGCCGGCGGCTCGCTCGACCTGCACGCCCCGCTGCGTGTGGGGGAGTGGGTCCGACGCGAGGCGATCGTCGAGTCCGTCGACCAGAAGCGTGGTCGCAGCGGCGACTTCGCGGTGGTCCGGGTGCGTCACACGCTGCGCGGCCCCGAGGGCGACGTACGCATCGAGGAACGCCAGGACCTGGTCTTCCGGGACGGGCCGTCGGTGGTCGACAGTGGCGCTGCGGTCGAGCCGGCCTCGGAGCTCTCGCCGGCCGGGCCGCCCCTGCGCCCGCGCTCCGGCGTCGACGCGGGTGCCCGGCCCTCCGGCGCGGACGCGGGTGCTCGGTGGGACGTGGTCACCGACCCGACCCTGTTGATGCGGTTCAGCGCGGTCACCGCGAACCCGCACCGGATCCACTACGACTGGCCGTACGCGACCCGTCGCGAGGGCTACCCCGGACTGGTCGTGCACGGGCCCCTCTCCACCCTGTTGCTGGCAGAGGCACTGCGGCTCGGCTCGCCGGAGTCCACCCCGTCCCGGCTGCAGCACCGCAACCGGGCACCGCTGTTCTGCGGGCAGCCGGCGGAGATCGCGCTGACCTGCGCGGACTCCACACCGGACGCGGCCGCGGCCTCCGCCGAGGTCGTCATGCGCGACGCCGACGGCCAGGTCCTGGTCACGCTCTCGGCCTGACCTCCGGCCTGCACCTGTCCCATCCGGCCGTACCCCGCCCGTCTTCCCCCGGATCCACCCCGCCCGTCTTCCCCCCGATCCACCCCGCCCATCGAGCCCTGTTCCACCCGCCCGTCTCCATCGTTCTCACCTTCCACCCGAAAGGCACTGCCATGAGCTCCCGCGATGTCGTCATCTGCGAAACCGTCCGCACCCCGATCGGCCGCTACGGCGGAGTGTTCAAGGACGTCACACCCGTCGACCTGGGCGTCACCGCGTTGCAGGGCCTGCTCGCCCGCACCGGCATCGACCCCGAGCGGATCGACGACGTGATCCTCGGCCACTGCTACCCCAACGCCGAGGCGCCCGCGATCGGCCGCGTCGTCGGCCTCGACGCCGGTCTCCCCGTCACCGTCGGGGGCCAGCAGGTCGACCGACGCTGCGGCTCCGGCCTCCAGGCAGTCATCAACGCCGTCATGCAGGTCGGCAGCGGTGCCAGCGACGTCGTCGTCGCCGGTGGTGCCGAGTCGATGAGCCAGGTGGCCTTCTACTCGCTCGACATGCGTTGGGGCGGAGCCCGCTCCGGCGTCCAGATCCACGACGGCCTGAACCGTGGCCGGCAGACCCCCGGCGGGCGCTTCCACCCGGTCCCCGGCGGCATGCTGGAGACCGCGGAGAACCTGCGTCGCGAGTACAAGATCAGCCGTGAGGAGCAGGACGAGCTCGCCGCCCGGTCGCAGCAGCGCGCCGTGGCCGCCCAGGAGTCCGGCATCCTGGCCGAGGAGATCGTCCCGGTCACCATCCCCTCGCGCAAGGGCGACGTGGTCGTCGACACCGACGAGCACCCGCGCGCCGGCACCACGGCCGAGTCGCTGGCCAAGCTCAGGCCGATCCTGTCCCAGGACCCCGGGTCGACCGTCACCGCCGGCAACGCCAGCGGTCAGAACGACGCCGCCGCGATGACGCTGGTCACCACGGCCGACCGCGCCGAGGAGCTCGGCCTGACGCCGCTGGTGCGCCTGGTCAGCTGGTCCGCGGCCGGCGTGCGGCCCGACGTGATGGGGATCGGTCCGGTCCCGGCAACGGCGGCCGCGCTCTCGCGTGCCGATCTGACGATCGCCGACATGGACGTCATCGAGCTGAACGAGGCCTTCGCCGCCCAGGCCCTCGCCGTGATGCGGGAGTGGAAGTTCACCGACGAGGACCACGAGCGCACCAACGTGCACGGCTCCGGCATCTCCCTCGGCCACCCGGTCGGCGCGACCGGCGTTCGCATGCTGGGCACCCTGACGCGTGAGCTGCACCGTCGTGAGGCCCGCTACGGCCTCGAGACGATGTGCATCGGCGGCGGCCAGGGTCTCGCCGCGATCTTCGAGCGGATCGCCTGATGGCGCCCCGCGTGCTGGCCTCGATGGACGAGGTCCAGCAGGTCCTCGACGAGCCGCTGGGCACCACCGAGTGGGTCGAGGTCGACCAGGAGTCCGTCGACCGGTTCGCCGACCTGACCGGAGACCACCAGTGGATCCATGTCGATCCCGAACGCGCCGCGTCGTCGGCGTACGGCGGCACGATCGCGCACGGCTACCTCACGCTGGCCAGGCTGCCGGCCTTCGCGGCGACCCTCTATCGCCTCGAGGCGGGGGAGTCGAGGCTCAACTACGGCGTCAACAAGGTCCGGTTCCCTGCGCCCGTCCCGGTGGGCTCCAGGATCCGTGCCACGCCAACGATCGTGGGCATCCGCGAGGTCCCTGCCGGCGACCAGGTGACGGTGCGGTGGGTGGTCGAGTGCGACCGCGCCACCAAGCCCGTCTGCGTCGCGGAGACGCTGACCCTCGTGGTGACGAAGTCGAACTGACCAGTAGGTGACGTCCGCCTGCATTTATATCGCAACGTGCACAAATGGTGTCCGGATTTGGTGTTGGACGTGCATCACAAACCGGACTTAGCGTGAGTGCGGTCACAAGGCCGGCCAGCCCCACCAGAACGACAGAATCCACCAAGGAGCCCCCCACCATGTCGAACACCCGGTTCAACCCCGATGAGAGGATGGCGAGGAAGGCCGGCATCGCCGCCTTCGTCGGCACCACCATCGAGTGGTACGACTTCTACATCTACGGCACGGCCTCGGCCCTGGTCTTCGGTCCGCTGTTCTTCAGCAACGCCGACCCGGCCGTTGCCACGTTGCTCTCCTTCGCCACCTTCGCGGTCGGCTTCCTGACCCGCCCGGTCGGTGGCGTCGTCTTCGGTCACCTCGGCGACCGGATCGGTCGCAAGCAGGCCCTGATCATCACCCTGATGCTGATGGGTGTCACCACCTTCGGTGTCGGGCTCCTCCCGACCTACGCCAGCATCGGCGCCCTGGCCCCGATCGGGCTGATCTTCCTGCGCCTCCTGCAGGGCCTCGCCGTCGGTGGCGAGTGGGGCGGTGCGGTGCTGATCGCCACCGAGCACACCACGAAGGACCGCGGCTACCTCTTCGGTGCCTTCGCCCAGCAGGGCTCACCCGCCGGCCGCATCCTGGCCACGCTCGCCTTCCTCGCCGTCACCAGCCTCCTGCCCGAGGAAGCCCTGCTCGAGTGGGCCTGGCGCATCCCGTTCCTGTTCTCCGCCGTGCTCGTCATCGTGGGCCTGGTGATCCGGTTGCGACTCGAGGAGTCGCCCGAGATGGAGAAGCTGAAGAAGAGCCAAGCCACCGCGAAGGTTCCCGTCCTGGAGCTCTTCCGCAGCAACAGCCGCGAGGTCACCCTCGGTGTCTTCTCCATCCTCTGTGTGTTCGTGGTCGTCTACGCCCGGGACACCTTCGCCCTCTCCTGGGCCACCAAGGACCTCGGCTTCACGCGTGACTCGTTCCTCTCGATCATCCTGGTCGCCAGCGTCCTGCAGTTCTTCGTGCAGCCGTTCGGAGCCCTGCTGACCACCAAGTTCGAGGTCCGCAAGCTGGTCACCCTGCTGCTCGCCATCGAGATCCCGGCACTGGCCGGCATGTTCATGCTGATCGCGACCGGCAACTACTGGCTGGCCATGCTCGGCGCCGTCGTCGCCACCGTCCCCGACGTGATGTTCTACTCGGTGATGGCCGGCATGCTGGCCCAGGCCTTCCCGACCCGGGTGCGCTACACCGGCATCTCGGTCGCCTACGGTCTCTCGGGCGCACTGTGCGGCATGACCCCGCTGATCCTCCAGTGGCTGCTCGACTCCTCCGGCACGGTCGTGCTCCCGGTCATCTTCGGTGTGGTCACCACGTTCATCTCGCTGATGGCCTCGCGTGCCCTGCTCAAGCGGACGTTCGGCAAGGACGCCGACGCCCCTACGACGCCCGACCACGGTCAGCGTGAGGTGACCCCGGTCGGCTGATCCCTCCTCCCGCTCACGCAGCGCGCCCGTCACCGAAGCCTCGGTGGCGGGCGCTCCGCGTTCGTCTGCAGCCCCTGTGGTGAGGGCGGCGTCTGCGATCATCGGTTGCCATGGACACCTCACCGCGCAGCCATGCAGGATCCCTGCTCGTCCGCGCCACGCCAGACGAGCTCTACGCGTTGGTCTCCGACGTGACCCGCACCGGCGAATGGTCGCCGGTCTGCCGGGAGTGCTGGTGGGACGAGGGCGACGGGCCCCGGGTCGGAGCCTGGTTCACCGGGAGGAACGTCGTGCCCGGACGGACGTGGGAGACCCGGTCGCAGGTCATCGTCGCCGATCCCGGTCGGGAGTTCCGCTGGGCGGTGGGGAGGGACTACGTGCGCTGGGGCTATCTGATCGAGGCCGGCGACCAGCCCGGGACGTCGCTGCTGACGGAGTCGTGGGAGTTCACGACCACCGGCCAGGAGTTCTTCGTCGAGCGGTACGGCGAGGAGGCCCCGCCCCAGGTCGAGAACCGCACCGCGGCGGCCCACGAGGGGATCCCGGCCACACTGGCCGCGATCAAGCGGATCGCCGAAGCAACCTGAGGCCTGGTCGGTGCTAGGTGCTAGCACCCGATCCGGGACCCGGCATGGGCCTGTCCGACGAGGACTGGGCGCGGTGGACCAATTGGTCCACCGCGCCCAGTGCTCAGCCGACTACTGCTGAGGACGTGCCTGGCCCGACGTCCGGCCTCGTTCCTCGGCCTGGTCGGTCACCGCAGTGTCAGGATGCCTCGCGCTCGGCGACCAGGTTGAGCGCGATGTCCATGATCATGTCCTCCTGGCCACCGACCAACCCGCGGCGACCGCACTCCATCAGGATGGTGCGGACGTCGAGGTCGTGCTGCGCGGCAGCGGTCTCGGCGTGGCGCAGGAAGCTGGAGTAGACCCCGGCGTACCCGAGCGTCAGCGTGGCCCGGTCGACGCGCACCGGACGGTCCTGGAGCGGGCGGACGATGTCGTCGGCGGCGTCCTGCAGCGCGAAGACGTCGGAGCCGTGCTTGTAGCCGTAGATGTCGGCGACGGCGATGAACGCCTCGATCGGGCAGTTGCCGGCGCCGGCACCGTGGCCGGCGAGCGAGGCGTCGACACGGTAGATGCCGTTCTCGACGGCGACCACGGAGTTGGCCACCGACAGCGAGAGGTTCTCGTGCGCGTGGATGCCGATCTCGGTCCCGGGGTCGAGCACGTCGCGGTAGGCCTTCGCCCGGGCCTCGACGTCGGGCATGGTGAGCCGTCCGCCGGAGTCGGTGATGTAGACGCAGTGCGCGCCGTAGGACTCCATCAGCTTGGCCTGCTTGGCCAGCTCCTCGGCGGGCGCCATGTGGCTCATCATCAGGAAGCCGGAGACGTCCATGCCGATCTCACGGGCGGTGGCGATGTGCTGGGCCGAGACGTCGGCCTCGGTGCAGTGCGTGGCCACGCGCACCGAGCGGACGCCCAGGGCGTAGGCCTGCTTGAGCTCGGCGATGGTGCCGACTCCGGGGAGCAGCAGGGTGGTGAGGCGAGCGTTGACGATCGACTCGGCCGCGGCCTCGATCCATTCCCAGTCGGTGTTGGACCCGGGGCCGTAGTTCACCGAGCCGCCGGCCAACCCGTCACCGTGGGCCACCTCGATGGCGTCCACGCCGGCGGCGTCGAGCGCGCTGACGATGCGGCGTACGTCGTCGGGGCTGATCCGGTGCCGGATCGCGTGCATGCCGTCACGCAGGGTGACGTCCTGGATGAAGATTTCCTTGCTCATCGGGTGCTCTCCTGCTGTGTGTTCGCCTTCTGGGCCGCGATCCGCTCGGCGACCTGCAGGCCGGCGGACGTCATGATGTCGAGGTTGCCGGCGTATGCCGGGAGGTAGTGGGCCGCGCCCTCGACCTCCAGCATCACCGTCACCTGGTGGGTCGGGCGCGTGGTCGCGCCCTCCGCGAGGAGGGTCTCGACGGGCTGGTCGTCGGGGATCGGATTGATCTGCACCTGCTGCTTCAGGCGATAACCCGGCACGTATGCCGACACGTCGCCGACCATCTTCTCGACCGAGGCGCGGATCTCCTCGTGCACCGACTCGTCGGGTGCGTCGACCAGGCAGAAGACGGTGTCGCGCATGATCAGCGGCGGCTCGGCCGGGTTCAGGATGATGACGGCCTTGCCGCGCTGGGCGCCACCGACCGTGGTGATCGCGTGGGAGGTGGTCTCGGTGAACTCGTCGATGTTGGCGCGGGTGCCGGGACCGGCCGACTTCGAGGCGATCGAAGCCACGATCTCGGCATACTGCACGGGCACGACACGGGAGACCGCGGCGACGATCGGGATCGTCGCCTGGCCGCCGCAGGTCACCATGTTCATGTTCTGCGCGTCGATGTGCTCGTCGATGTTGACCGCCGGCACGACGAACGGGCCGATCGCCGCGGGGGTCAGGTCGATCATCCGCTTGCCGAGGGGTGCGAGGCGCTCGTTGTTGTCCACGTGGGCCTTGGCGGAGGTGGCGTCGAAGACGATCTCGATGTCGTCGAAGCCGTCCATCGCGACCAGGCCCTCGACACCGTCGGAGGTGGTCGGGACGTTGAAGCGCTCGGCGCGGGCCAGCCCGTCGGAGGCGGGGTCGATGCCGACCATCGCGCCCATCTCGAGGTGCTGCGACTGGCGCATCACCTTGATCATCAGGTCGGTGCCGATGTTGCCGGAGCCGATGATGGCGACCTTGGTCTTGCTCATGAGTTGTTCTCCTGATCGGTGGACGTGGCGTCTGTGCTCGGCTGGGCGAAGCGGGCAGTGACCGTGCCCAGGCCGGTGATGGTGGCGGTGACGACGTCACCGGGGGAGACCGGGCGCATCGGGCCGAGGGCTCCGGAGAGGATCACCTGTCCCTTGCGCAGTGGCTCACCGAAGGTGCGGGCCTGGTGGGCCAGCCAGGCCACCGCGTTGAGCGGGTCGCCCAGGCAGGCGGCGCCGTCGCCGGTGGAGACCTCGTCGCCGTTGATGGTCATGCTCATCGTGACGTCGAGCGGGTTCACCTCGTCGAGGGACTTCGCCTCGCCCCCCAGCACGTAGAGGCCGGAGGAGGCGTTGTCGGCGACGGTGTCGGCGAAGGAGATGTCCCAGTCGGTGACCCGGCTGTCGACGATCTCGAGGGCGGCGACGACCTGGCCGATCGCGCCCCTGATCTGTGCCTCGTCGAGCGGGCCCTCGGCCAGGTCCTGCTCCAGCACGAAGGCCACCTCGGCCTCGACCTTGGCCTGGATCAACCGGCCGGCCGGGATCTCGGCGCCGTCCGCACCGTCCACGTCGGAGAAGGCCATGTCGTCGAAGAGCACGCCGAAGTCGGGCTGGTCGACCCCGAGCTGGGTCTGCACGGCCTCGGAGGTGGCGCCGATCTTGCGGCCCACGATCCTTGCCCCGCGCTCGGTCTTCGCCGCGTTGAGCTGCTCCTGGACCTGGTAGGCCGCGGCGACGTCGTCGCGACCGATCAGGTCGCGGACCGGTGCGCAGGCCACGCCGTCGAAGTGCGCTGCGATCAGTCGGTCGGCCGCCTCCTTGACGGTCTCCGCGGACACCTCGGTCGTCGGGACCTCGCCGGTCTCGGCGGGGACGGTGTAGGGGCTGCTCATGCTGCGACTCGCTGACTCTAGGGAACTGTCAGGGTGAACTCTGCGCTGTCCCACCGGGATCGGCCACTGGAACGTCTCGCTGAGCGGTACGCTTTGCTGGGAGGTTTTTCACGGCGATGGTGGACCAGGTCGATCTCGACACCGTGCTCGGCAAGGCGGTGACGATCCTGCGTGCGTTCCGGGCCGACGACCAGGCCCTGCCGCTGGCCGAGCTGGTGCGACGGACGGGCCTGCACAAGGCCACCGTGCACCGGTTGGCCGGCGAGCTGGTCAGCGTCCGACTGCTCGACCGCGTCGAGCGTGGCTACCGGCTCAGTGGAGGACTCTTCGAGCTCGGCATGCGGGCGTCGGTCGAGCGGAGCCTGATCGAGGTCGCGATGCCGTTCCTCCAGGACCTCTACGAGCGCACGCACGAGACCGTGCACCTCGGCATCCATGAGGGACACGAGGTCGTCTACGTCGTGAAGATCGGTGGGCACCGGCAGGCCAGTGCGCCCTCGCGCCCGGGGGGTCGGATGCCGTTGCACTGCACGGCCATCGGCAAGGCCCTGCTGGCCTGGGCAGGCGACGACTTCCGCCAGGAGGTGCTCTCCGGCCCGTTGCCACGGCGTACGCCGCGCACCGTGGTGGCGCCCGGCCTGTTGCGGCGCCAGCTGACCGCCGTCGTGGAGCGTGGTGTCGCCTTCGAGCACGAGGAGTCCGCCGTCGGGTTGGCGTGTGTGGCTGCGCCGGTGCTGGACAGCCACGACCAGCCGCTCGCGGCGGTCAGCATCACCGGGCCGGTGACCAGGTTCCGGCCCGAGGCGCACGCCGACGAGGTGCGCGCCGCGGCCGCGGGTATCGCCGCGACGATCGCGCGTCGGCAGGCTCTCGCGTAGCGGACACCCGGCAGGCTCGGGATGTCCTGGCGGCACGACAGGGGACGTCTCGTTGCGACGCACCGCGGCGCGGCGGTGTGCCTGTCGGACCGATCGGTGCGTCAGAGAGAGGCCCTGATGTCCTCGGCGATGATCCAGCCCATCCCGAAGGCTGACAGGAGCCCGTTGCCCGAGCTGTAGCCGTCGGACGACGGCCCGGCCAGGCCGCACGCGGTGCCGCCTCCTGCGTACAGCCCCGGGATGGGTCGGTCGCGTGCATCCAGGACCCGGCCCCGGAGGTCGATGACGACACCGCCCTGGGTGGCCAGCACGCCGTGGGTGACGCGGGCCAGGTGGAAGGGAGCCTCGAGTCGGCGGCGACCCGGGACCGGTTCGAGCGCCGCTCGGGCGACGGGCACCGTCACCCGCAGCCCACGGGCCAGGTCGGTCAGCGACGCTGCGTCGCTGATGGCACCGGAGTCGAGGCAGTCACGCATCATCTCCGACTCGCGGGTGGCGGCCATGGCGGTGGCGTCCCACACCATCGTGGCCCGCTCACCCGGCAGCTGCTGCAGGATCCCGGCCATGGACGAGTAGCCGTGCGCCTCCTCGTCGACGAATCGGTCACCGTCGTCGTTGACCAGCACTGCGCCGTTGAACGGGAGCGCGGGAGAGACCCGGGTGCCGTGACCGACGACGACCAGTCCCGAGCGCAGGGCGGCGCCCATGTTGCGCAGTTGCGCGCCGATCGGGAGCACCCAGGCGAGGGCGTCACCGGTCGCGGTGGCGACGCCGCCGTTGTGCGGTTCACCCAGGTGGCCCAGGTGTTCCTTCATCAGGATCGGGTCCTGGGCGAACCCGTCGGTGGCCAGGACCACGCGGTCGGCGCCGACCCGTTGGGTGCTGCCGTTCTGACGAACCTCGACCCCGACCACTCGGTTGCCGTCGAGCAGCAACCCCTGCACGGGTGCCTCGTCGACGAACGCGACGTTGGGCAGGCCGGCGAGCAGGCCGCGCAGGTGCTTGACCAACCGCCCGCCGCCACGTCGTCCGGTGTCGGTGTGCAGGCGTGGCACCGACATCCCGGCGCGCGGCATGTCGCTGCCGATCTCGATCGGGTAGCCGGAGTCGGCGATCCACTCGACCATCGTGGGAGCGACCCGGCACAGGGCCTCGACCACGGGACGCCACTCCTCGTCACCACTGGCGGCCAGGATGTCATCGGCGTGCTGCTGGGGCAAGTCATCGATCCCGGCAGCCACTTGGAAGCGGGTTCCCCCGGCGGCCAACGAACCGCTCGAGATGGCGGCGTTGCAGCCCTCACGGGTGGACTTCTCGAAGACCGCGACGACGAGGTCGGGGTCCTGTGCGAGCCGCAGCGCGGTCATCATCCCGCAGGCTCCACCGCCGGCCACCGCGACATCCACCTCGAGGTCGAAGGCAGTCACCCCAACCCCTGCGGAATGCCGTAGAACGAGCGAGCCGCATCGACCAAAGGGCGTTCGGGTCGGGAGCCGAAGAAGCCGACCCGTGAGGGATGCAGGCCAGTGGCCGCGAACTGCGCCGCCCGCAGCTCGGCGACCCGCACGCACGTGCCCAAGGAGTCCAGCACCGGGACATCGTCGACCCGGGACACTCCCTGGTCGGCGAGGAACACGTTGAGCGGGCCCTCACCGGGCACGACCACCGTGGCGCCATCGGCGATGGCCCGGCGGGCCGCCGTCCGGAAGGCGTCCAGCAGGGGCTCCGGATCGTCGTACGCCGCCATCACGTCGGTGAACGCAGCGTCGACCTGCGTGATGGGCCCGACCAGCGCGTCCAGCCGGTAGTTGCGCAGGTTGCGTCGGAGCTGGGGCTCGAGGGCGGCGATGAAGTTGACGATGCCGACGCAGTCGCCGAGCTGCGCGGCCATCAGCACCGACGTCTGCCCGAAGGTCACCACCGGGATGTCGACCAGGGTGCGCACCTCCTCGAACGCAGTGTCGGGGATCGTCGCGATCAGGAACGCGTCGTACCCCTCGTCCTGCGCACGCAGGGCGGCCTGGACGAACTGCTCCTTGTGCAGCCCGGCGAGGTAGGCGTGACCGATGTGCGTCCCCGGATAGTCGGAGGGATAGGTACCGGGCTGCATCCCGTGCAGGTCGACCTTGGTGCCCGGCGCCGCCTGGGCGGCCAGGTGACGCGCCAGCGCGTCGCGGTAGTGCGGCACGTCGTCGAGGACGGTGAAGCTCTGGTGCCAGATCCGCATGTCAGGCCCCCGCCCCGGCGAGCTGCGACCCGGCCGCCGCAGCTGCGCCTGCCCCGGCGATGCGGCCGAACGTGGCGCCACGCAGCACCGACGTCGATCCGGTGTAGTTGGAGTAGTACAGTCCGAGAACCTGGTCGAGCTCGCGAAGGGTTGCGACGTCCTGGTGCACGAGGTCATCGACGAGGACTGGGTGGCCGAGAGCATCAACGCGCTTCCGGCTCCTCCGGAGGTGAAGGAGGCCTACTTCAACCACATGATCGGCGCGCACACCACGATCGAGCAGGTCGGCGACGTCGCGGAGCGGGCCGGGGCGGCGACCTTGGTGCTCAACCACTTCGTCCCGGGAGAGCCGGAGCGTCCGCGGTGGCGCAGGGCGTCGCGCGGGTTCAGCGGCCGACTCGTCGTGGGAGAGGACGGGATGGACATCGGAGTCCGCCGGTGAGGACCAGCCTCGTGGCAGGCCGCCACTAGTCTGCGCACATGACCTGGCAGCCGAAACTGGTGGCGTTGGACGTGGACGGGTGCCTGCTGGAGTGGGAGCCGGGGACCGACAAGTCATCCGAGTTCGTCGCTCCCGCGGTTCGCGAGGCGGTTGCCCGCGTCGTGCGCACCGGCGTACCCGTCGTGCTCGCGTCGGGGCGCTCGCCGCTCGGGTTGGTGGACGTGGCTCGCCTCGTGGACCTGCCGGAGCCCGGGTGGGTGGTCGGCTCCAACGGCGCGGTGGTCGCGCGCACCGGGCCGCTGGCGGTGGTGCAGGCAACGACCTTCGACGCGCGGCCGGCGGTCGAGGCGGTGCTGGCGCGGTTCCCTGACGCGATGGTCGCGGTCGAGGAGCCGGGGCTGGACTACCGGGTCAGCCGGGAGTTCCCGCGCGGGGAGCTGTCCGGAGGGTCGGTGGTGACGGCGCCCTCAGCTCTCGGTGCTCGGCCGGCCTGCCGGGTGATGGTCCGGCAGCCGGAGGACGACTCCTCGTCGCAGGACCTGCACGTCCTCGCCGCCGATCTGGGGCTGACCGGCACCGACTACGTGGCGAACCTGACCAGCTGGCTCGACATCTCTCCCGCCGGGATCTCGAAGGCCTCCGCGTTGGCACACGTCGCGTCGAGCCTGGGCGTCGCGGCGGTCGACGTGCTCGCCATCGGCGACGGGCGCAACGACATCGAGATGCTGCGGTGGGCCGGTCGCGGTGTGGCGATGGGTCAGGCGGTCCAGGACGTGCACGACGCCGCGGACGCCTCGACGCTCGGCGTGGGGGAGGACGGTGTGGCGGTGGAGCTGGCCCGCTGGTTCTGATCCGACCCCCCGCCCCCGGTTCGGCCACCGTCGGCCAGGGCCGACGACCGAGTCAGTAGGGTGACAGCGTGATCGATGACTGGGCCACCCGGCGGACGTATCGCTGGTGCGACTGGTCGCTGGCCGACCTGATGGCGGCCAAGGCTGCGACCAAGGTCAGCCTGGTGATGCCGGCCCGCAACGAGGCAGCCACCGTCGGCGAGCAGGTCACCCGGATCCGCGCAGCGCTGGTGGACACCGTCGAGCTGCTCGACGAGATCGTGGTGATCGACTCCGACTCCACCGACGACACTGCCTCGATCGCCAGCGACGCGGGAGCCGTCGTGCACCGCGCCGCCGACATCCGGCCCGACCTCGGCTGGCGCTCCGGCAAGGGCGAGGCGATGTGGAAGTCGCAGTTCGTCACCTCCGGAGACGTCATCGTCTTCATGGACGCCGACCTGCTCGAGTGGGACACGCACTTCGTGCCGGGGCTGCTCGGCCCACTGCTCACCGAGCCCGACGTCACGCTGGTCAAGGGCTTCTACGAGCGCCCCATGCTCGAGGGTCCGTCCGCGTCGTCCTACGACGGCGGCAGGGTCACCGAGCTCGTCGCCCGCCCCCTGATCGCGCTGCTGTTCCCCGAGCTGCGCGGGCTGGTCCAGCCGCTCGCCGGCGAGTGGGCGGTACGCCGCGACTGGTTCGCGCAGCTCTCCGTGCCGACCGGCTACGCCGTCGAGCTGGCCGCCCTCATCGACACCCTGCGCGGTCCGGGTCCCGACGCGATCGCCCAGGTCGACCTCGGTCGCCGCGCGCACAGCCACCAGGCACTGCTGGACCTCGGCGCGATGGCCACCCAGATCCTCGCCGCCGTGCAGGCTCGTGTGGGCCTGCCAGCCGAAGGCTCGGTCGACCTGCAACAGTTCGTGCCCGGCACCGACGGCGTTGCTCCGAGGACGCGCTCGGTCGACACCGTCGAGCGCCCACCCCTTGCCTCACTCGACCCGACCGGGGAGTCAGCATGACCCTCAAGCTGGGACGCCAGTCGTTCTCCGACGACACCTCGCTGATGATGGCGATCGTCAACCGCACGCCCGACTCCTTCTACGACAAGGGCGCCACCTGGGCCGAGGACCGCGCCTTCGACCGCGTGGCGCAGGTCGTCGACGAAGGCGCTGAGATCGTCGACATCGGCGGCATCAAGGCCGCTCCGGGAGTCGAGATCGACGCTGCCGAGGAGATCAGCCGGGTCGGGTCCTTCGTCGGACGCGTGCGCTCGGCCCACCCCTCGCTGGTGATCTCGGTCGACACCTGGCGTGCCGAGGTGGGCCGCGCGGTCTGCAGCGAGGGCGCCGACCTGCTCAACGACGCCTGGGGTGGCGCCGATCCCGGGCTGGTCGACGTGGCCGCCGAGTTCGACGCCGCAATCATCTGCACCCACACCGGCGGCGTCACCCCACGCACCCGCCCGCACCGCATCGAGTACGCCGACGTGGTCGCGTCCGCGGTCGCCGACACCACGGCGTACGCCGAACGGGCGCTGGCCGCCGGAGTTGCCCGCGAGTCGATCGTGATCGACCCGGCCCACGACTTCGGCAAGAACACCTTCCACTCCCTCGAGGTGACCCGGCGGCTGTCGGAGATGGTCGACACCGGATGGCCCGTGCTGGTCTCGCTGTCGAACAAGGACTTCGTCGGTGAGTCCCTCGACCTGCCCGTGGGTGAACGCCTGATCGGCACGCTCGCCGCGACCGCCTTCTGTGCCCAGGCCGGCGCCCGCATCTATCGCGTGCACGAGGTCGTCGAGACCCGGCAGGTGGTCGACATGGTCGCCACGATCATGGGGTCTCGCCTGCCCGCCCGGGTGACGCGGGGATTGGCATGACGTCCTGGAACGCGGTCGTCGTCCCGTCCACACCGTTGATGATCTCGCGGCTGGGGGTTCGTCCCGACCCAGATCCCGGCCCAGATCCCGGCCCTGCGCCCGGCGCTGCCCCGCCCGGGCCCCCGCCAGCTCCCGCAGAGACCGGGTCGCCAGCGTCGTCCGGCGACGCGGTCCCGGCTTCCTCGCCCCGATCTGCTGGGACGGCGGACCCACTGGGCGAGGTCCGCGCCCTCGCGATGGATGCCGTGCACTGGCTGGTCGCCACCTCTCCTTCGCGCGTCGTCGTGCTCACCGCGCCTGCCGACCCGGCCAACGTCGCCCGCGGAGTCACGTCGCCGCTGGGGGAGCGGGTGGCCCGGGCGTTGCTGTCGGCCGCAGGCTTCGCCGGTGTCGTCGTCGTACCGGAGCTCGGGTCGCCGTCCGCCGGGTCGCCGTCCGCCGGGTCGCCGTCCGCCGGTTCGCCGGACGCCGGGTCGCCGTCCGCCGGTTCGCCGCCCGTGCCTGAGTCGCTCGAGCTGCTCGCGGGTGACGCAGTCCTCGTGGTCGGCGACGGGTCCGCCCGCCGGGGGGAGAAGGCCCCCGGCCACCTCGACGAGCGGGCCTTCGACTTCGACTCGTCGATCGAGAAGGCACTCGGGTCCTGCTCTGCGGCCGCGTTGGCGGACCTCTCAACGGTGCTGGGCGAGGAGCTGCTGGCTGCCGGCGTCCCGGCCTTCCGCGTCCTCGGCTCCCTGCCCGGGGCCTCGGCGCACTCCGGCGTCGTGGACTACTCCGGCGACCCGCTCGGTGTGCAGTACTGGATTGCGAGGTGGACATGCGTGCCCTGATCCCCGGTCGCGAGACGGACACGGGACGACCCGTTCGACCGGCGACGGACGTCTCGTCGGACGGACGGGCCGCAGTCACGACCGCCTCCGACCTCACCGACGACCAGCTCACCGAGCTGTACGCCGCCCCGAGGAGGCCGTGGTTGCGGGTGAACTTCGTCAGCACCGTGGACGGCGCCGCCACCGGCGCGGACGGCCGCAGCGGATCGATCAACAACCCGGCGGACAAGCGGGTCTTCCACCTGCTGCGCAGGCTGTGCGACGTGGTGGTCGTCGGAGCCGGGACCGCACGTGCCGAGGGTTACAAGCCGGGGCGTACGCCGATCTGCGTGGTCAGCCTCAGCGGGTCGGTGCCGGAGACTCTTCGAGGTGCGGCTCCCGGGCGGGTGCTGATGGCAACCGTCTCCTCGGCGCGGGGACTGGCCGAGGCGCGCTCGTTGCTGGGCGAGGAGAACGTGATGGAGCTGGGCGCGGACCAGGTCGACCTCGAGGCGCTGAAGTCCGAGCTGTCCGGCCGCGGGTTCGACGACCAGCTCTCCGAGGGCGGGCCGCACCTGTTCGACGGCATGCTCGCAGCCGGTGTGGTCGACGAGCTGTGCGACACCCAGGTGCCGCTGATGGTCGGTGGCACGCACACGCGGATGACCGCGGGACTGCCCCTCGACGTCCGTCTCTCGTTGGAGACCCTGCTCGAGGAGAACGGCACCCTGCTCGCTCGCTGGTTCGTCTGAGCCACCGGGCTGTGGTCTCGACGAGCGGCCTGGTTCCTTGGTCTGCTCGACCACCGGAGAGTCATTGTGTGGGTCCTGACCTGTCTGGTGAGTCAAGACCCACACAATGATTGAACCCGCCTGCCAGCCCGCGTGCGTCGAGCGGACGTGTGCGCATCTGGCTGCACGCCTGCCGTCCACCAGTTGCTTCGGCAACAGGACGGCGTGATCAGCCGCCGGCAGGCGCTCGCCTCAGCGACTGGTCGTTGAGCTCGACGGAAGGCTCTTCCACGACACGGCGATCCAGCGTGACATCGACCTCGAGCGCGACCTCGATGTGGCCGCCGACAATCGCGACAGCGTGCGCCTGGGGTGGGGGCAGTGCGTGCAGCGTCCGTGCTCGACCACCGGAGAGTCATTGTGTGGGTCCTGACCTGCCTGATGAGTCAAGACCCACACGATGAAGTGGGAGCCGCCGGAGATGCGCGAGACCCCCGCGGCCCTGAGCGGGCGGCGGGGGTCTCGACGGTCTCGACGCAGGTCGCGCAGCGACCTGCTCGACGACGAACTAGCTGCCGGAGTTGATCATTCCGGCGCCGACGGTGACGCCGGTGGCCTCGTCGATCAGGATGAACGAGCCCGTGGTGCGGTTCTTCGAGTAGGGGTCGCACAGCAGTGGCACCGTGGTGCGCAGCTGGACGCGGCCGATCTCGTTGACCCCGAGCTCCTTCGTCTCCTGGTCGCGGTGCAGGGTGTTGATGTCCAGGCGGTACTGGATGTCCTTGACCAGGGCACGACCGGTGCGGGTGGTGTGCTTGATGGCGAGCTTCTGGCGCGGGCGCAGCGGCTCGTTGGTCATCCAGCAGACCATCGCGTCGATGTCCTGGCTCGGCTTCGGCGCGTTGTTCACCCGGGCGATCATGTCGCCACGCGAGACGTCGACGTCGTCCTCGAGCCGCACGGTGACCGACATCGGCGGGAACGCCTGGTCGATCTCGTTGTCGAAGAGGTCGATGCCGGCGATCTTCGACGTCATGCCCGAGGGAAGCGCGACGACCTCGTCGCCCTTCTTCAGCACGCCACCGGCGACCATGCCGGCGTACCCGCGGTAGTCGTGGAAGTCGTCGGACTTGGGTCGGACGACGTACTGCACGGGGAAGCGGACGTCGACCAGGTCGCGGTCGGAGGCGACGTGGAC
This sequence comes from Nocardioides sp. JQ2195, assembly GCF_012272695.1. Lineage (NCBI taxonomy): Bacteria > Bacillati > Actinomycetota > Actinomycetes > Propionibacteriales > Nocardioidaceae > Nocardioides > Nocardioides sp. JQ2195. The sequence continues at coordinate 520,543 of NZ_CP050902.1, forward strand.
GTGCTCGAGGTGGTGCATGAGCGTGGGGCCCTTGTACCAGTCCATGTTCTCGGAGCGGGTGACCACGTTGTCGCCCTGCAACGCCGAGATCGGGATGATCTCGAGGTCGGGGATCGCCAGCTTGGTCGCGAAGGAGGTGAACTCCTGGTGGATCTTGCTGTAGACCTCCTCGTCGAAGTCGACGAGGTCCATCTTGTTCACCGCGAGCACGAGGTGCGGCACCCGCAGCAGCGACAGGATCACCGCGTGGCGGCGCGACTGCTCGGTCAGGCCCTGACGGGCGTCGACCAGCACCAGGCCCAGGTCAGCGGTGGAGGCACCGGTGACCATGTTGCGGGTGTACTGAACGTGGCCCGGGGTGTCGGCGATGATGAACTTGCGGTTCGGCGTCGCGAAGTAGCGGTAGGCGACATCGATGGTGATGCCCTGCTCCCGCTCCGAACGCAGACCGTCGGTCAGTAGCGCCAGGTCGGTGTAGTCGTAGCCCTTGGACTGCGACGTCGACTCGACGGCCTCGAGCTGGTCCTCGAAGATCGACTTCGAGTCCAGCAGCAGGCGACCGATCAGCGTCGACTTGCCGTCGTCGACGGAACCGGCCGTCGCGAAGCGCAGGAGGTCCATGTCGGGGTTGATCGCGGGCTGGTTGGTCTCGGGGGACTGGGTCGCCTCGTTGGCCATCAGAAGTAGCCTTCCTTCTTGCGGTCTTCCATGGCTGCTTCGGAGAAGCGGTCGTCGCCACGGGTGGCACCACGCTCGGTGACCTTGGCGATGGCGACCTCCTCGATGATCTCCTCGATGGTCGAGGCGGTCGACTCGACGCAACCGGTGAGCGTGATGTCACCACAGGTGCGGAAGCGGACGACGCGTTCCTCGACGACCTCGCCCTCACGGGTGGGGTTCAGCGGGGTCTCCGACAGCAGCATGCCGTCGCGCTCGAAGACCCGGCGCTTGTGGGAGAAGTAGATCTCGGGGATCTCGATGCCCTCGCGACCGATGTAGTCCCAGATGTCCAGCTCGGTCCAGTTGGAGATCGGGAAGATCCGCATGTGCTCGCCCGGGTGGATGCGACCGTTGTAGAGGCTCCACAGCTCGGGGCGCTGCATCTTGGGGTCCCACTGGCCGAACTCGTCACGGTGGGAGTAGACGCGCTCCTTGGCGCGGGCCTTCTCCTCGTCGCGACGACCACCACCGAAGGCGGCGGTGAAGCCGTTCTCCTCGATCGCGTTGATCAAGGTCGGTGTCTGCAACCGGTTGCGGGTGGTCTTGCCGTCGTCGACCACGATGCCGCGCGCGATGGCGTCATCGATGCTCGCCACGATCAGCTTGACGCCGAGGCGCTCGACCCAACGGGCGCGGGTCTCACCGACCTCGTCGAAGTCCTGTCCGTTGTCGATCTGCATGATCGGGAACGGGATCTTCGCGGGATAGAACGCCTTCTCCGCCAGACGGAGCATGACGATCGAGTCCTTGCCGCCGGAGAACATCAGCACCGGCTTCTCGAACTCCGAGGCAACCTCTCGGAAGATGTGGATCGACTCCGCCTCCAACTGGTCGAGCTGACTCAGTTGATAGTCGGCGTGAGTCGCGGCCTTGACCGGCTCTACCATTTGTTTGGGACCTCTCCTCTTGGACAGCAGCCGTCATCGTATCGGGCGACCGCTCGTGAGTCTCGTTCAGTCGTTGCTTTGGTGCTTGTCAGCGTGGTGCGTGACACGCCACGCCCCCGAGTTGTTGTCGAAGGCGGGTAGCCCGCGGGTCTGGCGGACGAAGCCCCAGGCGAGCGGACCGAGCAGCAGGAACGCCGCGCCCAGCATGCCGATGATCTCCGGTGCGACGCCGAGGAGCTTGAGCCCGGTGAGGCTGAGGACGATCACGATGCCGCGTCGGATCACCGACTGGCTGACCCAGTTGGCCATCCGGGCGCCGAGGAAGGTGCCGGGGATGCCGCCGATCACCAGCGGGATCAGCACCTCCCAGTCGACGCCGCTGACGATGACGTGGCCGATGGCTGCCGCGAGCACCAGCGGAACCGCCTGGACCAGGTCGGTGCCGACCAGCTTCACCGCCGAGAGGGTGGGGTAGAGCAGCAGCAGGGCGACCATGATCAGCGAGCCCGACCCGACCGAGGTCACGCCGACGAGCAGTCCGCCGACCATCCCCACCAGCAGCGTCGGGATCGGTCGGACGACCATCTCGCTCCTGGGCGCCTCGTTGCCACCGGTCACCTGGCGCAGCTGGATGTACATCCGGAACGTGTAGGTCGCCGCCGTGAAGAGGAGCGCGCAGCCGATCGCGGTCCTGACGAAGTCCTCCTGCTCCTTGGCCGCGCCGAAGTGGTCGATGACGAAGGCGCCGGCGAAGGCAAAGGGGACGCTTCCGGCGATGAGGTACGCCGCCAGCTTGAGGTTGGGCGAGCCGCTGCGCCAGTGCACCCCGGCGCCGACGGACTTGGTGATGCTCGCGCTGACCAGGTCGTTGGCCACGGCGGCGGTCGGGTTGATGCCGAGGAAGATCAGCGCCGGTGTCATCAGGGCGCCACCGCCCATGCCGGTCAGCCCCACGACGATGCCGACCCCGAAGGACACGCACAGCACGGCGAGTGCGGCCGTGGTGAAGATGTCGGGCATGGATGAAGTCCCTTAAGTCGAGTGAATCACTAGGTATACGCGATGAGCAGGGTAATGGGTGGGTCCGATCATGCCGCAATCCGGTGCCCTGACCCCGCAGCCGAGTGCCGGGGGTGGGATGTCGTCGGCGACGTGCCGAGGATTCCGTGCGGGGGCGGAGGAAGAGCTCGAGCGGTTGGCCGGCGCGAAGGGGCTCGCGGCTCAGACGTCGAGCAGGCCCTCGTCGCGGAGCACCGCGAGCACGTCGTCGAGTGCCTCCTCGATGGAGCGGCCTGTGGTGTCGACGCGCACGTCGGCGTCCTCGGGCTCCTCGTAGGGCGACGAGATGCCGGTGAACTCGGGGATCACTCCCGCTCGCGCCTTGGCGTAGAGCCCCTTGCGGTCACGGCGCTCGCACTCCTCGAGGGGAGTCGCCACGTGCACCAGGAAGAACTCCCCACCTGCGGCGTCGACCATCCGGCGTACGTCCTGACGGGTCGCGTCGAACGGCGCGATCGGGCTGACGATCGAGACCCCACCGTGGCGGGCGATCTCGGCGGCCACCCAGCCGATGCGGCGGATGTTGGTCTCGCGGTCCGCATTGGAGAAGGTCAGTCCCGCGCTGAGGTTCCGGCGTACGACGTCACCGTCGAGGCTGGTGACCGTGCGGCGGCCCTGCTCCAGGAGCTTGTCCTGGAGGGCGCGGGCGATCGTGGACTTGCCGCTGCCCGACAGGCCGGTGAAGAAGAGGACCAGTCCGCGCTCGTCCGGGGCGGGACGGTCGAAGTCGACGATGGCCTGGATGGACTCGGGAAGGTTTCGAGACGGCTCGTTCCTCGCCTCCTCAACCCCCGAGGACGACGAGGGCAGTGCCACCACCGGGTCGCCGGCCGCGTAGTTGTCGACGACCTGGTGCCCGAGCAGGTGGTCGGCGGAGGGGTCGTCGTGGGACGGCAGCGGCACGGCCACCACGGAGGCGTCGTCCAGCAGGTCCGCGGCGGCGAGGGTGGCTCGGAGCAGGCCGACCGGGCTGAGGTCGTCGGGGGTGCCCGCGCCGACCAGTGCCAGCAGGACCAGCCGGGAGCTCGGCAGGGCATCCAGCTCGGCCCGGGTGAGCGCGGCGGTCACCGGGACGAACGTCGCGCCGGCGTGCTGCTCACGCACCTGGCTGGGGGAGAGGTAGAGGCGACGGAAGGGGCCGTACGCCGCGTGGGCCAGGTGGGTGACGTTGCCCTCGCGATCGATCGTCGCCAGCGGCAGGCCCTCCGGGTCGACCAGCTCGACGGTCTCCGCCTCGGCCAGCTCCGCCGGCAGCTCGAGCCGGACCGGGGAGCCTGGCTCGTTGAACCCGGTCAGCGGTTCGTAGGCACCGGTGACGAGGAGCTCGAGATCGTCCAGCTCGCGCTGGGTGGGGCAGTGCTGCGGGTGAGGGTTCTGGGGAGTCGACACGGGCGCCATCCTGCCATCTGCGACGGTCGGCAGTGTGCCTGCACGCCCGGGTGGACCATGGTCGCGAGAAACACGCGAACCTGCAGGGAGCTGGTTCGGCCGCGCAGCAGTGCATGCGCTGGGCCGAGCTGGGGCAGGCCCGGGCAGCGCTGGGGCGGAGGATCAGCCTGCGTCGGGAAGGCCGGCGACCAGGTCGCTGAAGACCTGCTGCACCCGGCGGGGCAGGTTCTCCGCGGCCCTGCCGGAGTCGGCGTCCAACCGGTGGTGCACGATCACGACCAGGTTGCCCTGCCGAGCGATCAACCGGGTGGTGCCGGTGCCCTTCTTGGCCTGCCACGCCTCGTCACCGAGCCCGTCGACCGGCCGCATCGGCCCGACGTAGTTGATCTCCTTGTCGTCGCGCCACTGCGCGACCTGGCGCTCAGCCGCTTCGACGGAGGTCAGCTTGGTGCCGTCGGCGTCCGTGCGTGCCGCGAGCGGGAAGAGCTCGACACTCAGGTACTTGTGCTGGTCGTCGGGACGTTCCGACTCGCTCCAGGTGCACCCCGAGGGGCGGGGCAGGTCCGTCCGGAAGCCCAGTGCCCGCAGCGTCGCTGGCCGGATCCGGTCGCAGAGGTTCAACGTGTCAGCCGGAGTGACGTCGCCGTCGGTCCACGTCGTGGGTCGCTGCGAGGGGGCTGGCGGGAGCGGCTCGCCCGTGTCCTCCATCTCGTACGACGACAGCTCGCTGCCGCTGATGGTGTAGAGGCGGTCGTCGGCCCAGCCGAGGGACGTCGACAGGGTCCTCTCGCTGGCCGGGACACGACCGACTTCCCGCACGTCCGTGGGGTCCGCCGGGTCGGCGAGCCCCACCCAGAGCTCGAGGCCGCGCAGGTCGTCGCCCTGCTCGGGCACGACCCACTGCAGGGTCAGCAGGTCGTCGCCCGACCGGCCGGCGATCGCGGGCTGGTCGGGCAGCGTCGACCACGTCCGCTCACCGGTGGCCAGGTCGAAGCCGTGGAACGGGCTCGACTGCACCCCGATCGGGTAGGACACGATGAACTGTCCGTCGAGGATCCCGATCACGGTCGGGAAGCTCGCGTTGCTCTCGAAGCCGACGTACGCCCCGGGGCGGCCGTCCCGGTCGAAGCGCCGGAAGAGCCGGTGACCACCGGTCTCCACGCCCAGGACCAGGGGCTTGTCGGAGACGACCTCGGTGGCGCGGGTGCGCTCGTCGAGGGTGCGCGACCAGAGCCTGCGCAACGACTCCTCGTCGTACGCCGTCAGCGTGTCGGTGCCGTCCTGCGCGTCGTGGCGCGAGACCACCATCAGGCCCTGCCCGATCACCACGTGGCTCAGGCAGGCGTCGGACTCCGGGAAGACATCGGGCTGGCGCTTGCCGGTGCGGGCGTCGAAGCGGCGTACGACGTCGCAGTTGACCGGCATGCTGACGGTGCGCTCGGTGATGCTCGGCACCGCGTCGTCGTAGAGGTACTTCGTGTCCCCGAGCGGCTGGTGCCACAGCAACGTGCCGGAGCCGGTGTCGACTGCGGCGATGCGGCGGATGTCGCAGTCCCTGTCGTCGGCGAGCAGGAGGACGACGGTGCCGTCCCCGTTCGGCCCGTCGGACGTGCGGCAGACCTGGCCCAGCCGGTTGGGGAGTCGGAGCTCCCACTGCGGGGTGCCGTCCACGCTGTCGAACGCGGCCAGGCCGTTGGTGCCGGGGAGGACCACCGTCGAGCCGATGTGCCAGGTGGTGAGCCCGCCGCCGCTGTGGGTGGACCGGCCCGAGCGCACCGGCGTGCCGATGTCGGCGATGTCAGCCGACCATCCTGCGTCCAGGGATGCCGGGCGATCGATCTTCTCGGGCTGGTCGGAACGCTCGGCGGCGTCCTCGCTGCAGGCCGCCAACGGGAGCGCCATGCAGGCTGCGAGCGCGGCCAGGAGGGTTCGTCTCATGGTGGCCGTCCTACCCGGGTGCCCTCACCTCAAACCGCGTGCAGCGATAGCGTCGGGGACATGAGTGCACCTGTCGTCGCCGAAATCTTCCGCTCGGGTGTGGTGGAGGGCCACCACTACGGGTCCGTGGTCGCCCTCGACGCGTCGGGCGAGGTCGAGTGGTCGGTCGGAACCGTCGACGCGCCGGTCTTCCCGCGCTCCTGCAACAAGCCGATCCAGGCGCTGGCCATGGTCCGCGCGGGCCTCGACCTCTCGCCGGACCTGCTCGCCCTCTCCTGCGCGTCGCACTCCGGCGAGCCCTTCCACGTCGACGCGGTGCGTCGCATCCTGGCCGGCGCCGGACTCGACGAGTCTGCCCTGCAGTGCCCGCCCGACTTCCCGTTGGACGACGCGGCCAAGGAGGCGCTCCTGCGCTCCGGCGGGGAGAAGGCCGCGGTGCTGATGAACTGCTCCGGCAAGCACGCCTCGATGCTGGCCACCTGCGTGGTCAACGGCTGGGACACCGCGACCTACCTCGACCTCGACCACCCGCTGCAGGTGCGGATCGCGGAGACCTTCGCCGAGCTCACCGGTGAGCCCGTGGCCAACGTCGCGATCGACGGGTGCGGAGCGCCGCTGCTGTCCGCCTCGCTGACCGGCCTGGCCCGTGCCTTCCGCACCCTGGCCGTGGCCGCCGAGGGCCCCGAGGCCCGCATCGCCGCAGCAATCCGCGAGTTCCCGCAGAACGTCTCCGGCTCCACCCGCGACGAGCGCGCGCTGCTCACGGCGATCCCGGGCGCGATCGGCAAGGCCGGCGCCGAGTCCTGCTACGCCGTCGCGCTGCCCAACGGCCAGGCCTTCGCGCTGAAGTGCGACGACGGCGCCCCGCGGGTGCGGCCGGTGCTGATGGCCGAGGCCCTGCGTCGCTCCGGCGTGCCCTCCCTCGACGGCGTCGACGCTGCTGCGATCGACGCGACCGGCCAGTTGCCCCTGCTCGGCGGCGGCAAGCCGGTGGGGGAGATCCGGGCGACCTTCTGACATGGGCTGGGCGTCGACGTTCTACTGGACCGGTGCCGCCCAGGTGGTGGCCGGCGGACTGGTCGCAGCAGCCACGGCGCCCCTCGACCTGGCCAAGGGCAGCTGGCTGGCGGCGTACCTCGTCCTCGTCGGCGGTGTCGCGCAGTGCCTGGTCGGGCGCGCCCAGGAGGCCTTTGCGCCGGCGCCGGTCCGTGGCCGGACCTGGTGGGTGCAGTACGCCGGGTGGAACGCCGGCAACCTGCTGGTCATCGTCGGGTCGCTGACCCGTGCGCCGTACGTCGTCGACGTCGGTGGCCTGCTCCTCCTGCCCACGTTGGTGCTGGCCGTGTGGACGACCCGTGCGGCGACTGCCGGCGTGCTGCTGTGGGCGTACCGCGCAGTGCTGTTCCTGCTCGCGGTGACCATGCCCATCGGCCTGGCGCTGGCGCACCTGCGCGCCTGACGCCCGGCTCGTCGTCGATCCCGAGCCCCTGTCCCGGGGCAGCCGCGCCCGATGTCGCGACCTGCGCCGGCGGCGTGCATTTGAGCAGGAAGTTCGGGTGCGTCCGTGCGACGGGCACGCTCGACGGTGTCCATCGTCCCGCGAACTTCCTGTCGAAATGACCGCCGCAGAGTGTCGCGCTGCATGCCGCAGCTAGCGCGGCGTACGACGCTCGTTGAACATCCAATCACCTGTGGGGCAAGGGAAAAGTCGGTCGCGTGTGCGCAAGGCCACGCGTGCGTCGACTTGATTTTGCTAACTGCAGTTAGCACCATGGAGTCATGGCAAAGGGAATGGTCGGAAAGACAGTCGAGTCGCTCGGCGACTACCTCAAGGAGCAGCGGACCTCCGCTGAGCTCTCGTTGAGGCAGCTCGCGGAGCAGGCCGGTGTGTCCAATCCGTACCTGAGCCAGATCGAACGTGGTCTGCGCAAGCCCTCCGCCGACGTGCTTCAGCAAATTGCCAAGGCTCTCCGGATCTCGGCCGAGCAGCTCTACATCCGCGCCGGGATCGTCAGTCCCGTCGACGGTGTGGGGGGTTCGGTGGAGCTGGCGATCCTCGCCGACACCAAGCTCACGGAGCGGCAGAAGCAGTCCCTGCTCGACGTCTACTCCTCGTTCCTGGCCACCAACGGCCAGGCCGCGGACGAGACCGACAGCTGACCATCCATCCTGGAGCGGTCCGAGGGGATCGCACCGCAAGCATTGAGGAGATCGACATGGCCAAGGCCAAGTTCGACATCAAGTCCGAGGCGACCCGCCCCTTCTACGCCACCGTCGGCGCCACCGACCTCGCGGTCGAGGTTGCCCGCCAGTACGTCATCGACGTGCAGACCCGGGTTGCCGACGTGCAGAAGAAGGTTGCCGCCATCGACCTGGAGCCCAAGAACCTGAACAAGCAGGCGCAGACCGTCGTCTCGGCCCGCGTGGACTCCGTGACCAAGGAGGCCAAGGAGGCCCAGGCCAAGCTGGAGGCGAAGCTCGCCGAGCTGCAGGCCGAGGCCAGGAAGGCCCAGGCCAGGTTCGAGGCCCAGGTTGCCGAGCTGCAGGCCGAGGCCAAGGCGTTCCCGACCAAGGCCCAGGGCTTCGTCGCCGACGCCGTGTCCGACGCGACCTCCACCTACACCGACCTGGTCAAGCGCGGCGAGAAGGCTGTCGCGAAGCTCCGCAAGATCGAGCTGGCCGTCGACGTCGACTCCAAGAAGACGAAGACCACCGTCTCCGCCGACGTGAAGACCGCCACCGGCACGACCAAGCCCGCCACCAAGCCGGCCGCCAAGAAGGCCCCGGCCAAGAAGGCTGCTGCGAAGAAGGCCCCGGCCGCCAAGAAGGCCCCGGCCAAGAAGGCTGCTGCGAAGAAGGCTCCGGCCGCCAAGCAGGCCCCCGCGGCCCAGGCCACCCAGACCAAGGCCACCGAGACCAAGCAGGCCTGAAGAGATGAGTCAGGGGAGGAGCAGCTGACGCTGTTCTGACTCCACCGGCACAGCCCCCGAGCCATCGGCTCGGGGGCTGTGCTGATTTCCTGTGGTCGTCGGCCGTTCCCCCTCGGCGCGGCGTGGCACGTAGGCTGGTGACCGTGTTCGACATCTTCCTCATCGAGGCCTACGTGGTGCTCGCGGTCACCTTCATCGCCCTGGGCGTGAAGGTGTTCGCGTTCGTCAACGCCCTGCTCTGGCCCGCCGAGGCCTACTCGGCCGCCAACAAGCTCTCGAAGCCGGCCTGGCTGGCGATCCTCGGTGTCGCCCTGGCCGCGCAGGTGATCCTGATCCAGGCCTCGCCGCTGAACTTCCTGCACCTGATCGGCTCGGTGGCCGCGATCGTCTACCTCGTCGACGTACGCCCGGCGGTCTCCGCGCTCACCCGCCGCTGACCGCAGACGCCGTACGTCGCGCGTCGGGCTCGGCCGGTCGCGGGACCGCTGGCCCCGGGGTGGTCAGGGAATTCAGCATGGAAGGCTGGGGCCACGCCCGAGCCACCACCACCGAACGGAGGCATCACCCGATGCGTGCGATCCACATCAGCAGCCTCGACGGTCCCGAAGCAGTCGAGCTCGTCGAGATCCCCGATGCGACCGGCGACGAGCAGGTCGTCATCGACGTGAGAGCCATCGGTGTCGCCTTCCCGGAGGTGTTGCAGTCCCGTGGTCTCTACCAGCTCAAGCCCGAGCTGCCGTTCGTGCCCGGCGCCGAGGTGGCCGGGGTCGTCGCCTCCGCGCCGGAGGGCTCGGGGCTGTCCGTGGGCGACCGGGTGGCTTCGCTGCCGATGCTCGGTGGCTTCGCGGAGAAGGTGCTGGCCCAGCCCCACCTGACCTTCAGGCTGCCCGACTCGGTCAGCTTCGAGGAGGGCGCCTCGTTCCTCTTCAACTACTGCACCTCCCACTTCGCGCTCGTCGACCGGGGCCACCTGCTGGCCGGCGAGACCGTGCTCGTGCACGGCGCGGCCGGAGGCATCGGCACCAGCGCCATCCAGGTCGCCAAGGCGTTCGGAGCAGGCCGGGTCATCGGCGTCACCTCGACGGAGGACAAGGGCGAGATCGCGGTGACCGCCGGTGCCGACGAGTTCGTCCTCGCCGACGGCTTCAAGGACGCAGTCGGCCAGTCGGTGGACATCGTCGTGGACCCGGTCGGTGGCGACCGGTTCACCGACTCACTGCGCACGCTGCGTCCGCACGGCCGCCTCCTGGTCATCGGCTTCACGGCCGGCGACATCCCGACCGTGAAGGTCAACCGGCTGCTGCTCAACAACATCTCGGTCACGGGTGTCGGTTGGGGTGCCTACGCGATGCCGCGACCCGGCTACATCGGCACCCAGTGGGAGGCGATGCTGCCGCACCTGTCGAGTGGTGCGCTCAAGCCCGTCGTCGGGCCGAGCTTCCCGCTGGACAGGGCCGCCGAGGCGCTGCTGTGCCTCGAGCAGCGCAGGGCCACCGGCAAGGTCGTGCTCACCACCTGAGCCGTTGGGGCAGCGTGACCCGCGGGGTCGGCGGGTCGACTGCCGGGCCCTCGGCAGGGTCTGCCGCCGGGGCGTCCTGCTCGCCGGTCGTCCCGGACCGGGTCAGTCGGCGTTGAGGTACGCCGTCAGGGAGGTCAGCACGTCGCGCGGCACGAAGCCGGTGGCCTCGATCTTCGCCATCGACAGCACGCTGTTGGCCGGCCGCGGGGCCAACGCCTTGTCGGCGGCGTACTCCTGCGTGCTCACCGGCGTGACGTCCCCACGGGAGCGGCCGCAGCGCTGGAACACCTCGGCCGCCAGGTCGGCCCAGCTGGTCGGCGGCCCGTCGCCGGTCACGTTGTAGACGCCGTAGGGCGATCCCGACTCGAGCAGGTGCCTGACCGCGCGGGCCAGCTCCGTGGTGAAGGTGAGGCGGCCGACCTGGTCGTCGACCACGCTCGGGGAGGCCCCGTCGCGGGCCAGCCGGGCCATGGTGCGCACGAAGTTGTTGCCCTCGCCGATCACCCATGAGGTGCGCAGGACGTAGTGGCGCGGCGAGGTCCCGACCGCCAGCTCCCCGGCGGCCTTGGTCTGGCCGTAGACGCCCAGCGGGGACAGTGGCTCGTCCTCGCGGTGGCCGCCGACGGGATCGCCGGCGGTGCCGTCGAAGACGTAGTCGCTGGAGAAGTGCACCAGCGTCAGCCGGTGCTCGGTGGCCAACCGGGCCAGCGTCGCCGGACCGGTCGCGTTGGCGGCCCACGCGTCGGCCCGCCCGGTGGACTCGGCGGCATCCACCGCGGTGTGGGCAGCGGCGTTGAGCACGACGTCGTACTCGTGCCACGGCCAGGCACTGAGGTCCTCGGAGGAGGTCAACGACAGCTCCGCACGGGTGACCGCGTGGGCGTCGGGGAACTCGGCGGCCAGGGCCTGGCCGAGCTGTCCACCGGCGCCGAGGATCAGCGTGCGCAGGGGCTTCATCGCCGTCGCGGCGTCGAGGGTCGGGTTGTTCTGGTCCTTCTCGGACAGCTCCGACTCGGCCAGCGGGATCGGCCAGTCGATCGCGGCCGTCGGGTCGCCCAGGTGCAGCGCCGGGTAGGCCGTGGTCGGGCGCCAGTGCTCGTTGACCAGATAGCTGTAGGTCGTCGCGTCCTCGAGCGTCTGGTAGGAGTTGCCGACCCCGCGTGGCACGAAGACGGCCACCGACGGGTCGATCTCGATGGTGAACACCTGGCCGAACGTCGGCCCCTCACGCATGTCGACCCAGGCGCCGAAGACCCGGCCGGTGAGCACGGAGACGAACTTGTCCCACGGCTCGGTGTGGATGCCGCGGGTCGCGCCGCGCGCGGTGTTGAAGGAGACGTTGTTCTGCACCGGACCGAAGTCGGGCAGGCCCAGCGCCACCATCTTCTCGCGCTGCCAGTTCTCCTTGAACCAGCCGCGGCTGTCGGCCATCACCGGCAGGCGGACGACGAGGAGACCGGGAATGGGCGTCTGCTCGATGGTGAGCTCAGCCATCACTGTCCCTTCGCGGCGTACGACGCCTCGGTCGCGTCCTTGGCCGGGCGCCACCAGTCCTCGTGCTCGCGGTACCACGCGATGGTGTCCGTCAGCCCGGACTCGAAGTCCTCGAAGCGCGGCGACCAGCCGAGCTCGGCGCGCAGCTTGCCGGACTCGATCGCATAGCGCCGGTCGTGGCCGGCCCGGTCGGTGACCTGGTCGTAGGCGTCCTCGGGCTGGCCCATCAGCTTGAGGATCAGCCGCACCACCTCGAGGTTGTTCTTCTCGCCGTCGGCGCCGATGAGGTAGGTCTCGCCGATCCGCCCGCGCTCGAGGATCGCCAGCACGGCGCTGGAGTGGTCGTCGGCGTGGATCCAGTCGCGGACGTTGAGCCCGTCGCCGTACACCTTCGGGCGGATGCCGTCGATGACGTTGGTGATCTGGCGGGGGATGAACTTCTCGATGTGCTGCCAGGGGCCGTAGTTGTTGGAGCAGTTCGAGATCGTCGCGCGGACGCCGAAGCTGCGCACCCACGCCCGGACCAGGTGGTCGGAGCCGGCCTTCGAAGCGGAGTACGGCGACGACGGGGCGTAGGGGGTGTCCTCGGTGAACCGCTTCGGGTCGTCCAGCTCGAGGTCGCCGTACACCTCGTCGGTGGAGACGTGGTGCAGGCGGACGTCGTGCTTGCGCACCGCCTCGAGCAACGTGAACGTGCCGATCAGGTTGGTGCGGATGAACGGGCTCGGGTCGTTGAGCGAGTTGTCGTTGTGGGACTCCGCGGCGAAGTGCACGACCGCGTCGGCGGCGGCGACCAGCGGGTCGACCACGTCGGGTTCGGCGATGTCGCCCACGACCAGGGTCACCCGGTCCTCGGGCAGCTCGGCCAGTGCCTCCCGGGAGGCGGCGTAGGTCATCTTGTCGAGCACGGTCACGGTGTGGTCGGTGTTCGCGACGACGTGGTGCACGAAGTTGGAGCCGATGAAGCCGGCTCCGCCGGTGACGAGAAGATTCATGGGGCTCACCCTATTGCCTGGCCCCCACGGCTCGTGGTGGTCGTCCGGGTCGGGGCGGTGGCCTCGCCCGTATGATGCGCGACATGCGCGGAATCATCCTTGCCGGAGGCACCGGAAGTCGTCTGCACCCGATCACCCAAGGCATCAGCAAGCAGCTGGTCCCGGTCTACGACAAGCCGATGATCTACTACCCGTTGACCACGCTGATGCTGGCCGGGATCCGCGACGTCCTCATCATCACCACGCCCCACGAGGCCGACGCGTTCCGCCGCCTGCTGGGCGACGGGTCCCAGCTGGGCGTCGACATCACGTACGCCGTGCAGCCCTCGCCCGACGGCCTCGCCCAGGCGTTCGTGATCGGCGAGGAGCACATCGGGTCGTCCGCGGTCGGGCTGGTGCTCGGTGACAACGTCTTCTACGGCCCCGGGCTGGGCCACCAGCTGCGCCGGTTCAACGACATCGACGGCGCGGCGATCTTCGGCTACCAGGTCGCCGACCCCACGGCGTACGGCGTGGTGGAGTTCGACGACGAGGGCCGCGCGCTCTCGCTGGAGGAGAAGCCGGAGAAGCCGAAGAGCAACTTCGCGGTGCCGGGGCTCTACTTCTACGACAACACCGTGGTGGAGCGGGCGAAGACGCTCTCGCCGTCTCCGCGGGGCGAGCTCGAGATCACCGACCTGAACCGGCTCTACCTGGACGAGGGCACCCTGCAGGTCGGCGTGCTGCCGCGCGGCACGGCCTGGCTCGACACGGGCACCTTCGACTCCCTCAACGACGCCAGCAACTTCGTGCGCACCATCGAGAGCCGCCAGGGGATGAAGATCGGCTCGCCCGAAGAGGTGGCCTGGCGCTCCGGGTGGCTGAGCGACGACGACCTGCGCCGGGTGGCCGAGCCGCTCGCGAAGAGTGGCTACGGCGAGTACCTGCTCGGCCTGCTCTGACTCCTGCTTCGGTGGTCGAGGTCGCACCGACGGCGGTTGAGGAGGTCGCTCTGCGACCGTCTCGAGACCCCGCTTCCTAGTTCACCTGCGTCGTGCCCGGCAGCTCGCTGACCTCGTGCTGGGCGTACCAGGACTCGAACTGCCCCTGCTCCATCGCGTCGAACATGCGCCGGGTCCTGCGGACGTCGAGGTGCACGACGCTGGCCCGGCCCACCATGCCGCTCCCCGAGTTGGGTGCGGTCAGGAACCGCATCGCGCCGCTGCGCAGGTGACGCGAGTCGATGGCCAGGTCGCGGAGCTTGCCGTTGGTCAGGCCCGCATCGACCATGACGAGCTCACCCAAGGTGTCGGCGAGCCTGCTCACCCGCACGGGGTTGAGCAGCACGCCACGCGAGGTGAGCTTGTCGAGCACCGTGCGCAGGAAGTTCTGCTGCCGGTTGATCCGGTCGAAGTCGCCTCCGGGCAGGCTGTAGCGGGTACGCACGTAGTGGAGCGCCCGGTCACCCTCGAGGTGGTGGAAGCCGCGCTCCCAGTCGGTCGCGCCGGACCGGGGATCGGTCACCGTGTCCGGGACGAAGACCTTGACACCGCCGATGGCCTCCGTGACGTCCTTGAAGCCGTCGAAGTCGATGATCATCATGTGGTCGATGCGCAGGTCGAGGTTCTGCTCCACGGTGCGCGCGGCCAGTGACGGGCCGCCCCAGGAGAACGCCGCGTTGATCTTCGACCTGCCGTGGCCCGGGATGTCGACCCAGGAGTCGCGGGGGATCGAGACCAGCTGGGCGGCTCGGTGGTCACTCTCGATGTGGAGCAGCATCAACGTGTCGCTGCGGGCGACCCCGGGCTGCCAGCGCCCCGACTCCAACATGTCGTAGACGCTGTCACCGACGTCCCGTGAGCCGTCGAGGTCGTCCACGCCCATCAGCAGGATGTCGATGCCTTGGCCCTGCGCCGGCCGGTGGTCGCCCAGGTCGGTGTCGAAACGGCGTACGTCGTCGATCTGGTTCTCCAGCCACAGCAGCCATCCGATGACGATCGCGAGCAGCACCAGCGCGACCAGCATCAGGATGGTCAGCGACCTGTGGCGCCTGAACCAGCTGCGGCGCCGCTTCCGGCGCACACGAATGCGCCCCGTCGGTTGGTCGGCGACCATCCGGGGCTCCAGCTCCTCCGTGCTGCCGGTCTTCTCGTCGATCATGGTGATCCTGTCTCCCGAGTTCGTCCTGACAACGAATCGCGGGACGGGAGGTGACGGTGCTCACCCCGCGGTCGTGCCCGGCTAGGCTCGGCGCATGAAGGTTCTCGTCACCGGCGGCGCCGGCTACCTCGGATCGATCACCGCGAAGGCACTCGAGCAGGCCGGCCACACACCTGTCATCCTCGACTCGCTGCTCGTGGGTCCCCGCAAGTTCGTCGGTGACCGGATCTTCTACGAGGGCGACATCGCCGACCGTTCCTTGGTGCGCAGGATCGTCGAGGAGCACCCTGACCTCGACGCGACCATCCACATGGCCGCGCGCATCGTCGTGCCGGAGTCGGTGGAGCTTCCCTACGAGTACTACCGCGACAACGTGGCCAAGTCGCTGGAGCTCTTCGACGAGCTGGCCGCGCTCGGCAAGACCAGGCTGGTGTTCTCGTCGACCGCGTCGCTCTATGCCCTGCAGCCCGGGTTCGAGGTCCGCGAGGGAGACCCGGTCGAGCCCACGTCGCCGTACGCCCGGACCAAGCTGATGATGGAGCAGGCGCTGACCGACATCGCCTCCGCGACCGACCTGCGGGCGATCATCCTGCGCTACTTCAACCCGATCGGCTCCGACCCGGACCTCGAGACCGGCTACCACCTGGAGCACGCCACGCACATCGTGCCGATCATGGCGGAGGTGGCGCTCGGCGTGCGTGAGACGTTCACGATCACCGGGACCGACCTGCCGACACGCGACGGCACCGGCCTGCGCGACTACCTGCACGTGTGGGACCTGGCCCAGGCCCACGTGCGGGCGATCGAGAAGTTCGACGACGTGCTGTCCGCGACCGGCGAGACCAGCACGCTGATCAACATCGGCCGCGGCGACGGGGTGACGGTGCGCGAGATGCTGGCCTCCTTCGAGCGGGTCTTCGGCAGGTCCGTCCCGACCACCGAGGCACCGCCGCGGCCGGGCGACGCGGTGGGTGCGTTCGCCAACGCAGACCGGGCCAAGGACCTGCTCGGCTGGAAGACCGAGCTGTCGATGGATGACGCGATCGAGTCGGCGCTGGCCTGGAGCAACAAGCGCAAGGACCTCCTCGGCTACTGAGACGTGCCGTCAGGCCCTCCAGCACGGCAGGTCGTCGCTGTCGGCCGTTAGTCTCGGGCACATGATCAGGACCGTGCTCGCCTCGCTCGCGGTGGCCGCCGCGGCGTCGGTCGGTGCACTGGTCCCGATGCCGCCCGGTGCGACGCCGACCGCGCCGGAGCCGGCAACCTCGATGGCGCCCGCTGGTGCGCGTGAGCCGCTCGCGGGCAAGGTGGTCGTGATCGACCCGGGCCACCAGCTCGGCAACCACCGCTTCCCCGACGAGATCAACCGGCTGGTGCCGGCCGGTGGTTTCCGCAAGCCGTGCAACACCACCGGCACCTCGACCAACGGCGGCTTTCCCGAGTCGACCTTCACCTGGCAGGTCGCGAAGGTGCTCCAGCACCGTCTCCGCCGCATGGGGGCGACGGTGATCATGACGCGCCACTCCAACCGTCTCGATCGCTGGGGTCCGTGCGTCGACGAGCGCGGGCGTCGGGGCAACGGCAGGGCCGACCTCAAGGTCAGCATCCACGGTGACGGGTCATACTCCGGCGGCCACGGGTTCCACGTGATCGCACCGGCCGACGTGAGGCCGACGCGCGACACGCACCGTGCTTCCCAGCGCCTCGCCCGGTCGCTCAAGCGTGCGCTGGAGGCGCGGGGACTCCCGGCCGCCGACTACGTTGCCGGTGGCGACGGGCTCGACCTCCGGCACGACCTCGGCACCCTCAACCTGTCCGACATGCCCACCGTGATGGTCGAGCTCGGCAACATGCGGTCACCGATCGACGCCCGCCGGATGACCACCTCGCGCGGGCGGTCGTCGTACGCCCTCGGGTTGTCGCGCGGCATCCGCACGTTCCTGCGCTGACGTCGGCGACACCGGGCAGGGCGCCGGGCCCAGCGCCGTACCCGGTCGCGGGACCTGGCGCCGGGCCCGCGTCACCGCGAGCCCGGCACCCCCCCCGCGCGGTCACGGCGCGGTGTAGGCCCAGCTGCCGTAGTAGTACCCACCGGACGGGGTCAGGTAGAACACGTGGTGGTCGTGCTCGTTCGACCCCGCGAAGGTCCAACCGGACCCGATGGTGCCGGCGGCGTTGTAGACGCAGACCTTGCCCCGGGGTGCCGTCGGGTCGACGTACGAACCGGTGCAGGTCGCGTTGCCGCTGGTGCCCGTGACGATGATGTCGGAGTCCGTCAGTGCGACCGGGGCGCGGGCCGGGAGGTTGATCGTGAGGAGGTCGCCGGCGGCCGCAGTGTCGTAGTAGCGCCCGGTCACGGTGCGCCCTCGAGGAATGTCGTCCCACGGGCTGGTGGCGTCCTTGACCTGACCGCGCAGGGATCCCTTCAGATCCTGCGGCGTGACCTGGCCGTTCTTGATGTGCTTGGACTTGACCGCGTTCCTTGCCAGGTCGTCCGAGCCGATCTTGCCGTGGGCGTAGGCGGCCGTGCCACCGACGCCCACGACCAACAGGAACAGGCACAACGTCGAGACGACGTTGGCGTAGGTGAGCTTTGTTGCGATGCGCATGGCTTGCCTCCTGGGCAGTTGTGACGTGGTTGCTCCTAGAAGAGGTCCGCCCGGACGGTGAGATACCTGCGGGGTCGCGCCGTCGACGCACGCGCCGTCGGCGAAATCAGGGGTGGGGGCTGAGGGCCCGGCTATCGTGCGGGCATGCCACTGGATGCTGGAATCGCCGGCCTGCTCGAGTTCATCAACTCATCGGGCTACCCGCCGATGAACGAGGGCTCCGTCGATGACGCGCGCAAGGGATTCGCGGCGCTGGCACAGGCATCTGTTCCCGGGTCCGGCCCCGTCCCGGTGGGGTCCGTGGTCGACGCGTCCGTCGCCGGACTGCCGACCCGGGTCTATCGGCCGACCGCCGACGGTCCGGTGCCGACGATCATCTTCTTCCACGGTGGTGGCTGGGTCATCGGCGACCTCGACACCCACGACAACGCCTGCCGGCGACTCTGCGCCGACACCGACGCGGTCGTGGTCTCGGTGGGCTACCGGCTGGCTCCGGAGGACCCGTTCCCGGCGGCGGTGCTCGATGCGCTCAACGCGGCCCAGGCGATCACCCAGTCCCTCGAGGCGTACGGCGGCTCAGGGACGTGGGCGGTCGCCGGCGACAGTGCGGGAGGCAACCTCTCCGCGATCGTCGCCCAGACGATTCCCGGCGCAGCAGCCCAGCTGCTGGTCTATCCCGCCGTCGACGTCTTCGGCACCTACGAGTCGCGCAACGTCAACGCGACCGGACGCTTCCTCGACATGGCGGTGATGGAGTGGTTCGTCACGCAGTACCTCACCACCCACGTCGAACCACATGACACGCGACTCTCCCCGCTCCACGGCGTACGCCCCGGCCTGCCGCCGGCCATCGTGGTGACCGCGGAGTTCGACCCGCTGCGCGACGAAGGCCGTGCCTACGCCGCGGCGCTGGCCGATGCCGGGGTCCCGGTCGACGCGGTCGACTGGGACGGACTGATCCACGGGTTCCTCGACATGGCGGCCTTCTCCCCGGCCGCGGACGCTGCGATCGGCGACATGAACCGGCGCTTCGCGGCGCTCCTGCGCTGAGGTCCGGTTCCGCGCGGCACCCGGCGTACGCCGTGACGCGCGGCGGCACGCGGCGGCACCCGGCGTACGCCGTGACGCATGGCGGTGGCGGCCGGCGCACGCGAGCGCGGTGGCAGCCGGCGTACGCCGTGACGCATGGCGGTGGCGGGCGTACCCGAGCGCGGTGGCACCCGGCGTACGCTGTGACGCGCGGCACGCGGGCCCGTAGGCTGACCGCATGAAGACCCAGCTGAACTGTCCCTGCGGTGAGCACATCAAGGGCACCGACGAGGACGACCTGGTCGAGAAGACCCAGGCCCACCTGGCCGCGGAGCACCCCGGCATGGAGTACGGACGCGACGAGATCCTCTTCATCGCCCGCTGACCCAACCGGCTCTCGCCTGCTGCAGCCCGCCGCTGCCGTCGTACGAGGCGGCCGTGCGGTGACCGGTCACTTGGGCAGGAAGTTCGTCGACGCCCCACTGACGCCACGCGCGGACCGAGCCCGGAAGCATCGAACTTCCTGCCGAAATGACCGCCTGTGGACAGTGACATGCGAACCGGCCGAGCTTCGCAAACACTGTCCGCATGGACGCACTCACCGCACTGCACCGTTGCGGCGGAACCGCGGGCTGGCGTGAGCTCGCGAGGTTCACCAGCCGTCGACAGCTCGCCAAGGCCCTGCGCTCGGGTGTGATCGAGAAGCGGCGCCACGGGCAGTATGCGGTGCCCTTTGCCGGACAGCCCGCGGCCGAGGCGTTGTGCGGTGTGTTGTCCGGGCTCAGCGCTGCGCGCCACTGGGACCTGAAGCTGAAGTTCGAGCCGGAACGGCCATGGGTCACCGTCCGCGCACACAGTCGGGTCAGCCGTGACCGACGTGAGGGCGTGGAGGTGCACTGGGACGACCTCCCCGACGAGGACGTGGTCGAGGGCGTCACCTCCCTCGCGCGAACCGTCGCCGACTGCGCGCGGTGGCTGCCCTTCGACGAAGCGGTCAGCATCGCGGACTCAGCGCTCCGGTCGGGTCGGGTCTCGCGCCAGCGGCTCGACGAGGTCGCCGACCGCATGCCCAGGACCGGAAGATCGCGTGCTCTGGCCGTGGTTGCCTTCGCCGACGGCCGTGCGGCGAATCCGTTCGAGAGCACTCTGCGGGTGATCTGTTCGCAGGTCGCCGGATTGCGAGCCGCTCCGCAGGTCAGCATCGGACCGCACCGGGTCGACCTCGCCGACAGCGAGCTGGGCCTGGTGATCGAGGCGGAGTCATTCGCCTTCCACGGGAGCGTGGAGCTCTTCCGGGCCGACGTCCGCCGCTACACCTGGCTGGCAACCCAGCGATGGGTGGTGGCGCGATTCCTGTGGGAGGACGTGATGTACAAGCCCGAGCGCGTGAAGCGGGATCTCGAGCGCTTGGTCGAGATCCACCGCTCGTGCGGCTGCCGGGCGGTCATTTGAGCAGGGAGTTCACGCTTGCATCGCTCCGGCGGAGCGTGAGCCCGGCGGCCCTGCTGCGAACTTCCTGTCGAAATGACCGCCCCGCCGGGCGTCCCGGGGACGGGACTCAGACGATCAGCGCGGAGCCATCCGGAGCGCGCCGTCCATGCGTACGACCTCACCGTTGATGTAGTCGTGGTCGACCAGGAAGAGCGCCAGGTCGGCGTACTCGTCGGGGCGACCGAGGCGGGCCGGGTTGGGGACGCCGGCAGCCAGCCCGGCGCGGAACTCGTCGGAGACCGTGGCCAGCATCGGGGTCTCGACGATGCCGGGGGCGATCGTGTTCACGCGGATGCCGTATTGCGCCAGGTCGCGCGCGGCCGGCAGGTTGAGGCCGACGATGCCGCCCTTGGAGGAGCTGTACGCCGCCTGGCCGACCTGACCCTCGAAGGCCGCGATGGAGGCGGTGTTGATGATGACGCCGCGCTGGTCGTGCTCGAGGGGCTCGGTGGCAGCGATCTTCTCGGAGGCGAGGGCCAGCACGTTGAACGAGCCGATCAGGTTGATCTGCACGATCTTCGCGTAGAGCGCGAGGTCGTGGACGCCCTTCTTCGACAGGATGCGGGCCGAGGGACCGATGCCGGCGCAATTGACCACGATGCGCAGGGGAGTGGTCGGCTCGGAGGCGGCTTGGTTGACGGCCTCCTGGACCTGCTCGGGGTCCGTGACGTCGACGGGCACGTAGGTGACACCGTCGACAGCGGGTGCGTTCTCGATCGCCGCGGGGAGGTCGAAGGCGTGGACCGACGCGCCCCGACCGGCGAGGGCGGCGGCGGTCGCCGCGCCCAGCCCCGACGCTCCGCCGGTGACGATCGCCGCGGTGTTCTCGACCTGCATCAGTTGCTCTCCTTGATGGTTCCGTTGTTGTCCTTGGCCAGTGACCGGCTGATCACCATGCGCTGGATCTGGTTGGTGCCCTCGAAGATCTGCATGACCTTCGCCTCGCGCATGAAGCGCTCGACCGGGAAGTCGCGGGTGTAGCCGTAGCCGCCGAGCACCTGGACGGCGTCGGTGGTCACCTTCATCGCGTTGTCGGTGGCGACCATCTTCGCAATGGATGCCTCGCGGCCGTAGGGCAGTCCACGGTCCTTGAGACGTGCGGCGTGCAGCAGCATCGCGCGCGCGGACTGGATCGCGGCCTCCATGTCGGCCAGCACGAACGCCAGGCCCTGGTGGTCGATGATCTTCTTGCCGAACGTCTCGCGGGTCTTGGCGTAGGCGACCGCGTGGTCGAGGGCGCCCTGCGCGAGGCCGGTGGCGACGGCGGCGATGCCGAGCCGTCCGGAGTCGAGGCCGGCCAGCGCGATCTTGAGGCCATCACCCTCGGCCCCGAGGCGCCGCTCGACCGGAATGCGTACGCCGTCGAAGCGCATCGTCGTGGTCGACGACCCGGTCAGGCCCATCTTCTTCTCCGGCGGGTCGGCCTCCAGGCCGGGAGTGTCAGCGGGGACCAGGAAGCAGGAGATTCCACGGGTGCGTTCCCCTGAGTCATCTGGGGTGCGGGCCATCACCTTGTAGTAGTCGGCGTTGCCGCCGTGGGTGGTCCACGCCTTGGCGCCGTTGATCACGTAGTCGTCGCCGTCGCGCTTGGCGAAGGTCTTCATCGCGGCCGGGTCGGAGCCGGCGTGTGCCTCGGAGAGGCAGTAGGCGCCGAGCAGCTCGCCGCCGAGCATGTCGGGCAGCCAGGCTTGCTTCTGTTCCTCGGTGCCGTGCTCGAAGAGGCCGAAGCACGAGAGGGCGTGCACGGAGACGCCCACCCCGACGCTCGACCAGACCGCGCCGATCTCCTCGAGCACCTGGAGGTAGACCTCGTAGGGCTGGCCACCGCCGCCGTACTCCTCCGGGTAGGGCAGGCCGAGCAGGCCGGAACGGCCGAGCAGCCTGAAGATGTCGCGCGGGAAGGTCTCGGTGGCCTCGTCCTCGGCGGCGCGCGGCAGCAGTTCCTTGGTGGCGAGGTCGCGGACCAGCTTGAGCAGGTCGGCGGACTCGTCGGTGGGCAGGACGCGGCTGGCGGGCATCGGTGGGTCTCCTTCGGGCGGCCAGAATGATACTGAAATCGAACCTACAGTATCGTTTCGTTCATGGCGAAGCGACGGACTGCCCGACAGGTGGACCTGCTCGCGCGCCTGGCCGCGCTGATCTCCGCCGAGGGTTTCGCGGCCTTCACCCTCGACGACCTCGCCGCCCGGCTCAGCTGCTCGAAGACCACGCTCTACGCGCTGGCGCCCTCGAAGCCAGACCTCGTGGTCACCGCGGTCAAGGAGTTCTTCCGGGTCGCCACCGACGCAGTCGAGGCCCGGGTCGCCGGCGAGGAGGACCCGGCGCTGCGTGTGGTGGTCTACCTGCGGGCGGTCGGTGCCGAGCTGGTCCCGCTCTCACGCAGGTTCATGGAGGACCTGGCCGGCTTCGCGCCCGCCTCCGAGGTCTACCGTCGCAACACGGCGTACGCCGCGGCGCGGATCCGCACGCTGATCGCCGACGGCATCGCCGAAGGCGCCCTGCGCCAGGTGAATCCCGACTTCGCGGCCGAGATGATCGCCTCGACGATGTTCGAGATCCAGCGCGGCGAGATCTTCGAGCGGCTCGAGCTCACCGATGCCCAGGCGTACGACGAGCTGGCGGCCTTCGTGGTGGCTGCCCTCGCCGGCCCGTGAGACCGGAGGCGCCGGGCGCCCGCCGGTGAGGCCGGAGTCGTCACCCGCCTGTCTGTGCGAGTGGAATCGTCAGGCGCTGGTGGACGACAGGCCAACGGGCCGCAGGTCGGGACCGCTGCGTCGTCGTGCTCCGAGGAATCGACGGTGTCTCGATTTCTGCACCTTGGCACGCGGAGCGACGCAAGCGCCTAGGCTTGGCGGATGCGGATCGACTGGGTGCCGGCCTCCGCGGCGTCGCTCATCGCCGGAGTCACCTCCTTGGGACTCGGCGCGGCGCTGCTGCCCGGTGGCGACAGTGCCGCAGACTCCATCGGGCTGGTCGAGCAGCACGACAGTCGTTGGTTGGCGGTCTCTCTGCTCTTCTTCATCGCAGCCGTGGGGATGACGCTGGGGCTTCCCGCCATCCTGAAGCTCTTCCCGAACCGGGGCTTCCTGCTGGGCATCATCGGCTCGGGCGTCTTCCTGATCGGATGCCTGGGCACCGCCGGCTACGCGATGCTGCTGGCCTTCTTCCGTGCGCTGGCGCTCAGCAACGCGATCCGGCCGGAGGCGGTCGGCGAGGTCGTCGACGACCCCGGACTGGCCGGCTTCCTGGTGGTCTGGATCGCCGCCTTCTTCCTCGGCGAACTGCTGCTCGGCCTGGCCCTCCTGCGCGCCCGGACCACGCCACGGTGGGTTCCGGTGCTGCTGATCGCCCACGTGGCCACGCTTCCCCTGTCGTCCCTCGTCCCTGACCTGGACGGGTCCTGGACGATCGTGCTGATGTGTCTCGGGTTCGCCGGTGCGGCCATTGCGGCGAACACCCGGGAGCTCCCGCGCGACGCGACCAGCCCGCACTGATCCGCCCGCGACCGGATCACTTCTGGCGACTGAGGAATGCCCGGGTCGCCGCGATGGTTGGGCCTGCATGAACCTTGCGGACTCCCGACGCGTCTCCGTGCTCCTGGGGTCCCTCTTCGGCATTGCCGGCATGGGTTCCTCGTCCGCCGCGATCGCCGTTCCCCTGATGGCCGACGACCTCGGCGTCAGCGTCGGGGTCGGCACCTGGACGATCACGCTCTATGCGCTGATGCTCGCGGTGGCCACACCGGTCTACGGCCGGATCGCCGACCTCGTCGGCGTACGCCTGCCGCTCCTGGTCGGCATCAGCCTGATGACCGCCGGCGCCACGCTCTCGGCGCTCGCCCCGAACTTCGAGATGCTGCTCGTCGCCCGCGTGATGCAGGGCGTGGGCGCCGCCGCCGTACCCACCCTCGGGGTGGCCGTGCTCAGCGCGCGGTACGACGGCGCGGTGCGCGGGCTGGCCTTCGGCCGGTTGGCGGGCGTGGCGGCTGCCCTGTCGTGCCTGGGCCCGCTCGCCGGGGGTGCGGTCGAGGGACAGCTCGGCTGGCGGGCGGTGATGGCACTGCCGATCCTGGGCCTCGTGCTGATCCCGTTCCTGTGGCACGCCCTGCACAAGGACGGCACCGGCGCTCGCCTCGACGTGCTGGGTGCGTTCCTCGTGGCGGGCACCTCGGCCGGCCTCGTGCTGCTGGTCCAGTCGCCGTCGACGGGGTGGTCCGTGGCCCTGGCCGGTGTCCTCCTGATGGGGCTCGGCGTTCCCGCGGTGACCCTGCGGGTCCGGCGTCGACCCAACGGGTTCCTTCCAATCTCGGTGATCAGCAACAGCGTCGTGGTGCGCAGCGCCATCGCCGGGGCACCGGTCCCGGCCGGCTGGTTCGGCATCCTGATCGCCGTGCCGGCGGTGATGATCGGACACGGCTGGGAGCCCTGGCAGGTCGGCCTCCTGCTCGCGCCGAGCGCGGCCGTTGCGTTGGTGGTGCCGCGTCTGGCGGGCCCGATGCTGACCCGCTTCGGCGGACCTCGCTCGTTGGCCGTCGCCGGGCTGGTCACCTCGATCGCGATGCTGCTGGCGGCGCTCGGTGCCGACCGCCACGCGCCCGTCGTGCTGGGTGCGTCGGTCATCTTCGTGACGATCGCCTTCGGTGTCGGTCAGCCAGCGTTGATGGACGCGGTCGGCGACGCCGTGCCCGTCGACGTACGCGGCGTGGCGCTGGGCGTGGCCACCCTGCTGTTCCTGGTCGGCGGCAGCATCGGGTCGGCCGTGGTCGGCGGCCTCGGTGACCTGGTCGGCATGCCGCAGGGCCTGCTGGTGCTGGCCGCGCTGCCGCTGGCCGGCCTGGTCGCACTGGCGCCGCTGCTGCGGACACCCGCCACGAGGTCGCCCGTCGGGACCTCAAGGACCCACGTGTGAGGATCCGACCATGAGCCTGCTGATCGAGGACCGTGACCACGTCCGCATCCTGACCCTCTCGCGCCCGGAGCGTCGCAACGCGATCGACCAGGGCCTGGCCGACGAGCTGTCGGCAGCCTTCGACGCGATCGAGGCCGACCGCGTCGTGCGGGCCGTGGTCATCACCGGCGGGAGCGGCTTCTTCTGTGCCGGCACCGACCTGGGCTCCGAGGCGCCTCCGCGGACCGAGGCCGGCGGGCCCTACGGATTCCTGGCCCGCACGCGTCGTACGCCGTTGATCGCGGCCGTGGAGGGCTTTGCCCTCGGCGGTGGCTTCGAGTGCGTGCTGGCCAGTGACCTGGTCGTGGCGGCACGGGACGCGCGGTTCGGCGCGCCCGAGGTGAAGCGGGGGGTCGTGGCCAACACCGGAGCGTTGTTCCGCGCCGGTGCACGGTTGCCGTTCAACCTGGCCACCGAGATGCTGGTGACGGGGGACCCGATCGGTGCCGAGCGAGCCCACCAGGTCGGCTTCGTGAACGTGCTGGCCGAGCCGGGTGGAGCACTCGAGGCGGCGCTGGACCTGGCCGGACGGATCGTGGTCAACAGTCCCGACGCCGTGGCGATCTCGCTGGGCGCGGTGGCGCAGCAGGCGGCCGAGCAGGAGCAGCGGCCGTGGGAGATCACCGCTGGCGCAGATGCCGAGGTGGCGAGGTCGCCGAACCGCGCCGAGGGCGTCGCCGCGTTCTTCGAGAAGCGTCCGCCGCGCTGGAGCTGACCGTGCGGCGTCGGTGATCTGTGGATCAGCGCTTGGTGAAAGCGGTGAGCAGACGCTGGGCATCGTCCGTGGCGACAGCCTTGGCGATCGTCTCGGCCTCGTCCCTGCCGACCGAGGCGCGGTCGGACTCGAACGACCCGCGGACCAGGCGCCGGGCCTGCCCGAAGGCGAACACCGAACCAGCAGCCAACTCGCCGGCCAGCTCGACCGCACGGTCCTGCTCGCCGACCTCGGTGACCAGGCCCCAGTCGAGCGCCCGGTCGGAGTCGATCGGCCTGTTGGTCAACGCCATCTGCAGTGCCCGCTGCTGCCCGATCGCACGCGGCAGCAGCCACGAGACACCGCAGTCAGGGGTGAGCCCCACGCCTGGGTAGGCGATCACGAACTTGGTTCCGGGCGCGGCGACGACCAGGTCACAGCTGAGCATCACACCCAGCCCGGCCCCGGCCACGGCGCCCTGCACGGCAGCGACGACCGGCTTCTCGAGGGCGGCCAGGCGTTGCAGTGCCCCGTCGAGGGCACCTGCCAGCTCGAGGAGGTATGCCGACTGGTCGCCGTCGGAGGCAACCATCGAGGCCACGTCGCCGCCGGCACAGAAGCGCTTGCCGGCGCCGGTCAGGAGCACGACTCGCACGGCGTCGTCGGCAGCGGCCTCCTTGACTGCGTCGTCGAACGCGTGCGCCGTCGGCAGGTCCACCGCGTTGGAGACCTCGGGGCGATTCAGCTCGATGTGGGCGACTCCGTCGGAGACGGAGTAGGAAACCAGGTCAGTCATGTCAGATCCTCCGGAAGAGGGCAGCCAGGGCCTGGCCGCCACCGATGCACATGGTCACGATGCCGAGCTCCAGGTCGCGTCGGGCCATGTCCTTGGCGACGCGCAGGGAGAGGATGGCGCCGGTCGCGCCGACCGGGTGACCGAGCGCGATCGCGCCGCCGTACGGATTGACCTGCTCGGGGTCGAGGCCGGCGTCGCGGATCACCGCGACGGCCTGGGAGGCGAACGCCTCGTTGAGCTCGATGGTGCCGATGTCGGACGGCTTCGTGCCGGTCTTCTCGAACAGGTTCTGCAGGGCCAGCACCGGCGCGTAGCCCATCAGCTCGGGCTCCATCGCCGCGGTGGCGACGGCCTCGATCGAGACCAGACCGCCCAGGCCGCGCTCGGTGGCGACCGACTCACGAGCGAGGACGACGGCCGCGCCGCCGTCGTTGATGCCCGAGGCGTTGCCGGCGGTGACGGTGCCGTCCTTGGCGAAGGCAGGACGCAGTCCGGCCAGGGTCTCCAGCGTGGTGTCCGGCTTCGGGTGCTCGTCCTCGGTGACGGTGAACGGCTTGCGTCCGCCCACCTCGACCGGGGTGATCTCCTCGGCGAACGCAGCCTTCGCGGCCTCAGTGGCGGCACGCTGCTGCGAGAGCAGGGCGAACTCGTCCTGTTCCTCGCGGGAGACGCCGTACTTGCTGGCCACGTTCTCCGCGGTGACGCCCATGTGGATGTCGTGGAACGGGTCGGTCAGCATCATCACGGTGCCGTCGACCAGAGAACGGTTGCCGAGCTTGTAGCCGTTGCGGGCGCCGAAGTCGTAGAACGGCATCCGGGTCATCGACTCGTCACCGCCGGCCAGGGTGAGGCCGAGGTCGTTCCAGCGCATCTCCATGGCCGCCGACCAGATCGCCTGGAGTCCGGAGCCGCAGAGACGGTTGACGGTGTAGGCAGGCACGTTCTTCGGCAGGCCGGCGGTGATCGCCACCCGGCGCGCGTTGTAGGCGTCGGGTCCGACCTGACCGATGCAGCCCATCACGACTTCTTCGATGTCGGTGCCGTCGACGCCGGAGCGGGCCAGCGCTTCACGCGCCGCGGTCGCGCCGAGCTCGAAGCCGGGGACGTCCTTGAACACACCGCCGAAGCTGCCGATCGGGGTGCGGGCGCCGTCGACCAGGACGATCTTCTCTTCAGGCATCTGTTGCTCTCCAAGGCAGGGAGGCCGCGGCTGCTCGAGGCCGGCGGCCATTTAGTAGGAAGTCCAACTAAAATTAGCAGTCAGGTGTTCTCGTGAGGTCGCTGTCCCAGTGGCTGGCATCCCCCGGCCGCACCCGCCGGGGCCGGTGCCGATCTGTGCGATGGCTGACAAGCCGCTGACTGCGCGAAAGGAAGGTGGCTCAGTAGGTGTAGAAGCCGCGGCCGGTCTTGCGGCCGAGGAGACCGGCGTCGACCATGCGGTTGAGCAGCGGCGGCGCGGCGTAGAGCGGCTCCTTGAAC
Source organism: Nocardioides sp. JQ2195 (assembly GCF_012272695.1). Classification (NCBI taxonomy): domain Bacteria; kingdom Bacillati; phylum Actinomycetota; class Actinomycetes; order Propionibacteriales; family Nocardioidaceae; genus Nocardioides; species Nocardioides sp. JQ2195. The sequence continues at coordinate 548,658 of NZ_CP050902.1, forward strand.
TCCTCGTAGAGCGACTCGGCGACAGCCTTGGTGGTGTCGAGGCCGATCAGGTCGGCCAGCGCGAGCGGACCCTGCGGGTGGGCCGCGCCGAGCACCAGGCCGCGGTCGATGTCGTCGGCGGTGGCGAAGCCCGACTCCATCATCCGGATCGCGGAGAGGATGAACGGGATCAGCAGCGCGTTGACCACGAAGCCGGCGCGGTCCTGGCAGTCGATGGCCTCCTTGCCGAGAACGTCCTGCACGAACGCGCGGGAGCGCTCGGTGACCTCGGGGGCGGTGACGATCGAGGGCACCAGCTCGACGAGCTTGAGCACCGGGACCGGGTTGAAGAAGTGGATGCCGAGCACGTTCTGCGGACGCGAGGTGACCACCCCGAGCTTCATGATTGGGATCGAGGAGGTGTTGGAGGCGAGGATCGCGTCGGGGTTGGTGACGATCTTGTCGAGCTGGCGGAAGAGGTCGGTCTTGGCGTCCTCGTCCTCGACGATCGCCTCGACCACGAGGTCGCGATCGGCAAGCTCGTCGAGCGAGGTGACCACGCGGATCCGGTCGAGCACGGAGCCGGCGGAGTCGATCTTGCCCTTGGCCTCGGCACGCTTGAGCGACTTCTCCAGACGGTCCCGTCCAGCCTGGGCGGCGGCATCGGACGACTCGGCGACGACCACGTCGAGCCCGGCGCGGGCGCAGACCTCGGCAATTCCGGCGCCCATCAGTCCGCAGCCGACGACGCCGATCTTCTCCATGCCCATTGAACTCTCCTCGTGTTGTGCGACCGTGCTCCTGCTCCGACGCTATCCACTACTGGCAGGTAGCCGAACATTGCGAGCAGCGTGGATTCTCGGGCGCAGGCCCGGAAGGCTCGGCCGCGGTTAGACTCGCGCCGAGTCGGATCCCGATCGGTGAGGAGCGTCGATGGCGTCGCGCGTCGTGCTGCACGTGGGCCTGATGAAGTCCGGTACGACGTTCATCCAACGCACGCTGCTGGCCAACCAAGCGGCCCTGGCCGACGCCGGGATACTCTTCCCCGGCCGCCACTGGCGCGTGCAGGTGAGCGCCGTGCGCGACCTGATCGACCACGTCTCCGCCGACGCGAACACCCTCGCTCCCGACGGCCCGTGGCTGTCCTTGGTGGAGCAGGTCCGGGCATGGCCCGGCACCGCGATCATCTCGATGGAGTTCCTCGGCCCGCGTACGCCGGCCCAGGTCGCGGCGGTCGTCGACGCCTTTTCCGGCGCGGAGATCGACGTGGTGGTGACCGCTCGCGACCTGTCCCGGTCGATCACCTCGATGTGGACCGAGAGCGTGCAGAACTCGGGGACCCTGGGTTGGCACGACTACCTGCACGCGATCCGGGAGGACACCGGCGAGGGGCGTGGGTTCTGGCGCCAGCAGCGGGTGGTCGCCATCGTCGAGCGCTGGATGCGGGCCGTGGGACGCGACCACTTCACGCTGATCACGGTCCCGCCGCCGGGAGGACCGCACGGTGTCCTGTGGGAACGCTTCGCCGGGGTGGCCGGCGTGCCGATGGACCTCTTCGACCTCGAGACCCGCAACAACACCGGCATCGACGCCCCGTCGGCCATGGTGATGCGCGCCCTCAACGAGCGCCTCGACGATGTCGACGGCGTTGACTACGACCGGTTCGTCAAGCGCGGCCTGGCCAAGCAGGCGTTGGGCAAGCGTGCCCGGCCCGGCCCGAGGGTCGGGCTGGACGAGAAGTGGGTGCTCGCCCGGTCACGCCGTCAGATCGAGCGGCTGCGTGAGCTGGACCCACCTGTCGTCGGCGACCTCGCCGAGCTGGAGGCCCGAACCGTCCCGGGCATCGACCCCGGCGACCTCGACGCCGAGGAGAAGCTCGAGGCCGCCCTCGACGGCATGGCTGCCCTGGTCAGGCTGTGGGCCGAGGACGTCAACGAACGCGAGACGCGCGCCCGGAAGCGGCGTCAGCGCAAGGAGCGCAAGGAGCAGCGCTAGGGAGTGTCCGGCATGTTGCTCCAGCCCTTGCCGTCAGCGCGCGCGTACCACCCCGAGGCAGCGAGCGTGCCGCCGTCGACCGGCACCGTGTGACCGGTGACGAAGCGTGCCTCGTCCGAGGCCAGGAACGCGATCACCGCGGCGTAGTCGTCGACCCGGCCGAACCGCCCGAGGGGGATCCAGTGGCGGACCAGGTCGGGGTCGCGACCGCGGAGCATCGCCTCGGCCGATGTCTGTGGGGTGTCGGCGAGGTCGGGGGCGATCGCGTTCACGCGTACGCCGTGGGCCCCCACCTCGACCGCGAGGCTCTTGGTGAAGGCCGAGACACCCGCGTTGTACGCCGAGTAGGGGGCCCCGGCCGGAATGCCACGGAAGGCCTCGACCGTCGAGTTGTTCACGATCGCGCCCGAGCCCTGCTCGACCATCATCGGCAGCAGCGCGTGCGTCAGCTTCAGCACGTGCAGCAGGTTCAGCTCGTAGAGCCGCTGCCACTGCTCGGGCGTGCTGTGCAGGAAGGTCTTCGACGCGGGCCGGAAGTCGCCGACGTTGTTCACCAGCACGTCCACGCGTCCCAGCTCCCGGACGGTCGAGACGATCCGCTCGATCACCGCGTCGTCGACCACGTCACCGATCACCGGAACGGCCCGGCCACCGGCTTCGACGATCTCCGCGCACGCCTTCTCCGTGGCCGCCTCGTCGACGTCGTTGAGGACGACCAGGTCGCCGTCGGCGGCCAGGCGTCGGCTGGTGGCGCCGCCGATGCCGAGTGCGCCCCCGGTCACGACGGTGATGCGTTGCTGACTCATGTGGCGTCCCTCGTGTCGCGGGCGAGCTTCACCGGAGAAGCCGCCAGGTAGGTGAGGTGGGCGGATCGCGTGGCGAAGAGCCAGCCCGACCCGTTGCGGCGGTAGGTGTCGCGGTAGGTGATCGCCCAGGCCACGTCGCGGAGCTCGCCCCCACGTTCGTTCACGTGGTGGGCGATGCAGGCGACTCGCCCGATCGCGGAGTCCGCGTCGGGGCCCGGGTCGAAGACCTCGCCCGTGACCGCGTGGAAGGTGCCGACCAGTGACTCGAGTCCGGCCATGGCCTGCTCGATGGCCGGCTGGCCGCGGTTCTCGTCGACGGGGCCCAGGGAGGCCGGCGGGGCGGCGGTGGTCAGCACGCCGTCGGTGGTGAAGAGTGCGGCCACGCCCGCCGGGTCGCGGTCGTCGACACGGGCGGCGTACCGGTTGACGAGGTCGCGCAGCGCCACCCGGTCGGCGGCGGACAGTGAGGTCATGAGAGGCCCAACCGCTCGGCGCAGGCGGAGAGCTCGTCGCGGGCCCGGTCGAGGTCGGCAGTCGCCGATGCGGCCAGGACGATGCGGTCGGCGCCCTGCGCGCCCAGCTTCTCGGCCCGGTCCTGGTTGATCTTCGTGACGAGGTGGCCCAGCGACAGCTCGAGGGCCTCGGGGTCGCGACCGGCCTGCTCAGCCTCGGTGCGCATCAGCTTCAACAGGGCGGCGAGCTCCTCACCCATCACGCCGAGGGGCTGCAGCCCGTCGCCGTGGCGACCGGCCCGGCGGGCGGCAGCCTTGCTGTGGCCGCCGATGTGCAACGGCACGCCGCCCGCCTGCGCCGGCTTCGGGTAGGACATCGCGCCCTCGAAGTCGAAGAACTCGCCGTGGTGGTCGGCACCGTTCGGCGCACTGTCGGCCCACAGCTTGCGGAGCACCTGCAGCTGCTCGTCGGCCCGGCGGCCGCGCGCCTCGAACGGGGCACCGCAGGCCTCGATCTCCTCCTTCATCCAGCCCATGCCCACGCACACCCGCAACCGTCCGCCGGACAGGGCGTCGATGGTGGCCAGGCGCTTGGCCAGCACGACCGGGTGGTGGTTCGGCAGGACGAGCACACCGGTGGCGAGGCCCAGCGTGCTGGTCTGCCCGGCCAGGAATGCCAACGTGTCCAGCGGGTCAGGGATGTCGAGGTCGTCGGCCAGCTCCATCTTCCCGGAGGCGTCGTAGGGGTAGACGCTCGAGTAGCGGCTGACCACGACGGCGTGCTCCACGAGGACCAGGGACTCGAACCCGCACGCCTCGACGTGCTGGGCATAGGCCGACATCCACGCGGGATCGGCGGTGGTTCCGGCAGCGGCGGGGGCGATCACGGCGAACTTCATGCTCGCGAACCTAGGGGAGTTGCCCGGGCGTCGGGATCTGTTTCCCGATGGGCGGGAGGAAGGGGCGGGTTGTTTCGGTGAACGGGAACGCCGGGGTCGCGCGGGCCGAGCAGCGCCTAGCGTCGGATTCGTTCACGGCGGGCCCGGCCCGCGTCGCGCTGGTCGAGGAGGACCCACATGCCCCATCCGGTGATCGTCGACGCTGCGCGGACGGCGTACGGAAGGCGGGGCGGCGCGTTGGCCGGCGTGCACGCCGTCGACCTGTTGGCCTCGACCCAGCGCGCCCTGCTGGACCGCAGCGCCCTCGACCCGGCACTGGTCAGCGACGTCATCGGCGGTTGCGTCACCCAGGCCGGGGAGCAGTCCGCCAACGTGGTGCGCTTCGCCTGGTTGCACGCCGGCCTGCCGGAGGAGACCGGGGCGACCACGATCGATGCGCAGTGCGGCTCCGCGCAGCAGTCGGTGCACCTGATCGCCGCCCAGATCGCGGGCGGGATGATCGACGTCGGGATGGCCTGCGGGGTCGAGGCGATGTCGCGGGTGCCGCTGTTGTCGAACCTTGGCGACGTCGGGCGTCCGCGTCCGGACTCGTGGAGCGTCGACCTGCCGGCGCAGTTCGAGGCGGCCGACCGCATCGCCGAACGCCGCGGCCTGACCCGCGAGCAGATCGATGCCTTCGGGATGCAGTCCCAGCAGCGGGCGCGTACGGCGTGGGACGAGGGCAGGCTGGATCGTCAGGTGATCGCGACGAAGCTGCCCGACGGCACCACCTTCGACCGCGACGAGGGGCTCCGCGAGACGAACCTCGAGGCGTTGGCCGGGCTGAAGCCGATCCGCGACGGGGGACTGCACACGGCCGGGACGTCGTCCCAGATCTCCGACGGCGCCACGGCGGCCCTGCTGATGGACGAGGACCGGGGCCGCGAGCTCGGGTTGCGTCCCCGGGCCAGGCTGCGGGCCCAGGTGCTCGTCGGCGCCGAGCAGTCGTATCTCCTCGACGGGCCGATCCGGGCCGCCGATCGGCTGCTCGAGCGCACCGGCATGAGCATCGGCGACATCGACCTGTTCGAGGTCAACGAGGCCTTCGCCGCCGTGCCGATGTCGTTCGCCCAGGTGCACGGGGTCGACCCGGAGAAGCTCAACGTCAACGGTGGCGCCATTGCGCTCGGGCACCCGGTGGGCTCCACCGGGATCCGACTGATCGCCTCGGTCATCGACGAGCTCGAGCGTCGGGACCAGACGCTCGGCATGGTCGCCATCTGTGCCGGCGGGGCGCAGGCCACCGGCGCGATCATCGAACGGATCTGAGTCCGTCCCGGCTCCCGGTGATCGGGAGCGGGGATGAGGCCCGGCAGCGCGAACGGATAGACAGGTGCCCGTGACCGCACCCACCCAGACGACCGACGTCGACCACCAGGACCTCCTCCGGACAGCACCGGAGCTCGCGGCGCACGCGGCCCTGGTCGGCGCCACCCGCGACCTGATGCTGGCTGCGGCGACAACCGAAGCCACCCCGGCCGAGCTCGAAGCGGCCCGGGCCGCGATCGCCGCGGTCACCGAGGAGCTCGGCGTCCGCGTGCGTGATCGCGTGCAACGGACGGATCTGCGCATGCCGGAGCGGGTCCGCGACGCGGGACCGCAGGCGCAGTGGCAGACCTATGACCTCAACCCGCTCGGTGTCCCGCTCCGGATCCGCTTCGACGGTGATCGTGCGTACGCCGACCTGGTGGCCAACGCCCTGCACGAGGGGCCACCCGATCTCGTCCACGGCGGGATCTCGGCACACGTGATGGACTGCATGCTCGGCGGCCTGGTGCGCGCCACCGGAACCCGCTCGGTGACCGCCACGCTGGACATGCGCTTCCTCGCCCCGACACCGCTGGACCAGCCACTGCAGGTCACCTCGCGCATCGTGGAACGCTCCGGGCGCAAGGTGTGGGCCGAGGGCTGGATCGAGCACGACGGAACGCGGTGCGTCGAGGCCAAGGGCCTCTTCATCCGCGTGGACGGGGTCGCGACATGAGCTGGGGTCCGACCGGGCTCGAGGGCAAGGTCGCGGTGGTCACCGGTGCGGGGCGGATGCGCTCGATCGGTCGGCAGATCGCCGTCGAGCTGGCTCGTGCCGGTTGCGACGTGGTGGTCACCGGCACCGGGCGCGATCCCGAGCGGCGGCCAGCGGACGAGAAGGCAGCCGGCTGGAACGACATCGCGTCCGTTGCCGCCGAGATCGAGGCGCTGGGCCGTCGCGCGGTCCCAGTGGTCTGCGACGTGTCCGACCCCGACCAGGTCGACACCCTCCTGGCCACGACACTCGCCGAGCTCGGACGCGTCGACGTGGTGGTCAACAACGCCGCCGCGTCCCGGGGTGGTGACCGCGGGCCCCTGCTCGACCTGCACGTCGACGACTTCGACCGGGTGCTGCGGGTGAACCTGCGCGGCACCTTCCTGATGACCAAGGCCTTCGGTGGCGCACTGGTCGCCGGTGAACAGGGCGGCAGCATCATCAACATCTCCTCGATCGGCGGCAAGCTGTCCGGCCCCGGGACCGGCGCCTACTCGGCCAGCAAGGCGGGGGTGCAGTCACTCACCTCGACCGCGGCCAAGGAGCTCGGTCAGCACGGCGTACGGGTCAACGCGCTCTGCCCCGGCGTGACGGCGACCAGCCGACTCGACGACCAGGACGACGCCACGTGGCAGGCCTACGTCAGCGCGAACCTGCCACTGGGCCGGGTCGGTGAGCCGGTGGAGATCGCGCACGCGGCGGTCTTCCTGGCCAGCGACCTGGCTGCCTGGGTCACCGGCCAGTGCTGGAACATCGACGGTGGACAGCTGACGATTCGATGAGTGAGCAGATGATGACCGGCCCCTCCAGTGCCCGGCCGCTCAGCGCGCGCGACCAGTCGATCGCGCGCCTGACGGCGCCGGGTGCGCCGTTCGAGATCCACGACGAGGTCGTGCACGGCGTACAACTGCCGGTGTTCCGCAACCGCGCCCGCAGCCTCGGCGCACTGCTCGCCGCGTCGCGCCACAACGGCGACGTCGACTACCTCGTGACCGACGAGTCCCGGATCTCGCACGCCGAGCACCACGACCTGGTCGCGGCGCTCGCGACCGCCCTGCGCGACGAGCACGACGTCCGTGCCGGAGACCGGGTGGCGTTGTGCGGAGCGAACTCCACCGAGTGGGTCCTCGCGTTCTGGGCCACCGTGACCCTGGGCGCCGTCGCGGTCGGGATGAACTCCATGTGGTCGGCCGACGAGATCGCGCACGGGCTCGAGCTGACCGAGCCGAAGGTGCTGTTCACCGATGCTCCCCGGGCAGCCCTGGTCGGCGAGACGCCCGCCGCCGTGCTCTCCCTCGAGCATGACCTGGCGGCCATGGTCGACCGGCACCGCGGTGCGACGCTGCCGCTGGTCGAGGTCGACGAGGACAACCCCGCGGTAATCCTGTTCACCAGTGGCACCACCGGGCGGTCGAAGGGTGCGACGCACTCCCACCGCAACGTGATCGCCGCCGTGTGGTTCCACCTGCTCAACGATGCGGTGGCCACCGATCTCGGCCTGGCGCCGTCGGGACGACGGTTCCTGTTGGTCACTCCGTTGTTCCACATCGCCGGGCTGCACAACCTGGTGGTCACCCGACTCGTCGTCGGCGACACCGCCGTGGTCCACCGGGGCCGCTTCGACATCGACGCCGTCCTGCGGCTGATCGAGAAGGAACGGGTCACCAACTGGGGCGCCGTCCCGACCATGCTCTCGCGACTGCTCGACGCCGACCTGGCGGCGTACGACCTGAGCTCGCTGCGGATGGTGTCGGTCAACAGCGCGCCGTCGTCGTCCGAGCTGAAGGCCCGGCTGCGCGAGGCCCTGCCGGTGGCCGGCGCCGCCCTCGGCACGACGTACGGCCTGACCGAGTCGTCCACCGCGGCCACCCTGGCGTCGGCGCGCGAGCTGGAGGACGAGCCCGAGACCGTGGGTGCGCCGGTCCCCACGGTGCAGCTCGAGATCCGTGACGACGACGGCACACCTGTGCCCGAGGGCGTCGAGGGGGAGATCCACCTGCGCGGCGCGCAGATGATGATCGGCTACTGGCGCAACCCGGAGGCGACCGCCGAGTCGGCGATGGGCGACGGCTGGTTCCGCACCGGCGACCTCGGATCCGTCGTGGGTGGCCGGCTGCGCATCGCCAGTCGCCGCTCCGACCTGATCCTGCGCGGCGCCGAGAACATCTACCCGGTCGAGGTGGAGAACCAGATCCTGCAGCACCCCGACGTCCTCGAGTGCATCGTGGTGGGCCGGCCCGACGCGGACTGGGGCCAGTCGGTCGCGGCAGCAGTGGTGGTGCGCCCGGGCAGCGGTCTCGACGAGGCGGGCCTGCGCGAGCACCTGTCGTCCAGGTTGGCGAAGTACAAGACACCGGTGACCTGGCGGATCGGCACCGAGCCGCTGCCGCGCAACGCCACCGGGAAGGTGAATCGGCGCGACCTCAGCTGGTGACCGACCGCCGCAACGTCATACGCCGCGGTCGTCCCACCGACCGATGCGTATGACGTCCGGGCCTCGCCGCGTCGCCCTTCCGCTGGGTGGGAGTGCGGCAGCGGCCCGGTCCGCGCGCTTGCTTTGCTGGCGGGATCGGGACCCGCACGGATCCCGAGGACCTGGAAGGAAGTCCTCTCGGATGATGACAATGAAGCCCCGAGCATCCCGGCCCCTGGCCGGCCTCGCGGCGCTCGCGCTCGCGTCGGTCGTGCTCACCTCCTGCGCGTCCGGCGACGACGAGAAGAGCGAACCCGGCGACGCCGCGACCTACCAGACCGGCCTGGTGAACATCGCCGACGCGGGTGAGCCCGAGCAGGGCGGCACGATGACGTTCGGCGCCTACTCCGAGCCTGCGGTCCTCGACCCGGCCGAGACCATCGTGGCCGGCTCGACCGGTGGCCTCGAGATGGCCGCGATCTACGACGTGCTGATGCGGTGGAACAGCGCCGACAACTCGGTCCAGCCCCAGCTGGCGGAGAGTCTCGAGCACAGCGCCGACTACCGGACGTGGACGCTCACGCTGCGCGACGGCGTGGAGTTCAGCGACGGTACGCCGCTCGATGCCGCGGCCGTGAAGTACAGCATCGAGCGCTATGTCCGGCTCGGCGCCGACGAGGCCATGCTGTGGAGCGACAACGTGTCGTCGATCTCGACGCCTGACGAGCTGACGGTCGAGTTCCAGCTCCGGACCAAGTGGCCCACCTTCGACTACATGCTCACCACGGGCCCGGGCATGATCGTCGCCAGGTCGGCCGGCGAGGGTGAGTCGTTCAAGCCGGTGGGCGCGGGCGCCTTCACGCTGGCCTCGCACAAGCCGGCCGAGAGCCTCAGTCTCGCGGCCAACAAGGACTACTGGGACGGCGCGCCCAACCTGGACGGCATCAAGGTCGTGTTCCTCAACGACCCGACGGCGACGTTCGACTCGTTCGAGTCCGACGAGCTCGACGCCGCCTTCACGCGGGAGCCGGACCTGGTCGACGAGGCCGTGCAGGGCAAGTTCCAGGGCTTCCTCAACATGGTCTCGCTCGGCAGCGTCGCGGTGATCAACGCCCAGGAGGGCCACCCCGGCAGCGACCCGCGGGTGCGCCAGGCGATGCACATGGCGATCGACCCCGAGGTCATCGCCGAGCGGGCCTACGGCGGCGCCGGCCTGCCCGGCAACGGGATCTTCGCCAGCTCGTCGGTGTGGGCCAACGACGTCGACCCGCTGCCCTTCGACCCGGAGGCCGCCAAGAAGCTGGTCGACGAGGCGAAGGCCGACGGCTTCGACGGCAAGGTCACCTACATGGACGCCTCCGACCCGGCGTCGCGCGAGACCGCGTTGACCGTCAAGGCGTTCCTCGAGGCGGTCGGCTTCCAGGTCAAGCTCGACCTGGTCTCGAACGTGCAGGAGCAGATCAGCAAGGTCGCCATCGACCAGAACTACGACGTCGGCGGGTGGGGGATCAGCTGGCGCGAGGCCGGCCCCTACGGCCGGATGTTCGCCACCCTGCACAGCGAGGGCAACCTGAGTGTCGGCATGGCCACCAGCCCCGAGCTGGACGCCCTCTTCGACGAGTTCCAGGCCGCGGAGACCGAGGACGAGCAGCTCGACATCATGGGCCGCATCCAGGAGCAGTGGAACGAGCAGGTGCCGGCGCTGGTCTACGGATCGACGGGTGAGTTCCTGATGTGGGACACCGACGTGCACGGGGTGGTCGACTCCACCAACAGCATGGTGCTGCTCGACGACGCCTGGATCGACTGACCCCCTCGCCGAGTCGGCACGAGTTGACCGCTGCGCGCGTCAACTCGTGCCGACTCGGCGTTGTTGGGCGTCAACTCGTGCCGACTCGGCGTTGTTGGGCGTCAACTCGTGCCGACTCGGCGTGTTTCAGGGGCGCAGGACGGCGAAGTCTCCGAGCATGATCTGCATGTCGAACCGGCGACGGGCCAGCTTCCAGCCCTCCGGCGTGCGCTGCCACTGGTCGTCGTACTCACCCATGCACTCGAAGAACGAGCCCTCCATGGGTCCGGCGCCGACGTGGTGCACGCGGGCGTAGGTCAGCGATCGGGCGGTGTCGCCGTCGACCGTGACCCGGTGGTTGCCGAGCAGGTGCTGGGTCGCTCCCACGCCACCGAGGTGCGAACGGACCTGCGCGACGATCGCCTCGGCGCCGTCCTTGCCGTAGCCGTGGGCATCGGGGGTGAACGCGTCACGCAGGAAGTCGTCGTCGCGGCGGTCGAGGGCAGAGGCGATGTGAGCCAGCTGCTCGATGACCTGCGTGCGGTCGTCGTCCAGGTGTCCGGCTGGGTCGCTCATGCCGGCTCGCCCTTGGCGCCACGGACCAGGAGCGCGGGCGCCTCGTCACGGCCGTCGAGGACGCGGCTGGTGCGCTTGGCGACCCGCCACCCCTCGGCCGTGCGAACGACCTCGAAGTGGTGCGCGGTGGCACGGCGTACGACGAACTCCGGCGCCTCCTCGAACGCGCCGCCCTGGTTGACGATCATCAGCGAGTGGCACACCGCAACGGCTTCGTCACCCGTGACCTGCACCCGGACCGGGCCGAGGAAGTGGGCGCATCCACCGGCGATCCAACCCTGGTGGTTCTTCGAGCGCACCATGGCGCGGATCTGGTCGCGCCCGGCCATGCTGATCTCGTCGACGTCGTAGATGCCGTCCTCGGTCCACAGGTCGGCAACCATCTCGGCCTCGCCGGCGTCGACCAACGGCCCGTAGGCCGCGACCAGTTGGCTGATCTCCTGTTCGTCCTCCACCGCGCGCAGGCGCAGCTCGAGTCGTTCGATCCTGTCGAGCAGGACGTCGTGGTTCATGGGTGCTCCTCCCTCAGGTGGACAAGGTCCGTCAGCTGAACAGGGGTTCGGCGGCGGCGATCGCGGCCAGTGCTTCGAGCTGCTCGCAGTAGTGCGTGGCCGACTCGGCGTGCACCGCGGTGCTGACCACCGTGGCACCGGCCTCGAGCACGCGGGCGATCTGGTCGCGGGTGCGGTCGGGGTCGCCGATCGGGTCCAGTGGACGCCCGGCGCTGAGCGAGACCTCGAAGCCCTCGGGCACGTCCGACCCGGCGAGCATGCGAGTGAGCTCGTCGAGGGCCAGGCCGAACGGCACCCAGCCGTCCGCGAGCGTGAGCGCGCGGCGCAGCGAGCGCGGCGTACGACCCCCGATCCACAGGGGCAGGTGCTCCTGGACGGCGTGCGGCTCGATGACGAGGTCCTCGAAGTCGAAGTGCGAGCCGTGATAGCTGGGCACGCGCTCGCCGAGGCTGGCGCGCAGCGCCTTGAGGGCGTCGTCGGCAATGGCACCGCGGCCCTCGAAGGTGGCGCCGAGCAGCTCGAACTCCTCGGCCAGGGTGCCGACACCCAGGCCCAGGGTGACCCGACCGTCCGAGACGAGGTCGAGGGTGCCGTAGCGCTTCGCGATCTCGAGCGGGTGGTGGTAGCCGAGCACGAGGACCTGCGTCACCAGCCGGATGTCCGTGGTGCGGGCGGCCAGGTAGCTGAGGGTGACCAGCGGGTCCCAGTACGTCGCCCCGCGCTGCTCGGCGACCTCCACCGGGACCGCCACGTGCTCACTGCAGGTCAGGTGGTGGAAGCCGAGCCGATCGGCAGCCTCCGCGATCGCAGTCAGCTCGGCGATGCCGGCCTTGTCCTCCCACGTGCTGTGGGCTCCGGGGTTGGCGGTGACGATCGGGCTGGTGATGCCGATGCGCATGGTTGCTCCTGCCTCTGGCTGGGTGTCGCTCCGAGCCTGTCATCGACGCTCGACCGGGGTCGGCGAGCTCCCACTGAACGGGCCCTGAAATGAATTTCAGAAAAGCCTTGCCGGGGTCGATCCGGCAGCCTAGAATCAATTTCAGTTTGGGGGATGTCACCGAATACTGGAGGAGAGCACGATGTCCGCAATGGAGACCGTCGAGCAGCCGGAGAAGACCGGCCGGGAACTGCCGCCGTCCATGGTCGAGCGGATGACGTTGATCCTTGATGCGTTCCAGGGCGCGACCACGCGACTGACGCTCGAGCAGGTGGCCCGGGCCACGCACCTTCCCCGATCCACTGCGCACCGCATCCTCGACCAGCTCGTCAGCCTGGCGTGGCTGGAGCACACGCCGTTCGGCTACGGTCTCGGCTCGCGCTCGCTCAAGCTGGGCCACGCCGCTGACCGGGGCAACCACGAGCTGCGGGCCGAGGCGGCCCCCATGCTGCACGACCTGATGGTCCAGACCGGCCTGGTCGTCCACCTGGCCGTGCTGGTCAACGGCGAGGTCTCCTACCTCGACAAGGTCGGTGGCCGCTTCGCCGGCTCCGTCCCGTCCCGTGTCGGAGGTCGTGCCCCGGTGCACTCGACCGCCCTGGGCAAGTCGATGCTGGCCTGGCTCGAGGCCGAGACCGTCGAGGAGATGGTCGGTGAGGCACTCGCCCGCAGCACGCGGCGTACGATCGCCGACCGCCTGACCCTGCATCAGGAGCTGCACCGCATCCGTGGACGCGGCGGGCTCGCCTTCGAGCGCGGCGAGTGCTTCCCCAACATCTCCTGCGTTGCGGCTGCGGTGCGCGGTGTGGACGGCCCGATCGGCGCCATCTCCTTGGTCGGTGACGCCCAGGCGCCCCTCGAGCGGGTTGCGCCACTGGTGACCATGGCCGCCCGTTCGATCTCCCACAAGCTCTCCCCGGAGCTGGCCCAGCAGGTGCGTCCCCGTCGTCGCCCCCGTGCCGGGGTGCCGCAGGAGACCTTCTCCTCCGAGACCATGGGCCGGCTGATGGCCGTCGGCAACGGCGGCTGGATGTAGCCCGCAGGTCTCCGGCACCGGGTCGGGACGTCTGTGTCATCGCTTCGTGCGACGACCCCGGCGTCCCGATCCGCGTCCGGGGGCCGGGCTCAGCCCCAGCGGAAGCCGTCGCCCCAGTTGAGGAACGAGGCGGGGGTGGCATCGGGGTTGCGGCGAGACGGGTCGTTGAACTCGGTCCCGAACGCGCCCCGGTAGAAGATCATCGGCCGCTCGTAGCCCTCGTACTCCAGCTCCTGGACCCGACCGATCACGACGTCGTGGTCGCCGGCCAGGTGCACGGTCTCCACCTCGCAGTGCACCCGCAGCATCACACCTTCCAGCGCCGGCGCACCCCACGCGGAGAGCTCCCAGTCGAGTCCCTCGAAGCGGGCGCCTCGGCTCGAGCCGAAGCGGGCGCACAGCTCGGCCTGCTCCTCGCCGAGCACGTTCACGCAGAACCGTCCGCTCCTGCTGATCCGCGGCCAGCTGCGGCCGCGGTGGTCCGCGCAGAACAGGATCAGCGGCGGCTCGAGGGAGACCGAGGCGAAGGACTGGCACGCGAAGCCGACCGGTCCCTCGTCGTCGACGCCGGTCACGATGGTCACGCCGGAGGCGAAGATGCCCATGGCGGCGCGCATCTCATCGGGGGTCGGCCCGGTTCGAGTGCTGATGTCGGTCTCGCAGATTTGGGTGCTCATGGTGACGATCATCCGGAACTCGGTGCGCCGGGTGGCCGATCGTCCCGGTCAGTGGCCGCCATCGTTGGCGGTGGCGCGGGCGCCCGGCCCGCTCCCGGTGATCGGGATCGCCGGGAGCGTCCGGACCCCAGGGGACCTAACGTGCGGAGGGTGACTGAACTGACCCGCGAATCGACCCTGCGTGAGTTGAAGACCGACAACGGCGTGCTGCGCTACCACGAGGCCGGCGACCCGGACGCGCCGCCGCTGGTGATGCTGCACGGCTCCGGCCCCGGCGTCAGCGCATGGCGCAACTACCGTGGCAACCTGCCGCTCTTCTCCCAGCACTTCCGGTGCCTGGCCCTGGAGTTCCCGGGTTTCGGGGTCAGCGACGACACCGACCTGCACCCGATGGCCGCGGCCTTCCCCGCCGTCGGCACGTTCCTCGACGAGCTCGGCCTCGACCGGGTGAACATGATCGGCAACTCCATGGGCGGCATCGTGGCCACCCGCTTCGCGATCGCCCAGCCCGAGCGGATCGACAAGCTGGTCACCATCGGCGGCATGGGCCGCAACATCTTCAGTCCGGCGCCCGGCGAGGGCCTCAACCTGCTCACCGACTTCGTCGAGGACCCGACCCGCGAGCGGCTCGTCGCCTGGCTCAAGTCGATGGTGTACGACGAGTCGTTGGTCACCGAGGAGCTGATCGAGGAACGCCTCGCCGTCGCCAAGGACCCGGCGACCCTGGCCGCCGCGAAGCGGATGTACGGCCGGGGCGTGCTGCAGCACATGGCGAAGCTGGCCGAGAAGTCTCCGGAGCCGCCGTACTGGGCGATGCTCCACAAGATCACCGCGAAGACCTTGATCACCTGGGGTCGCGACGACCGGGTCAGCCCCGTCGACATGATGCTGCTGCCGATGCGGACCATCCCGCACGTCGAGGTGCACGTGCTGCCCAACTGTGGGCACTGGACCATGATCGAGCAGAAGGCGGCGTGGGAGTCCACCGTCCTCGCCTTCCTGACGAGGGAGGACTGAGATGTTCGACGAGGAATTCGACCTGGTCGTCGTCGGCTCCGGAGGCGGTGGCATGGTCGCCGCACTCGCCGCCGTCGAGGAGGGGCTCAGCGTCCTGGTCGTCGAGAAGGCGAAGAAGTTCGGCGGCTCCACCGGCATCTCGGGTGGCGGCATCTGGATCCCGAACAACCCGACCCTGCGCCGCCGTGGACACCACGACTCGCGTGCGTCCATCCGGCGCTACCTCGACCTCCTGACCGAGGGCCGGGTTGCTCCGGAACGCCTCGACGCGTTCGTCGACAACGGGCCGGCCACGATGGAGCTGCTCGAGAAGTCGAGGTGGATGAAGTTCAGCTGGACCAAGGGCTACGCCGACTACCACCCGGAGTACGACGGCGGCCGGCCGCTGGGCCGATCGATCGAGCCGAAGCCGTTCGACACCCGCAAGCTCGGTGACGACGAGCAGTTCCAGCGCCCGAACAGCATGAAGGGCCCGCTCGGGCTCTGGGTGACCAGCAAGGACTACCACGACCTGGCCATGGTCAAGCGCACCTGGCGCGGCCGTTGGGCCTCGGTGGTGGCGGCGTGGCGGGTGTCGTCGAACGTCGTCCGGCGTCGGCACATGGCCACCGGTGGGCGGGCGCTGGTCGCCAGGCTCCGGATGGCCCTCAAGGACGCGGGCATCCCGTTGCGCCTGCAGACCTCGATGACCGAGCTGGTCACCGAGGACGGCAGGGTCACCGGGATCGTGACGACCACTCGCGACGGCGCCGTACGCCGGATCGGCGCGCGCCGCGGCGTACTCCTGGCCTCGGGTGGCTTCGACCACAACCCGCAGCTGCGCGACCAGTACCTGCCGGAGGGCGGCAAGGAGAACCACAGCCTCGGCGCCCGGGAGAACACCGGTGACGGCATCCTGGCCGGCCAGGGCCTCGGTGCGGCCGTCGACCTGATGGACGACGCGTGGTGGATGCCGTCGGTGGAGCACCCGGCAGGTGCCACCATCCCCTTGGTCTCCGAACGCGCCATCCCGGGGCACGTGATCGTCTCCGCCGACGGGAAGCGGTTCACCAACGAGGCGTCGCCCTACGTCAACTTCGTGCACGACCAGCTCGAGGGCAAGCACCTGCCGGCCTGGTTCGTGATGGACGCGCGAGCCCGTGCTCGCTACCCGTTCGCCCAGATCCTGCCCGGGGCGCCGATCCCGAGGGACTTCTACGACAAGGGACTGGCCCACAAGGCCGCC
Source organism: Nocardioides sp. JQ2195 (assembly GCF_012272695.1). Classification (NCBI taxonomy): domain Bacteria; kingdom Bacillati; phylum Actinomycetota; class Actinomycetes; order Propionibacteriales; family Nocardioidaceae; genus Nocardioides; species Nocardioides sp. JQ2195. Next base: position 565,033 of record NZ_CP050902.1, read on the forward strand.
ACCATCGAGGAGCTCGCCGCCGCGATCGACGTACCGGCTGAGGCGTTGGCCGAGACCGTGGCCCGCTTCAACGGCTTCGTCGAGAGCGGGATCGACGAGGACTTCGGACGCGGAGCCAGCGCCTACGACCGCTACTACGGCGACCCGACGCTGAAGAACCCGAATCTCGACCGGGTCGACAAGGCGCCGTACTACGCGATGCAGATCCAGGTCGGCGACCTCGGCACGAAGGGCGGCCTGGTCACCGACGAGCACGCCCGGGTGCTGCGCGAGGACGGCTCGGTGATCGCCGGTCTCTACGCCACCGGCAACACCTCGGCATCGGTGATGGGCAACGAGTACGCCGGTCCCGGCGCGACCATCGGCCCCGCAATGGTGTTCGGCTACGTCGCCGCCCGCCACGCCGCTTCCTGACACCTGACCCGTCGGTCCCCGCGCTGTGCCGTGGGGGCCGACGGGTCTGCTCATCGTGGGTGTCGGACACTTCCTCGGCAGGTCGTCCCGATCAGCGGGAGACGCGCAACGGCCCGCTCGCCGGACTGTGATCGTGGTGGGGTCGCCACCAAGAGAAGAGACCAAGAATGACCAACACCGTGCTGCAGGCAGTCGAGGCCCACGCTGAGGAGCTCGCTGCCCTCGCCCCCGAGAACGAGAAGCTGGGGCGGTTGAGCGACCGCGCCGTGGAGATCCTCCGCGAGACCGGCGTGATCCGGATGCTTCAGTCGGCCAAGTACGGCGGCGCCGAGGCGCACCCCCGCGACTTCGCCGAGGTGGTCATGCGGTTGGCCTCGCTCGACGGGTCGACCGGCTGGGTGGCCGGCATCGTGGGCGTTCACCCGTGGGAGATGTCGATGTGCGACCCCCGCGTGCAGGAAGAGATCTGGGGTGAGGACCACGACACCTGGATCGCCTCGCCCTACGCGCCGATGGGCGTCCTGCGTCCGGTCGAGGGTGGCTACATCTTCAACGGGCACTGGCAGTTCTCGTCGGGCACCGACCACTGCGACTGGATCTTCCTCGGTGCGTTCCTCGGTGACGAGGACGGCAACACGATCATGCCGCCGAAGAACTACCACGTGATCCTGCCCCGCTCCGACTACGAGATCGTCGACGACTCGTGGGACGTCGTGGGCCTGCGCGGCACCGGCTCCAAGGACGTCATCGTCAAGGATGCCTTCATCCCCGAACACCGCGTCGTCGAGTTCGCGAAGTTCCTCGACGGCTCCCAGCCGCGCGAGTCCGGCCACACCGACCCGAGCTTCCACATCCCCTTCACCACGGCGTTCCCGCTGGGCATCACCTCGGCCGTCATCGGCATCGCCGAGGGTGCGCTGAACGCACACCTGGCCTACCAGAAGAACCGGGTCCAGATCACCGGCACGAAGGTGAAGGACGACCCGTACGTGCTCTACGCGATCAGCGCCGCAGCCGCGGAGATCAAGGCCTCCCGCACCGCGATGCTCGAGAACGTCACCTACTTCTACGAGAAGGCGAAGCGGGGCGAGGAGGCGACGCTCACCGAGCGCGCCGACTCCCGGCGTACCCAGGTCGCCGCTGCCTGGCGCGCAGTCCGCGCGATGGACGAGGTGGTTGCCCGGTCCGGGGGCAACGGACTGCGGATGGACAACCCCATCCAGCGGTTCTGGCGCGACGGCCACATGGGCCTGGCGCACGCGATCCACGTGCCCGGCTCGGTCTTCCACGCCACCGCACTGACCGACATCGATGTCACCCCGCCGCCCGGCCCGATGCTGTCGATGATCTGACGGTTCGTACGTCGACCGACCGACCTCCCTCCCTGCTTCCCGACCCCCCACGACCGAAGGACCAAGAGATGACCCAGATCCGAGCACTCGGCTACCTCAAGGTGCAGAGCCAGGACATTGCGCGTTGGCGCGAGCTGACCGTCGACTGCCTGGGCATCCAGGAGACCGCCGGTCCCGTCGCCGACGGCCTCTATCTGCGCATGGACGAGCGGGCGGCCCGACTCATCGTCGTCCCCGGTGACAGCGACAAGGTGCTGGCCGTGGGTTGGGAGGTGCGGGACCAGTTCGCGCTGTCCTCCGTCGGCCGCGCCGTCGAGGCCGCTGGGGTGGGCGTCAAGGTGCTCACCCAGGAGGAGTGCGACGAACGCCGTGTCGAGGCCGGCATCTTCTTCGAGGACCCCTCCGGCACCCCGGTCGAGGTGTTCTTCGGCCCGGTCCTCGACCACAGCCCGGTGCTCACCGGCCACGCGCAGAAGTTCATCACCGGCGACCAGGGCATGGGCCACGTCGTGCTCCCCACGACCAACCCGGAGGAGACGGTGGCCTTCTACACCGAGGTCCTCGGCTTCCTGCCGCGCGGAGCGATCCGCCTCGGTGGCCTCGACTCGCCGCCGCCCGTGCGTCGGGTCCGCTTCATGGGCGTCAACCAGCGCCACCACAGCCTGGCGGTGTGCCCGGCCCCGCACGGTGAGGCCCCCGGCCTGGTGCACCTGATGATGGAGGTCGACTCCCTCGACGCCGTCGGCCGGGCCCTCGACAAGGTCAACAAGGCGGGCTTCTCGCTCTCCTCGACCCTCGGTCGCCACACCAACGACAAGATGGTCTCGTTCTACGTCCGCGCGCCGGGCGGCTGGGACCTCGAGTACGGCACCGAGGGCATGCTCGTCGACGAGGCCTACTACACGGCCGAGGAGATCACTGCGGACTCCTACTGGGGACACGACTGGTCCGGCTCCGAGCCGCTGGCCGCCTTCACCCCGCCCCAGTGATCGTCGACCCGGCACGTGTTGACGCCTGAGGGCGCCGACCCGGCACGTGTTGACGCCTGAGGGCGCCGACCCGGCACGTGTTGACGCCTGAGGGCGCCCGATCCCGGCAATGCAGAACGGGACCACCGCGTCGTGAACTTGTCGTTCGACAACGCTGTGGTCCCGGTCTGTGCCGGAGCGGCAGTGAGTGCGGTGGATCAGTCCTGGTGGGACGGGGGCAGCATCTTCTTCGAGGCCTCGTGCGCGCCCAGCACCAGCTTGTGCCGGTCGGTGCCGCTGCGGATCGAGACCACCTTCTCGTTGCCCTCGGCAACCTGGACCGGGCCCTTGGTGAGAGCGGCGAGCGCCTGACGCGCGACGTCCTCCGGCTCGGAGACGTGCATGCCGGGGATGTCGAAGTTGAGACCGGCGCGTGCCATTGCCGGTGTGCGGGTGACGCCGAGGACGAACTCGACGACGTCGACGTCGTGGTCGCGCATCTCCACCCAGAGGCCTTCGGCGAACACCCGGCAGAACGCCTTCACGGCTGCGTAGATGCTGATCTGGGCGGAGCCCAGGAAGCCGGCGGTCGAGCCCACCAGCAGGATGCCGCCGCGACGCCGCTCCTTCATCGGGCCACCGAACAACTGCACCAGCTCCAGCTGGGCGGTGATGTTGAGGTCGATGACCTTGGCGAACTTCTCCAGGTCGCCGGTCACGAACTCGTGGCCGTAGGTGTTGGCGCCGGCGTTGAAGACCAGCAGCCCGACCTCGAGCCCGTCGGTGACCTCGGTGATCTGCTTGATCGCGCCAGGTTCGGTGAGGTCCACCGACAGCGTCCGGACTTCGACGCCATGGGTACGGCGTACGGCCTCTGCGGTCTCCTCCAGCGGGCCGGGCTTGCGCGCCAGCAGGACCAGGTTGATCCCGGCGGCGGCGAGCTGGTCGGCGAAGGAGGCGCCGACGCCCTCGGACCCGCCGGCGATGACCGCCCAGGGGCCGTACTTGGTCGAATCGATGGGGTTGTTCATGCGTGCTCGTGCTCCTGGGAATCGGGGTTGGTCTTGAGGTCGTCCTCGATCTGGACCTTCACGTCGCCGCGATGGACGGCGGCGCGGACGGAGTCGCGCAACGAGCCGCAACCGGAGAACGCGGTCCCATTGGGACCCGGCCGCGGGGAGGCAGCGCGACGTTCGACGCACGCCTCGGCGGCTTCGGCCGACCACTGCAAGGAGGTCTGCTCCCAGCTGCTCTTGCGCACCAGCACGCAGGCTCCGCACGCATCGCACTCGACGGGCTGCATCGGCCCGTCGGCGAGGCGGTTGTCGGGACGGACGGCCATCAGACCGGCTGGCCCTGGTCGGAGGCTGAAGCGGCCTCACGGGCGGCGATGTTCTCGGCGACCTCGCGCTTCCACGCCTCGTTGGGACGGTCGGTGTCGATCTCGAACTCGAACCGGTCCGTCATCTCGTCGGTGACGTCCTCGACGTCGACGTAGAACTGCTCGTACCAGCGACGCAGCTGGTAGACCGGCCCGTCCTCCTCGCACAGCAGCGGGTTGTCGATGCGTGCCTTGTTCTTCCAGATCGTGACGTCCTGCTCGAAGCCGAGCCGGATGAAGTCGCCCATCTTGCGGGCCAGCGCGTTGGCCTCCGCATCCTCCATGCCCGGCTTCTTCTCCACGATCACGCCGTACTGCAGCACGAAGGAGTTCGAGTCGATCGGGTAGTGGCAGTTGATCAGGACGCTGTTGATGTCACCGTCGTCGTAGTGGTAGGTCAGGTCGTCGATCATGAACGACGGGCCGTGGTAGGACGCGACAGAGCTGTTGCCCAGCGACTTCGGCGCCTTGCTGCCGGCACTCTGGGGACGGGCGATGTCCTCACGGCCGGTGCCCTCCATGAACTGGGTGGCGGTGGTGCCCTCGAAGATGTTCTTGAAGTACGTGGGGAACGAGTAGTGGATGTAGAAGAAGTGCGCCATGTCCACCACGTTGTCGACGATCTCGCGGCAGTTCGCGCCCTCGATGACCGTGGTGTACCAGGTCCAGTCGGTCCAGTTCTCGTCGGTCGCGCCGGCGATCCGGGGGATGGTCACGTCCTCGGGGGGCGGGTTGCCCTGCGGGTCGTTCCAGACGAACAGCATGCCGTCCTGGACCAGTGTCGGCCACGACGCCGTACGGGCGCGCATCGGGACGCGGCGGGCGTAGGGGATCTCCTTGCAGCGGCCGTCGCCGCCCCAGCGCCAGTCGTGGAACGGGCAGGCGATGTTGTTGCCCTTGACCGTGCCCTGCGACAGGTCGCCGCCCATGTGGCGGCAGTAGCCGTCGAGCACGTTGACCGTGCCGTCCTCACCGGCGAAGACCACCAGCTTCTCGCCGAACGCCAGGACTTGGTGCGGCTTGCCGTCCTGGAAGTCCTTGGCCAGGCCGAGGCAGTGCCATCCACGCGCGAACCTCGTGGGTGCTGCGTCGGCCTCGATCCGGCGTACTTCGTCGTCCACTGCGGTCATTTTCCGTCTCCGTCCGTGCCTGGGCTGGTGTGCCACTGACCGATCTGCTCCATCGAGTGTCGAGCGGTCGCGCGCCGTCGGCGTGGAGCAGTCCCACTGATCGGAAGGAGCGGGGTTCCCGGCTCGGGTGCGACCGCATTCTGGGGCCATGAGCCATCAAGTGCTGGACAACGTGCGAGACCTGCTGCCGTCGATCGCGGATCGTGCGGAGGCCACCGACCACGCCCGGAAGGTGTCGGAGGTGACCATCGCGGAACTCACCGCGGCGGGCATGTTCCGCATGCTGCAACCCAAGAAGTACGGCGGCCTGGAGGCCGACCCGCTCGCGTTCTACGAGGCAGTCCGGCTGATCTCCGGCGCGTGTGGTTCCACCGGATGGGTGAGCTCGGTGGTGGGCGTGCACCCGTGGCAGCTGGCGTTGTTCCCCAAGGCCGCGCAGGACGAGGTGTGGTCGGCCGGACCCGACACGTTGCTGGCGTCGTCGTACGCCCCGGTCGGCCAGATGAAGCGCGCCGACGGAGGCTTCCGGCTCAAGGGCCGGTGGAGCTTCTCGTCGGGGTGCGACCACGCCGACTGGGTGCTGCTCGGCGCGCTGGTGCTGGGCCCGACCGGCAACCCGATCGACTTCATCACGGCCCTGATGCCGCGGGAGGACTTCCAGGTCGTCGACGTGTGGAACACCGTCGGGCTGCGCGGGACGGGCAGCAACGACGTGGTCGTCGACGACGTCTTCGTTCCCGAGCACCGCACGCTGCGCAACTTCGAGCACTCCCGGCTGAGCGGCCCCGGCCAGAAGGTCAACAAGGGGCCGCTCTACCGGCTTCCGTTCGGGGCCATCTTCACCACCACGGTGACCGCGCCGGTGCTCGGCGCGGTCGCGGGGTGCCTGGACTCGTACGTCGGGGAGATGGCCGACCGTCTGCGTCTCAGCCTCGGCGGCGGCCGTTTCGCCGATGACCAGTTCGCCCAGGTCGCGGTGGCTCGCGCCTCGTCGCTGGTCGATGCCTCGATCCTGCAGATGGACCGCAACATCGCCGAGATGTTTGCCGCCGCGTCCGCCGGTCGGGAGATCCCGATGGAGCTGCGACTGCGCACCCGCAGGGACCAGGTGCTCGGTGCGGAGCGGGCCCTCGAGGCGATCGACATCCTCTTCAAGACCGCCGGCGGGAGCTCGCTGCACTGGTCGAGCGCGATCAGCAGGGCCTGGCGCGACGCCCACGCCGGTTCCGTCCACGTCGCCAACGACGTCGAGCGCACGCTGGCTCTCTACGGCAAGGGCGCCTTCGGGATCACCGTCGAGGACAACCTGATCTGACGAACGGTGGGTTCTTGATGCGCGAACCGGCGGTTCCTGCGCCTCGAACGATGGGTTCTTGATGCGCGGTTCGCGTCACGTGGAGGTTGCACGAGGACATCCGGCGACAATCCCGGTCAGCGGTAGGGTTCCGGGCGTTGCCGGCAACATCGCGGGAAAATGGGTGTCCACAACGACGAGGGGATGACGTGGCCAGAATTGGCGAGGTGAGGGCGCCGGCAAAGCCGAACTCACCGCAGCAGGAGGCGCGCGTGCAGCGGATCCTGCGCGCAGCTGCCCGGCAGGGTGCGGGCAACGGACTCGAGCGCGTCCAGATGCAGGAGGTGGCCAAGGAGTCCGGTGTCGCGATCGCCACGCTCTATCGCTACTTCCCGTCGAAGATGCACCTCTTCACCGCGGTCATGCAGGCCCAGATCGATCGCATCCAGGCGTACGCATCCCCTCCGGCGTGCGGTGACGACCCGGTCGAAGCGGTCACCCGACTGTTGCTCGAGGCCACTCGACAGATGCTCGGGTCGCCACTTCTCGCGCACGCCATGATGGTCTCCAACAACGCGGCGATCCATGCGACCGAGGCGGAGGCGGGTCAGACCTCGGCCAGCTTCACGCAGCTGCTGCTGGACACGGCCGGTCGCGAGAAGCCCGGTGACCGTGACATCCAGCTCGCTCGGCTGGTGGAGCAGGCGTGGTACGGCGTGCTCACCGCCGCGCTCAACCAGCGCACCCCTCACGAGCAGGTGGTGGACGACCTGCGGGTGACCTGCCAGCTGCTGCTTGCAGACTGGTCGACCACATAGCGTACCGCTCAACGGGAGTTCCCTCCGCAGGGGCTTCGCCAAGCCCTAGCGTCACGACCATGAACAGGTTCAGCGGTGCGAATGTCCTCGTCACAGGGGCTGGCTCCGGCATCGGGCGGGCCACCGTGCGGCGACTGGTCTCCGAGGGCGCGGCCGTCTGTGCCGTCGACCGGGACGAGGAGGGCCTGGCCGAGACGGCCGAGACGTCGCAGGGTCCCGGCCGCGTCGAGACCGCGGTCGTCGACGTCACCGACGAGTCCCAGGTGATCGCCACGGTCGACGCTGCTGCCGAGGTGCTGGGCGGGATCGAGATCTTGATCAACGTGGCCGGCATCCAACGGACGACCCCGATCGAGACGCTCAGCGTGGCCGACATGCGCGAGCTGTTCGAGGTGAACACGATCGGGACCGCGCTGTTCTGTCGCGAGGCGCTGCGCCACCTGCCGAACGACGTCGGGGTGATCGTCAACGTGGCCTCGACCTCGGCCGACCACGGCAATCCCTACATGAGCGCGTACGCCGCCTCGAAGGGTGCGGTGCTCGCGCTCAGCAAGACGCTGGCCGCGGAGCTGGTGGGGCGTGGCATCCGCGTCGTACCGGTCTCCCCGGGGACCACGGCCACGCCGCTCACGGCTGCCGTCACGCCGGGCGACCTCGACTTCAGCTACTTCGACCGCGTGCGTTCGTTGCTGGGCAGAGCCCAACCCGAGCAGATCGCCGCCGCCATCGTGTTCGCAGCCTCGCCCGACGCGTCGTACCTCACCGGTGCGGAGCTGCGCGTCGACGGCGGCTCCCACACCTGAGAACTGGAGGACCCCATGTCGCGAACCGTTGTCGTCACCGGAGCAGCATCCGGCATCGGCAGGGCCACCGCCGATCTCCTCGTCGAACGAGGCGATCGGGTGATCGGTGTGGACCTGCGTGATGCCGACGTGTGCTCGGACCTGTCCAGCCCTGACGGGCGTGCGGAAGCCGTGGCCGGCGTAATCGCGCTGTCGCCGACGGTGGACGCGGTCGTGGCCTGTGCCGGCATCTCCGGCAACTCACCCGCCGTGATCGCGATCAACTTCTTCGGCGTGACCGAGTTCGTCACCGGTCTGCTGCCCGCACTGGGAGGGTCGTCCGCTCCGCGGGTAGCGGTCGTCGCCTCCAGCGTGGCCGTCCATGCCTCCGACGCGGCGCTGGGTGAGGCCTGCCTGGCCGGTGAGGAGGAGTCGGCGCTCAAGCGTGCTGTCGAGCTCGACGCCGAGGGTCGGGGCTCGGCGATCTATCCGGGATCGAAGGCCGCGCTGGCCCGCTGGGTACGCCGCGAGAGCGTCACGTCCGACTGGGCCGGCGCCGGCATCGCGCTGAACGCGGTCGCCCCGGGCATCGTGCGCACGCCGATGAGCGCGCAGATCTTCGAGGACCCGCGGATGATCGCCGCAGCCGACCAGGCACTGCCGATGCCGCTGAACGGACACCAGGACCCCGAGGTGCTCGCCTCGGCCCTGGCCTTCCTGGTCGCGGAGGAGAACACGCACATCACCGGGCAGGTCATCTTCTGCGACGGTGGCGGCGAAGCCGTGAACCGCGGCGCGGACGTCTTCTGACTTCTCGCCCACCACACAACGGAACATCCCGGTCACCAGGTGACCGGGATGCTCCGCGTCCCAGGCGCGTGTCAGTTGGCGATGTTCTCCACGCCGGTGGTGTCGAGCGCGGCCACCGAGTAGGCCGCGTAGGTCTGGTGGGGCGAACGGCCCTCGAAGTGGGGCCCGAGCTGTGCGGCGAGCTCGTCCGTCGAGAACACGCCCGACGCCGCGGTGAACTTCTGCTCCACCTTGGGCGAGTCCATCAGCGCCACCATGTCGCCGTACACGACGAAGACCTGGCCGCTGATGCCTGCGGCGGCGGGTGAAGCGAGGTAGGAGACGAACGTGCCGACCCGCTCGGGGGCGAGGATGTCGAGCTCGCGCGACGCGTCGGGGTCACCGGCGAAGACGTGCGACGTCATGTCCGTGCGGGCCCGCGGCGCGATCGCGTTGGCGGTGACGCCGTAGCGCGAGAGGCCCTGGTTGGCCGAGAGGGTCAGGGCGACGATGCCGGCCTTGGCGGCCGAGTAGTTCGGCTGCCCGGCAGAGCCGAACAGGAACGCCTCGGAGGTGGTGTTGACCAGCCGGCCGTAGATCGGTCCGCCGGCAGCCTTCGACGCGGCACGCCAGTGCACGGCAGCGGCCCGGGAGAGCGACGCGTGGCCCTTGAGGTGCACGCGGATCACGTCGTCCCACGCGTCCTCGGTGAGGTTGAAGATCATCGAGTCGCGCAGGACGCCGGCGTTGTTGACCACGATGTCGAGGGAGCCGAACGTGTCGACGGCCGCCTCGACGAGACGGTCGCCGAGCGACCAGTCACCGATGTCGCCGCGGACGGCGAGCGCCTCCCCGCCGGCTTCCTTGATCTCCGCGACGACGGCGTCGCCCGCCTCGCTGTAGTCGTTGACCACCACGCGGGCGCCGGCTGCGGCCAGTGACAGCGCCTCGGCGCGGCCAAGTCCGCCGCCGGCACCGGTGACGATCGCGGTGCGTCCGGCCAGGCTGGTCTCGCTCATGTCGTTGCTTCTCCTCGTCGTCGGGTGGCCCGAGGTTCGGGCCCAGGCTCCTTCGGAACGTACGTCGGGTGTCGGCGCCCGCGCCGTCGACCGTCCCGGTCAGTGGGGCTCCCGCCGCCTGGACACGGATCACACCCGGTCAGTGGGACATCGCGAGGCACTCGGCGACCAGATCGAGCGACGCTGCTGGCTCAGCCCGCAACAGGAGGAATCCGCCATGCCCGAAGCAGTGATCGTCGAAGCCGTCCGCACACCGGTCGGCCGCCGCAACGGGTGGCTCTCCGGGATGCACCCGACCGAGATCCTCGGCGCCGCACAGCGCGGCGTCATCGAGCGAGCCGGGATCGACCCGGCCTCGGTCGAGCAGGTCGTCGGTGGCTGCGTCACCCAGGTCGGCGCCCAGTCGAACAACGTCACCCGCAACTCCTGGCTGGTGGCAGGGCTTCCCCACACGACGGCCTGCACCAGCATCGACTGCGCGTGCGGCTCCTCCCAGCAGGCGGTGCACATGGTGTCCGGACTGATCGCCTCCGGACAGATCGATGCCGGCATCGGCTGCGGTGTCGAGGCGATGAGCCGGGTCTTCCTGGGCGAGGCCCTCGCCCCCGGCACCGGGATGCCGATCCCCGACGGCTTCGAGATCGACCTGCCGGACCAGTTCACCGCCGCCGAGCGGATCGCGAAGCACTACGGCATCTCCCGCGAGGCCGCCGACGAGCTCGGCTTCGTCTCCCAGCAGCGCGCCGCCGTGGCGTGGGCCGAGGGCCGCTTCGACTCCGTGCTGCTGCCTGTCACCGCGCCGGTGATGGCCAAGCAGGAGGACGGCTCGGTGGCTCCCACGGGTGAGACGCAGGAGGTCACCCGCGACCAGGGACTGCGCGAGACCACCCTCGAGAAGCTGGCGACCCTGCAGCCCGTGGCTCCCGGTGGCATCCACACCGCCGGCAACTCGTCGCAGATCAGCGACGGCGCGGCCGCCGTACTGCTGATGAGCCGCGAGCGGGCAGCCGCCGAGGGCCTGCGTCCGCGCGCCCGGATCGTCGCCTCCGGCATGGTCGGCTCCGACCCGCACTTCCACCTCGACGGCCCGATCGCCGCCACCCACCACGTGCTCGCCAAGGCCGGCATGAAGCTCGGCGACATCGACCTCGTCGAGATCAACGAGGCGTTCGCCTCCGTCGTCCTCTCGTGGGCCAAGGAGCACAGGGCCGACATGGACAAGGTCAACGTCAACGGCGGCGCCATCGCGCTCGGCCACGCGGTCGGCTCCACCGGCGCGCGGCTGATCGCCCAGGCCCTGGCCGAGCTCGAGCGCACCGACAAGTCGACCGCCCTCGTCACCATGTGTGCGGGCGGCGCCCACGCCACCGCCACCATCATCGAACGGATCTGAGCCATGGGCAGCATCGGACTCGACGACGACCTGACCGCACTGGCCGACTCCGTGCGCGGGCTGTTGGGACGCCATGTCACCGAGGAGGCGGTCCGCGAGGCCGTCGAGGTCAAGAACGAGCAGCTCCCGGACTGGTGGTCCCTGGCCGCAGCCCAGGGCCTGTTCGGGCTGCACCTGCCCGAGGAGGTCGGCGGCTCCGGCTTCGGCCTCACCGAGGCCGCCGTGGTCGCCGAGGAGCTGGGCCGCGCCCTGGCTCCCGGGCCCTTCCTGCCGACCGTGCTCGCGTCCGCAGTGCTGCATGCCGCGGGGCACGAGACGCACCTGCCCGCGCTGGCCGCCGGTGAGTCCACCGGTGCGGTCGACCTGCTCGGTGCCGACCCGGCGGGCTCGGGTCCGGCCGGCTCTGGTCTGGTCGGTACGCCGACCCCCGACGGCCTGCGTGTCACCGGCACCAGCGGCGTCGTCATCGGTGGTCAGCTCGCTGACGTCTTCGTGCTGCCCGTCCGCGTCTCCGAGGAGACCACGTGGATCGTCGTGCCACGGGCGACGGTGCAGGTCACCGAGCAGCCGAGTCACGACCTCCTCCGCCGGTTCGCGACCGTGGCCGTGGAGGGACTCGAGGTGGCTCGGGCCGACGTGCTCGACCTGGACGCGCAGCGACCGCTCGACCTGGCTGCCGTCCTGCTCGCCGCCGAGTCCGCCGGTGTGGCCGATTGGGCCACCACGACCGCGGCCGACTACGCCAGGACACGCGAGCAGTTCGGCCAGCAGATCGGCACGTTCCAGGGCGTCAAGCACCGGGTGGCGCGGATGCTGGTGCGCACCGAGCAGGGCCGCGCCTGTGCCTGGGACGCCGCTCGGGCGCAGTCCGACGGCACGGCCCGCGACGAGGCCTCGCTCGCGGCCGCGATCGCCGGTGCGACGGCCGTTCCCGGCTCCTTCGCGGTGGTCAAGGACCTGGTCAACACGTTGGGTGGCATCGGCTACACGTGGGAGCACCTGGCCGGCTTCGCGCTGCGTCGGCTCCGCTCCACGACCATCCTGCTCGGCTCGACGGCCGCCTGGGAGCAGCGGGTCGCCGACCTCGCCCTGGGCGGCGTACGACGGCCGCTCGGCCTCGACCTCCCGCCGGAGGCGGAGGCGATCCGCAGTGAGATCGCCGCCGAGCTCGACACGGTGACGGAGGAGAATCCCCAAGCCCGGTTGGCAGAGCTCGGCTACACGGCCCCGCACTTCCCGGCGCCGTGGGGCAGGGGCGCCGACCCGGTCACCCAGGTGGTGATCGCCGAGGAGCTCGCCTCGCGCGGCCTCGAGCCGCACGACATGATCATCGGCAACTGGGCGGTCCCGACCCTGATCGCCCACGGCGACGCCGCGATCCAGGAGCGGCTCGTCCCGCCGTCACTGCGCGGCGACATCGAGTGGTGCCAGATGTTCTCCGAGCCGGGGGCAGGGTCTGACCTCGCGGCGCTCAGCACGCGGGCCGAGAAGGTCGACGGCGGCTGGCGGATCAACGGTCAGAAGGTGTGGACCTCGGGGGCGCGCAGCTCGGACTTCGCAATCCTGCTGGCCCGCACGGACAAGGACGTCGCCAAGCACAAGGGCCTGTCCTACTTCGTGCTCGACATGGCCACGCCCGGCATCGACATCCGTCCGCTGCGCGAGCTGACCGGGGGAGCGCACTTCAACGAGGTGTTCCTCGACGACGTCTTCATCCCCGACGAGATGCTGGTCGGCGAGCCGGGTGCCGGTTGGAAGCTGGCGATCACCACGCTCGCCAACGAGCGCGTGCACATGACCTCCAACTCCGCCACCGGCACCGCCGAGCTCCTCTTCGAGCACGTGGACCGCACCGACCCCGTGCAGATGGCGGCCCTCGGGCGCCTCATCGCCGACGCCCAGTCGGGCGGCCTGCTGGGCCTGCGTCAGACGATCCGGTCGGTGGCCGGGCTGCAGCCGGGAGCCGAGTCCAGCCTGGCCAAGCTGATCGCCGCGGAGAACATCCAGGACACGTGGCAGACACTGATGGAGTTCCAGGGCGCCGCGTCGCTGACCGTGGACCCGGAGGAGCGCACCGCCACCTGGTGGTTCCTCAGCAGCCGGGCGCTGACCATCGCCGGCGGAACGACCGACGTACAGCTCAACATCGTCGGCGAGCGCATCCTCGGGCTTCCGCGCTGACCCCCTCCAGGAAAGGACGTCGACCATGACCGACCAGACCACGCAGCAGCCCGAGGTCGTTCCGGGCGAGACCCGGAGGCTGGAGGTGCTGACCGCCAAGCCCAACAACGAGGGTGTCGACAGCGCCGTGGCTGCGGCCCGTCGCGTGATCGAGGCGCTGCTGCACGCCGGTGACCGGACCTCGGCCGAGATGGGGGCGATCGCGTCGCAGCTCACCGCGGTCGCCGACCACCTGGTCGAGCAGGCAGGTACCGTCGACGAGCGTCTCGTCGACATGTGGGCGGGGGAGGGCGTCACCCGGCACGACCCGATCACCGGTCCGGAGAACGCGATCGCCCCGCCACTCTCGCTCGAGGGTCGCGACGACGGCTCCATCGGGGGAGCGGTCACCCTCGGCCTGCCCTACCAGGGTCCGCCCGGCCACGTGCACGGTGGTGTGTCCTCCCTGTTGCTCGACCACGTGCTCGGCGTTGCGAACGCCTGGGCCGGTGACTCGGGGATGACCAAGGTGCTGACGCTGACCTACCACCGCCCCACGCCGCTCTTCCGAGAGCTCGAGATCACCGGCCGGCAGACGAGGGTCGAAGGCCGCAAGATCTGGACCACCGGTGAGATCACCGTCGACGGCGAGCTGTGTGTCAGCGCCGAGGGACTGTTCATCAACGCCCAGGTCGCCCGCCCCCGCTGACCGACACCCGCCCTGAAATCCTCGATAGTCCCTCACGTCTCGCATCCGAATCAGTCGGATTGACCTGCGAGACGTGAGGGACTATCGCTCGTGGAGGACCGGAACGTCGGGGACGGGGATGGGGACGGGGAGTGGGGGTGGGAGTGTGAGTGCCGGTGTCAGACGTCGGCTAGCACGGCGGCGCGCGCGACCTTCCCGGTGGCGTTGCGGACCAGCGGGGTGGTGGTCAGGTGCCAGTGCACCGGCACCTTGAAGTAGGCGAGGGCCTGCTTGACGTAGGCGGTCAGCTCCTCGACGGTGGGCGCGTTCTCGCCGTGCACGACGACCGCCGAGACCTCCTGGCCGAGGTCGTCGTGGGGCACCCCGAAGACCATGCACTCGATGACGTCGGGGTGGTCGGTCAGCACGTGCTCGACCTCCACCGGGTAGACGTTCTCGCCACCCCGGATGATCAGGTCCGAGCGCCGCGAGCTGAGCCGCAGGCGGCCCTGCTCGTCGAGCTCACCGAGGTCGCCGGTGTGCAGCCAGCCGTCCTCACGGATGGTGTCGTGGGTGGCTTCCTCGTTGCGCCAGTAGCCCAGCATGTTGTAGGTGCTGCGCACGCAGACCTCGCCCTCCTGCCCCGGGCCGAGTGGCCGGTCCATCGGGTCGCGGATCTCGAGCTGGACGCCGTACGACGGGCGGCCGAGGGTGCCCGGTGACTCCGCGAGATCGGCGGGGGTGGCAGTGGCGACGCCGGTGCAGGTCTCGGTCAGGCCATAGCTGTCGACCAGCGCTGCCGCGAACGGCAGGTTCTCGCGCAGCTTCTGCTTGAGGCTCTCCGAGCTCGGTGCCGAGGCCAGGGAGAAGGCGGTGAGCGAGCTGAGGTCGTACTTGTCGGAGACGGCACTGTCGAGCATGCGGGACGCCATCGTCGGCACTGCGCCCCAGTTGGTGACCCGCTCCTTCTCAATCAGCGCATAGATGCGCTCGACATCGAAGGAGCCCACGTTCATCGCGACCTTGGAGCCGGTCGCCAGCCGGGGGACGACCAGGTTGTGCAGGCTGGCGATGTGGAAGAGCGGGGAGGCGAGCAGGTAGCTGCGGTCGCGGGCGTCCGTCGGGTCGCCGAAGGCGGCCATCAGCTCGTCGTTCATGCGGTGGTACTCCACGACCGCGAGCAGGTTGCGGTGCGAGTGGGTGGCGCCCTTGGGCTTGCCGGAGGTGCCGGAGGTGAAGATCAGCACCGCCGGGTCGTCCTCGTCGACGTCGCCCGAGGGCAGCGGGGCTTCGGGGTGGGCGGCGCGGAGGGCGGGCACGTCCTCCTCCATGCTGAGGACGGGTACGCCGTGCTGGGCCAGCGCCGCGGTCCGCTTCGCGTCCGCCACGGCCAGCATCGGTGTGGTCAGCTCGATGCCGTGCTCGACCTCGCGGTCGGACCACCACGCGTTGAACGCGACGGCGATGGCGCCGAGCGCCACGACGGCCCAGAACGACTCGACCCACTCGATGGAGTTGGCGCCCGAGATGACGACGCGGTCACCCTTCTTCACGCCGTGCTCCTCGGCCAGCGCCTTGGCCAGTGAGGAGACCCGGCTCGCGTGCTCGGCGTAGGAGACCTGCTCGTCGGCGGTGGCGATGTAGGTGCGATCACCGTGCTTCGCGGACTCGGCGAGGATCTCGTGGAGGGCCTTGGCCCGGTTGCGGTAGACCGGCAGGCGGTTGCCGAGCACGTCCTCCTCGACCATCTCGAACGGACCACCCGGCCCGACAAGTCGTGCGTAGGCGGCCATCGGGTCCTGCGTGCTGGTCATCGTCCGACTCCTCGTGTGTCTCGTGCTCATCCTCGAGCATCGGCGCGACCAGTGTGCGGACCGGGCCCGCCCGGGCAACCGCGTCCTCCCGGTGAACGGGACACTACGGGGCTCTGGGTGACCCGGGTCGAGAACCATGGCGCCATGAACTCACTCAAGGGTCGCACTGCCCTCATCACCGGCGCCGGGCAAGGGGTCGGTCGCGGCATCGCCATCGCGCTCGCGGAACGCCAGGTCGACGTCGCCGTCATCGGGCGCACCCTGGCCAAGATCGAAGGCGTCTGCGCCGAGCTGGAAGGGCTGGGGGTCACTGCTCGTCCCTACGCCTTCGACGTCACGGACAAGGACAACGTCGTGGCCCTGGTCGACCGGGTCGCCGAGGACTTCGGTCGTCTCGACATCCTCGTCAACAATGCCTACTTCGGTGCCTACGGCAGGCTCCTGGAGATGTCGTCCGGCGAGTTCCAGCGCGGCTTCCGCAGTGGCCCCTTCGCCGCCTTCGACTTCATGAGGGCCGCCCACCCGCACCTGGTCGCCCAGGGAGGCGGCTCGATCGTCAACCTGGTCACCTCGGCCATGGTGCGCTGGGACCCCACGACGTACGGCGCCTACGCGGCCGCGAAGACCGCGCTGAGGTCGCTGACCCGCACCGCCGCGGTGGAGTGGGGGCCCGACAACATCCGGGTCAACTCGATCGCACCGCACGCGCTCAGCCCGGGACTCCAGGGGTGGATCGAGCGGAATCCCGAGGAGTCCGAGGCCTTCATCGCCTCCATCCCGCTCAAGCGGGTGGGCGATCCGGTCGCCGACATCGGCCGTGCCGTGGCCGCACTCGTCGGTCCCGACATGCAGTACCTCTCCGGCGCCACCATTCCCCTCGACGGAGCCCAGGCGAACTTCGGCTGACCCCGTGCACCGGCCCGTGCAGTGGCTCGTGCGGTGGCAGGGTCTCCCGATGAGCGGGAGACGCCCGTACGCCGTCGCCGCCGGGGCCTAGCGTTCGTCGCATGACGACCGATGCCCCGACCCGCAAGCTTCCCCGGAGCCGTCCGCAGGTCCCGCCGGAGGAGCGGCTCGAGACGATCGCCGACCTGCTGCTGGCCCGAGTCGGCGACGAGCACCCGGGACTGCTGGACGGCGACTCGAGCTGGACGTGGGACGAGGTGGTCCGCGAGAGCGCGGCTCGGGCCGGATGGCTCGACGAGCTCCGCGATCCCTCGAAGCCGTTCCACGTCGGTGTGCTGCTGGAGAACCACCCCGAGTTCCTGTTCTGGCTGGGTGGCGCGGCGTTGGCCGGCGCGACCGTGGTCGGCATCAACAACACCCGTTCCGGTGAGTACCTCGAGCAGGAGGTCCGCCACACCGAGCTGCAGCTGGTGATCACCGACGAGGCCGGGATCGCGTTGCTGGGGCA
Source organism: Nocardioides sp. JQ2195 (assembly GCF_012272695.1). NCBI lineage: Bacteria > Bacillati > Actinomycetota > Actinomycetes > Propionibacteriales > Nocardioidaceae > Nocardioides > Nocardioides sp. JQ2195. Next base: position 582,449 of record NZ_CP050902.1, read on the forward strand.
CCTCGACATCGGCGTCCCGCGGGACCGCTTCCTGCGCATCGACGAGCCGACGTATGCCGACGGGGTCGCCGCGCGACGGACCGAGCCGAGGCGTCGCCCCGAGATCGACGCGTCGACGCAGATGCTGCTGCTGTTCACCTCCGGCACCACCGGTGCCTCGAAGGCGGTGCGGTGCAGCCAGGGCCGCCTGCTCGGTCTGGCCTACCAGAACACCGCGAAGTACGACATCACCCGTGACGACATCTCCTACTGCTCGATGCCGCTCTTCCACGGCAACGCGCTGATGGGCCTGTGGGCCCCGACCGCCCTCGCCGGCGGCACCATCGCGCTGACCCGCAAGTTCTCCGCCTCGAGGTTCATCGACGAGTGCCGTGCCTACGGCGCGACCTATTTCACCTATGTGGGCAAGGCGATCGGCTACGTCCTCGGCACGCCCGCGCGTGACGACGACCTCGACACCAGGCTCACCCACGGGTTCGGCACGGAGGCCTCGCCGGAGGACCGCGAGCGGTTCCGGGCGCGCTTCGGTGCCACCCTGCTCGAGTCCTACGGCTCCAGCGAGGGGGCCGGCATGGTGGCACTCGACCCCGCCGCCCCCGACGGGGCGTTGGGGAGGCCGGCCCACGACGGTGTCTGCGTGGTCGATCCCGAGACGCGCGTGGAGTGCGTGCGTGCCGAGCTCGACGAGCACGGCCGTGTCCTCAACGCCGAGGCGTCCGTGGGGGAGATGGTCAACACCACGGGTGCGGCCGCGTTCGAGGGCTACTGGAAGAACCCCGAGGCCGACGCGGAACGGGTGCGCCACGGTTGGTACTGGACCGGCGACCTCGGCTTCGTCGATGCCGACGGCTTCATCTACTTCGCGGGTCGATCGGGCGACTGGATCCGGGTCGACTCCGAGAACATCTCGGCGCTGCTCACCGAGCGCGTGCTGCGCCGCCACGACGACGTGACCATCGCCGCTGCCTTCGCGGTGCCGGACCCCCGCGCCGGCGACCAGGTGATGGCCGCGATCGAGATCCCCGAGGGGATGACCTTCGCCGACCTCGACCTCGGCACCTTCCTGGGTGCACAGGCCGACCTGGGCACCAAGGGTGCCCCGCGCTTCGTCCGTGTCTCGCACGCCCTGCCCAGCACCGGGTCCAACAAGCTGCGCAAGAAGGAGATCCAGCTCGACGGCTGGCGCTGCACGGACCAGGTGTACCGCTGGGTCGGTCGCGGGCAGCCGGCGTACACACTGATGACCGAGGACGACAAGGCCGCCCTGGTGGCGGAGTTCGAGGCGAACGGGCGACGTCGCTTCCTTCCCTGACGGCGGTACGCCGACCAGGCGCGGCCGAAGACGTCGGTGCAGGTGCTGGTGTCGGCGCGGCCGAAGGCGCCGGTGCTGGTGTCGGCGCGGCCGAAGGCGCAGGGCTCAGGCGAGCAGGCGGCGGGTGGCCTCGGCCAGGATGCCGTTGACCTCCCGGGGATCGCGACCCGAGGCGACCCCGATCATCGCGCCGAGGAACATCATCGACAGCATCGGCGCGGCCGCGTCGATCTGCTCGCCGGTCAGCGCGGCCGAGGGATCCTCCGTGGTGCCGGAGCGCAGGGTCTCGCCGATCCAGGCGGCCTGCTCGGGGCCGAAGCCGGGGGCCCCGTCGTCGGCGGCCAGGCCGGACGCGCTGGCGACGTAGCCACGGTAGAGCGCCTGGTAGAGCAACGGCTTGCGGCCGGCCTCGCGCAGGATGCGGGTGAAGACCGCGATCAACCGGGCGGCCGGCGTCGCATCACGGGGCGGCCGGGCACGCACGGACTCGGTGGATCGCTCGCCCAGCGACATCAGCGCCTCGAGCAGCAGCTGGTCCTTCGACGAGACGTGCTGGTAGACGGTCGGGACCGAGACGCCGGCCGCGGCTGCGACCTGGCGGATCCCCACGGCGTCGTACCCGCCCTCGACCGCCAGGTCGATCACGGTGGCGATCAGCTTGTCGCGAGTCGCCGCCCGGGCAGGCGAGAGCACGCGTTGCACGACACGGGAACCAGACGACATTGCCCCACCCTAACGCGTTTCGTTCCACTGAGATAGACATGTGGTTGACACCCGTATATCCGGGTGACAATCTGACCGGCATGGAACTGCGTGAGACCCCCGCCCAGCAGGCGCTGCGCCACGAGCTGCGGGAATACTTCAGCAACCTGCTGCCCGAGCAGGAACGCCGCGAGGTCGGCGAGGCGGGCGCCGGTGGCCCCCGCTTCCGAGAGGTCGTCAGGATGCTCGGTCGCGACGGCTGGCTCGGCGTCGGCTGGCCGAAGGAGTACGGCGGCCGCGGGCTCGGCCCCGAGGAGCAGTTCATCTTCTACGACGAGATCCAGCGGGCCGGTGTGCCGTTCCCCCTGGTCACGATCAACACCGTGGGCCCGACGCTGATGCAGTTCGGCTCCGAGGAGCAGAAGCAGAAGTACCTCCCCGGCATGCTCACCGGCGACATCGTCTTCGCGATCGGTTACACGGAGGCGGACGCCGGCACCGACCTCGCCTCGCTCTCGACCCGCGCGGTGCTCGAGGGCGACGAGTTCGTGGTGAACGGTTCGAAGATCTTCACCACGGGAGGCAACACCGCCGACTACGTCTGGCTGGCCTGCCGCACCGAGCCGGAGGCTCCCAAGCACAAGGGCATCTCGATCCTCATCGTCCCGTGCGACGACCCGGGCTTCTCCTGGAGCACGATCAGGTCCGTCGGCGGGATCCACCCGACGGCCACCTACTACCAGGACATCCGGGTGCCCCGCAGCGAGCTGGTCGGTGAGCTCAACGCCGGCTGGTCCCTGATCACCGCGCAGCTCAACCACGAGCGGGTGGCGCTTGCCGCCCTCGGCGGCCGGATGATCCAGCTCTGGGAGCAGACCCTGGCCTGGGCCAAGCAGACCGGCGTGATCGAGCAGCCGTGGGTGCAGCAGGAGTTCGCCCGCACCCACGCCAAGCTCGAGGCGATGCGGCTGGTCAACTGGAAGCTCACCGCGGCCGTCGGCAACCACTCCCTGCGGGGGGAGCAGGCCGGCGCCGCGAAGGCCTACGGCACCGAGACCCACATCGACCTGCAACGCACACTCTTCCAGGTGCTCGGCGCGGCCGGCCGGGTCCGACCGGGCTCCCCGGCCGCGGTGCTGCACGGCCAGGTCGAGCAGCTCTCGCGCCAGGGCTTGGTCAACACCTTCGGGGGCGGCGTCAACGAGGTGCTGCGCGACATGGTCGCGACGATGGGGCTGGGCATGCCGAGGAGCAAGCGATGACTGACTACGAGGACCGCTTGGCCGCATTCGTCGGCCAGGTCATCAACGAACGTACGCCGGGACAGGACCCGGTCAACGTGCCGATGATCCGGCACTGGGTCGAGGCGATGGACCTGGCGAACCCGGCCCACCTCGACCTCGAGGCGGCGCGGGCCACCGGTCGTGACGACGTCGTGGCTCCGGCCTCGATGATCCAGGCCTGGACCATGCGCGGCTTTGCGAAGACGGTCCGCCCGCCCGAGACGTCGACCGGGGCCGGCGCCGGGTTCGCCGAGCTGGTCGACCTGCTCGCCGAGGGTGGTTACACCTCCGTCGTGGCCACCGACTCCGAGCTCGACTTCGTCCGCGAGGTCGTGCCCGGTGACGAGATCACCGTCGAGGAGGTCGTGGAGTCGATCAGCCCGGAGAAGGCCACCGGCCTCGGCACCGGCCGCTTCGTCACCTCGGTCAAGACCTACCGCGACGCCGCCGGCGAGACCGTGGCCACCCAACGCTGGCGCACGCTGCGGTTCAAGCCGAAGCAGTCCGAAGCCTCCGCGGAGTCCGCGGAGTCCACGGAGTCCACGGAGGCAGCGGCGCCCAAGGCGCTGCGCCCCCGCCCGGCGATCAACCTCGACAACCAGTTCTGGTTCGAGGCCGCCATGGAGAAGCGACTCGTGGTCCAGCGCTGCACGTCGTGCGAGGCACTGCGCCACCCGCCCGGCCCAGGGTGCCCCCACTGCGGATCGTTCGAGTGGGACACCGTGCCCGCGGGGGAGAGGGGCACCGTGCACTCCTACGTGGTGGCCCACCACCCCCGGCACCCGGCCTTCGACTACCCACTCGTGATCGCCCTGGTCGACCTGCCCAGCGGGACCCGGCTGACCACCAACCTGGTCGACGTCGCGCCCGACGACGTCGAGATCGGCATGCCGGTCGTCCTCGACTGGCTCGAGGCCGACGACGAACTCACCCTGCCCGTCTTCCGGCCCGACCCGGCTGGCGCCCACCACGAGAAGAAGGGGACGAACTGATGGACTTCTCCCTCGACGACGACCTGCTCAGCCTGGCCGACCTGGCCAAGGAGATCCTCGACGACCTGGCCAGCACCGACCGGGTGCGCGAGGTCGAGACCACCGAATCGCGCACCGACGACAAGCTGTGGGACGCGCTGGCCCGGGCCGGCTTCCTCGGGCTCACCGTCCCCGAGGAGCACGACGGCGCCGGGCTCGGCCTCGACGCACTCTGCGTGGTGCTCGAGGAGCAGGGCCGCCACGTGGCCCCCGTGCCGCTGTGGAGCGCCGGCATCGCCGCCCTGGCGGTGGCCCGGTTCGGCTCGCCCCAGCAGCAGTCCGACCTGCTTCCCGGTGCCGCCTCCGGGGAGTCCCGGTTGACGCTGGCGCTCGAGGAGTACGACGGTGCCGATCCCGCGGCCCCCTTGGCACGTGCCGTCGCCGACGGTGACGGTTGGCGCCTCACCGGGGTGAAGGCCGTCGTGCCGACCCTGCCGGGCGCCCGTCGGATCCTCGTCTCGGCGACCGCCGACTCCGGTCCCGGGCTGTTCCTGGTGGACCCGGCAGCAGCTGGGCTGTCCACCACCCTGTCCGACACCACCATGCACGACCTGGCCGCCGAGCTGGTGCTCGACAACACGCCCGCCGCGGCGCTGGGCGTGCCGGGTGACGAGGCACTGTCCGTCACCCTGCGGATGGCCGCCCTCGCGCTGGCCGCGGTCCAGGTCGGGGTCGCCGACGGTGCCATGCGGCTGGCCGCGTCGTACCTCTCCGAACGTGAACAGTTCGGTCGCCCGCTCGGCTCGTTCCAGGCCGTCCAGCACCAGCTCGCCGACTGCTGGATCGACATCGACGCCATGCGGGTGACCCTGTGGCAGGCCCTGGCCTCCGACGCCGACGACCCCACCGGCACCGACCCGTTGCGCGTCGCCGAACGGTGCGGGTGGGTGGCGAAGTGGTGGTGCGACAAGGGCGGCCTCGACGTCGTGCACCGCACCCAACACGTGCACGGAGGCATCGGCATCGACCTCGACTACCCGGTGCACCGGCACTTCCTGTGGGGCAAGCAGATCTCCAGCACGCTCGGCGGCGAGCACGCCGCGCTGGCCGCGCTGGGTTCCCTCATCGCCACGACAGAGGTGACGTCATGACGGTTGCAGACACCAGGCGGGCCTCGCAGGTGAGGGTGGGTGAGCTGCTCCCCGAGCACCCGATCCCGTTGACCCGCACGCTGATCGTCGCCACCGCGATCGCCAGCCGTGACTACCAGGATGTCCACCACGACCCGGATCTGGCCAGGGAGCGGGGCTCGAAGGACATCTTCATGAACATCCTCACCAGCAACGGCCTGGTCGAGAAGTACGTCGCCGAGTGGGCCGGCCCAGCGGCCGTCGTGAAGCGGATCAAGATCCGCCTCGGCGCGCCGAACCACCCCGGGGACACGATGACCATGTCCGGCACCGTCTCGGCGGTCGACGGACGCCTGGTGACCGTGGACGTCAAGGGGATCAACAGCCTCGGCCCCCACGCCAGTGGATCCGTCGTCGTCGAGCTCCCGGAGGAGTCAGCATGAGCAGCCTGTCGGGGTCGGCCGCGATCGTCGGGATCGGCGCCACCGAGTTCTCCAAGGCCTCGGGCCGCAGCGAGCTGCAACTGGCCTGCGAAGCCGTGTCCGCCGCGATCAGCGACGCCGGCCTGAAGCCCTCCGACGTCGACGGGATGGTCACCTTCACCGCCGAGTCCAGCTCGGAGAACCACGTCGCCCGCAACGTCGGCATCGGTGACCTCACGTTCTTCTCCCGCATCCACCACGGTGGCGGGGCCGCAGCGGCCACCGTCGCCCAGGCCGCGGCCGCGATCCACTCCGGCCTCGCCGAGGTGGTGGTCTGCTGGCGTGCCTTCAACGAGCGCTCCGGGGAGCGCTACGGCCTCGGGCAGGCCAGCCGCCCGATGGACACCAATGCCGACCGGGCGGCGTACTCCTGGATGACGCCGTTCGGGCTGTCCACGCCGGCCCAGTGGGTGGCGATGTTCGCCCGTCGCTACATGCACGAGTTCGGGGCCACCTCCGAGGACTTCGGCCGGGTCGCGGTGACCGCGCGAGCGCACGCGGCAACCAACCCCAACGCCTGGTTCCACGAGCGCCCGATCACCCTCGAGGAGCACCAGGCCAGCCGGTGGATCGCCGAGCCGCTGCACCTGCTCGACTGCTGCCAGGAGACCGATGGCGGCCAGGCCCTGGTCGTGGTCTCGGCGGAACGCGCCAAGGATCTCGCCCACAAGCCGGCGGTCATCCGTGCCGCTGCGCAGGGTCAGGCCAAGGACCAGCACATGATGACGTCCTACTACCGACCCGACATCACGGGCCTGCCCGAGATGGGCGTGGTCGGCAAGCAGCTGTGGGCACAGTCCGGGATGACGCCGGCTGACATGGACGCGGCGATCCTCTACGACCACTTCACCCCGTTCGTCCTGCCACAGCTCGAGGAGCTGGGCTTCTGCGCTCCGGGGGAGGCACGCCACTTCATCGCCGACGGCCATCTCTCGCTCGACGGGAAGCTGCCGACCAACACCCACGGCGGCCAGCTCGGTGAGGCCTACCTGCACGGCATGAACGGCATCGCCGAGGGCGTACGCCTGGTCCGCGGCACGTCGGTCAACCAGCCGGGGACCGTGGAGAACACCGTCGTCACCGCCGGCACCGGCGTCCCGACCAGTGCGCTGGTGCTCGGAGTCTGAGGTGTCGTCCGCCGACTGGGTCGGGCGTTCGCTCGGCGAGCGGACGGTTGGGTACGCCGACCGTGACGCGATCCTCTACGCCCTGGCGATCGGCGCGGCACCGGATGCGCTCGACCTCGTCCACGAGCCGCGGCTGCGGGTGCTGCCCGGCTTCGCCCTGACGCTGGCGCAGTGGGCGCCGGACGCCCTCGGTGGTGCCGGAGCGTTCGACATCCGTACGGCGGTGCACGGTGCCCAGCGACTCGACGTGCTCGCACCGTTGCCCCCTGCGGGGGAGCTGCGCATGCGGGCCCGGGTGGCGGCCGTGCACGACAAGGGCTCGGCGGCGGTGTTCGACGTCGAGGTCGAGTCGGAGTTCTTCGTGGCCACCTGGTCACTGTTCGCGCCCGGGGCCGGGGGCTTCGGCGGCGAGCGCGGACCCTCGTCACCTGGGCGTCCCGAGGGGGAACCGCCCCGGACCCTTGACGTGGCCACCCGCGCCGAACAACCGGTGCTCTACCGGCTGCTCGGCGACCGCCATGCCATGCACGTCGACCCGGAGGCCGCGCGCGCGGCCGGCCAGCCGCGACCCTTCATGCACGGTCTCTGCACGGTCGGCACGGTCACCCTCGCCATCGCCACCGAGCTCGGCGCGCACCCGGCTGACCTGGCACACCTCGACGTCCGCTTCGCCGCCCCGGTGTTCCCGGGGGAGCGGCTCGCTGTCGCCCTGTGGCCCTCGACCCCGCAGGCCGCGGCGCCGGCCTCGTCGTACGCCGGCGCCACGCGGCTTTCGCCCCGATCCGACGCACGGGCCGGGGCAACGTTCGAGGCGGGCGTCGGGGAGCGCGCGGCGCTGCGCGGTGGCGTCATCACCTTCGCCTGAGGCCTTCCCCGCGCTGCTCGCAGCCCGTCGCAGATCGGGACCACGGTGTCGTCGTGGGCGGTTTCCCCGACGCCCTCGTCCCCATCCGTCCGCCGCCGGGACGGTGCCGTCAGCGGGGTGGTTCCGGTCAGTGGGATTGGCGCCGATGTGGTCGCGCTCACCCGACCTAGCCTTCAGAGAACCTGCCGGCTCCGGCCGTGCTCGACGGACTGATCGACTGACTGACGAAAGGACCTCCGAGATGTGCCTGGACGTCCACCACGCTCCTCGTGGAAGCCACGCCTGATGCGCAAGATCGCCGTGCGGATCGGTGAGCTCCTCGCCGTCCTGTTCGTGGTCAGCTTCGGGGTCTTCGCCATGGTGACCCTGATGCCCGGCGACCCTGCCGTCGCCATCCTGGGCGAGGGCCACCCGAAGCACGAGTACGCCGAGCTGCGCGACGAGATGGGCCTCAACGACCCGCTGCTGACCCGCTACTGGGACTGGCTGAGCTCGGCGGTCCGGGGTGATCTCGGTACCTCGCTGGTCCCGCCGCAGAGCGACGTCACGGACCGCATCCTCGGAGCTCTCCCGGTCAGTGTCGAGCTGGCGGTGCTCGGTCTCCTGATCGCCATCGTGCTGGCCGTCCCGCTGGCGTTGTGGTCGGCCGCCCACGCCGGCGGCACCGTCGACCGGATCATCAGCGCGACCATGTTCGCGACCTTGTCGGTCCCGTCGTTCCTGGCCGGTCTGCTGCTGATCATGATCTTCGCCAACGGTCTCGGCTGGTTCCCGAGGGCGCAGTGGGTGCGACTCTCCGAATCGGTGCCTGGCAACCTGCACCACGCCCTGCTGCCGGCGATCGTGATCGCGTTGATGGAGCTCGCGCTGTTCACCCGCATCCTGCGCAACGACCTCATCGTCACCCTCAACGAAGACTTCATCCTCGCCGCCCGGGCGAAGGGGATGCCGCCGTGGCGGATCATGGTTGGTGACGCGCTGCGGCCGTCGTCGTTCTCGCTGGTCACGCTGATGGGCATCAGCCTCGGTCGCCTGATCGGCAGCACCGTGATCGTGGAGTACCTCTTCGCGCTCCCCGGCATGGGCTCGATGATCGTCACCTCCGCCAACCAGGGCGACTTCCCCCTCGTCCAGGGAGCCGTGCTGGTCATCGCCCTCGTCTATGTCGTGGTGAATGCCGGCATCGACCTCTCCTATGGCTATCTCGACCCGAGGACCCGCCGTGTTCATGCCTAGTGACAAGTTCGGCGCCGACAGGGCGCAGCGCACGCGCAACCTCGGCCTCGGTGCCGTGATGCTGGTGGTGGGCCTCGCGCTCGCCGCCTTCGGCTGGAGCACGCCGGCCCTCGTCCTCGCGGGCAAGGCCGTGCTCTTCCTGGGTGGTCTCGCGCTCGTGTTCCAGGGCATCTCACGACTGGTCCTGGGCCTGCGTGGCAAGCGGATCGACCTGCTCTTCACGCTCGCGATGATCTGGCTGGTCGGCCTGTGCATCGTCGCCCTGCTGGCACCACTGCTCCCCCTGGGCGAGCACAACGACGTCGCCAAGACGTTGCTCGAGCCGACCAACATGTCGCCGCGGCTGCTCACCGACCACCCCCTCGGCACCAACAACCAGGGCCTGGACCTGCTCTCGCGCTCCATCCACGGGGCCCGCACATCGTTGACCATCTCGTTGCTGGCCGTCTCCATCGGCACCGTCGTCGGGGGCTCCATCGGCGTGCTGGCGGGCTACTTCCGCAAGGGCGTCGACAGTGCGATCGGCATCTTCACCAATGCACTGCTGGCAGTGCCGCCGCTGATCCTGCTGATCGCGTTGAGCACCTTCCTCGACCCGAACCTGCGCAACATGGCGCTGGCGCTCTCACTGCTGACCATCCCGAGCATGGTGCGCCTGGCCAGGGCGAACACCATCGCCTTCGCCCAGCGCGAGTTCGTGATGGCCGCTCGTCTGATGGGCGCCAACCGGTTCCGGGTGATGGCTCGCGAGCTGGTGCCCAACGTGATCCTGCCGGTCTTCTCGATGGCCGTGGTGATGATCTCTGCGCTGATCGTGGCCGAGGCATCCCTCAGCTTCCTCGGCCTCGGCATCCAGCAACCCGACCCGACCTGGGGCAACATGGTCGCCGAGGGTGAGGGCGGCGCGATGGAGGAGTACCCCCACATCGTGCTGGTGCCCGGCGCCTTCCTGTTCCTGACCGTCTTTGCCTTCAACCTGCTCGGCGAGAAGGCCCAGCAGCGTTGGGACACGAGGAGTGCGAAGCTGTGAACGAACGCGACGATCTCGTCCTCGAGGTGCGCGATGTGCGCACCACCTTCCTGACCCCGCGTGGCCCGGTCCGCGCCGTCGACGGCGTCTCGATGTCGCTGCACGCCGGCGAGACCCTGGGCATCGTGGGGGAGTCCGGATCCGGCAAGTCAGTGCTGGGCCGAACCGTGATGGGCCTGGTGTCGAACTCTCCGACGACCACCATCAGCGGTGAGTGCCTCATCGCCGGGCGCGACGTCCACGCGCTCAAGCCCAAGGAGCGCCGCCAGCTGTGGGGCCCCGAGGTGGCGATGGTCTTCCAGGACCCGATGACTTCCCTCAACCCGGTCAAGCGGGTCGGCGCCCACCTGACGGAGGCGCTGCGCCTGCACCTGGGCATCGGCCGCAAGGAAGCGACCGATCGGGCCGTCGAGCTGCTGCGGCAGGTCTTCATCCCCGACCCGGTCCGCCGGATGACTCAGTATCCGCACGAGCTCTCCGGCGGCATGCGCCAACGCGTGGTGATCGCCATGGCGTTGGCCTGCGACCCGAAGCTGCTGATCGCTGACGAGCCGACCACCGCGCTCGACGTCACGGTGCAGAAGCAGATCCTGGACCTGCTCGCGTCGCTGGCCGCCGAGCGCAACATGGCCACGATCCTGATCAGCCACGACCTCGGCGCCGTCGAGGGCCGCACGGACCGCGTCGCCGTCATGTACGCCGGCCGGACGGTCGAGACCTCACAGACCTCGCGGGTCTTCAACCAGCCCATGCACCCGTACGCCGACGCCCTGCTGGCCTCGATCCCGCGCATCGCGGACGATCCGCACACCCTGTTGCGGGCGATCGACGGATCGCCGCCGAACATGCTGCATCCACCTGAGGGGTGTCGGTTCGCGCCGCGCTGCAAGTTCGCGGCCGACCGGTGCCGTGAGGAATCACCCGAGTTGAGAGAGCTGGCAGAGGGGACCGACGCCACCCACCTGGGTGCCTGTCACTTCCCCCTCCTGCCCGCGCGCCAGGAAGTGGGCTGACATGGCCGGCAGCGGAACCGCTCACATGCGACCGGAGGCAGGACCGCTCCTGTCGGTGGACGACATGGTCGTCGAGTTCCCGGTGGGACGACGCCAGGTCGTGCACGCCGTCTCGGGCCTGAACATCGACCTGCTCCCGGGCGAGACCCTCGGCATCCTGGGGGAGTCCGGTTGCGGCAAGTCCAGTGCTGGGCGCGCGATCATGCAGGAGCCCGCGCCAACCGGGGGAGCGGTGCGCCTGGGCGGGATGGCGCTCACCGGCACCAAGGGACGCGACCTGCGCAAGAAGCGCGCCAAGATGCAGATGATCATGCAGGACCCGGTGTCCTCGCTGAACCCGCGGCGCAAGGTGCGTGACCTGGTCTCCGAGGGCCTGCGCATCTGGGGCTACGACGGCGACGACATGGACGGTGCGATCCGCGAGACCCTCACCGCGGTCGGGCTCGACCCCGACACGGTCTGGGACCGTCGACCGCACGAGCTCTCGGGTGGGCAGTGCCAGCGGGTGTGCATCGCGCGGGCCCTGATGATGAACCCCGACGTGCTGATCTGTGACGAGCCGGTCTCGGCACTCGACGTGTCCGTGCAGGCGCAGATCCTCAACCTGCTCGAGCGCACCAAGGCGGCCTACGACCTGTCGATGATCTTCATCGCCCACGACGTCTCCGTGGTGAAGAACATCAGCGACCGGGTGATGGTGCTCTACCTGGGCAAGACGTGCGAGGTGCTGCCGTCGACGGACATGCAGACCCGGGCGCTGCACCCCTACACGCGCACCCTGATCGCCTCGATCCCCGGTGGCGAGGAGATCGCGTCGACCGACGACCCGGTCACCGGGCCGGTGGTCGGCGCGACCCCGCAGCTGGCGACCGCCACCGAGCTGCCCTCCCCGCTGAATCCTCCGTCGGGTTGCCGGTTCCGCACCCGTTGCCCCCTGGCCACCGCTCGCTGCGCCGCCGAGGAGCCCCAGCTGCGCGAGGTCGGCCCGGGACACTTCATCGCCTGCCACGAGGTGAGCGCCTGAATGGCTGCACGGCTGCGCAACGACGAGCTGTCCGCCGCACCCCACGAGGGGAACCGAGGAGTGCTCCACCCCGCGACGCCGAGCATCAACCCCGATGAGCGTCGAGACAGCCTCGATGAGCGTCGACCAGCAGTGTCGCATCGCCACCGCCGTTGAGAAGAGGACCCATGCCGCAGTCACTGGACGCCGTCGCGATCGCCGAGTCGATCCGCAACGGGGAGACCTCTGCCCGTGAGGTCGTCGAGGCAGCCATCGCTCGCATCGACAAGCAGGATCCGCAACTGAACTCCGTGGTCGCCACCCGGTTCGACGAGGCCCTGGCCGAGGTCGACGCGGGGTTGCCGGACGGACCGCTGCGCGGCGTACCGGTGCTGGTCAAGGACCTCAACATGGACGTGGCGGGGCTGCCCAGCACCCGCGGCAGCCGGCTGTTCGCCGACCTCCTGCCCGACCGCGACTCCGAGCTCGTGGCCCGCTACAAGCGGGCCGGGATGGTCGTCCTCGGCACGACGAACAGCCCTGAGTTCGGACTGAACGCGAGCACCGAGCCGCAGCTGCACGGACCGACCCGCAACCCGCGTGACCACACCCGCTCGCCCGGTGGGTCGAGCGGCGGCTCCGGGGCCGCCGTCGCCGCTGGTCTGGTGCCGGTGGCGCACGCCAGCGACGGTGGCGGCTCGATCCGCATCCCCGCCTCGATGAACGGGCTGTTCGGGCTCAAGCCGAGCCGCGGCCGCGTGACGTCGGCTCCGCACCCGTCGACCCTCAGTGGAGCGGCGTCCGTGCACCATGCGGTGACGACAACGGTCCGTGACAGTGCCCTGCTGCTCGACATCGCCTCGACCCGGGTGCCCGGCACGGTGATCGGCGTCCCCTCTTCAGCGGAGTCGTTCACGGCCCTGTCCGCCCAGCCGCCACCGCCGCTGCGGATCGGCCTCGCCACGTCGTTCACCGAGGGCCCCGAGACCGATCCCGACGTCCTGTCCGCCGTCGAGGCTGCCGCCGGCCTGTGTGAGTCGCTGGGGCACACCGTGGTGCCCGTCGAGGCGCCGTGGATGCCTGCCGAGGTGAGCGCCGACACCGCGCCGCTCATGGGGGTGGCCTTCACCGCCGCCGTCCAGGACCGCCTCGAGTCCCTGGGCCGGCCCTTGGCCGACGACGACCTCGAGCCGTTCACCCGGTTGCTCTTCGAGCACTACAGCGCCCTTCCCGCCACGACCTTGGTCCGGGCGCTGAGCGCCGCCCAGCGGATCGGCTGGCAGGTGGGCGCGGCGTTCGCGCAGTACGACGTCCTGCTGACGCCGACGTTGGCGCACCGGGTGCCGTCGCTGGGCCTGCTCGACACCACGCGCCCGGAGTCCATCTACGAGCACGCGAGCACCTTCTCGGCCTGGACCAGCGTCTTCAACGCGACCGGCATGCCGGCCATGTCCGTGCCGCTCGGCACCGACCGCGACGGACTGCCGATCGGCGTGCAGTTCGCCGCCGAGCTGGGCGAGGAGGGGCTGCTGCTCTCCCTCGCCGGCCAGCTCGAGGCCGCTGCCCCCTGGCAGCGCACCGTCTGACACCCGTCCGCCCGGACTCCTGCGCAGATCGGGCCCACCGCACCGCGTCGCCAGCTCGGCGTACGCCGACACGGTGGGCCCGATCTGCGTGTGCCCTGGAGGCAGTGTCCCGAAGGCGGCAGGACAGCAACAGAAGAGCCCCGCCCTCACGAGGAGGACGGGGCTCTTCCCTGGATCGGTCGACTACTTCTGGATCCATGCCTTGTCGAACAGGACGATGGTCTCGCCGCTCGGCTTGATACCGTGCACGTTCTCGTTCCACACGTTCAGCATGGCGCCGGAGTTGATCGCCACGCCCGGGGCGTCCTCGGCCCAGAGAGCCTCGATCTTGGTGAGGACCTCCTTCGCGTCGGTCGGGTCCTCGATGGCCTGCAGCTCGGAGATCAGCTTGTCCATCTCGGGGTTGGCGTAGCCACCCACGTTGACGGCGGAGGTGCTGCCGAGGGCGGAGGTGAGGCGAGCGAAGACAGCCTCGTCGTGCATCGAGGTCGCCGCCGTGGCGATGTCGAAGTCGTGGTCGACGTAGATCTTCTGGACCTGGTCGGCCACGTTCGCCACGAGGTCGAGCTTGACGTCGAACCCGACCGCTTCGAACATGCCCTGCATGGCCACGGCTCCGGCCTGTGAAGCCTGGTCGGTGCGAGCCAGCACCCGGACCTTGCCGTCGAAGCCGTCAGCCTTGGCCTCCTCGACCAGCTTCTTGGCCGCCTCGGTGTCGGTCGGCATGGGGTCGACACCCGGTGCCCACGCGGAGTCAGCGCCGATCAGGAGCTTGCTCGGGTCGCCGGCACCGTTCGCGGTGCGGTCCAGGAAGATCTTCGGGTCGAAGGCCAGCGCCAACGCCTGGCGGACTCGCTTGTCAGCGGTCGGCGACCCCTCGCGGGTGTTGAACCACAGGTTGTTCGCCATGCTCGCGTAGTTGTCCATCGCCGGCAGGTCGCCCTTGAGCACCTCGTCGGCGAGCTCGGTGCCACGCACGAAGGAGACGTCGACCCCGCCGCTCTGCAAGCTCTCGTAGCCGGTCCGGTCGGTGCCCAGGATGTTGAACTCGATGGCGTCCAGGTAGGGACGGCCGTCCCAGTAGTCCTCGTTGGCGACCACCTTGGTCGTCTCGGCAGGCTTGTAGCTCTCGAACTTGAACGGACCGGCACCGATCGGCTTGAAGCTCTGCGGGTCCTTGTAGGCCGCCGGAGCCAGGATCATGCCGACGCCGCTGGTCAGCACGTTCGGGAAGCGGGGCCAGGCGGACTGCATCTCGATCTGGACGGTCTGCGGGTCGACCGCCTCCAGCTTCTTGATCTGCGACTTGGTGAGCATCGCGTGCAGGCCGTAGGTGTTGATGTAGCGGTTGATGCTTGCCACCACGGCGTCCGCGTCGAACGGAGTGCCGTCGTGGAACTTCACGCCCTCGCGGAGCTTGAGCGTCCAGGTGATGTTGTCGTCGGTCTCGAGGGACTCGGCCAGCTGCGGGACGAACGTGTCGCTCTCGTGGTCGTAGCGCATCAGGGTGTCGTAGACCGCGGCTTCGATGTTGCCGCCGGTGGAGCCGGTCGGGTACGTCGTCGTCGGGTCGAGCGTGCGGGCCTCGGAGTACTCCGAGACGCGCAGGGTGCCGCCCGTCACCGGGTCCCCGGAGGCTTCGTTGGCGTTGATCATGCGGGTGCTGTAGTCGACCGAGCCCGGCGCGGATACATCCCCGCCGTCATCGGACGAGGTGTCCGCGCAGCCGGCGAGGATGAGGGCGCTGGCTGCCAGCACCCCCGTCCACCGCACTCGGCGCGAGATGGGTGTCTTCACTGTTCCTCCACTGTGTGACGGGGTGCTCCGAGCTCACCACGATGTGATGTCGTCACAGCGTGGGTGACCGTGTTTGCGCCGATCGCGACGGGTCCCACTCAGCGGGAGAAATGTCCATTTGACCCGCCGGAAGGCGTTTCGGGTCGCTCCCGGTGGGTGGTCGCGGCTCGCCCCACGTCGTGTGACGGCGCATACGGTGGGCGGGTGCCGGACCTGACCCTTCTCGCGGCCGCCGTGGCGGTCTTCGCCCTGGCCGCGACGGCGCAGGCAGTCAGCGGCTTCGGTGGGGCGATGCTGGCGATCCCGCTGCTCCTGCTCCTCGGCGTGGATCCCGCGACCGCGGTGGCCGCGGCGACGGGTGTCAGCCTGCTGATGTCGGCCCGCGCCTGGCACCGGGAGCGTGACCACGTCGAGGTGCAGACCACCCGCCGCCTGGTCGTGGCTGGCCTGCTCGGCATGCCGCTCGGCCTGCTCGCGCTGCTGGTGCTCGACGAGGGAGTCCTGGCCCGCGGCATCGGCGTACTGATCCTGGTGACCGTGGCGCTGACCGCTTTCCGGGTGCGGCTGCCGGCCTCGCGCTCGGCGCACTGGGCGGCCGGCGGGCTCAGTGGCGCGCTGCTGACCTCCACCGGCATGAACGGACCGCCACTCGTGCTGGCGCTGACCGGCACCCAGTTGTCCGCCCGTCGGATCCGGGCCACGCTGCAGGCAGTCTTCGCCGTGCAGGACGTGGTGGCGGTGGGCCTCTTCGTGGTGGCCGGGGTGCTCGGCCTCGACGCGCTGCTGCTGGTCGTGGCCGGGGCCCTCGGCGTGCCGCTGGGCTGGGCGGTCGGGGACCGCGTCTTCCACCGGCTCAGCGAGACGACCTTCCGCAGGATCGTGCTGGTCGGCCTGGTCGCGGTGGCGTTGGCCGCCTTCACCCAGGGTGCCTGAGCCGGGCACCGGCAGCGCCCCCGGGTCGAGAGGTCAGCCCTGGTTGGCCTTGCGGGCCCGTGAGGCGGTCTTGGCCCGCTCGTGGGCGTCGAGCACGACCTTGCGGATCCGCACCGTCTCGGGGGTGACCTCGACGCACTCGTCCTCGCGGCAGAACTCCAGGCACTGCTCGAGGGAGAGGCGCTTCGGCGGGATCAGCTTCTCGAAGTTGTCGGAGGTGGCGGAGCGGATGTTGGTCTGCTGCTTCTCCTTGGTGATGTTGACGTCCATGTCGTCGGCGCGCGAGTTCTCGCCGACGATCATGCCCTCGTAGACCTCGGTGGTGGGCTCCACGAACAGGATCCCGCGCTCCTGCAGGTTCGTCATCGCGTACGCCGTGGCGGCACCCTTGCGGTCGGCGACCAGCGAGCCGTTGTTGCGCGAGCGGATCTCGCCGGCCCACGGGAAGTAGCCCTCGGAGATGTGGTGGGCGATGCCGGTTCCGCGGGTCTCGGTGAGGAAGTCCGTCCGGAAGCCGATCAGCCCGCGGGCCGGCACGACGAACTCCATGCGCACCCAGCCGGTGCCGTGGTTGGTCATGCCCTCCATGCGGCCCTTGCGGTTGGCCAGCAGCTCGGTGATGGTGCCGAGGAACTCCTCGGGGGCGTCGATGGTCAGGCGCTCGAACGGCTCGTGCACCTTGCCGTCGACCTCACGGGTGACCACCTGCGGCTTGCCGACGGTCAGCTCATAGCCCTCGCGACGCATCTGCTCGACGAGGATGGCCAGGGCCAGCTCGCCGCGGCCCTGCACCTCCCACGCGTCGGGACGCTCGGTGGGCAGGACGCGGAGCGAGACGTTGCCGATCAGCTCGGAGTCGAGGCGGTCCTTGACCAGGCGGGCGGTGACCTTGTGGCCCTTGCCGCCCTTGCCGACCAGCGGGGAGTTGTTGGTGCCGATGGTCATCGAGATGGCCGGGTCGTCGACGTGGATCAGCGGCAGGGCGACCGGGTTCTCCGGGTCGGCCAAGGTCTCGCCGATGGTGATGTCGGGGATGCCGGCGACGGCGACGATCTCACCGGGGCCCGCGGACTCGCCGGGCTTGCGCTCGAGGCCCTCGGTGACCAGCAGCTCGGTGATCTTGACGTTCTTGACGTCACCGTTGCGCTGGATCCAGGCGACGGTCTGGCCCTTCTTCAGGTTGCCCTGCTTGATGCGCAGCAACGCGAGACGCCCGAGGAACGGCGAGGCGTCGAGGTTGGTGACGTGGGCCTGCAGCGGGGCGCCCTCGTCGTACGTCGGGGCGGGGATGGTGTCGAGGATCGTCCTGAAGAGGGGCTCGAGGTCGTTGCCCTCGGGGAGGGTGCCGTTCTCGGGCTGCTCGAGCGAGGCGATGCCGGCCTTGCCGGAGGCGAAGACGACCGGGAAGTCGAGGGCGTCCTGGCTGTGGGACTCGTCGAGGAGATCCATGAACAGCTCGTAGGTCTCGTCGACGACCTCGCTGATGCGGGCGTCGCCACGGTCGGTCTTGTTGACCACCAGGATGACCGGCATCTCGGCGTTGAGCGCCTTGCGCAGCACGAAGCGGGTCTGGGGGAGCGGGCCCTCGGAGGCGTCGACGAGGAGCACGATGCCGTCGACCATCGACAGGCCGCGCTCCACCTCGCCACCGAAGTCGGCGTGGCCGGGGGTGTCGATGATGTTGATCGTCATCGGCTTGCCGTCGGCGGCCGGGCCGGCGTAGTGCACGGCGGTGTTCTTCGCGAGGATGGTGATGCCCTTCTCGCGCTCGAGCTCGCCGGAGTCCATCGCGCGCTCGGCGACGCCCTCGGCCTGGTGCTCGGTGAACGCCCCGGCCTGGTGGAGCATCGCGTCGACAAGAGTGGTCTTGCCGTGGTCAACGTGTGCGACGATCGCCACGTTGCGGAGGTCATGACGTGCGGTGGATCCAGACATGGGGCAGCCGTGTCGCTTTCTGACGGTGGATTTCCTGCCCGGACATGGGACAGCCGTCCGAGTCTACGGGCGAAAAGGGGTCTGCTCCGAATCGTTCGCGTCACACTTTCCGTCGTGGTGGTGCGCTCCAGACCCTTTCGAATGTCACCGCCCCGGGGTAGGACTGGGGCCATGAGCTGTCACATCGTGCCGCCCTACCTGCTCGCGCAGATCGCCTCCGCCGCACCCCGCGAACCGTCGGCCACGACCGGGCCCGGGCGTCCGGTCGCCGACCACTGCCGCCACACCCTGGCCATCGACGAACGGTTCCGCGCCGCCCGGCGTGGGCCGTCAGCGGCCGTCGAGGCCACCGGTGGATTCACCATCCACACCGCCGACAACGGCTCTGCCCTGCCGGGTCGTGTGGTGCGCGAGTCCGGGGCGGTCGAGTCCGGCGACCCGGCCGTCGACGAGGCGTACGCCGGGCTCGAGGCGTCGTTGGAGATGTTCGCCCAGGTCTACGACCGGGACTCCTGGGACGGTCGAGCCGCGCGCGTCCTCGCCACGGTCCACTACGAGCACAACTACGACAACGCGTTCTGGGACGGCACCCAGCTGGTCTTCGGTGACGGTGACGGCGAGGTCTTCGACCGCTTCACCAAGCCGATCGACGTGCTCGCCCACGAGCTCACGCACGCGGTCACCGAGTCGGTCGCGGGGCTCGTCTACCAAGGGCAGTCCGGGGCCCTCAACGAATCCGTCTCCGACGTCTTCGCGGCCTGCCTGAAGCAGCGGGTGCGCGGCCAGTCGGCGGCCGAGGCCGACTGGCTGGTCGGCGAGGGGCTCTTCCTGCCCGGGGTCTCCGCTCGAGGCCTGCGCGACATGGCGAGCCCCGGAACGGCGTACGACGACCCGGTGCTGGGCAAGGACCCGCAGGGCGCGGACATGTCGGCCTACGTCGAGACCACCGACGACAACGGTGGGGTGCACCTCAACTCAGGCATCCCCAACCGGGCCTTCGTGCTGGCCGCGCGGGCGATCGGCGGCAGCTCGGCCGAGGGCGCCGGGCGCATCTGGTGGGCGGCGCTGTCGGCAGTGTCCGCCGAGGTCGACTTCGCCGGCTTCGCGGACGCCACCGTGCAGGCCGCCGGCGACCACGCCGACGCGGTGCGTGACGCGTGGGACACGGTGGGAGTGGCGGTCTCCGGTGAATCCCGAGGCAAGGTGCCCGGTGGCACCGGCGGAGACGTGCCCGGTGGTGAGCCCGACGGCGACGTGCCCGGTGGTGGGCCCGGCGGTGAGCCCGGCGGCGAGGTGCCCGGTGGTGGCACTGGCGGCGAGGTGCCCGGCGGTGGCACCGGCGGCGACGTGCCCGGTGGTGGGCCCGGCGGAGACGTGCCCGGTGGTGGGCCCGGCGGAGACGTGCCCGGTGGTCGGGCCGCGGTCGTCGAGGTGCGCCGTACCGGCGGCTTCACCGGCCGTGCGGTGAGTGGCCGCTGCGACCTCTCCGGGCAGGGCGCCCACGTCGACGAGGTGCGGTCGCTCCTCGACCGGGTCGACCTCCGAGCCACCAAGCCGGGCCGCGGCTACCCCGACATGTACTCCTACGTGATCCGCGTCGGCGACACCGAGGTCACCCTGGCCGAGCCACAGATGACCGACGACCTGCGGCGGCTGGCGACCCTGGTCCTCGAGGACAGGTCCGATCCGACGTCCTGACGCGCGAGCACCCGCGTGAGCGCTCCAGAACGCACCATCCTCTCGCCAAAAGTGGTCCGTTTCGGAGCGCTCACGCCAGGCAGATCACGGCACGGAGCGGAGGTTGCCGCTCAGGCGGGCTCGAAGCCCGGCACGTACTCCTCGAGCAGGGCCCGGAACCCCACGGTCGCCTCCAGCTGGCACAGCACGCCGAAGCCGCCCAGCCAGACCCGGTGGATCAGCATGTACTCGGGCGGCAGGTTCAGCTTGAACGCCCGGGCCAGGTTCTCCTGCGAGGGCGTGGCCACCCGCACCGTCTGCTCGCGCAGCCAGGCCCGGGTGAACGAGAAGGTCTCTGCGCGTCCGGCGTCGAGGAAGGGGCCGAGGTAGTCGCTCAGGTCGTCGGGGGTGAACTCGGTGCGGGCCAGCAGGAAGCCCTCCTCGCGCAGCCCGTCGACGACCGCATCCCAGTCGTCGGAGATGCCGCGCGAGAGCAGCTCGCCCAGCGGGCGCGGGAAGCCGTCCGGCAAGCGCGCGACGGCGCCGTAGTCCACGATGCCGAGCCGGCCGTCGGAGCGGATCCGGAAGTTGCCCGGGTGGGGGTCGGCGTGGAGCAGCCCGGTGCGGGTGGGACCGCTGACCAGGAAACGGGCGTAGAGGCCACCGAAGTGGTCGCGCTGCTCCGGCGTACCGTCCTTGATCACCTGCGCCAGCGACGCCTCGCTGTCCATCCAGGTGGTGACCAGCACCCGTGAGGTGTGCTCCACCACGGCGGGCACGACGAAGTCGGGGTCATCGGCGAACTCCTCGGCGAAGACCGACTGCGACGCCGCCTCCAGTGAGTAGTCGAGCTCCTCGGCGATGCGGGCCTCGAGCTCGGCGAGCAGCGGCTTGATGTCGAGTCCGGGGGCCAGCACGGTGAACAGGCGCGCCATCCGCCCGATCTGCTTGATGTCGGAGCGCAGCGCCTTGGCGGCCCCGGGGTACTGCACCTTGACCGCGACATCGGTTCCGTCAGCCCAGGTGGCGCGGTGCACCTGCCCGATCGAGGCCGAGGCGACCGGTGCGGTGTCGAAGGTGGCGAAGCGGGTGCGCCAGTCGATGCCGAGCTCCTCGGCCATCACTGACTCGAGCATCCGCACCGACATCGGGGGAGCGGAGTCCTGCAGCTTCGTCAGCGCCTCGCGATAGGGGCCGGCCAGCTCGTCCGGCAGCGCGGACTCGAAGATGCTCATCGCCTGGCCGAACTTCATCGCCCCGCCCTTGAGCTCGCCGAGGACCTTGAAGATCTGGTCGGCGGTGCGGGCCTGGACCTCCGTCAGGACGAGGTTGGCGGGCCGTCCGACGAGTCGCTTGCCGACACCGAGCGTCGTCCGCCCGGCGAAGCCGACCGGGAGCGTGGCGAGTCGAGCCGTGCGCCCGAAGGCGGACTGGCGCATCTTCCGGTTGTCGTCCTCAGCCACGTCGCCGAGCCTATCGGGGCAGGGGTTGGCCGAACCGGTCAGAGTGCGCGGTCGAGCGCTGCTTCCACGTGGAGCGTGGTGCACGGGAAGAGCGGCACCTCGACGTCGGCCTGCTCGATGAGCAGCTCCAGCTCGGTGCACCCGAGGATGACGCCCTGCGCGCCGCCGTCCCAGAGCTCATCGATGAGCTTGACGATCTTGCGGCGCGAGGTGTCGAGCACCTGCCCGTGGACGAGCTCGTTGTAGATCACCGCGTTGACCATGTCGTGGTGCTCGGGTGCCGGGACCTGCACCTCGAGCCCGTGGGAGGCCAGTCGGTCGGTGAAGAACGTGCGCGACATCGCGAAGGTGGTGCCCAGCAGCGCGACGGTCTCGACGCGGTTGGCCTTGCAGTTCTCGGCGACCACGTCGGCGAGGTGCAGCAGGGGGATGTCGATGGCCGCCTCGACCTGCTCGGCGACCCGGTGGAACGTGGTGGTGCACAGCATGAGGAAGTCGGCGCCGGCCTTCTCCACTCCCTGCGCCGCGTCGGCGAGGATGCGCGCGACGCCGTCCCAGTCCTCCCGCTGGCCCAGGGCGGTCACCTCCGCGAAGTCCACGGAGGCCATCACGGTCTTCGCCGACGAGTAGCCCCCGAGTCGCTTCTCGACGCCGAGGTTGAGGTCCTTGTAGTAGGCAGCGCTGCTTTCCCAGCTCATGCCGCCGATCATTCCGATGGTCTGCACACGCGAAGTCTCCCGTGTCGGCGTGGATTCGGCCACCCCGGGTCCGCTCCGTGGCACGTGTGCCGGCGGGTACGCCGCCCGGGCGAGGCCGCTGCGGGCCGCGGCGGGCCGCGGCGGCCGCGGCAGGAGGTCGCGGTGGCGGGAGCGGTGGCGGGAAGAGGCTCAGGTGACGCGGTGCACCTTGTGCTGGGCGGCCTGGGCGCGGGGCTTGATCACCAGCTCGTCGATGTTCACGTGGGCCGGCCGGGTGGCCACCCAGGCGATCGCGTCGGCGACGTCCTCGGCGACCAAGGGGTCGGGCACGCCGGCGTACACCGCATCGGCCTTGGCCTGGTCGCCGCCGAAGCGGACCAGGGAGAACTCCTCGGTGTGCACCATGCCGGGCGCCACCTCGGAGATCCGGATCGGCTCGCCGACCAGCTCGAGGCGCAGGGTCTCGGTGACCACCTTCTCGGCGTGCTTGGCGGCCGTGTAGCCAGCGCCGGTCTCGTAGGCGACCCGCCCCGCGGTCGACCCGACGTTGACGATGAGCCCGTCGCCGCTCGCCCGCAACGCCGGCAGCAGGGCCTGCGTGACGTGGAGGACGCCGAGCACGTTGACGTCGTACATCGCCTTCCACTGGGCCGGGTCGGCCGACTCGACGGGAGCCGAGCCGAAGGCGCCGCCCGCGTTGTTCACCAGCACGTGGAGGACGTCCCCGACCACCTCGCGCAGGCCGGCCACGGATGCCGGGTCGGTGACGTCGCACGGGACGGCGACACCGCCGATCTCTTCGGCCAACGCCTGGATCCGGTCGGTGCGGCGGGCCGCGCAGAGGACGTGGAGGCCCTCCGCGGCCAGGGCGCGCGCGGTGGCCGCGCCGATCCCGCTGGAGGCTCCGGTGACGACGGCAGTGCGACGAGTGCTCATGGCCCGATTGTGCCCGACCCCCGACGGCCAGCCCGCGGGACGGGTGGGGGGAGGGTGGCACCGGAGCGGCCGGAACGGCAGACTGTGGGACTCACCTCGTCCGTCGACTGAAGGGAGGGCGTTGTCGTGCGCTCGTTGGCTGCCCTGTGCGGGATCCTGGGTGGGCTGTGCCTGGTGGCACAGTACTTCCTCGACGACGTCGACCTGCTGCGGTGGATCGGGCTCGGCCTGCTCGGCGTGGCCGCGCTGTGCATCGGTCTGATGCTGGTCCCGAAGGCGCCGGTGTGGTTGAAGGCCATCGTGGGGGTGGGCGTGGTCGCCCTCTCCGGCTCCGTGCTGGCCACCCTCCACAGCGAGATCGGCGTCGAGGTGGTCGACCTGGTCGTCGGCTGCGCGGCGGTGCTGCTCTTCCTCGGGCTGGGCTGGCGTTGGCGCAGGTCGCGCCCGCCTCGCGTGCACGGCTCCCACAGCAAGTGACGCCTCGCGTTCCCCTGGCGGACGCGTCGAACCCTCCTCCCGCACCGGCGGAATAATCACGGGTGATCGTGGAGTTGAGGCCCTGAAGGAGGTACGACGCGCAGATGAGCCGCATCGCGATGATCAGCCTGCACACCTCGCCGTTGGACCAACCCGGCATCGGTGACGCGGGCGGGATGAACGTCTATGTGATCGAGCTCTCCCGTCGTCTCGCAGCCCGGGGCATCTCGGTCGACATCTTCACCCGGGCCACGTCCTCCACCCTCGACCCGCTGGTCGAGGTCGACGACCACGTCCTCGTGCGTCACGTGCACGCCGGCCCCTTCGAGGGTCTGACCAAGGCCGAACTGCCGGGCCAGATGTGTGTCTTCGCCCGTGAGGTGCTGCGCGCGGAGGCCGGTCACCTCCCCGGCCACTACGACGCCGTGCACTCGCACTACTGGCTCTCCGGGCAGGTCGGTGCCCTGGCGCGAGACCGTTGGGGCGTGCCCCTGGTGCACTCCATGCACACCATGGCCAAGGTCAAGAACGAGGCGCTGGCCGAGGGGGACACCCCCGAGCCGGGCGTCCGGGTGCTCGGCGAGGAGCAGGTCGTCGAGGCCGCCGACATGCTGATCGCCAACACCGACATCGAGGCCGCCCAGCTGGTCAACCTCTACGACGCCGAGCCGTCGCGGGTCGAGGTGGTCCATCCCGGCGTCGACCTCGACGTGTTCCGTCGACGCAGCGGCGCGCGGGAGCGGCTGGGCCTTCCGGGCGAGGCGCAGGTCCTGCTCTTCGCCGGACGGCTGCAGCCACTCAAGGCGCCCGACGTGCTGCTCCGCGCGGTCCGCGTGCTCCTCGACGAGGACCCCTCCCTCCGCTCGGGGCTCATCGTCCCCATCGTCGGCGGTCCCTCGGGGTCCGGCCTCGAGCACCCCGAGTCACTTGCCGAGCTGGCCCACGACCTTGGCCTCGACGACGTCGTACGCTTCGTGCCCCCGGTCGCTCGCGAGGAGCTGGCCGACTGGTTCAGGGCGGCGACGCTGGTCGCGGTGCCGTCCTACAACGAGTCCTTCGGGCTGGTCGCGGTCGAGGCCCAGGCCACCGGGACCCCCGTGGTCGCAGCCGCGGTCGGCGGACTGCCGACCGTCGTGCGCGACGGACACTCGGGGCTGCTGGTGCCCTCCCACGACCCACGCGACTGGGCGCTGGCCCTGCGCCGGGTGCTCCAGGAGCCGGGGCTGCACGGGCAGCTCGCCGCCGGCGCGCTCGAGCAGGCCGCGCACTTCTCGTGGGAACGAACCGCTGACCGTACCCTCGAGGTGTACCGCAAGGCAGCAGGCCTGATGAAGGAGGAGTCGATTGTCTCCGCAGGCTGAGGTGATCCGTGGCTGGTTGAAGGACAACGACGTCGAGTGGGACGAGGACTCCCCGGGCATCTTCTCGTTCGCGTTGCCGGGAGAGCGCAAGCTGCAGACCCCGGTGCGCCTCGACCTCGGCCCCCACGCCCTCGGCGTTCACGCCTTCGTCTGTCGCAACCCCGACGAGAACCACGAGGGTGTCTTCCGGTGGTTGCTGGAGAAGAACCTCAAGCTGTACGCCGTCGCGTTCGCCATCGATCGACACGGCGACATCTATCTCGACGCGCGACTGCCGCTGTCGTCGGTCAACGAGGACGACCTCGATCGGGTGCTCGGCACGGTGCTGGCGACCGCCGACGAGTCGTTCAACACCATCCTCGAGCTCGGCTTCGCGAGCTCGATCCGCAAGGAGTGGGAGTGGCGCATCTCCCGAGGTGAGTCCACGAAGAACCTCGAGGCGTTCCGTGGGTGGCTCGAGCAGGAGTAGGTTCCGCCCATGACGACAGTTGCCTACGTGATCGTCGCACTGGTGGCGGCCCTGCACCTCTACTTCCTGGTGCTCGAGATGTTCCTCTGGACTGCACCGGCCGGTCGCAAGGCATTCGGGCTCACGCCGGAGTTCGCCGAGGAGACCAAGGCGTTGGGTGCCAACCAGGGCCTCTACAACGGGTTCCTCGTGGCCGGGCTGGTGTTCGGGATGGTCCGCACCGATGCGCCGACCATCGCGTTCTTCCTGGCCTGCGTGGTGGTGGCCGGCGTCTTCGGCGCGGTCACCGTGAGCCGCAAGATCCTCGTCATCCAGGCCGTGCCGGCTGCGCTGGGGCTGGTCGCACTGGGTCTCGCCCAGGCCTGATCCTCTGGCCTGATCCCTCGGCCCGGTCCTGTGGCCCGGTGTATTGACCCGGTGCATTGACCCGGGGCTGTGGCCCGGTGTATTGACCCGATCCGTCCCACGCGTCACTTCTGTCACTTACCCTTGTGGCCATGGACTTCCCCCGTAGTCGCTCGTCCCGCATCGCCGTCCAGACCGCCGTGCTGCTCCTCGCCGGGTCGCTCTCGACCGCCGCAGTGGCGCCGGCCGGAGCTGCCCCCGGGCCGCGTGTCGCGGTCCAGGCCCAGAAGGCGCCGTCGGCGCAGGTCCTCACCAAGCGCTGGAGCTCGACGAAGAACTTCAACAACGGCACCAAGCAGGGCATCACGGTCCGCAAGGGCTCGATGCGCATCGGCGACGCCCCCCGCAGGACGAGGGTGCGGGATCCGTTCGCCGACAAGCCGGCCCGCACGATGGACTACGCACGCTGGGTCTCGCCCTGGAAGGCCGTCGGGTTCGACGCCACCAACGTGATCCCCTCGTGGAACGCGCGGGCTCCGCGCGGCACGTTCGTCCGCATCAACATCCGCACCCGTTCCGCCACCGGCACCAGCAGCTGGGACCGGGTCGCTGACTGGACCCACGCCGAGCAGGGGATGCACCGTCACTCGGGTGGCGCGCAGACCGACGACCTGAACAAGCTGCTCACCGACACCCTGGTCAGCCAGGGCACCAGCCGGATCCGCGCGGTGCAGGTGCGGCTCACCCTGCTCCGCCCGGCTGGCTCGACGACCACCCCCGTCCTCGACTCGGCAGGCTTCGTGGCGGCGAGCTTCACCAGCCGCACGCCGGCGACGTCACCGACCACGATGACGGCGAGGACGCGGCTGGACGTCCCGAAGTTCTCCCAGATGACCCACCAGGGCCACTACCCGCAGTGGGACAACGGCGGCGAGGCGTGGTGCTCTCCGACGTCGACGGCGATGGTGCTGCGCTACTACGGCACCGGTCCGTCCCCGGCTGACTACGCGTGGACCGGAGAGACCGATGGCCAGGTCGACCACGCCGCGCGCTACGCCTACGACTACAGCTACCA
The DNA here is from genome assembly GCF_012272695.1 of Nocardioides sp. JQ2195. Taxonomy (NCBI): domain Bacteria; kingdom Bacillati; phylum Actinomycetota; class Actinomycetes; order Propionibacteriales; family Nocardioidaceae; genus Nocardioides; species Nocardioides sp. JQ2195. The sequence continues at coordinate 609,355 of NZ_CP050902.1, forward strand.
GGGCGCCGGCAACTGGCCGTTCAACACGGCGTACGCCGGCAGCTTCGGCACGGACGCGTTCGTCACCCGGCTGATGGACCTGCGCGGTGCGGAGAGGTTGATCCGGAAGGGCATCCCGGTGGTCACCTCGATCGCGTTCTCGCGCGGCGGCCTCGACGGATCCCCGTTGACGTCGACGCCGGGCCACCTGGTGGTGATCGTCGGCTTCACCGCCGACGGCCGGGTGATCGTCAACGACCCGGCGGCACCGGAGAACTCCACCGTGCGCCGGACCTACCGTCGTGACCAGTTCGAGCGAGCCTGGCTGGGCGGCTCCGGCGGCGTCGCCTACGTGGTCCGCGCGCCCAGGTAGTCCTGCTCCACGCGGTCGTCCGTCCGCAGGAGTCTCGATCGCGTCGACGGCTCGGCCGCCGAACGGGAGGGCGGGCGGTCATTTCAGCAGGAAGTTCGCCGTCGAGACGTCGGCGCACCGCCTCGGGCGTCGTGGCCGTGGCCCGAACTTCCTCCCGTGGTGATCGCGACCGCCGCGCAGCCCTGCGGGACCCTCAGACCGGCTGTTCCTCCGGTACGTCGACCAGCGGCTCGCGCACCCGGGTACGCCGACGCGAGACGAGCACCCCGACCACGCACAGCAACCCACCGACGTACGCGAGGGCGGGCGGTGTCTCCCCGAGGAGCACGGCGGCCAGCGCGATGGCGATCACCGGCACCAGGAACGTCGTGATCGCCAGCCGGCCGGCGTCCATGTGGGTCAACGCGAAGGCCCAGGTGCTGAACGCGAGTGCGGTCGGGAAGACACCGAGGTAGAGGATCCACAACCAGGACTCGGTGCTCCCGTGCTGGACCAGGTCGACGAACTCCCCGGTGAACGGCGAGGCGGTGAGCAGGCCCATCACGCAGGCCAGGAAGGTGATCTCGAAGGGGTGCAGGCGCCGGGTCAGGGGCTTCTGGCAGACCACGCCGATGCCGTAGGTGATCGCCGCGAGCACGGTGAGCAGGACTCCCCAGAGGTCGCGGTCGCCGGACTGGTCGTTGGCGAGCGCGATGATCGCCACGCCGGCGAAGCCGATCGCGATGCCGATCACCAACCAGCGGGTCAGGCGCTCGTCGAGGAAGACCGCGGCCAGCAGGGCCACCAGCAGGGGACCGATCTGGATCAACATGGCGGCGGTGCCGGCGTCGATGCGCCGCTCGGCCTCGTTCAGGGCCAGGTTGTAGATCCCGAACCACATGACGCCACAGGCGACGAGCAGCACCCACTCACCGCCTCTCGGCCACGTCCGGGGCCGGCGGAAGACCATCAGCCCGAGCACGACCGAGGCGATCCCCAGGCGGCCGATGGTCAGTGCGCCGGGCGTGACCTCGTGGCCGAGGTGGCGGATCGCGACGAACGCCGAGGCCCAGCAGACGAGGGTGAAGGCGGCCGCAGCGCCGGGGAGCCAGGTGCGCTGGAGCGCGGGTGTTGTCGTCACTGCACAAGCCTAGGGACCGGCCTCGCCCCTGCCGAGCGATTTTCGGACACCGATGCGCGAGATCCCGCCGTACTTCCCCGATAGTCCCCAACGTCCGGCAGGTGAACTCGGCAGATCGACCTGCCGGACGTTGGGGACTATCGAGAAGCAGCAGTCAGAGGTCGAGCTTGTAGCCGAGGCCGCGCACGGTGACCAGGAGCTTGGGCTCGCCCGGGTCGTCCTCGAGCTTGGCCCGCAGCCGCTTCACGTGGACGTCGAGGGTCTTGGTGTCGCCGACGTAGTCGGAACCCCACACCCGGTCGATCAGCTGGCCGCGGGTCAGCACCCGGCCCGGGTTGCGCAGGAACATCTCCAGCAGCTCGAACTCCTTGAGCGGGAGGCGCTGCTCCTCGCCACCGACCGTCACCACGTGGCGCTCGACATCCATCCGCACCGGGCCGGCCTCGAGGGTGGCCGGCGCGAGGTCGGGCTCCTGACCGCGGCGCAGTACGGCGCGGATCCGCGCCACCAGCTCGCGGGGTGAGTAGGGCTTGGTGACGTAGTCGTCGGCGCCCAGCTCGAGGCCGACGACCTTGTCGACCTCGTCGTCCTTGGCGCTGACCATGATCACCGGAACGGTGGAGGTCTGGCGGATCTGGCGGCACACCTCGGTCCCGGGCAGGCCGGGGAGCATGAGGTCGAGCAGCACGATGTCGGCCCCCGCCCGATCGAACTCGGCGAGGGCGTCGGGGCCGGTGTTGGCGATCGCCACCTCGAAGCCTTCCTTGCGCAGCATGTACGCCAAGGCGTCGCTGTAGCTCTCTTCGTCCTCGACGACAAGTACCCGGGTCACGGAAGTGCCTCCTGCTTTTTCCTGGGGAGCGACAGGGTGAAGGTGGAGCCCTGTCCCTCGGCGGACCATACGCGGATGTCTCCACCGTGGGTGGCCGCGACGTGCTTGACGATGGACAGACCGAGGCCTGTGCCACCTGTCGAGCGGTGCCGGGCCGGGTCGACCCGGTAGAACCGCTCGAAGATTCGGTCGATCTCGTCCTGGGGGATGCCGATGCCCTGATCGGTGACCGCGATGTCGACGCTGTCCTCGTTGGCGCGCGCGGAGACCAGGACCGCGGAGCGATCGGGTGAGTAGTTGACGGCGTTGGCGACCAGGTTGCCCACGGCGACCGCGATCTGCTCCGCGTTGCCGACGACCTGCAGGCCCTTGTCACCGGACGCGATCACCGAGAGCCCGCGCGACTGGGCGTCGATGGCCACGGTGTCGACCGCGGTGCTGATGATGGCATCGACCTCGACGGGCATCGGCTCGTCCAGCGGGTCGTCGCCCTGCAGTCGGGACAGCTCGATGATCTGTTGCACCAGCCGGGCCAGCCGCTCGCTCTCGACGATCATCCGGCCGGCGAAGCGCTCGACGGCCTCGGGGTCGTCGGAGGCGTCCTGCACGGCCTCGGCCAGGATGCGGACGGCGCCGATCGGGGTCTTGAGCTCGTGGCTGACGTTGGCCACGAAGTCGCGCCGGATCGCCTCCACGCGGCGTTCACGGGTGCGGTCGTCGACCAGCACCAGGATCTGCCGGGTGCCGAGCGGCGCGATCCGCGCGGTGACGTGCCGAGCGGGCGAGGACGCCGTACGCGCCATCACCAGCTCGGTCTCGCGGATCTGTCCGTCGCGCCGCACCTGGTGCACCACGTCGACCAGGGCAGCGTCCTTGATCTGGTTGCCCTGCACCAGTCCCAGGGCGTACGCCGGCGCGCTGGCCTTGAGGACCTCGTCCGCCTCGTTGAGGACGACCGCGCTCGAGCGCAGGACGGAGAGCACGGCAGCCACGCCGGACGGGACCGGTGGCTCGGCGCTGTCCGGGATGCGTTGCTGCTGCCTCTCGCTCAGCACGAAGGCCAGCACGACGCCCGCCACGAAGAGCCCGATGAGCAGCGCAAACAGGATCGTCTGCGGTGTGGTCACGGTCTGATCGTACGCAGGGATTCACTTCGAGTTCGCCACCGGAACCATTGCTTCCCAGAGTTCACGCCCCGTTCACGCAGCGTCGCCGTCCGGTCACCTGCGCCGCCTAGGCTCCCCGCCATGCGTGACGCCTTCCATGACGAACTCGAGTCCATATTCACTGACCTGGCCGCGATTGCCCGCCAGGTCCAGGTTGCGGTGTCGCGAGCCACCCAGGCGCTTCTCGACGGTGACGTCCAGATCGCCGAGGAGGTGATCAGCGCCGACGCCCAGATCGACCTCGCTCGTGAAGCGGTGGAGGACAAGTCCTTCGAGCTGCTCTCCCTGCAGCAGCCGGTGGCCGGAGACCTGCGCACCGTCGTCGCCGCGCTGCGGATGGTCGCCGAGCTGGAGCGGATGGGTGACCTGTCCGTGCACGTCGCCAAGATCGCCCGGCTGCGTGTCCCCAAGATCGCGGTCCCGGACCAGGCCGAGCCGACCATCCGGCGGATGGCGGCGCTCGCGGAGATCATGACCGTCAAGGTGGCCGCCATCATCGAGGAGCGCGACGTCGAAGGAGCCGCCGCGCTCAGCAGCGAGGACGACGAGATGGACGCCCTGCGCCGCAGCTCCCTGCGTGAGCTGCTCAGCGCCGACTGGCCGCACGGCGTCGAGCCGGCGGTCGACCTGGCCCTGCTCGGCCGCTACTACGAGCGGATCGCCGACCACGCCGTCTCCGTGGCGAACCGGGTGGTCTTCGTGGTCACCGGCGAGGTCGTCCCGGTCGACTGACCCGGATCCACGGATTGGCCGGGGAACCGACAGCCAGCCCGCACTCCGGGAGAGTGCGGACCGGCTGCCGTTGTCGGGCCCTCGGGGGACCTGGTCCCGGGTCGATGGTCAGGGCTTGGCGTACCTCATCGTGTAGCTGCCGCTGCCGCGGTAGGACTGCACGACGTACGAGTAGGAACCCGCTGTGCCGCTGTAGCTGATCTCCTCGTGGGAGCCGGAGGACAGGCTGGAGGCGACCCGCACCCACTGGCTCCCGTTCCACTTCTCGAGGTAGAGGTCGAAGTCGGTGCCGTCCGGACCGTCGATGCAGGCGGTGTGCGTGCCTGCGCTGGACGACGTGTAGTAGCCACTGCTGCCCGGCTCGTACTCGTAGTCGTTGCTGCGGCTCAGGGTGCCGCTCTCGCTGAGCGCGAGGTCCGCGCACTCACCCGTGCCCGGGTCGGGGTCGGGGTCGGTTCCGCCGTCGCTGCTGCAGGCGAAGTCGTTCTGGGGTACGTCGACCCCGTCCCACGCCGCTTCGACACCGGCGCACTCGGGGCTGTCGGCCCCGTAGATGTCCATCGCCGCCCGGACCGTGGCGTCGCGCGCCTCGGGGTAGGTGGTCGTCGACGTCATGTAGGCGTCCAGCGCCTTGAACCAGACCTGCTCGACCTTGTCGCGACCGATGCCGTCGAACGACGAACCGTCACACGTCGGGCTGTTGTAGCTCACCCCGTTGATCACCTTCGATCCCGAGCCCTCCGAGGCCAGGTAGAAGAAGTGGTTGCCCGGACCCGAGGTGTAGTGCGGGTCGTCGTTGCCCATGGAGGAGGTCCAGCAGTCATAGCTGGCACCGTCACGCGACGGCTTGTCCATGTAGCGCAGCGGGGTGCCGTTGCCGTTGATGTCGATCTCCTCGCCGATGAGGTAGTCACCGACGTCCGCCGCGTTGTTGGCGTTGAACTCGACCGAGGTCCCGAAGATGTCGCTGGTGGACTCGTTGAGGCCGCCGGCGTCGCCGTAGTAGACGAGACCGGCCGTGGCCTCGGTGACGCCGTGGCTCATCTCGTGGCCGGCCACGTCGAGCTCGGTGAGCGGGTTCTGGTTGCCGTCCCCGTCGCCGTACGTCATCTGCTGGCCGTCCCAGAAGGCGTTGACGTAGTTGTTGCCGTAGTGCACCCGGGACGGCACACCGACGCCGTCGTCGAAGATGCCGTGACGGCCGTGCTTGTCGAGGAAGTAGTCCCACGTCTGCGCGGCACCGTAGTGCGCGTCGACACCAGCAGAGTCGGGGTCGCTCATCGTGCCGTTGCCCCAGTGGTCGTCGGAGTCGGTCATCACCGTGCCGCCGGACTGCGCGTTCCTCAGGTCGATGGTGCGGCCGTTGCCGCGCACGGTGTCGACCATCTCGTAGCCGCTGCCGGTGGACCGGGTGTCGATGTCGACGGTGCCGACGAAGATGCCTTCACCGTCGGCGCTGTGGATCTCGTCCCACGAGGCCAGGGTCTTGCCGGTCTGGGCGTCGACGACGACGTGCAGACGGCTCGGGGTCTGGTCCTTCTTCACGCCCTTGACGACGGTGTCGTAGGCGAGTCGTTCGCCGTTGTCGCCGGCGAAGACCACCAGCACGGAGGACGAGCTGGTCGCCTTGAACGTCGCGGTGCGCTCGGCCTTCCTGATCGCGGTGGCCCTGCTGACCTTGGCGGTGGTGCTGGCCGGCGCGACCTTCTGGCGCGATGCGTGCTGGACGTCCTGGACCGCACCCTTGGCGTCGGTGTGGACGATCATGTCGCCGCCGATGACGCGCATGCCCTGATAGGTGCGCTGGTAGCGGGTGTGCTGGGCCCCGTCGGCGTCCTGCACGACGTCGGTGGCGCGCAGGCCCTGGCTGCCAGGCAGGCCGATCTGCCTGGCCACCGCGGCCTCGTTCTTCTTCGCCGCGGAGATGAGCCGCTTCTGCTCCTTGACCGTGATCGTCTTGTCGGCGTTGCGGTTGGCTGCCTGGGTGTCGGAGGCGTGGTCCTGACGAGGCTTCTGCACATCGTGGTCGCCGCCGGACGCCTGCGCGTTCGGCGCCAGGCACATGAGGGCGATCGTCGCCGAGGCCACCAGTGTGCGGCGCCGGCGCGAGATGAGGTTGTGACTCATTGATCTCTCTTTCCCAAGTTCGTGCCGGGGTCGGCACTTCACCGACCTTGCGACCTCCTGAGTCCGGGTAGCAAGAGAGACGTGGACGTTAACTTTTGACTTGAAAATCGACAAAGAATTGCAGGTTCTTGCAATGCAATCTTGCGCAATCTGTCACGGCTTGACGACGACTCGGCCGATCGGTCAAAATCGCGCGCCGTCGCTCAGAAGCTCCACTCGAGGCCGGTGGTCCCGGGCGCCGCGTCGAGGACCACGACGTGGGCATGGCCCAGCGCGTCGACGGGAACCCGACGACGTACCTCGACCCGGTCCTGCGCCCGCTGGTAGCTCTCCACCCAGGCCGGCAGGTCGTGCGGGTGGAAGTGCACCTCGACCACACACTCGCGGATCGAGCGGGCACAGCTGGTGTCGTAGGAGAAGTCGCGTGGCCCGGGCCCGTCGGAGCTGATCTCGTAGTCGAGCACCACCGTGTCGCCGCGGCCGAGGCACTGGGCGAACTCGAGCTCGGTGCCGATCACCCGGTGGGCCGGGTCGAGGTGCTGGGCGCGGATGGAGGCGCCGGAGTTCACGGTGAGCCTGGGCGAGCCCGCGGTGGCGTCCTCGAAGAACTGGGTGACGCCCATGCCGGTGAGCCCGTCGTTGTCGGCTCGGGCGACGGTGCGGATGTGGACCGACTCCATCCGCCGGTCCTCGTCGATGCGGACGACGTCGTGCTGGCTGATCCGGGTCAGCTGGTGACCGGCCTGAGTGGCCTGGACCCGCTCGGCGATCGCGCGTACGGCGTCGCGCTCGTTGAAGTGCGGCGCGAGGACGAACTTGTCGGGGGCGCGCACCGGCCCCCTGGGCCGTGGAGCCGGCACCAGCACCCGCAGGCTGCGGGGAGCCAGTCCCAGCACGCTCTCCAGGTGCGCGACCACCATCTCGGACCGCTTGCGCCCGGGAACCCGGTTGCCGCTCTGCCAGTAGCTGAGGGTCGCGACGCTGACCTGGACGTCCCGCTCGGCCAGGCGCTGCTGGATGCTCTCGAGGCAGAGCCCGCTCCGGTCGACCGCCGTGCGCAGGGCGGTGGCGAAGTCATTGGGGCGCGTGGTCAGTGCGGTGGGCACAGGTCTCCGATCCTGACCCTGCGTCATCCCACCCCGGAACGTGCGTGAATGTATCAGTTCCTCGTCACCCGGTGACGCGAACGGGCATTCCTTGCTGCGCGAACAGGCAGTTGTTGCTGCGCGAACAGGCAGTTGTTGCTGCGCGAACGGTCGATTGTTGACGGTCGAGCAGGCAGCTGTTGCTGCATTCACCGCAAGAGTTGCCCGTTCGGGGCGCAAGAGTTGCCCGTTCGTGTTGGGGGTCAGCGGCCCTGGTTGGCCACGGCTGCTGCGGCTGCTGCTGCGGCCTCGGGGTCGAGGTACTCGCCACCCGTGACCGTCGGCTCGAGGTCAGCGTCGAGGCGATAGACCAGCGGCATGCCGGTCGGGATGTTGAGCCCCGCGATGTCGTCGTCACTGATGCCGTCGAGGTGCTTGACGATGGCGCGCAGGCTGTTGCCGTGGGCCGCGATCAGCACGGTCTTGTCGGCCTTCAGGTCGGGCGTGATGTCGGACTCCCAGTAGGGGAGCAGCCGAGCGATGACGTCCTTGAGGCACTCCGTGCGGGGCATCTCGTCGCCGAGGTCGGCGTATCGGGGGTCGCCGACCTGGGAGAACTCGGAGTCGTCGTCGAGCGGCGGCGGGGGAGTGTCGAAGGAGCGCCGCCAGGTCATGAACTGCTCCTCGCCGAACTCGGCGAGGGTCTGCTTCTTGTCCTTGCCCTGCAGGGCGCCGTAGTGCCGCTCGTTGAGCCGCCAGTTGCGCTTGACCGGGATCCAGTGGCGATCGGCGGCGTCGAGGGCGAGCGCCGCGGTGTTGATCGCGCGGCGCTGCAGCGAGGTGTGCACGACGTCGGGCAGCAGGCCGGCAGCCTTCAACTGCTCGCCGCCACGAACGGCCTCGGCGCGACCCTTCTCGGTGAGCGCCACGTCGACCCAGCCGGTGAACAGGTTCTTCGCGTTCCACTCGCTCTCGCCGTGGCGGAGCAGGACCAGCGTGTGGGCCATCAGTGCGAGGCCGTCTCGTTCTCGTGCTGTCCCTCACACGCGGCGTGGCTCGCGGCCTCGTCGCCGTCCTGGCCGGCCCAGTCGCAGTTGTTCGCGACGACCGGGACCTCCACCTCGACGTCGCCGGCGTTCTCGAAGGTCAACGTCAGCTTCACGAACTCGCCGATCGCGAAGTCACCGGTGACCTCGATGCCCGGCTCGTAGACGGCGTAGCCGTCGGCCGGGGGCTTCTCGCCCAGGCCGTTCTCCTCGGTGGCGGTGGCGAGGCGGGCGTAGCCGCGAGCCGGGATCTCGACGGGCTTCGAGAGGTCGACCGTCACCTCGGAGTCGTTGGCGGTGGTGCCGGTCGCCGACTCGAGGCTGTCGGCCTTGTCGGCGTCGGTCTCGTTGTTGACCAGCGTGGTCACCAGCGTGCCCTCGCCGTTCTCGGTCGCCACGATCACCGCGTTGAGTACGTCGACCGACGCATCGCGGTTGTTGGCGCCCGCGGCCGGTGTGTAGACCTTGTCGGTGGCGAAGTTGAAGCCACACGAGGTGAGGACCGGTGCAGCGAGCACGAGGGTGCCTGCGGCCACGGCGCGGGCGATCCGGTTGCGAATCAGCATCTGGGAGCCTTTGGTGTCGTCGGCGGACCGTGTCTGACCGGACCGCATCCTGCGGGGGACAGCCTAGTGGGTGTCACGGGATGTCGGGGGTGTGGGTCGACCGGCGAACGTCCGGCGGCGCCCCACGTGCGTTCACTGGACGAGTCCGGAGGTGAACGCGGCGGTGAGGAGCGCCGCACCCACGATTGCGGTGTAGGTGCCGGCCAGCAGCAGGAGTCGCGGCGCCCCGGTCCTCAGGGCGATCTTGAGCGGGAAGCTGTTGGAGCCGTCCTTGTTGTCGTCGACCAGGCCGGGCAGTGAGGCCAACACGTGGGCGCCGATGCCCAGCAGTGCCGAGCAGACGGTGATCGCGATGGTCGGGGGACCGCCAGCGCCGTCGCCGCCCCAGCCGCCGTACGACAGGAACACGGGGAACAGGCCGAAGGTGACCATCCAGGGAAGGTAGGAGAACTGGCTGCGACGCAGGAGGCCGGCGTTGGTGAGGAGGCCGACGAGGACGATGCCGAGCCAGACCAGCCCGGAGGCCAGGCCGTGGGAGATCGACAGCGGCACGAGTGCCAGGATCGCGACCGCGATGAAGAACGTCACCGTGCCCTTGTCGAGATAGCCCGCGGCGATCGGCTTGTTCTCGCGGGCGTGGGCCTTGTCGCGTTCGGCGTCGACCACGTCGTTGTGCCACCCCAGCACGACCTGGCCCACCAGCACCGTGACCAGCACCAGCGCGGACTCACGGGTGCTGCGGCCGGCCAGCAGCGCAGCCACGGTCAGGCCGACCGTGATGAGCACGGCTTGCCGGGCGTGGCTTGCGCGGAACAACGCCACCGGCAGGCTCCGCCCGAGCTCGAAGACCGCTCCGGGCGTGCCGTCGGCGCGCAACGCACGGGCGCGGCGTGGAGGCTGGTAGCTCTTGGCAGGCATGGGGAGAGTATTGACCAGCGGAGCGTGCAATGCGGACATTCACAGGCTTTTCCCGCCCTCCGCACGGGCACTCCCGGCCCCCTCCGCAGGGCCGCCCATCACAGGGGTGTCGGTTCTGTCAAGCCCGGAATGGGCGCCTGACCTGCGCAAACGAGAAATGGGAAGTCTAGAACTCGTGTTAGACTGGTCACCTAGGAAGGGGTACTTGGCACATGACATTCACCGTCGGCGAAACGGTTGTTTACCCGAATCACGGAGCCGCTGTCATCGAGGACATCGAGACGCGCACCATCAAGGGGGAAGACAGGGAATACCTGGTTCTCCGCATCGTCGCTCAGCAGGACCTCGTGGTCCGGGTTCCTGCGTGCAATCTCGACCTGGTCGGGGTTCGCGACGTCGTGGACAAGGAGGGACTCGACCGCGTGTTCGACGTCCTCCGTGCCGCGCACGTCGAGGAGCCGACCAACTGGTCCCGCCGCTACAAGGCGAACCTCGAGAAGCTGCACTCGGGCGACGTGATGAAGGTGGCCGAGGTCGTCCGCGACCTGTGGCGCCGTGAGCGTGACCGCGGCCTGTCGGCCGGAGAGAAGCGGATGCTGGCCAAGGCGCGCCAGATCCTCGTCTCCGAGCTGGCCCTGGCAGAACACACCAACGAGGACAAGGCAGAGGCTCTCCTGGACGAAGTCCTGGCCTCCTGAGCAACGCCTTTCCACAGCACCAACGTGATGAGCAGAACCCCCGGGAGACCGGGGGTTCTGCTCATTTCCGACTGGTCCGCAGCCTTCCCCGTGAACCGCTCCCGCGAACCGTGACGGTGAGCCGCTCCTGTGAGGTGGTGAGAGCACGTTGACACGTGCGTGAAACAAGAGGGACAGTCCCCGAAACGTCGACTGCCTAGGTTCCTCGGCACCCGAACCACGAGGAGTCGACGTGACCACCACCTCCGCGCCCGATCCCGGCGTACCCACCGAAGCCATGAAGGGCGGCACCTGGATCGAGGACTGGCGCCCCGAGGACCCGGCCTTCTGGGGTGCCGGGGGCGCCACGGTGGCCCGGCGCAACCTGCTCTGGTCGATCTTCTCCGAGCACCTCGGCTTCTCGGTATGGCTGCTGTGGAGCGTCACGGCGGCGATGCTGGTGCAGGTCGGCTTCGCGTTCACCACCTCCCAGCTCTTCGTGCTGGTCGCGGTGCCGAACCTGGTGGGCGCCCTGGTCCGGCTCCCCTACACCTTCGCCGTGCCGAGGTTCGGTGGCCGCAACTGGACCGTCGTCAGTGCCTCCCTGCTGCTGGTGCCCACGCTGCTGTTCGCGCACTTCGTGCAGCGACCGGGCACGCCGTACTGGGTGTTCGTGCTGGTCGCGGCGACCGCCGGGCTGGGTGGCGGCAACTTCGCCTCGTCCATGTCGAACATCAACTTCTTCTACCCGACAGCACGCAAGGGAGCGGCGCTCGGGCTGAACGCAGCCGGGGGGAACCTCGGGGTCGCAGTCATCCAGCTCTTCCTCCCGGTCGTCGTCGGCGGCGCCGGCCTCTTTGGGCTGGTCCGTGCCGCCGAGGGCGGACCGGCCCTGCAACGAGCCGGACACCTGTACGCCGCCCTGGCGCTCGTCGGCGCCCTGTGCGCGTGGCTGTTCATGAACAACCTGACGATGGCTCGTTCCCGTCCCCAGCTCGGTGTGCTGCGGCACCGGCACACCTGGGTGGTGTCGTTCCTCTACATCGGGACCTTCGGTTCGTTCATCGGCTACTCGGCGGCCCTGCCGCTGCTGATCAAGCTCAACTTCTGGGTGCCCACCACCGACGGCTCCGGCGCCGGCATCGACTTCGCCCACTACGCGTTCCTCGGTGCCCTGGTCGGCTCGGTCGCCCGTCCGTACGGCGGGTGGCTGGCCGACAAGTACGGCGGGGCACGCGTCACCGCGGCCTCCTTCGTGGCGATGATCGCGGCAACCCTTGCGGTGCTGTGGTCGCTGTCCCAGCTGACCCCCAACCCTGTGGCGTCGGCGGCCATCGCCCGGGAGAACCAGGAGTGGTTCCCCTGGTTCCTCCCCTTCTTCCTGCTCGTCTTCGTGGCGACCGGCATCGGCAACGGGTCGACCTACCGGATGATCCCGTTGATCTGGCGCAGGCGAGCCGTCGACCGCACCGCCTCGGGCACTCCGGAGCGGGAGTCGGCGTTGGCGGGGGCCACCCGGGAGTCCTCGGCGGTGATCGGGATCGCCGGCGCGGTCGGAGCGATCGGTGGCTTCCTGGTCCCGATGACGTTCGGTGCGCCCTGGGTGGCGGACCCGGCTGCGGCGGTGCGTGGCGCCTTCGTGGCGTTCGCGTCGTTCTACGGCCTCTGCCTGGCGGTGACCTGGTTCTGCTTCCTGCGCCGGGGGTTCCTGGTCGACCGGGTGCCGAGCCTGGCGGGCGCGGGCATCTGATGGGCACCGAGACCCACTGCCCCTACTGCTCGCTGCAGTGCGGGATGCGGCTCGTCGCGCCAGCGGGGGCGAGTGCCTCACCGCTGCCTGCCCGCACTGCGGTGGAGGTCCGGGAGTGGCCGGAGTTCCCCGTCAACCGGGGCGCCCTGTGTCGCAAGGGCTGGACCGCGACCGGGTTGCACCGACACCGCGAGCGGCTCACCCAGCCGTTGGTGCGCTCGCTCGTCACCGGGGAGCTGGAGCCGACCTCGTGGGAGTCGGCCCTCGACCTCGTCGCGGCTCGACTGGTGGCCCTGCGCGGGGAGCACGGGCCGGACAGCATCGGGGTCTTCGGCGGTGGCGGCCTGACCAACGAGAAGGCCTACCAGCTGGGCAAGTTCGCCCGGGTGGCGATCGGCACCAGCCAGATCGACTACAACGGCCGGTGGTGCATGTCCTCGGCCGCCTCGGCCGGCACCCGCGCCCTCGGCCTGGATCGCGGCCTGCCGTTTCCCCTGGTGGACATCGAGCACACCGACGTCGTCGTCCTCGTCGGCTCCAACCTGGCCGAGACGATGCCACCCGCTGCCCGCCACGTGGCCGCGCTGCGCGCCCGGGGTGGGCAGGTCGTGGTGATCGACCCGCGTCGTACGGCGACCGCGGAGCAGGCCGATGTCTTCGTGCAACCGGTGCCGGGCACCGACCTGGCACTGGCCCAGGCCGTGCTGCACCAGGTCATCGCGGACGGCAACGTCGACGACGCCTACGTCGCGTCGCGCACCTCCGGCTTCGCGGCGGTGCAGGACTCGGTGTCGTCGTGGTGGCCCGAGCGAGCCGAGCGGGTGACGGGGGTCCCGGCCCCCGAGATCCGCGCCCTCGCCGCGTTGCTGGGGGCGGCAGAGCGGGTGATGGTGCTGACCGCCCGCGGGGCCGAACAGCACGCTTCGGGCTCAGACATCGTGCTCGGGTGGATCAACGTCGCGCTGGCCCTGGGCATGTGCGGTCGTGAGTACGCCGGGTACGGCTGCCTCACCGGGCAGGGCAACGGCCAGGGTGGGCGTGAGCACGGGCAGAAGTCCGACCAGCTGCCCGGCTACCGGATGATCGACGATCCCGCGGCCCGCGAGCACGTCGCCGGGGTGTGGGGTGTGACGCCACGATCCCTGCCGGGCAGGGGGAAGTCGGCCTATGAGCTGCTCTCCTCCCTCGGTGAGCCCGAGGGCGTGAGGGCGCTGCTGGTCTTCGGTTCGAACATCGTCGTGTCGGCGCCGAACGCCTCCTTCGTCTCCTCACGACTCGATGCGCTGTCGCTGCTGGTGGTCGCCGACATCGTCATGTCCGAGACCGCCGCGCGTGCCGACGTCGTGCTCCCGATCACGCAGTGGGCCGAGGAGACCGGCACCATGACGAACCTCGAGGGCCGCGTGATCCTGCGCCAGCAGGCGATCACGCCACCCAGGGGCGTGCTGAGTGATCTCGCGATCCTGCGCGGGCTCGCGTCCAGGCTGGCCTCACCGATCGCCTTCAGCGAGGACCCGGAGGAGATCTTCGCCGAGCTGGCTCGGGCCTCCGCAGGGGGGAGGGCTGACTACGCCGGCATCAGCCACGACCGGGTCCGCAAGGAGCAGGGTGTGTTCTGGCCGTGTCCCGACCGCGCCCATCCGGGCACGCCGCGGATGTTCCTCTCGTCGTTCGCGCATGCGGACGGCCGGGCCAGGTTCCACGTCGTCGAGCACCGCGGTGCCGTGGAGCAACCCGATGCCGAGCACCCGCTGCACCTGACCACGGGCCGGGTGCTCGCGCAGTACCAGTCCGGTGCCCAGACCCGACGGGTCCGCGACCTGCCCGACGACGGGCCCTTCGTCGAGATCCACCCGATGCTGGCCCGGCGCCTGGGCGTCGACGACGGCGAGGAGGTGCGCCTCACCACGCGCCGGGGCACGATGACTGCTCCGGCGCGGGTGGTCGACACCATCCGACCCGACACCGTCTTCGTGCCGTTCCACTGGGTCGGCGCCAACCTGCTCACCAACGACGCCCTCGACCCGGTCTCGCGGATGCCGGAGTTCAAGGCCTGTGCGGTCGCCGTGGCCCCGGTGCGGTCCGACCGGTGGCACGCGCGGGAGCCGGCAGGAGAGCTGGGATGAGGCGCGAGCGGCTGGTCGTGGTCGGCAACGGCATGGCGGCCACGCGGCTGGTCGAGACGCTCGTCGCGCGCCGGTACGACGGCCGGATCACCGTGATCGGCGAAGAGCCCGTGCCGGCCTACAACCGGATCCTGCTGTCGGCCGTGCTCGAGGGCACCCACCGCGCCGCGGCACTGACCATGCGCGACCCGGAGTGGCTCGCCTCGGTCGGCGTCGACCTGCGGCTGGGGAGCCGGGTGCTGGAGCTCTCCCGCACGGCGTCCCACGTGGTGCTGGTCGACGGCACCACGGTTCCCTACGACCGCCTGGTGCTGGCGACCGGCGCGATCGCCACGCTGCCGCCGATCCGGGGGCTGGTGCAGGTCGACGGCCAGCTGCACCCCAAGGTGCACGCGTTCCGCAGCCTGGCCGACTGCGAGGGGCTGCTCGACGCGCTGGTGCCCGATGCCGGCCAACGGGCCGTGGTGGTGGGCGGCGGACTGCTCGGCGTGCAGGTCGCCCGGGCGTTGGGCGTCCGCGGCGTGACCACCGAGATCGTGGAGGGGAGCGAGCACCTGCTCTCCACCCAGCTCGACGAGCGCGGTGGCTCGATCCTCGAGCGGGGGTTGAAGAAGCTGGGCAGCGACGTCTACACCGGTGCGCGCGCCGTCCGCCTCGTGGACGAGGGCCTCCGGCTCGACAACGGCTGCACGTTGCAGACCGATCTGGTCATCCTGGCCGCGGGCGGCCGGCCCTCGACCGCGCTGGCCCGGCAGGCCGGGCTGTTCGTCCGCCGTGGTGTCGTCGTCGACGGCCACCTCACATCGATCACCGACCCGCGGGTGCACGCGATCGGCGACTGTGCGGAGTTCGCCGGACGGGTCACCGGCTTCGTCTCACCCGCCTGGGAGCAGGCGGTCGTGCTGGCCGAGCACCTGTGCGGGGGCGAGGCGTCCTACTCCGGCTCCCGCTCGGTGGCCCGGCTCCGGGCCAGCGACCTCGAGGTCGCCGTGCTCGGTGAGCCGGAGCGCAGTGACGGCGAGGTGGTCGAGGTGACCAACCCGATCGCCGGAACGCATCGCAAGCTGGTCGTCCGGGGCGGGGTCATCGTCGCGGCCGCTCTGGTCGGAGACCTGGCCCGGGTCGGGCTGATCACCCAGCTCTACGACCAGCGCACGGTCCTCGGCGCCCACGAGCCGGGGGAGCTGCTGATGGCCGAGCGTCCCACGCCGGCCGAGTCGGCCGAGCTGCCCGATGACGCCGAGGTGTGCGCCTGCGCCGGGGTCAGCGCGGCCCGGATCCGTGCCTGTCGCACGGTCGACGAGGTGTGCGGGGCGACCCGCGCCACCACGGGTTGCGGTGGTTGCACCTCGGTCGTCGAGCAGCTCCTCGCCGGCGGCGGCCCGGTGAGCAAGGGTTTTCACGACGGAAACAAAGCGGGTCCCTCCCGTCAACATGGGCCGCCTAGCTTCCTGTCACAGGTTGTCAGGAAGGAATCCTCATGAGCACACGCAAGTCACTGGTCGTCATCGGGAACGGCATGGTCGGGCACCGGTTCGTGCAGGCCGCCATCGAGCGGGGCCTGACAGAACGCTTCGACATCACCGTGGTCGGCGAGGAGCCCCGAGCCGCCTACGACCGGGTGGCGCTCACCTCGTTCTTCGACGTCGGGGCGGAGCGCCTGTCCCTGCTGCCGACCGGCGCGTACGACGACCCGCGGGTCAGCCTGGTCCTGGACACGCCGGTGACCGCGATCGACCGGGAAGCGAGGACCGTCAGCCTCGGCAACGGAGAGGTGATCGCCTATGACGTCGCCGTCCTGGCCACCGGTGCCGCACCGTTCGTGCCACCGGTCCCCGGAAAGGACCTGGCCAACGTCTTCGTCTACCGCACCATCGAGGACCTCGAGGCGATCCGCGAGGCATCGAGGACGGCCAACGCGGGCGTCGTCATCGGCGGTGGCCTGCTCGGCCTCGAGGCCGCGAATGCCCTGCACCAGCTGGGGATTGAGACCCACGTGGTCGAGATGGCCCCGCGCCTGATGGCGGTCCAGGTCGACGACGCCGGGGGTGCGACCCTCAAGCGCCACATCGAGTCACTGGGGCTCTCCGTCCACACCGGGGTGGTCACCGAGAGGATCGTCGGCGACACCACGGCTGACGACGGGGGCCGAGTCAGCGGGCTGAGGTTCAAGGACGACGAGGACACGCTGCCCGTCGAGATCGTGGTCTTCTCGGCCGGCATCCGGCCCCGCGACCAGCTGGCCCGTGACTGCGGACTCGACGTCGCCGAGCGGGGCGGCATCCTGGTGGACCCGTCGATGCGCACCAGCGACCCGGCGGTCCTCGCGATCGGCGAGTGCGCGGCACCCGGTGGCCGCATGTACGGCTTGGTCGCACCGGGCTACCAGATGGCCGAGGTCGCCGTGGACGCACTGGTCAACGAGGCCAGCACCGCGGCCTTCGAGGGTGCCGACATGTCCACCAAGCTCAAGCTCCTCGGTGTGGACGTGGCCAGCTTCGGCGACGCGTTCGCGACCACGGAGGGTGCCCTGGAGCTGGTGTTCGCGGACGCGGTCGCCGGCGTCTACAAGAAGCTCGTGGTCTCCGCGGAAGGGGATCGGCTGCTCGGCGGGATCTTGGTCGGTGACGCGTCGGCGTACGGCGTGCTGCGACCGATGGTCTCCAGCGGGATGGCGCTGCCCGACAACCCGGAGGAGCTGATCCTGCCGGCTGCGCGTGGCGGCCAGCCGGTGCAGCCCGGCATGCCGGACGACGCCATCGTCTGCTCCTGCAACAACATCTCCAAGGGCTCCATCTGCGACACCATCGACCAGGAGGGCTGTGCCGACCTGCCGTGCGTGAAGGCGTGCACGAGGGCCGGCACGGTCTGCGGGTCCTGCGTGCCGATCGTGAAGAACCTGCTCGGCGAACGGCTCGAGGCTGCCGGAACGTCGGTCAGCAGGGGCATCTGCGAGCACTTCGACCTGACCCGTCAGGAGCTGTTCGACGTCATCGCCGTGCACGGCTTCCAGCGCTTCGACGACATCGTCACCGCCCACGGGCGGGGCCGCGGCTGCGACGTCTGCAAGCCTGCCGTGGCGAGCATCCTGGCCAGTCAGTTCAACGGTCACGTGCTCGACCGGACCACCGCGAGCCTTCAGGACACCAACGACGCCTACCTGGCCAACATCCAGCGCAACGGCACCTACTCGGTGGTGCCGCGGATCCCCGGTGGTGAGATCACCGCCGACAAGCTGATCGTGATCGGTGAGGTGGCTCGCGACTTCGGCCTCTACACCAAGATCACCGGTGGACAGCGGATCGACCTGTTCGGTGCCCGGGTCGAGGAGCTGCCGCAGATCTGGAAGCGCCTCGTCGACGCCGGCTTCGAGTCGGGGCACGCCTACGGCAAGTCGCTGCGCACGGTGAAGTCCTGCGTCGGCTCCACGTGGTGCCGGTTCGGCGTGCAGGACTCGGTGCAGATGGCGATCGACCTCGAGCTGCGCTACCGCGGCCTGCGCAGCCCCCACAAGCTGAAGGGCGGCGTCAGCGGCTGCGCCCGGGAGTGCGCGGAGGCGCGCGGCAAGGACTTCGGGGTGATCGCCACCGAGAAGGGCTGGAACCTCTACGTGTGCGGCAACGGTGGCGCCGTCCCGGCCCACGCCCAGCTGCTGGCCAGTGACCTGACGGGCGAGGAGCTGGTGCGCTACCTGGATCGCTTCCTCATGTACTACATCCGCACCGCGGACCGTCTGCAACGCACGTCGACGTGGCTCGGGTCGATCGATGGCGGGCTCGACCGGATCCGTGAGATCGTGGTCGACGACACGCTCGGCCTGGGTGCCGAGCTGGAGGCAGAGATGGCACGACACGTCGACTCCTACTTCGACGAGTGGAAGGCAACCATCGAGGACCACGACAAGCTGTCCCGCTTCGTCTCCTTCGTCAACGCCCCCGGTGTGCCTGATCCCAACATCAGCTTCGACACCAGCAGGGGCCAGATCAGGCCCGCCGCCAACGACCAGCCGGTCTCGCTCGGCGCCACGATCCCGGTCGGTGCGCCCAGCGGCGCCGAGGTGGGCGCACGATGAACGACGCAGGGTGGGAGTCGATCTGCCCCTTCGAGGTCCTCGAGGTGGAGCGTGGCGCCACCGTCCTCGCCCACGGCCGGGCGGTGGCGATCTTCCGGACCCACGACGACCGCTTGTTCGCCCTCGGGAACCACGACCCGTTCTCGGGCGCCAGCGTGTTGGCCCGCGGCATCGTGGGCACCCGTGGTGACATCCCCTTCGTGGCCTCCCCGATGCACAAGCACGCCTTCGACCTGCGCTCCGGTCAGTGCCTCGACGACGAGTCCGTCCACGTGGCGTCGTACGACGTCCGGGTGGTCGAGGGCGTCGTCGAGGTCGGCCCGCGCCGGGAGCTCGCATGACCACGCACAAGCCGCTGGCCGGATTCCGGGTCGGAGTGACCGCGGCCCGCAAGGCGGCGGAGCAGTGCGCCTTGCTGCAACGGCGCGGAGCCGAGGTGGAGTGGACACCGGTGCTCTCGGTGGAGCCGCACCGGATCGACGAGGTCGGGCTGAGGGCGGCCACCGAGCAGGTGCTGCTCGAGCCGGTCGACCTCTTCGTCGCCACCACCGGAGTCGGCATCACCTCGTGGTTCTCGGCGGCGGAGGAGTGGGGGCTCGGCGAAGCGCTGCGGGCGGCCCTCGACCGCTCGGAGATCCTGGCCCGGGGACCGAAGTCCGTCGGTGCCCTGCGCCGGGCCGGCCTGCGGGAGCTCTGGGCACCGGAGTCGGAGTGCTTCGAGGACGTGCTCTCGCACCTGCGCGGGCGTGACCTGACGGGCAAGCGCATCGTCGTCCAGGAGCACGGGCAGTCCCTGTCCAACGCGGCGCACGCGTTGCGTCGGCAGGGTGCGTCCGTCGAGGTGGTCACCGTCTACAGGGTCGAGGGCGTCGAGGACCCGACCGCCACGTTCCGGATGGTCGACCTGGTCGCCGAACGCAAGCTCGACGCGGTCACGTTCACCTCGGCCCCGGCGGTGGCCGCCCTGATGGACCTCGCCGCGGCCGTCGGCCGCCGTGACGAGGTGGTGGCCGCCTTCCGGGCGGACGTGGTCGCGGCCTGTGTCGGCCCGGTCACCTCCGCTGCGTTCGAGATGTGGGGCGTCCCGACGATCCACCCGGAGCGCTCCCGCACCGCGGCGATGGTCAAGCTGCTCGAGACCGAGCTGCCCTCGCGCCGATCCGGTGTCGCGTTCGACGTCGCCGGTCGCCTCCTGCTGCTGCACGGCGAGCAGGTGCTGCTGGACGGCCTGCCCGTGCACCTCTCACCGTCGCCGCGGGCGGTCCTGCACGCGCTCGCGGTCAATCCCGGACATGTCGTCTCCCGGCGCGATCTCCTGGCCTGCCTGCCGACCGGCACTGCCTCGTCCGAGCACGCCGTCGAGATGGCGGTGGCCCGACTGCGGTCCGCCCTCGGCACCGGCGTCGTCCAGACGGTGGTCAAGCGCGGCTACCGGTTGGCGACCTCCTGACCGGCGGGACCGGACCTCCGGCCGCGGCACGACCTGTCAGACGATGAGTGCGGTGGCGATGGCGGCCACGCCCTCGCCACGACCGGTCAGGCCGAGGCCGTCCGTGGTGGTGGCCGACACCGAGACCGGGGCACCGACCACCTCCGAGAGGACCCGCTCGGCCTCGGTCCGGCGAGAGCCGAGACGTGGTCGGTTGCCGATCACCTGGATCGCCACGTTGCCGATCGTGAAGCCGGCCGCGCCCACACGGCGTACGGTCTCGGCGAGCAGGGCGGTCCCGGCGGCGCCGGCCCACTCCGGCTCGGACGTGCCGAAGTTGGTGCCGAGGTCACCCAGGCCGGCCGCGGAGAGCAGGGCGTCACAGGCCGCGTGGGCGGCGACGTCGGCGTCGGAGTGACCCTCCAGCCCGGCTTCCTCGTCGGGCCAGGACAGCCCGGCCAACATCATCGGGCGTCCGACCGCGAAGCGATGGACGTCCGTGCCGATTCCGGTGCGGGGGGTCGTGTTCACAGGTCGATCATGCCTGAGACGATGGTGGGGTGACGACCCCACGAGGAGCCTGGTCGGCCGCCGGAGCCGTGGCAGGTGTGGCTGGCCTGGCGGTGAGCCACGCTGCCACGATGGTGCTGACGCTGCGCTCCTCCCCGCTGGTCGCGGTCGCCGAGATGGTGATCCAGCACGTCCCCGGGGTGGTCGCGGAGCGCGCGATCCAGGTCCTGGGCAGCAAGGACAAGCCCGTCCTGGTGGTCGTCATCTTCCTGCTGACGATGTTGTTCGCGATGTGGGCCGGACGGCTGGCGGAGCGGTCGTGGTGGAAGCCGGTCCTGGTCTGGGTCGGCCTGGCAGGGATCGGCCTGCTGGCGGTCCTGACCCGCTTCGACGCGTCGTCGCTCGACTTCCTGCCGGTGGCTGCCGGACTGGTCACGTGGATCGTCGTCCTCTCGTTCATCACCGAGCCGCTGCACGACGTCGACGCCGAGGAGTCCACTCCTGCCCAGGGGAAGTCGCGCCGCAGCTTCCTGATCCGGACCGCGCTGCTCGGCTTCGCCGGCGCCGGCGTGGCGGTCTTCGGGCAGAACTTCGGGGCCCGTCGCCGGCACGTCGAGGAGACCCGGCGCCTGCTGAACCTCCCCGTCACGGATCGTCCGGCCCCCGGCGGCGCCAACGTGGGGGTCGAGGGCATGCCGCCGTGGCGCACCCCGATCGGCAAGTTCTACAAGGTGCACACCGCGGTCGTGGTGCCGACCGTCGAGCCGCAGGACTGGTCGCTGCGGATCCACGGCATGGTCGACCGCGAGATCACCCTGAGCTATCAGGAGCTGGTCGACCGGCCCATCGTGCAACGCTGGATGACGCTGAACTGCGTCTCCAACCCGGTCGGCGGTCCGCTCATCGGCAACGCCTGGTGGAGTGGCGTGCCCCTCGCGCAGATCCTGGCCGAGGCCGGCGTCTCCGACCGGGCCGACGCGGTCCTGCAGACCTCCCACGACGGCTGGACCTGCGGCACCCCCCTGGAGGCGCTGACCGACCCGGATCGCCAGGCCATGCTGGCCATCGCGATGAACGGCGAACCCCTGCCGATCGACCACGGCTTCCCGGTGCGGACCCTCGTTCCCGGCCTCTACGGCTATGTCTCGGCGTGCAAGTGGGTCGTCGACATGAAGGTCACCACGTTCGACCAGGTCGATGCCTACTGGACCAAGAAGGGCTGGTCCGAGCACGGCCCGGTCAAGATCGCCTCCCGCATTGACATGCCGCAGAACGGCGACGAGGTCGAGAAGGGTGTGGTCGTGGTGGGTGGCCACGCCTGGAAGCAGCACACCGGGATAGCCGGGGTGGAGATCGCCGTCGACGGTGGCGCCTGGCGCAGCGTGGAGCTCGGTCATGTCCCGAACGTCGACACGTGGGTGCAGTGGCGGACCGAGGTGGAGCTCGAGGAGGGCGACCACACGGTGCGGGTCCGGGCGATCGGCGCCGCGGGTGAGGTACAGACCGGTGTGGAGCGTGATGTGCTCCCGGACGGTGCAACTGGATGGCACGAGATACAGGTGAGTGCGACATGAGGTTCTCTTCGGACGGTGTGGCCCTGGTGGTCGGCGGCAGCGGGGGTCTCGGCGCGGCCAGCGCACGACTGCTCGCCTCACGGGGCAGCAACGTGGCGGTGACCTTCCACGCCAACGAGGCGGCCGGCTCGGCCATTGCCACGACCTGTCGTGAATGGGGCGTGCGCAGCTCGGCCCACCGGCTCGACGTGGGCTCGTCGGCGTCCTGTGCGGAGCTGGTCACGGCAGTGGCAGCGGAGTTCGGTGGGATCCACACGCTGGTCCATGCGGCCGGACCGCACGTGCCCATGGTGCACCTCTCGCGCGTCTCGCCCGACGACATGGCCAGCCAGCTGGCCGCGGACCCGGCCGGCTTCTTCAACGTCGTGCACCCGGCACTGCCGTTCCTGCGCGAGTCGCAGGGCTCCGTCGTCGCGATCACCACGGCGGCGACCTCGCGATTCCCCGTGCGCGACGGGCTCTCGGCCGGCCCCAAGGGCGCGGTCGAGTCACTCGTGCGTGGCCTGGCCGCCGAGGAGGGACGCTACGGCGTACGCGTCAACGCGGTGGGCCCCGGCATGCTCACCGACGGCATGGCGGCCCGCCTCATCGACTCCGGCGACCTCTCGCCCGAGGCGCTCGACGTCACCCGCGCCAACATCCCCCTGCGCCGCTTCGGCAATGCCCACGACATCGCCGAGGCCGTCTGCTTCCTCGCCTCCGACGCGGCCGACTTCATCTCCGGTCAGAAGCTCGACGTCGACGGCGGCTACTCCGCTGGCTAGTCAGCGACGATCGGCCTGGGAGGACCGAAACGCCAAGGACCATCGAATCGTCAGGCGGGTGGGCTGGCGCCTAGGATTGGGCGAGTGAACCTCCGCTTCTATGACACCGCGACCCGCGAAGTCCGTGACTTCGTCCCCCTCGAGGAGGGGAAGGTCGGGATCTACCTGTGTGGGTTGACCGTCCAGTCCGAGCCGCACGTCGGGCACATCCGCTCGGGCGTCAACTTCGACGTGCTGCAGCGGTGGCTGCGGGCGCGAGGCCATGACGTCACGTTCATCCGCAACACCACCGACATCGATGACAAGATCCTCGCCAAGTCGGCCGAGCAGGGTCGCCCCTGGTACAACCTCGCCTATGAGATGTCCGGCGAGCTCACCCGCGCGTACGCCGCCCTGAACGTCGCCCGTCCGACCTACGAGCCGGCAGCGACCGGTCACATCCCCGAGATGGTCGAGATGATCTCGTCGCTGATCGAGCGCGGGCACGCCTACGCCGCAGGGGACGACTCCGGCGACGTCTACTTCGACGTCCGCTCCTGGCCGTCGTACGGCGAGCTGTCCGGGCAGAAGGTCGACGACATGGAGGCGAGTGCTGATGTCGACCCGCACCAGGTCTCGAGAAAGCGGGACCCCCGCGACTTCGCGCTGTGGAAGGGCAAGAAGGCCAGCGAGCCCGACACGGCCAGCTGGCCGTCCCCGTGGGGCCGAGGGCGCCCCGGCTGGCACATCGAGTGCTCGGCGATGGCCGGGAAGTACCTCGGCCCGGCCTTCGACATCCACGGCGGTGGCCTCGACCTGCGCTTCCCGCACCACGAGAACGAGCAGGCCCAGTCCCGGGCTGCCGGCCACCCGTTCGCGTCCTACTGGCTGCACAACGCCTGGATCACCACCTCCGGCGAGAAGATGAGCAAGTCGCTCGGCAACTCGCTGCTGGTGCCGAACGTGCTCGAGCGGGTGCGGGCCGTCGAGCTCCGCTTCTACATGGTCTCCGCGCACTACCGCTCCCACGTCGAGTTCTCCTTCGAGGCGCTCGACGAGGCGGCCGCCGGGTTCCGCCGGATCGAGAACTTCCTCGACCGGGCGGCAGCCGAGCTGGGCGAGGTCCCCACCGGTGGGACCCTCTGCGCCGACTTCGTCACCGCGATGGACGACGACCTCGGCACTCCGGCAGCGGTTGCCGCCATCCACGACGCCGTGCGCGAGGGCAACAAGCTGCTCGGCGACGCGACCGACGCGCTCCGTGGCTGTGCCGCGTCGGTGCGCGCAATGCTCGACGTGCTCGGCCTGGACCCGGCCGACCCGGCGTACGCCACCGGTGGGAGCGACGAGGCCCGGCTGACGGAGGCCGTCGACGCCCTGGTCCGCGGGTTGCTCGAGCAGCGCAACCAGGCCCGTGTCGACAAGGACTACGCGAGCGCCGACGCGATCCGCGACCGCATCAAGGCGGCGGGCATCGACGTCGAGGACACACCCAGCGGCCCGAAGTGGTCACTGCGCGACCAGCAGGGGACTGACTGACCATGGCCGGAAACTCCAAGCGCAAGGGCGCCATCAAGAAGACCGGCAAGGGCAACCCCACCGCCGGCTCCGGGGGTCGCGTCAAGCGAGGGCTCGAGGGCAGGGGCCCGACGCCGAAGGCGAAGGACCGGCCCTACCACCAGGCCCACAAGCGCGTCGTCAAGGCGGAGAAGGCTGCGGCCAAGCGGCCGCGCAAGGTCACCAAGGGCACCGACGCCGAGTGGGTGGCCGGACGCAACTCGGTGGTCGAGGCGCTGCGGGCACGGATGCCGGTGAGTGCCGTGTACGTCGTCGAGGGCATCGAGCGCGACGGTCGCCTCAAGGAGACGTTCGAGCTGGCCGCCGACCAAGGGCTGTCCTTGCTGGAGATCTCCCGCAACGAGATGGACCGACTCACCGGGGGCGCCGTCCACCAGGGCCTCGCGGCTCGGGTGCCTGCCTACGAGTACGCCCACCCCGACGACCTGCTCGACGCAGCTGCCGCCAACGGTGAGAAGCCCCTGATCGTGGCGCTCGACTCGGTCACCGACCCCCGCAACCTCGGCGCTGTCGTGCGCTCGGCGTCGGGCTTCGGGGCCCACGGCGTGCTCATCCCGGAGCGTCGGGCGGCCGGCATGACGGCCAGTGCGTGGAAGACCTCCGCAGGTGCCGCGGCCCGGATCCCCGTCGCGCAGGCGGTCAACCTGGTGCGGCAGCTCAAGGCCTACCAGGCCGCCGGCTGCATGGTGGTCGGCCTGGCCGCCGACGGCGACGTCTCGTTGCCCGACTTCGACCTGGCCGACGGCCCGCTGGTGGTGGTCGTGGGCTCGGAGGGCAAGGGCCTGTCCCGCCTGGTCGCCGAGACCTGCGACCAGCTGCTCTCGATCCCGATGGCCAACAGCCTCGAGTCGCTCAACGCCGGCGTGGCCGCGTCCGTGTCGCTCTACGCGATTTCCCAGGCCCGCCGCTGACCCGGCGGTTGGCTAGGGTCGGAGCATGGCGGTGGGGAGACGAAAGGCGCTGCGTTGGGCCGGCATCGTGCTGGCCTGGCTGGTGCTCGCGCTGAGCGCTGGGTTCGCGATCTTCCTCAACTCGAGCACCACCGTCACCCTGGCCAGCCACGACGCCGAGATCAGCCCGACCCTGGGCACGTACGTCACGATCCGGACCGGCCCGTTCCTGCCCGACGTACGTCGTGACTACGGCGGCCCGATCGGCGTCGACATCAGGCTCGGCAAGACCGAGGCGGACTCCACCGAGCAGCTGGTCGAGCGCTACGCCTTCATCGCCAGCCGGCCCGAGTCACAGGTGGCCATCGTGCGCGACGCGGTGGTCGACCTGGCGTGGAACGCGCTCGCCCGGGGAGCGGTCTTCGCCTTCTTCCCGTTCCTGATGTGGGCCCTGGTCGGCCGGCAACGGCGCCGCGAGCTGCTCGGGGCCACCCCGGTCCGGCGCTCGGCCGTCGTCGTCGCCAGTGGTGCCGCGCTGGCGGCGGTCGTCGGCCTGGTCGTGATGCCCCGGGCCGACGACGAGCCGAAGGTCGTCGACAAGGACACCTGGCAGTCGCTCCAGACCTACCTGCCCGAGTTCCAGATCCCCGACGAGGCGAAGGGCATCGAGGTCCAGGGCACGCTGAGCGCGACAGGGACCAAGCGCCTGGTGATGAGCGCGGTCGACACCTATCAGAAGAGCCGCACGTTCTACGACGGGGCGGTCGAGAAGGTCGCCGACCTCGAGCTGCGCGAACCCCAGGAGGGCGAGACCGTCGCCCTGATCGTCTCGGACCGCCACGACAACATCGGGATGGACTCGGTGGCCCGCGCGATTGCCGACAAGGGCGGCGCCACGGCCGTGCTGGACGCCGGCGACGACACCTCCACGGGCCAGCAGTGGGAGGCGTTCTCCCTCGACTCGCTCGCCGACGCCTTCGAGGACTTCGACCGGTTCGCGGTGCAGGGCAACCACGACCACGGCTCCTTCGTCCAGGGCTACCTCGAGGACCGCGGTTGGCAGACCGCGAGCTCAACCGTGCTGGAGGGTCCCGGTGGTGGTCGCCTGATGGCGTTCAACGACCCGCGCTCGAGCGGCCTCGGCTCCTGGCGCGACACCCCCGGCCTGACCATCGACGAGCTCGCGATCGACATCGCCGACAAGGTCTGCGAGGCCGAGGAGCGGGTGAACACGCTGTTGGTGCACGACATCGACATGGGCACCCCGACCCTCGAGCGCGGCTGCGTCGACCTGGTCGTCTCCGGCCACGTGCACGTGCAGGTGGGACCCGATCGCGTCACGGGCAGCAACGGTGAGCTCGGCTACAACTACACCAACGGCACCACCGGTGGTGCGGCGTACGCCGTGGCCGTGGGCAGCAAGCTGCGACGCCCGGCGGAGGTGACCCTCGCGACCTATCGCGACGGCCGGCCGGTCGGTCTCCAGCCGGTGACGTTGCAGACCAACGGGGTGTTCCGGGTGCACGACTACATCCCGCTGACCTATGGCTCAAAAATGGTCTCGAACGTGAAAGGAACGCCCGCCGAGAAGCAGGTCCCAGGTCACGTCGTCGGTCGTCGGACCGGTCAGTAGCCCCGCCCGTCGCAGGTTCGCCGACGACTGCACCCCGGCGTACGCCAGCGCGATGCCGGCGGGCGTGTAGACACGGTCGCTCGCGGAGCCTGGCGTGCACGTCAGGCCACCGTCGGCGACCCGGAGGGCGTAGTCACCGTCGGTGCTGCCGAGCCGGTCACCACGTACGGCGAACGCGAGGTCGGCACGCACGGCCGGGCTGGTGCGGCGCAACGAGAACGCCTGCGGGACGTCGAGGATCCGCAGCATGTAGGGATGCGTGCCCACCTCGCGCCAGGCCACGGTCGGCAGCACGAGACGGATGCCGTCGTCACCGGAGGTGGTCACCCGGACCTGACCGGCGACCGATGCGAAGCTGCCGAGCACCCGCCACAGGGCACGTGCCGCCTCGGCGGTGTCGGGGACCAGGTCGTCGACCGTGATCGTCGAGGACTGATCGTAGCCGTTGCCGCGCTGCCAGAGGAGGAACCCGAGGACCCGGTCGTCCGCGTCCGCGTCCACGGCCACGGTGGCGCCGGTGGACGAGGTGAGGATCTCCTGGTGGTCGAAGAGCGGTCCTGTGCGGGTGAGCGGGCCGTTCTGATCGGCCGCCCACCGGGTGTAGCAGGCGACGATCGCCGGGATGTCGGCCTCGGTGGCACGCCGGGTCGTGACACCGGTGGCAGGGCGCACTGCGGTGAGATGGGCGGTGGGGACCTCGATGGTCCGGAGGGTGCCGACGAGCTCGTAGCCGAAGCCGCGGTAGATGCCCGGGGCGGTCGGGTACAGCGTGGAGATCGGGGCGTCGGACTCTGCCAGCAGCTCGTGGAAGAGAGGAGCGAGCAAGCCGCGGCCACGTTGCTCGGCCTCGACGGTCACGCCACAGACGCCGAGCGTCGGCACCTCCACTCCGTCGAACCAGGAGTGATAGCTGTTCCCGGCCAGGCGGGCCACCATCCGGTCGCCGTCGAAGGTGCCCCAGCAGGACTGTCCCTTCGCGGGCCACACGTCGGGCTGGCTCCGGGAGCGGTCGCCACCGAAGCCCTCGATGCCCAGGCGCAGGGCTTCGTGCCAGTCGTCGCGGGCCAGTCGTCGGTTGGTCGTGTGCACGGAGTCGAACCTATTGCCCGACGTCGACCGCGCGCCATCGAATTCGTGCGTCAGCCGTTGGGCAGCGGCGGACGCTGCGGCAGCTGCGTGGAGATGAAGTCCCGGGCAGTGTCGAAGATGTCGACCTCGTGGCCGGCGGCCTCGGAGAGGAACCAGCGGTGCTCGAGGATCTCGTGGAACAGCTCCGCCGGCTCCAGGCGTCCGCGCAGCTCGGTCGGCACCATCGACTTGATCGGTTCATAGACCTTCACCAACCACTTGTTCGCCACCAGCTCGGGGTCCTCGTCGCCCAGCCCGAAGTGGGCGGTGAAGGCGGCCAGGTCGTTGAGCAGCCGGCGGGCCTGGTTCTCCTCGACGTGCAGCCCGGTCAGGCCGGCCAGCTCCCGGGCGTGGTGGCCGAGCTCGACCACCTTGGGTTGCAGCCTGTAGCGGTCTCCGGTGGGGGTGCCGACCATCTCGATCTCGTCGACGTCGAAGCCGAGCTCGTTGAGCCGCTCGATGCGTTGCTCGACGTGCCACATCTCCTCGCGGTCGAACTCCTCGGCGCCGGTCAGCTCACCCCACAACGCGTCGTACCGCTCCTGGAGCAGGCCGATGACGTCGCCCGGGTCGACCGAGTCGACGAGGTCACCGCTTGCGGTGAGGTCGAGCAGCTCGGCGTACACGTTCTCGCAGCCCACGGTGACGTCGTGCTCGCGCATCGCGTCCGACAGGGTCGACTTGAGCTCGCCGGTCTCGGCGTCGACCAGGTAGGCGGCGAACTCACCGGCGTTGCGGCGGAAGAGGACGTTCGACAACGACACGTCGCCCCAGTAGAAGTTGGCCAGGTGCAACCGGACCAGCAGCACCACCATCGCATCGATGATCGCGGGGAGCTCCTTGGCGCCGAGCCCGTGGGAGAACAGCCAGCGGTAGGGGAGCGAGAAGCGGAGGTGGCGGGTGATCAGGACCGACGGGAGCGGGTTCCCGTCGTCGTCGGTGCGGCCGGTGACGACGCCGAGGGGCTCGACGCTGGGCAGGTTGTGCGAGCGCAGCTCGCGGAGCATCCGGTACTCGCGGTGGGCGAGCTCCTCCTCGGTCTCCTTGGCGACGTAGGTGCTGCCACCGGCCCCGGTGGTGATGATGCGTACGACGTGGCGCGACAGGCCCTGCGGCAGGGGGACGAGGTGCACGTCGTCCCAGTCGGCCAGGGGCTCGGACCACGGCAGGGGGAGCAGGGCCGGGTCAGGTCGGCTCGCCACGACGCGGAGGGGCATCTGCCCATGCTGGCACAAACCGGGCACTCCCGCCGTCCAGGTCGGCCCACCTCACGGTGGTTGAGGAGCGAGGTGCGAGCGTCTCGAAACCACAGCGCCGGTCGGAGCGCGGTGGTCAGACGGCGATGACCTGCAGGCTCGGCCCCTCGCCCGAGGTCAGCCTGCCGTCGCAGAATTCTGCCCCTCCGGTGCTCAGGAGCGTGTCACCGGTGACGATCGGGTCGAGCGCGACGGGCTCGCCCGCGGCACGACGCACGCAGACCAGCACGTTGCCGTCGGCGTGCTCGCGCAGGAAGACCAGTGCGTCGTCGTCGACGTGCGCCCAGCGCAGGCTGCCACGTCGCAGCGCCGGGTGCTGGCGCCGGATCCGCGACAGCGCGGAGTAGACCGCCAGGGTGTCGGTGTCCCAGTCGTCGCGGCGCTCCCACGGCATGGGGCGGCGGGAGTCCTCGCCGAGCACTCCCTCCAGGCCGATCTCGTCGCCGGCGAACACCATCGGCACCCCGGGCAGGGTGAACTGGAGGGCCGCGGCGACCTGGTGTCGCGCGGCCGAGCCGGTCACCGTGCGGATCCGAGCACTGTCGTGCGAGCCGAGGATGTTCCACGACGACGAGACCGCGCGCCAGCCGTAGCGGGCCAGCCACATCCGCATCGAGGCGACCACCTGCGGCCCGGTGCGTCGTGCGACCGGAACGGGGGTGCCGAACGAGCGCGCCGGGGTGTCGTCGGCGCGCAACCACTCCCACACGGGCCACGAGAAGCCGGAGTAGTTCATGATGCCGTGCCAACCGTCCCCGGGGACGTCGTTCGACCCGTCGTGGTTGTGCTCCCCGAGCACCAGGGCGTCCTCGCGCACCGCGGTCGCCGTACGACGGATGGTCCTGGCCACCTCGTGGTTCAGGTCGACCTCGTGCAGGCGCCCCGTCATGTTGGCGACGTCGATGCGCCACCCGTCGAGGTCGTACGGCGCCTGCAGCCACCGCCCGACGACGGAGTCCGGGCCTTCGGTGAAGGCGGCACGGAGCGCGGGATCGGCGTGGTTGAGCTTGGGCAGCGTGTGGTGCCCCATCCATGTCGCGTAGCTGCCGTCGGGTCGGAAGTGGTACCACCCGCGGTGGGGGTCCTGGTCGTCGGAGCTGGCGGAGGTGAACCACTCGTGGGTGTCACCGGTGTGGTTGGCGGTCAGGTCGCCGAGGATCCGCCACCCGCGTGCGTGCACGGCGTCGACCAGGCGCCGGTAGGCCTCGTCGCCACCGAGGAGGGAATCGACCCGGTCGAACGTCGATGCGTTGTAGCGATGGTTGGACTCCCCAGGGAAGACCGGTGTCGTGTAGACGATGTCGGCGCCGACCTCGGCCACGTGGTCCAGGTGCTCGGTGATGCCGTCGAGGTCGCCGCCGAAGAGCTGCAGGGGAGTGCGGGGGTCGCTGCCCTCGAAGACCACCACGTCGTCCCAGGCGGCCGGGACAGCCCAGTGGGGGGTCTCGCGCTCGGCGGTCGCATCCGATCGGGCGAAGCGGTCCGGGAAGACCTGGTAGACGACGCCGTCACGTGACCAGTCCGGGGCAGGCCCGTGCGAGCTGAGCCTGAAGTCGAAGGCGTCGGGGACGTCGTGGTCGTGCAGTCCCGCCGCGGTGAGCCAGCGCTGGTCGCCGTCCTCGCCGACGAGCAGGAAGCGGTAGTTCATCACCGGGTTGTGCATCGGCAGCTTCGCCTGCCACCACACGCTATTCTCGTCCCGGACGGCCGCCGCGCGGAGGAAGATCGGCTCGGCATCGGTGACGGTTCGCACCCAGACCTCCCGGGTGTCGTCAGCCAGGGCCGTGCTGCACCGGATGTCGACCACGTCGCCCAGCTCGGGGGACTCGTCGGAGACATGGATCGGGGAGCCGTCGTGGTGGGGGGAGTGCAACAGGTCCATGGGCACCAGTGTGGCCTGATCGAGCCGGGTCCGTGCAAGCCGGCCGGGTGCTACCGCTTGCCGCTCGGCTTCCCGGCCGGCTCGAGGAAGACCGCACCCGGCCCACGCGGCGCCACCTCGTCGTGGGGGTTGTTGAGGGCGCAGTTCCTGAGGCTCAGGCAGCCGCAGCCGATGCAGCCGTCGAGCTTGTCGCGGAGCCGCTCGATGCGCTCGATCTGCTCGTCGAGCCGAGTGCGCCACAGCCGGCTCAGTCGCGTCCAGTCGGCCTTGTTCGGGGTGCGGTTCTCCGGGAGCGTGGCGAGGGCCTCGGCGATCTCCTCCAGGCTCAGCCCCACGGTCTGGGCGCTGCGGATGAAGCCGATCCGGCGCAGGGTGGACTGGTCGTAGCGGCGCTGGTTGCCCGACGTACGCACGGAGTGGACCAGGCCGCGCGACTCGTAGAAGCGGATCGCGGACGTCGCGACCCCAGAACGCTCGGACAGGTGACCGATGGTGAGCTGCTTCATGGGGACCTCGGACTTCAAGTGACCTTGAGCTTGTATCACCATGGTGCCACGAGGGAGTGGAGCCGGAGACAGGAGTCGAACCCGCGACATTCGCTTTACAAGAGCGACGCTCTACCAACTGAGCTACACCGGCGTGCATTGAGCGAGCAAAGTCTAACCGCCGATCCGCCGGTTGGCCCATCGTGGTGGCATCCCCTCTACGCTGGGTGCATGGCGAACCCGATCCGCATCCAGGCGCCGGCAGCGGCGTGCACCGAGACCGACCCGGGAGCAGTCGCATGAGTGAGGACACCCGCACCATGCGCGAGCGGATGATGGCGGGCGACCCCTACATCGCCGACGATCCCGAGCTCGCCGAGGCGAGCCAACGGGCGCGTGACCTGATGGCGGCCTACAACGCGACCACGTCTCGCCAGGAGCCGCTGCAGCGCTCGATCCTGGAGCAGATGCTCGGCGGCATCGGTGAGGAGACGATCCTTCGCCCGCCTCTGTACGTCGACTACGGCACCCAGATCACCATCGGGGCCCGCACGTTCGCCAACTTCGGCCTGGTCGCCCTGGACGTCGCCGAGATCAGGATCGGCGACGACGTGCAGATCGGGCCCAACGTCCAGCTGCTCACCCCCACGCACCCGGTCGAGCCCGGTCCGCGGCGCGAGAAGTGGGAGGCCGCGCAACCCATCACGATCGGCGACAACGTGTGGCTCGGTGGCGGCGCGATCGTCTGTCCCGGTGTCACGATCGGCGACAACACCGTGGTGGGCGCGGGTTCGGTCGTGGTCAAGGACCTGCCGGCCAACGTGGTGGCGGTCGGCAACCCGGCCCGCGTGCTCCGCTCGATCGAGGAGTGAGCGCGGAGCTCGCCGGGCGTCGCCGGTGAGTCCCCTGACCCCAGGGCTGAGGCACGATCTCGGATCCGCAGCCGATGCCGTGGTGGCCCCGGTCGCCACCACCAGGAGCTGGTCGCTCTCACTGGCCGCGATCCGCGCTGGGCGGGGTGAGCCGGCGGTGGTCAGCTGAACGCGTCGAGGGTGTCCTGCGAGGACCGCTCCGCGCCGTCGGCGAAGGACATCACGTCGGAGTCGTCGCCCGCGTATGAGGCGGCCGTGTCCCGGGTGGACTCCAGCGCCGCGCGGAACAACGCCGTGAAGTCGCCGGCGAAGTCGACGGAGTCGGCGAGCGCGTGGATCTCGTCCTGCGTGGGAGCCCCCACGAGCTCCGGGGCATCGACCTCGATGCCGTGGTCGATGCCGTGGTCGCGCACGGTCACCGGGACCTCCTCGCCCCACTCCTCGAGCAGGTCGGCAGCAGTCTCGATGCGTGCGGACGCATTGGTGCGGGCCAGCTCGACCGCTCCGCCGACCCGGGCCGGGACCGGCTTCCCGAGCCCCGCGTCGAACAGGCTCAGCAGCGCGGCGTCACGGTGGATCATCTGCGTGACCAACTCCACCCGGTCGGTGATCCTGGCTCCACCGTCGTCGCCCTCGGCGGAGTCCGTCGAGTCGGACGAACAGCCCGAGACCAGCAGGCCGAGCAGGAGGACCAGGACCACGGAGAGCTTCATCGGACCTGACGAACCTCGAAGTCGGACGTGGCGCGAGCCACGGCATCCTGGCCTGCCACGATCTGCAGCTCGCGCTCGCCGGAGTCGATCGTGGTCCGGAGGACGCCGAGCACGGCGGTCGCCGTCGCCCCCAGGGCGAAGGCGGGGTCCTTCGTCGTCCGGAGGTGGGCGGTGAAGAGCGCGGCGGTGAGGTCGCCGGAACCGTTGGACTTGATCGGGAGTCGCGGGGTCTGCACGAGCCAGGCGCCGTCGTCGGTGACCGCGAGCATCTCGATCGTGTCCTCAGCTGCGGACGGTTGCTCGACGCTGGTCACCAGCACGGTCGAGGGGCCCATGGCGCGGGCCAGGTCGGCCGACGCAAGGGTCTCCTCGAGGGTGGCCGGCGTGGTGTCGGTGAGGAAGCCGAGCTCGAACTGGTTCGGCGTGATGAGGTCGGCGGCCGGCACCACGCGGTCGCGCAGCAGCGGCGGGATCGCAGGGTTGACGAAGCAGCCGCTCCTGGCGTTGCCCATCACCGGGTCGCAGGTGTAGGTCGCGGCCGGGTTGGCCTGCTTCACCCGGGCCACCGCGTCCAGGATCACGTCGCCGATCTCCTCGCCGCCCTGGTAGCCCGAGAGCACCACGTCGACCTGGTCGAGGACCCCGCGCTCCTCGATGCCGGTGATCACCTCGCGCACGTCGTCGGCGGCCAGCAGCGGACCGCGCCACGCGCCGTACCCGGTGTGGTTGGAGAAGTGCACCGTGAACACGGGCCAGACCTCGTGACCGAGACGCTGGAGCGGGAAGACGGCGGCCGAGTTGCCGACGTGGCCGTAGGCGACCGAGGACTGGATCGAGAGAACCTTCACCGAGTCATCTTCTCACCGTCGGCGACCACGTCCACCCCGACGCACGCCGGGTCGCGGACACTCGACGTACTGAAGGTATGGAATCCCAAACTAGAACTTGTTACAGTCAGTTCCGTGTGGGCCGCGCCACACCGGGAGCAGATGAGGTAGCAGCATGGGCAAGAAGCCGTTCTCCAACGAAGCCGACTACGTGGTGGTGGGCGCAGGATCCGCCGGATGCGCTGTCGCGGGGCGCCTCGCCGAGGCCGGCAGCAGCGTGATCCTGATCGAGGCCGGTGGCCCCGACAAGTCGATCATGTTCAAGCGTCCCGGCATGATCACGATGATCCACAGCGAGCCGAAGCTGAAGCAGAAGTTCGACTGGGGCTACTACAACGCCCCCGCGGCGCACGTCGGCGGACGCAAGATCCCGGCGACCCGTGGTCGGGTGATGGGTGGCTCCGGCTCGGTCAACGGGATGATCTTCGTGCGCGGCAACAAGGCCAACTTCGACTCGTGGGAGGCCGAGGGCAACAAGGGCTGGGGCTACGACGACGTCCTGGCGTCCTACAAGCGCATGGAGGACTGGCAGGGGCCGGCCAGCGAGTTCCGCGGCACGGGTGGGCCGGTCAAGGTCCTCGAGAACCCGCACATCTGCGACGCGGCGAAGACCTTCATCGAGGCCGGCGCCTCCGCCCTCGACATCCCGGTCAACGCCGACTACAACGGCGAGGCCCAGGAGGGCATGCACGTCATCCAGGAGAACACCAGCGACGGGATCCGGTTCTCCTCCTCGCGTGGCTACCTCACCGAGCGTGACCTGCCGACCCTGGAGGTCCAGCAGCGTGGCACGGTCACCCGGGTCGTCATCGAGAACGGCCGCGCGACCGGCGTCGAGGTGCGCGACGAGAAGGGCCAGCTGCGACTGGTCAAGGCCGGTCGTGAGGTCATCCTCTCCGCTGGCGCCTTCGGCTCGCCGCAGATCCTGATGCTCTCCGGCGTCGGCCCGGCCGCCCACCTGGCCGAGCACGGCATCGAGGTCCGCGAGGACCTCCCGGTCGGCGACAACCTGCACGACCACATGTTCATGCCGATGACGTACGCCGTCGACAACTCGCCGCACAAGAGCTCGCCGGCCTACTTCGGCACCAGCATCCTCCGAGACCGGATCAAGCCCGGCCGCACGTTCATGGCGCACTCGGTCTTCGAGGCGGGCGGCTTCGCGCACACCTCGCTCTCCGACGGTGGCGCCCCCGACCTGCAGCTCTTCGCGATCCCGTGGTCCTACCCGCCCTTCCAGGACGAGCCGGTCAGGCTGAGCCCCGACAAGCGCAACTCGCTGTCGGTCTTCTCCACGCTGGTGCAGCCGAAGTCGCGCGGCACCCTGCGCCTGGCCAGTGCCGACCCGTTGGCGGCCCCGATCATCGACCCGAACTTCCTGGCCGAGCCCGACGACGCCAAGGTGATCCTCGAGGGCGTCGAGATGATCCGCACGATCATGGCGGACAACGCGATCGCCCGGCACGTGCAGGAGGAGTACGAACCGGGCCCTGCGTGCACCGGCGACAAGCTGCGCGAGGAGCTGCTGCGCCGGGTCACCACGGTCTACCACCCGGTCGGCTCGTGCCGGATGGGTGTCGACGAGCGGGCCGTGGTCGGGTCCGACCTCAAGGTCCGCGGCGTCGACGGCCTCCGGGTCGCCGACGCCTCGATCATGCCGACCATCATCAGCGGCAACACCAACGCGCCGTCGATGATGATCGGTGACAAGGCGGCCGGGATCATCCTCGGCCTCGACGTCTGAGCAGCGGAGGAACCATGAGCATCCAGCGTCCCGCATCGGTCACCGACGACTTCCTCGACCGGCTCGTCTCCCGCGTCCCGTCCACCGCCGGCGGCACGTGGAAGCTCACCGAGGTCTACACCGGTGACGTGCTCGTCGAGCTCCCGCAGTCGACCCCGGCCGACATCGAGTCCGCCTTCGCCGCCTCGCGGGCCGCGCAGGCCGAGTGGTCGCAGTGGCCGTTGAAGAAGCGGCTGAAGGTCTTCCGCACGTTCCACAAGCTGGTCCTCGACCACAACGAGACCATCGTCGACCTGATCCAGGTCGAGAGCGGCAAGGCCCGCCGGATGGCCTTCGAGGAGACCCTCGACATCCCGATGGTGGCCGGCTACTACATCAAGCGGGCCGCGAAGATCCTGGCGCCGAAGAAGCACGCCGGGCCGGTCCCGGTGGTCTCCTCCTCGCTGGAGGTGCGCCAGCCCAAGGGCGTCGTCGGCATCATCGCGCCGTGGAACTTCCCGTTCGCGACCGGCATCTCCGACGCCATCCCGGCGCTCATCGCCGGCAACGGGGTCGTGGTCAAGCCCGACAACAAGACCGCGCTCTCGCCGCTGTACGGCGTGGAGCTGCTCGAGAAGGCCGGGCTCCCGAAGGGGCTGTTCCAGGTGGTCTGCGGTGAGGGTCCCGACGTCGGGCCGACACTGATCGACAACGCCAACTACGTGATGTTCACCGGCTCGACGGCCACCGGCCGGGTGATCGGCGAACGCGCCGGCCGCAACCTGATCGGTGCCTGCCTCGAGCTCGGCGGCAAGAACCCGATGGTCGTGCTGCCCGACGCCAACCTCGACGAGACCGTGAAGGCGGCGCTGTTCGGGGCCTTCGGCAACACCGGCCAGATCTGCATGCACATCGAGCGGATGTACATCCACGACTCGATCTACGACGACTTCAAGTCACGCTTCGTCGAGGCGACGAAGGACCTCCAGGTCGGGGCGGCGTACGACTTCGAGCCGGAGGTGGGCTCCTTGGTCTCGGTCGACCAGAAGAACCGGGTCGCCTCCCACGTCGCGGACGCGGTGGCCAAGGGGGCGACAGTGCTCGTCGGCGGTCGCGAGCTGCCCGAGGTCGGCCCGGCGTTCTTCGCGCCCACGATCCTCGAGGGCGTCACCAAGGACATGCTGGCCGGCGTCGGCGAGACGTTCGGTCCGGTGGTGGCGCTGCACCGCTACTCGACCGAGGACGAGGCGATCGCGCTGGCCAACGACACCGACTACGGGCTGAACGCCTCGGTGTGGGGAGGCGACATCGACAACGCGATCCGCGTCGGACGACGGATCCACTCGGGCAACGTCAACATCAACGACATCCTGGCCACGGCCTACGCCTCGAAGGGTTCGCCCTCCGGCGGCGTCAAGCAGTCCGGCGTCGGCGCGCGCCACGGCGACCAGGGGATGTTGAAGTACACCGACTGCCAGAACGTCGGCATCCTGCGCAAGCAGGTGATGGGCGCCCCCGAGGGCGTCCCGTTCGCGGAGAACGTCAAGCAGCAGATCCTCGGCCTGCGCGTGATGCGCAAGCTCAACATCCGCTGACGCGAACGGTGGATTCTTGCTGCGCGAACGGGCAACTCTTGCTCGACCTGACTGCCCGCTCACTCGTTCCGTGCGACCGGGGTCAGGCCACCTGCAGCGAGCGCTTGGACAGGCCCATCCAGTAGCCGTCGATCTTCTGGTCGCCCGGGTCGTCTGCCTTGCGAGCGGCGCCGAGGGTGATGAAGAGCGGGATGTAGTGCTCCACGGTCGGGTGGGCGTAGGGCATGCCCGGCGCCTTCGACTTGTACGCCGCCAGCTCGTCTATGTCGCCACGCTGCAGCGCCTCGCCGGCCCAGTGGTCGAAGTCCTTCGACCAGCCCGGTGCGGCCGCCTCGATGCTCCAGTCCTTGAGGAACGGGAGCCCGTGGGTCAGGAAGCCGGAGCCGATGATGAGCACGCCCTCGTCGCGCAGTGGACGAAGCCGCTCGCCGAGCTTGAGCAGCTTGTAGGGGTCCTCGGTGGGCAGTGACATCTGCAGGACCGGGATGTCGGCTTCGGGGTACATGATCTTCAGCGGCACCCAGGCACCGTGGTCGAGCCCGCGGCTGCGGTGCTGGTGCACCGGCTCGTTGTCGGGCATCATCGCGGCCACGCGCTTGGCCAGCGCGGAGGCATCGGGGGTCTGGTAGGTCATCTGGTAGTACTTCGGAGCAAACCCGCCGAAGTCGTAGACCAGGGGCGCGCCGGACGCGGTCAGGCTCACCGGGGCGGACTCCCAGTGGGCGCTGACGATCAGGATCGCCTTGGGGCGCGGGAGGTCCTTCGCCCAGGCGGCGAGCTGGCCTGACCACACCGGGTCGTCGAGCAGGGGCGGGGCTCCGTGGCCGATGTAGAGGGCCGGCATCGTTGTGTCCATGCCCTCCACAATACTTAAACCTTCAACTTTATTCCAGTGTCTTCTGCTCGATAGTCCCTAACGCCTGACATGCGAAGTCGAGCTTCAGGCCTGCGAGACGTTAGGGACTATCGCGGTTAGGGTCGGCGCGTGAGTGCGTTGCGAGGGCTGGTCGAGAAGGGCCTGGTGGCCGAGGACTGGGCCGACGCATTGGCTCCGGTCGACGAGCAGATCGCCACCATGGGGCGGTTCCTGCGCGAGGAGCTGGCAGCCGGTCGGCCCTACCTGCCCCAGGGTGACCACGTGCTGCGAGCCTTCCAGCGCCCGTTGGCCGACGTACGCGTGCTGATCGTCGGCCAGGACCCCTATCCGACCCCGGGCCACCCGATCGGGTTGAGCTTCGCGGTGGCTCCCGACGTACGCCCGATCCCGCGCAGCCTGGTCAACATCTACCAGGAGCTGGAGACCGACCTCGGTCTCGAGCGTGCACCCCACGGTGACCTCACGGCCTGGGCCGACCAGGGCGTGATGCTGTTGAACCGCGTGCTCACGGTGCGCCCGGGCGAGGCCGCCTCCCACCGCGGCCGCGGCTGGGAACCGGTCACCGAGTGCGCCATCCAGGCGTTGGTACGTCGGGGTGGCCCGCTCGCCGCGATCCTCTGGGGGCGTGACGCCCAGTCGCTCAAGCCGATGCTGGGCGTCGTTCCGTGGGTGGAGTCGGCGCACCCGTCGCCGCTCTCCGCGCGACGCGGGTTCTTCGGCTCGCGACCGTTCAGCCGGGTGAACCGGTTGCTCGAGGAGCAGGGCGGCACCCCGGTGAACTGGTCGCTCGTCTGACCGCGCCCGCGCCTCGCCGGGGGAGCGGCCTGGCCCGGTGTGGGTTCGGTGCGGGTCAGGCCTGGCTCGCCACGCGTGGCGCCGCCGCCAGCTCCTCCAGCACCACGGCCGCCGTGGCTCCGGCACCGGCCTCCGACAGCGTGATCGTGTAGTGGTTGGTGTCCGCGATCTCCGTGTGGCGTACGGCGGGCAGCGCCGCCATCAGTTCCGCGACCCGGCTGGGGGAGTAGAGGCCGGGCGTCTGGTCCAGCAGCCCGCGCGGTGCCGTGAGGAACCGGGTCGGGTGGCGCAGCCCGGAGACCGCGTCCACGATGGTCTGCCCGGTGTTGAGGTCGACCGTGTCGTCGCTCATCACCCCGTAGCGCGTCGACGGTCGGAGTGCCGGTTCGGAGCCGACCAGGTCGTAGGCGAAGTAGTCGGTGACCGCCGCTG
Organism: Nocardioides sp. JQ2195; assembly: GCF_012272695.1. Classification (NCBI taxonomy): domain Bacteria; kingdom Bacillati; phylum Actinomycetota; class Actinomycetes; order Propionibacteriales; family Nocardioidaceae; genus Nocardioides; species Nocardioides sp. JQ2195. The sequence goes on from NZ_CP050902.1 coordinate 648,926, forward strand.
ACCAGTGGTCCGCGAACGCGGGGTGCGTCCGCCAGTGGTCGAGATAGGCCTCGACGCTCGGGAAGGTCATCGCGAGGCGCTCCGCGGCGGGCCCCAGCAGGAACGACACGATCTCGTCGCTGCTCAGCCCGTCGGGGATCTCGAGGGGCAGGCCGCCGTCGACCAGCACCAGTCGCTCCACCCGCTCGGGAAAGAGGTCGGCCAGCACCACCGAGACGAAGGCGCCCATCGAGTGCCCGACGACCACGGCCGAGGAGACGTCGAAGTGATCGAGCACCCGGACCAGGTCGGCCGCATGGGTGGCCATGCCGGCTGGCCCGGCCACCTCGTTGCTGCGTCCCCGCCCGCGCAGGTCCGGAGCGACCAGGCGTACGTCGGGCAGGTGCGCGGCGACCAGTGGCCAGCTGCGGTGTGAGGCCGTGACCCCGTGGATCAGCAGCGCCGTGGGCGCATCCGGTTGGCCGTCCACGTCCCAGGCACCGACCCTGAGGTCGCCGCCGGGCACGGCCACGTCGACCGTGGAGAAGGTGTGCGTCATCGGGCCGTCCACCCACCGTCCATCGTGTAGGACGCCCCGGTGACCATGCCGGCCCTGTCCGAGGCCAGCCAGCCCACCAACGACGCCACCTCGTCGGCCTCGACCAGGCGCTTGATCGCGCTCTCGGTGAGCATGATCCTCTCGACGACCTCGCTCTCGGGGATGCCGTGCGTGGCGGCCTGGTCGGCAATCTGCTTCTCGACCAGGGGAGTGCGCACGTAGCCGGGGTTCACGCAGTTGCTGGTGACGCCGTGCGGTCCACCCTCGAGCGCGGTGACCTTCGAGAGACCCTCGAGCCCGTGCTTGGCCGAGACGTAGGCCGACTTGAACGCGCTGGCGCGCAGCCCGTGCGCGCTGGAGACGTTGATGATGCGGCCCCATCCGCGTTCGTACATGCCAGGCAGCACCGCGCGGACCAGCAGGAACGGCGCTTCGAGCATGATCCGGTGGATCAGCCGGAAACCGTCGGGGTCGAACTCGTGGATCGGTGCAACCCGCTGGATGCCGGCGTTGTTCACCAGGATGTCGGCCTCCAGCGACAGGTCGTCGAGGGAGGAGGTGTCGGAGAAGTCCACCTCCCACACCTCGCCGTCGACCTCGTCGGCAACGGACTTGGCCGCATCAGCGTCGACATCGGCCACGACCACACGGGCGCCACGGGCGGCGAACTCGGTCGCGCAGGCGCGCCCGATGCCGCTGGCGCCTCCGGTGACGACCGCGGTGCGCCCGGCCAGGTCCTGCTCGCTCATGGCTTGTCCTTCCCGGGTCGGGGCGCCAGTGCGTTGTTGATGAAGCGCATCAGGTCCTCGAAGACGTCGGGCGGCAGCTCGGTCGGCGGGTTCCCGTCGGCGTCGCGCTCCCAGAGGATGTAGCGCATGCCGATGAGCTCGCCCAGTCCCATCAGCGCCCAGGCGGCCACGGTCGGGTCGATGTCGTCCACCTCGCCGACGGCCTGCGCCTTGCGCAACCCCTCGACGTACCCGTCGACGATCCGGCTGTAGTGCAGCTCGAGCGACTGGGGCGAGACGAACTCTGCCTCCCGGACGACGCGGTAGAGCGCCGGGTGCTCGGCGGTGAAGCGGAAGAACCCGGCGAAGCCGGCACGCTCGGCTGCGAGCCGGTCGGGCGCCCCCTCCATCGCCTGGGCCATGGAGTGTCGGACGCGGCGGTTGAGGTCCTCGACGAGGGCTTCGAAGATCTGCTGCTTGCTCTCGAAGTAGAGGTAGAACGTGCCGAGTCCGACGCTGGCCTGCTCGGTGATCTTCACGATCGACGCCTCGTGGTAGCCGAGGTCGGCGAAGACCTTCTCGGCGGCGGTCAGCAGCTTGGTGCGCGTCGCGAGGCCTCGCTTGGTGAGCGGTTTCCTCTGCGGTGCGTCGACCTTTCCGGGGGTGCTGTTGAAGTCAGGAGCGCTCATGGTCGGGCCCTTCGTTGATGTAGGCGGAGTCGCGGAGCTGTGCGCGCGCGACCTTGCCGAGTGCCGTTCGTGGCAGCTCCTCGACGACGTGGATCGCGCGTGGCACCTTGAACCTGGCGAGGTGGGCGGAGGCGTGCTCGAGGACCTCGTCCTCGGTGAGCGCGGCCCCCGAGCGGGGGACGACGAAGGCAACGCCGACCTCACCCCACACCGGGTCGGGTACGCCGAGCACGGCGGCGTCGGCGACGAACGGATGGGCGGTCAGCACGGCCTCGACCTCGGCGGGTGAGACGTTCTCGCCGCCGGAGATGTAGATGTTCTTGATCCGGTCGACGATCCGGTAGCCGCCGTTGGCATCGCGCGACGCGAGGTCCCCGGTGCGCAGCCAGTCGTCGTGCATGGTCCGCTGTGTGGCGACCGGGTCGTCGAGGTAGCCGGCAAAGACACCGGGGCCCCTGACCTCGAGCTCGCCGATCGCGGTGCCGGAGAGCTCCGCGTCGGAGACGGGGTCGACGATCCGCACCTCCACATAGGGATACGGGCGGGCAGCCTCGCCCTTGGGGCCGATGAGCACGTTGGGAGAGGCCTCGGTCAGTCCGTAGCCGGCGGCGACGGTGATGCCGTGCTCGGCCCAGCTCAGGAGTGCTGACTCGGGCATCGCCGAGCCGCCGACGACCGCGGTGCGCAGGGAGGAGAGGTCCGCGGCCGCGAAGCCGGGCTCGCTGGCCAGGAGGTGGTACTGCGTCGGCACCGCCATCATCGTCGTCACGCGTCGCTGACGGATCAGCTGGAGCACGCGCGACGGCTCGAAGGTGCGCTCGAGGACGACGGTCGCTCCGTGCCACAACGCCAACAGGGGTTGGACATTCCAGGCCGCGACGTGGAACTGGGGCAGCATCGCGAGCACCACGTCGGACGACGAGATGTCGAGCACCCGGGCGAGCGACAGGTTGTTCCAGAAGCAGTTCGCGTGGGTGAGGACGACGCCCTTGGGTCGCGCCTCGCTGCCCGAGGTGAAGATGACCAGCAGCGGGTCGTCGTCCCGGACCGGGCGCGCGGCTTCCGGCGTACGTCGCGAACGTCGGAGGGGGACGTCGGCCTCGACCCCGGTGGTGCCCAACGTCGCCACGCGCGGGCCGGTGGCGTTGCGTCCGAGAGGGGTCAGCTGCAGGGCGGCGCGGGTGGAGGAGGCCATCGGGTCCTCGACCAGGACCAGGTCGGGGTTCGCGGCCTCCAGGCAGTCGGCCAGCTCGGGCGTCGTGAGGCGCCACGAGATCGGGACCAGGGTGAGTCCGGCCTTGGCGCAGGCGAAGAGCACCACGACGTGATCGATCGAGTTGCCGGTCAACGTGGCGATCCGGTCACGCGGGCCGTGGCCTGCCTCGACCAACGCGTCGGCCAGGGCCGTGCTCCGACGCTCCAGCTCGGCGTACGTGATGGTGACCCCGCGGTCGTCGATGGCGACCTTGGTGGCGTGGTTGGCCGCGCTGTCGCTCAGCCAGCGGCCGAGGGTGTGTGGTCCGTCGGGCCTCATCCGATCGGCCCGCTCTCGGACGCGGCCTGCTCGAGGCGGTGCGCGCCGTGCGGGGCTCCCCGGTCCGTACGACGCCAGCGTGCGGTCACTGCGGACAGGGTGCCGGCGATGCCACCCGGGAGGAACAGCACGATCAGCACGAACACGGTGCCGAGGATGAACAGCGGCTGGGACAGCGGGATCCGCACCGCGTCGGGCAACCCGGCCACGAAGTCCGACTCGGCGAGCTTGGTCAGGCGCTGGTTGAACAGCGTGTAGACCACGGCACCCGCCACGGCGCCCCAGCGGGACCCGACACCGCCGATGACGACCATCAGCAGCACGGTGATGGTGAGGTTCGCCGACACACTCGTCGGCGTGGTTCCACTGTGCAGGAACAGGTACATGATCCCGGCGGTGCTGGCCAGCAGCCCGGAGACCGCGAAGACGACGAGCTTGGCCGTGTAGGGGCGCAGTCCGAGCACCCGAACCCGCAGCTCGTTCTCCCGGGCCGCGGCGGTGACGTGGCCGACGCGCGAGCGGTCGATCCACACCACGACCAGGAACACGACAGCCAGCAGCACCAACGACATCCAGTAGAGGTTGCGGGTGTTGACCACGCCCAGCATCCACTCGGGGACAGGGTCGCTGTTCATGATCAGGCCGTCACCACCGTTGGTGAGGTCGCGGGGGTTGCGGCGCACCAGCACCGAGCCGGCCTCCGCGAAGGCCAGGGTGACCATCGCGAACGGGATGCCCGTGACGCGCAGGCTGATCGCGCCGGTCACCACCGCCAGCATCATCACGCCGAGGATCGTGACGAGCACGGCCGGCCACAGCGGGATGCCGGTCTGGGCCAGGATGATGCCCAGGCCGTAGGCCCCGGCGCCGAAGTAGAGCGCGTGGCCGAAGGACAGCATGCCGCCGGTGCCGAGCAGCAGGTGGTAGGAGAGCGCGAGCGAGGCATAGACCATGCACAGCGCCAGCAGGTTCAGCGATCCGGCGGTGTACGTCGGCCCGGGGAGCACGCCGGGCACGGTCAGGTTGACCAAGGGCAGCAGTACCATCAGCGCCAGCAGGGCGACTCCACCGATGGCGGTGAGCGGGAGCCGGCGCCGCGGTGGGGCAGGCGCGTCGACGGCCGGCGTACGCCGGGGGGCCGGGGTGGTGCGCACGTCCTGGGTGGTGCTCATGCGGCGACCTGCCTTCCGAGGAGGCCGGAGGGCCGCACCAGCAGCACCACGGCGAGGGCGAGCACGATGACGAAGTCTCCGGTTCCGGAACCGTAGTAGTTGGCGAACTGCTGGAGCAGGGCCACGCCGATCGAGGCGATGGCAGCGCCCAGCAGCGAGCCCAGGCCGCCGATGACCGTCACGATGAAGGCAAAGATCAGCAGCGAGCTCCCGGTGCTCGGGGAGACCGAGCGGAAGTAGCTCGAGGCGAGCACGCCACCGAGACCGGCGGCTGCGCCACCGATCGCGAAGACGATCGTGAACGCGGTGCGGACGTCGATGCCCAGCGCGGTGACCATGCTGCGGTTCTCCACGCCGGCACGGATGATCATCCCGTAGCGGGTGTGGCGCAGGAACAGCACCATGGCGAGCAGGACGAGCAGGGCCAGGCCGATGATCACGAAGCGGTTGTTGGGAATGTTGGCGCCGAGCACCCGGGTGGTGTCGGAGAGCCAGCCCGGGCCGGTGATGGTGATCGAGTCGGAGCCCCAGACGCCCTCGAAGAGGGCGACCGCGGCCAGGGAGAGCCCGACGGTGACCAGCACCTGCTCGATGTGGCGCTCGTAGAGCGGCCGGATCAGGAGCAGCTCGGTGAGGATCGCGATCAGGGCACCGGCCACGGCACCGGCCAGGATCGAGGCGAGGAAACCGGCCCACGTGTCGGGACCGATCGCCTTGGCCACCTCCCAGCCGACGAACGCACCCAGCGTCAGGAACGCGCCGTGGGCGAAGTTCAACACGTGCATCAGGCCATAGATCAGGGACAGGCCGGAAGCGCTGAGGAAGTAGAGCGCGCCGAGCCCGATGCCGGTCACGGCGAGCAGGACGATCGTGCTCATGACACCTCCACCTGGGTCTCGGCGTGGACGCCGAGGAGCTTCTTGGTCAGGGCTTCGTCGTCGAGGAGGGTCCGCGCGTCCCCGGACCAGGCGACCCGGCCGCTCTCGATGACGATGGCGTCGTTCGCCAGCTGACGCACGACCTCGAGGTTCTGCTCGACGAGCAGGATCGGGACATCGGACGAGGCGGCCTCGAGAGCGTCGGCAACCTGCTGGACGATGCGCGGGGCGAGTCCCTTGGTGGGCTCGTCGACGAGCAGCAACCGGTTCTCGTTGAGCAGGGCCCGGCCGAGGGACACCATCTGCTGCTGGCCGCCGGAGAGCGTGCCGGCCATCTGGTTGCGCCGCTCGACCAGGTCGGGGAAGAGGTCGGCCACGAAGTCGCGTCGCGGGTGGGCGTCGCGCTCGGCGAGCGCCAGGTTCTCCGCGACGGTCAGCCCGGCGAAGACCTCGCGGTCCTCGGGCACGTAGCCGACGCCGCGGCGCACGATCTTGTGGGTGGGCAGGCGGTCGATGCGCCGGCCGTCCAGCAGCACCTCGCCGGAACGGCCGATGAGGCCGAGGACCGACTTGAGCGTGCTGGTCTTGCCGACGCCGTTGCGCCCCAGGACTGCGGTGATGCCGGTGGCCGGGACGTCGAAGCTGACGTCCTCGACGACCTGCTGGCCGGCGATGTGGCCGCGCAGGTGGCGGACCTCGAGGATCGGGGTGCTCATGGGGCCACTCCCAGGTAGGCGCTCTGCACGACGTCGTTCGCCATGACCTCCGCCGGGGTGTCGTAGGCGAGGACCGAGCCCTGGTGCATGACCGCGACCTTGTCGACCAGCCCCATCAGGACGTCCATGTGGTGCTCGACCATCAGCACCGTGCACTGCTGGTCGCGGTGCATGGTGCGGATGATCTCGGTGAGCCCCGCGACGTCGCCGGAGCCGACACCGGCCATCGGTTCGTCGAGGAGCACGACGTCGGGGTCGGAGGCGAGCAGCACGGCGATCTCGAGCTTGCGCTTGTCGCCGTGGGAGAGATCTCCGGCACGGGCACCGATCGTGTGGGCCAGGCCGACGTACTCGAGCTTCTCCCGGGCGATCGTGGTGGCGCGGTCGTTGCGCCGGGGGAAGTGCAGCAGGGAGAGGCTGCCGCCCAGCTCGACCTGGGCCGCCATCCTGACGTTCTCCAGCGTGGTGAGCTGGGGAAACAGGTTGGAGGTCTGGAAGGTGCGTCCCAGCCCCGCCCGCGCCCGGCGGTGCACCGGCTGGCGGGTGATGTCCTGGTCATGCAGGCGGATGGTGCCGCTGGTGGGCTGCATGACCCCGGATACGAGGTTGAACAACGTCGTCTTGCCGGCGCCGTTCGGGCCGATGACTCCAACGAACGAGCCCGGCGCGACGTCGAGGTTCACGTCGTGCAGGATCGTCGCGCCGCCGATCTGGAGACCGAGGCCGTCGACCGCGAGCGCGGGCGGGGTGGTGGGTGACACGGGTTTGCCTTCCTGGGTCCGGGCGCTGGGCGCGCTGGCTCAGTCTGCCTCGGGCGGGGCGACCTGGTCGGCGGGGAGCACCTTGACCAGCTCGGGCACGTAGGAGCTGCCCTGCTTGGCCAGCTTGGCCTGGAACATGTCCTGGATCAGGGCGTGGTCGCCCGCGCGAACGGTCGTCGTGCCCTTGGGACCCTCGAAGCTCCAACCCTCGAGCGCATCGATCATCGCGTCGACGTCACCGTCGCCCTCCTCGATCGCGCGGACGACCATCTGTGCGGCGACGAAGCCGTCGGGGGTGAACAGGTCGGCCTGCTCCCCGGCGTCCTCCACCGCCTTGACCATGGCGTCGTTGACCTCGTTGTCGGGCGCCGTGGCGAAGTAGTGGGCGAGGAACTGGATGTCCTTGGCGACGGGGCCGTAGGCGCCGAAGGATGCGATGTCGCCGAGGCCGGTGACGACGGGAGCCTTGTCGAAGACGCCTTGCTGCTGCAGGGACTGCCACATGCTGCCGGTCGTCTCGCCGGCCCAGGCCACGAAGACCAGGTCCGGCCGGTGCTCGTTGACCTGCTGGGCGAAGGAGGTGAACTCCTTGACGTCCTCACCGACCATCACCGAGGCCACGTCGGCGCCCTGCCCGCCGAGGATGCCCTTGACCGCGGCCTCGTTGCCCTGGCCGAACGCGTTGTCCTGGGCGAAGATGACGACCTTCTTGCCCTTGACGTCGCCCAGGAGGTCACCGGCGGTGGCAACGTCCTGGTAGGTCTCGCGACCGGAGCGGAAGGTGTAGTCGTTGATGCCGGTGAGGGCGTCGGTCGCGGCGGGACCGGAGATGTAGAGGACCTTGTTCAGCTCGGCCTGCTCGGCCATCGACAGGGCCACGGCGGAGGAGGTGGTGCCGGCGAGGATGTTCACCCCGTCGCCGATGTACTCCTTGGCGAGCTGCACGGCCTTGTCGGCGTCGGCGGCGTCGTCACCGACGCGGAGCTCGATCTTGGTCCCGTCGACCTCGTTGGTGCCGTCCGTCGCGTAGTCGAGACCTGCCTCGAACCCGGCGAGGTAGGCCTTTCCGTAGGAGGCGAGCGGGCCGCTCTCCGAGGTGATGATGCCGACCTCGATGGTGCCGTCGTCGTCGCCGCCGGCGCCGTCAGCGGCCGGGGCACAGGAGCTGAGCCCCAGCGCCGCGGCGACCACAGCCGAGACCAGTGTGTGCTTGATGTTGATCCGCATCCCAGTGCCCTTCATTTCCAGGAACCTGAAAGGTGATTCAGGGTGCAGGAAACGTATGTCGCCCCTGTCGTTCCTGTCAAGGCTCATGCGCGAACGGGCAGTTGTTGCTGCGCGAACGGTCTGTTGTTGCTGCGCGAACGGGCAGTTGTTGTCGCTCGAACTGTGGGTTGTTGATGGGGCAGTCACGGTCCAGGGCGGGCACCTGTACGTCGCCCGGACCCGCCGTGTCAGATGAGCGAGGGGCTCGGTGCTGGTGTTCGGGATCCGGGCCGGGACGTGCCGCTCGTGCATCAAGAATGCAGGGTTCGGACCGCAAGGATTGCCCGTTGGGACCGCAAGGATTGCCCGTTCGCGCAGCAAGAACTGCCCGTTCGCGCGCGTCAGGGATTACGTGGTGCGCGTCGGGCGGGAGAGGCGGTCGAGGAAGGCGACGAGCAACGCCTCGCGCATCTCGGGAGCCGCGACGTCGAGCATCGCGTTGACCTCGGCCATCCGCTCCGGGAGGACCAGGCCGCCCGCGCCGGAGCCGCGCGCGCCGGGGCCGCCCGCGCCGGAGCCGCCCGTGCCCGAGCCGCCCGCGCCGGGGCCGCCCGCGCCGGAGCTGACCAGGCCCGAGGCGGCGAGGAGGCCGTCGAAGTCCTCGTCGCTCAGCGTCGCCGGGTCAAGAGCGGAGATGAAGGCGACCACCTCCTCGTCGACCAGGACGGGACCGGCGTCGAGTGCGGCCGAGACCGCTGCGGACAGGGCCACCAGGAAGTCGTCGACGTGGGCCAGGGTCGCGGCGGACACCGAGAGGTGGATCGTTGCCGGCGAGTCGGCGTACGCCATCTGGGGTTGGACGTACCAGCCCGCGGCCGCCATCTCGTCACAGATCGTGAACGGGTCGCAGGCGCTCGAGGTCGCCAGCGCGATCAGTGTCGAGTCGGGGGGTACGACGACGCGCAGCCCGGGGATCGCCTCGATGCCGACCACGAGCCGGTCCACCGCATCGAAGACGTCACGCGCCAAGGACAGGTAGCCGTCGTCGCCGATGGTCTGCACGACGGCCCACGCGGCGGCCAGCGGCCCGCCGGACTTCGTCGACTGCATCGTCGCGTTGAGCATCGTGTAGCCGGGCCACGCGGCCGAGGCGAAGAACTGCGGCTTCCGCAGCGCCGGGGTGCGGTGCACCAGGATCGAGGTGCCCTTGGGGGCGTACGCGTACTTGTGCAGGTCGACCGAGATGCTGGTGACACCCTCGACAGCGAACGTCCACGGGGTGATCGGACGACCGAGCCGGGAGGCGTAGGGCAGCACCCAGCCGCCGATGCAGGCGTCGACGTGGCACCGCACGCCGTGCGCCGAGGCAAGCCCCGCGAGCTCCGTGACGGGGTCCACGACCCCGTGCGCGTACGACGGTGCGCTGGCCACGACGAGCACCGTGCGGTCGTCGATCGCAGCGGCCGTCGCGGCCACGTCTGCGCGGAAGTCGGACGTCACAGGAACGACCACGGCCTCGACACCGAAGTAGTGAGATGCCTTGTGGAATGCGGCATGTGCGGTCGACGGCAACACCATCGTCGGATGCGCGATCGACGGATTCGCGTCGCGCGCGGCCTGCACCGCGAGCAGCACCGACTCGGTGCCGCCGGAGGTCACCGTCCCGACGGCGGTCCCGGGGGCGTCCAACAGGTCGCAGGCGAAGCCGACGAGCTCGTTCTCCATCGTGAGCAGCGAGGGGAAGGCCGTCGGGTCGAGTCCGTTGGAGCCGGCGTACGTGGCGACTGCGGCACGACCGACCTCGTCGACGTCGGGCAGTCCGGAGTCGTAGACGTAGGCGAGCGTGCGGCCGCCGTGGACCGGGAGGTCGCTCGCCTGCATGGCCCGCAGCCGGGCGAGTACGTCGGTCACGGGAGCTCCTGGGAGTTGGCGGCAACGGTCCGGGTGGGGTCGCCCAACGAGTAGCGCGAGAGCCACCAGAGCGATGCCAGGGTCAGGGCGGCGGGCACGAGCGAGAAGCCGAGCACGATCGCGGTGACGGCGGAGTCGGGTTGGACCGCGTCCCCGTCGGTCGACGACCGGTAGTCACCGAGGGCCAGCATCAGCGCGAACAACCCGGGGCCGAGCGCCAGGCCCAGGGTCTCTCCCGCGGTCCACACGCCGGTGAAGACGCCGGCTCGGTTGGATCCCGTGCGCATCGCGTCGGCCGCGGCAGCGTCGGGCAGCATCGCCAGCGGGAACACCTGCGCACCGGCGTAGCCGACGCCGATCAGCCCCACGGCGGCGAAGACGACAACGGCGGGAGCCTCCCGCGAGACGACCGACAGGGCAGCCCCGGCGGCCAGGACCGACGAAGCGGCCACATAACCGCGCTTCTTGCCGACCCGGGTGCCGAAGCGGGCCCACAGGGGCGTCAGCACCAGGGCGGGCCCGACGAAGCAGATGAACAGGATCGTCGACGCCCCCTGCTTGCCGAGCACGTCACCGGCGAGGTAGTCGACGCCCGCGAGCATGCACCCCGTGGCCAAGGCCTGCAGCACGAAAGTGATCAGCAGGAGTCGGAAGTCCCTTGCCTGACTGACGATCCTCAGCTGGTCGCGCAGTGAGCCGGAGCCTGCACCGAGCGCGACGCGGGGTGCACGGGAGGTCCCGGCGTACGTCGCCACGACCCCGAACGCGATCAGCAGCGCCATCGCCACCCCCATCACGCGGTAGCCGTCGCGGCCACCGACGGCGTCACGGATCAACGGCGCGGTGGCGCCGGCCAGCATGATCGTGAAGGCCAGGATGGCGACGCGCCAGGACATCAGGCGGGTGCGCTCGTCGTAGGAGTCGGTGATCTCGGCCGGCATCGCGACGTACGGCACCTGGAAGAACGCGTACGCCGTCGCGCAGCCGAGGAAGCAGACCAACACCCACAGCGCATCGAGCCGCTGGGAGCCGAGTGTCGGCCCGGCGAAGAGGAGCGCGAACGCCACCGACAACGAGATTCCGCCGCGCAGCAGCCAGGGACGACGGGGGCCACGCGGATCGTCGGTGCGATCACTGATGCGTCCCGCGATCGGGTTGAGCACCACGTCCCACGCCTTCGGAAGGAAGACGATCATCCCGGCGTAGAGGGCGCCGATCCCGAGGCTGTCGGTGAGGAACGGCAGCAGCATCAGTCCCGGCACGGTGCCGAACGCGCCCGTCGCGACGGAGCCGGTCGCATAGCCGACGCGTACGCCGCGGGTCAGGGGCTCGGACATGCCAGCACACTAGCCACGGCGGATGCCGGGCATGGCGCTTTGCCGAGGCTCACGCAGCAAGAACTCGAGGCTCTCGCAGCAATGGTTGCCCGCTCGCGCAGCAATGGTTACCCGCTCGCGCAGCAAGAGTTGCCCGCTCGCGCAGCAAGAGTTGCCCGTTCGGGCAGGGGTCAGAGGGCCTCGGCCATCGCCGCGCAGGCCTTCAGCCACGCGTCGCGGGTGTCCTGGGAGAGCTGGCCGTACTGGACGACGGATCCGGCCACCAGGGCCGGGTCGTAGGGGATCCGGAAGACGGCCCGGGTGCGCTGGGCGTAGACGTCGGTGAGGTCCTTGGCCAGCTGTGCGTCGACACTGGGCGACGGGTCGGCCAGCACCGTGATCGTCTTCTCCTTGATCTGCGTGTGCCCCGCGTCGGCGAGGGCGTCGAGCATCCACAGGCCGGAGTAGCCGGTGTCCTCGCGGACCGTGCAGGTGACCACGATCAGGTCGGCGGTCTGGGCGGCAGCGAGCCAGTTCTCGGCGCGCAGGTTGTTGCCGGTGTCGATCAGGATCAGGTGGTAGAAGCGCTCGAGCAGCCGGTGGACCGCACCGAAGTCGCTGGCCTTGATCGTGCCCGTGACATCGGCTCGTTCGTCGGAGGCGAGCACGTCGAAGTGGGCGTCACCCTGGCTGCGCACGAACGCGCCGAGGTCGCCGATGCGCGACTCGTAGACGTCCTGGAACCGCTCGAGGTCGTCGAGGAGCTCGCGCGTGGTGTTCTGGTGGTTGGCGGGTTCGCCGCGGATGCCGAGCGTGCCGCGGGTCTCGTTGTTGTCCCACGCCACCACGCCGCCGCCGCGCACCGTCCCGAAGATGTAGCCGGCGGCGAGGACGGACGTGGTCTTGGCGGCGCCACCCTTCGGGTTGGCGAACACGATCGTGCGCGGACCGGAGAAGGAGCGCTGGACGGTGGCGCGGGCCTCACGGAACGCGCGCTCGGCCTTGCCCATCTTGGGCTTGACCAACCCGAAGGTCATCCTGCGGATGACGCCACGCCACCCCCACGTGGCCGGGCCGATGTCGAGCGTCTGGTGCCGGTTGCGCAGGAAGTCCTGGGCCGTCGGGACCGGCTCGGGCTGGCCCATCTGCTGGCCCATCTGCTGGCCCACCTGCTGCGGTGGGACAGGAGCGGGGTGGCTGGTCTGCGGGGCAGCATGGTGCCCGGGCCGCTGGGGCGGGCCAGCATGCTGCCGGGGCTGCGCCTCGTGTCCGGGTGGGGGGCCCTGCTGCGCCCGGCGGCCGGAGTGCGACGTCGGCCCACCGTCGTACGGCGACTGCGGGGCGCCCGGCGGGGGCGCGACGGGCTGGTGGTTCGGGTTGGTCGACGGGCCTCGGGGGCCGTTCGTGCCCGGGGCGGTGAACTGTGCCTCTGGACCGCCGATCGGGCCGGGCTGGACCTGCCAGCGTGGGCGCTGGTCCTGGCCGTTGCCACTGACCGGTGCGTCGTCAGACATCGTAACCTCCGAGTTTGGTGTCGATCATCTGCTGCATTGTTGCACCGGCGGCGCGGTTCCAAACGTGTCATCCCCAAGGGCGTGGCCCGTGCGGGACGGGGTGTCAGCGGGCCAAGGAGCGCGACCCACCCGAGCCGTAGCGTCGGTGGCGGTTGGCGCCGATCCCCGACGCGTCGGTCGCACCGGGCTTGGTGCTCGCACCGGGCGTCCTCGCGCTGGACTTCCCCGCGCCGGCCTTCCCCGCGCCGGCCTTCCTCGCGCCGGGCTGCTTCGCAGTGGCCTTCTTCGCGACCGGCTTCCTGGTCGCCTTCTTCCCGGCCGGCCGGCCGGCTGACACCTCCTTCGCGTCGGTGGAGGGCGCGTCCTGGTCGCTGGACCACTCGTCGACCCACGCGTCGATGAACTTCCACGTCGTGCCGCGTGCCGCGCGACCGGTGAGCATGCCGAGGTGGCCGCCCGGAACGATCTCGAAGCGCACGTCGGGCGACCCGCTGAACAGGGCAACCCCGGCCCTCACGCTGGCGGCGGGCGCGATGCCGTCCGTTGCCCCACCGAAGATGAGGACCGGCACCTTGACGTCCTTGATCTCGATCCGGCGGTCACCGAACTCGAAGTGGCCGTACTTGAGGTCGTTGGTCTTGATCAGGCGGTGGTACATCTGCCCGAACGTGCGCCCCGGGTAGGCCATCATGTGCGCGGTGAAGTCGTCGACCGCCTCGATCTGGGCGAGGTAGTCGGCATCGTCGAGGTTCTGCAGCTTCACCAGCGGCTTGGAGACCAGCTTCTGGGCGGCGGAGAGCTGGAAGGCCCAACGCACGATGGGCTTCGGTGCGCCGCCCAACGCCTGGTAGATGCGCTGCACCGGGCCACGACCGCTGCGGGTGAGGCCACCCATGGCCGGACCGTCGGCAAACTTGAGGAGCGGGCGCAACGGAGCGACCAACGGCACCTTCGTCACGTCGAACGGCGAGCCGACGATGGTCATGGAGGCGATCGGCAGGTCGGGGTTGTCGGCGGCAGCCAGCGTCAGGAAGATGCCGCCCAGGCTCCAGCCGATCACGTGCACGGGGCGTCCGCCGGCGTGCTCGGAGACCTGCCGGATCGCTTGGGGCACGACTTCGTCGATCCAGTGCTCCATGCCGAGGTTGCGGTCGCGGAAGGAGACCTCGCCGTACTCGACCAGGTAGGTGGGCCTGCCGCCCGAGACCAGGTGCTCGACGAGCGAGCACCCACGGCGCAGGTCGAAGCAGCTCGACGGTGCGGCGAGGGGAGTGACGAGGAGGATCGGGTCGCCCTCGTCCTTCACCTTGCCGGCCGGCCGGTAGTGGTAGACCTGTCGCAGCAGTCCCTCGTCGATCAGCGTGCGAGGCATCTTGCGGAGGTCCGCCACGCCGCCGTACAACATTGCGTGAGCGACGTTGCTGGCGGCTGCGACGACCTGATCGGGTTTCGGGATCAGATCCATGCTCGCAAAGTACCCGAACCTCGACATTCGTGGGCCGGGCGACTAGACACTGACCATGAAGTGGAATGCGATCACGACAGTGGGCGCGGCCGGGGCCGCCGCCATCGGAGCGCTGGCAGTGCGCGACCTCACCCAGACGAAGCACGCGCTGAAGCGCAACTTCCCCGTGGTGGCGAACCTGCGCTACTTCCTCGAGGCGATCGGCCCCGAGCTGCGCCAGTACATCGTCACCTCCAACGACCAGGAGCGGCCGTTCAGCCGAGACCAGCGACGCTGGATCTATTCATCGGCCAAGCTGGAGAACAACTACTTCGGCTTCGGCACGGACAACGACATGGAGAACGTGGTCGGCTATCCCATCATCCGGCACCGCACCTTCTCCGACACCGCACCACCGACGGACATCCACGCCCATGAGAACGTCCCCGTCCCCGGGGCCAAGGTGGTGGGCGAGCGGCGCGACCGCAAGCACAAGTTCCGGCCCGACTCGATCGTCAACATCTCCGCGATGAGCTTCGGTTCGCTCTCCGGAGCGGCTGTGCAGGCGCTCAACAAGGGAGCCGCGCTGGCCGGCGTCATGCAGAGCACCGGCGAGGGGGCTCTCTCCGAGCACCATCGCCAAGGCGGTGACCTCGTGTTCCAGATCGGAACCGCCTACTTCGGCTGCCGCGACGACCAGGGACGTTTCGACCTCGAGCGGCTCAAGGACGTGGTCGCCTCGGCCCCGGTCAAGGCGATCGAGGTCAAGCTGAGCCAAGGAGCCAAGCCCGGGCTGGGTGGAATGCTGCCCGCCGCCAAGATCAGCAAGGAGATCTCCGAGATCCGCGGGATCCCGATGGGCCAGGACTGCTCCAGCCCGTCACGGCACACCGAGTTCGACGACGTCGACAGCATGCTCGACTTCGTCGAGAGGATCGCGCAGGAGACCGGCCTGCCCGTCGGCATCAAGTCCGCGGTCGGCAACATGGAGTTCTGGGAGGACCTGCGCGACCAGACCGGGCCCGGACGATCGGTCGACTTCATCACCATCGACGGAGGTGAGGGTGGCACCGGTGCCGCGCCCCTCGTCTTCAGTGACTCGGTGGCGCTGCCGTGGCGCCTGGGCTTCAGCAGCGTCTACAAGCTGTTCGCCGAGGCCGGCCTGACCGACGACATCACCTGGATCGGCTCGGCGAAGCTCGGGCTGCCCGAGAACGCCTTCGTCGCCTTCGGCCTGGGCGCCGACCTGATCAACACCGCGCGCGGAGCGATGCTGGCGATCGGCTGCATCCAGGCCCAGAAGTGCCACACGGACCGCTGCCCGACCGGTGTCGCGACCCAGGACCCGTGGTTGGCGCACGGCCTGGATCCGGCGTCGAAGTCGGTGCGGGTGGCCAACTACATCAAGACCCTGCGCCGCGACCTGCTCAAGCTCTCCGAGGCCTGTGGGGTGGTCCACCCGTCCATGGTCTCCGCCGCTGACATCGACATCGTCGACGGCCTGCTCTCGACGCGTTCGCTGGCAGAGGTCTACGGCTACGAGCCGGGCTGGGGCGTCCTCCCCGAACATCGGCAGAAGGAGATCGTCGACCTGATGCAGGCGCTGCAGCCCCGGTCGGATGCCGACGACCAGACCGCGGAGCGGCGTACGCCGTAGCGCACCCGACCATGGACCCCACCTTCCTCGACCTGCTTCACGACGAGGCCCCGAGGTCGGCCTACGACGCCCTGCTCGGGGAGCTCGGCGACGACGCGCGCGACCAGCACCGCATCGCCCTGCAGATGCGTGAGCGACTGACCCGGCACCGCAGTCGTGAGGCGGAGCTCTCCGCGCTCTACGAGACCGCGAACGACCTGGCCGCCATCCGTGACCTCGACACGATCCTGGCCGCCATCGTGAGGCGGGCCCGCCAGCTGCTGCACGCCGACATGACGTACCTGTCGTTGAACGACGTCGCCGAGGGCGCGTCGTACATGAAGGTCACCGACGGTGCACTGACAGCCGAGTTCCGGCAGTTGCGGCTGCCGTTGGGCACCGGGCTGCTGGGCCTGGTCGCGCAGTCCGGGGCGCCGTACTTCACCGAGGACTACCAGGCCGACGCTCGGTTCCTGCACCGCGACTACATCGACACCGCCGTCTCCGGGGAGTCCATCCGGGCCATCCTCGGGGTGCCTCTGATCGTCGACGGCACGGTGATCGGAGCCCTGCTGGCCGTCCACCGGACGGTCCGACGGTTCCCTCCGGGCGAGATCAGCCTGCTGACCTCCTTCGCGGCCCACGCGGCGGTGGCACTCGAGAATGCCCGGCTCTTCGACCAGGCGCGTGAGGCGATCGGGGAGGTCGACGCGGCCAACAAGGAGCTGCGGGCCCGGTCGGCCGCCGCCGAGCGCGCGGCCCTGTCCCACGACCGGCTGACCGACGTGCTCCTGCACGGCGGTGGGGTGGCCGGCATCGCCGAGGTCCTGGGCGAGCTCCTGGGTGGCAGCGTCACCATCCACGACGAGCGGCAGCGGCGACTCGCGGGGGACGCTCCGGCCGACGACCGGCTGGCCGAGAGCGTCGAGCAGGCCCGACGATCCGGACGCAGCATCGAGCTCGAGCCGGGTAGGTACGTGGTCGCCGCGGCGGCGGGGGAGGAACACCTGGGCAGCCTGGTCGTCGATGGCGTCACCTTGGCGCCGGCAGAGCGCCGGACGCTGGAACGCGCGGCGATCGTCACCGCGCTGGTCCTGCTCTTCGCCCGGACCGAGGCGGAGGCCGACGGACGAGTCCGGGGAGAGCTGTTGACCGACCTGCTCTCGGGACGCGACGGAGCGGGGGACCGGCTCCGCGAGCGGGCCCGGCGCCAAGGTGCCGACCTTGAACTGGCGACGTGCGTGATCGCTGCTCGGGTCGAGGGCATCGAGCTTCACCGGGCCGTGCGGGTGGCGGGTCGCCTCGCCGGCGAGTGGCAGGGCCTGGCGGTCGCGCACCAGGGTGACGTGGTGCTGCTGGTCGCCGCGGACGAACCTCTCGAGGTGGCACGTGAGCTGCAGGCCAGGCTGGTCGAGAACCGCGGGCGGTGCACGGTCGGGGTCGCCTCCGGCGCCCCGGGCCCCGAGGGCATTGCGGCCACCCATGCCGAGGCCCGGCGATGTGTGGACGCACTCATCGCCCTGGGGCGCGCCGGCGAGGCCAGCGACCCGGCGCACCTCGGTGTGGCGCGCATGCTGCTGGGCGGCGGTGGCAGCGGGCACCTCGACGACTTCCTCACCGCCGAGCTCGGCCCCCTCCTCGGCCACGATCGCCAGCGCGGGACCGCCCTGGTGGACACCGTGGAGGCCTGGTTCCGGGCGGGTGGGTCGCTGAAGGGGGCGGCCGCGCAGCTGCACGTGCACCCGAACACCGTCGGCCAGCGGCTCGAGAGGGTCGACGCCCTGCTGGGCCGCGGCTGGCGGGATCCGGAGCGGCAGCTCGACCTGCAGCTGGCCCTGCGGTGGCTGCACCTTCGTCGTGTCCAGTGATCGGAGCACACACAACCGGGCGCATCATGTGCCCGCAACCCATAGGACGTGGGTGTGGTGCTCCCGTAGCGTCCGCGACATGCCTGAGACCTCTGTCACGTTGACCAGTCCGCGCCCGAGCGGCGCCACGTCGCACCCCGAGCGGGTGATCCGATGACCACCCAGACCCCCACCTCCGACGTGGTCGGGTCCGAACCCGGGAAGCGGTCGATCGTCCGCATCGTCACTGCGAGCCTGGTCGGCACCGCCGTCGAGTGGTACGACTTCTTCCTCTTCGGATCGGCGGCAGCGCTGGTCTTCGGTGACGTGTTCTTCGGAGAGATCGGCGGGACGAACGGCACCCTCTATGCGTTCATGACCTACGCACTGGGGTTCGTCGCCCGGCCCCTGGGCGGCATCGTCTTCGGCCACTTCGGTGACCGTGTCGGTCGCAAGACGATGCTGGTCGTGTCGCTGCTGATGATGGGGCTCGGCACGTTCGCGATAGGTCTGCTGCCGTCGTACGCCACGATCGGGATGGGGGCGCCGATCCTGCTGGTGGTCTGCCGACTCGTGCAGGGCTTCGCGGTCGGGGGTGAGTGGGGCGGTGCGGTGCTGATGGCCGCCGAGCACGGCCATGACGACCACCGCGGCTTCTGGTCCTCGTGGCCGCAGGCAGGTGTGGCGCTCGGCAACCTGCTCGCCACCGGCGTGCTCTGGGTGCTGGCCGCGGTGCAGAGCGAGCAGGCGTTCCTCGAGTGGGGCTGGCGAGTGCCCTTCCTGCTCAGCGCCGTGCTCGTCGTCCTGGGCCTGTGGGTCCGGCTCTCGATCGAGGAGTCACCGGTCTTCAAGGAGGCGAAGGCCGACCTCGCGGCCAAGGCCGAGGACGCCGGCCACCTGCCCATCATGGAGGTGATCCGTGAATACCCCCGCGAGGTCCTGATCGCGATGGGCATGCGGATGGCGGAGAACATCTCCTACTACATCTTCACCGTCGTCGTGCTCACCTACGCGGCCGAGTACGCGGCGATCGACAAGGCCATCGTGCTCAAGGCCCTGCTGATCGGCGCTGCGATCCAGTTCTTCGTGGTCCCGGCGGTCGGCGCGCTCTCCGACCGGGTCGGACGTCGACCGCTCTACCTCTTCGGTGCCGTGGGTGTGGGGGTGTGGACCTTCGTCTTCTTCCACCTGGTCGACACGGGATCGCCGAGCCGGATCCTGCTCGGGGTCGTGGTCGGACTGGTCCTGCACTCGTTCATGTATGCACCGCAGGCGGCCTTCTTCTCCGAGCTGTTCGGCACGTCGGTGCGCTACACCGGGGCCTCGGTCGGCTACCAGCTGGCCTCGATCTTCGCGGGGGCGTTGGCGCCGATCATCGCGCTCAAGCTGCTCGGGGACGTCGATGACGGCAACACCACCGCGGTCGGCATCTATGTCGCGATCGCGTCAGTGGTCACCATCGTCGCGGTGCTCGCTGCGAAGGAGACCAGCCGCAGCTCGCTGCGCCACGACCGCGTCCTCTGAGCCCACCCGTCGACCACGGCACCCCACCGGCCACGGTGGGGTGCCGTGTCAGCTGGGCCGGACCGGTCGCACCGGCTTGCCGTGCGAGGGACGTACGGCGGCCAGCTCGGCGAGGAAGCCGTCGGCCCAGCTGGCCACGTCGTGCTCGCTGACGGTCTTGCGCATCGCCTTCATTCTGCGGGAGCGCTCCCTCTCGTCCGAGGTGGCGGCGTCGAGGATCGCCGACTTCATCCCGTTGATGTCGTAGGGATTGACCTGCCATGCCTGGCGCAGCTCGTTGGCCGCGCCGGCGAACTCGGAGAGCACCAGGGCGCCGTCGTTGTCGTAGCGGCAGGCGACGTACTCCTTGGCGACCAGGTTCATCCCGTCGCGGTACGGCGTGACCACCATGATGTCGGCAGTCCGGTAGAGCGCGGCCATCTCGTGGCGGGGGTAGGAGGAGTGGAGGTAGGCGATCACCGGCTGGCCGATGCGGCCCAGGTCGCCGTTGATGCGACCGACCAGGCGGTCGATGTCGTCACGGAGCACGCGGTACTGCTCGACGCGTTCACGGCTCGGCGTCGCCACCTGCACGAAGACACTGTCGTTGACGTCGAAGTGACCGTCCTTGACGAGCTCCGAGTAGGCGCGCAGTCGCGAGTAGATGCCCTTGGTGTAGTCGAGGCGGTCGATGCCGAGGAGCACCCGCTTGGGGTTGCCCAGGGCAGTCCGGATCTGCGCGGCCCGCTCGTTCACCGAGTCCGACCGGGCCAGCTTCTCGAAGTCATCGGCGTCGATCGAGATCGGGAAGGCCGCGGCCCGGACGCTGCGGCCGTCGGGCAGGTAGACCATGTCCCGGTGGGTCTTGTGCCCGACCCGCTGGCGGACCAGGCGCACGAAGTTCTGCGCCGCGCCGGACAGCTGGAAGCCGACCAGGTCGGCGCCGAGCAGGCCCTCGAGGATCTGGCGACGCCACGGCAGCTGCTGGAAGAGCTCCGCCGGGGGGAAGGGAATGTGCAGGTAGAAGCCGATGCGCAGGTCGGGGCGCAGGTCGCGCAGCATCTGCGGGACCAGCTGCATCTGGTAGTCCTGGATCCAGACGGTGGCGTCCTTGGCGGCCACCTCGGCGGCCTTGTTGGCGAACCGCTGGTTGACCGTCACGAACGCGTCCCACCACTCACGGTGGAACTCCGGCTTCGCGACCACGTCGTGGTAGAGCGGCCACAGCGTGCCGTTGGAGAACCCTTCGTAGAACTCCTCGACCTCCGACTCGGTCAAGGCCACCGGCACCAAGGAGAGCCCGTCGTCGACGAAGGGCTCGATCTCCTCGCCGGCCACTCCGGGCCAACCGATCCAGGCTCCGTCGTTGCTGCGCATGACGGGTTCGAGGGCACTCACCAGCCCGCCGGGGGAGCGCCGCCAGTCGAGGGACCCGTCGGGCAGGGTCACCCGGTCGACGGGCAGGCGGTTGGCAACGATCACGAGGTCTGCGGATCCGGTCGTCACGCATCGAACCCTAGGGCATCCGGGTCGATCGCGGACGTCGTCTCCCCACGCGGCGACGTGCTCGGCGATGTGCCCCGTGACGTGAGGCTCGACGTGCCCCCTCGGCGTGCCCTCGACGTTCGCGACGGCGTACGGCGTCACGGGTTGCGCGGGGCCTTGGGGGCCTTGACCGACCAGGTCTCGAGTCGGGTGTATCCCTTGACCGGCGTGGTTCGCGCGCGGCGTACGCGGAACTCGGTCTCCTGGTCGCGCAACGCGTCGGCCAGCTCCCGGTCGGCCAGCACCCGCCCGGGGCGCGCGAGCGAGGTGAGCCGGGAGGCGATGTTGACGGTCTCGCCGAAGACGTCGCCGAGCCGGGCGAGGACGCGGCCGTGCGCCATGCCGACGCGGACCTCGGGGAACTCGTCGTCGAGCTCGTGCGCACCGGCCAGTGCCAGACCGATGCGACCGCCGGCGGTCGGCTCGTCGACCACGAAGAGGACTTCGTCGCCGATCGTCTTGATGATGCGACCGCCGTGGTCGGAGATGACCGTGTTGACCGTGGACTCGAAGCGCTCCACCATCTCGGCGAGCTCCTCCGCGGACAGGCTGCGGGTGCGTCGTGTGTAGCCGACGATGTCGGCGAATCCCACGCACTGCACGACGGCGTCGGTGTCGGCGTTGAGCAGGACCCGGCCGGCCGCGTTGGCCAGGTGACGGCGCCAGACGTATTCCTGCAGCTTGCTCAGGGTGGGCAGCGTGCGCGAGATGATCGGCTCGATCTCGGCCATGTCGAGCGGGACCTCGTGCTCGACGAGCATCTCGGCGACCTCCGCGATCTCCCACTCGGCCAGCCGGGAGAAGCTGCGTCCCATGCTGCGGGTGAGGGCGAACTCGGTGCGGGGATCGACGATCCCGCCCTCGACGAGGTCGCCGAGCAGGCGCACGGCGGTGACGTCCTCGTCGGTGAAGAGCACCTCGTCGTCGGACGCAGGGGAGGGGAAGCCGAGCGAGAGCCACAGGTCGCGGGCGCGCTCGGAGGTCACCCCGGTCTGCGCGATCACGTCGAGGCGGCTGAGGTGGGGCGCCTGCCCGAGCAGGGTGGCCTCGAGACCCGCGAAGAGGTCCGCGTCGATGCTGGGCCCGGGGGCAGCCTGGTCTGCAACTGGGGGCCGGTCGGTACCTGGGGGCCGGTCGGCACCTGAGGGCCGGTCGGTACCTGAGGGCCGGTCGGCCGAGGAGTCGTCGTTCACGGCGACGATCGTTCGTGATGCGGACCGCTCATGAGGCAGGACCGCCGGCGGAGTCCGGCAGGCGCTCGGCGGTCGTCTGCTCGAGGGCGGTGCGGAAGGTCGGCACCGTGTCGATCAGGTCCTGAACGGCCTCGCTGGTGAAGTGCAGCACCCGCAGGGGGGTCAGTGACACCACGCTCGCGTTGCGGAGCCTGCGACTCACGATGGCGGCTTCGCCGACGGTGTCGCCGGGGCCGAGGCGGGCGACCTCCTGGCCGCCGCGACGCACGGAGACCTCGCCGTCGAGGAGGATGTAGGCCTTGTCGGCGGGAGTCTTCTCCCAGATGAGCGACCAGTTGGCGGGAACGTTCACGGCGGTGCCGTGGTCCACGATGGACTGGATCTCTGCGTCGCTGAGGTTGGCGAATCGGTCGAGGCGGGTGAGCTCCGCCTGCTCGGGTGAACTGGTCACGTCTGGATCCTCTCGAGGGTCGACGCAGTGCGTCGGGCTCCGTCCCGCCCCGATCTTCCCGTTCGGGCCCCGCCCTGTCCAGAGAACGGGCCGCTGTGTCCGCTGGTCGGTCATGGGCCGGGAGGCTCTCACTTCGGCCGGGAGGAACGGCGCCCGGCGAGTCTCGGGGGACTCGCCGGGAATCGAATGACAGGTTTGTGATTCAGTTGTTTACTATGGCATCACTGCCCTTTGGGCAAATCAGTAGTGAAGGGGTCGACCACGTGGGTGCCGCAGAGTCCGTCAACCAGGAGCAATCCGCCGAAAGCTCGGTGCTCTCCGAGCGCGACAGCGAAATTCTCGAGTTCGAGCGCCAGTGGTGGAAGTATGCCGGCGCGAAGGAACAGGCCGTCCGCGACAAGTTCGACATGTCGTCGACCCGCTACTACCAGGTCCTCAACGCGCTGATCGACAAGCCGGAAGCACTGGCCTCCGACCCGCTGCTGGTCCGCCGTCTCCGACGTCTCCGTGCGGCCCGACAGCGCCAGCGCTCGGCCCGCCGCCTCGGCTTCGAGGTCTGATCCCGTGCGCGCGAGAGACGACCGTGGCGTCGCCTTCCCCTCTCCGCTCGTCATCCTGAGCATCGTCGCCGTCGCGATGGCGGTGATCGCCTATGTCGCCACGTCCGGCAGCGGTGGCTCCTCCGAGATGGAGCCAGTGTCGAAGCCGGCGCCCTCGGCGACCGCTTCTCCGACGATCGCGCCCGAGCCGGAGCCGGTGAAGAAGAAGGTCAAGAAGGTCAACCGGGCCAAGGTCTACGTGGCCATCTTCAACAACTCCAACATCTCCGGCCTGGCCGGCTCGACGGCCTCCACCGCGCGCGACGCCGGGTGGCAGGTGGTCGGGTCCGACAACTGGATGGGCATGATCCCGGCCCCCACGGTCTACTACCCACCCCGGCTCAAGGCCGCCGCGAAGCTGCTCGCCAAGGACCTCGACATCACCCGCCTGATGCCGGCCGTGGACCCGATGAACTTCGACCGGCTCACGGTGATCCTGACCGCCAGCTACTCCGGCTGACCCGTCGCGTTCCTGCCCTGCTCGCGAGCAACGCGGCCACGGTCGTTGGGCACGTGCCTGACGCCTCACTGCGTCGGACGGCACCGCGCCCGTTCCGGCGTACGACGCCCCTCAGTGTCGGCGTACGACGCCCCTCGGTGCCGCCGTACGGCGACGCTCAGTGCCGGGGTACGGCGACGCTCAGTGCCGGCGTACGGCGGCGGCGTCCGTCGTGAGCTGGCGCAGCAGCGCGAGCACGCCGACCGGCCCGTCGACCGCGAGGTCGGACCGCCCCAGCAGCGCATCGTGCTCGTCGGAGGACGAGCAGACCAGCAGGGTGGCCACGCCGGCGCGGGCCAGGTCGTCCACGGCGGAGAACGCCTCGAGATCTCCCAGGTCGTCGCCGGCGAAGAGAAATCCTCTCGCGCCGATCTCGGCCGCGATGGTGCGCACGGCGTCGCCCTTGTGGGTCCCGGGGGCGCGCACCTCGATCACGCTGCGCCCCGGCTCGACGGCCAGACCGTTGGCCGTGGCCAGCGCGCTCAGTGGAGCGAGCAGCCGGTCGAACGCCGCGTGGGGATCATCGAGCCGGCGGGTGTGCACCGCGACGGCCAGGCCCTTCTCCTCGACGTAGGCATCGGTGGCATCGGCCCCGCGGAGGACCGCGGGCAGGCCGCTCAGGAAGCTGCTCAGGCCGCGGGGCGGGCGCGGTGAGACGATCCTCTGGCTGAGCGACGACCATCGTTCGTTGCCGTACTGCCCGAAGAGGTGCAGCTGCTTGCCGTGCTCGCCGATCGCCTCGCCGACGTGGTCGAGGTCAGCCAGTGCGAGGGCCTGGCGAGCGGGTCGGCCGGTGATGATCGCGATCGCGGCGACCTGGTCGGCAAGGTCGATCAACACCTCGGCGGCCTCCGGGTGGATCCTGGCCCGTGTCGGGTCGTCGACGATGGGGGAGAGGGTGCCGTCGAGGTCGAGGCCGATCACGGATTCGCGTGCCGCGCGCACGAGCGCGGCGTACCTGTCCTCGCCGGAGGCGGAGATGAACTCCATGGCACCAGCCAACCATGTGCCGCCGGCGGCCGGGAGGGGTGCTCGCCGCAGGGAGCACCGCCCCGATCCCGGGCGACGTCGCCGGACGGCGCCCCCTCAGCGGGAGCGCCCCGCGCGTGTCCGCATCCCGGACTCGATGTGCACATCGTGAGACGCCCTGCGTAGTCTGATCCACAGCTCATCGAGAGGGACTGAGGGAACGGCCCAGTGAAGTCCCGGCAACCGCCACGAGCCCCCTGACCCGCCCACCACCACGGGCGTGGCCAGTCGTGGAAACGGTGCCAATTCCGGCCCACGGCGAAATACGACGCGGGGAAGATGAGAAGGAGGACTCATGAGCGCAACAACCGTCGAGACCAGCAGGACTCTCCGCGAAGGTGCATTCGGCAACGCGACCGGCTTGTCGTGTCGCGAGTGCGGCCACCAGATCGAGCTCGGCCCGAACTACGCCTGTCCTGAGTGTTTCGGTCCCCTGGAGATCTCCTACGACTTCCCGGCCGTGACTCGCGAGCAGATCGAGGCCGGGCCACGCAACATCTGGCGCTACAAGGCGCTGCTGCCGGTGCCGGACGACATCGAGCTGAGCCCCAACACGGAGCCGGGCTTCACCCGGCTGCTCAAGGCCGCCAACCTCGGTCGCGAGCTCGGCATCGACAACCTGTGGGTGAAGGACGACTCGACCAACCCCACCAACTCCTTCAAGGACCGTGTCGTCGCCTGTGCGCTCAGCGCCGCCCGCGAGTTCGACGCCAAGGTCTTCGCCTGCCCGAGCACCGGCAACCTGGCCAACGCGGTCGCGGCCGCGGGTGCCCGTGCCGGCATCAAGACCGTCGTGTTCATCCCGAGCAACCTCGAGCAGCCCAAGCAGGTCAACTCCGCGGTCTTCACCGAGAACCTGGTCGCGGTCGACGGCAACTACGACGACGTCAACAAGCTGGCCTCCGAGATCGCCGGCGAGGAGGACGGCTGGGCGTTCGTGAACGTCAACGTCCGCCCCTACTACGCCGAGGGCTCCAAGACCCTGGGCTACGAGATCGCCGAGCAGCTCGGCTGGCGCCTGCCCGACCAGATCGTCATCCCGGTGGCCTCCGGCTCCCAGCTGACCAAGGTCGACAAGGCGTTCCAGGAGCTGATCAAGCTCGGCCTCGTGGAGGACAAGGCCTACCGCGTCTTCGGCGCCCAGGCCGAGGGCTGCTCCCCGGTCTCGGTGGCCTACAAGGCCGGGGTCGACGCGATCCGTCCGGTCAAGCCGGACACCATCGCCAAGTCGCTGGCGATCGGCAACCCGGCCGATGGCATCTACGTGCTCGACGTCTGTCGGCGTACGGGCGGAGCGGTCGAGGACATCACCGACGACCAGGTCCGCGACGCGATCGTGCTCCTGGCCCGCACCGAGGGCATCTTCACCGAGACCGCTGGCGGCACCACGGTGGGCGTGCTCAAGAAGCTGGTCGAGACCGGCCAGCTCGACACCTCGCTCGAGACCGTCGTGATCAACACCGGCCACGGCCTCAAGACTCTCGACGCGGTCTCCGACCGAGTCAGCGCCCGCGCCACCATCGCCCCGACCTACGACGCCTTCGTCGCCGCCGACCTCATCTGACGCGAACGGGCAACCCTTGCTGCGCGAACGGGCAACGCTTGCTGCGCGAACGGGCAATGCTTGCGCCCCGAGCGGACAATTGTTGTCGCGTGACCCCACCACCACATCCAGGAGTTCCAGCACCATGAGCGTTTCCGTCCGCATCCCGACCATCCTGCGCACCTACACCGGCGGCGAGTCCGAGGTCAGCGCCGAGGGCGCCACGCTCGCCGAGGTGCTCGACGACCTCGACGCCAACCACGCCGGTATCAAGGCCCGCGTGCTCGACGACAACGGTGCCCTGCGTCGCTTCGTCAACGTGTACGTCGGCAACGAGGACGTTCGCTTCCTCGAGAACCTCGAGACGCCCGTCAAGGACGGCACCCAGGTCTCGATCATTCCCGCGGTCGCCGGGGGCTGCTGAGCACCACCACGGGTGGGGCTGGCAGCAACAACTGCCCGTTCGCGGCGCAACAACTGCCCGTTCGCGCAGCAAGAACTGCCCGTTCGTGGATGAGCAAGGATGGCGACATGGACCACACCTATGCGCTCGACCTGACCTGGCAGGGCAATCGGGGCACCGGCACGAGCGGTTACCGCGACTACGCCCGCGACGTGCTGCTCCGGGCCGACGGGAAGCCGGCGCTGGAAGGGTCGGCGGACCCCACCTTCCGCGGTGACGCGTCGCGCTGGAACCCCGAGGAGCTGCTGCTCGCCGCGCTGGCCCAGTGCCACCTGCTGTCCTACCTGCACTCGGCGGTCACCCACGGCGTCCTCGTGACGGCGTACGCCGACTCGCCGGTCGGCACCATGGAGCAGTCAGGCCAAGGTGGTCGCTTCACCTCGGTGGTGCTGCGACCCCGGGTGAGCGTGGCCTCGGAGGACCAGGTCGGGACTGCGATGCGCATCCATCACGAGGCGAGCGAGAACTGCTTCATCGCGGCATCGGTGAACTTCCCGGTGACGCACGAGCCGGTGGTGTCGGTCGAACGCCCGCTCTGACCCGCGGTTCGCGCCTCAACAACCCGCGGTCCGCGCCTCAAGAACCCGCGGTCCGCGCGGCGGCCAGCGCGGCGCTGGCCCGGTAGTCGACCTTGCTGACCGGGGTGCGCGGCACCTGGTCGACGAACAGGATCGCCTTCGGCACCTTGTAGTTCGAGATCAGCTCGTGGCAGTGCTGCCGCAGCGCCTCCTCGGTGACCGAGGACCCGTCACGGCGCTGCACCAGTGCGGTGACCTGCTGGCCCCAGCGCTCGTGGGGGACGCCGACCACCGCGGCGTCGAAGACCTCGTCGTGGCGCAGCAGCACTGCCTCGACCTCTTCGGGGTGCACCTTCTCGCCTCCGGTGTTGATGCAGACCGAGCCGCGGCCCAGCACGGTGACCGTGCCGTCGTCCTCGCGTCGCGCCATGTCGCCCGGGATCGACCAGCGCACGCCGTCGATCTCCGGGAAGGTGGCTGCCGACTTCACCGGGTCGTTGTGGTAGCCGAGCGGGACGGCGCCTGAACGACCGAGCAGCCCGTCGACGCCGGGCGGGCACGGCACCAGGTCAGCGTCGAAGACCTCGACGTCGGGGCCGACCCCGAAACGTGGTGCTCCCGTCGCCCCGGAGGTGCCGTCGTCCATCTGGGACCCGGTCGCGCCGGACTCGGAGGCGCCGTACGAGTCGAGGATGAAGCGACCCGGCAACGCCCGCCGGATCTCCTCGCGCACGCCCTCCGAGAGCGGTGCGGCACCGTTCGAGACTGCCGCCAGGGAGGACAGGTCCCACCGATCGGGCTCGGCCAGGATCGCCTCGGCGACCGGTCGACCCATCGCGTCACCGAGGAAGGTCAACGAGACCACCCCGGCCTTCTCCACCAGGTCGAGGATCTTCACCGGGTCGAAGTTGGGTTCGGTGAACAGTGCCACCGGGGAGCCGGCGACGTGGGCGTTGCCGAGGATCCACTGGCTGCCGCCGTGCATCATCGGCCCGCAGGCCAGCAGCACCATCGGGTTCTCGTTGGCCGCGGCCTCCGCCACCAGCTGCTCGATGGAGTCGAACGGAGCGCCGAAGCGGCTGGCGTTCATCGCTGCCCGCATGATGTCCTCGTTGCGCCAGACCACGCCCTTGGGGCTGCCGGTGGTGCCTCCGGTGTAGATGACGTAGTGGTCGTCGCCGCTGCGACCGGTCACCGAACGCTCCGGGGAGGCCGCGGCCAGGGCGGCGTCGTACTCCTCGCCGAGCACGATCAGCTCTCGCAGCTGCGGCAGGTCCAACGCGTCGACGGCGCCCACGAACTCGGCCTCGATGATCGACACGACGCATTCGGCGTCGTCGTAGAGGTGGGCGAGCTCGTCGTGCTTGTACTTGTAGTTGATGTTGATCGGCACGGCACGGGCCTTCAGGCAGCCGTAGAACGCGTCGACCCACTCGATGCGGTTCGTGGAGTGCACGGCCACGTGCTCACCGGGTTGCACGCCGATGGACACCAGGTGGTTGGCCAACCGGGTGCTGCGTTCGTCGATCTCCGCGAAGGTGTGGTCGCGATCGATCGTCCTGACCGCCGGGCGGTCGGGAACGGCGTCGGCCATGGCCTCGACGAGGTCGCCGAGGGTGATCGGGCGCGGGGCAGCAGCAGGGACGGCTGGGGTGGCTGTGGTCTCGGTCACACCGCACAGGGTGACCGCTGGAGGGCGCCACGTAAATGGCCCGTCCCGCCACGTGGGTGGAACGCCGCAGGATTCACCCGGTGCTCACGGGCCGTTGGGGCAGCGGACGGATCGGCGTGCGACAACGGCGGGGATGAGACTTCGACCGATCACGCTCCTTGCCGGCATCCTGGGCGTCGGGACCGCCGGCTTCCTCGTGGGCTCGCACCAGCTCCTGCGCCACCAGGCCGCCCAGGCCCGCGCGGTGATCGGCAAGCCGCTCGGTGAGGACGCCCTCGACGCCGACCGCACCTTCAAGAAGAGGTACGGCGACCCGATCCACCTGCTGGTCGTCGGGGACTCGATCGCGGCCGGTCTCGGAGCGGAGCTGCCGAGCCACACGCCGGGAGCCCGGCTGGCGAAGTACGTCGCCAAGGCCACCCAGCGCTCGGTCCGGCTGCGCACCGTGGCCCGGGTCGGTTCGGAGAGCTCGATGCTCGAGGCCCAGCTGGCCACGCTGGAGCCGTCCTACCGGGCCGACGTGGCCGTGGTGATCGTCGGTGGCAACGACGTCACCCATCGCGTGCCGACGGGTGAGTCGGTGGCGCACCTCGAGGTGTGCGTCACGACGTTGCAGGAGCGGGGCGCGGCGGTCGTGGTCGGCACCTGTCCCGACCTGGGGATGGTGCGACCGGTTCCGCAGCCCCTGCGTGCGCTGGGCTCGCGCGCGTCGCGGCAGCTGGCGACGGCACAGCGAGAGGCGGCACTCGCCCTCGGGGCTCGCGCGGTGTCGCTGGCCGACGTGGTGGGTCCGTTCTTCATCACGAATCCCGACGAGATGTTCAGCCTCGACCGCTTCCACCCCTCGTCCCTGGGCTACAAGCGCACCGCGAAGGCGGTCCTGCCGTCGGTGCTGGCGGCGCTCGGGGTGGCCGAGCGGGTCCCGTTCGGCCACCATGTCCCACCGCCGTCGTCCGGTCTCACCGACCCGGCTGGGTGACCTCGACGACACCGTGCGCGCCACGCTCGGCGTCGACCATCACGTGGGATACGAACGGATAGTGCCCGGCCTCGGGGAACTCCAGCTCGACGAAACCTCCTTGCGAGGGCAGCAGCCCGAGCGTCTGGCTCCCGCCCGTGCCGCGGCGCAGCAGGTAGTCACCCTCGGCGTACGCCGTGTCGAACTGCCCGCCGACGACGTGGAAGGCGCTGCTCCGGTTGGGGCCGGCGTCGAGCGCCCAGATTCGCACGCGTTCACCGACGTCCACGCGCAACGGGTCGTGGTCGTACTGGTCGGCGTAGCCGTTGAACACGACGAGGTCGGGCGCCTCGGCGTTCACCTTGTCGATGTCGACCGGCCCGCCCTCGGCGCCCAGGTAGAGCTCGGACTGCACCAGCAGGAACGAGCGGTCCACGGGCGCGAGTCCGTCGGGCTCGATCACCACCGCTCCGAAGAGGCCGTTGGCGATGTGGGCGGCCATCGGCATCGTGGAGCAGTGGTACATCCAGATCCCGGCCCTGCGCGCGGTGAACCGGTAGGTCAGGCGGGCGCCGGGCGCGATCGTGCGCATCGGTCGGTCCGGGGCGAGCGATCCGGCATGGAAGTCGATAGAGTGCCCGATCGTCCCGTCGTTGACCAGGGTGACCACGAAGGTGTCGCCGACCCGGCCGTGCAGCACCGGGCCGGGTGCGGTCCCGTCATAGGTCCACAGCGTCTGGGTGACGCCGGGAGCGACCTCGACCTGCGCATCACGGATGTGGAACGTGTGCCGGTGCACGGTCTCGCCGGTGAGCGGCGGCAGCACCGGGTCGCGGGCGACGAAGCCCGTGCCCGGGACGGCATGCGGGTCCAGCGGTGCGGGCTGGCCCGTCGAACCGCCGGCGCCCGCCGAACCGCCGGCGCCCGCCGGACCGTGGTGGGCGCCGGCGCCCGGTCCCGCGTTGTCCTTCGTGCCGCCCGGCTCCGTGCCGCCCGGCTCCGTGGACTCACCGGTCTCCGCGGTGGCCCCCACGGCGACGATCCGCAAGGTCATCCCCATCTGGCGGTGCCCGATCACCGAGCACCAGCCCGCCACGTCACGTCCCACGACCGCGACCTCGACGCGAGCGCTCTCGCCGGGCGCGAGGCGGCCGCTGTCGGTGCCGTCGTCCAGCACCAGGTCGTGGACCTCGCTCGCATCGGTGTTGGTCAGGTCGATCACCAGGCGGTCCCCGGCGGGCACCTCGATGGTGGCAGGGGTGAACCGCATGTCGTGCGCCTCGACCTCGACGACGGTCGTCTCACCGGTGGCGACCACGCCCGCCGCCGCTGAGGGGCCGGCAGCCGCGAGTTCCCCGTCGGCGACGATGCCGCCCACGGTGGCGACCAGGACAGTGACCAGGCCGAGCGCCAGGGCGGTGCCCGGCGGTGGGCCGGTGACGGGAGTGGGCGCGACCGTGCCGGTGCCCTGACCGCGGCCCGCCACCGGGTCGGCCGGGGTGCGGCGTACGGCCAGCGAGGACCGGATCGCCAGCGCCAGCAGGGGAAGGAACGAGGCAAGCACCAACAGCGCCAGACCCGAGCAGGCGACGCGCACGGCGGGTGGGACGGGCAGCACGCAGGCCAGCAGCGATCCGTTGAGCACCGTGGCCCGGAAGATCCCGGCACGGCCCAGGACGTTCGTCGCGGCAGCAACGGAGCGCGGCCCTCCGCCCAGTGCCACCGGGATCAGGTAGGAGAGCGCGCCGAGCAGGATCTGTGCCCCGAAGCCGGCGGCCAGGAAGGGCGTGAACCAGGTGAAGCGACCCCCGGCGACCGCCCACGACTCGGTGGTGGCGAACGCGACGACGAGGGCGACCAGTGACCCGGCCAACCAGCAGAGCGCGCCCAGCGCCGAGACAGCGGGGAAGGTGGACGGCGGGCGCTGGCGGGCGACTCGGACGAATCCCGGGGCCAGGAGCAGCAGGCCGGCAAGGTAGGTGGCCAGACCGACCGCGCTGACGCGCGGCAGGCCGGCCAGGGCGCCGGCGAGGGTGACGGCAGTCCCGAGCAGCATCACCGGGAGCACCCGGGCGGCCACCCGCTCGGCGTCGTCGGCCATCCGGGTGCGCAGCATGGTCGGCCACAAGGTGATCAGCGTCCCGGTGACGGTGAACCCGATCCAGCCGAGCAGGTTCACCGCGGCGTGGGCGACCAGCAACCGCTCGTGCCACGGATCGGTCTGGGTCCGGGCAAGCAGCACGCCGATCACGATGCCGACCGGGAGCAGGGCAGCAGCGGCCAGGTAGAAGCGCACCACGATCCCGAAGCGCGGGGCCAGCGACGAGCGCAGTGCCTGCTGCAACGAGGCTCCGTGGCAGGCCACCGCGGCCAGCACTGCTGCCCCGCCGACCAGGGTCACCGGCCACCAACCGCCGACCACGCCGACCAGGACCGTGAGCACCCCCAGGTCGAGGAGCGAGAGGCGACGGTTCTGCAGGGTGCGATCGGTCGAGGTGCGCAGCAGCGTGTCGGTGAACCAGCGGCTCCACACCAGGATGGAGTGGGTCACCGCGCCGAGCAGCGTGAGGTGGATCAGCAGCCATCGCGGCGCCGGGATCCAGGTGTGGGCCAGGGCCACCACCAGTGCAGCCACCAACCAGAGCACCACGGGCAGGTCACGCATCGGCCAGAACCCGCGGCCGTTGGCGGATCGTTGCGGGGACCCTGCGGTCGACCCGAGGGCGGGATTCATGCCGGTGTCGGGTCCGTGACGGTGGGCAGGGTGAGCTGGCAGGCGCCGGGTTCGGCGAACGGCTCCAGCTCGGCCCCGTCGGCGTCGTGCCCGAGCTCGGCGTAGGCGCCCCGGACGATGCCGAGGTGGACCCCGCACACGACGTCCTGCTGGCGGTGGGCGGCCTCGAGGAGCGGGCACCGCGTCAGGCGCACCTCGCGCGGGTCCTCGGCTCCGGACTCGGGTGCGAAGCCCAGGTCGTCCAGGAGGGCGAGCACGCCCTCGCGCGCGGCCGCCTCTGAAGCGGCGACCATCCCGCGATCGCGGGTGAGCTGCCGGCCCCAGGAGGTGCCGGCGTCGGTGCCTGCTCGGGCCGGGTCGGTGCTCGTCTCGGCCAGGCTGGTGGCCAGGACCGAGGCGAGGGCGGCGTACTCGTTGCCGGCCTGGCCGACCGGGCCGGTCGTCTCGTAGAGCCAGGCGGGGCGGCCGCGCCCCTGTGGCAGGGCCCGCTCGCGGCGGACGAAGCCGTGCGCGACCAAGGCCTTGAGGTGCTCGCGGACCGTGTTCTGGTGCAGTCCGGAGAGCTTGACGAGGGCGGCCAGGGTGGTCGGCTCGGGCTGGTCGCGCAGCATCTCGAGGACGGCTCGTCGCGAGGTCGACATGGGTCGTCGAGGCAGCCCGGGACCGGGTCCCGCGAGTGAATTATTTTTCACGGAATGGAGTGTAGTAAATTGATCGCGTGATCACCAGGCGGTGGTCCACGAGACCCGAGGAGCACGAGATGGAAGACGTGGTTCTGGCTTCGACGGAAGCCGATGCGCAGGCGGCCGAGCAGCTGGTGACACACCATGCGGAGATCGACGCGACGCTGGCGCTCAAGGTCGACCTGGTCACGACCGGCGCCAGGTCGGGGCAGCACGAGGCCGCCGTGGCCGCACGGAAGGCGCTCCTGGACTGGTGTCGCACGACCCTGGTGCCGCACGTCATGGCCGCGGAGGCGACGCTGTGCCGGGCGGCCGCCGGGATCCCGGCCGGGCGCCTGCTTGTCGAGGCGATGG
Organism: Nocardioides sp. JQ2195; assembly: GCF_012272695.1. Taxonomy (NCBI): domain Bacteria; kingdom Bacillati; phylum Actinomycetota; class Actinomycetes; order Propionibacteriales; family Nocardioidaceae; genus Nocardioides; species Nocardioides sp. JQ2195. Next base: position 682,560 of record NZ_CP050902.1, read on the forward strand.
TGGTGGAGCACCGGGTCATCCGCGACATCGTCGGCCAGGTCGAGGAGTCCGACGACGTGCTCGACACGATGGTCCTCGCGCACTCCCTGCGTCAGCTCTTCGCGGTCCACCTGAGCAAGGTCAACGACCAGCTGCTGCCACTGGTGGTCCGCGACCCCGACGTCCCGGTCGACGAGCTCCTCGAGGAGCTCCGGGGAGAGGCCGCGACGCTCGCCGAGCAGGCGAGTGAGGCCGACGACGGATACGGCCACCCGGTGCACGACGAGGCCGCGTGCTCCTGCAACGAGCGCGACACCTCGGCATTCCCCGAGCTCGACGCGCGTGCGGTTCCCCATGCGATCCGTCACGCGACGGTCTTCGGTGCGCTGGACGCCGTACGGCCGGGGAAGGCTCTGGTCCTCCTGGCACCCCACGACCCGATCCCGCTGCTGCGCCAGCTCGAGGGGCGCCAGCCCGGTGTCTTCGAGGTGGAGTACCTGCAGCGCGGCCCCGAGGCGTGGCGGCTCCTGGTGACGCGCAGGCCCGCCTGACCTTCGGCCCCTCTTCGACGGGACTTTCGGCCCCGACTGCCCTGAACGGTTGTCCTATCCGGCGAATGCCGACATGGTGGTGCTCGGGAGGTGGCGAAATTGGTCGCGAGTCGAGAATCGGGTCTCACACCTGGCTCCCCGAGCGGGGGTGGCGCTCCGTCAGGATCGCCCATGCTCATGCTGGTCGTGGCCACCCTCGGCTTCGCCGTCAACTTCTGGGCGTGGGCACTGCTCAGCCCCCTCGGCCCGAAGTTCCGTGACACGGGCCAGGTCGGCTCGCTGACCGAGTCGGACGTCGCGCTGATGGTCGCCGTGCCGGTGCTGGTCGGCTCCATCGGTCGCATCGTCGTCGGTGCGCTGACCGACAGGTACGGCGGCCGGGTGATGTTCCCGCTGGTCTCGCTGATCACGGTCCTGCCGGTGCTGTTCCTGGCGTTCGTCGCGCTCGACTCCTTCGCCCTGATCCTGCTCGGTGGCTTCTTCCTCGGCATCGCCGGCACCACGTTCGCGATCGGTGTCCCGTTCGTGAACGCGTGGTTCCCGCCCGAGCGACGGGGTCTCGCCACCGGCATCTTCGGTGCCGGCATGGGCGGCACCGCGATCAGCGCCCTGACCACCGTGCAGATCTGGGACGGGCTCGGCCACCGGGCACCGTTCCTGTTCGCGGCCGCGGCCCTGGTCGCCTACGCGCTGCTGTCCTGGTTCGTGCTGCGCGACGCGCCGGGACGCCAGGTCCCCACCACCAGCATGCTGACCCGGCTGCGGGCCAACGCCGCCCTGCCGATCGCCTGGCAGGCCGGCATCCTCTACGCCGTCTCGTTCGGCGGGTACGTCGCGTTCTCCGTCTACCTCCCGGCCTACCTGAAGACGGGGCACGGCCTGACCGCCGCCGACGCCAGCACCCGGATGGCGGGCTTCGTCGTCCTGGCCGTGATCATGCGCCCGGTGGGTGGCTGGTTGTGCGACAAGCTGCCCACGGTCCAGGTGCTCGCCGCGACGTACGCCGTCGTGACGGTCTGCGCGGGCGTCGCCGCGACCCACCCGCCCCTCGACATCCGCGGCACCAGCGCGTTCCTCCTGATGGCAGCCGCCCTCGGGGCCGGGAGCGGAGCCACGTTCGCGCTGATCGCCCAGGTCACCGAGCCGGCCCGCGTGGGTGGCGTCACCGGACTCGTCGGCGCCGCCGGCGGGCTCGGCGGCTTCGTCCCGCCGCTGTTGATGGGCTACGTCTACGGCCGCACCGACTCCTACGCGATCGGCCTGGTGCTGCTCGCGGTGACCGCGGCGCTGACCCTGGTCCTCACTCTCACGATCGTCCGACGCACCACCACTCAGGAGGCAATCCCGTGACCACGGACCCCGGACTGGACAACCCGCTGACCCACGCTCTCGTGGGCACCCGACGGTTCTTCACCAAGGGCACAGTCAGCTCCGACCGTCGCACGATCCAGCTCAAGGGTGGGCGCGACTCGGACTCGTTCTACCGCGACCGGTGGAGCCACGACAAGGTGGTCCGTTCCACGCACGGGGTGAACTGCACCGGCTCGTGCTCGTGGAAGGTCTACGTCAAGAACGGGATCATCACCTGGGAGACCCAGCAGACCGACTATCCCTCGACGGGCGCCGACCGCCCCGAGTACGAACCCCGAGGTTGCCCGCGCGGTGCCGCCTTCTCCTGGTACACCTACTCGCCGACCCGGGTCCGCTATCCCTACGTGCGCGGAACGCTCCTCCAGATGTTCCGTGAGGCCAAGTCGCAGCACGGTGGCGACCCGGTCAGGGCGTGGGCACACATCGTCGAGAACCCGCAGCGAGCCGCGGCGTACAAGAAGGCCCGGGGCAAGGGCGGGCTGGTCCGCGCGACGTGGGACGAGGCGGTCGAGATCGTCGCGGCGGCCCACGTGCACACGATCGACAAGTGGGGCCCCGACCGGGTGGCCGGCTTCTCGCCGATCCCGGCGATGTCGATGGTCTCCCACGCCTCGGGTGCCCGCTTCATGCACCTCATCGGCGGCTCGATGCTGAGCTTCTACGACTGGTACGCCGACCTGCCGGTCGCCTCGCCACAAGTCTTCGGCGACCAGACCGACGTGCCCGAGTCGGGGGACTGGTGGGACGCCGGCTACCTGGTCATGTGGGGATCCAACGTCCCGGTGACCCGCACCCCCGACGCGCACTGGATGACCGAGGCCCGCTACCGCGGCCAGAAGGTCGTCGCGATCTCGCCCGACTACGCCGACAACGTGAAGTTCGCCGACGACTGGCTGGCCGTCAACCCGGGCACCGACGCGGCGCTCGCGCTGTCGATGGGCCACGTGATCCTCAAGGAGTTCTTCCTCGAGCGGCAGGTGCCCTACTTCTCCGACTACGTGAAGCGGTTCAGCGACCTGCCGTTCCTGGTCAGGATCGAGGACGGCAGGCCGGGCAAGTTCCTCACCGCCGAGGACCTCGAGGAGACCGCCGGCCAGGAGAACGCCGCCTTCCGCACCGTGCTCCTCGACTCCGCCACCAACCAGCCGGTCGTGCCGAACGGTTCCCTCGGCCACCGCTACGGCGCCGACGGTGAGGGCAGGTGGAACCTCGACCTCGACGGCGTCGACCCGGCGCTCCGACTCACCGGGGAGGGCACGGAGCAGGTCGAGGTCGAGCTGCCCCGCTTCGGCGAGATCGACGGCCAGCCGACCCGCACCACGGCCACCCTGAACGCCCGCCGGGTCGGTGGCCACCTCGTCACCACGGTCTTCGAGATGATGCTGGCGCAGTTCGCCGACTACACCCCGGAGTGGCAGGAGCCGATCACGGGCGTGCCGGCAGCTGCTGCTGCTCGGATCGGACGTGAGTTCGCCCAGAACGCCGAGGAGTCCAACGGGCGATCGATGATCCTGATGGGAGCCGGCACCAACCACTGGTTCCACTCCGACACGATCTATCGCGCCTTCCTCACGCTGACCACGCTGACCGGCTGCCAAGGCGTCAACGGTGGCGGCTGGGCGCACTACGTCGGGCAGGAGAAGGTGCGTCCGCTCACCGGCTACAACCAGGTGGCCAACGCCCTCGACTGGGGTCGACCGCCACGCAACATGAACCAGACGGCCTACTGGTACCTGCACACCGACCAGTTCCGCTACGACCAGTTCGGCGCCGACACCCTCTCGGCCACCACCGGGCAGGGACAGCTCGCGGGTCTCTCCACCGCCGACGTGATCGCCAAGACCGCCCGGATGGGCTGGTCACCGTCCTACCCGACCTTCGACCGCAACCCGCTGGCCATCACCGACGAGGCGGCCGCGGCCGGGAAACCGGTCGCCGAGCACATCGTCACGGAGCTGAAGGAGGGACGCCTCGGCTTCGCGGGGGAGGACCCCGACGCCCCGGAGAACTTTCCGAGGATCCTCTCGATCTGGCGCGCCAACCTGCTCGGATCCTCCTCCAAGGGCAACGAGTACTTCCTCAAGCACCTGCTCGGCACCGACTCCTCGGTGCGCGCGGAGGAGACCCCGGAAGGCGTGCGACCGCGTGACGTGACGTGGAAGGAGAAGGCCCCCGAGGGCAAGCTCGACCTGCTGCTCACCCTCGACTTCCGGCAGACCTCGACGACGCTCTTCTCCGACGTCGTGCTCCCGGCCGCCACCTGGTACGAGAAGCACGACCTCTCCACCACCGACATGCACCCGTTCGTGAACTCCTTCAACCCGGCGATCTCGCCGCCGTGGCAGACCCGCACCGACTGGGAGATCTGGAAGACGGTCGCCGCGAGGTTCAGCGAGCTCGCGGCCGAGCGACTCGGCGTACGCCGTGACGTGGTGGCGGTGCCGCTGTCGCACGACACCCCCGACGCGATGGCCAACCCGCACGGAGTGGTCCGCGACTGGCGTGAGGGCGAGTGCGAGCCGGTGCCCGGGGTGAGCATGCCGAAGCTGGTGGAGGTCGAGCGCGACTACGGAGCGATCCACGCGAAGATGACCTCGCTCGGTCCGCTGGCCAGCAAGCTCGGTGCCACCACCAAGGGGATCACCTTCGACCTGACCCGTTCGATCGACTACCTCAGGGCGAAGAACGGCGCCGTGCGCGGTGGGCCGGGGGACGGCCGACCGGCGCTGCTGACCGACGTCCACATGTGTGAGGCGATCCTGGCCATGTCCGGCACCACCAACGGCCACCTGGCCACCGAGGGCTTCAAGCAGCTGGAGAAGCGCGTGGGCAAGCAGCTGCACGACCTGGCCGCCGAGCACGAGGGCAAGCAGGTCACCTTCGCCGACACCCAGGCCGCGCCCGCGCCGGTGATCACCTCGCCGGAGTGGTCCGGCTCGGAGTCGGGCGGACGCCGCTACTCACCGTTCACGGTCAACATCGAGCGGCTCAAGCCGTTCCACACCCTCACCGGACGGCAGCACTTCTACCTCGACCACGACTGGATGCTGGAGCTCGGGGAGGGCCTCCCGGTCTATCGACCACCGCTGAACATGGCCGCCCTGTTCGACGAACCCGCGATCGGCGACGTCGCCGACGCCGGCGGGGCGCGGGTCGAGGGGGTGACGGTGCGCTACCTGACCCCGCACAACAAGTGGTCGATCCACTCCGAGTACCAGGACAACCTGTTCATGCTCTCGCTCTCGCGGGGTGGCCAGTCGATCTGGATGAGCGAGGCCGACGCGGCCAAGGTCGGGGTCAAGGACAACGACTGGATCGAGGCGGTCAACCGCAACGGCGTGGTCGCCGCGCGCGCGATCGTCAGCCACCGGATGCCGGAGGGAACGGTCTACATGCACCACGCGCAGGACCGGCTGATCGACGTGCCGATCACGGAGACCTCCGGCAAGCGGGGCGGCATCCACAACTCGCTGACCAGGTTGCTGATCAAGCCCAGTCACCTGATCGGCGGCTACGCCCAGCTGTCCTGGGCGTTCAACTACATCGGACCGACCGGCAACCAGCGAGACGAGGTGACCGTGATCCGCAAGCGGTCGCAGGAGGTTCAGTACTGATGAAGGTCATGGCGCAGATGGCGATGGTGATGAACCTCGACAAGTGCATCGGGTGCCACACCTGCTCGGTGACCTGCAAGCAGGCCTGGACGAACCGGGCCGGCACCGAGTACGTGTGGTTCAACAACGTCGAGACCCGGCCCGGGCAGGGCTACCCGCGCCGCTACGAGGACCAGGAGACCTGGAAGGGCGGCTGGACCCTCAACAAGCGCGGCAAGCTGACCCTCAAGAGCGGCAACCGGGTCAAGAAGCTGTTCACCATCTTCAGCAACCCGAAGATGCCCTCCATCGAGGACTACTACGAGCCGTGGACCTACGACTACGCCACGTTGACCGATGCCCCGGCCCAGGAGCACACCCCGGTCGCCCGGCCCAAGTCGTTGCTCACCGGCAAGAACATGACGATCAAGTGGTCGGCCAACTGGGACGACAACCTCGGTGGTTCCGAGGAGACCTGGGCCAACGATCCCGTCCTGTCCAAGGTCTCGGGAGAGGTGAAGCGCTCCCTGGAGGAGACCTTCATGTTCTACCTCCCGCGCATCTGCGAGCACTGTCTCAACCCCTCGTGCGTGGCGTCGTGCCCCAGCGGCGCGATCTACAAGCGCAGCGAGGACGGCATCGTCCTGGTCGACCAGGACAAGTGCCGCGGTTGGCGGATGTGCATCTCGGGCTGCCCCTACAAGAAGATGTACTTCAACCACCGCACCGGCAAGGCCGAGAAGTGCACGTTCTGCTACCCGCGGATCGAGGTGGGCCTGCCGACGGTCTGCTCGGAGACCTGCGTCGGTCGGCTGCGCTACCTCGGCCTCGTCCTCTACGACGCGGACGCGGTTCTCGAGGCCGCGGCCACGGAGGACGACAAGGACCTCTACGAGGCGCAGCGTTCGGTGCTGCTCGACCCGAACGACCCCGAGGTGGTGAAGGCAGCCGAGCGCGACGGCATCCCGTTCGACTGGATCCAGGCCGCGCAGAAGTCACCGATCCACGCGCTGATCAACGTCTTCAAGGTGGCGCTCCCGCTGCACCCGGAGTACCGCACGATGCCGATGGTCTGGTACATCCCGCCGCTGTCGCCGGTCATCGACGTGGTCAAGGAGACCGGCGAGGACGCCGAGGACGACACCAACCTGTTCGCCGCGATCGACGCCCTGCGGATCCCGGTCGAGTACCTCGCCGAGCTGTTCACCGCCGGCGACACCACCGTCGTGGACGCCGTGCTGAAGAAGCTGGCGGCGATGCGCTCCTACATGCGCGACATCAACATGGGCCGTGAGCCCAATGCCGCCATACCTGAGGCGGTCGGGATGGGCGAGGAGGAGATGTACGACATGTACCGCCTGCTCGCGCTGGCCAAGTACGACGAGCGCTACGTGATCCCGGCGGCACACGTGGAGCAGGCCCACTCGCTGGAGGAGCTCGCCACCGAGTGCTCGCTCGACTTCGAGGGCGGGCCGGGGATGGGCGGCTCCGGTCCGTTCGGTGAGGGTTCCGGCTCACAGGTGGTCCCGGTCGCGGTGGAGAACTTCGCCGTCCTCCAGGACCGGCAGACCAGTGACTCGGTGGCGTCCCCACCGGACAAGCACAGCAGGATCAACCTGTTGAACTGGGACGGCAAGGGCACCCCGAGTGGGCTCTTCCCGCCGCGTGACGAGGACGAGTCATGAAGCTCTGGAAGCGCCAGCCGCGGCTGGAGGACGACGCGGTGCGCGCGACGTGGCAGTGCGTCTCGCTCCTCCTGGACTACCCCGCCGACGACGTCGAGGCCGTCCGCCACACGGTCCCGCACCTGCCCGACCCGGTGCGGGAACCGTTGGAGACGTTCCTGGCGCACCGGGACGGTACCCCGATCGTGGAGCTGCGCGCCGACTACGTCGAGACCTTCGACACCCGGCGTCGCGGCAACCTGTTCCTGACCTACTTCGTGCACGGTGACACCCGTCAACGGGGGATGGCGCTGCTCAGGTTCAAGGACACCTACGAGGCCGCCGGCGTCGACCTCGACCCGGGGGAGCTGCCCGACCACCTGTGCGTCGTGCTCGAGTTCGCCGGCACGGTCGACCTCGAGAGCGGTCGTGCGCTGCTGCTTGACCACCGTGCCGGGTTCGAGGTCCTGCGACTCCACCTGCGCACCGCGGGTTCGCCCTGGGTGAGCCTGCTCGACGCCGTCGCCGAGACGCTGCCGACCCTGGCCGGCGACGAGGAGGAGGCGATCCGCCGGCTGGTGGCGGCGGGACCCCCGAAGGAGGAGGTCGGCCTGACGCCGTACGGCACGCCGTCGTTCGACGCGGCGCTGATGGAACGCACCTCCGGCGGTCCGGTCGACCTGCCGATGCCGACGGTGCCGATCGGGTCGCAAGGATCAGGGTCGACCGCTTCGACGTGGAGGAGTGCCTGAGATGGACGAGTTGCTCTGGGTGATCATTCCGTACGTGTGCCTGACGACCTTCGTGCTGGGGCACGTCTGGCGCTACAACTACGACAAGTTCGGGTGGACCACCCGATCCTCGCAGCTCTACGAGAAGCGCCTCCTGCGCTGGGGAAGTCCGTTGTTCCACTTCGGCATGATCGGGGTCTTCTTCGGCCACGTCATGGGGCTCGGCATCCCGCAGTCGTGGACCGATGCGGTCGGCATCAGCGACGAGGTCTACCACGCGTTCGCCGTCGGGGGTGGCGTGCTCGCCGGTGCCGCCACCCTGGCCGGGTTGGCGATCCTGGTCTACCGACGTCGCACGGTCGGCCCGGTCTTCTCCGCGACGACCGTGATGGACAAGGTGATGTACGCCGTCCTGGCGATCGTGATCCTGCTCGGCATCTGGAACACGATCGCCGGCGGGATCCTCAACCTCGGCGGCCACTACAACTACCGCGAAGGCGTCTCGGTCTGGTTCCGCGGCATCTTCCGCTTCGACCTGCACCCGGGCCTGATGGGCGAGGCACCCATCGGATTCCAGATCCACGGGATGGCGGCGATGCTGCTGTTCGCGCTGTGGCCGTTCACCCGCCTGGTGCACGTCTTCAGTGCTCCGCTGGGCTACCTCACCCGCCCCTACATCGTCTATCGCTCCCGCGACGCCCATGCCGGTGCCCGGGCGCCGCAGCGCGGGTGGGATCCCGCCGACCGGGGCGCGGACCGACATGTGTGAGCACTGCGGCTGCCGTGGGGTGCCTCCGATCGCGGAGCTGATGGACGAGCACTACGCGCTGCTCGACGACGCCCACGAAGTACGCCGCGCGCTCGGGGCGGGCGACCGGGCCGGTGCGAGCCGGCTGATGGAGCGCCTCGTGGCGCACCTCGACGTCCACGTCCGGCGCGAGGAACGAGGAATCTTCACCGCCATGCGAAGCCAGGGGGAGTTCGTCGAGGAGGTCCAGCAGCTCGAGGGCGAGCACCGCTCCCTCGACGCCGCCATCGGCGGCCTGGACCCGGAGGACCCGGGATTCGACGACGTGGTCTCCGAGCTGTTCCGCGAGCTGTCCGAGCACATCGACCGCGAGAACCTCGGCATCTTCCCGGTCTCCGTGGTCACGCTCGGTGCCTCGGGCTGGGAGCTGGTGCAGCAGGCTCGGGACGAGCTTCCGTCCTTCCTTCCGAGCCTCCACGACTGAGTAGGGTGGGTCCATGGAGAGCACATCACTGAAGCAGCTGGTCGACACCCAGATCGAGGCGGCCCGAGCGGCCTCTGCCGGCCGGTCCGCATCGACCGTCCACGGTGGGCGCGAGCACGACCTGCGCCAGACCGTGATCGCCCTGGTGGAGGGCCGCTCGCTCGGCGAGCACGAGTCCCCCGGAGAGGCGACTCTGCAGGTGTTGCGTGGCCAGGTGCGGCTGCACGCCGGCGGGTCGACGTGGGAGGGTGCCGAGGGTGACTACCTGCTGATCCCGCAGGAGCGCCACGACCTCGAGGCGGTCACCGATGCAGCCGTGCTGCTCACCGTGGCCACCCGTGCGAGTTGACCGCCACCCGGATGACCCGTGCGCTCCTGGTGACCTTCTCGTTGCTGCCGGACGGTGAGCACGGAGGCGAGGCCCTGGTCCCTGCCCTCGCCGAGCGGGGCGTCGAGTCCCGTTGGGTGAGCTGGGACGACCCCGAGGTCGACTGGGCCGCCGCCGACGTCATCGCCGTGCGGTCCACCTGGGACTACCACCGCCGCCACGACGACTTCATGGCGTGGGCCCGTCGCGTGGACCAGCTGACCACGCTGCTCAACGGCGCCGCGGTGTTCGAGTGGAACGCCGACAAGTCCTACCTGATCGAGCTCGGCGAGCGGGTGGCCGTCGTACCCACCGGCCTGCTCGACGACAGCAACTTGCGCGGCGGGCTCGAGGCCGCCCTCGACCGCCACAACCCGGCCGTCCTCAAGGGCCGGGTGAGCGCCGCGGGGGTGGGCGTCGTGGTGGTCGAGGCCGCCGACGACCAGCGCCTCTCCGGCCTGACCGTCGGCCCGTGGGTGGTGCAGCCCCTGGTCGAGTCGGTGCGCACCGAGGGGGAGGCGTCCGTCTTCGTGATCGGCGGAGAGGTGGTCTCCCAGGTGAACAAGCTGCCGGGAGACGGTGAGATCCGGGTCCACGAGGAGTACGGCGGTCGCAGCATGCCTGTCCCGATCGTGCCCGAGCACGCCGAGCTCGCCCTGGCGGCAGTCGCGGCCGCCGAGGCGATCACGGGCGCCGGTCTCGACTACGCCCGCGTCGACATGATGCGCCTGGCCGACGGCACGCTGGCCGTGAGCGAGCTCGAGCTGATCGAGCCCGGCCTCTATCTCGACCTGCTCCCCGGCAACGCCGATCCCTTCGCCGACCTCGTCGCGCGAACGGGCAACTCTTGATGCGCGAACGCGCAATTGTTGATGCGCGAACGGGCAATTGTTGATGCGCGAACGGGCATCCTCGACGGTTCGCCCTGCTCGGTCGGCTCTCCGGTCGGTCACCTTCCGGAACGACGTACATTTGCACTCGCCGGGGTCGAGTGCTAAACATGAGGCTGGCACTCTCGTCATGAGAGTGACAACAACGGGACCGGTGAGTTGAGGTCCGAAGCGTCGGCGGGAAGGGTCCGCCGGGTCAGCCGGATCGTCCGTCGCGGGCAGCTCTCCGACTCCGTTCCAACTCTTAGCACCAAGGAATCGCAGGAGTTATGCCGAAGCTGATTGCTTTCAACGAAGAGGCGCGCCGCGGTCTCGAGCGGGGCATGAACACCCTCGCCGACGCCGTCAAGGTGACGCTTGGCCCCAAGGGCCGCAACGTCGTCCTGGAGAAGAAGTGGGGCGCCCCCACGATCACCAACGACGGTGTCTCGATCGCCAAGGAGATCGAGCTCGAGGACCCCTACGAGAAGATCGGGGCCGAGCTCGTCAAGGAGGTCGCCAAGAAGACCGACGACGTCGCCGGTGACGGAACGACCACCGCCACGGTGCTCGCCCAGGCGATGGTCCGAGAGGGCCTGCGCAACGTGGCCGCGGGTGCGAACCCGATGGGTCTCAAGCGTGGCATCGAGACCGCTGTCGCCGCCGTGTCCGAGCAGCTGCTCGGCATGGCCAAGGACATCGAGACCAAGGAGCAGATCGCGTCTGCTGCCACCATCTCCGCCGGTGGCGACACCACCGTCGGTGACGCCATCGCCGAGGCGATGGACAAGGTCGGCAAGGAAGGCGTCATCACCGTCGAGGAGTCGAACACGTTCGGCATCGACCTCGAGCTGACCGAGGGCATGCGGTTCGACAAGGGCTACATCTCGGCCTACTTCGTCACCGACCCCGAGCGCATGGAGACGGTCCTCGAGGACGCCTACGTCCTCATTGCGAACTCCAAGATCTCCAACGTCAAGGACCTGCTCCCGCTGCTCGAGAAGGTCATGCAGTCCGGCAAGCCGCTGCTGATCCTGGCCGAGGACGTCGACGGCGAGGCCCTGTCCACGCTGGTCGTCAACAAGATCCGTGGCACCTTCAAGTCCGTGGCCGTCAAGGCTCCGGGCTTCGGTGACCGCCGCAAGGCCATGCTGCAGGACATCGCGATCCTCACGGGTGGCCAGGTCATCTCCGAGGAGGTCGGCCTCAAGCTCGAGTCGGCTGGCATCGAGCTCCTCGGCCAGGCCCGCAAGGTCGTCATCACCAAGGACGAGACCACCATCGTCGAGGGCTCGGGCGACCAGGCCCAGATCGAGGGCCGGGTCAACCAGATCCGTGCCGAGATCGAGAACTCCGACTCCGACTACGACCGCGAGAAGCTGCAGGAGCGCCTGGCCAAGCTGGCCGGCGGCGTTGCAGTCATCAAGGTCGGCGCGGCCACCGAGGTCGAGCTCAAGGAGCGCAAGCACCGCATCGAGGACGCCGTTCGCAACGCGAAGGCTGCCGTCGAGGAGGGCATCGTCGCCGGCGGTGGCGTGGCGCTGGTCCAGGCCGCCGACCTCGCGTTCGAGAAGATCGAGCTCGAGGGTGACGAGGCCACGGGTGCGAACATCGTGCGCGTCGCCACCGACGCCCCGCTGAAGCAGATCGCGATCAACGCCGGCCTCGAGGGTGGCGTCATCGCGGAGAAGGTCCGCAACCTCGAGTCGGGCCACGGCCTCAACGCGGCCACCGGCGAGTACGTCGACATGATCGCCGAAGGCATCATCGACCCCGCCAAGGTGACCCGCTCGGCCCTGCAGAACGCCGCGTCGATCGCCGCGCTGTTCCTCACCACCGAGGCCGTCGTCGCCGACAAGCCGGAGAAGGCCGCCCCGATGGGCGACCCGACCGGTGGCATGGGCGGCATGGGCGGCATGGACTTCTGATCGGTTCCCGATCGGAGTCCTCGCCACCACGCGAGACAGCTTCACCGAACGGCCCCCGGGATTCGTCCCGGGGGTCGTTCCCCATTTTCCGCGAACGGGCAATTCTTGCTGCGCCAGCGTGCAGTTGTTGTGGCGCGAGCGGGCAGTTCTTGGTGCCTGCCCAAGTCGAACTGCGGCCCGCCTCCTGACGACTGGAGACAAGAACGGGTTGGGCCGACCTCTAGGATCGAGGCCATGCGTAGATCTCTCGTGGCTGTGCCGCTCCTGCTCGTGCTCACCGTGACCGTCGGGTGCGGCGACGACGACAAGGACAGCGACTCGAGCCCGGAGCCGACCACCTCGGCCAGCGCTGCACCGGGTGGGGAGGGGAGTGACGCCCCGAGCGAGGAGCCCTCCGAGGAGCCGACCGCTCAGACCACCCAGCCGGTCACCGGGGAGCAGTTCTGCACCGACACCCAGGAAGCACTGCACGGCAGCTCGTCCGACCAGATCCTGCAACAAGTGGCTCAGGTCGTGGCCGACGGACTTCCCGAGGACATGCCGAAGGATGCGGTCGACGGCATCCAGGTCCTGATCGACATCGCCCCGCAGCTGGACAAGGCATCGACGGCGATCCAGGCCTACACCGACCTGAGCTCGACCCAACGCAGCAACGTGAACTCCCTCGCAGCCTACCTCACCACGACCTGCGGCAAGAACCTGATCGCCGACATCGTGCCGGCGCTCAAGGAACTCCCCAGCGAGCTGAGGTCGCTGCTGCCGAAGGAACTCACCAAGCACTGAGCCCGTCGTCACCGCCCACGACGCACAATGGACTCGTGACCGACCGACTCCTCAACGCCCGCGCCGTCGTGATGCGTGACCTCGAGGCCACCGGGGTCGCCAACCCCGAGATCGTCTCCGTGCTGGAGGACGCAGTCAGCGAGCGACGATGGTGGGCTGAGCAATGGCCCGCAGGGGCGTCGTACGTCGGTGGGCTGGTCGCCCAGGACGTGCAGGACGCGCTCCTCGAGCGAATGGGCCGTTGGCCGGTCTGCCCGCGCTGCGACGCCGCCGTGCACGCGCTCTACATCCACCCCGAGCTCGGCGGCCCCGACCCTGTCTGGGTCTGCGAGGAATCGGGAGCCACGGTGGCGCCGCTCGGCGAACTCGGAGGTTCGGCCATCAACAAGTGACCGTTCGCGCAGCAACAAGTGACCGTTCGCGCAGCAAGAAGTGACCGTTCGCGTCACTAGGGTGAGGGCATGACGGTGCACGGACTGTTGTTGGCTGCAGGCGCAGGTCGCCGGATGGGAACACCGAAGGCGCTGGTCGACGACTGGCTGGAGCGTTCGGTCGAGGGCCTGCGGGCCGGTGGTTGCGACGACGTGACCGTCGTGCTGGGCGCCGAGTCCGAGCGGGCTCGGGCGTTGCTGGTGGACGCTCAGGTCGGCATCGTCGAGGCCGCCGACTGGGCCGACGGGATGGGCGCCTCCCTCCGGGCAGGGCTGGCCGCTGTGGAGGAGGACCCCGCGCGGTGCGACGCGGTCCTCGTCACGCTCGTCGACCTGCCCGACGTGGGGCCCGACGTCGTACGCCGGGTGCTGGCAGGCGCCGCGGGGAAGGACGTCCTGCGCCGGGCGTCGTACGTCGGCCGGCCGGGCCACCCGGTGCTGATCGGTCGCGACCACTGGGGCGGCGTACGAACCGAGGCGACGGGGGACCGCGGTGCTCGCGGCTACCTGGCCACGCACGAGGTCGAGCTCGTCGAGTGCGGCGATCTCGCCACCGGCCACGACGTCGACACCCGGGATACTCCCTAACTTCACGCATGCCGATCGGCGCTTGAGACCTGTCTGACGTTGGGGACTATCGGGGGGCAGTGAGGGGTGGGGTATCGGCGAGGTCCAACCGGGCGCCAACGTGGTGCTGGGTACCCTCGGGAGCATGGGCAACCAACCAGCTCCGGCCGACGTCGAGGAGGTCGAGCGACTCCTCGGCAAGACCGGGTATGTCAGTGACGAGTCGCTGGCCACCGTCGTGTTCCTCGCGCTGCGCATGCAACGCCCGCTGCTGCTCGAGGGAGAGCCCGGCACCGGCAAGACCGCGCTCGCCGAGGCGATCGCCGAGTCGATGGACCTGCCGTTGATCCGGCTCCAGTGCTACGAGGGGATCGACGCCACCCAGGCGCTCTACGACTGGGACTTCCCGCGCCAGATCCTGCACCTGCGAGCGATCGAAGCAGTGGCGGGCAGTGCCGCGGGCCGTTCCGTCCAGGACGCCGAGAAGAGCTTGTACGACGAACGGTTCCTGCTCGCCCGCCCCGTCCTCAAGGCGCTCCGGGAGACCCCGGCGGTCCTGCTGGTCGACGAGGTCGACCGGGCCGACGACGAGTTCGAGGCGTTCCTGCTGGAGGTGCTCTCGACCTATCAGGTGACGATCCCCGAGATCGGCACGGTGAGGGCGGCGACACCGCCGATCGTCGTGCTCACCTCCAACCGCACCCGCGAGCTGCACGACGCGCTGAAGCGGCGCTGCCTCTACCACTGGATCGACCACCCCGGCCTGGAGCGTGAGGTCGAGATCCTCCGTTCGCGCGCACCCGAGGTCAGCGCGGAGCTGGCCCGCCAGGTCGCCACCGTGGTGCAGAGCCTGCGCGGGCGCGACGACCTGCTCAAGCCACCCGGGGTGGCCGAGACACTCGACTGGGCACGGGCCCTGGAGGCCCTCGGCGCCACCGAGCTCGACCTCGCCACGGCATCGGCGACCCTCGGGGCGCTGGTGAAGTACCGCGAGGACGGCGACCGGGTGCGCCAGGCCCTCGACCGGATGATGGCGGTGTGAGCATGCGGCACGAGGCAGACGAGGTGGTGCTCGGGTTCGCCCGGGCCCTGCGCGCTGCCGGTGTGCCCGTCACCCAGGACCGGACCCAGGAGTTCACCCGGGCGGTGGCACTGGTCGGACTGGCGGACCAGCGGGCGACCTACTGGTCGGGGCGGGCCACGCTCTGCTCCTGTCCCGACGACCTGGCTCGCTACGACCAGGTCTTCGAAGCCTGGTTCAACCACCGGGACGGACTGCCGCGCACGGTGCCGTCCGCTGACCCACCGCGGCCGATCGCCTCCGACCTGGCGGAGGGCGACGACGAGGCGGGCGGGGCAGACGACCAGGACGACCAGGACCCGGTGCGCGCGATGGCCAGTCGCACCGAGCGCCTGCGGCACCGCGACGTCGCGGCGATGAGCACCGCCGAGAAACGCCTGCTGTCCTCGCTCTTCTCGGGCATCAACCCCCGGCTGCCCCAGCGGCGGGCCTCGCGCCACCAGCGCTGGCACCGCGGCACCGTCGACGCGCGGCGTACCCTGCGCGACAGCCTGCGCCGCATGGGTGAGCCGGCGGACCTGGCCTGGCGCCGCCGCGGCACCCGTCCGCGGAGGGTGGTGCTGCTGATCGACGTCTCCGGCTCGATGAGTGCGTACGCCGACTCGTTGCTGCGGTTGGCCCACCGGTTCGTGACCGCCGACGACGGGCGCCACGTGGAGGTGTTCACCCTCGGCACCAGGCTCACCCACGTCACGCGCGCCCTGCGGCAGCGCGACCCGGACCGGGCGTTGATCGCCGCCGGTGAGACCGTGCCTGACTGGTCGGGTGGCACCCGCCTCGGTGAGGTGATGCGGGTCTTCCTGGACCGGTGGGGCGCGCGTGGACTGGCCCGCGGCTCGGTGGTCGTGCTGTGCAGCGACGGGTGGGAACGCGGTGACGCCGCCCTGCTCGGCGAGCAGATGGCCCGGCTCCAGCGGCTCGCGCACCGGGTGGTGTGGGTGAACCCCCACCGCGGCAAGGACGGCTACGTGCCGGTGCAGCAGGGCATCGCTGCCGCGTTGCCGCACCTCGATGACTTCCTCGCCGGCCACACGCTGGCGACGTACGACGAGCTGGTGGAGGTGGTGGCGCATGCGTGAGGTGCTCCCGGAGCTGTTGGAGTGGTGGCGGGCCGGCGAGACGGTCGGGATGGGCACCGTGGTCGCGACGTTCCGCTCGGCGCCCCGTCCTGCGGGCGCGTCGATGCTGGTCGGCCCGCAGGGAACCGCGGTCGGATCGGTGTCCGGCGGCTGCGTCGAGGGCGCGGTCTACGAGCTCGCGACCGAGGTCGGCGAGGCCGGCACGCCCGTCCTGCAGCGCTACGGCATCTCGGACGACGACGCGTTCGCGGTCGGCCTGACCTGCGGCGGGATCCTCGACGTCTACGTCGAGAAGGTGAACCAGGAGACCTTCCCCGAGCTGGGTGCGATCGCCGAGGACCTCGAGGCCGGGCGGCCGGTGGCGGTGGCCACCGTCGTCGAGCATCCCGATCCTGCGTGGCTCGGCCGCCGGATGCTGATCCACCCCGGCGAGCAGTCGAGCGTCTCCCTCGGCAGCCGGCGGGCCGACGACGCGGTGCGTGACGACGCGCTCGGCCTGCTCGCCTCGGGGCACAGCGGCACACTCACCTATGGCCCCGACGGGGAACGTCGTGGTGAGGGCATGCGGGTCTTCGTCTGGGCGTTCGCGCCCAAGCCACGCATGCTGGTCTTCGGTGCGATCGACTTCGCCGCCGCCGTGGCCCGGGTCGGCAGCTTCCTCGGCTACCACGTGACGGTCTGCGATGCCCGTCCCGTCTTCGCCACCAACACGCGGTTCCCCGAGGCCGACGAGGTCGTCGTGGACTGGCCGCACCGCTACCTGGCCGCCGAGCAGGAGGGTGGCCGGATCGACAACCGCACCGTGCTCTGCGTGCTCACCCACGACCCCAAGTTCGACGTACCGCTCCTCGAGGTTGCGCTGCGGCTGCCCGAGGTCGGGTACGTCGGGGCGATGGGCTCGCGGCGTACCCACGACGACCGGATGGACCGGTTGAAGGAGGCGGGCCTCACCGCGGAGGAGCTGGACCGGCTCTCCAGCCCGATCGGGCTCGACCTCGGGGCGCGCACGCCGGAGGAGACCGCGATCAGCGTGGCTGCCGAGATCATCTCGTTCACCTGGGGCGGGAGCGGCCAACGCCTGGCCGAGACCGACGGCACCATCCACCACCACGACGCCTGACCGCCCGCCCCCGCCCCCGCCGCCGCTCCGCCCCCGCCCGCCCCCGCCCCGTCCTGCCGCTTCCGAGTAACGCGGTGTCCGTGCCACGTCACGAGCGACCAGTCACCCGTGAGGTGACAGCAGCACCGCACAAGTGCAGGGTCCGGAACGGCTGACGCCTGCCCGTGCCTGGGCTACGGTGGCGACAGACCGCCAGGAGAGCCGATGTCCGTCGATCGCCACGAACTGCACACCCGCAGGCTCGATGCCGTGCGCGCGTGGACGGCCTTCGTCGAGCAGGGCGACCGGGCCGAGCGGTTCGTGCGTCCGGAGATCCTCCACTCGTGGGTGCGTTCTGGCGCCGTGCTCACCCCCGACGTGACCGAGGCTCCGCTGGCCGACGAGTCCGACACCGCCGCCTACTGGGCGGGCTCACCGCTCCAGCGGGCGGTCGAGCAGGTCGAGGACGAGCTGCGGCGTACGGCCGATGACGGCGACCTCGTGCTTGCGGTGACCGACCCGGAGACCCGCATCCTCTGGACGTACGGCGGACGCGTGATGCGACACAAGGCCGAGTCGGTGAACTTCGTGGCCGGGGGCAAGTGGGACGAGTCGAGTGTCGGGACGAACGCGCTCGCCCTCGCGCTGCACACCGGTGCCCCCTCGATGGTGTTCAGCGCCGAGCACTACGCCCCGATCGTGCACAACTGGGTGTGCTGGGCGGCCCCGGTGCACAACCCGGCCACCGGGGAGCAGCTGGGCGTGATCGACCTGTCGACGACGTGGGACCGCTCCCACCCGATCGGCTTGGCGACGGCGCGGATGATGGCGCGGCTGATCGAGTCGGCGATGGCCCAGGTGGTTCCCCGGCAGTCGTCCACGCTGGTCGTGCCCGGCGCCCGGACGTCGTCCGAGTGTGGCCTCGACCTGCGCTTGCTCGGCTCGGCCGACGTGCGCCTCGACGGCGAACGGCTGCTGCTGAACCGTCGCCAGACCGAGATCCTGGCCCTGCTCACCCTCCACCCCGAAGGCCTCAACCTCGACCAGCTGCACGCACTCCTCTACGGCGACCAGTCGATCAGCCCGTCGACGCTCAAGGCCGAGGTCTCCCACCTGCGGCACGCGGTCGGCGGCCAGCTCGCCTCGCGTCCCTACCGGCTGACGCTGCCGGTGCAGACCGACGTCGAGACGGTCGTGTGCTGCCTGCGCCAGGGGCGGGTGCGCGAGGCCGTCGCCGCGTACGGCGGTGACCTGCTCCCCGGCACCGATTCCCCCGGGCTGGGCGAGTACGCCGACTACCTGGCCGTCGCTGTGCGGGAGGCGTTGCTGGGCGATCCGGTCCCCGCAGCCGTGGCCCGCTACACCGAGCTGGCGCCGTACGACACCGAGGTCGTGGAGGCGTGCCTGGCCCGGTTGGGGGAGTCGCCGCACCCCCTGAAGCCCTTGCTCAGGGGACGGCTCGCCGCCGCCTCCCGCTGAGCCATTTCCTCGATAGTCCCCAACGTCTCGCAGGTCCGAACAGCCATTTCACCTGTGAGACGTTGGGGACTATCCGGAATTTGGTGCGTGGCCAACCATTCGCCAACCTCGCAGCCCTAACGTGAGCGGCGTCACAGCGTTCACGCCTGCGAGGAGTCGTCCATGACCAGGATCGAAGTCACCGTCGACGGGGCGAAGGTCTCCGACGAGGTCGAGCCGCGGATGCTGCTGGTGCAGTACCTGCGGGAGAAGCTCGGGAAGACCGGCACCGTGATCGGGTGCGACACCAGCAACTGCGGCGCCTGCACGGTCCACCTCGACGGGCGCAGCGTGAAGTCGTGCAACGTGCTGGCGGTGCAGGCCGACGGTCACGAGGTGACCACCATCGAGGGCCTCGCCCAGGACGGTGAGCTGCACCCGATGCAGGCCGCCTTCCACGAGTGCCACGCCCTGCAGTGCGGTTTCTGCACGCCGGGCATGGTGATGCAGTCGATCGACCTGCTCAACGACAACCCGAAGCCCGACGAGCAACAGATCCGGCAGGGGCTCGAGGGCAACCTGTGCCGGTGCACCGGCTACCACAACATCGTTCGCGCGGTGCAGACCGCTTCCGGGCAGGAGGTCAACAAGTGACCGCCACACAGGATGCTCCCAGCGAGCAGCTCGAGATCGGCAGGGACCGACGGCGCAAGGAGGACCAGCGCCTGATCACCGGCCGCACCCGCTGGACCGACAACATCACCCTCCCGGGCATGCTCCACCTGGCCATGGTGCGCAGCCCGTTCGCCCACGCGAAGATCACCAGCATCGACACGGAGGAGGCCAAGAAGGCCCCCAACGTGGTGACCGTGGTGACCGGCAAGGATCTCGGTGAGGAACAGGGGAGCTTGCCGAACGCCTGGCCGATCACACCCGACCAGGTCGCGCCTGCGCACCCGCCCGTCGCGATCGACCGGGCCACCTTCGCCGGCGAGATCGTGGCCGTCGTGGTGGCCAGGAGTGCCGCCGAGGCGAGGGATGCGGCCGAGCTGGTCGACGTCGACTACGAGGAGCTCCCCGCGGCCCTCGACCTCAAGGAGGCGGCCAACGACACCACCCTCGCGCACCCCGACCTCGGCACCAACAAGTCGGCCAAGTGGGTCTTCGACTCCGGCGACGCTGGCACCGGTGGCAACGTCGACGAGGCCATCCAGAAAGCCAGGGACGGCGACGGCATCGTCATCGAGCGCGAGTTCCGCCAACAGCGGCTGATCCCCGCGTTCATGGAGCCCCGCTCCACGGTGGTCGACCCGACCGGCGAGCAGATCACGATGTGGAGCGCCACCCAGATCCCGCACATCCTGCGGTTCCTGCTGGCCGCGGTGCTCGGTGTCTCCGAGTCGAAGGTGCGCGTGATCGCGCCTGATGTCGGTGGTGGTTTCGGGGGCAAGCTGCAGACCACGCCGGAGGAGTTCATCACGATGGTGATGGCCCGCCGGCTGGGCAAGCCGATCAAGTTCACCGAGACCCGCTCCGAGTCGATGATGGCCGCCCACCACGGCCGCGACCAGTGGCAGAAGCTCACCCTGAGTGCCGAGAAGGACGGCACCGTCACCGGCTTCAAGGTCGAGCTGACGGCCGACCTCGGCTCACACGTCAGCCTGATCGGTGGCGGCGTACCCGTGCTCGGCGCGTTCATGTTCAACGCGATCTACAAGTTCCCGGCGTACCACTTCTCCGTGCAGACGGTGCTGACCAACAAGGCCTGGACCGACGCCTACCGCGGCGCCGGCCGACCGGAGGCGACCTTCGGCATCGAGCGGATGATGACCGAGCTGGCCGCCGAGCTCGGTGTCGACCCGCTCGAGATCCGCGAGAAGAACTGGATCAAGCACGAGGAGTTCCCGTTCACCACCGTGGCCGGCCTCGAATACGACTCCGGCAACTATGAGGCAGCGACCGCGAAGGCCAAGGAGAACTTCGGGTACGACGAACTCCGCGCCGAGCAGCAGCAACGACGCGAGAGCAACGACCCCGTCCAGTTGGGCATCGGTGTCTCCACCTTCACCGAGATGTGCGGTCTCGCTCCGTCACGGGTGCTCGGCAGTCTCGACTACGGCGCCGGTGGCTGGGAGCACGCAACGGTGCGGATGTTGGCCACCGGCAAGGTCGAGGTGATCACCGGTGCGAGTGCTCACGGGCAGGGCCACGAAACGGCCTTCAGCCAGATCGTGGCCGACCGGCTCGGCGTACCCTTCGAAGATGTCGAGGTGCTCCACGGCGACACGATGGTGGCGCCGAAGGGCCTCGACACCTATGGCTCGCGCTCGCTCGTGGTCGGCGGTGAGGCGTTGGTCAGGGCGGCGGACAAGGTGATCGAGAAGGCGAAGCCGATCGCGGCGCACCTGCTCGAGGCCTCGCCCGACGACATCGAGTTCAAGGCCGGCCGCTTCGGTGTCCGCGGCACCGACCAGGGCCTGGCGATGGCCGAGGTGGCGTTGGCGACCTTCGCGGCGCACAACCTGCCCGACGGTGTGGAGCCGAGCCTCGACAGCGACGCGACCTACGACCCGGTGAACTTCAACTATCCGCACGGCACCCACCTGTGTGCGATGGAGGTCGACACCGAGACCGGCGCCGTGAAGATGCGCAAATACACCTGCGTCGACGACATCGGCAACGTGATCAACCCGCTGATCGTGGCCGGTCAGGTGCACGGCGGGCTGGTGCAGGGCATTGCTCAGGCGCTGTGGGAGGAGGCGGTGTACGACGACAACGGCACGCTGGTCTCGGCGTCGTTCGTCGACTATCTGGTGCCGACCGCGGCCGACACGATCAGCTTCGACATCGACCACACGACCACACCGGCGCTGACGAACACACTCGGAACCAAGGGGGTTGGCGAGGCGGGCACGATCGCGTCGACGCCGGCGGTGGTCAATGCCGTCGTCGACGCGATCCGCAAGTTCGGTGTCAACGACGTACGCATGCCCTGCACGCCCGAACGGGTGTGGAAGGCGATCCACCACAGTGGCGGCGGCGAGCCGACCACGGAGGCAGCCAAGCCCCACTTCGATCCGGCCTCGGGTGACGAGGGCACGGCAGACCGCACGGACGGAGCAAGTGAATGATTCCCGCACAGTTCGACTACCTGGCGCCCACCACGGTGGAGGAGGCCCTGGCGGCCCTGGCCGAGCACGGTGACGACGCGAAGATCATCGCTGGCGGTCAGAGCCTGCTGCCGGTGCTGCGGATGCGGCTCAACGCACCCGAGCTCGTCATCGACCTGGGGCGCATCGAGTCGTTGCGCGGCGTCAGCGAGGACGGCGACGCCCTGGTGATCGGGGCGATGACCACGCACACCGACGTCGGCAACGACCCGCTCGTGGCCGAGCACGCGACGCTGGTAGCCAAGGCGATCGAGCACCTCGCCGATGCCCAGGTCCGCCACCGCGGCACGTTCGGTGGGGCGCTGGCCCACGCCGACCCGGCCGGCGACCTCGGTGCGCCGGCACTGGCCCTCGACGCGGAGTTCGTGATCACCGGGAGCGGGGGAGAGCGCCGGGTCTCGGCGGCCGACTTCTTCGAGGACTTCATGACCACCGCGATCGCCGAGGACGAGATCCTCACCTCGGTGCGCATCCCGAAGCACACCGGCTGGGGCGCCCACTACGAGAAGTTCGTGCGGGTGGCCCACCAGTGGCCGATCGTCGCGGTCGCAGCGACCGTGAAGACCGACGGCGGCACCATCTCCGAGGCCCGCGTCGGCCTGACCAACATGGGCTCGATCCCGTTGCGGGCGACCGCCGTGGAGCAGGCGCTGGTCGGCCAACCCGCCACCGACGAGGCCGTACGCCGGGCAGCGGCGGCCGCCGCCGAGGGCACCAACCCGCCCTCCGACCTCAACGGCGACGCCGACTACCGCAAGCACCTGGCGACCGTGCTGACCCGACGAGCCGTGCTCGCTGCTGCGGGGGCGTGAGGTCGGTGGACCTGACGCACGAGTTCACCGTTCCCGCGACCAAGGCCGAGACCTGGGCTGCGCTCAACGACCTCGAGTCGGTGGCCGGGTGCTTCCCGGGTGCCACGGTGTCGTCCGTCGAGGGCGACACGTTCACCGGGTCGTGCAAGGTCAAGCTCGGCCCGATCGCGCTGGTCTACAACGGCTCCGGCTCCTTCACCGAGAAGGACGAGGCCGCCGGCATCATGAAGATCGAGGCCAAGGGCAAGGACAAGCGCGGCAACGGCACCGCCGGCGCCGACGTGGTCGCCACGATCACCGAGACCAGCCCGACCGAGACCAGCGTCAAGGTGGTCACCGACCTGAGCATCACCGGCAAGCCGGCGCAGTTCGGCCGCGGTGTCATCCAGGACATCAGCGACAAGCTGCTCGGCCAGTTCGTGGAGTGCCTCAAGACCAAGGTCGGGGGAGAGCCCGAAGCTGCCTCGGAACCCGAGGACGCCGAGGCCACTCCGGCCTCGGTGCCGACGGGTGCGGCGGCAGTGTCCGGACCGGATGGTGACCCGGATGCCGGACCCTCGTCCGCACCGCCGGCCAGTGCCCCATCAGGCAGTGCCCCACCGGCCAGTGCCCCATCAGGCAGTGCCCCATCAGGCAGTGCCTCGCCACCACCCGGTCAGGACGACGCCCTCGACCTGGGTGCGACGGTGGTGCCGATCCTGCTGAAGACCTACGGCAAGCAGCTGGCCGCGGCACTGGGCGTCCTCGCGCTGATCGTGTGGATCGCCCGCCGCCGCTGACTTCCCGCCCCGCCCGCGGAGGTCGCCTCGTCGCAGCGAGGGATCAACTGTTCGACCATCTCGCCGGTCCACCTTCACGCGCGATTTGCAGTCACCTGGTGACAGTGGATCGCGCGCATCGTCGTCCCGAGTCGGAGTGAACGCCGACCCCGATCTCAGAAGACGTTGAGCGGACGGAACTGCACCGAGATGCGCGGGCCCGATCGGGCCGTCTTCGGGACACAGTGCTCCCAGGTGCGTTGGCAGGAGCCGCCCATCACCAGCAGGTCGCCGTGGCCCATGGTGAACGAGATCGACTCCCCGCCACCCCGTGGACTGCTCGTGTGGCGCCCTTGCCGCTCGGTCGCCGTCTCACGGTCGCGGGTCGGCTTCCGGCCCGCAGCGGCCTCACGCCGCGGACGCAGGGCCAGGCGACGCGGGTCGCCGAACGAGACGATCGCGACCATGGTGTCCTCGTGACGGCCGCGACCGATGGTGTCGCCGTGCCATGCCACCGAGTCGCGCCCGTCGCGGTAGTAGCAGCAGCCGGCGCTGACGAACGGCTCCTCCAACTCCGGCAGGTAGTGGTTGCTGAGGGCCTCGCGGGCCTCGACCAGAGTCGGGTGCGGCAGGGCCTCGCCCGCGGCGTACGTGTGGAGGAGCCGTGGCACGTCGACCACCTGGTCCCACATCTCGCGGCGCTCCGCACGCCACGGCACGTCGGCGACCAGGCGGGCGAAGACCTCGTCGGCGCCGGTGATCCAGTTGGGGCGTACGTCGACCCAAGCTGCCCGGCCGCCGGGTGTGGCCAGCGGCGTACGCCGAGTGGGCGCGAGCGAGCCGACCTCGGGCGCGGGGGCGACGTCGAAGAGGTTGGCCTGGAACTCGACGCTCATGGAGCCGACGATAACAGATTGATCGAACAACCGTTCGAACAGTTCTCGGGGTGTCAGGGGTGTCCCGGAACCAACCCTGAACTCCGCACAGATCCATGTTCGGCTGTCGGCGCGATCCTCTAGGTTGGTGCCCATGACCACCGACGCCGCGCCCGCGGCACGCGTTGCGAACCTCACCAAGACCTACGGCACCGGACAAGCGACCGTGCGTGCCCTCGACGACGTCACGCTCGAGATCGGTGCGGGGGAGTTCACCGCGGTGATGGGGCCCAGCGGGTCGGGCAAGTCGACGCTGATGCACTGTTGTGCGGCCCTGGACACGGCAGACGGCGGCACCGTGCACATCGGGGAGCACGAGCTCACCGACATGAACGACAAGCAGCTCACCCGGCTGCGACGCGACGAGATCGGCTTCGTCTTCCAGTCCTTCAACCTGGTGCCGACGCTGACCGCCGACGAGAACATCAAGCTGCCGATGGCGATCGCCGGCCGCAAGCCCGACCAGGAGTGGTACGACACGGTGATCTCCACCGTCGACCTCGGCAGCCGGCTCAAGCACAAGCCCAGCGAGCTCTCCGGTGGTCAGCAGCAACGCGTGGCGGTGGCCCGCGCCCTGGCCAGCCGGCCGAGCATCGTGTTCGCCGACGAGCCCACCGGCAACCTGGACTCCAGGTCCGGCGCCGAGGTGCTCACCCTCCTGCGCGACAGCGTGGACCAGCACGGCCAGACCATCGTGATGGTCACCCACGACCCCGTCGCCGCGGCGTACACCGACCGGGTGGTCTTCCTCGCCGACGGTCGCATCGTCGACGAGCTGCGCCACCCCGACCGCGAGGCGATCCTCGACAAGATGGCTGACCTCACCGCGCGCGAGCTCGGGGTCTGAGCGCCGATGCTCAAGGTCACCTGGCGCAACCTCCTGGCCCGCAAGGTCAGGTTGATGCTCTCCGGCTTCGCCATCGTGCTGGGCGTCGCGTTCGTCGCCGGCACGATGATCTTCACCGATGCCATGGGCGGTGCGTTCGACGACATCATCGAGGGATCGACCGCCGACGTCGAGATCGGCTTCGCCGGGGCCGGTGACTTCGACTCGGCCCAGGACAACCGCACGATGCCGGCCAGCGTGGTCGACGACCTCGAGGCACTGCCCGAGGTCGAGTCGGTGCACCCGCAGAACGCCCTGCAGTCGATCTACATCATCGGTGAGAACGGCAAGGTCGTCGGCGGCAACGGGCCACCCGGCCTCGCCTTCAACCCGACCACCGCCACCTCCCTGACCGGCAAGCCGATCCTGGTCACGGCTGAGGGAGAGCTGCCCGACGGGCCCAACGAGGTGGCGATCGACGTCGACGCCGCCGAGAAGGCCGGCTACGAGGTCGGTGACACCGTCACCCTCGCCACCAGCGGCACGCCGCCGACGATGAAGGTCAAGCTGACCGGTCTCGTCGAGTTCGGCTCGGGTGGGCTCAACGGCGCCACCCTCACGGTCTTCGACACGAAGTTCCTGCAGGACACGTTCTTCGGTGGCAAGGACGTCTACACCTCGATCTCCCTCAACGCAGCCGATGGTGTCTCCCAGGAGGAGCTCGCCGCGGCCGCTCAGGAGGTGTTGCCGAAGGACGTCGTGGCCCGCACCGGCGACGAGTCCGTGAAGAAGAACAAGGCCAGCCTCGACGAGATCATGGGCTTCCTCAAGACCTTCCTGCTCGTCTTCGCGGGTGTCGCCCTGGTGGTCGGCATCTTCCTGATCATCAACACCTTCTCGATCCTGGTCGCCCAGCGCAGCCGCGAGCTCGCCCTGCTCCGCGCCCTCGGCGCGTCCCGCGGCCAGGTCAACCGGTCGGTGATCACCGAGGCGCTGGTGGTCGGCCTGGTCGGCTCGACCGTCGGCCTCGGGCTGGGCTACCTGCTCGCGCTCCTCCTCAGGTTCCTCTTCGGCCGCTTCGGGCTCGATCTCGGGGGAGCCGAGTTCCCGGTCAGCGGTTGGACCATCTTCTGGTCCTACGCGGTCGGTCTGGTCGTCACCACGATCGCGGCGGTGCTCCCCGCCGTACGCGCTTCGCGGATCCCGCCGATGGCCGCCCTGCGCGACGACGTCGCCCTGCCCGAGGCGACCCTGCGCAAGCGGATGATCGCCGGCGCCGTGCTCGTCGTGCTCGGCGCGGGCGGCATGATCGGCGGCCTCGCCGGATCCGGCACCACCGGCCTGGTCCTGATCGGCGCGGGCATCCTGTTCATCCTGATCGGGGTGGCGCTGATGAGTGCGCTGCTCGGTCGGCCCCTCCTGAGCCTCTTCGCCGTGGCCTACCGCCGGATCTTCGGAAGTGTCGGCAACCTCGCCGCGCAGAACACCCTGCGCAACCCGCGGCGAACCGGTGCCACCGCCAGTGCGCTGATGATCGGGCTGGCCCTCATGTCGATGATGTCGATCTTCGGCTCGTCGGCCTCAGCCTCGACCGACGCGACCATCGGCAAGTCGCTGACCTCGCAGTTCATCGTCTCCAACGCGGTCGGCCAGCCCTTCTCTCCCGACGTGGCCCGCCAGATCCGCAAGCTGCCGACCGTGGCGGGCGTCGCGGCCCTGCGCCAGGCATTCCCGAAGGTCGACGGGAAGGTGGTCTACGCCGTTGCGGTGAAGGCCGAGGACCTGAGGTTCGCCTTCCGCGTGCCCGTTGCGTCCGGGAGCCTCGACGACCTCCAGCCCGGCACCGTGGCGATCTCCGCGAACCAGGCCGAGAACCTGGGGCTCGACATCGGTGACCCTGTCACCCTCGAGTTCCAGGCCGGCGAGGTCACGCTGAAGGTGGTCGCCACCTTCCTCGACGGCGGCGTCGTTCCCGGCAACTACATGGTCACGCCCGACACCTTCGTCAAGGGCGGGATGGTGCCGCTCGACTCGATGGTCTTCGTGACCAAGAAGGACGACGCCGAGACCGCGGACCTGGAGGCCGGAATCGAGCGCATCACCGAGGACCTGCCCACCGTCACCGTCAAGGACCCGGAGGGGTTCGCCGACGAGCAGAAGACCCAGATCAACCAGTTCCTCTACATGATCTACGGCCTGCTCGGGCTGTCGGTGATCATCGCGATCCTGGGGGTGGTCAACACGCTGAGCCTGTCGGTGATCGAGCGCACCCGCGAGGTCGGCCTGCTCCGGGCCGTCGGGCTCAGTCGGCGTCAGCTGCGCACCATGATCCGACTCGAGTCGGTGGTGGTCGCGGTCTTCGGGGCGCTGCTCGGCATGGTGATGGGTGTGGTCTTCGGCTCGACCCTGGTCTGGGCCCTGGAGGACCAAGGGCTCACCGAGCTCTCGATCCCCTGGGGGATGCTGGCGATCTTCGTGCTGGCCTCGGCGGTGCTGGGCGTGCTCGCCGCGGTCTTCCCGGCTCGGCGTGCGGCGCGCCTCGACGTGCTCAAGGCCATCGCAACCGAATAGCCAGCATGTCTAGCCCACTCGGGCCATCTTTGGCGCAATCCGGGGATGAGCGGGGGGTGCGGCTGCCTACACTCCGGACGTGAATCCGGTCATCCCGGCGAGACGGGCAACGCAGCTCAAGCACGTCGCGGTGCGCGAATACGTCCGCGACGTGATCACCGGGCTGCCCGTCGGAGCTCCCGCTCCCTCGGAACGTGAGCTCGTGCAGCGCTTCGGCGTGGCCAGGATGACGGTGCGCCAAGCCATCGAGGCACTGGTCGCCGAAGGCCTGCTGGAGCGGATGCCCGGCAAGGGCACGTTCGTGATGCGGCCGCCGACGCGCGTCGGAGAGCTGCGCAGCTTCACTGACGAGATGCACGACCGTGGTCTGCTCCCGGAGTCGCAGACGTTGGTGCTGCGCCAGGAGAAGGCCGGGCCGGGAGTGGCGCGTGCCCTGCGGATCACCGAGGGCGACTCGGTCATCCACTGGCAGCGGCTGCGTCGTGCCGACGGGGAGACCATGTGCCTGGAGAACGCCTACCTCTCCGAGGTGCTGCTGCCCGGCTTCCTCGAGACCGCGATGCCCACCAGCCTCTACGCCGACCTGGACGAGCGCGGCCTGCGTCCCACCTGGGCCGAGGACTCGGTGCGCGCCGACCTGGCCTCTGCGCAGGAGGCGGCCGTGCTGTCGATCGAGCCCGGATCGCCGGTGATGCGCATCGAGCGTCGCGCACTGCGCGACGACAAGGTCATCGAGGTCTCCCGCTCGACCTATCGAGCCGACCGGTTCACGCTCTGGGTGCAGTTCTCCCACGGCTGACCTGCCTTCCCCCTTCCCGCGAGCAACGCGTGGTCCTCTCGCTCAACACGCGCTGTGACACGCGTTTTCGTCAGCACCGCCGCACGAGTGCGGGCGTCTAGGCTGCCCCCATGAGCGTTCTCCTCGAAGTCGCGATCCGCAGCGAGCGTGACGTCCCCGGAGCCGAGGAGGGCGGCGCTGACCGGATGTTCCTCACCGGGAACGAGGGGCTCTCGCCCGACCTGGCCGCGACCTCCGCGGTGTTGCGTGTCGCGCAGGTCCCGGTGCGCGTCATGCTCCGGCTCAACGACTCGTTCACCACAAACGGCGGCGAGTTCACCCGCCTGGTCGGACTGGCCGAGGAGTACGTCGCACTCGGTGCGCAGGGTGTGGCCTTCGGATTCCTCGACGCCGACCTCGAGGTCGACGTCGCGACGTGTCGCGAGCTCGCCGGCAGGCTGCCCGGTGTGCCGTGGACGTTCCACCACGCCATCGACTCCTGTCTCGACAGTCGCCGCGCCTGGCGGGACCTGCTCAAGCTCCCGGGACTCGACGCCGTACACGCTTCGGGGTCGCCGCGCGGGCTGGGCGTCGGCTACGACGACCTGCTGGCCACCGCGCAGGGCGACGAACGTGCGGCAGCCCTGATGCTGCCCGGCACCGACCTGCTGCCGGAGCAGGTGCCGTGGCTGGCGCGGGCCGGCATCGGCCAGTTCCACGTCGGCGTGCAGGCTCGTCCCGGTGCGTCCTACAAGGCGTACGTCGACTCCGGCCACGTCCGCTCCTGGCGGCTGCTGCTCGATTCCTGACGGGCACGTTCTGCCGCGGACCGAGACGTCAGGGACTGTTTCCCGCGGAGGATCGAGACGTCAGGGGCTGTCGGGGGTGGAGGAGAGGTCGTCGGCGTCGACGATGCGGTAGGCATAGCCCTGCTCGGCGAGGAACCGCTGCCGGTTCTGCGCGAAGTCGGCATCGACGGTGTCGCGGGAGACGATCGTGTAGAAGTGCGCCGACTTGCCCTCCGACTTCGGCCGCAGCAGCCGGCCCAGCCGCTGGGCCTCCTCCTGGCGCGAGCCGAACGAGCCGGAGACCTGGATCGCCACCTCGGCCGAGGGCAGGTCGATGGAGAAGTTCGCCACCTTCGAGACCACCAGCAGGTCGATCTCCCCGGAGCGGAAGGCGTCGAAGAGGCGTTGCCGCTCGCGCACCGTCGTCTCGCCCTTGATCACCGGGGCATCGAGCGCGGCGGCCAGCTCGTCGAGCTGGTCGATGTACTGCCCGATCACCAACGTGGGTTGGCCGGAGTGCTGCTCGACCAGCTGTCGGACGACGTCGATCTTGTGGTGCGTGCAGGCGGCGAGGCGATAGCGCTCCTCGGGCTCCGCGACGGCGTACGCCATGCGCTCCGCAGACGGCAGCGTCACCCGCACCTCGACACAGTCGGCCGGCGCGATGTAGCCCTGAGACTCGATGTCCTTCCACGGCGCATCGAAGCGCTTCGGGCCGATCAGGGAGAACACGTCACCCTCGCGGCCGTCCTCACGCACCAGCGTCGCGGTCAGCCCCAGTCGACGACGAGCCTGCAGGTCGGCGGTCATCCGGAAGATCGGCGCCGGCAACAGGTGCACCTCGTCATAGACGATCAGCCCCCAGTCGCGCGCGTCGAGAAGCTCGAGGTGGGGATAGGCGCCCTTCCGCTTCAGCGTGAGCACCTGATAGGTCGCGATGGTGACCGGCCGGATCTCCTTGACGGCGCCGGAGTACTCGCCGATCTCGTCCTCGGTCAGCGTCGTGCGCCGGACCAGTTCGTCCTTCCACTGCCGCGCGGAGACGGTGTTGGTGACCAGGATCAGCGTGGTTGCCCGGGCATGGCCCATCGCGGCCGCGCCGACGATGGTCTTGCCCGCGCCACAGGGGAGCACGACGACCCCGGAGCCACCGTGCCAGAAGGACTCGGCTGCCTCGGCCTGATAGGGGCGCAGGCCCCAACCCTCCTCGCGCAGCGCGATCGGATGGGCCTCGCCGTCGACATACCCGGCGAAGTCCTCGGCCGGCCAGCCGAGCTTGAGCAGGGCCTGCTTGAGGTTGCCGCGTTCGGAGCCGTGCACGACCACGCTGTCGCCGTCCTCGACGGAATCGCTGGTGCCGATCCGCTCGCCGATCATGCCCTTGATCTTCTTGGCGCGGAGCACCTCCTCGAGCACCGGGCGGTCGTTGGAGGAGAGCACCAGCCCGTGCACCGGGTGCTTCTCGAGCCGCAGCCGGCCGAAGCGCGACATGGTCTCGGCGATGTCGACCAGCAGGGCGTGGGGCACCGGGTAGCGGGAGTACTTCAACAACGTGTCGACGACCTGCTCGGCGTCATGACCGGCGGCCCGCGCGTTCCAGAGGCCCAACGGGGTCAGCCGATAGGTGTGCACGTGCTCGGGAGAGCGCTCGAGCTCGGCGAACGGCGCGATCGCGCGCCGGCAGTCGGGCGCGTCCTCGTGGTCGATCTCCAACAGCAGTGTCTTGTCGGACTGGACGATCAGGGGACCGTTCACAGGGCGCGACTCTCGCGGGCAGTCGGGGCATCGGCCGGCTCCACCGGCGTGGACACCGCGGCGATCCTCTTGCGCGCCCGGTAGGCCGCGACGTTGGCACGCGAGGAGCACCGGTCGGAGCAGTAGCGTCGCGACTGGTTGGGCGAGGTGTCCACGTAGACGTTGGTGCACGGCGAGGCGGCACACACGCCGAGCCGGCTGGGGCCGAGGTCGCACACCAGCGTGGCCAGGCCCAGGAGTGCCTCGGAGACCAGCAGCTCGGAGACGGATGCGGCACGGTTGGCGACGTGGAGGTGCAGGTTGCCCAAGTCGTGCGTGGAGATCATCGGGGTGACCGGGTGCCGGTCGAGCAGCTCGTTGAGGCCGTCGACGACCACCTGCACGTCGTCGTCGCCGGAGGCCACGAACACCGGCCGCAGGTCGGCCGCGAAGTGGCGCAGGTGGGCGACGTCCTTCTCGGTGGTCTGGCGCTGCAGCCAGGCCCGGCTCTCGAGGAACGCATTGAGGTCGTCGAGATCGGCGAGGTCCGCGTTGAGCAGACTCGCCGCCGACTCGGCGTACCTGATGAAATCCACGGCCCCAGTCTACGGGCCGGTCCAGCGACGCCCGACCGTGGAGGACGTCCCGCAGCAGGTGCGTGGCATCCTCCATCGACCGCACGGATCGCGTTCGACCCTGCGGATCAGCCCTTGACGTGTCGCACGGCCTGGATCCGGTGGATCGCGAAGGTGCGCTGGTCGTCGCTGCGCTGGTCGAAGGCCGTGAGCTGGCCACCCTCGACCCGGATCGGTTGGACGACGCGTTCGGTCGAGGTGCCGTGGTTGTCGAGATAGCCGATCCACACGTTGGTGCCGGCCTCGATCGCGGCTCGGAGCAGGGCCAAGGAGTCGGCCGGCGTGGTGGCGGTCTGGTCCTCGGGGCGCAGGTCGCGGGCCCGGTCCCCGGCCCGGATCGCCGACACCGCGTGGCCGACCTGGGCCACCTCGCGGGCCGCGTCGCGCCCGGTGGAGCGTTGCTTCGGCGTGCGTGCCCGGCGTACGTCGGGGCGCGCGACGTGGACGGTGCCGTCGTCGGCCTCGACGACGGGAGCCGCACCCAGCTCACGCAGTCGTGGGAGCAGCACGTCGATCGGAGTGGTGCTGATCAACACCGTCGGCGCGATCCGGCGCAGGCCCAGCGCCGAGGCGCCCCGAGCCCGCAGCAGGGCCTCCAGCTCGGCCTCGTCGTCGGTGCGGATGAACGCCTCGGCATAGCCCACCCGCAGGGATCCGAAGGTGCGGGCCGTGTCGTCGACCAGGTAGGCCAGCGGTTGCGGGATGTCGGTGCGCGACACCGAGGAGAGGAACTCGTGGATGTCGTGGGCACCCCAGCCCGCGTCGAGGGCGCGGCGGACGGAGGTCGATGAGAAGCGGTAGACGGTGGCGCCGCCCCGTGACTCGACGTCGGCCACGAGCTGGAGCTTCGCCGCGAGAGTGCTCTCGAGGGGGCCGGGGGCGATCGCGGTCAGGTCCCCCTGGACCAGGATGTGGTCGAGCGGCTCCGGCAGCAACGGAGCCAGCGCCTTCGCTGCCGCGGCGTGGTCGCCGTCGACGAGAAGGCGACCGAAGTCGGAGAGCGCACCCAGCCCGGTGACCCCGAGCAGCGCAGCCTCCTCGGTCGACCAGGCCACGAGTCGAGCCAGGCTCGACGGACGACGGGGCCGCAGCCACTGGACCCGCGCGACCAGCGATGCGACCCCGGTGCCGGTGGCGAGCACGGTGCCGGCGGGGAGGTCGGCCAGCTGGGCGAGCGTCAGTGCACGCGTGTCGACCAGGTGGGGATCGACCAGGCCGGGAGCCAGTGCGTTCAGCGACTTGCCCGTCGAGTCCTTCGCGCCGACGAGTGAGACGAGTCGGGCAGAGGCCGACCAGGCCTTGGCGAGCTCGGTCCACCGCTGGGCGAACGAGGCGCGACACCACGCGTCGTACGCATCGGTGGGAAGCCAGCTGTCGGTCAGCTCCCCGGGCGAGCCCGAGGCCAGCAGCCCCGCGGAGGCGGCGAGCTCCACGAGGAAGGCGGCCGTGCGGTCGTCGACGTGGAGCAGCAGCGCGGTGGCCCTGAGGTCACGCACCGCCAGCCCCCCGGTGCGCAGGACCGCTGGTGGGTGGGTGCCCCAGTGGTCGAGCAACAGCTCCACGCGGCGTACGACGTCGAACGCGGCTCCGGCTGCGGCTCGGGAGCACACCTGTGGGTCGCGCTCGCTGGTCAGCAGGTCCGGCAGGGCCGTGGACGGCCCGGCACCGTCCTCGTTGCGGGGCAGCAGCTCGGCCACGACGCTCAGCGGCCGCAGCCCCGTCGAGGACTCCCAGACCAGTGCCAGGTCGAGGAGTCGGCGTGCGGGAGGGGAATCGATTTCGGCTGGCAGGTTTTCATCGCCGACGACGAGGGCATGAAGGAACCACAGCTCGGCATGGGTGAGTCGGTCGAGGGCACGCAGGACCGATGCCCGAGTGGCCGCCCGCGAGGCAAGTTGAGACGAATCCTGAGGAGCGGGAGTGGCCAGATCTGGACGGGCGCGCAACAGCTGCGCGAGGCGATTCTCGGGCCACGCGCGCAACTGGTCCGCCAGCGAGCGGAAGACAGGGTTTCCGGCCATCCCGTCCACGCTACTAGTGTCAGGTCGCGGAACGAGCATGGTGGGCAACCAGTGAGGAGTGGCGTAGGCGTGGTTCATCTCCATTGCGGCGCTGCCAGCGACGTCGGCCGGGTCCGCGAGATCAACGAGGACTCCCACTTCGCGTCCTCCCCGGTCTTCGTGGTCGCCGACGGCATGGGTGGACACCAGTCCGGCGAGATCGCCAGTGCGATCGCCGTCGAGGAGTTCGCCCGGCTGGCCCACGACGGCTATGACTCCACGAAGGCGACCGAGGTCGTCTCCGCCACCCTGATGGAGTGCCAGCGCAGGATCCAGGCCTACGGCGAGCAGCACCGCTCCGAGGGAGACGGCGAGTGGTACGCCGGCACGACAGTGGCGGCGGCGTTGCTGTGCGAGGACGAGGAGGGGGCCAAGTGGTTGCTGGCGAACCTCGGCGACTCACGCATCTACAAGCTCCACAACGACCGCCTCGACCAGGTCAGCGTGGACCACTCCCTCGTCCAGGAGCTGCTCGATGCCGGCGAGATCAACGCCGCTGAAGCGGCGGTGCACCCGGAGCGCCACGTGATCACCCGCGCCCTGGGTGGCCCCGTCTTCCGCGCACCGGACTTCTTCGTCCTGCCGCTGACCTCTGCCGAGCGCGTC
The DNA here is from genome assembly GCF_012272695.1 of Nocardioides sp. JQ2195. NCBI lineage: Bacteria > Bacillati > Actinomycetota > Actinomycetes > Propionibacteriales > Nocardioidaceae > Nocardioides > Nocardioides sp. JQ2195. The sequence continues at coordinate 717,016 of NZ_CP050902.1, forward strand.
GTGCTGTGCTCCGACGGGGTGAGCGGGATGATCGACGACACCGAGATCCACCGCATCGTCAGCACCACCGATGATCCCCGCGACGCAGCGCAGGCACTGGTCGCCGCAGCGGTCGCTGCGGGCGGCGAGGACAACGCGACTGCGGTTGTGGTCGATGTGGTGGGATTGACCGAAAGCGCGATGCTCGATGCGTCGCGGACCGAGCCCGTGAGCCTGGAAGAGAAGTTGGGAGCCCTCCCATGACTGAGAACGCGCAGAACGCGATCCGCAGCTACCGCCCGGGCGGTTGGTACGCGATCTTCGGTGAGCACGCCAGCGTGCTGTTGCCGGAGAGCGAGAAGCCCCGCGTCGCGGCACTGTGGGAGCTGGTCGACTCCGAGGCCGGCTTCGACGAGCTGCTCGATGCCCTGATCGCCACGGGTCTGCGCAGCCTCCCCGGGTTCGTGCTGGTCAGCACCGCCGAGGAGCCGACTCGCATCGTGCTGCGTGGCTCGGCCCGGGCCGAGGTCACCCTCGGCAACGGCGAGCGGGCCAGTGTCGACGGTGGCGCCGCCGCGACGTGGGTCGAGAAGGCACTGTCCGACGTGGCGAGCCTGCAGCTGGTGCTCGAGGACGACGGCGAGGCCGTGGACTTCGGCATCCGAGGAGGGCTGGTCCGCGCCTCACGGGTCGACCAGCCGCCGTACGCCGAGCGCTCCGGCGATGCCTCCGAAGGTGCTGCCGCTGATGCTCCAGCCGCGGTGTCCAGCGATGCCGGTGCCGTGCCCGTCGCCGACGACGAGCGCCAGCCGGAGTCACCTGCTGGGTCTGACGAGTCTCCCGTCGAGCCCGCCGAGTCGTCCGCCGCGGGGCGCGACACCGCCGGTGAGGACTCCGCGCCGGTCGGTGGGGCGTACGCCGCTCCCGTGGTCGGCGCCTTCTCCGTCGGAGCGGTCGGCGGCGCGCACGCAGCCGAGCAGCGCGAGGATGAGCAGTCGTCGAACGTCGAGCAGTCGTCGGACGTGGAACCCGCGTCGTACGCCGAGCCGGCGGCGTACGCCGAGCCGGAGGCGGAGCCGGTGCACGCCGAGCCGGCGTCGTACGCCGAGCCGGAGGCCGAGTCGGCGTCGTACGCCGACGAGCAGGAGGCTGAGTCGGTGCACGCCGCTGAGGGAACCGAGGGTGCTGCGTTCGTCGATGAGCAGCCGACCGAGGCACACGCCTTCCCGTTCTTCAACGACCCAGAGCCCGACGCGGCGCAGGTCGAGCCCGAGGCCGACGCACAGCACGGCGCCGAGGGGACACCTGGCGCTCCGGGCGGCCAGGGGGCAGCACCGTCCGAACCGATCTGGGGCCAAGCGCCGCAGGGCAACGTCTACACGCCTCCGGAAGCGCCGTCGAACCCGTTCGCGGGCGCGGAATCCGCCGAGCCCCCGATGTGGACGCCCCCCGAGCAGCAGCAGGCACCGCAGTGGGGTGCGCCGGCCGATACTCCGGCATGGGGCGAGCAGCCCGACCAGGGCAACATCGACCACGACGGACACACGCAGGCCGGCAACTTCAACTCCGGTGAGTTCGCCCGCCAGCACCCCGGGATCCCCGGCCAGCCGCAGGCGCCGAGCGTGACCGCACAGCCGGTGGCCAAGCTGGTCTTCTCCAACGGCGAGACCGTCGACGTCGACCGGGCCGTCCTGGTCGGACGGGCGCCCGAGGCCCGCCGGTTCACCTCGACGGACCAGCCGCGACTGGTGACCGTGACCAGCCCCAACCAGGAGATCTCCTCGACTCACCTCGAGGTTCGTCCGGGCTCGGGGGTCGATCACGGCAGCGCCATCGTGACCGACATGGGATCGACCAACGGCACCGTGCTGACCCAGCCGGGTTTCGCTCCCGAGGACCTCCAGCCGGGAATCGCCGTGCAGCTGCTGCCGGGATCCGTCATCGACCTGGGTGACGGTGTGACCATCCAGGTCACCAGCGTCTGAGGCGCCTCGCGATCACCATGGCCATCACCTCCGAGACCGCCCTGGTCGCCGAGCCCGAACGCCGGTTCCGGGCCTTTGCGGTCGACCGCGCGATCGCGTGGACGTTGTTCGCGGCCGCTGCGGTCGCAGGGTGGTGGTGGTTCTTCCGCGAGGACGAGGTCTGGCCCGGGATCGCGATCATCGTCGCCACTGTCGTGGTGGTGAGCCTGGCGTTCGTCGTGGTGCTGGGCATCAAGGGCACCAGCCCCGGCAGGTCGATGATCGGCCTGCGGGTGGTCGGCGTCGACGGCGGTGAGCCCATCGGGATCCCACGTGCCCTGGTCCGTAGCCTCATCCTGGGCGTGGGCTCGCTCCCGATGTTCGGGCTCGGGTTGGCCACGTTGGCCTGGACGGCGGTCGAGGACCGGACCCGCGAGCGCCGCGGTTGGCACGACCACGTCGCCCGATCGGTGGTGCTCGACGTGCGTCCGCGTCCGGTGGCGGAGGTCGAGGCCGACGAACGGCCGCGCCATGTCGTGAACCTGACTGCGATGAAGCTGATGCCGGTGCGCCAGCAGAGTGCGCCCGTCGTCCCGGCGCCCGAGCCTGCCCCCACCCCGTCGCCCTCAGGTCAGCCTGACGGCCGGCCCGTCGGCGAGTCGATGAAGCCGCCCAGCGGGTTCGAGACCCCCGAGGCCAGGCGTCGCAGGATCGATGCCCCGTGGCACACAGATGCGTCCGCGACCGGTTCTGCGCCTGGTCCGCAACCGTCGACTGCTCCCAGCGCGGACCGGCCGGCTGGGCCTGCGCAACCCGGGCAACCCGGGCAGTCCGGGCAGTCCGGGCAGTCCGTGCCGTGGAAGTCGCAGCAGCCCAGTTCGCAGCAGTCGGGGCCGCAACAGCCCAGTTCGCAGCAGTCGGGGCCGCAGCAGCCCGGGCCCCAGCAGCCCGGCCCCCAGCAGCCCGGACCGCAGCAGCCCGGCCCCCAGCAACCCGCCGCTTCCGGTTCTCTCCAGGGCCAGCAGGGAAGTCCGAGCTCGCCCGGCCAACCGCCCCCTCACCCGGGGGCACAGCAAGCATCGCCGCCGCCACCCCGGCACGACGGGAGCGGTGTGATCGGCGCTGTCCCCGGTCGGCACGCTGGGCCGCCGCCCCGGTCCAGTGGCTCGAGCACCCGGGCAACCACGGGCCAGCCGACTGGCCAGCCAGCGGGTCAGCCAGCGGGTCAGCGCAGGGCGCAGCCCTCGCGTCCGCCGATCACCTGGCGAGTCACCTTCGACACGGGGGAGTCCTTCGTGGTGGAGGGCCTGGGCCTGGTCGGACGCCAGCCCTCCGGTCGACCGGGGGAGCCGGTGCGCCACGTCGTGCCGCTGCGCTCCGACGACATGTCGATCTCCAAGACCCACGCGCAGTTCCACATCGCCTCCGACGGGGCTCTGGTCGTCATCGACCGCGGCTCCACGAATGGATCGCTGTTGCTCCGCAAGGGAGTGTCGCGGGAGCTGTCGGCGGGTCGACCGACCACGCTGGTCGACGGTGACCGGGTGTGCTTCGGTGATCGCCAGATGACGGTCACCAGGGAAGGTTCATGAAGCAGATGCGCAAGGAGATGTGTTCATGGCGGTGATCCAGGCCCGGGGGCTCGGAAAGGCCTACAAAGGCAAGAATGCCGTGTCCAACCTGTCGTTCGACGTGCGCCCGGGGACCGTCACCGGCTTCCTGGGTCCCAACGGCTCGGGCAAGTCGACCACCATGCGGCTGATGCTCGGCCTCGACTCCGGGGTCGGCACCTGCACCTTCGACGGTCGGCCGTTCGCGGCCTACGACAACCCCATGCAACACGTGGGGGCGTTGCTCGAGGCGAAGCCGTTCCACCCGACTCGCACGGCACGCAACCACCTGCGGATGATCGCGGCCCCGAACGCGATCCCCGACCACCGGGTCGACACGGTCCTCGACATCGTCGGTCTCTCCGACGTGGCCGGCAAGGAACCTGGCACCTTCTCCCTCGGCATGGGCCAGCGACTCGGCCTCGCTGCGGCGCTGCTCGGCAACCCCCACACCCTGATCCTCGACGAGCCGGCCAACGGCCTCGACCCGCAAGGGATCCGCTGGATGCGCGACCTGCTCAAGGCGCAGGCATCCGAAGGACGTGCGGTCTTCGTCTCCAGCCACCTGCTCAGCGAGATGGCCCTGATGGCCGACGAGCTGGTGGTGATCGGGCGCGGGCGCATGATCGCCAACGGTCCCGTCGAGGAGTTCACCAAGCAGAGCCGCGCCAACCACGTGAAGGTGCGCAGCCCCGAAGCCACCAGGCTGGCCTCGATGATCGGCCAGCGACTGGCCGGTCACGGATCGGTGAAGGCTGTCGGCCCCAGCGAGCTCACCGTCATCGGGCTCAGCGCCGACGACATCGGTGACATGGCCTTCGAGAGTCAGATCCGGTTGCACGAGCTGTCGACCATCCAGGCCTCCCTCGAAGATGCGTTCCTCGAGCTCACGGGTGGTTCCGAGGAGTTCCAGGCCCACGCGCCGATGCCGTCGCAGCCGCCGTACCCCGGCCAGCCGCAGCCGCAGCCGCAGCCGCCGTACCCCGGCCAGCCGCAGCCGCAGCCGCAGCCGCCGTACCCCGGCCAGGGGCAGCCGCAGCCGCCGTACGCCGGCCAGGGGCAGCCCCACCCTCCCCAGCAGGGCGTCCCGTGGGGAACCCCCGGGCAACCGACACCGCAGACACCGCAGAACCCCGAGGACAACGCAGGAGGCCGGGCATGACCGCCGCGTTCAAGTACGAGTGGAGGCGACTGACGTCGTTGGCCTCCACCTGGTGGATCACCGGCACCTCGGTGGGCGTGAGCGTCGGCTTCACCCTGCTGGTCTGCATGTTCATCCGGTTCAACCTGCCCGGAGAGCTCAAGGGCGACGTCTCGAAGGACGACTCACGGTTCTTCCTCGAGGCCGGAATGACGCAGTTCTCCAACGTCGATCCGTTCTACTACCTGGTCGCCTTCGCGATCGCCATCCTGGGCGTCCTGTCCTGGGGCCACGAGTACCGCCACGGAATGATCCGCGCGACGCTGACCGCCGTGCCCAACCGGACGGCGGTCTGGGCCGCGAAGTTCGTCACGATCGGGGCGTGGGTCGCGGCAGTGGTGGTGATCAGCTGCGTGGTGTCGCTGATGGTGACGATGCTCTTCTTCGGATCGCTCGACTTCGACTACGACTGGGGGGAGCTGTTCCTCTCGGTCTTCCAGCGCATCGTGTTCTCGGTGCTGTTGACCTGGTTGGTGATGGCCGTGACCGAGCTGATCCGTCACCAGACCTTTGCGCTGGTGCTGCTCTATCTCTGGCCGCTGGGCGTGGAGAGCCTGCTGCGCCTGTTCTTCCTGATCTTCGGCCAGTTCAACCAGGGCATCAACGACGCGGCCCGGTTCATGCCGTTCAACGCCGGCAGCCGGATCATCCAGGACTTCTCGTTGATCAACGGCTATGAGTCCGTGGACGGCGTCTTCGACTCGCCGTTGAGCGCCCTGGGCGGGGCCATCATCTTCGGTGGCATCACGGCGTTGGTGATGGCCGGGTCGCTCTTCAGCTTCAGGACCCGCGACGCCTGACCCGCGAGCCCCGGGCTGAGACCAACGGATTGGTCGGTTCCCGGACTCGGACCCGACCAGGTTGTTGGTCCCAGTGGGTGCGGGGACGGCGCACGCTCGGTCAGCGGGTCAGGACCACAGGGATGCGCACGCGCGTGCCGTTGGCGCCGCGCCAGGTCACCCACCCGCTGTCGGGCTCTGCTCCGGTGCCCGCCCGGGTGGCCCGGATCCGGAAGCTGCGGGTCTCACCGGGGGCGATCTTGATCGCGGCCGGCCGCACCGAGACCTGGTGCCGGTCGAAGCCGGAGGCGCCGGAGGAGTAGTACATCGGTCGGTGCCCGACATTGGTGACGCGCCGGGTGACCACGGTGCCGCGTGCGGGGACGCGCCGCTGGACCGAGGGCAGGTTGAGCCGGGAGTAGTCGCTGCGGTTCTTGAGGGCGCGGCGGTAGGCCGTGGGGGACAGGTCGTAGACGAGCCCGGGAGCGACGCCGGTGCGAGCCTTCACGATGCCGGCTCCCTGCTTGAGCGCACCGGGCTGGCCAGCGGCGGAGCGTGCGCTCGTCATCAGGGCTGAACGCACTCGGTTCGCGCTCCAGCCCGGGTGGGCCGAGCGTAGGCGAGCAGCCAGCCCGCTGACCTTGGCGGCAGCCCCGGAGGTGCCGCTGAGGAGGGCCCATCCGCTGCCGTCCGCGGCCGGCGTGGATGCGGCGAGCAGCCCGAAGCCCGGCGCTGCGAGGTCTGGCTTGGCCACGTCGGCGCGGGGCGAGCCGGTGGCCGACCACGGCATCACCCGCGCCGGCCCTGCCGCCCCGGGCGTGTGCACCAGGCGGCCTTCGAGACGAGGAGTGGCGCGCACCGCACGACGCAGACGGGTACCTTCGGCAGCCTTCACGTGGAGGGTCGGCACGGCGTGGAAGTCGGTGCTGAGCTCCTCGCCGACGGCGTTGACCAGGACCATCCCGACACCGTCGGCCAGGTCGACCGCCGACGACTTGTCGACGCGAGCGATTCTGCCGCGGGCGCACACCACGATGGCGTCACTGGCCCGGGCCGCGTCGAGGGAACCGGGGATGCACAACCGTGCCTCGGAGCGGCGGTGGCCGGGAGCCGGGATGGTGCCGCCCAGCACGACGCGGGCCGCCCTCGGCAGCTCCTGCGCGGTCAGGATGCCCGGGATCGGGGCCTGCCCCGGCAGGCTCAGCGCTCCGGTGCGGTCAGGACCGGAGCTGGCGGCGACCGTGGTCACCCACGGCTGCTGGTAGCCCGTCCGGCCACTCGAGTTGCCCGCCGCCGTGGTCACGACGATGTCGCGCTCAGCGGCGCCGAGCAGGGCAAGGTCCAGGGTGTCGGTGCCGGGGCTGGAGGCCACCGAGAGGTTGAGGACGTCGACCCGGTCCGCCACTGCCCTGTCCACCGCGCTGACCAGGTCGGCGGTCGCGCAGCCGTCGTCCTCGGGGTCGGGCGCCGACCAGCACGCCTTGTAGACGGCCAGGCGGGCGTCGGGTGCTGCACCGGAGAACGTGCCGAGCCGGTCTCCGGACGCGAGCGCGGTGACGTCGCTGTTGCCCGCGGCGACCGAGGCGACCTGGGTGCCGTGCCCGGAGTCGTCACGGGGAGAGAGTGAGGCGCCGGAGCGCAGGTTGGACGCGCCGAAGCCCTCGACGAACCAGCTCGCCGCCACGATCTTGTCGTTGCAGGCATCGTCGGACCAGCCCTGGGCAGGCTCGCAGCTGCCGGAGAACGTCGCGGGGAGCCGGCCCAGGGTGGTGCTCACACCGAGGGCCGGGGTGCCGGGGGAGACGCCGGTGTCGATCACGCCGATCACGGTGCCCTTCCCGCCCGTGCCCGTCGTGGGCGACGCGACTCGTGCGGCGGCCGGGGCAGTGTGGCCGGCGACCCGGCGCAGGGAGTTGTGCTCGACCCGCACCACGTCGGAGATCGAGCGTGCCTGGCTCGCCTGCTCCGCGGTGAGCTCGGCGGCGAAGCCGTTCAGCGCGGCGGTCCAGCGATAGGTCGGCTCATCGACTCCGAGACGCGCCAGCGTGGCGTCCTGCTCGGCCACCAAGGTCGTGCGATAGTCAGGAGCGCTCAGGTCGCCGCGGTAGCCCGCGGTGCCCGGGCCTGACAGGGTGACGAGATAGAGACCGGTGGTCTCGTCGGCATGCGCCGTCGGGGTGGATGCCAAGGGTGTGAGCGCAGCGAGGAGCGTCACGCCACCAAGGGCGCAGCCCACGAGCACGCGTCGCATCACGAGTCCCACCAGTCGCACGGGTTGCCGAAGTCACCATGGTGGCAGCCATCGGAACCGGATTCAATTCTTTCTGCACAGGCCTCGGACCCGCAGGTCCCACGCCCTGCTCGGTCGTCGCCGGTCGTTGCCTAGGCTGTCACACATGGATCCGTTCGTGGTGGGTTTTGACCTGGACATGACCCTCATCGACACCGTCCCGGGCTTCTCGGCCACGCTCGTCGCCCTCGGTTTGGAGCTCGACGTCGACTTCCCGGTCGAGACGCTGACCGCCAGGCTCGGGCCGCCTCTCGGGTCGATGCTCGAGGAGTACCTGTCCGCGGACCGCATCCCGGCCGCGGTCGACCGGTTCCGCGAGCTCTACCCGGGCTCGGCGATCACCCCGGTCACCGCGTTCCCGGGCACCCACGAGGCGCTGGCCGCCGTACGCCGCCTTGGCGGTCGAAGCATCGTGGTCACCGGCAAGTTCACCCCCAACGCCCAGCTGCACGTCGACCACCTGGGCCTGGAGATCGACCACCTGGAGGGCATGGTCTGGGGCGTCGGGAAGGCCGCGATCCTCAAGGAGATGGGTGCGTCGGTCTATGTGGGAGACCACGTCCATGACGTCGAGGGCGCGTTGGCGGCGGGTGTCACGAGCGTCTCGGTGCTGAGCGGAGGATGCAGCCGCGACGAGCTCGAGGCGGCCGGGACCCACGTCGTTCTCGACGACCTGGGCCAGTTCCCCGAGTGGTTGGAGTCGCACCGATCCCCTCGGGACGGCACCGGGACAAATACTCGGTCCCACGGCGCAACACCGATGGCCTAGGCTTTGCTGCCGCGGCCAACGTGGCCCGGTGCAGGCAGCATCAGACAGCACACCCAGGAAGGGGCATCCAGTGCCCAGTGGCAAGGTGAAGTGGTACGACGGCGAGAAGGGCTTCGGCTTCCTGTCACAGGAGGACGGACCCGATGTCTACGTGCGCGCCGAAGCCCTCCCCGAGGGTGTCACGGTCCTGAAGGCCGGCACGAAGGTCGAGTTCGGCATCGCGCAGGGACGCAAGGGCGACCAGGCCCTGCAGGTGCGGGTCCTCGATGCACCGGCGTCGGTGTCGCGCAACAAGTCGAAGGCGCAGCGCAAGAAGCCGGAGGAGATGGTCACGATCGTCGAAGACCTGATCCGTCTCCTCGACGATGTCGGCGAGGGCTACCGCCGGGGCCACCACCCGGATGCCAGGACGGCTCGTCCGACCGCCAAGCTGCTGCGCGCCCTGGCCTCGGAGCTCGAGCTCTGAGCTTCCCCCTGGCGCTCGCCGCCGGCGATCCCGGGAGGGTCCTCTTTGCTGATCGACCCGGTCGGGGGCGAGCTGCCGACCGGTGACTCGCGTGCGGTCTGCAGTCACGGAGTGTCGGTGGCCCGCGATCGTCCGTGGTGGCACCACCGGTGACCTCCCGCGGGACCGGGCTTCAGCAGGCCTCGCCCCGGACCGTCCTCGGCCGCGGGGCCGCCGGGGGCTGCGGGGGTCGGCGCAGGGGGCCGCCGCGCACGATGATCACCAGGGCCGCCCAGGCTGCGAGGATGCCGAACCCGACGCCGAGCCCGAGCTGCGGGATGAGCGGCATCGCGATGCCCACGAATCCTCCGATCACCCAGGCCAGCTGGAGCGTGGTGTCCGAGCGGGCGAATGCCGAGGTCTGCACGCGGTCGTGCACGTGTGTCTGGATGGTCGAGTCGAGCGAGAGCTTGGACAGGGACTGGGCGAGTCCGGCGGTGAGCCCGAGGGCAGCGAGCGGGATCAACCCGTAGAACAGTGCGGCCACCAGCGCCATCGCAGCGTCGGCGAGCAGGGCGACCACGACCGTGACCGCGGGGTTGACCTTCTTCAGGACGGAGCCGAGGAAGATCCCCAGGGTGTTGCCGATGCCCGCGGCACCGATCACCACCCCGAGGAGCAGCTCGGGCCTGTCCTCCCACCCGTCGATGGGGTTCTCGCGGAGCAGGAACGCCATGAACATGGTCAGGAACCCGGACAGGAAGCGAGGCCCGCAGTTCGCGCGCAGGGCGAAGGCCACGGGGGCTGGGATGCGCACGTTGGGTCGTTGTGGGTTGGCAGCAGCCGAGGGGCCCGGCATCAGCTCGAGACGCACCTCGCCGGCCGACGAGTCGACCTTGCGTGGCAGGAGGATGGCCAGGATGGTGGCCCCGACGAAGACCAGGAAGCCGTAGCGCAGCGACCACTCCGGGCCGAAGGTCGCCGCCAGGCCTGCCAGGGGCGCAGAGACGCCGGCGCCCACCACCCCGGCCAGCCCGATGCGGGCGTTGGCCTTGACCAACGTGACTCCCTCGGGCACCAGGCGCGGTGCCGCAGCGGCCTTGGTGATTCCGTAGGCCTTCGACGAGACGAGGACGCCCAGGGCGGCCGGGAAGAGCCACGTCGACTCGGTGACCACGGCGGCGGCGAGCACCCAGCACAGGAAGGCCCGGATCGCCATCGTGCTGCCGATGGCCCACCGCCGCCCGTGGCTGAAGCGGTCGAGGAACGGACCGATCAACGGGGCGACGATCGCGAACGGGAGCATCGTCATGGCCAGGAACAGGGCCACCTGGCCGCGGGCCTCGCCAGTGGGCACCTGGAAGAACAGGGTGCCGGCCAGCGAGATCGCCACGGCGGTGTCGCCCGCGGCGTTGAAGGCGTGGAGCTCGATCAGGCGGAAGAGGCCGGAGTCGCCGGCCCCCTGTGCGTGGGAGGCCCGGCGAGCCACCCGGAAGGTGGCCCTGCTGGCCTTCGCGGTGCCTCTGGCCATCGCGCGCGCTGCCAGACCCGTCCCCTTGGCGACCCGCACCGCGTTCTCGCCGGCGCTGCGGTGCGGGCCGGCGTTCGGGTCGTCGGCCGGCGCCTCCTGGCCGTGTGGGCCCCAGGATCTGGTCGAGCGATCGTCGCGCGAGGCGTCCCACTCGGAGTCGCGGGGATCTCCCTGGGGGGAACCTTCAGGTGGCCGCGTGCTCATGCGTCCATCCTGCCCGTTGCTGACCCGGTCATTCGCGCCGATCCCCTCGTGTCGTCTCGCAGATCACCACCCGGCAAGACAATACGTGGCCGGATGGGACACAATCACGCACGTGTCTGTGACTTCTCGAACCAAGACCGACAGCGTGCTCGTCGACGCCGTCGACGCGGCCCGTGCCGCGCTGGCTGCTGACGTCGACGCCGCGGCCATCGGTGACCACCTCGGTCACGACGTCGAGGGCGAGCGCGTGGTCAGCCACTACTTCGACTGCCGGTTGCCCGGTTATCGGGGTTGGCGTTGGTCGGTGACCGTCACCCGCGCGTCCCGTCAGAAGGTCGCCACGGTCGACGAGATCGTGCTGATCCCCGGCGCCGACGCGATCACCGCCCCCGAGTGGGTTCCCTACCGCGACCGGATCCAGCCCGGTGACATGTCTGCCGGTGACCTGCTCCCCGTCGAGGACGACGACGTACGCCTCGTGCCGACGTACCTCGTGGGCGACGACGCCATCGACCCGCTCAGCCAGCAGGACCAGGCCCAGATCCGCCAGGTGGCCGACGACCTCGGCCTCGGGAGGGTCCGCACGCTGTCGGTGGAGGGCCTCGACCAGGCCGCCGAGCGTTGGTACGCCGGCGACGGCGGCCCGGAGAGCCCGCTCGCCCAGTCGGCGCCGGCCTCCTGCCACTCGTGCGGCTTCCTGCTGCGAATCGCAGGGTCGCTCTCGGGCACCTTCGGCGTCTGCGCCAACGGCAACGCCAACGACGACGGCCGTGTGGTCGCGTTCTCCCACGGGTGCGGCGCCCACTCCGAGGTGCAGCTCTCGAAGAAGCAGCAGCCGGTGCCGCTGCCGGACCACGTCATCGACACCGTCTCCACCGACGACCTCGAGGACTTCTGAGGACCCGTCGGTCAGGGGAGGGGCGGGTCGACCCGGCCGCCAGCGCGGCGTGAGTGCCGCCGCCGTCGGCAGAACTCGAGCCCGAAGAGGCCCAGGCCGAAGCCGGCCATGCAGGTCCACAGCCACCAGAGGTGGCCGTTGTCCGCCAGCTGGCCGTAGAAGGGCAGCAGTGCGATGAAGCCCAGCAACCAGAGCCCGGTGCCGACCTCGAGGGTGCGTACGCCGTCCACGTCGAGTGGCTCGACCGGCGCGACGATGTAGGTGCGCCGGCCGATCTCGTGCGTCTGGGGCTTGTCCTCGGGCTCCACAGGACGAAACCTAGTCCACCCGATGACCGGGGCGTGAACGACCCGGGTGACCGCGGGGTTGACGATCTGCGAGCATTCGCTGCGTGAACTCTTCTGCAAAGGCCCGGTCGGCCAAGGGAATCGACGGCTTCTTCAAGATCTCGGAACGCGGCTCGACGGTCGGACAGGAACTGCGCGGCGGTCTCGTCACGTTCCTGACGATGGCCTACATCGTCGTGCTCAACCCGTTGATCCTCGGCTACGTGCCCGACTCGACCGGTCACTACCTGGGGGGCGGCACGACCGAGGGATCCGGCGTTGCGGCGATCGCGGCCGGGACGGCGCTCATCGCTGGACTGCTCACCATCCTGATGGGCGCGGTCGCCAACTTCCCGTTGGCACTGGCCACCGGGTTGGGACTCAACGTCTTCGTCGCCAACGCCATCGCCCGCCAGTCGACGTGGGCCGACGCGATGGGACTGGTCGTGCTCGAGGGCATCGTGATCCTCGTGCTGGTGCTCACCGGCTTCCGGACGGCGGTCTTCCACGCGGTGCCGCAACAGCTGAAGGTGGCGATCTCGGTCGGCATCGGGTTGTTCATCACCATCGTCGGCCTGGTCGACGCCCGGTTCGTGACACGCATCCCCAACGAGTTCGGCACGACGGTCCCGGTGCAGCTCGGCCCCGACGGACACCTGCTCGGCTGGCCGGTGCTGGTGTTCATCATCGGCGTGCTCCTGATGATTGCGTTGTGGGTGCGCAAGGTCCGAGGCGCGATCCTGATCGGCATCGCGGTCACCGCGGTGTTGGCCGTCGTGGTCGAGGCGATCGGAGACCTGGGCACTGTGCAGCCCGACGGCAGCAACCCCAACGGCTGGGCGCTGAGTGCCCCCACCCTGGACGGCTCGATCTTCGAGGCGCCCGACTTCGCCACGCTCGGTGAGTTCAACCTGTTCGGTGCCTTCGACACGGTCGAGGGTGGATTCCTCGCTGCCGTGCTCCTGATCTTCACGCTGATGCTCGCGGACTTCTTCGACACCATGGGCACGATGACCGCCATCGGTGCCGAGGCTGGGCTCAACGACACGGAGGGCATCCCGCCCAACGCCCAGCGGATCCTGATCGTCGACTCGGTGGCCGCCATTGCCGGTGGCGCCGGCGGAGTCTCGTCGAACACCTCCTACATCGAGTCGGCATCCGGTGTGGGGGAGGGCGCCCGCACCGGGCTCGCCTCCGTGGTCACCGGCCTGCTGTTCCTGGTCGCCATGTTCCTCACCCCCGTCGTGAAGGCGATCCCGTCCGAGGCCGCCGTGCCGGCGCTGGTGCTGGTCGGGTTCCTGATGATGCAGCAGCTGACCGACATCGACTGGAGGGAACCCGAGATCGCGATCCCGGCGTTCCTCACGATCGTGCTGATGCCGTTCACCTACTCGATCAGCGTCGGCATCGGTGCCGGGTTCATCGCCTTCGTGCTGATCAAGCTGGTGGTCGGGAAGGTGCGCGACGTGCACCCGCTGATGTGGCTCGTCGCCGCGCTCTTCGTCGTCTACTTCGCCTACACCCCGATCAGCTCCTGGGTCGGCTGATCACCCCCGGTGCCGGGGACGGCACGCGGGGACAGGCCTGAGTGCAGTCGGCACGAGGTGACGCAGAACCCGTCACCTCGTGCCGACTCGGCGTTGGCGGGACCACGGCCGGCGGCTTCGCCGTTTTGCTTAGCAAGGGTAATGAACTATGCTAAGAACATGCCCTCCGTCGAGATCGCCGCGCGAACCAGTGCGGGACTTGCCTCCGAGCTGCGCGTGTCCGTCATGCGGCTGCGGCGGCGGCTGGCCTCGGAACGTCACCCCGACAACGAGCTGAGCATCGCCACGATGGCGGTCCTCGGTTGCCTCAACCGCCACGGCGACAGCACGGTGGGTGAGCTCGCGAGGCGTGAGCGTGTCCAGCCGCCGTCCATGACCCGCACCGTCAACGGCCTGGTCGACGGCGGCTACGCGACTCGCCGGCCGCATGAGACCGACGGTCGCCAGGTCGTGGTCGCGCTGACCGACAAGGGCCGCGAGACGTTGCGCGCCGACCGGGCCCGTCGTGACGCGTGGCTCTCGCGGCGGCTCGCCGAGCTGACCGCAGATGAGCGCGCCGCACTCCGTGCCGCCGCCCCGATCATCCAACGCCTCGCAGAGGGGGACTGACCCACCCGTTGAGCCCCACATTCCGCTCGCTGCACAACCCCAACTACCGGCGGTACGCCGCCGGCAGCCTCGTGTCGAACACCGGCACCTGGATGCAGCGCATCGCCCAGGACTGGCTGGTCCTGGCACTGACCGGCAGCGGCACCGCCCTCGGCATCACCACCGGCCTCCAGTTCCTGCCGGTCCTCCTGCTCTCCCCGTACGCCGGCGTGGTCGCCGACCGCTTCTCGAAGCGGCGCCTCCTCCAGCTCACGCAGCTCGCGATGGGCCTGTCCTCCCTGCTGCTCGGCCTGATCACCGTCCTGGGCGTGGTCGAGGTCTGGCACGTCTACGCGATCGCCCTCGTCTTCGGGATCGCCTCGGCGTTCGACGCCCCCGCACGTCAGTCGTTCGTCTCGGAGATGGTCGACCCCGGGGACGTGTCGAACGCTGTCGGGCTCAACTCCGCCACCTTCAACATGGCCCGCATCATGGGCCCGGGGCTCGCAGGCCTGATGATCGGCGCCCTCGGGGGCGGCGCCGCGGCCACCGGCTGGGTGATCCTGATCAACGCCGCCTCCTACGTCGCGGTCATCTGGCAGCTCGAGAAGATGGACCCCGAGCTGCTGCACAGCCCCAAGCGCGTGGCGCGTACGCCGGGGATGCTGCGCGAGGGGGTCCGCTACGTCAGCGGCCAGCCCAAGATGGTGATGATCCTGATCATCGTGTTCTTCGCCGGCACCTTCGGGATGAACTTCCAGATCACCTCGGCCCTGATGGCCACCGAGGTCTACGGCAAGGGCGCCGGCGAGTTCGGCCTGCTCGGCTCCACCATGGCGATCGGCTCGCTGACCGGAGCCTTGATGGCGGCGCGTCGGGTGCGGATCCGGATGCGTCTCCTGGTCTTCGCTGGGCTCGGCTTCGGTGTGGCCGAGATCGTCGCCGGCCTGCTCCCGACGTACGTCGCGTTCGCGCTCTTCAGCCCGGCCATCGGGTTCTTCGTGCTGACCCTGCTGAACTCGGCGAACGCGATCATGCAGCTCGAGTCCGACCCGCAGCTGCGGGGCAGGGTGATGGCGCTCTACATGACCATCGTGATGGGCGGTACGCCGATCGGGTCGCCCATCATCGGATGGGTGGGGGAGACGTTCGGGGCCCGCTGGACACTGGTGCTCGGGGGGCTGCTCACGATGGCCGGAGTGGGCCTCGCGGTCCTGGTGTTCTGGCGCATGCAACGGGCCCGATCTGTCATTTTGACCCCCGTTGGGGCACCGGGTAACGTGTTCCCTCGTGTCTGGGACAACCGGTCCGTTGTGCGTGCTCGAAAGTAGCTCACCTGCAGATCAGGTCGACACGCCCGAGCTCGGGGGTGGCGTCAACACACGGTTTGCCTGCACCATCCGGACACGAACGCCCACCTCGGGCGGCAGCACACATCGTGCTCGACAAGGCGTCGAGCTCTGAGAGACAAAACGAAGGGGAACCACCAAGGTGCCCACCATTCAGCAGTTGGTCCGCAAGGGCCGTCAGGACAAGGCGTCCAAGAACGCGACGCCTGCCCTCAAGGGTTCGCCCCAGCGACGCGGTGTCTGCACCCGCGTCTACACCACCACCCCGAAGAAGCCGAACTCCGCTCTCCGCAAGGTCGCCCGTGTGCGCCTGTCGAGTGGCGTCGAGGTCACCGCCTACATCCCGGGTGTCGGTCACAACCTTCAGGAGCACAGCATCGTGCTCGTCCGCGGCGGTCGTGTGAAGGACCTCCCCGGTGTTCGCTACAAGATCATTCGCGGCTCGCTCGACACCCAGGGTGTCAAGAACCGCAAGCAGGCCCGCAGCCGCTACGGCGCCAAGAAGGAGAAGTAATGCCTCGCAAGGGTCCCGCTCCCAAGCGCCCGATCGACGTCGACCCGGTCTTCGGATCGCCCGTCGTCTCCCAGCTCGTCAGCAAGGTTCTTGTCGACGGCAAGAAGCAGGTCGCCCAGCGCATCGTCTACACCGCGCTCGAGGGTTGCCAGGAGAAGACCGGCACCGACCCGGTCGTCACGCTCAAGCGTGCGCTCGACAACGTCAAGCCGGCCATCGAGGTCAAGTCCCGCCGTGTCGGTGGCGCGACCTACCAGGTCCCGGTCGAGGTCAAGGGCACCCGCGGCAACACGCTCGCGCTGCGCTGGCTGGTCGGATACGCCAAGGACCGTCGCGAGAAGACGATGTCCGAGCGGCTGATGAACGAGATCCTCGACGCGAGCAACGGCCTCGGTGCCGCTGTGAAGAAGCGCGAGGACACTCACAAGATGGCCGAGTCCAACAAGGCCTTCGCTCACTACCGCTGGTGACCCGGGCCCACAAGCCCGTCATCGCGACCAACTCTTCACGAGGGGACATCACTTAAGTGGCTGTCGACATCACCACGGACCTCAATGTGGTCCGCAACATCGGCATCATGGCGCACATCGATGCTGGCAAGACCACCACCACCGAGCGCATCCTGTTCTACACCGGCATCAACTACAAGATCGGCGACACCCACGAGGGTTCGGCGACGATGGACTGGATGGAGCAGGAGCAGGAGCGCGGCATCACGATCACGTCTGCCGCGACGACCTGCTGGTGGAAGGACCACCAGATCAACATCATCGACACCCCGGGTCACGTCGACTTCACCGCCGAGGTCGAGCGCTCGCTGCGCGTCCTCGACGGTGCCGTTGCCGTGTTCGACGGTGTGGCCGGCGTCGAGCCGCAGACGATGACCGTCTGGCGCCAGGCGAACAAGTACTCCGTGCCCCGCATGTGCTTCGTCAACAAGATGGACCGCACCGGCGCCGACTTCTTCAACTGCGTCGACATGATGGTCGACCGCCTCAACTCGACCCCGCTGGTCCTGCAGATCCCGATCGGTGCCGAGGGCGACTTCCTCGGTGTCATCGACCTGGTCGGCATGCGCGCGCTCACCTGGCGCGGCGAGACCAAGATCGGTGAGGACTACGAGATCGAGGAGATCCCCGCCGAGCTGGCCGACCAGGCCAACGAGTGGCGCGTGAAGCTCCTCGAGACGCTCTCCGAGGCCGACGACGAGATCATGGAGAAGTACCTCGAGGAGGGCGACTTCACCGTCGAGGAGCTCGAGGCGGCCATCCGTCGCGCGACGCTCGCCGACAAGCTCAACCCGGTGCTGCTCGGCACCGCGTTCAAGAACAAGGGCGTCCAGCCCCTGCTCGACGCGGTCGTCAAGTACCTCCCCTCGCCGCTCGACATCGACGGCATCCAGGGCCACGCGGCCAACAACGAGGAAGAGGTCATCGTCCGGAAGCCTTCGGACGACGAGCCGTTCTCCGGGCTGGCCTACAAGATCGCCTCCGACCCGCACCTGGGCAAGCTGATCTACGTCCGTGTCTACTCCGGCAAGCTGGAGGCCGGCTCGACCGTGCTCAACTCGGTCAACGGCCGCAAGGAGCGCGTCGGCAAGGTCTACCAGATGCACGCCAACAAGCGCGAGGAGATCGCGTCGGTGGGTGCTGGCCAGATCGTCGCCGTGATGGGCCTGAAGGACACCAAGACCGGTCACACGCTGTCGGACACCGCGAACCCCGTGGTCCTCGAGTCGATGACGTTCCCGGCCCCGGTGATCGAGGTCGCCATCGAGCCGAAGACGAAGTCCGACCAGGAGAAGCTGGGCACCGCGATCCAGCGCCTCTCCGACGAGGACCCCACCTTCACGGTCAAGACCGACGAGGAGACCGGCCAGACCATCATCGCCGGCATGGGCGAGCTCCACCTGGAGATCCTCGTGGACCGCATGCGTCGCGAGTTCCGGGTCGAGGCAACCGTCGGCAAGCCGCAGGTCGCCTACCGCGAGACCATCCGCAAGGACGTCACGAACCACAGCTACACCCACAAGAAGCAGACCGGTGGTTCGGGTCAGTTCGCCAAGGTCGTCATCTCGCTCGGCCCCAACATCGACCCGGAGACCGGCACGGGTGCCGGCTACGAGTTCGTCAACAACGTCTCCGGTGGCCGCGTGCCGCGCGAGTACATCCCGTCGGTTGACCAGGGTGGCCAGGCGGCGATGGAGTTCGGCGTCCTCGCCGGTTACCCCATGGTCGACGTGAAGTTCACCCTCGAGGACGGCGCCTACCACGACGTCGACTCGTCCGAGCTGGCGTTCAAGCTGGCCGGGAACCAAGCGTTCAAGGAAGCCGCTCGCATGGCGAAGCCGGTCCTCCTCGAGCCCATGTTCGCGGTCGAGGTGACCACCCCTGACGGCTTCCTCGGAACTGTCATCGGTGACATCAACTCGCGTCGCGGCCAGATCCAGGCACAGGAGGAGCGTCACGGCGACATGGTCGTCAACGCCCTCGTGCCGCTCTCCGAGATGTTCGGGTACGTTGGCGACCTGAGGTCCAAGACCTCAGGGCAGGCGTCGTACTCGATGGAGTTCGACTCGTACGCCGAGGTTCCCACGAACGTCGCCGACGAGATCATCAAGAAGGTTCGCGGCGAGTGACCCTCGTCCGGATCCTCGGCACAGCACCACCCACATTTACGAGTCAAGAAACAAACAACCCAGGAGGAGCCCACAGTGGCTAAGGCGAAGTTCGAGCGGACCAAGCCGCACATCAACATCGGCACCATCGGTCACATCGACCACGGTAAGACGACGCTGACGGCGGCCATCACCAAGGTGATGCACGACAAGTTCCCGGACCTGAACGAGGCTTCGGCCTTCGACATGATCGACAAGGCGCCCGAAGAGCGCCAGCGCGGCATCACGATCTCGATCTCGCACGTCGAGTACCAGACCGAGGCCCGCCACTACGCGCACGTCGACTGCCCCGGTCACGCGGACTACATCAAGAACATGATCACCGGTGCGGCCCAGATGGACGGTGCGATCCTCGTGGTTGCCGCCACCGACGGTCCGATGCCGCAGACCCGCGAGCACGTGCTGCTCGCGCGCCAGGTCGGCGTGCCGGCCCTGGTCGTCGCGCTCAACAAGTGCGACATGGTCGACGACGAGGAGCTCATCGAGCTCGTCGAGATGGAGGTGCGCGAGCTCCTCTCCGAGTACGAGTTCCCGGGCGACGACATCCCCGTGGTTCGGGTTGCTGCCTTCCCGGCCCTCGAGGGTGACGCCAAGTGGGGCGACTCGATCGCCGAGCTCATGCAGGCCGTGGACGACTACATCCCCACGCCCGAGCGTGAGACCGACAAGCCCTTCCTCATGCCCGTCGAGGACGTCTTCACGATCACCGGTCGTGGAACCGTCATCACCGGTCGCATCGAGCGCGGCATCATCAAGGTGAACGAGGAAGTCGAGATCATCGGCATCCGCGAGACCGCCCAGAAGAGCACCGTCACCGGTGTCGAGATGTTCCGCAAGCTGCTCGACGAGGGCCAGGCCGGCGAGAACGTCGGTCTCCTGCTCCGTGGCACCAAGCGCGAGGACATCGAGCGCGGCATGGTCGTCATCAAGCCGGGCACCACGACCCCGCACACCAACTTCGAGGCCTCGGTCTACATCCTCTCGAAGGAGGAGGGCGGCCGTCACACGCCGTTCTTCAACAACTACCGTCCGCAGTTCTACTTCCGCACCACGGACGTGACGGGCGTTGTGACGCTCCCCGAGGGCACCGAGATGGTCATGCCCGGTGACAACACCGAGATGGTCGTCGAGCTGATCCAGCCCATCGCCATGGACGAGGGTCTGCGCTTCGCCATCCGCGAGGGTGGCCGCACGGTCGGCGCCGGTCGCGTCACCAAGATCACCAAGTGATCTAGCTGCACCTCAGAACGGCCCCGGCTCCCGCAAGGGAGTCGGGGCCGTTCGCCTTTGTGGAGGCCGGTCCCCGGTGCGGTTCGCGCGGAGGCTGATGGGTCACAATCGTCGGGTGCCCCGATTCAGCCGTGCGGAACTCGAGTCGTTCCGTGGTGCCGAGGTCCCCGACCTGATCGGTCCCGGCCTGCGACTGCTGTTCGTCGGGATCAACCCGGGTCTGTGGACCGCGGCGACCCAGACCCACTTCGCGCATCCCGGGAACCGGTTCTACCCCGCCCTGCACGCGGCCGGGGTGACGTCCGCGCCGATCGATCCCTCAGCCGGGATGAGCACGGAGGACCGCGTGGCGATGGTCGAGCGCGGTCTCGGCATCACGAACCTGGTGCGCCGGGCCACGGCCCGGGCCGACGAGCTGGACCGGGATGAGCTGAGGAGGGGCGCCGAACGCCTGGTCGACCTCGTGGGCCGTCACCGGCCGGCCGTGGTGGCCGTCGCCGGCATCACGGCCTACCGTGCCGCCTTCGCGGTGCCGAGGGCCGTTGCGGGGCGGCAACCGGAAGACCTGGCCGGTGCCACGCTCTGGGTGGTGCCGAACCCCAGTGGCCTCAACGCCCACGAGACCGTGGACACACTGGCGCTGGCGTACGCCGAACCGGCACGCGCGGCCGGACTCCTGGGCGGATAGGCTCGCCCGACCATGAACGAATCGCGCCCAGCCCGCCCACACCACAAGCTGACCGAGGACGGTCGCCGGATGCGCGAGGTGCTGACCTACTCGCGTCGGGGGAGCCGGTTCACCGACAAGCAACAGCGGGCCTGGGACGCGTACGCGGACCGTTACGTCATCGCGGACGACGCAGTCGACCAGCCGGGGTTCTCGCTCGCCGGCGAGTTCACCCAGGACCAGCCCCTGATCGTCGAGATCGGTTGCGGCGTGGGGGAGGCCACCTCCGCGCTGGCCACCACGCGCCCGACGTCCAACATCGTGGGACTCGAGGTCTGGCGCCCCGGCGTCGCCGACACGATCGGCCGGCTGGGAGCGCTGGACCTCGGCAACGTGCGGATGTGCAGCGTCGACGCGGTCTGGTCGATGGAGCACCTGGTCGCCCCCGGGCAGCTCGCCGAGCTCTGGACCTTCTTCCCCGACCCCTGGCACAAGAAGCGCCACCACAAGCGGCGCCTGGTCAACCCCGAGTTCGCCGCACTCGTGGCGAGCCGTCTGGCCGTTGGGGGAGTGTGGCGCCTGGCCACGGACTGGGCCGAGTACGCCGAGCAGATGGTCGCGGTGCTTGATGGCGAACCGGCGCTGACGGGAGGCGTCGTGCCGCGGTGGGACGAGCGACCGATGACCCGCTTCGAACGGCGCGGCCTCGCCGAGGGGCGCGAGCCGACGGACCTGCTCTACCGCCGCGTGTGACCGCGTAGCCATGTGACCGCGAGCGTGGGGACGCCGACGAATCGCTGCCGCGGGGCCGTTCGTGGTCTACTCGGGGCCTTGACATCATGGCTCCGAGCCTCTCCGACGGACCGACCGGTGTGTTGTGCGGAGCACAACCCAATCGATTTGGTAAGTCGGGGTCGCGTCTGCCAAGATAGTCAGGTTGCTCCGGCGGGTTGCCGGGGTGCGACCAAACTTGACTACTGAATCGCGTCTCCAGTTCGTGAATCGGTGGTTGGCGTGCGGCCGCACCGATGAGGAGACCCGATCAGCTCGACGAACCCGTCGGGCGCCACCAGCAGAACCGCAGGATCCGAAGCCCCCAGGGGCTCAGGAACAAGGCACAGTTGCGCAAAGCCAGCGCGACACGCCCGACCGCGGGGGTCGGTGGAGCAAGGGCGGAACGGACCCACCCGGGACCGTGTCGTGACAGAAGTTTGGTGAGTGGGACTGCACGCGGTACCCATACCGGTACTACAGACAAGGACGAGAGAGACCTATGGCGGGACAGAAGATCCGCATCAGGCTCAAGGCCTATGACCACGAGGTGATCGACACCTCGGCGCGGAAGATCGTGGACACCGTGACCCGTACGGGCGCGAAGGTGGCCGGCCCGGTGCCGTTGCCGACCGAGAAGAACGTCTACTGCGTCATTCGCTCGCCGCACAAGTACAAGGATTCCCGCGAGCACTTCGAGATGCGCACCCACAAGCGCCTCATCGACATCATTGACCCCACGCCGAAGACGGTCGACTCGCTCATGCGACTCGACCTGCCTGCGGGCGTCGACATCGAGATCAAGCTCTGAGGTCGCGAGTCATGACTATTGAACACAACATCAAGGGCCTTCTGGGCACCAAGCTGGGCATGACCCAGACCTGGGACGAGAACAACAAGATCGTCCCCGTCACCGTGATCCAGGCGTCGACCAACGTCGTCACCCAGGTCCGCCAGCCCGAGACCGATGGCTACAACGCCATCCAGCTCGGCTTCGGCGAGATCGAGGGACGCAAGGTCACCAAGCCGTCCGCGGGCCACTTCGAGAAGGCCGGCGTCACGCCGCGTCGTCACGTCGTGGAGATCCGCACCGCTGACGCCGCGTCGTACTCCGTCGGCCAGGAGATCAGCCCCGAGCTGTTCGCCGCCGGCGAGGAGATCGACGTCACCGGCACCAGCAAGGGCAAGGGCTTCGCCGGTGTCATGAAGCGCCACGGCTTCCACGGTGTCTCTGCCTCCCACGGTGCCCACCGCAACCACCGCAAGCCCGGCTCGATCGGCGCCTGCGCCACCCCGGGTCGTGTCTTCAAGGGCATGCGCATGTCCGGCCGGATGGGTGGCGACACGATCACCACCCAGAACGTCACGGTCCACGCCGTCGACGCCGAGAAGGGCCTCGTCCTGCTCAAGGGCGCCGTTCCCGGCCCCAAGGGCGGACTCGTCGTCCTGCGCTCGGCCGTGAAGAAGGAGGGCTCCAAGTGAGCGCCAACGCCAATGTCAAGGTCGTCAGCGTCGATCTGCCCGCTGAGATCTTCGACGTCCAGGTCAGCGTTCCGCTGATGCACCAGGTCGTCGTCGCCCAGCAGGCCGCCGCTCGTCAGGGCACGCACGCCACCAAGACCCGCGCCGACGTGCGCGGTGGTGGCCGCAAGCCCTACAAGCAGAAGGGCACCGGTCGCGCCCGCCAGGGCTCGACCCGCGCGCCCCAGTTCGCCGGCGGTGGCATCGTCCACGGCCCGCAGCCGCGTGACTACGACCAGCGGACGCCCAAGAAGATGAAGGCTGCCGCGCTCAAGGGTGCGCTGACCGACCGCGCGACCAACGGCCGCGTGCACGTCGTCGAGGCGCTGGTCTCGGGTGAGAAGCCCTCGACCCGCGACGCGATCGCCGCGCTGGCCTCGCTCAGCGACCGCGCTCGCTTCCTGGTCGTGCTCGAGCGGAGCGACAGTCTCACCTGGCTCTCGCTGCGCAACGCCCCCGAGGTCCACATCCTCGCGGTCGACCAGCTGAACACCTACGACGTGCTCCTCTCGGACGACGTGGTCTTCACCAAGGGCGCCTTCGACGCCCTGGTGGCTGGCACGCCCAAGGGCAAGTCGGTCAAGGCTGTCGCCGCTGAGTCCGAGACCGTCGAGGCCCCGGCCGAGGTCACGTCGTTCGCCGCTGTCGCCGACGCCGACCACGCTGGCGGTGCGCAGCCGCTGGAGAACGGCGAGGCGCCCGAGGGCTACGAGGTCAAGGGCAACAAGGACTCGATGAAGTTCCACGCCCCCGGTGGCCGCTGGTACGACGCCACGGTGGCCGAGGTCTGGTTCAAGACTGCCGCTGACGCCGAGGCCGCTGGCTTCGTCGAGGCCGGCAAGAAGGCCGCTGCCACTGAGGAGGACGACAAGTGAGCACCCTGCACAAGGACCACCGCGACATCCTGATCGCACCGGTCGTGTCCGAGAAGAGCTACGCCCTCCTCGACGCCAACAAGTACACCTTCATCGTGCGTCCCGACGCCAACAAGACCGAGATCAAGATCGCGGTCGAGAAGGTGTTCAACGTCAAGGTGACGTCGGTCAACACGATCAACCGCCAGGGCAAGACGCGTCGTACCCGCTTCGGCATGGGCAAGCGCGCCGACACCAAGCGCGCCATCGTCAGCCTCGCTGAGGGCCACCGCATCGACATCTTCGGAGGACCGGTCTCCTGACCGGCGCCTTTCTAGCAGAGGACTGAGAGAGAATGGCTATCCGCAAGTACAAGCCGACCACGCCGGGCCGTCGTGGCTCGTCCGTGGCCGACTTCGTCGAGATCACCCGGACCACGCCGGAGAAGTCGCTGACCCGCCCGCTGCCCAAGAAGGGCGGCCGCAACAACCAGGGACGCATCACCACGCGTCACCAGGGTGGCGGTCACAAGCGTGCCTACCGCGTCATCGACTTCCGTCGCTACGACAAGGACGGCGTGCCGGCCACGGTCGCTCACATCGAGTACGACCCCAACCGCACCGCGCGCATCGCGCTCCTGCACTACGCCGACGGCGAGAAGCGCTACATCATCGCGCCGCGCAGCCTGGAGCAGGGCACGGTCATCGAGGCCGGTCCCAATGCCGACATCAAGGCGGGCAACAACCTGCCGCTGCGCAACATCCCCGTCGGTACGACCATCCACTGTGTCGAGCTTCGCCCCGGCGGCGGCGCCAAGATCGCTCGTTCCGCGGGCATCTCGGCCCAGCTGGTCGCCAAGGAGGGCTCGCGCGCCACGCTGCGCATGCCGTCCGGCGAGATGCGTTTCGTCGACGTGCGCTGCCGCGCCACCATCGGTGAGGTCGGCAACGCCGAGCAGTCGAACATCAACTGGGGCAAGGCCGGCCGCATGCGCTGGAAGGGCAAGCGCCCGACCGTCCGCGGTGTCGTCATGAACCCGGTCGACCACCCGCACGGTGGTGGTGAGGGCAAGACGTCCGGTGGACGTCACCCCGTGTCCCCCTGGGGCAAGCCCGAGGGCCGCACTCGCAAGAGCAAGGCCTCCGACTCCCAGATCATCCGTCGTCGCAAGTCCGGCAAGGGTAGGAAGTAACCGACATGCCACGCAGCCTGAAGAAGGGCCCCTTCATCGACGACCACCTTCAGAAGAAGGTGGACGCCGAGAACGAGAAGGGCAGCCACAACGTCATCAAGACCTGGTCGCGCCGGTCGATGATTGTGCCCGACATGATCGGCCACACCATTGCCGTGCACGACGGCCGCAAGCACGTTCCCGTGTTCGTCACCGACTCCATGGTCGGTCACAAGCTCGGTGAATTTGCCCCGACCCGCACCTACCGCGGGCACGTGAAGGAAGACCGGAAGGGACGTCGTCGATGAGTGTCACAGAGCGCAAGCGCACCAGCGCCCGCCGCGAGTCGCTGCTCGGAGACCAGTCCGGAGCCTTCGCGAGCGCCCGCTTCGTGCGGATCACCCCGATGAAGGCCCGCCGTGTCGTCGACATGGTTCGTGGGCTTCCCGTCGAGGATGCCCTCGCACTGCTGCAGTTCGCCCCGCAGGCGGCTGCCGAGACCGTGTTCAAGATCCTCGAGAGCGCCGTCGCCAACGCCGAGACCACCGAGGGGCTGGACGCCGGTTCCCTGGTCGTGTCGGTCGCGATGGTCGACGAGGGTCCCACGATGAAGCGCTGGCGCCCGCGTGCGCAGGGCCGGGCCACCCGGATCAACAAGCGCACCAGCCACATCACCCTTGCTGTCCAGCCGGCGGACGTCGTCGCTGAGCAGAAGAACGTGAAGAAGGGACGGACTGCCTGATGGGGCAGAAAATCAACCCGAACGGCTTCCGCCTCGGCATCTCGACGGACCACAGGTCCCGTTGGTACGCCGACAAGCTGTACAAGTCGTACGTCGGCGAGGATGTCGCCATCCGCAAGCTGCTCTCCAAGGGCATGGAGCGGGCCGGCATCGCCAAGGTCGAGATCGAGCGCACCCGTGACCGCGTCCGTGTGGACATCCACACGGCCCGTCCGGGCATCGTGATCGGTCGCCGTGGCGCCGAGGCCGACCGCATCCGCGGCGAGCTCGAGAAGCTCACCGGCAAGCAGGTCCAGCTGAACATCCTCGAGGTCAAGAACCCCGAGATCGATGCTCAGCTCGTCGCCCAGGGAGTTGCCGAGCAGCTCTCCGGTCGTGTCCAGTTCCGTCGTGCCATGCGCAAGGCGATCCAGACCTCCATGCGCTCCGGCGCCAAGGGCATCCGGATCCAGTGCTCGGGCCGGCTGAACGGCGCGGAGATGTCTCGCACCGAGTTCTACCGCGAGGGTCGCGTGCCGCTGCACACCCTGCGTGCCGACATCGACTACGGCTTCTACGAGGCCCGCACCACCTTCGGTCGCATCGGCGTGAAGGTGTGGATCTACAAGGGCGAGGTCGCCGGCACCCGTGCCGAGCGCGAAGCCCAGGCTGCTGCCCGTGCCGGTGCCCCCGGCCGTGGTGGCCGTGGCGGCCGCGGTGGCGAGCGTCCGGGCCGCGGCTCGCGAGGCGAC
The DNA here is from genome assembly GCF_012272695.1 of Nocardioides sp. JQ2195. NCBI lineage: Bacteria > Bacillati > Actinomycetota > Actinomycetes > Propionibacteriales > Nocardioidaceae > Nocardioides > Nocardioides sp. JQ2195. Next base: position 743,374 of record NZ_CP050902.1, read on the forward strand.
CGCCCCAACCGCTCGGACCGTTCGGCCAAGGCCGACGCGCCCGCTGTCGAGGCGACCGCAGCTCCCGCTGCCGAAACGACCACTGCTACCACTGGGGAGGCCTGAGCCATGTTGATGCCCCGTCGTGTCAAGCACCGCAAGCAGCACCACCCCAAGCGGACCGGTGCGGCCAAGGGTGGCACCCGTCTCAACTTCGGTGACTACGGTCTCCAGGCGGTCGAAGGCTCCTACGTGACCAACCGTCAGATCGAGTCGGCACGTATTGCCATGACTCGTCACATGAAGCGTGGCGGAAAGGTCTGGATCAACATCTACCCGGACCGCCCCCTGACCAAGAAGCCTGCCGAGACCCGCATGGGTTCCGGTAAGGGTTCCCCGGAGTGGTGGGTCGCCAACGTGAAGGCCGGCCGCGTCATGTTCGAACTCTCCGGCGTGGATGAGGTGACCGCTCGCGAGGCCATGCGCCTGGCGATGCACAAGCTCCCCATGAAGTGCCGGTTCATCTCGCGTGAGGCTGGTGAATTCTGATGAGCACCGCATTTGAACTCGACGACCTGTCGGTCGACGACCTCGAGGCCAAGCTTCGGGAGGCCAAGGAGGAGCTGTTCAACCTCCGGTTCCAGGCGGCCACCGGCCAGCTGGACAGCCACGGCCGGCTTCGCCTGGTCAAGAAGGACATTGCCCGGATCTACACCGTGGTGCGTGAGCGCGAGCTCGGCATCCGCCAGGTCCCGGGTGCCAGCAATGAGGCCGAGAAGGATGGTGGCGCCGCATGAGCGACCAGACCGCAGTTGACGCAGAGCGCAAGAGCCGCAAGGTTCGTGAGGGCCTTGTGATCGGCGACAAGATGGACAAGACCGTTGTGGTCAGCGTCGAGGACCGTGTCAAGCACGCCCTCTACGGCAAGGTCATGCGCCGCAGCAGCAAGCTGAAGGTCCACGACGAGCAGAACGAGTGCGGCGTCGGCGACCGGGTCCTCATCATGGAGACCCGTCCGCTGTCGGCCACCAAGCGTTGGCGCCTGATCGAGATCCTCGAGAAGGCCAAGTGACCCCGGGCCGGGTCCAGCGCCCGGCCCCACCACGTTTCGAAATATCAGTTCGGCAAGGCTCACGCCCCGTAGGTCTCGGGATGGGCGATGAGAACCGGCACGACATTCAGGAGAAAACCCGATGATCCAGCAGGAGTCGCGACTCAAGGTCGCCGACAACACCGGTGCGAAGGAGATCCTTTGCATCCGTGTTCTCGGTGGATCTGGCCGGCGCTACGCCGGTATCGGCGACGTCATCGTTGCCACCGTCAAGGACGCGATCCCCGGTGGCAACGTCAAGAAGGGCGACGTCGTCAAGGCCGTTATCGTGCGCACCGTGAAGGAGCGCCGTCGTCAGGACGGTTCCTACATCAAGTTCGACGAGAACGCAGCAGTGATCCTCAAGACGGACGGTGAGCCGCGCGGAACCCGCATCTTCGGCCCCGTCGGTCGCGAGCTGCGCGAGAAGAAGTTCATGAAGATCATCTCGCTTGCGCCGGAGGTGCTGTGATGAGCAAGTCGCTGAACATCAAGAAGGGCGACACCGTCAAGGTGATCGCGGGCAAGGACAAGGGCGCCGAGGGCAAGGTCATCCAGGTGCTCCGCACCCAGGACCGTGTCATCGTCGAAGGCGTCAACCGCGTCAAGAAGCACGAGAAGGTCGTCAACCAGGGCAGTGGCAACACCGGTGGCATCGTGACCACCGAGGCCCCGATCCACGTGTCCAACGTGATGCTGGTCGAGGGTGACGGCGTCACCCGCGTCGGCTTCCGCCGTGACGAGGTCAGCAAGCGCCGTTCCGACGGCTCGACCTACACCGCTCAGCGCAGCGTTCGCGTCTCGCGCAAGACCGGTAAGGAAATCTGAGATGACTGAGACCCAGAACACCGCTCCGCGCTTCAAGACCCGCTACCGCGAGGAGATCCTTCCCGCGCTGCAGTCCGAGTTCGACATCAAGAACGTCATGCAGGTGCCCGGCCTGACCAAGATCGTGGTCAACATGGGTGTCGGCGAGGCGGCTCGCGACTCGAAGCTGATCGAGGGCGCGATCCGCGACCTCACCGCGATCACCGGCCAGAAGCCCCAGGTGACCAAGGCCCGCAAGTCCATCGCCCAGTTCAAGCTGCGCGAGGGCATGCCGATCGGTGCCCACGTCACGCTGCGTGGCGACCGCATGTGGGAGTTCCTCGACCGCCTGCTGTCGATCGCGCTGCCCCGCATCCGCGACTTCCGTGGCCTCAACGGCAACCAGTTCGACGGACGCGGCAACTACACCTTCGGTCTGACCGAGCAGGTCATGTTCCACGAGATCGACCAGGACAAGATCGACCGGTCGCGCGGCATGGACATCACCGTGGTGACCACCGCGACCAACGACGACGAGGGTCGTGCGCTGCTCAAGCAGCTCGGATTCCCCTTCAAGGAGGGCAACTGACATGGCGAAGACCGCACTCAAGGTGAAGGCCGCTCGCAAGCCGAAGTTCGCTGTGCGTGGCTACACCCGCTGCCAGCGCTGTGGCCGGCCCAAGGCCGTCTACCGCAAGTTCGGCCTCTGCCGGATCTGCCTGCGGGAGATGGCGCACCGGGGCGAGCTGCCCGGCGTCACCAAGTCCTCCTGGTAATGCCCCCGGTCGACTGCTCCGGAACACCGGGGTCCAGCCGGCCACCGAACACAAAACGATCGCTGAAGGTCGCTCCCGAGACGCGGGAACGAAACCACGGTGGAGAAAGGGCCATTCGGCCATGACGATGACTGACCCGATCGCAGACATGTTGACTCGTCTGCGCAACGCCAACCAGGCGTTCCACGACTCGGTTGCGATGCCGTACAGCAAGCTCAAGGCGGGCGTCGCCGAGATCCTCCAGCAGGAGGGCTACATCACCTCCTTCGAGGTGAAGGACAACGTGAACGACGCCGGCGAGCCGGAGGTCGGCAAGACGCTGACCATCACGCTCAAGTTCGGCCGCAACCGCGAGCGCTCCATTGCAGGCGTTCGCCGCATCAGCAAGCCCGGTCTCCGGGTCTACGCCAAGCACACGGGTCTCCCGAAGGTGCTCGGCGGCCTGGGCGTCGCGATCATCTCGACCAGCCAGGGCCTGCTGACCGACCGTCAGGCGAACCAGAAGGGCGTGGGTGGGGAAGTCCTCGCCTACGTCTGGTAGTCGGACCCGAGACCAAGGAAAGGTAGAGGAACAAGCATGTCGCGCATTGGCAAGCTCCCCATCACGGTCCCCTCGGGTGTCGACGTCCAGATCGACCAGCGCCTCGTTACGGTCAAGGGCCCCAAGGGCACCCTGAGCCACAACGTTGCCGCCCCGATCACCGTCGAGCGCGGTGAGGACGGCGTACTCCAGGTGAACCGCCCCGACGACGAGCGTGAGAGCCGCTCGCTGCACGGGCTCACCCGCACCCTGATCAACAACATGGTCACCGGTGTCACCCAGGGCTACGAGAAGAAGCTCGAGATCGTCGGCGTGGGTTACCGCGTCCTGTCGAAGGGCCCCACCCAGTTGGAGTTCCAGCTCGGGTACTCCCACTCGATCACGTTCAACGCTCCCGAGGGCATCACGTTCACCGTCGAGGGCCCGACGAAGCTCGGCGTCGTCGGCATCGACAAGCAGTTGGTCGGCGAGGTTGCAGCCAACATCCGCAAGTTGCGCAAGCCGGAGCCCTACAAGGGCAAGGGCGTTCGCTACTCGGGTGAGCACATCCGCCGCAAGGTCGGAAAGGCTGGTAAGTGATCATGGCGATCTCACTGAAGCACAACAGGCACACCTCGGCCCGGACTGCGTCGCGCCTGCGTCGTCAGATCCGTGGACGCAAGAAGCTGAACGGCACCGCGGAGCGTCCGCGCCTCGTCGTGACGCGCTCCACCAAGCACATCAGCGCCCAGGTCGTCGACGACCTGGTCGGGAGGACCCTCGTGTCTGCCTCGACCATGGAGAACGACCTGCGCGGTTTCGAAGGCGACAAGACTGCCAAGGCGAAGAAGGTCGGCGAGCTCGTTGCCGAGCGCGCCAAGGCAGCTGGCGTCGAGGGCGTGGTCTTCGACCGCGCCGGCAACCGTTACCACGGCCGAATCGCGGCCCTTGCTGATGGCGCCCGCGAGGGCGGCCTGACGTTCTGATCGCAAAGACAAGCAAGAAAGAGAAGAGGTAATTCTCATGAGCGGACCCCAGCGCGGACAGCGCGCCGGTGGTGAGCGCCAGGGCGGTGGCCGTGGTCGCGACGGTCGTGGCGGCCAGCAGGCCGACAAGACCGCGTACATCGAGCGCGTCGTTGCGATCAACCGTGTCGCCAAGGTCGTGAAGGGTGGACGTCGCTTCAGCTTCACCGCCCTCGTGGTCGTCGGTGACGGCGAAGGCATGGTTGGTGTCGGTTACGGCAAGGCCAAGGAAGTTCCCGCGGCCATCGCCAAGGGTGTCGAGGAGGCCAAGAAGAACTTCTTCCGGGTTCCTCGCGTCCAGGGCACCATCCCGCACCCGGTCCAGGGCGAGAAGGCGGCTGGCGTCGTCATGCTTCGTCCGGCCGCGCCCGGTACCGGTGTGATCGCCGGTGGCCCGGTGCGTGCGGTGCTCGAAGCCGCCGGCATCCACGACGTCCTGAGCAAGTCCCTCGGTTCCTCGAACCAGATCAACATCGTGCACGCGACCGTCGAGGCGCTGCGGATGCTGGAAGAGCCCGAGGCAGTGGCCTCGCGTCGCGGGCTCACCGTGGAGCAGGTGGCCCCGGCCGCCCTGCTCAAGGCACGTGCGGAGGTGACCTCCTGATGTCACAGCTCAAGGTCGAGCAGAAGAAGTCCACGATCGGCTGCAAGGCCAACCAGCGCAACACCCTGCGCTCGCTGGGCCTCAAGCGCATCGGCGACGTGGTCGTGAAGGAGGACCGTCCCGAGATCCGCGGGATGGTCCAGACCGTCCGTCACCTCGTGACGGTTGAGGAAGTGAACTGACATGACGCTCAAGCTGCACCACTTGCGTCCGGCCCCCGGTGCCAAGACCGCCAAGACCCGCGTCGGTCGTGGTGAGGGTTCCAAGGGCAAGACTGCCGGTCGCGGTACCAAGGGCACCAAGGCGCGCTACCAGGTTCCGGTTGCCTTCGAGGGTGGCCAGATGCCGCTGCACATGCGCCTCCCGAAGCTCAAGGGCTTCAAGAACCCGTTCAAGGTCGAGTTCCAGGTCGTGAACCTGGACCGTCTGGGCGCGCTGTTCCCCGAGGGTGGCACCGTCACCGTCGAGGACCTCGTCGCCAAGGGCGCCGCCCGCGACGGTCACCCGGTGAAGGTCCTCGGACAGGGCGAGATCTCCGTGGCGGTGCAGGTGAGCGCGAACGCGTTCTCCGGCGCTGCCAAGCAGAAGATCGAAGCCGCCGGCGGCACCGTAACGGTGCTCTGATCGGACTTCAGTAGAACATGGCGAGGGGCCCGGATTCGTCCGGCGCCCCTCGCCCTGTCTCACCCGACGACTCCATTTGAGACCCTGTTAGGCTTCCCCGAGTTCTCGCCCGGCCGCTCCGGCCGGCGTGCGGCCCCAGCTTGAGAAAGAGGATCACGTGCTAGGCGCGTTCGCCAACGCTTTCCGGACACCGGATCTGCGACGCAAGTTGCTGTTCGTCCTGGGGATCATCGTGATCTTCCGGCTCGGATCGTCCTTCCCGACCCCCGGGGTCAACACCGCCAACGTCGAGACCTGCATCAACCTGGTCGAGAGCAACACGGTCTACAACCTGATCAACCTGTTCTCCGGTGGCGCGCTGCTGAAGCTGGCGGTCTTCGCGCTCGGGATCATGCCCTACATCACCGCCTCCATCATCCTGCAGCTGCTCGTCGTGGTCATCCCACGGCTCGAAGCGCTGAAGAAGGAAGGCCAGGCGGGCCAGACCAAGATCACCCAGTACACGCGCTACCTGACGCTCGGGCTCGCGCTGCTCCAGGCCACCGGCATCGTCGCGCTGGCCCGCTCCGGCCAGCTGCTCCAGGGCTGCGAGCTCGACCTGCTGCACAGCAACAGCACGTCCACGTTCATGGTCATGGTCATCACGATGACCGCCGGCACCGCCGTGATCATGTGGCTCGGTGAGCTGATCACCGAGCGTGGCATCGGCAACGGCATGTCGATCCTGATCTTCACCCAGGTGGTCGCGACGTTCCCCGGTTCGCTGTGGGGCGTGCAGAAGAGCCAGGGCTGGCTCACCTTCGGGATCGTGATGGTGGTCGGGCTCGTCCTGGTCGCCGCAGTCATCTTCATCGAGCAGGCCCAGCGCCGCATCCCCGTGCAGTACGCACGGCGCATGGTGGGGCGCAAGATGTTCGGCGGCAGCTCGACGTACATCCCCCTGAAGGTCAACCAGGCCGGCATCATCCCCGTCATCTTCGCCTCGTCGCTGATGTACCTCCCGGCGATGGCCGTGCAGTTCAACCAGAACCGCAACCCGCAGCCCGAGTGGCTCGGTTGGGTCAACAAGTACCTCGTCGACGGCAGCCACCCGCTCTACATGGCGATCTACTTCGCGCTCATCATCTTCTTCACCTACTTCTACGTCTCGATCACCTTCGACCCGAAGGAAGTCGCGGACAACATGAAGAAGTACGGCGGCTTCATCCCCGGGATCCGGGCTGGCAAGCCGACTGAGGACTACCTGTCCTACGTCCTGTCCCGGATCACCTTCCCGGGCGCGCTTTACCTCGGTCTCATCTCGCTGGTCCCACTGATCGCCTTCGCACTGATCAAGGCAGACCAGAACTTCCCGTTCGGCGGCACGTCCATCCTGATCATGGTCGGTGTTGCGCTCGACACGGTGAAGCAGATCGAGAGCCAGCTCCAGCAGCGCAACTATGAAGGATTCCTCCGCTGATGACCTCCAACCCACAGGGAAATCGCATCATCCTGATGGGCCCGCCCGGAGCGGGCAAGGGCACCCAGGCCAAGGTGATCGCCAACCACTTCGGGATCCCTGCGATCTCCACCGGTGACATCTTCCGTGCCAACGTGGCCGGGAAGACCGAGCTGGGCCTCGAAGCCCAGCGCTACATGGACGCCGGTGAGTACGTCCCCGACGAGATCACCAACGCGATGGTCCGTGACCGGCTCGCCAAGCCCGACGCCGAGCCCGGGTTCCTGCTCGACGGCTACCCGCGCACCCTGGCACAGGTCGAGGAGCTCGACGGGATGCTGGCCTCGGGGCAGCCGGTCAACGCCGTCGTGGTCCTGACCTGCGACAACGAGGAGCTGATCAGCCGCCTGCTGCAGCGTGCGCAGGTCGAGGGTCGCGCCGACGACACCGAAGAGGTGATCCGTCGCCGTCAGGAGGTCTACACCGAGCAGACCGCGCCGCTGATCGAGGTCTACTCCGGTCGCGGCCTGGTCATCGAGATCGACGGCATGGGCGAGATCGACGCGGTCACGCACCGGATCTTCGACGCTCTCGAGGCACAGGCGGTCTGATCCGTGCTCCACCGACCGGTCGTCTGCTGCGTGTCCGTGAGGCCGACCCATGTTCGGTGAGCGGATCCAGCTGAAGTCGCCCGAGCAGATCGACAAGATGCGGGTCGCCGGCCTGCTCGTGGGGCAGACCCTGGAGGTCCTGCGTTCCTCGGTGCGTGCCGGGATATCGACCGCGGAGCTCGACGCGATCGCTGAGGACAACATTCGCTCGGGCGGTGGGATCCCGTCGTTCAAGGGATACAGCCAGCCGCCGTTCCCGGCATCGATCTGTGCGTCGGTCAACGACGAGGTCGTCCACGGCGTCCCCGGCGACCGGGTGCTGGCCGACGGCGACATCATCTCCATCGACTGTGGTGCCATCGTGGACGGTTGGCACGGTGACGCGGCGATCACCGTCGCGGTCGGAGAGGTCTCGGCCGAGGCAGCCGACCTGATGCGGGTCACCGAGGAGTCGATGTGGCGTGGATTCGCTGCGGCACGCCTCGGCGGCAAGGTGGGGGACATCTCCCACGCGGTCGAGAGCTACGTCCGCAGCCAGGGCGACTTCGGCATCCTCGAGGACTTCACCGGTCACGGCATCGGCACCGAGATGCACCAGCCGCCGAACGTGCCCAACTTCGGCCGTGCCGGCCGGGGACCCAAGCTCGTGCGTGGCCTCGCGCTGGCCGTGGAGCCGATGGTGACGACGGGTTCGAAGCACACCGATGAGCTCGATGACGGGTGGACGATGGTCACTGTCGACGGCAGCCTGGCCGCTCACTACGAGCACACGTTCACGCTCACGCCGAACGGCGCCTGGATCCTCACGGCGCTCGACGGGGGAGAGACGCGGCTCGCGGAGCTCGGTGTCCCCTTCGGCGGCCACTGAGCCGTTCGACTAGCGTGGGTCCGACCATCCAGCCCCAGACCAGGTAGGAGCCCATGGGCAACATGGCTCACCAGCCCGCCATGCTGTCGACGCTGCGTGTGGCGGTCGGCGCCGAGACCCGGATGTTCACCGACCCGGTGGTCACCGTGGGGCGCGATGGACAGGCCCCGATCTCGCTGCAGCACCCGGACGTCTCCCGGCGCCATGCCGAGTTCCGGCGTACCCGACAGGGATGGGTGCTGGTCGACCTCGACTCCACGAACGGCACGTGGCTCGGCGAGCAGCAGCTCGGCCAGGCGTTGCTCCCGGTCGGACGACCGGTCCACGTCCTGCTCGGGGGCAGCGAAGGCGTGCGGATGCAGGTGGAGGTCGTCCCTGCACAGGTGACCAGCGGTCCGCCCGGGCCTGCCTCGAGCCCGAGTGCGCACCCCGGGCACAGCACCGGTCCCGCGTCCCACCCCGCTGCCGAGCCGCGCCCCGCACCCTACGCCGGTCCGAGGTCCGACCCGGGTGCCCACCCGGACGCCCGCCCGGGGCACGGCTGGTCCGCCGGCCCCGCACAGCCGGCGCCGTCCCAGCCCGACTCGTTCCAGCCCGCGCCGTTCCAGCCCGCGCCGTTCCAGCCCGCGCCACCCTCCCGCGACGTACCGATCGCACCCGGGGCGATGACCCAGCCGTGGTACCCCGCGGGCGAGAGCCCGATGCCGCAGCCGCCACCGGGACACCTGGCCCACGGCCACACAGTCCTGCCCGGCAACCAGCTGCACGGCCGGCTGCTGACCATCGGTCGTTCGCGCACCTGCGACGTCGTGATCGACGACCCGCTCGTCTCCCGCCAGCACGCGACCCTGGTCCCTGGCCCGGCTCCGGTGCTCAACGACCTCGGCAGCTTCAACGGCACCTTCGTCAACGGCACTCGCCTCAACGGCAGCATCGCGCTGCACCCGGGTGACGAGGTCATCTTCGGCAACCAGACGTTCTCCTGGACCGGCACCGACCTGGCCTCGCGGGCCACCCGCACCGACCTCACGCTGTTCGCCGAGAACCTGACCACGGTCGCCAAGGGCGGCAAGCGGCTCCTCGAGGGGATGTCCTTCGAGCTGGGACCGTCGAGCCTGACCGCAGTCATCGGGCCTTCGGGTGCCGGCAAGTCGACGCTGCTGGGCGCCCTCACCGGCTCCAGCCCGGCCACCCACGGCCAGGTGATCTGGCAGGGCCAGGACCTCTACTCGCACTACGAGCAGCTGCGATTCCAGATCGGGCTGGTGCCCCAGTCCGACATCCAGCACCCGCAGCTGTCCGTGCGCCAGGGACTGTCCTACGCCTCCATGCTCCGGCTGCCTCCTGACACCACGGTGGAGGAGCGCTCCCAGCGAGTCCAGCACGTCGTCTCGCAGATGCAGCTCGAGCGGCAGATCGACAACCGCATCGGCACCCAGCTCTCCGGCGGACAGCGCAAGCGCGTCTCCATCGCCACCGAGCTGCTGACCGCCCCGCCGCTGCTGTTCCTCGACGAGCCCACCTCCGGGCTCGACCCGGGGCTCGATCGCGACGTCATGCACCAGCTGCGCACCCTGGCCGACGAAGGTCGCGTGGTCATGGTGGTGACCCACTCCGTGCTCGCCCTCGACGTGTGCGACAACGTGCTGGTGCTCGCGCCCGGTGGCCGACGAGCCTACTTCGGTCCGCCCGGCGGGGTGCTCGAGCACTTCGGCTGCCGTGACTACCCGCAGGTCTTCGACCTGCTCGACGAGCCCGACCTGTGGCAGCGCATCCCGGCCCCACCGGCACCGGTCGACACCGGCCGGTTGCCGTCGATGAACGCCCCGGTCACCCAGCCGCCGCTGCAGTCGATGAGCCGCCAGTTCTGGACGCTCGTGCGGCGCAACCTCGCGGTCACGGTCTCCGACAAGCTGCTGCTGGCGATGCTGGTGCTGCTGCCCCTCGCGCTCGGCGGCCTGAGCCGGGTGGTTCCCGGCGAGGCGGGCCTCGGCATCGCCCGCACGGCCGGGCCCGGGGAGCCCATGGACCACAAGGAGGCGTTGACCCGCCTCACCATCCTCATCATGGCCGCCGCGCTGATGGGCACGGCGGTGACCATTCGTGAGCTCGTCGGGGAGCGGCCGATCTTCCAGCGCGAGTACGCCGTCGGGCTCTCGCCGGGGATGTACCTGCTCAGCAAGGTCACCGTCCTCGGCACGGCCTGCTTCCTGCAGGGCATGGTCGTCACCTGGCTGGCCACGGTCGGCCTCCCCGGTCCGGACAGCGACGGCGCGCTCGGGTTGGGCACCTTCGAGGTCGCCCTCGCCATCGGCGGCCTCTGCTTCGTGATGGCGCTGCTCGGGCTGGCGGTCTCGGCGCTGGTCACCTCCAACGAGCAGACCATGCCGGCCCTGGTCGGGCTGGTGATGGTGCAGCTCGTGCTGTGCGGCGCGCTGGTCCCGGTCGCCGGGCGCGTGGTGCTGGAGCAGCTGGCCTGGTTGTCCCCGGCTCGGTGGGCGTTCGCGGCCAGCTCGGCGACCGTCGACCTCGACAAGGCCAAGCATGCGCTGCCGAAGGCGAAGCAGGACGACCTCGACTCGCTCTACGACCAGTCGGCCGGGCAGTGGGTGCTGAACATGAGCATGATGTGGATCCTCGCCGCGGTGATCCTGGCCACCGCCTTCTGGTTGGTCCGACGCAGCGCCACGTCACGCCGCTGACCCTGTCCAGGTCGGGACTCCTGGGTCCCGGGAGCGATCCGCGACGCTGTGGTCCCGATTTGCAGGGGGCCGCGTGCAACAAATCCGCTCGCGCCGGCGTGAGATGTGCATGGATGTGGTGGTGGCCGACCTCGAGTTCGACGAATGGGTGAGTGCGCGGATCCCCGCGCTGCTGCGCTTCGCCTATCTCGTCACGGGAAGTCGCGAGGCTGCCGACGACGTGCTCCAGAGCGTGCTGACCCGCTCGTTCGAGCGGTGGAGCACGGTGCGGCGTACGCACGATCCGGACGCCTACGTGCGCCGGATGATCATCAACGAGAACGTCTCCTCGTGGCGGCGGTGGGGCAAGCGGCAGACGCCGGTGCCGGAGATCGTCGACCGGCACCGGGTGAGCGACCCGTCCGACCAGGTCAGCAATGCCGATGCGGTGTGGCGGGTCTGCCAGGCACTGCCCAGGCGACAACGTGCGGCGGTCGTGCTGCGGTTCTACGAAGACCTCGACCACCGAGAGATCGCCGGCATTCTCGGGTGTTCCGAGGTGACCGTCCGCTCCCAGATCCATCGCGCACTCGCGGCCCTGCGGGCCGAGCTCGAACGTCAGGAGGCCGACGATGACTGAGCAGCACAGCGACCAGGAGCTGGAACGGATCATGCGACAAGGGCTCGTCGACCGTGCCGCGCACGCGGCGGACGCGCTCGAGGAGCCGATGCGGACACGGCCCCCGCGACCTCGGGGCTGGCTCGGCGTGGCGGCCGTGGCGGCCGCGGTGGTCGTCGGTGGGCCACTCGTGTGGCACTTCGCGGGAGCCGACCAGCGCAGCCCTGCCCCCGACGACCGCGTGGCGGCGGACTCCGGGAAGCCTGCCAGCTGGCGGGTCGAGTCCTACGGCGGGGTGCAGGTGCGCGTCCCCCCGACCTGGGGCTGGGGCGGCGCCCCGATGGCCAACCTCGACGCGGGGGATGAGCGTCCCCTCGACTGCGGAGCCGCGGCGTTCGTGAGGCCCGGCAGCTCCGACTACGAGACCGTCCCGCGGGACACCCCGTACGTCGGCCGTCCGGTGATGATGACCGACGCGTGCGCGATCGTGGGGCTGGAGAACGCGCCGGCGGCGCCGGCCCCGGCCGCGGACTCGGTGTGGCTGGATGCCGCCGGCGTCGAGGTCGGCACGACGGAGCTCGGCGACGGCTACGTCCGCGAGACCGTGGAAGTCGGACGTGGCACGGTCACCGTCACCAGTGACGACCCCGCCCTTCGAGCGAGGATCTTGGCCACGGCCGAAGCGGTCGACGTGGACGACAACGGGTGCCGGGCAGACGCCACGTGGTCCGACGTACCCGCCGGCGACCTGCGCGACGTCGACCCGGAGTCGCTGTCCGTGTGTGCCTACGAGACCGTCGGCGGCGAGACCATGTTGGTCTGGTCCACCCGTCGCGACGCACGCGCGGCCACCGCGTACGGCGACGCCGTGGAGCTCTCATCAGCGACCTACGACCCGATCCGGCTCTGCACGGAGCAGCCGGAGGGGCAGTGGCTGGCGGTCGGCGTCAACGGCAAGGACGGGAGGACCGCTTGGACCGCGGCGGTGATGGGAGAGTGTGCGCAGATCCAGTGGCACTATCGCGCGCAGGGTGATCCGGAGTCGCTGGCTGCCTCACCGGTCATTCCCCGCACGGTGAAGCCTTGGGGTGGTTCCGAGGCACGTGCCTATCTGGTCGGCCCGGTGAAGTGGAGGGAGTACGCCGGCAAGGAGGGCGCGGGCATGTTCCGCGGGATCCTGGGCTGAGTGGTTTCGAGACGGCTCGTTCCTCGCCTCCTCAACCACCGTCGACCGGTGGCTGGTTGCTGGCCTGCTCAGCCACGGCCGACCGGTGGCTGCGTGCTGGCCTGCTCGCCCACGGCCGATCGGTGGCTGGGTGCTGGCCTGCTCAGCCACGGCCGATCGGTGGCTGGGTGCTCGCCTCCTCAACCACCGTCGACCGGCGGCTGTGGAATAGGGGAGCGGCACGAGCCGTTGGCACGGACGTGACCTCCGCTGTGGCCGCCCCAACTGTGCCCGCCCCAACTGTTCCTGCCCCAACTGTTCCTGCCCTGTCCGTGCTCGACCTCGTCCCGGTGCGGACGAACCAGACCACGGCCGATGCCGTGAACGCCTCGCGATCGTTGGCGACGACAGCCGACACCGAGGGGTACCGCCGCTACTGGGTGGCCGAGCACCACAACATGCCGGCCGTGGCCGCCACCAACCCGCCGGTGATGATCAGCTTGCTGGCCGCCGCGACCGAGCGGATCCGGGTCGGCTCCGGCGGCGTGATGCTGCCCAACCACGCGCCGCTCGTCGTGGCTGAGCAGTTCGCCCTGCTGGAGGCGGCCTTCCCCGGTCGCATCGACCTGGGCATCGGCCGCGCACCCGGCACCGATCCGGTCACCGGCTACGCGCTGCGCCACGGCGCAGGGGGCGTGGGCGATGACGCGGTCGAGCGCTTCCCGGAGTACGTCGAGAACATCGTCGCGATGATGGACGAGGCCGGGGTCGGCATCTCCGTGGCCGGGCGCACGCACGAGCTGCGGGCCACCCCGAGGGCGACGTCGCAGGCGGCGGTCTGGCTGCTGGGATCCTCCGACTACTCAGCCCGTCTCGCTGCGCGCCTCGGGCTTCCCTACGTCTTCGCGCACCACTTCTCGGGCAACGGCACCGCGGAGGCGCTCGAGCTCTATCGGTCGACGTACCAGCCCTCGCCCGGGCACCCCGAGCCGCGCACGTTCCTGACCGTGAACGCGGCCGTGGCAGAGACGGCCGAGGAGGCTGAGCGGGTCGCACTGCCCCAGCTGCTGGCGATGGTCGCCCTGCGCACCGGCGGTCGGCTGCAGCCGCAGCTCCTGGTGGAGGAGGCGGAAGCGACGGAGATCCCCGATGCGCACCTGCCGCTGGTGGAGGCGATGCGCCGGCGCTGGGTGATCGGCGACCCGTCTGTCGCGGCCAAGCAGACCGCCGAGCTGGCCGCCCAGTTCGACGTCGACGAGGTGATGGTGCACCCGGTTGCCGGGGCGTACGCCGCGGAGTCGCCCGACGCCGCACCGGCCAGGGAGACCACCTTGCGCCTGTTGGCGCAGGCGATGGGCCCGATCCAGACCTGATTAGGGTTTGCCGCGGCCACGCACTAGACTGGTGCGTCGGCCCAACGTGGGTCTGTTTCGTGGTGCCTCGCGGCTGCCCGGACACCGAGCCCCTTTCACGCGTGAGAGGGGATCCGGACCGGGGAATCGGGTGCCATGCAGACGGCTTCACGAGGTCCACTCCCACTCGTTGGGAGAGGTTCCCGGGCCAGCTGGGGCCGGCCATCCGGTCGCAGTGCACCACGGTAGACGTATCCGTTTCAACAGATTGTGGAGGACATGCCGAAGAAAGAAGGCGTGATCGAACTCGAGGGCACCATCACGGAGGCCCTTCCGAATGCCATGTTCCGTGTTGAGCTCAGCAACGGACACAAGGTTCTCGCCCACATCAGCGGCAAGATGCGCCAGCACTACATCCGCATCCTTCCTGAGGACCGGGTCGTGGTGGAGCTCTCGCCGTACGACCTGACTCGCGGTCGGATCGTCTACCGCTACAAGTGACAGCCGAATACACGAAAGGACCGTCCTCGTGAAGGTCAAGCCGAGCGTCGGCAAGATGTGTGACAAGTGCAAGGTGATTCGTCGCCACGGCCGCGTCATGGTCATCTGCGAGAACCCGCGCCACAAGCAGCGTCAAGGCTGAAGCCACGCGCAACGAAGTTGCGCGAGGCGTCTCAGTCGCAGATCGAGCAAGTCCTCCGGTCGAGCTTGCGAGACCGGAACGGACGCGTCGAAATCCAGTGAGATGAAGACGAGCCCGTCACAACTGAACACAACGACAACGTGATCGCTTAGGCCGCCCCGCTCGTCGGGAGAGCCGAAACCACCTCCGGAGCAGAAGGCCGGAGCCTGGCAGACGTCAGGGCGCGACACGACCGAAACCTCTGTGAACTACCGAAGGGCGCAAGCTCTTCACAGAAAGGGCCATCACATGGCACGCCTTGTTGGTGTTGACCTCCCGCGTGACAAGCGCATCGAGATCGCACTCACCTACATCTTCGGCATCGGCCGAACCCGCTCCCAGCAGCTGCTGGAAGCAACCGGGGTCAACCCGAACCTCCGCGTCCACGAACTGGGCGACGCAGAGCTGGTCAAGCTCCGTGACGAGATCGAAGCCAACTTCAAGATCGAGGGTGACCTCCGTCGCGAGGTCCAGGCAGACATCCGCCGCAAGATCGAGATCGGCAGCTACCAGGGTCGCCGCCACCGCATGGGCCTTCCGGTCCGCGGTCAGCGCACCAAGACCAACGCGCGCACCCGCAAGGGCCCCAAGCGCACTGTTGCCGGCAAGAAGAAGACCAAGTGATCCGAGTGGTCTCGAGACGGTCGCTGCGCGACCTCCTCGACCACCGGGGTCTCTGACTCCTACTTCCTCGTTCCCACAGCTTCCAGCAAACTTCAGGAGATATTGAATGCCTCCCAAGAGCCGCACCGCGGCCGGCGCCAAGAAGGTGCGCCGCAAGGAGAAGAAGAACATCGCTCAGGGCGAAGCCCACATCAAGAGCACGTTCAACAACACCATCGTCACGATCACGGACCCCACGGGCGCCGTGATCTCGTGGGCCTCCGCCGGCACCGTCGGCTTCAAGGGCTCGCGCAAGTCGACGCCGTTCGCGGCACAGATGGCAGCCGAGGCTGCCGGTCGTCGGGCCATGGACCACGGCATGAAGAAGATCGACGTCTTCGTCAAGGGTCCGGGCTCGGGTCGCGAGACGGCGATCCGGTCCCTGGGTGCGATCGGCCTCGAGGTCGGCACCATCCAGGACGTCACGCCCACCCCGCACAACGGATGCCGGCCGCCCAAGCGCCGTCGCGTCTGATCGACCCGAGACTTTCAAGGAGACTTTGAGATATGGCCCGCTACACCGGCCCCATGACCAAGAAGTCGCGCCGTCTCGGTGTCGACCTCGTTGGTGGCGACCAGGCTTTCGAGCGTCGCCCCTACCCGCCCGGCCAGCACGGCCGCGGCCGCATCAAGGAGAGCGAGTACCTCCTCCAGCTTCGCGAGAAGCAGAAGGCGCGCATCTCCTACGGCATCCTCGAGAAGCAGTTCCACAACTACTACGTGGAGGCCTCGCGCCGTCCCGGCAAGACCGGTGACAACCTGCTGCAGCTCCTCGAGTGCCGCCTCGACAACGTGGTCTACCGTGCCGGCTTCGCCCGCACCCGTCGCCACGCCCGTCAGCTCGTCGTTCACGGCCACTTCAAGGTGAACGGCAAGAAGGTCGACATCCCGTCGTTCCAGGTGACCGCCCACGACGTCATCGACGTTCGTGAGAAGTCGCTGGAGATGACCCCGTTCATCGTGGCTCGCGAGACCCACGGCGAGCGCGTCGTCCCTGCATGGCTCGAGGCACTGCCGAACCGCATGCGCGTCCTCGTGCACCAGCTCCCCGTCAGGGCCCAGATCGACATCCCGGTCCAGGAGCAGCTGATCGTCGAGTTCTACTCGAAGAAGTAATCCCTCCCTTTCGCCACTGCAGTTCGGGCCCATCAAATGGTGGTTGGTCCCGGAAAGGAAAGAATCAGTGCTTATCGCTCAGCGCCCTACCCTGTCGGAAGAGTCCGTCGACGAGTTCCGCTCGAGGTTCGTGATCGAGCCCCTGGAGCCCGGCTTCGGTTACACGCTCGGCAACTCGCTGCGTCGTACGCTCCTCAGCTCCATCCCGGGTGCGTCCGTGACCAGCATCAAGGTTGACACCGTCCTCCACGAGTTCTCGACCATCGAGGGTGTGAAGGAAGACGTCACCGAGGTGATCCTCAACCTGAAGGGTCTCGTCGTCTCCTCCGAGCACGACGAGCCCGTCACCATGTACCTGCGCAAGCAGGGCTCCGGTGACGTCACGGCCGCCGACATCCTGCCTCCGGCGGGTGTCGAGGTGCACAACCCCGACCTGAAGATCGCCACCCTGTCCGAGAAGGGCAAGCTGGAGATGGAGCTCGTCGTCGAGCGCGGTCGTGGCTACGTCAGCGCAGTGCAGAACAAGGGTGCGGACAACGAGATCGGCCGCATGCCGGTCGACTCGATCTACTCGCCCGTGCTCAAGGTGACCTACAAGGTCGAGGCCACCCGTGTCGAGCAGCGCACCGACTTCGACAAGCTGGTCATCGACGTCGAGACCAAGCCGTCGATCCGGCCCCGCGACGCGATCGCGTCGGCCGGAAAGACCCTGGTCGAGCTGTTCGGCCTGGCTCGCGAGCTGAACGTCGAGGCCGAGGGCATCGACATCGGCCCCTCGCCCGTCGACGAGCAGCTGGCTGCCGACCTCGCCCTCCCGGTCGAGGACCTGCAGCTGACCGTGCGTTCCTACAACTGCCTCAAGCGTGAGGGCATCCACACCGTGGGTGAGCTGATTGCGCGCTCGGAGCAGGACCTGCTCGACATCCGGAACTTCGGTTCCAAGTCGATCGACGAGGTCAAGGGCAAGCTGGTCGAGATGGGCCTGTCCCTCAAGGACAGCGCTCCCGGCTTCGACCCGGCCACCGCCCTTGCTGCCTACGGCGACGACGACGACGACACGTTCGTCGAGGACGAGCAGTACTAATTGAATTTGGCCGAGCGAGTCGGCGCTTCGCTTGACTCGCTGCCGGCCTCGCAGTCGAAGTCCGCTTCGGTTCGAGGTCGGCGGGCGGCTGACGGGGTGGGGCCCCACGGTCTCGCGCTTGGTCAGCACCACACTCCTGTTACATCTACTCCGGTACCTGACACGGCCGGGGAGAATCGAGAAGAAGAATGCCTACCCCCAAGAAGGGCACCCGTTTCGGCGGTAGCCCGGCGCACCAGCGGCTGATCATCAGCAACCTCGCCACCGCGCTCTTCGAGCACGGGCGGATCACGACCACCGAGGCCAAGGCCCGGGTGTTGCGTCCGCACGCCGAGAAGCTGATCACCAAGGCGAAGAAGGGCGACCTGCACAACCGCCGCGAGGTCCTCAAGACCATCCGCGACAAGTCGGTCGTGCACACCCTCTTCACCGAGATTGCGCCCACGTTCGCCGAGCGTCCGGGTGGCTACACCCGGATCACCAAGCTGAACCCCCGCAAGGGCGACAACGCCCCCATGGCGGTCATCGAGCTGGTGACCGAGGCGTACAGCCCGAAGGCTCCGTCGACCAAGAAGGTCGAAGCGGCTGCTGCTCCCGTCGAAGAGGCCCCCGTCGAGGAGACCGAGACCGCCGAGGCTCCGGCCGAGGAGACCGAGGTCGCCGCCGAGGAGACCGAGGGCGCCGAGGCTCCTGCAGAGGAGACTGAGGTCGCGCAGGACAAGACCGAGGGCTGAGGCTTGCACGAGGCCGTTGGCCTCATCAGGCCTGGCTGAACCTCAGCAGGTCAGTCACGAGGGCTCGTCACCGCAGGGTGGCGGGCCCTCGTGCCATTTCTGACCACTGTGGTGGCCGTCTCGTGGTGGGTGGTCTCAACAGGCGGGCTCGCTGCTCGCCCGGCCCGAGCGCCAGGGGTTTGCGGTGCGCGACCGAGCGACACCCTGCCCTCAGACGCCGGGCAGGGCCTCCGGCTCCTTGCTGTGCAGGCGTCCGCCGCCGAGATCTGCCTGTTGGCCCGCGGACCAGCCACCGGCCATGCCGGAGCCGGAGAGCTGGCGGGGTCGAGCCTTCCCGAGGCGGGGATAGGTGTCACGCAGTGCCTGGTCGACCTCGGCGGACCGGTCGGCCAGGACCAGGCCGACCGAGCGCCCATCGCGTTGGGCGTGGCTCGCCGCGTCGGCCTCGGCCCGACGCTCGGCGTCCTCGAGGCGCCGGCTGATGGCCAGGCGGAAGCCGGCCAACCAGGAACGACGGAAGGCGGCCTTGTTCTCCGGGCGGGGCACGGGGGTGCGGGACAACCAGGTGGATGCCTGCATGAGCAGGCTGGTGAACAACAGGTCGGCGCGGGCAAGGTCGGACTGGTGGCCGAACAGGTGCACCGCGAACCGGGTGCCCTGCGGGGTGCGATCGGTCATCTGCACGGCGCGGCACCGCAGTCGCATCGCGACCGAGCTCAACAGCTCGGCCTTGTCGCGGGCATACGGAGCATCGAGTCGCACGACCCGGTCCCCGACCACGTCGGTGTTCGGCAGGTCGACGGCGAGCAGGGCCTGATCGATGCCGTAGTCGGCGATCAGCCGGGCAGCCCTGGCCGTGTAGAGCTCGGCCTCCTCCGGGGTCGTCGCGTCGTTCTCGGCCTTCGCCAGCAGCTTCCGGATCTTGGCGAGCATGGGGTGGTCGACGGGCATGGGGTGGATCCTTCCGTTGTGGGTCACCCCACCCTGCGGCACCCCACCCACAGGCCGACCCCGTTGTCCACAGGGCCGGGTGACGGGCCGGGTTGCCGGTGGTGACGCGGAGCCCCACCATGCGCTAGGCATGGGGCATGAGCCCGCACGCACTGGTGGTCGGAGAGTCCTTGGTCGACGTCGTGAGGGCCGCCGACGGCACCGTGGCCGAGCACCCCGGCGGCAGCGCCGCCAACGTCGCCGTGGCACTGGCCCGGCTCGGACGTCCCGTGCACCTTGCCACCAGCCTCGCGGACGATCGGCACGGCCGGCTGGTCGCCGAGCATCTGCAGCAGTCCGGCGTCTGCCTCACCGCGGACCCGCACGTCGCGCGTCGTACGTCGACCGCGACGGCCACGATCGACGCCGCCGGTGCCGCGACGTACGCCTTCGACCTGGACTGGCGCCTGGGCGTGGTGCCGGTCGAGCCGGCGCCGCTGGTGCTGCACGTGTGCTCGATCGGCGCGCTGCTCGAGCCGGGGGCGTCGACCGTGCGCGACGTCGTCTCAGCGCTCGCCGGGCGATCGGTCGTCAGCTACGACCTCAACCTGCGACCCGCCGTGACCGGCACCGGCCCGGAGGTGCGTGAGGGCGTCCTGCAGCTGGTCGGTGCCGCTGACGTCGTCAAGGCCTCCGACGAGGACCTGGTCCAGCTGTTCGGGAACCCACGCGTGGATCAGGTCGCACGCGAGCTGCTGGAGCTCGGCCCGGAGGCTGTCGTGGTCACCCGCGGTGGCGAAGGGTCCACGTGCTTCCTGCCCGGAGGCAGCTCGGCGCACGCCGAGGTCGTCCCGGTGACGGTCGCCGACACCATCGGCGCCGGTGACACCTTCTCCGCGGCCATGATCGACGCGCTGTGGGACTCCATGGTGGAGCAGCCGCGGCGTGGGGCCGACGAATCGGGTGGAACTGGTGAGCCGGTCGGACCGAAGGGTTGGCCCCGGGGGAGGAGCGGCACCGACGCGTGGGAACGGGTCCTGGCCCATGCCTCGCGTGCGGCTGCGGTGACCGTGTCACGGCCGGGGGCCGATCCGCCGTACCGCCGGGAGCTCGGCACCTGACCGCGTGGCAGGATTGTCGACCGTGCGCACCAGGATCGACCTCGCCTACGATGGCACCGACTTCAAGGGCTGGGCCCGCCAACCCGGCCTGAGGACCGTCCAGGAGGTCCTCGAGGAGTCCCTGGCGACCGTGCTCCGGGTGCCCTCGGTGTCGGTCACCTGCGCCGGTCGCACGGACTCCGGGGTGCATGCCCGGGGACAGGTGGTGCACCTCGAGCTCGACGAGCAGGAGCTGACCGCCTCGATCGGCCGGTCCCGGCTCGCACCGATGGAGGCCCTGCGCCGACGGCTGAACGGGATCCTGCCGCCGGACGCCCGCGTGCACCGGGTGGACGCGGCTCCTCCCGGCTTCGATGCCCGCTACTCAGCGATCTGGCGCCGCTACGCCTATCGCGTCACGGACCGCGACGTCGACCCGCTGACCCGTCACCACGTGCTGGCCTGGCCTCGCCATCTCGACGTCGACTCGATGAACGAGGCCGCCGACCTCCTGCTCGGGCTGCGGGACTTCGCGGCCTACTGCAAGCGCCGCGAGGGCGCCACCACCGTGCGCACCCTCATCGACCTGCACTGGGAGCGTGATGCGACCGGACTGGCCGTGCTCACCGTGCGGGCCGACGCCTTCTGCCACAACATGGTGCGGGCACTCACCGGCGCGCTGCTCGCCGTCGGCGACGGGCGCCGTACGCCGGACTGGCCCCAGCAGGTGCTCGCCACCGGGCAGCGGAGCCCCGCGGTGACCGTGGCCCCCGCCCGGGGGCTGACGCTAGAGGAGGTCGGCTACCCGGACGGACTGGAACTGGTCCGGCAGGCCGAGCGAGCGAGGAACAAGAGGGAGCTCCCCGATGACTGACCACTACTTCTCTGCCGATCCGTCGGTGCCGTTCACCCGCGAGGACTTCACCTGTGAGGTCTGGGGCAAAGAGCTCGCGCTGACCAGCGGCTCAGGGGTGTACTCGCGCGGCCACCTCGACCACGGGACGGCGATCCTCTTCCGGGAGACCGAGCCGCCGGCCCAGGGGCAGGTGCTCGACCTCGGCTGCGGCTACGGGGTGATCGGGCTGGCCATCGCCCGGTCGGTCCCGCTGGCCAACGTCACCGCGGTCGACGTCAACGAGCGCGCCGTGCTGCTGGCGAACGAGAACGCCAGGGCTCTCGGGCTGGAGGGTCGCTTCGTGGCGTGCACGCCGGACGCGGTGCCCACGACGTACCGCTTCGACGAGATCTGGTCGAACCCACCGATCCGCATCGGCAAGGAGGCACTGCACGAGCTGTTGCTGACCTGGCTTCCCCGCCTGGCACCGGGCGGCCGAGCGGTCATGGTGGTGGGCAAGCACCTCGGTGCCGACTCACTGCAGCGCTGGCTGGGGGACCAGGGGTTTCCCACCCGGAGGCTGGCCAGCGCCAAGGGCTTCAGGGTCTTGGAGACTCGTCGGACCGAGTGAGCTCGCCCAGCCCCACGGTTTCCTCGCTGGCGGCCTGGCGCAGGCGCTCGGATCGCGTGGGTGTGTCACGGGAGCGCTCCCACCAGGAGCAGGCGGCGAGCACACCGGCCACCAGGACGGCGCCACCGACGATGTCGATGACGTAGTGCTCACCGAAGTAGACCAGGGTCACCGCCATGGTCGCAGGGTAGGCGAGCAGCAGCCACCGCCAGGCGGAGCGCAGGCGCAGCACCGCATAGACCGCGATGAGGAACGAGATGCCGAAGTGGAGTGAGGGCATCGCGGCGACGGGGTTGCCGACACCGGTCAGGACGAGGTGGTAGCGACCCAGGCCGACGGCGTCCCAGCCACGGTGGGTGATGCGCCAGACGGGGTGCTCGATGAAGCCGCCCTCGGTGGCCATCCACGGGGGAGCCATCGGGTACAGCATGTAGATCACCAACGCGACCAGGTTCGCCCCGACATAGCGCCGCATCCACTTCTTCCACTCACCACGGTTGCGCAGCCACAGGACCATCGCGATGATCAGGCCGGTCACGAAGTGGCTGGTGTAGACCAGTGCGAAGAGCAGGTCGTACCAGCGGGCGGGGCTGTCCGGGTTGCAGGGGGAGCCGCACAGGCGTTCCTGGAGCCAGTACGACGGGAGGTCCCCGCCGAACATCCACTCGTCGACGGTGACCGGCATCTGCGTGTGCACCGGCATCCTCAGCAGCTCGTCGGCGAGCCCGCGGCTGTAGAAGTAGACGACCAGCGCCGCCACCGGCACCCACCAGTCCCTCAGGAAGCTCAGGTGGTAGCGCCAGGGCTCCTCGACGTTCCAGCAGATCGTGGCCAGCCACAGCCAGAGGAAGATCTGCAC
The DNA here is from genome assembly GCF_012272695.1 of Nocardioides sp. JQ2195. Lineage (NCBI taxonomy): Bacteria > Bacillati > Actinomycetota > Actinomycetes > Propionibacteriales > Nocardioidaceae > Nocardioides > Nocardioides sp. JQ2195. Next base: position 766,167 of record NZ_CP050902.1, read on the forward strand.
GGTGTCGCTGGGCACGCCGAAGTGGTAGATCCAGACGCCCAGGATCCCGGCAAACACCAGGAACGCCGCGGCGCGCACCCTCGAGCGGGTGAGGCCCTGCCTGGTGGGAAGGGGAGAGCGCACTGCGCTGCCCCCCGTACCCGAACCCATGACGGGTATCGTACGTCAACCATCCCGCTGCGAACACTTCAATTCGACTGGTCGATCCGCGCCGGTCCGGGGCTCCGGGAAACCCGTTTGCGAGTCCGTGGTCCGGCGCGCAGAATTCGGCCCCATGGGCCACGTCGACGTCTCCGGTGTCAGGTATGAGCTCCCGGACGGTCGGGTGCTGCTCGACGACGTCGCGTTCCGGGTGGGTGAGGGCGCCAAGGTCGCGCTGGTCGGCTCGAACGGTGCCGGCAAGACGACGCTCCTGCGCATCATCACCGGCGAGTTGAAGCCCCACGCCGGGGCGGTGGTGCGCACGGGTGGCCTCGGTGTGATGCGCCAGATGGTGAACGCGGGCCTGCCCGAGGCGCCCACCGTCGCCGACCTGCTGCTCTCCGTTGCCCCTCCGAGGGTGCGCGAGGCGGCGGACGCGGTCGACGCCTGCGAACGGGCCCTGATGGACTCCGACGACGAGCAGACCCAGATGCGCTACGCCACTGCGCTCGGCGACTTCAACGATGCCGGAGGCTACGACATCGAGGTGGTGTGGGACGTGTGCTGCACGGCGGCGCTCGGCACACCGTTCGACCGCGCCAAGTATCGCGACCTCGGCACCCTCAGCGGCGGGGAGCAGAAGCGGTTGGTGCTGGAGTACCTCCTGCGCGGCCCCGACCAGGTGCTGCTGCTCGACGAACCCGACAACTTCCTCGACGTGCCCGGCAAGATCTGGCTCGAGCGGCGGATCACGGAGTCGGAGAAGACGATCCTGTTCATCAGCCACGACCGGGAGCTCCTGGACAACACCGCGACGCGGGTGGTCACCGTGGAGCTCGGCTCCAACGGCAACCGGGTCTGGACGCACCCGGGCGGCTTCGCGTCGTACCACGAGGCCCGCAAGGACCGCTTCCTGCGCTTCGAGGAGCTGCGCCGGCGCTGGGACGAGGAGCACGCGAAGCTGAAGGCGCTGGTGCTGCGGCTCAAGATCAAGTCGGAGTACAACGACGGCATGTCCTCGCAGTACCGCGCGGCCCAGACCCGGTTGCGCAAGTTCGAGGAGGCCGGCCCGCCGATGGAGCAGCCGCGTGAGCAGCAGGTGACGATGCGGCTCATGGGCGGCCGCACCGGCAAGCGAGCCGTGGTCTGCGAGCAGCTGGAGCTGTTGTTGCCACCGTCGGACGAGGCAGGCAGCGACCGGTCGGTCGAGATGATGCGGCCGTTCGACCTCGAGGTCTGGTACGGCGAACGCGTGGCCGTGCTGGGCTCCAACGGCTCCGGCAAGTCGCACTTCCTGCGACTGCTCGCCGCCGGCGGCAGTGACCCCGACATCGAGCACCAGCCGATTGGTGACGTCCCGGTCGCCACGGTCCACCACCGTGGCCGCGCGAAGCTCGGTGCTCGAGTCCGCCCGGGTTGGTTCGTGCAGACCCACGAGCACCCGGAGCTGGTCGGACGAACCCTGCTGGAGATCCTGCACCGCGGCGAGGCCCGGGCCGATGGTCGTGGCCGGCAGGGGATGGGCCGTGAGGAGGCCTCGCGGGTCCTGGACCGCTATGAGCTGGCGCATGCGGGGGAGCAACGCTTCGAGTCACTCTCCGGTGGGCAGCAGGCACGCTTCCAGATCCTGCTGCTCGAGCTCTCCGGGGCGACGCTGCTGTTGCTCGACGAGCCGACCGACAACCTCGACGTGCAGTCGGCCGAAGCCCTTGAGGAGGGGCTCGAGGCATTCGAGGGCACCGTCGTGGCGGTCACCCACGACCGCTGGTTCGCCCGCGGGTTCGACCGGTTCCTGGTCTACGGCGCCGACGGGTCGGTCTACGAGTCCGACGGCCCGGTCTGGGACGAGGGGCGGGTCGAGCGGGCCCGTTGAGGCCTCGGGCCATCTCGGCCCCCCCGCAACGTCATACGTCCCGGTTGCCGGAGCCGCCCGAGCGTATGACGTTGCGCTCAGGGGTCAGCTCAGCTGGGCCTTGGCGAGCCTGGCCTCGCGGCGTACGTCCTTGGCCAGGCGCTTGGCGTCCTTGCGGGCCAGCGACGCGGCGTTGCCGGCGCGCCAGGCCAGGCCCGGCTTGCCCTCGGTGTCGACGCCGGCAAGCAGCAGGCCACCGACGACGGAGGTGTTCTTGAAGAACTGCAGCCGCTGCAGGTTCTTGGCTGCCGGGTCGCTCTCCTCCCAGAAGGCGTGTCCGGCGAGCGTGGTCGGGACCATGCTGCCGGCGAGGACCAGTGAGGCCAGGCGCGGAGCCCGACCGGTGGCCAGCGCGGCCGCGGCGAGCAGCTGGACACCGGCGTTGACGCGGACATAGGTCCTCGCGTCGGTCGGCAGCGGCGCCCCGGGAGCGGCCTTGCGCACCAGCGGTGCGACGCGGTCGGTCATCCTGGCCGCCTTCGGGGCCAGCTTGTCGGTGTGCTTCAACGCGTTGACGGCACCGACGAAGAAGGTCGAGGCGAGCAGCGGACGGGCGATCAGGCGTACGGGAGTCATGCACTCATTCTTACCCGATCGCCAAGGCTTCAGCCCTGCGCGGGCCAGCTGTCGCGCCGGCACGGACGACGGGCCCCGGACGCACGGCATGAAGCCGGCGTCCGGGGCCCGTGTCGCTGAGCCGGGTCAGCTCACTTCCAGCGCTCGGAGGCTGCGACGAACTCCAGCTGCCGGTCACCGGTGTAGATCTGCTTCGGACGGGCGATCTTCTGCTCCTTGTCCTGGACCAGCTCGAGCCACTGTGCCAGCCAGCCCGGCGTACGGCCGATGGCGAAGAGCACGGTGAACATCTCGGGCGGGAACTGGAAGGCCTCGTAGATCAGGCCGGAGTAGAAGTCGACGTTGGGGTAGAGCTTGCGCTTGACGAAGTACTCGTCCTCGAGCGCGATCTTCTCGAGCTCCTTGGCGATCTCGAGGAGCGGGTTGACCCCGGTGACCTCGAAGACGTCGTCGCAGGCCTTCTTGATGATCGTGGCGCGCGGGTCGAAGTTCTTGTAGACCCGGTGGCCGAAGCCCATCAGCTTCTCGTTGCCGTTCTTCACGCCCTCGATGAAGGCGGGGATGTTCTCCTTCGACCCGATGCGGCGCAGCATCCGCAGCACCGCCTCGTTGGCACCACCGTGGAGCGGGCCGTAGAGGGCCGAGACGCCGGCGGAGACCGCGGAGTAGGGGTCGACCTGCGAGGAACCGACGGAGCGGACCGCGTTGGTCGAGCAGTTCTGCTCGTGGTCGGCGTGCAGGATGAACAGCACGTCGAGGGCCTTGACCAGGCGCGGGTCGGCCTCGAACTTGCGCTCGCTCATCTTGAACAGCATCGAGAGGAAGTTCTCGGTGTAGCTCAGGTCGTTGTCCGGGTAGATGAACGGCTTGCCCTGGGCGTGGCGGAACGACCACGCACCCAGCGTCGGCATCTTCGCGATCATGCGGACGATCTGCATGTGCCGGTTGTCGGGGTCCGAGATGTTGCGGGCGTCGGGGTAGAACGTCGACAGCGCTCCCACCGAGGCCATCAGCATGCCCATCGGGTGGGCGTCGTACCGGAATCCGTGCATGAACGACTTCACGTTCTCGTGCACGAACGTGTGGTACGTGATCTCGTGCTCCCAGTTGTCGTACTGCTCCTTGGTGGGCAGCTCGCCGTGGATGAGCAGGTAGGCGACCTCGAGGAAGTTGGACTTCTCCGCGAGCTGCTCGATGGGATATCCGCGGTACTCGAGGATGCCCTTCTCGCCATCGATGAACGTCACTGCGCTGCGGCAGGACGCGGTGTTCACGAAGCCGGGGTCGTAGACCGCGAGGCCGGGTTCGTCCTCGGAGACGCGGATCTTGCCCAGGTCGCCGGCCTTGATGGTGCCGTCGGTGATGGGGACTTCGTATTCGCTGCCCGTGCGGTTGTCGCGAACGGTGAGCGATGCTGCCTCGTTGGCAGTGGCGGCCGGTACGTCGGTCACGTCGGCTCCTGTCAGTGAAAGAGTGTCGTGGACTCTCGTATGTTTGTCAGTGGCCAACCTATTCCGTTCTCCCCGATCACGCTAACGCGGGTTCTCCCTCGTGGACGTGACTCGCGAGTAACCGAAGCGTGTGGGCTGGCGGCTCCCCGTGCTCGCGATGCCCGATCGTCGGGGGGGTGCGGGCCGACCCGACGACGACGAGGTCGTTTTGACCTCGTCGGTCGGCGCCGCCTATTCTTGACAGTCGCGTCTCCTGCCGCGCCCAGAACGTGGGTGCAGACCCGGACGAAGTGGAGCCGGGCAGTGTTCGTCAGAGGACGCGGCTCAACCACCCGATCAGGACCTCTGGTCGGGCCCAACGAACGAGAAGGCTACTTACGTGCGTACGTACAGCCCCAAGCCCGCTGACATCCAGCGCGAATGGCTTGTCATCGACGCCCAGGACGTTGTCCTCGGGCGCCTCGCGGTCCAGGCCGCGAATCTCCTCCGCGGCAAGCACAAGCCGACCTTTGCTCCGCACATGGACATGGGCGACTTCGTGATCATCGTGAACGCGGAGAAGGTCGCCCTGTCCGGCGACAAGAAGACCAAGAAGATGACCTACCGTCACTCCGGCTTCCCGGGCGGTCTCACCACCACCCCCATCGGCGAGCTCCTCGAGAAGGACGCCCGCAAGGCCATCGAGAACGCGGTCTGGGGCATGCTCCCCAAGAACCGTCTCGGCCGCCAGATGCTGAAGAAGCTCAAGGTCTACTCGGGCCCCGAGCACCCCCACGCGGCCCAGCAGGCCAAGCCGTTCGAGATCACGCAGATCTCCCAGTGATTGCAGACAAGGACATCAACGTGACTGAGAACCAGGCTGAGACCGCCGAGGTCGAAGAGACCTACCAGACCAACGAAGAGGGCGTTGCCTACAGCTCGGAGTCCGCTCCGTCCGAGGACGCCCCCCTCAAGCCGGCCACGATCGCCCCCGGCAACGCCACCGGTCGCCGCAAGGAGGCCGTCGCTCGCGTCCGCCTCGTCCCCGGCACCGGCCAGTGGACCGTCAACGGCCGCGACCTCGACTCGTACTTCCCGAACAAGCTGCACCAGCAGGTTGTCAACGAGCCGTTCGCGAACCTCGAGCTCGAGGGCCGCTTCGACGTCATCGCCCGCATCCACGGTGGTGGCATCACCGGCCAGGCCGGCGCCCTGCGCCTCGGCGTGGCCCGTGCGCTGAACGCGATCGACCTCGAGGCCAACCGCCCGTCGCTCAAGAAGGCCGGCCTGCTCACCCGTGACGCCCGCGTCATCGAGCGCAAGAAGGCTGGTCTCAAGAAGGCCCGCAAGGCTCCTCAGTTCTCCAAGCGCTGACCTCGCGTCGTTTGTCGGGCGCCTGGCGGCGTTGTCGTCGGACGACGGCCAAACACGGGCCGCCTTCCCTCCTCTGCCCTGCCAGGCATCCCGACAAGCAACGCGACCGCGCGTAGCGTGTCAGGCATCCCGACAAGCAACGCGACTAGGAGACCTGCTTTGGCACCAAAGCTATTCGGCACGGACGGGGTCCGGGGCCTGGCCAACGGTCAACTGACCGCTGAGCTGGCCCTGGACCTTTCCGTTGCCGCGGCCCACGTCCTGGCCGACCGCGGCGAGTTCACCGGACATCGTCCGCTGGCCGTGGTCGGTCGGGACACGCGCATCTCCGGACAGTTCCTCGAGGCCGCCGTGGTTGCCGGACTGGCGTCGGCCGGAGTCGACGTCCTCCTGCTCGGCGTCCTCCCGACTCCCGGGGTCGCCCACCTCACCGGCACGCTGGAGGCCGACCTCGGCGTCATGCTGAGTGCCTCGCACAACCCGATGCCCGACAACGGCATCAAGTTCCTCGCCCGCGGCGGCGTCAAGCTCGACGATGCGATCGAGATCGCGATCGAGCAACGCCTGCGCGAGCCGTGGAACCGTCCCACCGGTGGCGACGTCGGTCGCGTCTCGACGTACGACCACGCGGTCGCGGACTACGCGGCCCACCTGGTCGGCACCATCGCGCGCCCGCTCACGGGGCTGAAGGTCGTCCTCGACTGCGCCGAGGGTGCCGCTTCCGCGGCCGGCCCGAAGGCCCTGCGCGACGCAGGCGCCGAGGTGATCGCGATCCACGCCGAGCCCGACGGGCTCAACATCAACGACCACTGCGGGTCCACCCACCTGGACAACCTGCAGGCGGCCGTCCTGGCGCACGGCGCCGACGCGGGCTTCGGCCTGGACGGTGACTCCGACCGCTGCCTGGCCGTGGATGCGGCGGGTGAGGTCGTCGACGGCGACCAGATCCTGGCCATCCTCGGCATCTCCATGCGCGAGGCCGGCCGGCTCCCGAACGACGTCGTCGTCGCGACCGTGATGAGCAACCTCGGCTTCGTCCAGGCGCTCAGGGCCAACGACGTGCAGGTCCGCCAGACCAAGGTCGGCGACCGCTACGTCCTGGAGGCGATGAAGGCGGGTGGCTACGGTCTCGGCGGCGAGCAGTCCGGCCACGTGATCATGAGCGAGTTCGCCACCACCGGTGACGGCATCCTCACCGCGCTGCACGTGCTCGAGCGGATGGCGCAGACCGGCTCGTCCCTGGCCGAGCTGGCCGGGGTGATGACGCGCCTCCCGCAGGTGCTGATCAACGTCGGCGGTGTCGACAAGGCGCGCGCCGACGACGACGCCGGCCTGGCCGCCGCCGTTGCCGAGGCCGAGGCACAGCTGGGGGACTCCGGGCGGGTGCTGCTGCGTCCCTCCGGCACCGAGTCGCTCGTGCGGGTGATGGTCGAGGCGCCCAGCCACGAGCAGGCTGTCTCGGTTGCCGAGGACCTCGCAGCCGTCGTGCGGGAGCGACTCTCCCTCTGACCGCTGGGAGTCAACGCCCACGACCCCTTGCACCTGTGCGGTGCTGGTGTCACTCCGCAGCCGACCGGTCGCTGGTGAAGTGACACGGACGCCGCGTTGCTCGGGGGAGGGCTGGGGACGGGGAAAACGGGTCGCCGACGGGGGCCGACCTGCATAGGGTCGAGCACCATGAGCAACGTTGAGGTCCGCGCGGTCGACGTCCACGACGAGACCGCCCTCCGCGCGTGGTGGGAGGTCGGGCAGGCCGCCAGTGCGGAGCGCCCGTTCGAGGCATGGCCGGCGTGGGCGGTGTCGCGGATCGCGATGCCGTTCCCTCGCAGCGACTCCGCCATCACCGCCCTGGCGGCGTACGACGGGGCACGCGCCGTCGGCTCCGCACTCCTGGCGGAGTTTCTGCTCGACAACACCCACCTGGCCGAGATCACGGTCTGGGTGCGACCCGAGCACCGTCGCCGGGGCATCGCCACGTCGCTGCTCGCACAGGCGGAGCACCAGGCCCGTCGCGACGGACGCACCACCGTCGTCTCGAGCGTGTTCGCGCCGGTCGGTGCGGAGAGCCCCGGCTCGCTGTTCGCGGGGGCCAGGGGCTACCCGGTCGGCAGCGCCGAGGAGACCAAGCTGCTCGACGTCGCGACCGCGGCCCGGGCCTGGCCGACGCTCGAGCAGGAGGCCGACGCCGCGCGAGGCGACTACTCGGTGACCGTCTTCGACGCGGCCTGCCCCGACGAGCACGTGCAGGGCTTCGCCGACGTGCTGTCCCGCTTCATCGGTGAGATCCCGAGTGGCGACCTCGACCTGCAGGACGCCCAGTGGACACCCGAGCGGATCCGCCTCGGTGAGCGGGAGCGTGATCAGGCCGGGCGCGTCAACGTCACCGCTCTCGCGCTGGCTCCCGACGGCGTGGTCTGCGGCTTCTCCGACGTGCGACTGAACCGGGCCGACCCCCGGCACGGCGGAGTGGGCGGGACGCTGGTGCTGCCCGAGCACCGCGGCCACCGGCTCGGCCTGGCGATGAAGCTGGCCACCCACCGGATGGTGCAGCAGCGGTTCCCCGAGTGTGCCCACATCGAGACCGGCAACGCGGGTGTCAACGCGCCGATGAATGCGGTCAACGAACGCATGGGCTATCGAGTGGTGGAGCGCTGCCTCGACGTGCAGAAGCACCTGTCATGACGATCACCGAGATCGACCCGTTCGACGATGCGGCGTTCGACGCCTGGCACGCGACCTACGCCGCCGCCGAGCAGCACGGCCGTGGCGAGTGGTCGTCCGACTGGTTGCTCGAGGAGAGCCGGGCTGCCAAGCAGGCCCGCCTCCCGAGCCACGAGGTCCACGTCTTCGCCCTGGTCGAGGCGGGAGAGGCAGTGGCCGTCGCCGAGCTCGAGCTCCCGCTCCTCGACAACCCGGAGCTGGCATGGGGGAAGGTGCACACCCACCCGCGGCATCGGCGACGAGGACACGGAGGAGCCCTGCTCGCACACCTGGAGGAGCGGGCGGCACGGGCCGGCCGCACCCGCTTCGTCACCGAGACCGCCTACCCCTGGGACGCACCCGCCGACGGTGCTGGGCACCCGGACGCCGACTTCCTCACCCGTCGCGGCTTCGTCTTCGGCATCGGTGACGTCCAACGAGTCCTCGACCTGCCGGTGCCGGGCGACCTGCTGGCCTCCCTCGCAGCGAGCGCGGCGCCGCACCACACGGCGTACGCCCTTCGCTCGTTCGCTGGGCCGGTGCCCGAGGAGCACGTCGCCGACTATGCCGCGCTCTGCGCCGCCGTGAGCACGGAGGCACCGACCGGTGGGCTGGACCTCGAGCCGGAGACAGCCGACGTCGCTGCCTTCCGAGCCGTGGAGGAGCTGCAGGCCCGGCAGGGTCGGACCCGGCACGCGACGGTGGCGGTGGCCCCCGACGGAAGCCTGGCCGGCTACACCGATCTCGTGACCAGCGAGCACGATCCAGGGCGGGCCTACCAGTGGGGCACCCTCGTGCGTCGTGAGCACCGGGGCCACCGCCTCGGCCTGGCCGTCAAGGTCGCCAACATCCTCCACCTCCAAGCACGTCGGCCCGACATCAACGTGGTGCGCACCTGGAATGCCGAGACCAACGCCCCCATGGTCGGGGTCAACCGGGCGATGGGATTTCGCGCGGTCGACCGACTCGGCGAGTTTCAGAAGATGCTGACTGCGCCATGATGGGGGCATGAGCACCCGAGGGACCCACGCGGCAGCGCGTGCGGCGACCCTTCTGGCGGCGCTGAGCGTGCTGATGACCGTCGGCGCGGGGGTCACCGCAGGGGTGGTGATGGCGCGCGACGGCGGTCCCGACGGGTCCGGCACCCTCGTCCGCGGCCACGGGGACTCCGCCGGCCCGGACCCCACCAGCCAACCGACCGAGTGGCCCGACCACGACTACACGGACTGGGAGCGGGTCACCGGCAAGCCGGACGACTCCGGCTTCGCCGCGGCCTACCAGGTGCCCCGGCGCGCGTGGAAGACCTTCGAGCCCGACTATGCCGTCGCCTACCGTGACGACTCCGGGAAGAAGACCGCCAGCGGTCATGCTCCGGCCAACTACTACGGCAACCAGTGCTCCCAGGACGGCTCGAGGGTGGCCGGCGGGTGGACCGTGCTGGCCGACACCGAGCCGTCGGGCGACCTCGTGGACCTCGCGGAGGCCGCCGTACGCCGTTGGGCCACTGGCTACGCGTCGGACGGCACCGGGACCGCGGCGCCGATGTCGCAGCCGAGCACCGAGCGGTTGACGCTGCCGAACGGGTCCGACGCCGCGCGGTCGCTGATCACGCTCGACATGAGTGACTCGGAGGGCAGCTGTCTTCCCGACTCCGCCGAGATCATGGCGACCACGATCAACACCCCTGAGGGCGCCAAGACGCTGGTCCAGGCGCGCTACCTCACGCGTCCCGGCATCACCGACGAGGAGTGGCAGCAGATCAGCGACTCACTGGAGCCGTGACGCGGGCCCGAGCCGGGTGGTCGGGCCGCGTGGTCGAGCCGCGTGGTCGAGCCGCGTGGTCGGGTCAGAGCTTGCGCAGCCGCACGTAGCGCACCGAGTGGTCGCTGTCCTTGCGCAGGACCAGGTTGGCCCGCGAGCGGGTCGGCAGCACGTTCTGCTCCAGGTTGGGGCCGTTGACGGCGTCCCAGATGCGGGTTGCCTCGGCCACCGCTTCGTACTCGGTCAGGCTGGCGTAGCGGGTGAAGTACGACGCCGGGTCGCGGAAGGCGGTCTCGCGCAGGCGCTGGAAGCGCTGGATGTACCAGTGCCGGATGTCGCTGGTCGCCGCGTCGACGTACACACTGAAGTCGAAGAAGTCGCTGACCGCCAGCCCGGTGCGGCCGTCCTCCCGCACCCGAGCGGGCTGGAGCACGTTGAGGCCCTCGATGATGACGATGTCGGGCCTCTTGATGATGATCTTCTCGTCGGGCACCACGTCGTAGGTCAGGTGCGAGTAGATCGGGGCCTCGACCTCGTCCTTGCCGGACTTGATGTCGACCACGAAGCGGAGCAGGGCCTTGCGGTCGTAGGACTCCGGGAAGCCCTTGCGCAGCAGCAGCCCGCGGCGCTGGAGCTCCGCGTTGGGCATCAGGAAGCCGTCGGTGGTGACCAGTGCGACCGAGGGGTGCTCGGGCCAGTGCGCGAGCATCTGCTGCAGCACGCGTGCCGTCGTCGACTTGCCGACCGCCACCGAGCCGGCCAGCCCGATCACGAACGGGGTCCGTGGGGGTGTCGGCCGGGCGAGGAACTCCTCCTGTGCGTGGTGGAGGTTGCTGGCCGCCTCGACGTACTTGCTGAGCAGGCGTGACAGCGGCAGGTAGACGTGCTGCACCTCCTCGAGGTCGAGCTCGTCACCGAGACCGCGCACCCGCTCGATCTCCTCGGGGGAGAGGGGCTGCTCGGTGTGCTCGGCCAGCGCCGCCCACGCGTCACGCGCCAACTCGATGTAGGGCGAGGTCTCGCGCGCCTGCTCGCGGCTCTCCGAGCCGGCCGATTGGGACATGGCGCACATTGTTGCAGGCATCGAACCCGTGGCACGCGGCCGGATAGACTTCCGGCCATGTGTGGAATCGTGGGCTACGTCGGTGGCAAGCAGGCGCAAGGTGTCGTGATCGACGGGCTGCGACGCCTCGAGTATCGCGGCTACGACTCGGCAGGCATCGCCCTGGTCCACGACCGGACGATCGCCTCCGACAAGCGGGCCGGCAAGCTGGCGAACCTCGAGAAGGCCATCGACGAGAAGGCGTTGCCCGAGTCGACGACCGGCATCGGCCACACGCGGTGGGCCACCCACGGCGCGCCCAACGACCAGAACGCCCACCCCCACCTGGGGCAGAACTCCCGGTTGGCGCTGGTGCACAACGGCATCATCGAGAACTTCGCCGAGGTGCGCGCCGAGCTGGAGGCCCAGGGCCACAACCTGCTCTCCGAGACCGACACCGAGGTCGCCGCCCACCTGATCGAGCGTGAGCTCGACGCGGGCGTCGACCTCACCACGGCCATGCAGCGCGCCTGCCAGCAGCTCGAGGGCGCGTTCACGCTGGTCGCGGTCGACGCACTGGACGCCGACCGTGTGGTCGCCGCCCGCCGCAACAGCCCGCTCGTCGTGGGGCTGGGTGAGGGCGAGAACTTCCTCGGCTCCGACGTTGCTGCCTTCATCGAGCACACGCGCGAGGCGATGGAGCTCGGTCAGGACCAGGTCGTCACGATCACCGGCGACGGCGTCGAGGTGACCGGCTTCGACGGCTCGCCCGCCGAGGGCACCCGCTACCACGTCGACTGGGACCTGTCGGCCGCCGAGAAGGACGGCCACGATTGGTTCATGCGCAAGGAGATCCACGAGCAGCCGAGTGCTGTCGCCGACTCCTTGCTCGGACGTCGCAGCGCTGACGGACTGCTGCAGCTCGACGAGGTCCGGCTGTCCGACGACGAGCTGCGCGACATCGACAAGATCATCATCATCGCCTGTGGCACGTCGTTCTATGCCGGGATGGTGGCCAAGTATGCGATCGAGCACTGGTGCCGCATTCCCTGTGAGGTCGAGCTGGCCTCCGAGTTCCGCTACCGCGACCCGATCCTGACCCAGTCGACCCTGGTCGTGGCCATCTCCCAGTCCGGTGAGACCGCCGACACGCTCCAGGCGATCCGACACGCCCGGGTGCAGCGCTCGAAGGTGCTGGCGATCTGCAACACCAACGGCTCCACGATTCCGCGCGAGTCCGACGCGGTGATCTACACCCACGCCGGCCCCGAGATCGGCGTCGCCTCCACGAAGGGCTTCCTGACCCAGCTGGTCGCCTGCTACCTGCTGGCGCTCTACCTCGCACAGGTCAAGGGCACGCGCTTCGGTGACGAGATCAACGAGGTGATGGACCAGCTCGACCAGATCCCGGCCAAGATCCAGCAGGCCCTCGACGCCGAGGAGTCGATCTATGAGCTCGCTGCCTCCTACGTGGACGCCAAGTCGGTGCTGTTCCTCGGTCGCCACGCCGGCTTCCCCGTCGCCCTCGAAGGTGCTCTGAAGCTCAAGGAGCTGGCCTACATCCACGCAGAGGGCTTCGCTGCCGGCGAGCTCAAGCACGGCCCCATCGCGCTGATCGAGCAGGACCTCCCCGTGCTGTGCGTCGTTCCGCCCCGCGGGCGCGACCAGCTGCACGAGAAGATGATCAGCGGCATCCAGGAGGTGCGCGCCCGGGGGGCCCGCACGATCTGCCTGGCCGAGGAGGGCGACGACGCCATCACGCCGTACGCCGACGTGCTGATCCGGTTGCCCAAGGTGCCGAGCCTGCTGCAGCCGCTGGTTGCCGCCGTGCCGCTGCAGCTCTTCGCCTGCGAGCTGGCCACGCAGAAGGGCCACGACGTCGACCAGCCGCGCAACCTGGCCAAGTCCGTCACCGTCGAATGATCGACGCACGCGAGCCGGCCCGGGTGGTGCGGGGATGATCGTCGGCGTCGGGATCGACGTGGTGGAGATCGAGCGGTTCATCACCTCGATCGAGCGCACTCCCGCGCTGCGCGACAAGCTGTTCACCCCGGCCGAGCGGGAGCTCCACCCGCAGTCCCTGGCCGCCCGATTCGCGGCCAAGGAGGCGATGGCGAAGGCCTTGGGGGCGCCGGCAGGCCTGGCCTGGCACGACGCCGAGGTGATCTCGGAGGCCACCGGCCGGCCACGCTTCGAGCTGCGTGGCACGGTCAGGGCCGCCGCCGACGCCCTGGGCGGCACCACCGTGCACCTGTCGCTCAGTCATGACGGCGGCATCGCCTCCGCCTTCGTCGTTCTCGAGTCCTGACTTCCTGCCCTAGGTTGGAGCCATGCGCAGCGCACACACGGTGGAGCAGGTGCGGGCCGCTGAGGCCGTGCTCCTGGCCGAGCTTCCCGAGGGGTCGTTGATGGCCCGAGCCGCGTCGGGCCTGGCCACTGCCGTGATCGACCTGCTCGGCGGCGCCTACGGGCGGCGCGTGGTGCTGCTGGTCGGCTCGGGCGACAACGGCGGCGACGCGTTGTACGCCGGGGCGCTGCTGGCCCGCCGCGGGTGCGCCGTCGAGGCGATCACGCTGTCCGATCGGGTGCACGGGGGCGGCCTGGCCGCGCTCCGAGGCGCTGGCGGAACGGTCCGGTCGGCGGCAACGGGCCCGACGGCTAGGCCCGACGTGGTCGTTGACGGGATCGTCGGCATCGGTGGTCGACCGGGGCTGCGGCCCGACGCCGTGGCCGCCGTGGCGGCGTACGCCGGGGTGCCCCTCGTCGCGGTCGACGTGCCGAGCGGCATCGACGTCGGCACCGGGGAGCTCGACGGCCCGCACGTGACTGCGGACGTCACCGTCACGTTCGGCACCCACAAGGTCGCCCACCTCGTCGAACCGGCCGCGTCGGCGTGCGGCACGCTCACCCTGGTCGACATCGGCCTCGACCTGCCACCGGCCGACGTGGAGGCGCTGCAACCCGATGACGTCGCTCGCCTGGTGTCGACACCCGCACCGACGTCGCACAAGTACACCCGCGGCGTGGTCGGCCTGCGCACCGGCGGAGCCTTCGCCGGGGCTGGGCTGCTCAGCGTCGCGGGCGCGTCCTGTGGCGTGGCCGGCATGGTGCGCTACGTCGGGAGCGACGCCGCCGGTGAGCGGGTGCTCTCGGCGCATCCCGAGGTGGTCCTCGGGGAGGGACGTGTCCAGGCCTGGGTGGTCGGCTCGGGCGGCGGACCAGGAGCTGTCGACGAGCGGAGGACGGCCCTGGCCGACGGCGTTCCGGTGGTGCTCGACGCCGATGCCCTGCTCGAGCTGCCCGACGACCTGCCGGCCGACGCCGTGCTCACCCCGCACGCCGGCGAGCTGGCGCGGATGCTCGACGTCGAGCGTGACGACGTCGAGGCCCGGCAGCTGCACTGGGTCCGCGAGGCCGCACGTCGCACCGGCGCAGTGTGCCTGCTCAAGGGCCACCACACGTTGGTCGCCGATCCGGACGGTCGGGTCCGGGTGACGACGACCGGGTCGCCCTGGCTGGCCACAGCAGGTGCCGGCGATGTCCTGGGCGGCGTGATCGGTGCTGTGCTGGCCGTCGGGCTCACGCCCTTCGACGCGGCGTCCGTCGGGTCGTGGTTGCACGGCGCCGCGGCCACCCTGGCCTCACGTGGTGGGCCGATCGTGGCACGTGACGTGGCCGTGGCCGTGCCCGACGTCGTCCGCCGACTCGCGCTCCGGTCCTGACTCCGTCGCATCGGGTCGGCCCGACCACTGGACGGGTCGGCTGCCTTGCCGGTGGCCGGTCGATCCGGGCATAGAGTCTGGGCATGCTCTACGCCGTGTTGCACGCCGTCGTTCCACCCGTCGCTCGCACGGTCTGGAGGCCCGAGGTCACCGGGCTCGACAACATCCCGGCCGAGGGGGGTGTGCTGATCGCCAGCAACCACCTCTCCTTCGCCGACAGCCTGGTCATCCCGATCGTGGCGCGCCGCAAGGTCGCCTTCCTCGCGAAGTCCGACTACTTCACCGGCAGCGGGGTGAAGGGCGCGATGTCGAAGGCGTGGTTCGAGGGCCTCGGCATGCTGCCCATCGACCGCGACGACGCCCAGGCCGCCCTCCACTCGCTCGACACCGCACTCGAGGTGCTGGGCAAGGGGGAGGCGTTCGGGATCTACCCCGAGGGCACCCGCTCCCGCGACGGCCGGCTCTACCGGGGCCGCACCGGGGTGGCCCACCTGGCCCTGACCGCGGGGGTGCCGGTCGTTCCGGTGGGGCTCTCCGGCACTGCCGACCTGCAGCCCGTGGGCTCCCGGTTCCCGCGGCTGGCCAAGGTCAAGGTCGCCTTCGGCGAGCCGATCGACTTCTCCGGACGCTTCGAGGGCGTGGCCGCGGGCAGGGCCCGACGAGTCGCCACCGACGAGATCATGGCCTCGATCGCGGCCCTCAGCGGCCAGGAGCTCGCCGGGCAGTACAACGACCGCCCGCCGACCCCCTAGGTCGCGTGTCGCCCGGGTGGCTCCCCACCGGAGAGCACGCCGTCAGAAGGCCAGGCCGGAGGCCAGACGCAGAGCCTGACAGAATCAGGCCCATGACTTCCGGTGCGCGTGCAGAGATCGTGGTCGACCTCGCGGCGATCCGTCACAACGTACGCCGCCTGCGTGAGATCGCCGCCGACTCCCTCGACCCGGGCGTCGAGCCGCCGAAGATGATGACGGTGGTGAAGGCCGACGGCTACGGCCACGGCGTCACCGAGGTCTCCCGGGCGGCACGTGAAGGTGGCGCCGACTGGCTCGGCGCGGCCACCCTCGAGGAGGCCCTGGCCGTGCGCGACGGCGGCGACACCGGCCCGCTCCTGTGCTGGCTCACCGTGCCCGGTGACCACTGGGGTGCGGCCATCGAACGCGACATCGACGTGACGGCGTACTCGTTGGTCGAGCTGGCCGAGATCGAGGCCGCCGCCGAGCGGTTGTCCGTCGCGGCACGCGTGCAGCTCAAGGTCGACACCGGCCTGACCCGTGGTGGATGTCCGGCCGAGCTGTGGCCGGCGCTGGTCGCCGAGTGCCGGGCTGCCGAACTGCGCGGCACCCTCCGGATCACCGGCATCTGGTCGCACCTGGCCTGCGCCGACGAGCCCGACCACCCGGCCAACGACAGCCAGGAGAAGGTCTTCCTGGAGGCACTGGACGTGGCCCGGCAGGCCGGCCTGCGGCCCGAGGTGCGCCACCTGGCCAACAGTGCCGCGACCGTGCTGCGACCGAGCGTCCGCTTCGACATGGTGCGCTGCGGGATCGCCACCTACGGGCTCGACCCCGCCCCCGGCGTCACTCGCGATCTCGGCCTGGTGCCGGCGATGACGGTCCGGGCGCCGTTGGCGATGGTGAAGTCGGCTCCGGCTGGCACCTCCGTCTCCTACGGCCACACGTGGACGGCCGACGTGGACACCCGGCTCGGCCTGGTGCCGGTCGGCTACGCGGAGGGCCTGCCGCGGGTGGCCGCCAACAAGGTCGAGGTCTGGCTGAACGGGAAGCGACGTCCCGAGCGCGGGATCATCTGCATGGACCAGTTCATGATCGACCTGGGTGACGACGAGGCCCACGAGGGTGACCTCGTCGAGATCTTCGGCACCGGCCACGACGGTGCTCCGACGGCGCTGGACTGGGCCCGGGCGGCCGGCACCATCAACTACGAGGTCGTCACCCGGATCGGTGGGCGCCTGCACCGGGTGCACGTCGACAGCGAGAGGGGTCGCGGGTGAGCGTGGGGCGACGCATCTTCCGGGTCTCCGCCGGAGCGGCCGGCCTGCTGGCCGGAGCCGCCGTGGCCGGCACTGCCGTCCAGGCGGTCCGTCGGCGCCGCATCATCGCCAGGCGCGGGGCAGGCGACGCGATCGCTCTCGGCTCGCTGCACTCGGACCCGGTCACGGTGGTGGCAGACGACGGGGTGCCGCTGCACGTCGAGATCGACGAGTACGCCGCACCCACGGGCACCCACCGCGACATGGAGTCCGACGCCGAGCAGCTCACCCTGGTGTTCGTCCACGGGTATGCCCTCAGCCTCGACTGCTGGCACTTCCAACGCGCCGGCTATCGCGAGCTGGTCCGTGCGGTCTACTACGACCAGCGCTCGCACGGCCGGTCGGGCCGTTCCTCGGCGAAGAACGCGACCATCGAGCAGCTGGGTGAGGACCTGCTCCAGGTCATGGACCAGGTGGTCCCCGAGGGTCGGGTCGTGCTGGTCGGGCACTCGATGGGTGGCATGTCGATCGTGGCACTGGCCGAGGCCCACCCCGAGCTCTTCGGCGACCGGATCGCCGGCGTCGCGCTGATCTCCACCACCGCCGGGGGCCTCAAGCCGCACCGCATCCTGCTGCCGCTCATGCCGCGAGCCCTCGGCGGGCTCGGCGGACAGGCCACCACCCGGCTGATCGCCGCACTGGCCCGCGGCGCGCGCGTGGTCGACGGCGTACGCCGACTCGGCAAGGACTTCGCCGTGGTCGCCACGGACAGGTTCGCCTTCGGCAGCGACGTCCCGGGGGACTACGTGACGTTCGTCGACGAGATGCTCTCGGCGACGCCGTTCGAGGTGCTCGCGGAGTTCTTCCCGAGCTTCGACGCGCTCGACAAGTTCGCCGTGATGGCCGCCTTCGAGCGGATCCCGCTGTCGATCATCTGCGGCACCGCCGACAAGCTGACCTCCGTCGGCCACAGCCGCAAGATGCACACGCTGCTGCCGAACTCTCGCCTGGTGGAGCTCGAGGACGCCGGGCACATGGTGATCATGGAACGACACGTGCAGGTCAACGCGGCACTCGACGAGCTGCTCGCCGAGGCGGCAGAGCACGAACGGAACGGGGAGCCGTGAACCCACGGCAGGTCCGCGTCGTCGACGAGGCGGCGGCCGCGGACGTCCACTCCGTCGTCCGCGCCGCCTTCGGGGCGCGCCCGCCGCTCGATCCTCCCGCCCCTGCGCTCAGTGAGACGGTCGTCTCGCTCGCCCGGGCGCTCGGCGCCGACGGCGGACTGCTGGCCACCGCTGACGGCCGGCCGGTCGGGGCGATGCTCTTCGCGCGGACGGGCAGCACCATGGCCCTGCGCCGCTTCGGGGTGGTGCCCGACGTCCAGCGCACCGGCGTGGCCGGCGAGCTCGTGCGGGCGGCGGAGGAGCACGCCCGCGCGCAGGGTTGCACGGCGTTGCGCGTGGTTGCCCGCGTGGAGCTGCCCGCCTCCATCGCCTTCTGGGAGCACGAGGGCTTCGTTCGTGCTGGCCGCGAGGGGCACCTGGTGCACCTGGTCAAGGTCTTCCCGCGCACGTTCGAGCTCACCACCGCCGACGACGCGACGACGTTCGGTGAACGACTCTCCGGGATGCTCCGCGCCGGCGACCTGCTCATCCTGACCGGTGAGCTCGGGGCCGGCAAGACCACCTTCACCCGCGGCATCGGGACCGGCCTGCAGGTGCGCGGGAACATCAGCTCGCCCACGTTCGTGATCGCTCGCGTGCACCCCTCGCTGGTCGACGGACCGGCCCTGGTGCACGTCGACGCCTACCGCCTGGAGTCGATCGACGACATCGACGACCTCGACCTGGAGGCCACGCTCGCCGAGTCGGTCACGGTGGTCGAGTGGGGTGCCGGGCTGGCCGAGGGGCTGGCCGACGACCGGCTCGAGATCACCCTGGTCCGCACCCTCGGTGACACCGAGGTGATCGAGGACCACGACACCCGCCAAGCGGTGGTGCAGCCCATCGGGTTGCGCTGGGCGGCGATCGACTGGGCGGCGCTCGAGACGCAGGGCTGAGCCTGCTGGTGACCCGTCTTGCGGCTCGCCGATAGTCTCTGGGGCGTGCTGCTCGCCTTCGACACCGCTTCGCCCCAGGTCACCGTCGCCCTCCTCGACGACAGTGGCGCCGTGGTCGCGGAGCGACGATCCGACCACCTCATGAAGCACGCCGAGCAGCTCGCGCCACTGATCGCCGGTGTCCTCGCCGACGCGGGTGCCGAGCAGATCGACGTGACCGCCGTCGCCGTCGGCGTCGGGCCGGGGCCGTTCACCGGCCTGAGAGTCGGCCTGGCCACCGCACGAACGCTCGCGATGGTCCGTGAGATCCCGGTCTACGGCGTGTGCTCCCTCGACGCGCTCGCGGTCGAGGCCGTGGAGACCGGCGCGGTCTCGGGTCCGTTCCTGGTGGCCACCGACGCCCGGCGCAAGGAGGTCTACTGGGCGGCGTACGACGCGGACGGCCGGCGAACCTCCGAGCCTGCCGTGGACCGCCCGGCCGACGTCGCCAGCGGGCTGCCGGTCGTGGGTGAGGGCGCGGGCCTCTACCCGGAGCAGTTCCCGCACGCGGTCGAGCCGCAGCGACCATCGGCCGGTTGGCTGGGGCGCGCGGTCGCCGGCGAGCTGGCCGAGCTGCTCGATCCCGAGCCGCTCTACCTGCGCCGCCCCGACGCGGTGGCCCCGGGCAAGCCCAAGGCCGTGTCATGATCCGCAACGCGCTGGCTGCTGACGTGGACGCCGTGGTCGAGCTCGAGGACGAGCTGTTCGGCGCCGAGGCCTGGGACGCCGACACCCTGCTCGACGACCTCGAGCGCGCGGGCCGCCGGTTCGTGGTCTTCGAGGACGACCTCGAGGTCATCGGCTATGCGATCACGATGTTCGCCGGCGACATCGCCGACCTCGCGCGCATCGGCGTGCACCCCTCGCGGCAGCGGGAGGGCATCGCGGCCGCGTTGCTCGACCACGTCGTCGATGCGGCCCGCGAGGACGGTGCCGACCGGATGCTGCTCGAGGTGTCCGCGATGAACCCCGAGGCGCTGGCCTTCTACGACGCAGGTGACTTCGAGCAGATCGACACCCGCCCCCGCTACTACAAGGACGGATCCGACGCGATCGTCATGCGTCGCTCGCTCGGGCCGTCCTCCGACTGGAGTGCCCCATGAACCAGCCGCTCGTCCTGGGCATCGAGTCGTCGTGCGACGAGACCGGTGTCGGCCTGGTCCGCGGCCACACCCTGCTCGCCGACGCCGTGGCCAGCAGCATGGACCAGCACGCGCCGTTCGGCGGCGTGGTCCCCGAGATCGCCTCGCGTGCACACCTCGAGGCGATCGTGCCGATGATCGAGTTGGCCTGCTCGTCGGCGTCGGTGAGACTGGCCGACGTGGACGCGATCGCGGTCACCGCCGGCCCCGGGCTGGCGGGCGCGCTGATGGTCGGCGTGGGTGCCGCGAAGGCACTGGCGCTCGGGCTCGGCAAGCCGATCTATGGCGTGAACCACCTGGCCGGTCACGTCGCCGTCGACCAGCTCGAGCACGGTGCACTGCCCGAGCCGTGCCTGGCCCTGCTGGTCTCCGGCGGCCACTCGAACCTGTTGCAGGTCAACGACATCAGTGGCGACATCGTCTCGTTGGGCAACACCATCGACGACGCGGCGGGAGAGGCCTACGACAAGGTCGCCCGCCTGCTGGGCCTGCCCTATCCGGGTGGACCGCACATCGACCGTGAGGCGGCGTCGGGTTCCTCCGTGGCGATCGACTTCCCGCGGGGGCTCACCTCCCGCAAGGACCTCGAGCGGCACCGCTTCGACTTCTCCTTCTCCGGCCTCAAGACGGCCGTTGCACGTTGGGTGGAGGCACGTCATCGGGCCGGTGAGCCGGTGCCGGTGGCCGACGTGTGCGCGTCGTTCCAGGAGGCCGTGGTCGACGTGCTGACCCGCAAGGCGATCGACGCCGCGAGGTTCCACGGCATCCACGACCTGGTGATCTCGGGTGGGGTGGCGGCGAACTCGCGGCTGCGTGCCCTGGCCGAGGAGCGGGCGGCCGCTGCCGGCGTACGACTCCGGGTGCCGAAGCGCAACCTGTGCACCGACAACGGCGCGATGATCGCGGCCCTCGGGTCCGAGGTGGTGGCCCGCGGTCGCCCGGCCTCGTCGCTGGACTTCCCGGCCGACTCGTCCCAGCCCGTCGGCACCGTGGTCGTCTGACCCTCCAACGGCGACCCGGCACCTGTTCACCGAAACCAGCGCCGAGTCGGCACGAGTTGACGCGAGATGTGTCAACTCGTGCCGTCTCGGCGGTGTGGGGTGTCAACTCGTGCCGACTCGGCGGTCAGCGGATCATCGCCCACGGTTGGGTCATCGTGCCGTTGTCGTGGTCGCGCTCGAGCAGTCGCTCGACGCTTCCGTCGAGCCCGACCCGATAGAGATTCCCCAGGCCAGGGCTGTTCATCGTCGTCCGGGAGGTGCTGACCAGCAGGTGCTCGTCGTCCTCCCACGTGCTGGCGGCGATGTACGTCGTCCTCGGCTGGCGGGGCAGGCTCACACCCAGCACCTTCTCGCCGGTGCGGGCGTCCACCACAGTGAGCGAGCGAGGGCCGGAGCCGTCGGATTCGACCGACTGCCCGACGAGCAGTGAGTTGTCCGGCGAGAAGCCTGCGCTGTTGTCGAAGGTCCACCCGCAGGTCTCGAAGAGTCGCTGGCTGGCCCGCTCGTCATAGACCGCGCTGCACAGCGGGTCCGTCGGCGCGGCATTCTGCGGCGTGACCAGCCCGGCGATCAGGTTGTCGGGAGAGACTGCGCCGATCCTCGTGAAGTCGCCAGGCACCGTTTCGACGTTGCCGTGGGAGTGGATGACCATCGGTGCGCTTCCCTGGACGTTGTAGAACACCCGGCAGCCGCCTTCTGCCTCCATGCAGGACTCGGAGCCCAGGATCGCCACCGGCTGGGGGTAGTCGCCGTCGACCTTGCCGAGGTCGACGTCATGGCCCTCGAAGCGGGTCATGATCGTGTTGTCACGAGCGATCCAGGCCGCCACCGTGTGGTCGGCCGAAGCCACCGCACCGCTGTTGGTCTCGAGGGTGTCGGTCACCCCGAAGTTGCTGTCGAGGATGTCGATCGTCGGCTCACCACCCTCGAAACCGTAGGAGGCGAGGTATTCGTCACCGACCCGAGCCGGCGCACCGTAGACCTGCTCCAGGGTGGTGGTCGTGCCGTCCGGCTCGACCAGCTTGTCGGCGTCGGTGTAGGCCAGCTTCGGAGGCGTGTCCGCTTCGGACAGCGAGGGGTCGAGCGTCACGTCGTGGACCTGCTGGATCCCCGGGCGCGCCGGGTCGGGTGCCGCGTCGTCGTCGAACAGGCTTCCGCCCAACATCGCGGTCGGCACGATCACGGCAGCCGCGGCCAGGGCCGCGACTCCGGTGGTGATCCGCTGCCGGCGCTTGATCCGGCCGGCCCGGCCGACCACGTCCTCGAAGCTGATCGGCGAGCCGTCGATGCCGTCCGCCCGGTGGTGGAGCTCGGCAGTGAGGTGCTTCTCGGTGTTCATCGTTCCTCCTCCCCGAGATGGTCGGCCCTGGTCAGGCCGTGGTCGTCGGCCTGGCTGCGCAACGTCGCCAGGGCCCTGCTGGTCTGTGACTTCACGGTGCCGACGGAGCAACCGAGCACGTCGGCGGTCTCCGCCTCGCTGAGCTGCTCGTAGTAGCGGAGCACGACGGCCGCGCGCTGCTTCTTGGGAAGCGTCTGCACCAGCGTCCAGAGCGCCGAGCCGCGCCCCTCGTCGTACCTGTCGTGCGACGGGAGCCAGTCGGGCACGACGCTGCTGACGGTCTCCCTCTTCTTCCAGGCCCGGCGCCACATCGAGTTGTTCTCGTTGACGAGGATCCGGCGTGCGTAGCCGTCGATCGCCTGTTGGTCGCGAACCTTGTGCCAGCTCAGGTAGACCTTGGCCAACGTGTTCTGGACGAGGTCCTCGGCGCCGTGGTGATCCCCGGTCAGCAGGTACGCCGTGCGCAGGAGAGCTGGTTGGCGTGCGGTCATCCAGACGCTGAACTCGGCATCCCTTGCCGAATCGCGGTCCTGGGCCATCACACCTCCCCGTTGTGTTGCGACATCCACCGTCACCACCATCCCTTCCCACCCCAGACGGGACCGGGAGCGAGAAGGTTGCATCTCAGGTGCGAAGGAATGCGCAGAACTCGTTGCCCTCCGGGTCCGCCAGGACGCTCCAGTCGTCGTGCTCGGCGAGCAGCGTCGCCCCCACCTCGAGCAGGGGCGCGATCTCGGGCACGCTGAGGTCGAGGTGCACCCGGTTCTTGGCGGTCTTCGACTCGGGCACCGGCACGAGGACGAGGTTCTCGAACGGTGCGTCGGCGATCTCGTCGACGTACGGGACCTCGGCGTCGTCACCGATCCGGCCACCGAGGACCTCCGCCCACCACACCGCCTGCCGCTCCGGGTCCGCGCAGTCGAGGACCAGCTCGTGGAGGTGGGTGGCGGCCACGTCGTCGCGCACGAACGCGCAGAACTCGCCGCCCTCGGGGTCGGCCATCACCGTCCAGCGGAACGACGTGTCGTCGAGGACCGTGGCGCCGAGCGCGACGAGTCCGGCCACCGAGCCGGTGCGTACGTCGAGGTGCAGTCGGTGCTTGACCGTCTTCGGCTCCGGCACCGTGTTGACCCAGATCGTGTGCTGCTCCGTGGCTCCGGTGAGCACCGCGTCTCCGTCGTCCAGCAACCGGAGGTCGAGTCCCAGCGCCGCAGCCCAGAAGGTGCCGAGCGCGGCGGCGTCACCGGCATCGATGCAGAGATCCTTGTAGCTGCCCAGGCTCATGCCCCACACACTAGATTGGCCCCGACATCGAAGCGAGGAGGATTTCCGTGCAACAAGTGCGCGCAGTGGTGGCCAAGGGCAAGGGCCAGCCGGTCTCGGTGGAGATCATCAACGTCCCCGACCCCGGGCCGGGCGAGGCCGTGGTGAAGATCCAGGCCTGCGGGGTCTGTCACACCGACCTGCACTACCGCGAGGGTGGCATCAACGACGAGTTCCCGTTCCTGCTCGGCCACGAGGCCGCGGGAGTGGTCGAGTCCGTCGGTGACGACGTGACGGAGGTGGCGCCCGGGGACTTCGTGGTGCTCAACTGGCGTGCGGTGTGCGGTGAGTGCCGCGCCTGCAAGCGCGGTGACCTGCACTACTGCTTCAACACCCACAACGCGACCCAGAAGATGACGCTGGAGGACGGCACCGAGCTGTCGCCGGCACTGGGGATCGGTGCCTTCGCCGAGAAGACCCTGGTCGCGGCCGGACAGTGCACCAAGGTCGACGCCTCGGCGCGGCCCGCCGCCGTCGGCCTGCTGGGCTGTGGCGTGATGGCCGGGCTCGGTGCCGCGATCAACACCGGCGCAGTCAGTCGCGGCACGTCCGTGGCCGTGATCGGTTGCGGCGGGGTGGGCATGGCAGCGATCGCCGGCTCCGCGCTGGCCGGGGCCTCGCCGATCATCGCCGTCGACATCGACCCGAAGAAGCTCGAGAAGGCCAAGACCATGGGGGCCACTCATGTCGTCGACTCGTCGCAGGGTGACCCGGTCGAGGAGATCAAGCGCATTGCAGCCGAGACCTACGAGGGCGCCGACGGCGCCGACGTCGTGATCGAGGCAGTGGGCCGTCCCGAGACGTGGAAGCAGGCGTTCTACGCCCGCGACCTGGCCGGCACCGTGGTCCTGGTCGGCGTGCCCACCCCGGACATGAAGATCCCCGAGATCCCGCTGATCGACGTCTTCGGTCGCGGGGGCGCGCTCAAGTCGAGCTGGTACGGCGACTGCCTGCCCTCGCGCGACTTCCCGATGCTGGTGGACCTCTACCAGCAGGGTCGTCTCGACCTCGACGCGTTCGTCTCCGAGGAGATCGGCATCGATGACATCGAGGCCGCCTTCGACAAGATGCACACGGGTGAGGTGCTGCGTTCGGTGGTGTTGTTCCCATGACCGCGCGCATCGACCATGCCGTCGTGTCCGGCACGTTCTCGCTCGACGGTGAGACCTTCGACGTCGACAACAACATCTGGGTGATCGGCGACGACGAGGAGTGCATCGTCATCGATGCACCGCACGACGTCGACGCGATCCGGGCGGTGATCGGCGATCGCACCCTCAAGGCGATCCTGTGCACCCACGCGCACGACGACCACGTCCGCGTGGCGCCGGCGCTGCGTGCCGCCGTACCGGCGCCGATCCTGCTGCACCCCGACGACAAGCCGTTGTGGGAGCTAACCCACACCGACGAGCTCTGGGACGTCGACCTGAGCGACGGCCAGCAGCTCGTCGTCGGTGGCACCACCCTGCGCATCATCCACACCCCGGGCCATGCTCCCGGCGCGGTCTGCGTCCACGCCGAGGAGCTGGGCTGCGTCTTCACCGGCGACACCCTCTTCAACGGCGGGCCCGGCGCCACCGGCCGGTCGTTCAGCGACCGGCCGACCATCGAGGCGTCGATCCGCGAGAGGCTCTTCGTCCTGCCGGACGAGACGGTCGTGCACACCGGTCACGGCGACGACACGACCATCGCCGCCGAGAAGGCCAACCTCGATGGGTAGTCGGTGAGATGAGCGGACCGCCACCGCCCCCGCTCGGGCAGCCCCAGCCGTGGCGCCAACCCCCACCCCAGGCTGGGCCGCAGGCCGTGTTCTCCGGTGCCTGGGGCGACACCGTGACCGGTGGCTGGTCGCCGGCACAAGTCGTGCTGAGTGGTGGCACGGTCACGCTCTGGGTTGCCTCCCCAGCCGGCTGGGCGCCGCACTTCACCGTCCCGGCCGGCCGGGTCGTCGTGAAGTCGGCGGCCCAGCGGATCACCTTGGTCGTGAACGGCCGTGGTCATCCGATCCTCGCCGACCCCGGCGCGGTGAACCGCGCCCTCGGCCTCACGGGCGCGGGCATCATGGGACAGGCCAGGGGCGTTCCCGGCGTTGCCGCGGCGAGTCATCTCGGTCGTGGCGTGAACCAGGCGATGGCCGCGCGGGCGTTCTCCGCCAACGGCGGTGCGCAGTTCCTCGCGGCGATGCGGGCCTCGGGTGCTCGTGTCTCACGAATCGGGTACGGCGCGCTGGTCGCGATCGGCTTCGGCATCACCTTCGTGGTCGTCCTCGCGCTGCTGGTCATCACCGCCCTGGTGCTCAACGCCTGATCGATGACCGAGCGCCATGAGTGAACCACCGATGACGAGCCCGGGTGATCCCGACGCACTCGCTGCCCGGCATCCCGGCACGTCCCCTGCGCAGCTGGCCGAGATCGCCGTGCGGCGCTGGGACCTGCACCCCGTCATCCACGCCCACCCGCACGCCCATCCGGGGCTGCGGCAGTGGATCGCGCAGGTCAACCCGCGCCCGGGGCAGAGTCGAGTGGCACCGCACGGGCCGCAGTACGGGCCGGCGTACGGGCCGGCGTACGGCCCACCGGGGCCGAGTCGAGTGCCGGCGCACGGGCCGGCGTACGGGCCGGCGTACGGACCCGTGGGGTCGGGGAGCCTGCCCTCGGGTCCGGCGTACCCGGCGGGGTGGACCACGCCGCGACGCAGCGGCAGCGCAGGGTGGCTGGCCGGGTGCGGGTGCCTGGCGCTCGCCGTCGTCGTCATCGGCGTCCTGCTGCTCGGCGCCGTCGGTGCGACGCTCTCCTCCGACGAGGACCGTCCATCCGATCGGAGCCCGTCGACCGGTAACCGGGACGGGCGGGCCGCGGACGCCCTGCGCGCTGGCTTCGACGCCGAGCGGAAGAAGTACCACCGGCTCGCGGCCGTTCTCGACGGCAATCCCGTCGCCCCGCTGATCACCCACCCCGTTGCCTTCTCCCGGCTCGAGGAGCAGGCCGAGCGCCCCGGCCTGAGCGACTACGCGGTCCGCTCACTGGTGCAGCAGGCGCGGAGGATGCGTCGGGAGCTGCAGCGGGCTGTCGCCGCCGCGGAGAAGCGGCGGGTCAACCGCTCGGGCTCGCTGACCGAGGAGCTGGTCGACCGGGCGACGGACGGCTTCATCGACACCCGGTGGGATGCCGCCTCGGCCTGCCCGGGCGCCAAGGAGAAGGGCCGGATCACGACGGGATGCGTCAAGGGCCGGGCCCTGGTCGTGCACCTCCTGCCCGAGAGCGAGCTCGACGGCGAGTGGGAGATGCGGATGCTGGTGGCCCACGAGCTCGCCCACGTCTACCAGCGGGCCGATCGCGCGAGGTTCAAGAACTATCGCGGTCGCGCGGACCGGTTGGTGGGGCGGGGGCTGTTCCAGGGAAGCCGCGAGAAGATGGCCGACTGCTACGCGCTGACCTACTACGGCAGGTGGACCCTGTCGCAGGGCAGCACGACCTACGGCTACGGCTACGTGTGCGGTCAGGCCGAGCGCACGGCGATTCGCTCGTGGGCGGCCGACCTGGACGCACCGATGCCGGGGTGAGCGGCCCGTGCTGCCGGATGAGACCCGTGGTACGCGCCGGCGTCAGACTGAACCCGAAGTCCCCGTCCCACGAAGGAGAGACATGTCCGACAACCATCCGCCCGAGCAGCCCCACAAGGGTCATCCGCCTCCGCCTCCGCCGCCTCCTCCGGGTTGGGGCCAGCCCCAGCAGGGCTACGGCGCTGCCCCGCCGGTGAACCCCGGCCAGCAGCTCCACGGCGGGTCCGGCCGGATCGGCAAGGTGCGCAGCACCGGGATGTGCATCCTGCTCTTCTTCGTCACCTGTGGGATCTACTCGATCTACTACTTCTACGTGACCCACGAGGAGATGAAGCAACACTCCAACCAAGGTGTCGGTGGCCTGGTGGCGCTGTTGCTGGCGATCTTCGTCGGCATCGTGAACCCGTTCCTCCTCTCCGCCGAGGTCGGCAACCTGCGGAGGTGGCGAGGGCAGGAGCCGAGGGTCAGCGGACTGACCGGGCTCTGGTACGTCCCCGGCATGCTCATCCTGGTCGGCCCGTTCATCTGGTTCGTCAAGACGAACGGCGCGCTGAACGACTACTGGATCTCGCAGGGCGCGCAGCCGGCCTGAGCCCTGACCCGGGTGCTCGATCGACGCTAGTCTCGATCCATGACGGACGGCTACTTTCCACCCGGCTCGGTGCTCCGCCACGTCCAGGAGCACCGAGCCGTCGGACAGACCTACGGTCAACGTGCGCTGATCATCGGGGCCACGCACCCGGTTCCCTACGTCGGGACCAGCGCGTCGACCAACGCCAAGGAGCGGCCGTTCATGCGCCTCTCCGCCACGGCCGAGGCGTTCGAGTCGATCTTCTTCGGCGACCGCGAGGAGGCCGACCGCGTGCTGGCGATGGTGCACCAGATGCACACCAGGGTGAAGGGGTCCCTCGACCGCGACGAGGGCAACTTCCCGGCGGGCACGGCGTACGACGCGTTCGACCCTGAGCTGATGCTCTGGACGATGGCGATGCTCGCCGACTCGTCGAGGGTGGCCTTCGAGACCCTGGTCCGGCCGCTCGAGGCCGACGAGAAGGAGCAGCTGTGGGCCGACTGGGTCCGGTTCGGCGAGCTCTTCGGGATGCCGCGCTCGGTGGCTCCGGCGACGGCCAGCGAGCTCGAGGAGTGGATGCGCGCCCAGGTCGCCGGGCCCGACTTCCACGTCACCGAGGAGGCCCGTGTCGTCGGCCGGGCGATCGCCCTCGACATGCCGGTGCCCCTCCAGCTGCGGATCGGCATCAGCGGCACCAACCTCGTGGTGCGGGGGATGCTGCCGCCGCGGGTGCGCAGGGCGTTCGGCCTGGCCTGGAGCCCGGCCCACGCTGCGGCGTACGCCGCGATCACCGCCGGTGTGCGGGCCTCGCAGCGGGTGGTTCCCGACCAGGTGAGGATCGGCCGCAACACCGGGCTCTTCCAGCTGGTCTCGGCCACCGAGAGACGCATCATCTCCCGTGGCGGTCGCACGATGGAGCTTCCCGCTGCCTGAGCCGCACCTGTCGAGGCCTTCGCGTTTCACGGGGGCGAGGCTGGTGCGGTTGAAGTGGCCGGGCACGGGGCAGAAGGCGGTCATGCGAACACTCGGCGGGGCCCTGCTGGCGTCCACCCTGCTCGTCTCCGGCTGTTCCGGCGGCCCGCTCGGTGACGACGAACGCAGGGCCGACGTGGGCGAGGTGTTCCCCGCGCAGGCGCAGATCGAGGGCCTCCCGGTCACGTTCACCCTCCCCACGGCGGGCTACGAGTTCCTGGTCAGCAAACCGCGGTCCGTGGCGACCAGCAGCCTGCCCATGGGCGAGGGCGGCGACGTGTCTCCCGAAGCAGGCGACGGCACCGCGTTCATCGAGATCGACGAGCTGACGCCGTCCGCGGTGGCCGGGGACACCTGGATGCTGGCTCGGGAGAACGTGGAGTGGAACCTCTGGCTCGACGTCGACGGGCGCAGGTTCCCGCTGGATCGCGAGGCGCAGAACGACTGGGTGGTCACCGTCCCCGAGGACCCTGATGAAGTCCGGCTGGTGGTGGACTACGACGGCCGGGAGCTCGCGGTGGACCCCTATGACCCCGTGCCCACGCACGACACGGGCAGCGCCTACGCGCCCGGGCACCTGCCGCGGTTGCGTGACCACCAGTGCCCGCCGCAGCGTCGGGTGGAGCTTGCCGACGGCGTCACCTTCAACGGCACGGACTGCCAGGTCCGTGCGCTGGACCCGGTGCCCTGGTTCGGTCCGGCCGGCTGGGCGGCACCGGGCAGGTCGTGGGTGCTGGTGAAGGCAACCATCGACATCAACACCTACTTCGGCCAGGAGGTGGCCGGCGAGTACGTCTCGCGGGACACCGCGTACGGCGAGCCGACCTACAGGTTGGACGGCGCCCGGCCGGTGGCGATGTATGACAGCGAGCTCGTGGAGATCTCCTCACGACCCGACGACATGGACGTCCACGACGCGAGGTGGCTGCTCTTCGAGGTCGCCGAGGACACCACCGACGCAACCCTGCGGCTCGGGCTCACCTACACCGGGACCCCCAGGGACCCAGCCGACGACGCGACGGTGGTCACCCACCGCTGGAAACACGTGTTCGACCTGCGCCTCACCTGATCAGTGGCACGCCCGGGGACTCCGTGCCCCGACCGAACGGCTGCACCAGCAGCGCCGTTCCCTCGCCAGCCACGCGGGTCATCACCAACGTGGCCTCCTGCTCCCCGTGGAGGGAGAGTCGCTTGCGCAGGACCTCGGGCACGATGTCGACCCCGCGCTTCTTGATCGTGAGCCTTCCGATGCCGCGTGCCCGCAGCGCTGCCTTGAGCGGCTTCTCGCGGTAGGGGAGCGTCTCGATGACCCGGTAGCCGCGGGCGAAGGGTGAGCGGAAGGACGCGTCGGAGGTGACGTAGGCGATGTGCTCGTCGAGCAGGCCGCCGTCGACGCCGCCGGCGACAGCGGTCACCAGTCCGGCACGGATGACGGCACCGTCCGGTTCGTAGAGGAACTCGCCCAGGGCCCGCACCGGCCGCTCACGACCGTCGTAGGGGTCGTCCTCCTCGGTGATGCTGGCCAACCCACCGTCGCCGATCACGGTGGCGCGGCGCCGGGCCGTGGCGAGGTACGACGACCAGAGGGCAGCCTCCTTCACCTCGCCGCCCTCGCTGACCCACTCGGCCTCGACGGAGGCGGGAACCAGCTCGTGGGGGATGCCGGGGGCGACCTTGACCACCGAGGCGCGCTCGAGGAGGGAGGTGACGAACGACCACGGGGGAGTCCACCCCTCCACGTCGAAGACCCGACCCCGGGCGCCGCGGCGCGCAGGATCGGCGAAGACCGCGCCGAAGCCCGAGAGGTCGAGCGTGGTGCCGTCGGCGACCTGCACGGCGCCGGCCAGGTCCAGCGCGGCCAGGTTGGCTCGGGCGACCTCGACCCGGACCGGGTCGAGGTCGACGCCGGCCACGGTGAGGCCGGCCCGGGCGAAGGCGATCAGGTCGCCGCCGATGCCGCAGCCGAGGTCGATCACGCTCGCCGGCTGGGCGGCGGCCAGCCGGGCCGCGCGATGGGCGGCGACCCGGGCGTGGGTGGCCTGCTCGAGGGCATCCGGGGTGAAGAACATCTGCATCGCGTCGGTGCCGAACTTGGCCACTGCCTTCACCCGCAGCCCGACCTGTGTGAGCGCCGCGGCGGCGCGGTCGGCGTCCTGCTCGACCTTGCGCACGGCGGCGGCGGAGCGGACCGGATCGCCGTCGTGGTCGGCGTACGCATTCCCGGCCGTCTCCAGAAGCCGTTGCCCGTCGTCGGTCAGCAGCCAGCGGAACGCGTCGAGATCCATGCCCGCAGTCTGTCAGCCGATTGTGGCGACCCCGTCTCTGGCACTCCATTGGCGAGAGTGCTAGCGTTTGTTCTGGCACTCTCACCATGAGGGTGCCAGCGCTTGCAACGAGCACGACCCCCGCGACGGCGTGCTCCACTGCAGGCTCGAACTTCTTGGCTGGCCCCGTTCCCGGAGTCCGTCACCAACTGATCATTCAAGTGGAGAAAGTGGAGGTCGACATCGTGTCGGTCAACATCAAGCCTCTCGAGGACCGCATCATCGTCAAGCAGCTCGAGGCGGAGCAGACCACGGCCTCGGGCCTGGTCATCCCCGACACCGCGAAGGAGAAGCCCCAGGAGGGCGAGGTCGTGGCAGTGGGCCCCGGCCGCTTCAACGAGGACGGCGACGAGCGCATCCCGCTGGACATCGCGGTCGGCGACAAGGTCATCTACAGCAAGTACGGCGGCACCGAGGTCAAGTACGGCGGCGAGGAGTTCCTGATCCTCTCCGCCCGCGACGTCCTCGCGATCGTTTCCTGATTTCCCGATAGTCCCTAACGGCTCGCAGGTCTGAAACGCGATTTCGGCTGCGACTCGTTAGGGACTATCTCCCTTTTGTGAGGAGAAGCCATGCCGAAGATTCTTGA
Organism: Nocardioides sp. JQ2195; assembly: GCF_012272695.1. Lineage (NCBI taxonomy): Bacteria > Bacillati > Actinomycetota > Actinomycetes > Propionibacteriales > Nocardioidaceae > Nocardioides > Nocardioides sp. JQ2195. Next base: position 797,739 of record NZ_CP050902.1, read on the forward strand.
GTTCGACGAGAACGCTCGTCGCGCGCTGGAGCGGGGCGTCGACGCCCTGGCCAACGCCGTCAAGGTGACGCTCGGCCCCAAGGGCCGCTACGTCGTCCTCGACAAGAAGTGGGGCGCCCCGACCATCACCAACGACGGTGTCACCGTCGCCCGTGAGGTGGAGCTGGACGACCCGTTCGAAAACCTTGGCGCGCAGCTGACCAAGGAAGTTGCCACCAAGACCAACGACGTCGCCGGTGACGGCACGACGACCGCCACGGTCCTCGCCCAGGCGATGGTCCACGAGGGCCTGCGTGCGGTGGCCGCCGGCGCCAACCCGATGGGCCTCAAGCGCGGCATGGACGCCGCCGCCGAGGCCGTCGGCCAGGCGCTGCGCGACGCCGCTCGCGAGGTCGAGTCGAAGGAGGACATGGCCTCCGTGGCCACCATCTCCTCGCGCGACTCGCACATCGGTGAGCTGCTCGCCGAGGCGTTCGACAAGGTCGGCAAGGACGGCGTCATCACCGTCGACGAGTCCAACACCATGGGCACCGAGCTCGAGTTCACCGAGGGGATGCAGTTCGACAAGGGCTACATCTCGCAGTACTTCGTGACCGATGCCGAGCGCATGGAAGCCGTCCTCGAGGACCCCTACATCCTCCTGCACCAGGGCAAGATCTCCGCGATCGCGGACATGCTGCCGCTGCTGGAGAAGGTCATCGCAGCCGGCAAGCCGCTCTTCATCCTCGCCGAGGACGTCGACGGTGAGGCGCTCTCGACCCTGGTCGTCAACAAGATCAAGGGCACCTTCAACGCCGTGGCCGTCAAGGCCCCCGCGTTCGGTGACCGCCGCAAGGCCATGATGGAGGACATCGCCGTCCTCACCGGTGGCCAGGTCGTCGCTCCCGAGATCGGCCTCAAGCTCGACCAGGTCGGACTCGAGGTGCTCGGTCAGGCTCGCCGCATCGTGGTGACCAAGGACAACACCACGATCGTCGACGGCGCCGGTGACTCGGCCGCGGTCGAGGGCCGGGTCAACCAGATCAAGGCCGAGATCGAGGCCTCCGACTCCGACTGGGACACCGAGAAGCTCCAGGAGCGTCTCGCGAAGCTGGCCGGTGGCGTGTGCGTGATCAAGGTCGGCGCCGCCACCGAGGTGGAGCTGAAGGAGAAGAAGCACCGTATCGAGGACGCCGTCTCCGCGACGCGAGCCGCGATCGAGGAGGGCATCGTCGCCGGTGGTGGGTCCGCGCTCATCCACGCGGTCTCCGTGCTCGAGGACAACCTCGGCCTGACCGGTGACGAGGCGGTGGGCGTGCGCGTCGTGCGCAAGGCCGCCGACGAGCCGCTGCGCTGGATCGCCGAGAACGGTGGCGACAACGGCTACGTCATCACCACCAAGGTCCGTGACCTCGGCGTGGGCAACGGCTACAACGCCGCCACCGGCGAGTACGGCGACCTGGTCGCCCAGGGCGTCCTCGACCCGGTGAAGGTGACCCGCTCCGCGCTGGTCAACGCCACCTCGATCGCCGCGATGCTGCTGACGACCGAGACCCTGGTCGTCGACAAGCCCGAGGACGAGGATGAGTCGGCGGCCGGTCACGGTCACGGCCACGGCCACTGATTGACCCACCTGCGCCGAGTCGGTGCGGGTGGAGCCTCACGACGCCGAGCCGGCGCGCGTTGACCTGAACCTGGGTCAACCCGTGCCGGCTCGGCTGCATTTGTCGGAGCCGGAGCCGGAGCCGGAGTCAGGGCCGGAGCCAGGGCCAGGGCCCGGCTCACCAGAGCCAGGGGTGGTCGCAGTCCGGGGTCGGGACGCCACGGTCGACGCCCTTGAGCAGCCAGATCGGGTGCTCCCCGCACCCCGTGCCATGGCGTTCGTAGCGATCAGCCAGGGCCGCCTCGAGAGCGGGCTGGCCGGTGCCGTTCCACGAGGTGAAGTCGACCTGGCCGACGAACCACGTGGGCGCCTCGTCGCTGCGCAGCAGGGCGACCAGGTCCTCGAGACCCGGGTCGTTGCCGCGCATCGGCAGGCTCCACAGGTGCTCGTAGGGCGAGGAGAGCCCCGACGCGAACACGATGTCGGCCCGCCCGCCGTAGACCGTGATCGTGTCGTCCGGCTCGGCCACGTCCTTGATCGCCCGCCCGGTGTAGATCTCGGTGGGCGGCTCGGCGCCGGTCAGGTTGTTGGCCACCCAGCCGACGGCGGAGACGAGGCAGGAGAACGCAGCCAGCCCGGCGATGACGCGCATGACCCGTCCGCGCACGCCGGGGGCTCCCGCGACCAGCGCGGCGCACAGCACGACCGTCGGCACCAGGCCCAGGAGGTAGGGCCGCCAGTAGCTGCCGCCCAGCACCACGCCAGCGCCGTCGACGGCCAGCACGGCGAGGGCTGCCACGGTCGCCGCCGGCTGGGTGCGCCACGCGTGCCGGATGTTGACCAGGAACCAACCGATGATGAGGGCCATCCCGGTGGCCACGAAGATGATCGCGAGCTGTCGGGCCCGGCCCAACGGGGCGCCCGCCTCGTCGCTGGCGATCACGTCGAGTGCGTGGGAACGGAACCCGTAGACGGTGTACCAGAGGGTCTCCAGGTGGACACCGGCCACGAGGCACCAGCCGATGGTGAGGCCGAGCGGGATCGCCGCGCCCAGCAGTGCCGCCCCGGCCAGCTTCCAGAACGCGCTCCAGCTGATCGTCCTGCGCAGGGCGGAGACCAGCAGGACGAAGCCACCGAAGGCCAGGCCCGTGGCCATGTTCTGCTTGAGACCGATCGCGAGCATGCCCAGGAGACCGGATCCGGCGGCGAACACCATCGCCCGGCGCGGCGTGAGGTCGAGGACCCGCAGGGCCTCGAGGGCGAGCCAGAAGCTGCCCACGACGATCGGGATGCCGAGGATCTCGCCCTTCGCGGCCACCGAGTCGATCATGGTGTTGGTGGTCACCGCGGCGGTCGCGACGGCGGTCCACCGTGCCGCCCGGTCGCCGGCGACGAGGTACGCCGTACGCGCGGCGGCAATGACGAGCAGGGCGCACCCGACCGCGGCCACGACCCGGATGAACAGGGCGCCGCCGATCATGTCGGAGAGCTTGATCAGCGCGATCAGCGGCGGAGGGCGGTCCACCCAGTACGTGCCGTAGAGCGAGTCAGGTTCGGGATGCCAGGCCCGGGCGACCAGGGTGAAACCCGCCTCGTCCGGGCGGATCGGCCACATCAGCCCGGGGAATCGCAGCAGCATGGCCAGCAGGGCCGTCAGCCCGACGAGTCTTCTGGTCCCGATTTCGGGCAGGGTGAACCGGGACGTGCGCGTCATGGGGGCAAGCCTGCCATTGCCGGTCCGGCGACCGGGGGGAGGCAGGCCGTGTCCGGCGGTGTGGTTCCCGCTGCGCGCGTTCCTCGGGTGGGTCGATACGATGGGCGAGTGGAGCTCCCAGACAAGTTTGCCGCCCTTGGACTGACCTACGACGACGTGCTGCTGCTGCCGGGGGAGTCCGACATGGCTCCCGCCGACATCGACACCACGTCGCGCCTGACGCGGGAGATCTCGCTGAAGGTGCCGCTCGTCTCCGCGGCCATGGACACCGTCACCGAGTCGCGGATGGCGATCGCGATGGCTCGTGAGGGCGGCCTCGGCGTGCTGCACCGCAACCTGTCCCTCGACGACCAGGCCTACCAGGTCGACCTGGTCAAGCGGACCCAGACCGGGATCATCTCCAACCCGATCACCATCGGTCCCGACGCGACGCTGGAGGAGCTCGACCGGATCTGCGGCGAGTACCGCGTCTCCGGCCTCCCCGTCGTCGATCCCGACAACAAGCTCCTCGGCATCATCACCAACCGCGACCTGCGCTTCACGCCCGTTGCGGAGTGGGCCACCACCAAGGTCAACGAGGTGATGACCACCCACCCGCTGTTCACCGGCCCGGTCGGCATCTCCCGTGAGGACGCGACCGCGCTGCTGCGCCAGCACAAGCGCGAGCGGCTTCCCCTGGTCGACGAGACGGGGCGGCTCGGCGGCCTGATCACGGTCAAGGACTTCGTGAAGTCCGAGCAGTTCCCCCACGCCTCCAAGGATGCTGACGGCCGGCTCATGGTCGGTGCCGCGATCGGCTACTTCGGTGACGCGTGGGAGCGGGCCTCCCTGTTGATCGAGGCCGGTGTCGACGTGCTCGTCGCCGACACCGCCCACGGCCACGTGTCGCTGCTGCTCGACATGGTGCGCCGGCTCAAGACCGATCCGGCCACCAAGCACGTCCAGGTGATCGGCGGCAACGTCGCGACCCGGGCCGGCGCCCAGGCGTTCGTCGACGCCGGTGCCGATGCGGTCAAGGTCGGCTTCGGCCCCGGCTCCATCTGCACGACGCGCGTGGTCACCGGCTGCGGTGTCCCGCAGATCACCGCCGTCCACGAGGCCTCGCTGGCCTGCCAGCCGGCCGGCGTGCCCGTCATCGCCGATGGTGGCCTGCAGCAGTCGGGTGACATCGCCAAGGCGCTGGTCGCCGGCGCCGAGACCGTCATGCTCGGCTCCCTGCTGGCTGGTTGTGAGGAGTCGCCCGGAGAGCTGGTCTTCGTCAACGGCAAGCAGTTCAAGGCCTACCGCGGCATGGGGTCGCTGGGTGCGATGAGCAGCCGCGGCAAGAAGTCCTACTCCAAGGACCGCTACTTCCAGGCCGAGGTCACCAGCGACGACAAGATCGTGCCCGAGGGTGTCGAGGGCCAGGTCGCCTACCGCGGACCGCTCGCCGCCGTGGCCCACCAGCTCGTCGGCGGCCTGAACCAGTCGATGTTCTACATCGGTGCGCGCACGATCCCGGAGCTGCAGGAGAAGGGGAAGTTCGTGCGGATCACCTCCGCCTCGCTCAAGGAGAGCCACCCCCACGACATCCAGATGACGGTCGAGGCCCCCAACTACAACCGCTGACCCCGCGAACGGTGGATTCTTGCTGCGCGAACGGTGGATTCTTGTCGTCCGAGCCGGCAATTCTTGTCGGTCCGCGCAGCGGATAGGCTGGACCCGTGACTGAGATCGAGATCGGCAAGGCCAAGCGTGCCCGGCGCGCGTACTCCTTCGACGACATCGCCATCGTGCCCTCGCGGCGCACGCGCGATCCCGAAGAGGTCAGCGTGGCGTGGCAGATCGACGCCTATCGCTTCGAGCTTCCCGTCCTGGCCGCGCCGATGGACTCGGTGATGTCCCCGGAGACCGCGATCGCCTTCGGCAAGCACGGCGGGCTGGGCGTGCTCGACCTCGAAGGCCTCTGGACCCGGTACGACGACCCGTCGCCGTTGCTGGAGGAGGTCGCCGGGCTCCGTGGGGTCCAGGCCACCCAGCGGCTGCAGGAGATCTACGCCGAGCCGGTCAAGGCTGAGCTGATCACCGCCCGGCTCAAGCAGATGCGTGACTCCGGGGTGACCGTCGCCGGGTCCCTCTCGCCGCAACGCACCAAGGAGTTCGCCAAGACCGTGGTCGACGCCGGGGTCGACATGTTCGTGATCCGCGGTACGACGGTCTCGGCCGAGCACGTGTCCAGCCAGGCCGAGCCGTTGAACCTCAAGGAGTTCATCTACGAGCTCGACGTTCCCGTCATCGTCGGCGGCTGTGCCACCTACCAGGCGGCGCTGCACCTCATGCGCACCGGTGCGGCCGGGGTGCTCGTCGGCTTCGGCGGCGGCGCCGCCCACACCACCCGCACCGTTCTCGGCGTCGCGGTGCCGATGGCCTCCGCCGTCGCCGACGTGGCGGCAGCCCGCCGCGACTACCTCGACGAGTCCGGGGGCCGCTACGTGCACGTGATCGCCGACGGCTCGATCGGTCGCTCCGGCGACATCGCCAAGGCGGTCGCCTGCGGTGCGGATGCGGTCATGGTGGGGTCGCCCTTCGCGCGCGCCGACGAGGCTCCGGGCCACGGCTTCCACTGGGGTGCCGAGGCCTGGCACGGCAAGCTTCCGCGTGGTGAGCGCGTCGAGTTCGGCACGATCGGCTCCCTCGAGGAGATCCTCTTCGGGCCCTCACGGGTGGCCGACGGCACGATGAACCTGATCGGCGCCCTGAAGCGGTCGATGGCCACCACGGGCTACACCGAGCTCAAGGAGTTCCAGCGGGTCGAGGTCGTCGTCGGGTGACCTTGCTGGTCGCCGCCGCCCAGGCCGCATCGCTCGATGGAGACCTGCCCGGAAATGTCGCCAGGGCCGCCGAGCTCGTCGAGCTGGCGGCGTCGCAGGGCGCGCGTCTCGTCGTGCTCCCGGAGGCGTTCCTGACCGGCTACTCCGAGGCCTCGTTCGCTGCCGATCTACCCCACGAGGACTCGCTCGGGGAACCCTGGTCGGCACCCCTGCGACAGGCGGCGGCCGATGGGGACTGCGTCGTCGTGGTGAGCACGCCCCTGCAGCGGGCCACCGTCAAGACCCTGTCCCTGTTGGTGATCCGGCCCTCCGGCGAGGTGAGCGCGCCCTACGACAAGCAACACCTCTCCGGCTACGAGCGCGACCACTTCCTGCCCGGCGACCACGGTGCCTCGATCACCGTCGACGGGATCGAGCTCGGCCTGAGCATCTGCTACGACGGCTGCTTCCCCGAGCATGCGCGAGCGGCCGCCGAGGACGGCGCGATCGGCTACCTCAACTCCGCGGCGTACTTCCCGGGCGGTGAGCACCGCCGCGACGTCTACTACCCGGCCCGAGCTGTCGAGAACGGCATGTACGTCGTGTTCTCCGGCCTGACCGGGCGGTGCGGCCCGAGTGAGTTCATCGGTGGTTCAGCGGTCTATGACCCCGAGGGCAGGCCGCTCTCCCGTCTCGGTGCCGACCCGGGCATCGCGTTCGCCGAGATCGACCCGGAGCTGGTGCACGAGACCCGCAGCCAGCACCCCATGCTGGTCGAGCACCGGGACACCCTGGGCCCACGCGTGCGCGCCTGAAGGCAACGTCCCGATGCGCGACCGGTGGCACTCGCTCCCGCGACGAACCCAACGCGGCCAGGGGCCTGTCACACTGGCCGCATGACCCAGCCCGGGGCCATCAGCCCGCAGTCCCGCACCGACGCCCTCGAAGCCTTGGCGGCCTCGGCCGACCACGGCGCCGAGCTCGACGTGCTCGTGGTCGGCGGGGGAGTGGTGGGCGCCGGCACCGCCTTGGACTCCGTCACCCGCGGCCTGTCCACGGGCCTGATCGAGCAACGTGACTTCGCCTCCGGCACGTCGAGTCGCAGCAGCAAGCTGATCCACGGTGGCCTGCGCTACCTGGAGATGCTCGACTTCGGCCTCGTGCGTGAGGCGCTCGAGGAGCGCGGCCTGCTCCTGACCCGGCTGGCTCCCCACCTGGTCCGCCCGGTGCCCTTCCTCTACCCGTTGCACAAGAGCATCGAGCGGCCCTACGTCGGCGCCGGGCTGGTGCTCTACGACGCGATGGCGATGGCCGGCAAGTACGACATGGGCGTGCCGAAGCACAAGCACCTCTTCCGCCGCCAGGTCGCCCGCATCGCGCCAGACCTGAGGACCGAGTCGATGACCGGGGCGATCCGCTACTACGACTGCCAGGTCGACGATGCGCGGTTGGTGATGACGATCGCGCGCACAGCGGCCACGCACGGCGCCCACGTGGCCACCCGCACCAAGGTGGTCGGCTTCGTCCGCGAGGGCGAGCGCGTGGTCGGAGTGAGGGCGAAGGACCTCGAGACCGGGCGTGAGATCGAGGTCCGCGCCCGGGTGGTGGTCAACGCTGCCGGGGTCTGGACCGACGAGATCCAGGAGATGGTCGGTGGGCGAGGATCGCTCAACGTCCAAGCCAGCAAGGGGATCCACCTCGTCGTCCCCCGGGACCGGATCCGTTCCGAGGCGGGATTCATCACCAAGACCGAGAAGTCGGTGCTGTTCGTGATCCCGTGGGGGCGGCACTGGATCATCGGCACCACCGACACCGCCTGGGACCTCGACAAGGCCCACCCCGCGGCGTCGAAGGCCGACATCGACTACCTGCTCGCCCACGTGAACACCATCCTGCGCGAACCACTCGACCACGACGACGTCGAGGGCGTCTACGCAGGGTTGCGACCGCTGCTGCGGGGCGAGTCGGAGCCGACGTCACGGATCTCCCGTGAGCACACGGTCGTCACGCCGGTGCCCGGCCTGGTGATGATCGCCGGCGGCAAGCTCACGACCTACCGCGTGATGGCCAGGGACGCGATCGACGCCGCCGCGCACTCGCTGAAGACCACGGTGAACCTGACCGTGCGCGACTCGATCACCGACCGGGTGCCGCTGGTGGGCGCCGACGGCTTCGAGACCCGGTCCAACCAGCGGGTCCTGCTGGCTCGGCGCAGTGGGTTGCACGTGGCGCGCATCGACCACCTCCTCGGCCGGTACGGCGGGTTGGTCGACGACCTGCTGGCCCTGGTCGCGGAGCGTCCCGAGCTGGCTCAACCGCTCGAGGGCGCCGAGGACTACCTGGCTGCCGAGGTGGTGCACGCGGTGACCCACGAGGGCGCGCAGCACCTCGACGACGTCCTGACCCGGCGTACGCGCATCTCGATCGAGATGTTCGACCGCGGAGTGGCTGCGGCCCCGCAGGTGGCCGACCTGATGGGGGCCGAGCTGGGGTGGGACGACGGCCGGCGCCACGAGGAGGTCGACCACTACCTGCGCCGGGTCGAGGCCGAGCGGCAGAGCCAGGCCAAGCTCACCGACCAGGAGGCCGACGAGGCGCGGGTCAAGGTCGCCGACATCGTCTGAGCCCAGCGACTGGACCCGCTCGGCACCCGATCGAGCCGGGGCGGCTCAGGACGTGGTGCCGCGGGCCGCAGCCGAGTCCGGGAACCTGCGGTCGGACGCGGCGAACAGGAGGTCCGAGAGCCTCGGAGCGACCAGGTTGACGATCTCGGCCACGGCACCCGGGAGCGTGTTCACGGTGAGCGGTCGGTCCTCCAACGCGTGGACCACCCTGCGGGCGGCCCGCTCGGGCGTCAGCGCCGGAAGCTTCGCGTAGGCGTCCGTGGGCGCCACCATCGCGGTGCGCACCAACGAGAAGCGCATGTTGGTGAACGTCACGTCGTCGTCCCACGTCTCCCGCCCGGCGATGCGGGAGAAGATGTCGAGCGCGGTCTTCGACGCGATGTAGGCGGCGTACTTCGGTGCCTTCACCTGGGTGCCCCAGGTGCCGACGTTCACCACGTGGCCGAAGCCCTGGGCCCGCATCGCCGGCAGCAGTCCCAGGACCAGGCGCACCGGCGCGAAGTAGTTGAGGGCCATCGTCCGCTCGAAGTCGTGCAGGCGGTCGTAGGAGAGCTCCAGCGACCGCCGTATCGAGCGGCCGGCGTTGTTGACCAGGTAGTGCACCGGGCCCTGCTCGGCCAGCACCCGCTCCACCAGGTCGCCCACGGCGTCGAGGTCGCTCAGGTCGACGGCGTACGCCGATGCGGTGCCACCGTCGGCGCGGACCCGCGCCGCGACGCGCTCCAGCTCCTCGCCCCGTCGGGCCACCAGCACGACGTGGGCGCCGCGCCGCGCGACGGCGTACGCCGTGGCCTCACCGATGCCGGAGGAGGCCCCGGTGACGAGGACGGTGCGACCGGCCAAGGGGCTCCTCGCCCGGGAGGAGCGTGGGGCCAGCCGGCGGGCGACGGGCCTGACCACGCGGCGCTGGAGGCGGGCGACGGGAGTGAGGAGAAGGGCGGTCACCCCCGTCACGCTACGGGTTCGCGACTGGCCTGCGTCGCGGCGACGTCGACCGGCAGTGCTCGGGCCGCCGAAAATCTCGGAATCCGGACGTTTACAAAGACGCGCAACGTGTAAAACATCTCATTGGTTACCGAAGGGTAGTGGGCGAGACCGCTGTCACATACGCTCGGTCCCATGAGTGCCCAGACTCCGCAGCCCGAGCCCCTCGTCGGCGGGCCCAACGACCCCGAGCACGACCCGAGCGCCTCCTACGCGCTCGAGCCGCACCACGCCGCAGCGCTGACCCGACGGATCGTCTCCACCTCGGACGAGTCGGTCCTCTCGGTCTCGCCGGTCAACGGCCAGCCGCTGGCGCACGTGCCGCAGTCCAGCGAGGACGACGTGGTCGAGGCGTTCGCACGCGCGCGCAGGGCGCAGGCGGCTTGGGCGCGCACGTCGCTCGACCACCGCGCCGAGGTGCTGCTGCGCCTGCACGACCTCGTGCTCGACCGGGAGGAAGAGATCATCGACCTGGCCGTGTGGGAGTCGGGCAAGGCGCGCAAGGACGCCTATCTCGAGGTCTACCACGTGGCGTTGACGGCGCGTTACTACGCGCGCACGATCCACGCCCACCTCGACACCCAGCGCCGTCCGGGCGTGGTCCCCGGTGTGACGCGCATCGACGTGAACTGGGTGCCGAAGGGTGTCGTCGGCATCATCTCGCCGTGGAACTACCCCTTCACGATGGCGCTGTGCGACGGCCTGCCGGCTCTCGCTGCGGGAAACGCGGTGGTCACCAAGCCCGACAGCCAGACCATGCTGACCGCCCTGCTCGGCGCCCAGCTGCTCGAGGAGGCCGGCTTCCCGAAGGACCTGTGGACGGTGGTCGCCGGTCCCGGCTCCCGGGTCGGCACCTCGCTGATCGACAAGTCCGACTACGTGTGCTTCACCGGCTCGACCACCACCGGCAAGAAGGTCGCCGCCGGCTGTGCCGAGCGGCTGATCGGCTGCTCGCTCGAGCTGGGCGGCAAGAACCCCATCCTGATCCTGCGTGACGCCGCGATCGAGAGGGCCGCCGAGGGTGCCGTGCGGGCGACGTTCTCCAACGCCGGCCAGCTCTGCGTGTCCACCGAGCGGCTCCTGGTCGCCGATCAGGTCTACGACAGGTTCGTGGAGCGCTTCGTGGCCCGCACCGAGGCGATGGTGCTCGGCCCCGGCCACGAGTGGTCCACCGACATGGGATCGCTGATCTCCCGGGACCAGCTCGACACCGTCACCGCGCACGTCGATGACGCGGTGGCCAAGGGCGCCACGGTGCTGGCGGGCGGCAGGGCTCGCCCCGACCTCGGTCCCTACTTCTACGAGCCGACCATCCTCGAGGGCGTGACGCCCGACATGACCTGCTTCGGCAACGAGACCTTCGGACCGGTCATCTCGATCTATCGCTTCCACGACGAGAACGAGGCGATCGCGAAGGCCAACGAGGGAACCTACGGCCTGAATGCGGCGATCTTCAGCCAGGACGGCAGGCGCGCCCGCGCGATCGCACGCGAGATCCGGTGCGGCACGGTCAACATCAACGAGGCGTACGGCGCCACCTTCGCCAGCGTGGCTGCCCCGATGGGTGGCATGCGCGAGTCGGGGATGGGCCGCCGCCAGGGTGCCGAGGGCATCCACCGCTACACCGAGCCGCAATCGGTCGGCACCCAACGGGTCTGGGGCTTCCGGCCGCCGAAGGGCATCTCCAACGAACGGTTTGCCAAGACACTCACCGCCAGTGCACGAGTGATGAAGAAGTTGGGACGAGCATGAGCAAGAACAACGCCGGGCACTACGACGTGCTCATCATCGGCTCCGGCTTCGGCGGCTCGGTCTCCGCACTGCGGCTGACCGAGAAGGGCTACAAGGTCGCCGTCCTGGAGGCCGGCGCCCGATTCGAGGACGACGACCTGCCGAAGACGTCCTTCGACGTGAAGAACTACATCTACGCGCCCGCCGCGGGGATGTACGGCATCCAGCGCATCGACATGGTCAAGGACTGCCTGATCGTGGCCGGCGCCGGTGTCGGCGGCGGATCGCTGGTCTACGCCAACACGCTCTACGAGCCGCTCGACGCGTTCTACCGGGACAAGTCGTGGGCCCACATCACGGACTGGAAGGCCGAGCTGGCGCCGTACTACGACCAGGCCAAGCGCATGCTCGGCGTGGTCGAGAACCCGCTCACCACCGCGTCCGACCGCGTGATGAAGGAGGTCGCCGACGAGATGGGCGTGGGCGACACCTACCACCCCACGCCCGTCGGCGTGTTCTTCGGCGGCCCTGGTCAGACCAGCGACCAGACCGTCGAGGACCCCTACTTCGGTGGCGCCGGCCCCGACCGGAACCCGTGCCGGAACTGCGGCGAGTGCATGACGGGCTGCCGCCACAACGCCAAGAACACCTTGGTCAAGAACTACCTCTACCTCGCGGAGCAGAACGGGGCCGAGGTGCACCCCTTGACCACCGTCACCAAGGTGGTGCCCAGGGCCGAGGGTGGCTACGAGATCACCGCCCGGTGGACCAAGGCAAAGCTGTCGCGCAACACCGCCACCAAGACCTTCACCGCCGACCAGGTGATCTTCTCCGCCGCGGCACTCGGCACCCAGAAGCTGCTGCACAAGCTGAAGGGTGAGGGGCACCTGCCGAGGATCTCCGACCGGCTCGGCGTGCTCACCCGCACCAACTCCGAGGCCATCCTCGGTGCCCTCGCGCCCAAGACGTCCGGCGAGGACTACACCCACGGCGTGGCCATCACCTCGTCCTGGCACCCCGACGCCGACACCCACATCGAGCCGGTCCGCTACGGCAAGGGCAGCAACTTCATGGCCCTGATGCAGACCGTGCTGGCCGATGACACCGGCACCGAGCCCCGCTGGCGCACCTGGCTCAAGGAGCTGTGGAGCCAGCGCAAGAACGCGCTGGACCTCTACGACATGAAGCACTGGTCGGAGCGCACCGTCATCGCACTGGTCATGCAGAGCCTCGACAACTCGATCACCACGGTCGGCAAGAAGACTCCCTTCGGCTGGGTGATGAGCTCGAAGCAGGGCCACGGGGAGCCCAACCCGACCTACATCCCCGTCGCCTACGAGGCCGTGCGCAAGATGGCCGAGCGCATGGGCGGCATTCCCGGGGGCAACATCGGCGAACCCTTCAACATGCCGCTGACCGCCCACTTCATCGGTGGCTGCACCATCGGCGACTCGCCGGAGACCGGTGTGGTCGACCCCTACCAGCGGATGCACAACTACCCGGGCCTGCACGTCGTCGACGGCTCGACGATCTCGGCCAACCTGGGGGTCAACCCCTCGCTGACGATCACCGCCCAGGCCGAGCGGGCGATGTCCTTCTGGCCGAACAAGGGTGAGGCTGACCCGCGACCGACCGCAGGCGAGGCCTATCAGCGGTTGGCCCCGGTTCCTCCGGTTGCCCCGGTGGTTCCCGAGTCCGCCTCGGCTGCACTCCGCCTCCCCATTGTCGGCGTGTCCTGAGGCATTCGAAAAGAATTCAAGAATGTGGTGGCTCGGGGCGTAACCCGCCCCGAGCCGTCTCGTTGAGGTGAGTGGGTCCGACAGTCATGCTCCCTCCCACGTCGGGCCCCATGTCCAAGCTCTGTCCTGCAGATGCATGGACGATCAGGGCCCGACCACCCTCCCTCCCCGGTCGGGCCCTGATGCGTTTCCGGGGGCCTCCCGCGGATCGAACCGCAGGACCGGTTCGCGGTCCGGCCGCGCCCCTCGACGTACGCCGTGGGGCCGGGCGGCACTAGACTTCCGGTTTGTCGGACATCCACCGGAAAGGCCCCTCCGTGACCCACCCCGTGACCGAGCACGACCTGGTCCTCGTCGTCGACTTCGGGGCGCAATATGCCCAGCTCATCGCTCGCCGGGTCCGTGAGGCCAGGGTCTACTCCGAGCTGGTGCCGCACACCATGCCCGTCGAGGAGATGCTGGCGCGCAACCCCAAGGCGATCATCCTCTCCGGCGGCCCCTCCTCGGTCTACGCCGACGGCGCACCGGGCATCTCCGACGAGGTGTTCACCGCCGGGGTCCCGGTCTTCGGGATGTGCTACGGGTTCCAGCTGATGGCCAAGGGCCTCGGGGGCGAGGTCTCCCACACGGGCGCTCGTGAATACGGCCGTACGCCGGTCACGGTGGGCGCCGCCGGCACCCTCCTTTCCGACATCCCCGCTGCGCACAAGGTCTGGATGTCGCACGGTGACTCGGTGACCGCCGCGCCGCCCGGGTTCGACGTGCTCGCCTCGACCGAGGTCACCCCGGTGGCCGCCTTCGAGAACCTCGAGAAGAAGCTGGCCGGCGTGCAGTGGCACCCCGAGGTCATGCACTCCGAGCACGGCCAGGCCACCCTCGAGCACTTCCTGCACGACATCGCGGGCTGCCGCCAGACCTGGACGATGGTCAACATCGTCGAGGAGCAGATCGCACGCATCGAGGAGCAGATCGGTCCCGACGGGCGGGCCATCTGTGGTCTCTCCGGCGGCGTCGACTCCGCTGTCGCCGCGGCCGTCGTGCAACGCGCCATCGGCGACCGGCTCGACTGCGTCTTCGTCGATCACGGACTGTTGCGCAAGGGTGAGGCCGAGCAGGTCGAGCGCGACTTCGTCGCCGCGACCGGGGTCAAGCTGCACGTCGTCGACGCCCAGCAGCGCTTCCTGGACGCCCTCGAGGGCGTCAGCGACCCGGAGGAGAAGCGCAAGATCATCGGGCGCGAGTTCATCCGGGTCTTCGAGGCCGCCGAGGCCGAGGTCCTCGGGGAGGCGGCGGCCGACGGCGCCAAGGTGGCCTTCCTCGTGCAGGGCACGCTCTATCCCGACGTGGTCGAGTCCGGCGGGGGCGCCGGTACCTCCAACATCAAGTCCCACCACAACGTCGGCGGCCTGCCCGAGGACCTCGAGTTCGAGCTGGTCGAGCCGTTGCGCACGCTCTTCAAGGACGAGGTCCGGCTGGTCGGGGAGCAGCTCGGCCTGCCCTCCGAGATCGTGTGGCGCCAGCCCTTCCCGGGCCCCGGCCTCGGCATCCGGATCATCGGTGCGGTCAACCAGGAGCGTCTCGACATCCTGCGCGAGGCCGACGCGATCGCCCGCGAGGAGCTCACCCGCGCCGGCCTCGACCGTGACGTGTGGCAGATGCCGGTGGTGCTGCTCGCCGACGTACGCTCCGTGGGCGTCCAGGGCGACGGCCGCACCTACGGCCACCCGATCGTGCTGCGTCCGGTCAGCTCCGAGGACGCGATGACCGCCGACTGGTCGCGGCTGCCCTACGAGGTGCTGGAGACGATCTCGACCCGCATCACCAACGAGGTGGCCGAGGTCAACCGGGTCACCCTCGACGTCACCTCGAAGCCCCCCGGCACCATCGAGTGGGAGTGACTCCACCCCACCCCTGATGCGCGAACGGGCAACTCTTGCTGTACGAACGGGCAGTTGTTGCTGCGCGAACGGACAGGTGTTGCTTCGTCGCGACAAGAGTTGCCTGTTCGAAGGGCAAGGATTGCCCGTTCGCGACGCAACGATTGACCGTTCGCGACGCAACGATTGACCGTTCGTCAGTCGAGGAGCTCGGTGCGGTCGGAGGCGAGCAGGACGGCCCCCACCAGGGATGCCCGCTCCCCGAGGACCCGGGCCTCGACAGAGGTCGCGGCGGGCCAGGGTCTCCAGCGGCCGGGGCTGATCCTCGACCTGCGCCCGTCCGTCGCAGCCTCCCGACGGGCGGGGGCACGGCCGACCTCGAGGCAGCAGCCCCGGGCGGTCGCGCGTCCGGCGGTTGCGAAAGCGCTCCGTGGAACCCATCGGCTTTGTAGACTTCACGGGCGTTCGGGCCCCGATCCGGACCTTTCCGAACGGATCGGAGGTGCATCCGTGGCACAGCACGACCCCCGGATCGCCCCGCAGGACGTGGCCGACACGCTGGATGCCCTCGCCGCTCGGCTGCAGGAGCTCCGCGCCGCAGCCGGTCTGCCGTCGTACTCCGAGATCACCGTGCGCATCGCCCGCCAGCGACGCGCTCGCGGCGTCCCCGCCGAGGAGGCACGCCCCGGACGCACCACGGTCTACGACGCCTTCCGCAGTGGACGGCGGCGCATCGATGGGGACCTGGTGGTCGAGATCGTCCGCGCGCTGGGCTGCACCGAGGACGAGGCTGCGGAGTGGGCGCGAGCCTGCCGGGTGGCACGCGTGGCCGCGGCGGGGAGCCCGGGTGCGGTCACCGGTGAGGACCGGTGGAGCGGGCCTGTCATCGAACCGGCGGGGGAGACCGTGGCGACCGTCTCCGGCACGGCGGCCGACGAGACGACGGGGGCCGACGAGACGACGGGGGCCGACGAGACGACGGCGTTGTCGCCCGGGGCGGGCCACCCGGACGGCGGGCACCCCACGCCGCTCGCCGCGATGGCCTCGCTCCGAATCGCTCACCGGTCACGGGCGGCGATCCTGGTGATCTGCCTGGCGCTGAACCTGACCGGGCGCGTCGTCGTCGACACGCTCGGCCTCTCGATCTTCCTCGACATGGTCGGCACGGCGACCGCGGCGGTGGTCCTCGGGCCGTGGTGGGGCGCCCTGGTCGGAGTCGTCACCAACCTCGCGGGTGGCGGACCGGGCAGGTGGACCATCTCGGCGCCGTTCGCCCTCGTGAACGTGGTGGGCGCGCTGGTCTGGGGGTACGGCGTACGCCGGTTCGGCTTCGGGCGGAGCATTCCGCGCTTCTTCGTGCTCAACGCGATCGTGGCGCTCGCGTGCACGCTGGTCGCCGTCCCGATCCTGGTCTTCGTGTTCGAGGGCCACACCGGACACGGTTCCGACGACGTGATCGAGAGTCTGCGCAGGATCAGCCATCACCTGGGCATCGCGGTCTTCACCGGCAACGCGATCGCCTCGCTGGTGGACAAGCTGATCAGTGGGTTCGTCGCGCTCGCTGCCGCGGAGACGATCCACGGGCGGATCCGGAGCCGCGCAGCACCGCGCTCCGACACCCCGTCGGCGGTCGATGCCTGAGGTGACACCCCCGCGGCCCCCGCAGGCACGACCGCCAGAACGAGTACCCCCTTCCTAACCCGCTCGCAGCCGGCCGTGCACCCACTCCGAACGACTCCGAACGCACAGGGCAACGCAATCCGGCTGCATCCTGCTGTCAGGATGGGCGCATGAGCGTTGACGTGCAGGACAACAAGGACCAGAACCGCTTCGAGGCCCGGATCGACGGCCAGGTGGCCGGCTTCGCCGAATACGTGCGCGAGGGGGACCGGATCACGTTCACCCACACGGAGGTCTCGGTCGAGGGCCAGGGGGTGGGGTCTGCGCTCGCCCGGCAGGCCCTCGACGCGGTGCGTGCGGAGGGCGGGCTGGTCGTCGTGCCCCGGTGCCCGTTCATCAAGGGGTGGATCGAGAAGCACCCCGACTACCAGGACCTGCTCTGACCTCCTGAGCGCTCACCGACCGGCGTCGCGCACCGGGACCACCCCCTGATGCAGGGTCAGCTCGTCCCGGCCCGGCGGTCCGGCACGAGTCGACAGGTGCGGAGTCGGCTCGTCCCGGCCCGGCGGTCCGGCCCGGTGGTCGGGTCAGATCAGCTCGCGTCGGATCAGCTCTGCGGCTCGTCCTTGTCACTGGGCGTGCGCATGGTGCTGGTCTTCGCGTCGATCTCTTCCTGGGTCATGTTCCTCGAGGCCATCAGGCTGGCCACGGCGGTGATCGCCAGGGTCAGCACGATGACGACGAGGGACAGCTCGGTCGGCACGTCGGGTGCCCAAGCGATGTGCTCGCCCCCGTTGATGAAGGGCAGCTCGTTCTCGTGCATGGCGTGCAGCACCAGCTTCACACCGATGAACAGCAGCAGGAAGGCCAGCCCGAAGGGCAGGTAGATCAGGCGCTGCAGCAGGCCACCGATGAGGAAGTAGAGCTGACGCAGGCCCATCAGCGCGAAGAGGTTCGCGGTGAAGACGAGGTAGGGGTCCTTCGTCACGCCGTAGATCGCGGGGATCGAGTCGAGCGCGAACAGCAGGTCCGTCGTGCCGAGCGTGAGCACCACGAGGAACATCGGGGTGATCAGGCGCTTGCCGTTCTCCATGGTGAAGAACTGGGTGCCGTGCCACTCCTTGGTGGCGTTGAGGTGCTTCTCGGCGAAGCGGACCACCGCGTTCTCCTCGAAGTCGTCCTCGTCGTCCTCCGCACCCTCCTTGGCGAGCTTGATCGCGGTCCAGACGAGGAACAGGCCGAAGATGTAGAAGACCCAGCTGTACTGGTTGATCGCGGCCGCGCCGAGCACGATGAAGATCGCGCGCATGACGAGCGCCAGCACGATGCCGATCATCAGCACCTTCTGCTGGTACTCCTTGGGCACGTTGAAGTTGGCCATGATCAGGATGAAGATGAACAGGTTGTCGATGGAGAGTGAGTACTCCAGCATCCAGCCCGAGAAGAACTCGAGGCCCGGGTTCGGGGAGAGCTCGTGCGGCTCGGCGAAGATGAAGAGACAGACCCCGAAGACGACCGCCATGCTCACGAAGATGGCCAGGTGCGTGCTGACCTCCTTCATGGAGGGCTCGTGCGGGCGACGGCCGATGATGGCCAGGTCGACCGTGAACACGATGACGGCCAGGGCGATGGTGAGGCCCCAGACCAGGGGACTGGCGACCGAGTCACCGATAATTGCACTCAAGGAAATTCTCCTCCGGAGTTTCGTTGCGCCATCGAGCCCCATGGGAGCGCGACGACCGGACATGGACTCCGAAGGTCTCTTCCGCCGGACCGTGGTGCTGGACCGACCGACAGTGCCGGGTGGCTCCGAGGAACCGACCGTGATGACGACACTGCCACGAAGGAATACTCCCCTCCTGAACTCAGGCAGTGTTTCATGTTCCGCGCCTGGATGAGAACTCGCTAGGTTGGACCGCATGTCACGTGCTGTGCACCATCTTGACCTGTGGGTCGTCGACCTGGCCCTCGCCGACGGCGAGTGGGGGTGGCTCCTGGGTGAGCTGGCGTGGGAGACCGGCAGCGCCGGGGATGCAGGACGGTCGTGGGCACATCCCGACGGCACCCAGCTGTTCCTGCAGTGCCCACCGGACCGGCACGGCGAGGCGCACGACCGGATGCGTCCCGGTCTGAACCACCTGGCCCTGCGCACCGACGAGCGCGGGCTGCTGGACCGGATGCGTGCCGAGTCCAGCGCCCACGGCTGGCACGAGCTGTACGCCGACCGCTACCCGCACGCTGGCGGTGACGAGCACGTGGCGCTCTATCTGGAGAACTCCGAAGGATTCGAGGTCGAAGTGGTCTGGGAGAGGGCATGAACGACAACAGTGAGCAGTCGACGGCTTCCCGGGCGCGCGTCGGCCGGCGTGACGTGCTGGCGCTCGGTGCCGGGCTGGTCGTCGGTGCCGGAGCCGTGGCCGGTGCGGACCGCTGGGGCGGCGGCACGAAGAAGGCAGCTGCGGGTTCCGGGGGCAAGGGCACCGACCCCGGGACCGAGGAGAAGCCACCGAGGATTCGTCGGTTCGTGAGCACCTACCTGTCCACGGTCGCCGTGGAGACGTGGACCGCTGACGGGGCCGAGCCGGCGCCCGGCCTGTTGTTCACCACGCCCCGCACCAGCGTCTTCCACGGGCTGGTGCTCGACAACGACGGCGAGCCGGTGTGGATCGAGCCGGAGGGGCAGACCATCACCGACCTGCGAGTGCAGACCTACCGCGGCAAGCCGGTCCTCACCTACTGGTCCGGCGAGGTCGCCGTCGGCACCGGGATCGGCGCCGGCCACCTGCTCGACGAGAGCTACCAACGCGTGGCGACCGTGCGCGGCGGCCAGGGCTCTGCCGCCGACCTGCACGAGTTCAAGCTCACCGAGCGGGGCACGGCACTGCTGATCGGCTACCCCGTCGTCCACCGCGACCTGAGCGAGATCGGCGGCCCCGAGGACGGCTACCTCTACGACTGCCGGGTGCAGGAAGTGGATGTCGCCACTGGGGAAGTCCTGCTCGACTGGCGCAGCCTGTCCCACCTCGACCTGGCCGAGAGTCACGAGGAGCTCGGTGACACGGGCGGCATCGATGCGCCCTACGACCCGTTCCACATCAACTCGGTGGAGGCACACGAGGACACCCTGGTGCTCAGCGCACGGCACACGTCCGCCCTCTACTCGCTCGATCGACGCACCGGCGAGATCCGCTGGCGCATGGGCGGCAAGAACAGCGACTTCGAGATCGCCGAGGATGCGGAGTTCGCCTCCCAGCACGACGCGCGCGTCCACCCCGACGGGACGCTGACGCTCTTCGACAACCACGGGCAGAGCGAGGACCCGGCCGGAGCGGTGTCGGCCGGCCTGGTCCTCGACCTCGACGAGAAGAAGCGCACCGTGACGTTGCGCCGCGCCTTCCGCAACGACGACCACTACGGCTATGCGATGGGCAGCTTCGAGCTGCTCGAAGGAGGCCACCGTCTGGTCGGCTGGGGGACCGACCCGTCGCTCACGGAGTTCGACGCCGAAGGAACCCCGGTCTTCGGGGTCGACGGGATCGGCGCAGGCACCTACCGCGCCTACCGCGCGGAGTGGACCGGCCGTCCCACCTCGGATCCCGACGTCGGGGTGGTCGACTCCGGGGCCGGGAAGATCGAGGTCCACGCGAGCTGGAACGGCGCCACCGAGGTGGTCCGCTGGCGGGTGCTGACCGGTCGCCGGCCGGGCGACCTCACACCTGCGGCAACGGTGCGACGTACCGGGTTCGAGACCGCCACGACGGTCGCCCGTGCCGAGCACGTCGCGATGCAGGCGCTGGCGGCCGACGGTCGGGTGCTCGGCACGTCGCACACCTTGGCCGTCTGAGCGGTCACCGGCGAGGAGCCGGGGGGCCGGGCTCAGCGCGCTGCGGGTACGCCGTACAACGTGGTGCGCTCGTGGACCGGACGGTCGATGCCGGAGCCGATCTCGACGAGTTCCTCGACCGTCTTGGCGGAGCCGTGCTCGGAGCCGGCCATCCGGGAGATGGTCTCCTCCATCAAGGTGCCGCCGAGGTCGTTGGCGCCCGCATTGAGCATGGCCCGGGTGCCTTCGACGCCGAGCTTCACCCAGGAGGTCTGGATGTTGTCGATGCGCCCGTGCAGCATGATCCGGGCCATCGCGTGGACGGCGAGGTTGTCGCGCAGCGAAGGTCCGGGACGGGCCACGCCGGCCAGGTAGATCGGTGAGGAGGTGTGCACGAACGGCAGCGGCACGAACTCCGTGAAGCCGGCGAAGCCCTCCTCCAGGTTCTTGTCCTGGATGCGGGAGAGCACGCGCAGGTGGCTGACCCAGTGCCGGGGGTTGTCGACGTGGCCGTACATCATCGTCGAGCTCGACCGCACGCCGACGCGGTGGGCGGTCGAGACGATGTCGATCCAGGTCGCGGTGGGGAGCTTTCCCTTGGTGAGGATCCAGCGGACCTCGTCGTCGAGGATCTCCGCGGCGGTCCCGGGGATGGTGTCGAGCCCGGACTCGCGGGCCTTGATCAGGAAGTCCTCGAAGGACAGCCCGGTGCGCGAGGAGCCGTTGACGATCTCCATCGGGCTGAACGCGTGCACGTGCATGCCGGGGACCCGCTGCTTCACCGCGCCGGCGAGGTCGAAGTAGGCCGTGCCGGGGAGCTCGGGGTCGATGCCGCCCTGCATGCAGACCTCGGACGCACCGAGGGCCCACGCCTCCTCCGCCCGGTCGGCGACCTGGTCGAGGGAGAGTGAGTAGGCGTCTGCATCGGTGCGTCGCTGGGCGAACGCGCAGAACCGGCAGCCGACGTAGCAGACGTTGGTGAAGTTGATGTTGCGGTTCACCACGTAGGTGACGTCGTCGCCGACGGCCTCGCGGCGCAGGTGGTCGGCCAGCTCGCAGACCTTCTCGAGCAGGTCGCCCTCGGCGGTCATCAGCGTCAGGGCGTGCTCGTCGGAGAGGTTCCCGGGGTCGGCCTCGGCCGCCGCGAGCGCAGCCTTCTCCTCGCTGGTCCAGCGACCCGGTGTGGTGGCGTCGTGCGCGCTGGTGGTGAGATCACCTGTGTGCTCGGCGGCGTCCTTGACCTCGTCCCAGTCGCCGTAGACCGAGCCGAAGTCGGAGCGCCGGTCCTCGCTGCGCCCCTCGCTGTCGATGGCGGTGTGCAGGTCGGTTCGTCCTCTGCCCTCACCGACGACCGCGAAGCCACCGTCCGGCTCCTGCCACGGCAGCCCCGCCGGTCGTACGCCGGCGCGCGCGAGGCCCGCGCGGTCGCCCGACAGGTCGGCCAACGCAGCGACGTGGGAGTGGACGCGGGGGTCGATCCAGGCCTCGCCGCGCTGCAGCGAGCCCACGACGTACTCAGGATGGACGGTCAGGCGTGGCTGCAGGTCGAGCCCGGATGCGGCGGTCATCTCGCGCAGTCGCTCGAGCGAGGGCCAGGGGCGCTCGGGGTTCACGTGGTCGGGGGTCAGCGGGGAGACGCCACCCCAGTCGTCGACACCGGCGCCGAGCAGGGCGGTGCACTCCTCGAGCGACACCAGGTTCGGCGGCGCCTGGATGCGTATCTTCGGCCCCAGCACGATGCGGGTGACCGCGATCGCGGCGCGGTACTCGTCGAGGTCGAGGTCGTCGCTGTGGCGCATCGCGGTGTCGGGCTTGGCCCGGAAGTTCTGCACGATGACTTCCTGCAGCGAGCCGTAGCGGCGCGCGTTGGCGCGCAGTGCGAAGATCGTGTCGGCACGCTCCTCGAGGGTCTCGCCGATGCCGACCAGCAACCCGGAGGTGAACGGGATCGACAGCCGCCCGGCGTCCTCGAGCACCCGGAGCCGGACCTCGGGGTCCTTGTCGGGCGAGCCGAAGTGGGCCTCGCCCTTGGTCTCGAAGAGGCGACGCGAGGTGGTCTCGAGCATCATCCCCATCGACGGGGAGACGGCCTTGAGCCGGTTGAGCTCCTCCCACGACATGACGCCGGGGTTCAGGTGCGGCAGCAGGCCGGTCTCCTCCAGCACCCGCACCGCCATCGCCCGGATGTAGGCGATCGTCGAGTCGTAGCCACGCGAGTCGAGCCACTCACGCGCCTCGGGCCACCGGTCCTCGGGCCGGTCACCCAAGGTGAAGAGTGCCTCGAGGCATCCCAGCTCCGCGCCCTGACTGGCGATCTCGAGGATCTCGTCGGGCGACAGGAAGGGCGCGCGTCCCTCACGGGCCGCCTGGCCGGGTGTCTCGACGAACGTGCAGTAGTGGCAGCGATCGCGACACAGTCGCGTGACCGGGATGAACACCTTCGGTGAGTAGGTGACCACGCCTTCGCGGCCGGCGGCCACCAGGCCGGCGTCACGCACCCGGGCGGCGACCGCACACAAGGCGTCGAGCTGTTCGCCGGAGGCGGCCAGCAGTGCCGTCGCCTCGGCCTGGTCAAGGGCTGCTCCGCGCTCGGCCCGGGCCAGCGCCCGACGCACCTGCTGCGGAGTCACGTGCTCAGTCATGGTCCGGCCAGCGTATCCGCGGGCGCCGAAGGGCGGGTCGGGTGTGTCGGTGAGTGGATGGAGGGTCATCAGGTGGGCTGTCGCCGCGAACCTCTGGCCAGGTGCTGCTGCGTGCCCTAGGTTCGGGCTCGTCGCACAGTTGTCCAGTGCCCCTCGGAGGGCGCCGTTCCCGTCCCCGGAGGAGAGCTCGATGGTCGGTCCACTGCAGGGCAAGGTCGTCGCGGTGACGGGTGCCGGACGCGGCATCGGTGCTGCCACCGCAGCGGCGGCGGCCCGGTCCGGGGCCAAGGTGGCGATCGGCGACGTCGACACGGCGAGCGCTGAGGCCACCGCAGCCTCGCTGGGCGGGTCGGAGCAGGGCGTGATCGCGCTGCCGCTCGACGTCACCGACCAGACCGGCTTCGTCGCCTTCCTCGACGAGGTGGAGAACAGGCTCGGGCCCCTCGACGTGCTGGTCAACAACGCCGGCATCATGCCGCTCGCGCGTCTCCTCGACGAGGACGACGAGGTCACCGGACGGATGCTCGAGATCAACGTGCGCGCGATGATCCGCGGCACGCGTGAGGCAGTGCGCCGGATGCAGCCGCGCGGCTCCGGCCACGTGGTCAACATCGCCTCGACCGCGGGCAAGGCGGGCCTGCCGGGCGCGTCGACGTACGGCGCCACGAAGGCCGCGATGGTCACCTTCTGCGAGGCGGTCCGCCTGGAGCTCCGTGGCACCGGCATCGACGTCACCGCGGTGCTGCCCGGGATCGTGCGCACCGAGCTGGCGGTGGGCGTGCCCGACCTGCGAGGGATGAGCGCGGTCACGCCCGAGGCCGTCGCCGACGGCATCGTCGAGGCGCTGGTCAGGCCGCGGGCCGAGGTCTACGTCCCGGCCCACGCGGGCCCGTTGATCAACTCGGCTCGGCTGATGCCCCGTCGCATGGGGGAGTGGATCTCCCGGCGCATCGGTGCGGACCGCGTCTTCCTCGATGCGCTCGAGCGGCCCGAGCGCGCCGCCTATGAACGCCGGGCCACCCACTCCTGAGCTTCGTGCTGCACGAAGGCGTCCCCACGGTGGAGGACGCCTTCGTGTGTGACTGATTGCCGTTTCGGATCAGAGGCCGAGCGATCGGCCGATGATCTCCTTCTGGATCTCGGTGGTGCCGCCGTAGATGGTGGAGATGCGGCTGTCGAGGTAGGCCTTGGCGACCGGGTACTCCATCATGTAGCCGTAGCCACCGTGGAGCTGGAGCGCCTGGTTGACCAGCTTGTTCTGCAGCTCGGTGGCCCAGTACTTCGCCATCGAGGCGCCGGTCGCGTCGAGCGCGCCGGCGTTGTGCTTGGTGATGCAGTCGTCGATGAAGACGCGGGTGATCTTGGCCTCGGTGGCCATCTCCGCGATCGTGAAGCGGGTGTTCTGGAACTTGCCGATCGGCTTGCCGAAGGCCTCGCGGGTCTTCGCGTAGTCGAGGCACATCTCGACCATCAGGTCGCAGACCGCAGCGGCCTGGGCACCGATGATCAGCCGCTCCTGCTGCAGATTCATCATCAGCGAGATGAAACCGCTGCCCTCCTCACCGAGCAGGTTCGCCTTGGGCACCTCGACGTCGGTGAACGAGAGCTCCGCGGTGTCCTGGGCGTGCAGACCGACCTTGTCGAGGTTGCGGCCGCGCTCGAAGCCCTCCATGCCACGCTCGACGACGAGCAGGCTGATGCCCTGGTGGCCCGCGTCGGGGTTGGTGCGGGCGACCACGATCACGATGTCGGCGTTGATGCCGTTGGAGATGAACGTCTTCGACCCGTTCAGGACGTAGTGGTCGCCCTTGTCGACAGCAGTGGTGCGGATGCCCTGCAGGTCGCTGCCGGCCCCGGGCTCGGTCATCGCGATCGCGGAGATGATCTCGCCGGACACGCAGCCGGGCAGCCAGCGCTGCCTCTGCTCGTCGGTGGCGAGGCTGCTGATGTAGGGGACGATGATGTCGGTGTGCACCGAGAACCCGGGACCGCTGGTGCCGGCCCGGCTCTGCTCCTCGGAGAGCACCACGTTGTAGCGGAAGTCCTTGACCCCGGCGCCGCCGTACTCCTCGTCGACGTCGAAGCACAGCAGGCCCGCCTCGCCGGCCTTGAGCCACAGGTCGCGGGGGACGATGCCGTCCTTCTCCCACTGGTCGTGGTGGGGGACCACCTCCTTCTCGAAGAAGGTGCGCACGGACTGGCGGAAGTCCTCGTGCTCGGCCTCGAAGATGTCGCGGGTCATCCGATCAGTTCCTTCATCTCGGCAACAAGGGCGGCCGGGTCCTCGGCGGCCGGCGTGATCTGCAGGTTGGTGACGCCGGACTCGCGGAACGCGTCGATGCGCTCCTTGACGTACGACGACGGGCCGACGAGGTTGGTCAGCTCGAGCAGCTCGAGCGGAATGGCCGCCTCGGCCTCCTTCTTCTTCCCGTCGAGGTAGAGGTCCTGGATCTGCTTGGCCTCGGCCTCGTAGCCGTACTGCACGGCCAGGTCGTTGTAGAAGTTCTTGCCGCGCGCGCCCATGCCTCCGATGTAGAGGGCAGTGATCGGACGAGCGAAGTCGAGCAGTGCCTTGACGTCGTCGCCGATGGCGGCCATGCCCCCGGCCGCGATCTCGAGGGGAGCCAGGTCGTCTGCGCGGTTGGCCTTCCCGGCGGCCAGGGCGTC
Organism: Nocardioides sp. JQ2195; assembly: GCF_012272695.1. Taxonomy (NCBI): domain Bacteria; kingdom Bacillati; phylum Actinomycetota; class Actinomycetes; order Propionibacteriales; family Nocardioidaceae; genus Nocardioides; species Nocardioides sp. JQ2195. The sequence goes on from NZ_CP050902.1 coordinate 823,531, forward strand.
GCCCCACACCGACGGTGCCTTCTCCGGGATGTAGAGGAAGGGCAGCCAGCCGTCGGCGATCTCGGCGGCCTGGGTGACGCTCTTCTGGCCGAGGCCGGCGATGTAGATCGGCACCGAGTCGCGCTCGGGGTGGGTGAGGATCTTCAGTGACTTGCCGAGCCCGGTGACCGCACCGTGCTCCTTGTCGAGCGGAATGTGGAAGATGCCGTCGGCGGACAGCTTCTCGCGGCGCAGCCCGGCGCGCATCAGGTCGATCACCTCGCGGGTGCGGCCGAGCGGCTTGGCGTAGGGGACGCCGTGCCAGCCCTCGATCACCTGTGGGCCGGAGGCGCCCAGGCCGATGATCGCGCGACCACCCGAGACGTTGTCGAGGCCGGCCGCGGTCTGGATCAGGGTGCCGGGCGTGCGCGAGTAGATGTTGAGGATCGCCGCGCCGATCTCGATCGTCTCGGTCTTCGCGGCGAGATAGCCCATCAGTGTGGGGGAGTCGAAACCATAGGCCTCGGCGATCCACACGGTGTCGAGCCCGGCCTTCTCGAGGCCGACGACCTGGTCGGCCGCCTCGCGGGGGTTGCCGGCGTACATCAGGGGCATGGAGAGCTTCATTGAGACACGATCCTTCGTCGGGACGAGGAGGCGGATAGCCTGACACTGCGCTGCACAACTGTGACAGTAAGACTGTCACGGTGCAAGTGGGTGTGCGCCACAGCTGACTTCTCGAGCCTTCAGGAGACTCTCAATGACGACGTTCCGCATCGCCGTGATCGGTGGCACCGGTCCGCAGGGCAAGGGCCTTGCCTATCGCTTCGCCAAGCACGGCCATGAGGTCATCGTCGGCTCACGGGCCGCCGAGAAGGCCGAGCCGATCGCGACCGAGATCGCCGAGCGGATCACCTCAGAGGGCGGCTCGCCGGTGGTCTCCGGCTCAGCCAACGCTGACGCCGCGGCCGCCGCCGACGTGGTGCTCCTCGCGGTGCCGTTCAACGGCCACGACGAGCTCGTCGAGTCGCTGGCCGAGCAGCTGGCCGGCAAGACCATCATCTCGTGCGTGAACCCGCTCGGTTTCGACAAGGGAGGCCCCTACGGACTCGACGTGGAGCGCTCGGCCGCCGAGGCCGCTGCCGCGATCGTGCCCACCGCCTCGGTCGTCGGCGCGTTCCACCACGTCGCCGCCGCCTCGCTGTGGTCCCAGGACGACTACCTCGACCACGAGGACGTGCTGGTCTGCGGTGACTCGACCGAGGCCAAGGAGACCGCCCAGGAGCTGGCCCGTGCGGTCACCTCGCGCATCGGCATCGACGCCGGCAAGCTCCGCCTGGCCCGTCAGCTGGAGCCGCTGACCGCCGTGCTGATCTCGATCAACAAGAAGTACAAGGTGCGCTCGGGGATCTCGATCTCCGGCCTCTGATCTCTGCGTCGAGTCGGCACGTGTTGACACTCAGAGACGCCGAGTCGGCACGTGTTGACACTCAGAGACGCCGAGTCGGCACGTGTTGACGGTCTGAGGCACCGAGTCGGCACGTGTTGACACGTGATCGGTCAACTCGTGCCGCCTCGACGTCGTACCGCGTCAACACGTGCCGCCTCGACGTCGTACGGCGTCAACTCGTGCCGCCTCGGCGTCGTACGGCGTCAACACGTGCCGGCTCGGCGATGAGTCAGCGGCCGTTCCAGGAGTCCCAGAGCGCGGCGTAGGAGCCACCGGCCTCGACCAGCTCGTCGTGCGAGCCGAACTCCGCGATCGTGCCGTCCTCGACCACAGCGACCCGGTCGGCATCGTGCGCCGAGAACAGGCGGTGCGCGATGGCGATCACCGTGCGTCCGTGCAGCACAGCTGCCAGTGACCGCTCGAGGTGGCGCGCAGCGCGCGGGTCGATCAGCGAGGTCGCCTCGTCGAGCACCAACGTGTGTGGGTCGGCCAGCACGAGTCGCGCCAGCGCCACCTGCTGGGCCTGAGCCGCGGTCAGCGCGCGTCCGCCGGAGCCGACCAGCTCCTGCAGCCCGTTCGGGAAGGCGCGCACCCAGGCGTCTGCATCGACGGCGGCCAGTGCCGACCAGATCTCCTCGTCGCTCGCTTCGTGCGGAGCGGCCAGCGCCAGGTTCTCACGGACGGTGCCGACGAACACGTGGTGCTCCTGGGTGACCAGGGCGACGTGGCCGCGCAGGTCGTCCAGGGGCAGCTCGGTCAGCCCGACCCCACCCACTGTCACCGATCCGGCACGGGGCGGGTGGATCCCGGCCAGCAGCCGGCCCAGGGTCGACTTGCCGGCACCCGACGGACCCACCATCGCGATCCGCTCACCGACACCGACGGACAGGTCGATGCCGTGCAGCACGTCACGCCCCTCGACGTACGAGAAGTGCACGTCTTCGGCATCGAGCTTCTCGTTGGTCGGCTGGGCGCCGGTCGCGACCCGGTCGTCGGGCACCTGCGCAACGCCGAGCAACCGGGCCAACGAGGCGCCGCCGACCTGGAGCTCGTCGAGGATGGAGACGATCCGGTCGACCGGATCGATCAGCATCTGCACATAGAGGGTGGCCGCGGTGACTTCGCCGAGTGAGGCGTGCCCCTCGGTGTAGAGCCAGCCGCCGAACAGCAACGTCGCAACGGTTGGCAGCAGGTAGGAGAGCTCGACGCTGGGGAAGAACACGGTGCGCAGGCGCAGGGTGTACTTCTCGGCCTCGAAGGAGGCCGCGCAGTCGGCATCGAGCGCCGCGATGCGTTCATCGCCGAGCCCGAGCGCCTCCATGGTGCGGGCGCCCTCGGTGTTCTCGGTCAGGGTCGCGGATATCTGGGAGTACGACGCGTTCTCGCGCAGGTAGCCGTCCTTGGCGCGGGCGAGGTACCACCTCAGGCCGACCACCAGGATCGGTACGCCGAGCAGGCAGGGCAGCGCGACCCACAGGCCGACGGACAGCGCGGCGACGAAGGTGAGCACTGCCGTGACCACGGCGATCGTCCACTCCGGCATCGCCCAGCGAACCGACCAGCCGAGCTGATCGACGTCACGAGAGGTGCGGGTCAGCAGGTCGCCGGAGCCGGCCGACTCCACGACGCCCACGGGCAGGGCCAGCGTGTTCTCGACGAAGTCCTCCCGCAGCTCGGCGAGCACCTCCTCGCCCAACGACTGCGAGACGTAGCGGGCCTGCCGGGTCAGGATCGTCTGCACCACGAGGAAGCCGGCGAGCAACAGGGCCACGGTGTTGACGTGACCGACCGTGGTGCCCTGCTCGACGGACTCCACCAGCTGGCCGAGCAGGCGAGGTGCGGCGAGTGCGGCGATCGCGGCCAAGGCGTGCAGGCCGATCGCGAGCCACAGCTGGCGCGGGTGGTTGCGCGCGATCGACACCGCGTAGGCGCGGACCTCGCGGCTGCCGGCGACAGGAAGCACCTGCTTCATCGGGCCACCGCCCCTTCGTTGTCGGCTTCGCTCTCACGGGTCACCGTGCTGCGATAGCGGGCTGAGGTCTCGAGCAGCTCGCGGTGCGTCCCGGTGGCGACGACTCGACCGCCGTCGAGGAAGGCGACCTCGTCGACGGCGTCGAGCATCAACGGGCTCGAGGTGGTGAACACGGTGGTGCGCCCTTCCCGGTGACCGCGCAGCCGTGCGGCGATGCGCGACTCGGTGTGGGCATCGACGGCGCTGGTCGGCTCCACCAGGACCAGGATCTCGGGGTCGACCAGAAGTGCCCGGGCCAGCACGAGTCGTTGTCGTTGTCCTCCGGAGAAAGACCGGCCGCGCTCGGCGACCTGCCCGTCGAGTCCGCCCTCCAACGCGTCGAGGACGTCCTCGGCGCTCGCGGTGTGCAGGGCACGGAGGACCTCGTCGTCGGGGCGCCCGAGCACGTTCAGCCGGTCGGCGAGCCGCCCGGAGAAGAGGGCGCTGCCGGTGTCGGAGACGACGATGCGCCGGCGCACCTCGTCCGGCTCGAGCCGCGTCAGCGGCACCTCTCCGAGACGTACGTCGTCATCGGGTTCGGGCGCCTGCAAGCCCAGACGATCGGCAAGGTGGGCCGACTCGTCGGGCTGCTCGGAGACGATCGCGGTGATCCGCCCGGGTGTGATCGCCAGGCCGGTGCGGACGTCGTACATCTCCCCGCCGGTGGGCGGCGACGGCACCGGGTCGGGCACCGCCTCGATGTCGGGCTCGAGGGCGAGCACGTGGCACACGCGCTTGGCCGAGACCCTTCCGCGGATGAACTTGTTGGCATATTCGGTGGCGGTGCGCAGCGGGATCATCAGGAACGCGGCGTAGCCGTAGAACGCGACGAGCTCGCCGGGGCTGATCTGCCCACGAACGGCGTAGCGCGCGCCGAGCCAGACCACGAGCACCACGAACGTGCCGGGCAGCAGCACCTGCAGCGCGTCGAGGACTGACTGCAGGCGAGCGACCTGTACGCCGGCCTGCCGGGTCTTCTGGGACTCGCGTCGATAGCGGTCGAGGAAGACGGACTCCCCGCCGACTCCGCGCAGGACGCGCAGCCCACCGACGATGTCGCTGGCCGTGTTGGACAGCTCGCCCATCAGCTCGCGCTGGGCGGCGCTGCGCCGTTGGAGCGGCGAGAGCAGGGGGCCGATCAGCAGCATCAGTGCGGGCACCCCGATCAGCACGACCAGGCCGAGGGTGACGCTGGTCTGCAGCAGGATCACCGAGACCAGGAAGAAGGACACGATGGCGCCGGCGAACCGGGCGGTCACGTCCATCACCTGGCCGAGGTTGGAGATGTCGCTGTTGCCGATCGCGACCACCTCGCCGGTGGAGACCTTGCGTGGCAACGTGCCACCGAGTCGTGCCACCTGGCGCCCGACCAGCTGCACGGTGCGGTAGGCCGCGGTCAGCCAGTTGGTGACGGCGAAGCGGTGCCGGATGATGCCGGACGCCGCCTGCACCAGGCCGATGCCGAACATCACCGCGGCCCAGAACAAGAGCTGGTCGCGGTCGCGGGCGGCCACTCCCTCGTCGATCGCCTTGCCGATGACCGCCGGGAGCACGGCCTGGGTGCTCATCCAGATGATGCCGAAGAGCATGCCGAGGAGCAGGGTGTGCCACTGTCCCTTGGCCAGCCACCACAGGAATCGTCCGGGGGAGCGATGGTCGGCGACGCCCGGGTCGTCGAGGGGAAGCGTGCGCACCGTTCAACGCTACGTTTGGGCGGCCCCGGCTCGCCAACGGTTTTTCGGTCACCGGGTCTCGACACGGTCGCTGCGCGACCTGCTCGACCACCGAGAGCGGACGGTGGTTGAGGAGCCGAGGCACGAGGCGTCTCGAAACCACCCGGCAAGCACGCCTGCTGCGCGACCTGCTCGACCACCGAGAGCGGACGGTGGTTGAGGAGCCGAGGCACGAGGCGTCTCGAAACCACCCGGCAAGCACGCCTGCTGCGCGACCTGCTCGGCCACCGAGAGCGGACGGTGGTTGAGGAGCCGAGGGACGAGGCGTCTCGAAACCACCCGGCGAGCTGACGGTTGCTGCGCAACCTGCTCGACCGAGGTCGTCGCGTCGTGGTTTCGAGATGGTTGCTGCGCAACCTCCTCAACCACCGAGAGCTGACGGTTGCTGCGCAACCTGCTCGACCGAGGTCGTCGCGTCGTGGTTTCGAGATGGTTGCTGCGCAACCTCCTCAACCACCGAGAGCTGACGGCTGCTGCGCGAGCTGCTCGGCCACCGAGAGCTGACGGTGGTTGAGGAGCCGAGGAACGAGGCGTCTCGAAACCACCCGGCAAGCACGCCTACTGAGCGAGCTCCTCGACCACCTCGGCGCCGGGCAGCTCACCCAGGAGTCGTCCGGGCAGGAACAACTTCGAGCCTCGGATGCCACTGCCGATGATCGCGTCGCCGATCTCGACGATCCGGGCGTCGACCAACAGCCGCCATCCCTCGGGAAGACCGATCGGCGTGATCCCGCCGTACTCCATGCCGGTCTCCTCGACGGCGCGCTCCATCGGGTGGAAGGAGCACTTGCGTACGTCGAGCAGCTGCTTGACCCGCTTGTTCACGTCGGCCCGGGTGTCGGCGCGCACCACGCACGCGGCCAACCGCTCCTCGCCCGCGCGCTTGCCGCTGATCACCACGCAGTTGGCGGACTGCTCCAGGTCGGTGCCGTAGGCCTCGGTCATGGCGGCGGTGTCGGCGAGCTCCGGGTCGATCTCGGTCACGCGTACGTCGCCAGCGTGCGGCCAGTCACGCAATGCCTTCGCCACCGGGTCGGCAACGAGGTCGAGGCGGTCCAGGACGGGCAGGAACTCCAGACTCATGCATGCCATGGTGCCAAAGCGTCGAAACCTGTTCACCGCGCCTTCACCACTTCGTGGCCCAGATCTGCCTCACTGGTCCCGTGACCGATCTCGCAGTGTCGCGCAGGGTGACCCAGAGCCTCGTGGTGACCCCCGCTGTGGTCGCGCACCGCGGGGCCAGTAGCTACCGCCCGGAGCACACGATCGAGGCCTATCGGATGGCGATCCGGATGGGCGCCGATGCGATCGAGCTCGACCTGGTCGCCACCCTCGACGGCGTGCTGGTCGCCCGCCACGAGAGCGAGATCAGCTCGACCACGGATGTCGCCGACCATCCCGAGTTCGCCGACCGGGAGACCACGAAGACCATCGACGGGCTCAGTGTCACCGGGTGGTTCGTGGAGGACTTCACGCTCGCCGAGCTCAAGACGCTCACCGCCCGCGAACGCCTGGGCACGATGCGTCCCGGCAGTGCGTCGTACGACGGGGTCTGCGGCATCCCGTCCTTCAACGAGGTGCTGGCCATGGTCGGCGCCGAGACGGTGCTCGGCGGACGCAGCATCGGCGTGATGGCCGAGCTCAAGCACGCGGCGTACTTCGAATCCATCGGCCTCGCCCTCGACCCGATGCTGCTCTTCGACCTGCGCCGGCACGGTCTCGACCACCCCCGTTCACGGGTGACGGTGATGAGCTTCGAGCCGACCGTTCTGCGGCGGCTGGCGCACGAGACGAAGGTCGAGATCGTGCAGCTGCTCGAGGCGGCCGACAAGCGGCCCGCCGACCTGGTTGTCGCGGGTGACCCACGGACGTACGCCGACCTGTGCAGCCGCGACGGCCTGGAGTGGATCGACGAGTACGCCGACGGCATCGGTGCCCACAAGTCGTTGGTGCTTCCGCGTGATGACGCCGGCAACATCAGCGGGCCGTCGTCGTTGGTGCGTGACGCGCACCGGCTGTGGATGACCGTGCACGTGTGGACGCTTCGTCGGGAGAACCGTTTCCTGCCGCGCAACCTGCGATCGGCCGGTGGTGCGGGCGCTGCCGGAGACCTGGCCGCGGAGGCGCAGGCATTCCTCGATGCGGGTGTGGACGGACTGATCACCGATCACCCCGACATCGTCCTCGACGTGGTGCGCGAGTCCGACGACGTCATACGAACTGGTCATCGGAACAGCCAGTTCGCATGACGCTGTGCGCCATGTAGTGCGCTGTTCATCCTCGCGCGCACCTCGCGTCATCTGTGACCGCAAGGGTCGACGTCATGAAGAGAACCCTCGGAGCCCCTGTCCTCATCCCTCGCAGCCATGATCCTGCTGGCTCCGGGCGGCCCGGCCGGCGCTGATCCGAATGCCGGCCACGGTGATGACCGCGACAACGGCCATGCGGCCGGCCACCGCACCACTGAGCCGCTCATCGTCGGACACCGCGGAGCCTCCGGCTATCGGCCCGAGCACACGTTGGCGTCGTACCGCCTGGCGATCCGGCTCGGTGTCGACTACGTCGAGCCCGACCTCGTCTCCACCAAGGACGGCGTGCTCGTCGCCCGCCACGAGAACGAGATCGGCGGCACCACCGATGTCGCCGACCACCCCGAATTCGCCGATCGCAAGACCACCAAGACCATCGACGGCAAGCCGATCACCGGCTGGTTCACCGAGGACTTCACCCTCGCCGAGCTGAAGACCCTGCGCGCCAAGGAGAGGCTGCCGAAGGTGCGTCCCGACAACACCAGGTACGACGGCCGGTTCGAGATCCCGACCCTCGACGAGGTGCTGAGCATGGTGCGTGAGGAGTCGAAGCGCACCCACCGCACGATCGGTGTCTATCCCGAGACCAAGCACCCCACCTACTTCGACTCGATCGGCCTCTCGCTCGAGGAGCCGTTGCTGCGCACGCTGAAGAAGCACCACCTCGACCGGCCGAAGGCGAGGGTGATCATCCAGTCCTTCGAGACCGAGAACCTGCGTGACCTCGACGAGCACACGAAGCTGCCACTGGCCCAGCTGGTCGACGCCTCGGGGGCGCCGTACGACCTGGTCGCTGCCGGTGACCCGCGCACCTACGCCGATCTGACCTCCCCTGAAGGTCTCGCCGAGATCGCGACGTACGCCGACGGGCTGGGCGGGCACAAGGACCTGGTGCTGCCGCGCGACGCTCCCGGGGCGGCGACCGAGCCCTCGAGCCTGGTCGACGATGCTCATGAGGCCGGGCTGACGGTGCACGTGTGGACGGTGCGCGACGAGAACCAGTTCATGGCCACCAACTTCCGCATCGGCACGGACCCGAACGCCAAGGGCGACTCGATCGCCGAGGCCAAGGCGTTCTTCGACGCCGGCGTCGACGGCGTCTTCAGCGACCAGGGAGACACCATGGTCGAGGCCCGCGACGAGTGGTTGGCCGAGCAGTGATGCGTGACGCGCGCGCCGAAAAGGTGCAAGGTGTCGGGATGACACTCACTCTCGGGATACGCAGGACAGCAGTCCTCATCGTCATCGCCTTCATGGCTGCCTGGCTCCAACCGAACGCGCAAGCGGTCACCGCGCAGGTGCCGACGCAGGCGACGGCACAAGCCACGTCGCTCGACTCGCCGCTGACGGTTGCGCAGGCGATCGCTCTGCAGTCGGGCTCCGGCACGGTCCGCGGCTATGTGGTCGGGCAACCCACGGCCACCGAAACGGTGGTCACCTCCAACTACCCCAGCGACTACGCCATCGCGATCGCGGACACTGCGGGGGAGACCGACACCTCGAAGATGCTCTACGTGCAGGTGTCGTCCGAGTTCCGCGCGCAGTGGGGGTTGAGGACCAACCCGTCGCTGGAGGGCAAGCAGGTCGACGTGACCGGTGCCCTGGCGGCGTACTTCTCGCACCCGGGCCTGAAGTCGCCGACGGCGTTCAGCCTGGCCGGATCCGAGCCCGACCCGGATCCGGAGGACCCGGACCCGACGGACCCGCCGCCCGGTGACGGGGAGAACGACGACTACTACGCCGACGCGCTCGGCAAGACCGGAACCCAGTTGCGCAACAGCCTGCACACGATCATCTCGGTGCAGACGAAGCTGTCCTACAGCCAGGTCTGGGACGCGTTGAAGGCGACCGACGAGGACCCGAACAACACCAACAACGTCATCCTTCTCTACTCGGCCCGCTCGCGGGCCAAGTCGACCAACGGTGGCGACCCCGACGACTGGAACCGGGAACACGTCTGGGCCAAGTCGCACGGCGACTTCGGCACGGCGACCGGGCCCGGCACCGACATCCACCACCTGCGACCCACGGACGTGTCGGTGAACTCGACGCGTGGCAATAAGGACTTCGACAACGGCGGGGGAACGGTCAGCGAGTGTTCCGGGTGCGCGACCGACGCCGATTCCTTCGAGCCGCCGGACGCGGTCAAGGGCGACGTCGCCCGGATGATCCTCTACATGGCGATCCGCTACGAGGGTGACGACGGGTGGCCCAACCTGGAGCCGAACGACCAGGTCAGCAATGGCTCCGCTCCTTACATCGGCAAGCTGTCGGTGCTGCTCGAGTGGAACGCCCAGGACCCGCCGAGTGCGTTCGAGAAGCACCGCAACGACGTGATCCATGAGCAGTTCCAGCACAACCGGAACCCGTTCATCGACCACCCCGAGTGGGCCGACGCCATCTGGAACTGAGCTCGACCCCCTCCTCAACAAAATCGGGATAGTCCCTAACGACTCGCAGCCGAAATTGCGTTCAGACATGCGAGACGTTAGGGACTATCGGGGGCGGGCTCAGGCCTTGGGGATCAGGACCCAACCGGCGATGTAGGCGATGATCAGCGAGCCGAGGCCGAGCACGGTGCCGACCACGACCAACACCCGGACCAGGGTGACGTCGAGGTTGAAGTAGTCGGCCAGGCCGGCGCACACGCCGCCGACCATCTGGTTGTCGCGGCTGCGGGTCAGGCGCTTCGGTGCGGAAGCTGTGTAGTCGTTCATCGGATCTCCTCGGTGGGGTCGGTGTCGTCGGTCGACGACTGGGTGGTCTCGGTGTCGTCGGTCGACGACTGGGTGGGGTCGGTGTCGTCGGTCTCGGACATCCAGGTGGTTTCGGTTGCCGGGGCTGGGTGATCGGCCGGTGACGTCGTACGCCGTGAGCGCACGTTGGCGTAGGTCGCGGCGGCCAGGCCGATCGCACCGCCCGCCACCCACGGAATCGGCAACAACCATCGGATGTCGTCGCCGGTGACGACATCGCCGATCACCAGCGCCCAGATCCCGACGAGACCGGCGAAGACCAGCCCCATCACCAGGTGTCCGGTGTTGACCGGGTGGCGACCTCGTCCGGGGTCGAAGCCCGGGTCGTCGGTGCCGTTCACACTGGAACCGTGTGGGTGTGTCGTGTACGTGCTCATTGGGTGATCACCTTCACTTCGCCGACCTCGAGGTCGGTGTTGATCTGCAGGTGCGGTCGTTGGGCCGCGCCACTGTTGGAGCGGCTCAGGTCGAGGTCGAGGCCGCCGGTTCCGTCACCGAAGAGGGTGATCTGGCCGATCTCGACGGTGCTGTCCACCGAGACGTGCAGGCCACGGGGCACGATCACCCTGACGGTGCCGACCTCGGCATCGATGTCGAGGGTGCGGCCGTCGAGGGCGTCCAGGTCGCGGATCCGGGTGAGGTCGATGTCCATCTCCCCGGCCTCCATCTCGTAGGACGACTTCAGCTGGCTCGCGGACGTCGGGGTCGCGTCGATGTTGCTGCCCTCCCACTGCGAGGCGATGGTGCTGCCGGCCAACACGACGCTGGTCACGAGTCCCAGGAAGATCAGGCCGCCGGCCCGTCCGTAGAACGCACCCACCAGCAACATCACCGCGATCACACCGAGCGCGAGCGCCGGGTAGGCCGAGTCGGTGATGCCGGCGCCGGCCAGGTCGAAGATGCCGAGCGTTCCCAACGACAGGGCGATCAGGGCCAGGGTGAACCAGAACAGGATCGGTCCACGCTTGCGAGGATTGCGCGGGGGAAGCGGCGGCAGGGGCCGCGGCGGTGGCGGCCGCAGCGGTGAGGGCGTCATCATCGGCGCGGTGAACGTGCCGGAGCCCTGGTTCCGAGACGGTTGCTGCGCAACCTCCTCAACCGACGTGGTGGCGTACGGCGTGGCTGTCGCGGGATCGGTGGGTGCTGAGCCGGCGCGCGCTCCTGCCACCCATCCGGGGCCCTGCCCCGGGGCGGCGTACGGCGCCCAGTTGCCGCCCTGGTTCGCTCCCGCTCGGCGGTCCTTGCGGGAGAGGAAGACCCAGGCAATCAGCCCGACCAGGAACAGCGGCCAGGGGAACCAGCCCGGGCCCCAGGCATCGCCGATCAGGGCGAGGCCGGCCAGGATGCCGACTCCGATCAACGCCACGTTGCGGGAGCGGTCGTCGAGGCTGATGGTGGCCCGGTTGCCGGCGTCGTCCGGGACGATCAGCCAGCTGGCGATGTAGATGATCAACCCGGCACCACCGAAGAACGTGAGCACCACGAAGGCGACCCGCAGGATCACGGGGTCGATGTCGAGGTGACGGCCCAGCCCGCCGGCGACACCGGCGACGTGGCGGTCGTAGGAGCTGCGGCGCAGGCTGGCCAGGTCACGCATCTGCTCGCCGCTGACCCGAGGGCCGTGCTGGGCACCCGGGTCGGCGTACCCGGTGGAGGAAGTCGGTCCGGCGCCGGGTTGCGGCTGTGGGCCGTGGGGCTCGGAGCCCTCGGTGGTGGGGTTCTCGTTCATGTCACCAAGCCTGACGGCTGCCCAGCTCGCGCACCATCGGGAACAACCCTGATTCTGCAGGCCGTTCGGCCCTGTCGCCTCAGGGATGGGTCAGGGGTCTGCCTCATGGTTCGCGTGCGCGCGCTGTGTGACGATTGGGGCACGATGACGAACCCTGCCCCCTTCGAGGTACGACGGGCCACCCGCGACTCCACCGACAACTACCTCGGTGGGGTTGCCGCGGGACTGGCCCGGCACCTCGACCTGCCCGTGATCTGGATCCGGGTCGGGTTCGTCCTCACCGCTGCCCTCGGCGGCATGGGCATCGCGCTCTACGCCGGCCTGTGGATGGTGTTGCCGACCGACGAACGGTTCAGCGACGAGGCGCCCGGCCTGGCCTCGGCTCGACGTACGGGGAAACGACCCGGACGGACCCGCCGGATGGCCGACATGGGCCCCACCATCGCGTTGGGGGCCCTGGCCTTCGGCATCGTGATCATGGTCGAGTCGGTCTTCGGGCGCGGGGCGCTCTTCTGGCCGATCGTGCTCGGCATCGTCGGCGTCGCGCTGATCTGGCGCCAGGCCGACGAGGCGCAACGCGAGCGCTGGCTCAACTCCTCGGAGAAGGTCGACCCGGTCCGGGCCCTGTTCGGCAGCGGCACCTGGGCGTCGTACGCCCGGATCCTCGCCGGCGGCGCCCTGATCCTCGGCGGGCTCGGCGTCTTCGCGCTGACCAGCGGTGGCGTCCACCTGGCCCGCGAGATCGTGGTCGCCAGCCTGCTCGGCGTCCTCGGCCTGGCGCTGGTGCTGGGGCCGTGGGTGTTCCGCCTGGCCGCCGACCTGGGGGAGGAGCGGGCCGAGCGGGTCCGCAGCCAGGAGCGCGCCGACGTGGCCGCGCACCTGCACGACTCGGTGCTGCAGACCCTGGCGCTGATCCAGAACAACGCTTCCGACCCTGCCACTGTCGCTCGGTTGGCGCGCGCCCAGGAGCGCGACCTGCGCACCTGGCTCTTCGCCGAGCACAAGGAGGAGGGCGAGTCGATCGCCGCGTCGCTGCGCGCGCTGACCGCCGAGGTCGAGGACGCCTGGTCGGTGACCGTCGAGACGGTCACCGTCGGCGACACCCCCGTCACCGAGGCGGTCTGGCCGATCGTGCACGCCACCCGCGAGGCGATGACGAATGCCGCCAAGCACGCCGGCACCGGCAAGATCGACGTGTACGCCGAGGTGTCGCCGTCAGCGGTCGAGATCTTCGTCAAGGACCGTGGCCGTGGCTTCGACCCGGAGTCGGTGGCCGAGGACCGGCAAGGAGTCCGTGGCAGCATCGTGGCCCGGATGGAACGACACGGTGGCTCCGCACAGATCCGGAGCACGCCCGACGTGGGCACCGAAGTGGTGCTGCGCATGCCATTGCAGGAGGAGAAGTCGTGACCAAGGTTGTCATCGTCGACGATCACGCCATGTTCCGTGCGGGGGTGCGCGCCGAGCTGCAGAACGCAGCGGCGCCAGGCGTCCTCGACATCGTCGCGGATGCCGAGGACGTGCCCACGGCGGTTGCCGCGATTCGTGAACACCGGCCCGACGTCGTACTCCTCGACGTGCACCTGCCCGGCGGTGGCGGGGTGGAGGTGATGCGCCAGCTCGGCCACGGGGACACCAAGTTCCTCGCGCTCAGCGTCAGTGATGCGGCCGAGGACGTCATCGGCACCATCCGTGGCGGCGCCCGCGGCTACGTCACCAAGACCATCACCGGACCCGAGCTGGTCGCCGCCATCAAGCGGGTCAGCGAGGGCGACGCCGTGTTCTCACCGCGCCTGGCCGGCTTCGTGCTGGACGCCTTCGCCGGGTCCATCGAGGTGGCCGCGGTCGACGAGGACCTCGACCGGTTGACCGAGCGGGAGCGGGAGGTGATGCGGCTGATCGCCCGCGGCTACGCCTACAAGGAGGTCGCCAAGGAGCTGTTCATCTCGGTGAAGACGGTCGAGACCCACATGTCGTCGGTGCTGCGCAAGCTGCAGCTCTCCTCGCGCCACGAGCTGACCCGGTGGGCGAGCGACCGCAGGTTGCTCTAGGTCGTTTCCCGCCGGTTGCCCGGGCGCGCCATGGGCGCGGGTGATTGACAAGGCGTCCGGTTCATTGTCCGATGAGGGGGCCGGACCACAGGATCGCACGTGCTCGCCAATCGGGAAGCGGGGCCACACGATGGCCGAATCAGCAACAGCGATTGAGGAATCGCCCTTCGAGGACAGCGAGCTCAAGCGCTCGATCACCGGAAGGCTTCTCTACTTCTACGTCCTGGGTGACGTGCTCGGCTCGGGCATCTACGTGCTCATCGGTGCCGTCGCGATCGCCGTCGGCGGAGCGTTCTGGATCGCCTTCGCGGTCGGCGTCACCCTCGCCACGATCACCGGGCTCGCCTATGCCGAGCTGGTCACCAAGTACCCCCAGGCCGCGGGCGCGGCGCTCTACGTGAACAAGGCGTTCAAGAGCAAGCCGCTGAGCTTCCTGATCACCGTGTGCATGCTCTCGGCCAGCTTTGCTGCGGCAGGCTCGCTCTCGTTGGGCTTCGCGACGTACTTCAACGAGGTGTGGGCGCTGCCGCCGGCGCTGCTGATCACGTTGCTGTTCGTGCTGGCGCTGACGGTCGTCAACTTCATCGGCATCACGGAATCCGTGGTTGCCAACATGCTGATGACCTTCGTCGAGCTCGGCGGCCTGCTGATCATCCTGGTCATCGGCATCTGGTACGTCGTGGAGGGCAGTGCCGACTTCGGCGTGATCACCGACTTCGAGACCCAGGACAGCGCCATCCTGGGTGTCATCTCCGGTGTCGCACTGGCGTTCTTCGCCATGACCGGCTTCGAGAACGCGGCCAACGTCGCCGAGGAGACGGTCAACCCGGCCAAGGACTTCCCGCGGGCGTTGATCGGTGGAATGGTCACCGCCGGCGTCCTCTACGTTGCGGTCGCGATGACCGCCGCGCTGGTGCTGCCGATGACGGTGCTCCAGGACGAGGGGAAGGTGGCCCTCATCGAGGTGGTCAAGTCCGGAGTGCTGCCGGTGGACGTCGGCTTCATGGGCATCATGTTCGCGATCATCGCGATGGTCGCGATCACCAACACCACGTTGGTGGCCGTCGTCACCGAGTCGCGCATCCTCTACGGCATGGCCCGCGAGGACGTCGTGCCGGGTGTCTTCTCCAAGGTGCACGCGAGTCGCCGCAGCCCGTGGGTCGCGTTGATCTTCGCAGCCGTCGTGATCTCAGGGTTGCTGCTCTCGCCGGCCGACCTGGAGAAGCTGGCAGCGGTCACCGTCGTGTTCACCCTGTTCATCTATGCGCTGGTGATCGTGGCCTGCCTCAAGCTGCGAGGACAGGACGAGTCCGAGAACACGTTCCGTGCGAACACCGCCCTGTTGGGCATCGGAGTGCTCGGCAACGCGATCCTGCTGGGCTACGTCGTCTACGACGACCCGTCGTCCTTGATCTATTGCGCGGCCCTGCTGGGTGTCGGGCTCGTCCTGTTCCTCGCCGAATGGCTCTGGGCGCGGCACGAGGGCACCGACGCCCGACACGGCGACCTCGAGACACGCACCGACCGGTCCAGCACCAGCACCTTGGGAGAGTGAGTCATGCACGTCGTCATCGCCACCGATGGTTCGCGTCAGTCCCTGACCGCAGCCAAGAAGTTCAAGTCCTTCGCCGATCCGCAGAAGGTCACCGAGATCTCCGTCGTCGCGGTGATCCGCCCGCTCGCCGCGGTGGCCTTCGCCAACGACCTCTCACCCACGACGAAGGCCCAGGTCGGTGAGGACACCACCTCCCGTCAAGCGGCCACCGACGCGGTCGACGCGATCGCCGACGTGTTCAGCGGGTGGGACGGCAAGCTTCACAAGCGCATCCGGAGCGGCTCGCCCGCCAACGAGATCATCAAGGCCGCCAGCCAGTACGGCGCCGAGCTCGTCGTCATCGCGGCCGGCGGGCGGGGCCTCAGCGACACCGTGCTGATGGGCAGCACCGCGCAGCGCGTCCAGCACTACGCCCCGTGCCCGGTGCTCGTCGTCCGCCCGGCGAAGAAGCCACGTGCCGGGACCAAGGACGTCGCCAAGAAGGCAGCCAAGAAGGTGGTCCCCAAGGCCGCCTCGAGCACGTCTGGCACGAGGAAGTCGACCACCAAGAAGGCCACCACCAAGAAGACGGCCGCCAAGAAGGCATCCGCGAAGAAGTGACTTGCCGGGGCCACGTCGTCGGGGTGCGTGACGAGCGGGCTAGCATCCGCGCATGGACATCCTGCGACAGGTTCTTCTCCTCGTTCACCTCCTCGGCTTCGCTGCCCTCTTCGGCGGGCTGCTGATCCAGGCCCGGAGCGCCGACAAGTCGGTCAACGCGCTGATGCGTGACGGTGCCGGCACGGCGTTCCTGGCCGGGTTGGCCCTGACCGGTGTCCTTGAGGCAGGTGACGACGACGTCGACCACGCCAAGATCGGCGTGAAGCTGGTCGTCGGCCTGGTCATCCTCGGCCTGGTGATGGCCAACCTGCGCAAGCCCAAGATCGCTGACGGGATCTTCTACGGCATCTTCGCGCTGACGTTGATCAACGTCGGCGTCGCGATCTTCTGGTCCTCTGCGCACGCCGGCTGATCCGTCGGAGGTTTCGAGACGCTCGCTGGCGCTCGCTCCTCAACCACCGTCACCGGGGCGCTCCTCAACCACCGTCACCGGGGCGCTCCTCGACCACCGAGTCCGCGTGTCAGAGCCTCGGCATAGGGTTGCCGCAGCATGAGTTCTTCATTCCCGATTCCCGGCCTCGAGTCCGTCGAGCCTGCCCGGACGCCGTCCAACGAGGCCCTGCTCGACGGCCTCAACGAGCCGCAACGAGCGGCGGTGATCCACGCCGGGAGACCACTCCTCGTGGTCGCCGGTGCCGGGTCCGGCAAGACCCGGGTGCTGACCCGCCGCATCGCCTGGCTGATCCGCGAGCGCAAGGCCCACCCGGGCTCGATCCTGGCGATCACCTTCACCAACAAGGCTGCGGCGGAGATGAAGGAGCGCGTCGAGGACCTGGTCGGCAAGCGCGCCCGCATCATGTGGGTCTCGACGTTCCACTCCGCCTGCGTGCGGATCCTGCGCAAGGAGATCGACAAGCTCAACGTCGACGGCCGGGGCTACAAGTCGAGCTTCTCCATCTATGACGCGGCGGACTCCAAGCGACTGATGACCCTGGTCTGCCAGGACCTCGATCTCGACCCCAAGCGCTACCAGCCGCGCGCCGTCCTCAACTGGGTCTCCAACCAGAAGAACGAGCTCAAGGACCCCGACGACGCCGCGAAGGACACGAAGAACAGCTTCGAGGAGTCGTACGCCGCGGCGTACGCCCTCTATCAACGGCGGCTGCGCGACGCGAACGCCGTCGACTTCGACGACATCATCATGCTCACGGTGCACATCTTCCAGGCGTTCCCCGAGGTGCGCGAGGTCTATCGCCGTCGCTTCCGCCACGTGCTCGTCGACGAGTACCAGGACACCAACCATGCGCAGTACGCACTGATCGGCCAGTTCTGTGCCGACGACCCCGAAGGTGACGTCCACGGGTTCGAGTCCGGTGGCGAGCGGGTGGAGCCGGCCGAGCTGATGGTGGTCGGTGACGCCGACCAGTCGATCTATGCGTTCCGCGGTGCCAACATCCGCAACATCCTCGACTTCGAGGAGGACTTCCCCGACGCCACGTCCATCCTGCTCGAGCAGAACTACCGGTCCACGCAGACGATCCTCGAGGCCGCCAACTCGGTGATCGGCAACAATGCCGGTCGCAAGCCCAAGCGGTTGTGGTCCCAGGCCGGGGACGGCGCGAAGATCATCGGCTACGTCGCCGACGACGAGCGTGACGAGGCCAGGTTCGTCTCCGAGCAGATCGACAAGCTCACCGACACCGGTGACGCACGGCCGGGAGACGTGGCGGTGTTCTACCGCACCAACGCCCAGTCGCGGGTGTTCGAAGAGGTCTTCATCCGCACCGGCCAGCCCTACAAGGTGGTCGGCGGCGTCCGGTTCTACGAGCGCAAGGAGGTCCGCGACGCGCTGGCCTACCTGCGCCTGCTCGCCAACCCGGCCGACGAGATCTCCCTGCGCCGGGTGCTGAACACCCCCAAGCGGGGCATCGGCGACCGGGCCGAGGCCTGCGTCTCGGCGTACGCCGAACGCGAGCGCATCCTTTTCTGGGAGGCGCTGCGCCGGGCCGACGAGGCGCCCGGGATCGCGACCCGCTCACTCAACGCGATCCGTGGGTTCGTGGGCATGGTCGAGGAGCTGCAGTCGATGGTCGACGCCGGGGAGCGGCCCGACGTGATCCTCGAGTCGGTGCTCGAACGCTCCGGATACCTCGCTGAGCTCGAGGCGTCCGACGACCCGCAGGACGAGACCCGTGTGGAGAACCTCGCCGAGCTCGTTGCGGTGGCCCGTGAGTTCTCCGACGACCCGATCGCCGGCCCCTCGGCCGACCCGGCCGATCCGGACGACACCGTCGCCGGCACCGAGAAGCCCGGGCTGGGTGACTTCCTGGAGCGGGTGGCGCTGGTCGCCGACGCCGACCAGATCCCGCCGCCGCCCGAGGAGGGCGACCAAGCCGATGAGGCCGACACCCAGGGCGTGGTCACGATGATGACCCTCCACACCGCCAAGGGACTCGAGTTCCCGGTGGTGTTCCTGACCGGCATGGAGGACGGCGTCTTCCCGCACATGCGCTCGCTGGGCGACAAGCCGGAGCTCGAGGAGGAGCGTCGCCTCGCCTACGTCGGCGTCACCCGGGCCCGGGAACGGCTCTACCTCTCCCGAGCAGTGATGCGTTCGGCCTGGGGTGCCCCCTCGCACAACCCCGCCTCCCGGTTCCTCGACGAGATCCCGGCCACCTTGGTCGACTGGAAGCGAACTGCCGGTGCACAGACGTCGTGGAACCGACCCAACTTCGGGTCGTCGCCCGGGATCGACTTCGGCGCGCCCACGGCAGCCGGACGCCGCAACTTCGGCAGCGCCGCCGCGCGGCTCGACGCGTCGAAGAAGGCGAAGCCGGCTCGCGACATCCCGTCCCTGGACCCTGGTGACCGGGTCGTGCACGACTCCTTCGGGCTCGGCACCGTGGTCTCCGTCGAGGGCGCCGCGGACAAGGCGGTCGCCTCGATCGACTTCGGCTCCGAAGGCATCAAGAGGCTGCTGCTCCGCTACGCCCCCGTCGAGAAACTGTGACCACAGTTCCGGCACGCACCCTGCGGCGTCGTGCTCATTTCGCCAGGTAGATCGGCCATCGGCCCGTTCGACATGCAGTGAGTGATCGTGGGCGAGGATTCACGCTCAACAGCGGGCGTCGTACGCCCAACTGCATGTCGAACGGGCCGAAAGGCGCGTACGACGGGCCGTGGCGCAGGTCCTGCCTTCGTCACCGAGGTCTCGACACACTGGTCGCGACTTCGTTCCTCAGTCGCGCTGCTCGCTCGACCAGCATCACGAATCCGCTGACGCGTCTCCGGTCGCTCGACCAGCATCACGAATCCGCTGACGCATCTCCGGTCGCTCGACCACCATCACCGAATCCGCTGACGCGTCTCCGCTCAGGGAGTGATGCCGTGGGCGACCAGGGCCGCGAACGGGTCGACCGGGTCACCCGCGCCGGGACGGACCTCGAGGTGCATGTGCGGACCGGTGGAGTTCCCGGTCGTGCCGACGTAGCCGATGACCTCACCGGCGCGAACCGTGTCACCCACGGAGGCGGCGTACTCGTTGAGGTGGCAGTACCACAGCTCCTCGCCGTCCTCGGTGGTGACGATGATCTGGTTGCCGTAGGAGCCGGCGTACTCCGCGGAGGTGACGGTGCCGTTGGTGACCGACATGACCGGGGTGCCGGTCGGGGCCGCGAAGTCGAGACCGGTGTGGGTGCTCGCCCACAACCCGCTCGACTGGCCGAAGGTGGCGGTCAGGCGGTAGCTCGAGAGCGGCAGCTGCCACAGGTTGAGGGCGATCTTCTTGGCCTGCTTCTCAGCGGACTGGGCCAGCTTCGCGAGCTCGACGTTGCGCTGCTCGGCGGTCGCTTCGGCGGCAGCCTGCAGATCCTGGTCGCTGGCATCCTGCAGAGCGTCACGCCGCGAGTCGCGGGAGACCGCCTCCTTGCGCTGGTCACGGGCGCTCGTGGAGGTGACGCTGCTGGAGCCGGTCAGGGCGCTGGCGGCGCGCGTGGTGAGCACGTCGTCGGCCGCAGCGGAGGTGATCCCGGACTGGTTGATCGTCACCGCACCGGTGGCCGAGATGGTCAGTGCAGCCACCCCGAGGAGCACCGGCGCGGACGGCAGCTTGCGGAACAGCGGACCACGCGATCCGGCGTGCTTGACCGCCTTGCGCTTGCCGCCCGACGAGCCACTGACCGAGTTCCCCGAGGTCGCAGACGATGCTCCTCGACGGGGAGCTCGGTGGTTACCCATGCATCAGTTCCTGAACCTCGGGGGATGAGCAGCCTCAGACTTTAACGGACGCCCCCAGCCCGTTGTAAATCCATGGCGCAGTCCATTGTGGACAACGACGTGCAAGTCTGCTGGAAATTCACTCAGAATTCTCGGCGAAGTGACGAGTCACACGTGTCTCGGGCGAGACCCTCCGTGGTGTCGATCCCTCGAACGGGTCTAAGGTGCCCAGTGGAATCCCCGGACTATAACGAAAAGAAAAAGGACTGGGTGGATGTCAGACCTGATGGAGTACCAGGCGAAGGAACTCTTCGCCAAGCACGGCGTCACCACGACCCTCGGCAAGGTCGTCACGACCGCCGACGAGGCTCGTGCCGCCGCTGAGGAGCTGGGTGGCGTCACCGTCATCAAGGCTCAGGTGAAGGCCGGAGGCCGCGGGAAGGCTGGCGGCGTCAAGCTCGCCAAGACCGCGGACGAGGCGTTCGAGCACGCCTCCAACATCCTCGGCATGGAGATCAAGGGCCTGACCGTGAACCGGGTCCTGGTGACCCCGGCGACCCCGCCGGTCGAGGAGTACTACTTCTCGTTCCTGCTCGACCGGTCGAACCGGACCTACCTGTGCATCGCCAGTGTCGAGGGCGGTGTGGAGATCGAAGAGGTCGCCAAGACCAACCCCGACGCGGTGAAGAAGATCCCGGTCGACGCCCTCACCGGTGTCGACGAGGCCAAGGCCACCGCGATCGTCGACGAGGCCGCCTTCCCGGCCGAGCTGCGTGACCAGGCCATCAAGATGGTGCAGGACCTGTGGAAGGTCTTCGTCGAGGAAGACGCCACCCTGGTCGAGGTCAACCCGCTGGCCCGCCTCGAGGGCGACAAGCTCGAGGCCCTCGACGGCAAGGTGTCGCTCGACGACAACGCCTCCGAGGTGCGCCACCCCGAGCACGAGGCCTTCGAGATCCGTGAAGAGGCCGACCCGCTCGAGTCCAAGGCCAAGGACCTCGGCCTCAACTACGTGAAGCTCGACGGCCAGGTCGGCATCATCGGCAACGGCGCGGGCCTGGTCATGTCCACCCTCGACGTGGTCGCCTACGCCGGCGAGGACCACGGTGGCGTGAAGCCCGCCAACTTCCTCGACATCGGCGGTGGCGCCAACGCCCAGGTGATGGCCAACGGGCTGGACGTCATCCTCAACGACGAGCAGGTCAAGAGCGTGTTCGTGAACGTGTTCGGTGGCATCACCGCGTGCGACGAGGTGGCCAACGGCATCAAGGGTGCCCTCGAGCTCCTCGGTGACATGGCGACCAAGCCGCTCGTGGTTCGTCTCGACGGCAACAACGTCGACCAGGGCCGGGCGATCCTCAACGAGCTGAACCACCCGCTCGTGACGCAGGTGGACACCATGGACGGTGCGGCCGACAAGGCCGCCGAGCTGGCGCACCAGAGCGCAGTCTGAGAGGGCTTTGAACTTATGTCTATCTACCTGAACAAGGACTCCAAGATCATCGTCCAGGGCATGACCGGCGGCATGGGTGCCAAGCACACCACGCTGATGGTCGAGTCCGGCGCCAACATCGTCGGCGGTGTCAACGCGCGCAAGGCCGGCACCTCGGTCGAGCTCGGTGGCAAGGACCTTCCCGTCTTCGGTTCCGTCGCCGAGGCGATGAAGGAGACCGGCGCTGACGTGTCGGTGGCCTTCGTGCCGCCGAAGTTCACCAAGGACGCCTGCATCGAGGCCATCGACGCCGAGATCCCGCTGCTCGTGGTGATCACGGAGGGTGTGCCGGTCCAGGACAGCGCCGAAGTGGTGGCCTACCTCGAGGGCAAGTCCACCCGGATGATCGGCCCGAACTGCCCCGGCATCATCACGCCGGAGGAGTCCCTCGCCGGCATCACCCCGCACACCATCGCGGGCAAGGGCCCGGTCGGCCTGGTCTCCAAGTCCGGCACGCTGACCTACCAGATGATGTTCGAGCTGAAGGACTTCGGCTTCTCGACCGCCATCGGCATCGGTGGGGACCCGGTCATCGGGACCACCCACATCGACGCCCTCGAGGCGTTCGAGAACGACCCCGACACCAAGGCGATCGTGATGATCGGCGAGATCGGTGGAGACGCCGAGGAGCGGGCCGCGGCCTACATCAAGGACAACGTCACCAAGCCGGTCGTCGGCTACGTCGCGGGCTTCACCGCCCCCGAGGGCAAGACGATGGGCCACGCGGGCGCGATCGTGTCGGGCTCGTCCGGCACCGCGCAGGCCAAGAAGGAAGCCCTCGAGGCTGTTGGCGTGAAGGTCGGCAAGACGCCGTCCGAGACCGCCGAGCTGATGCGGGAGATCCTGAAGGCTCTCTGATCGACCCCAGTTTCACCGGCTACCGGTGAGACGGGAACTCCCCGGCCGAGGTCTCGGCCGGGGAGTTCGCATTTCGGCCGGGGAGCCCGGCCGGGGGGATGCACCGTCTAGAGGCAGTTCTGGTCCTCCTGCTCGATCTGGAAGGCGGTCACCTTGCTGCCGTCGGTGAGGAAGAAGTAGCTCACACCATCGACCGGAGCGGTGCTGTAGGCGTCGCTGCCGGACAGGTCGCCGTACGCCGCCCGGACCTCGGCGACCGTGGAACCGACGACCCCGATGCCCTCGGGGGTGCGCATCCCGGGCTGGGCGAAGATGACCGCCAGGCCGTGCGCCGTGCTGAGGAAGCCGTGCACCTGGCCACTCACGTTCGGGTGCACGGTGTCGGCCCAGCCGTCGATGGTCACCGCACGGCACGGCATCGAGCGGTCGTCCTCGGCGATCGTGACCAGCCCGGTGGCATCGAGCTCCTCCGCCGTCATCCCGATCCTCAGCTCGCCCCAGCCGGCCGGCCCGAGCACCGTGCTCGACGTGGTTCCTGAGCCCCCGCAGCCTGCCACGGTGAACGAGCACAGCTCGTCGACCACGGTGGCGGCCTGCGAGGTCATCTCGTCGATCTGCGCCTGGCCGTCTCCGCTCGGGTAGCCGGCGTGCCCGCCGTCGCGGATCACCAGCACGGCGCTGCCGACTCGGACGACCACCGTGCTCTCCCCGAAGGGCGACTCCGAGCCGTTCAGCGTGTCGCGTTCGAGGAACGCCCAGGCCTCCCCGCCGACCGGCACCTCGCGCACCTCGCGGGTGGTGACGTAGCCGTCGTCGCGAACCGGGTCCTCGGTGCAGGCCTGCTGCTGCGCGACCAGGCCCTCGACGGCTGCCACGGCCGCGTCGGCGTCGGCGTACGTCGTGAGCTGGCGCGAGCGGTAGTCCTCGACGTCGTTCCAGTCGGCGCGCAGCCGGTCGGTGTGCTCCGGCTCCGACCAGGCCTGCTCGCAGGCCATGAAGTCCAGGGACCCCAGCGTGCGGCTCGGGCCCTTCAGCCCGTTGTCCCGGCCGGGCTCGGCCGCGGAGTCGTCGGGCCAGCCGTCGGCCAGGGGGAAGCCGGCGGGGATGGTGGTGGGGACGTCGCCCGACGAACCGGTGTCTTGGTCAGGGTCGGCGCTCGAGGGCTCGAGTGGCCCTGGCGACTCCCCGAAGACCTCGAGCTCGGGCACGAGCTCCGCCAGCTCCGCACGCGAGGCGTCGACGCCTGCCTGCACGTCGCCGCTCCACCCACCCCAGACCTGGGTCACCAGCACCGCAGCCCCGTTGGTCATCACGTTCACGACCTGGACGGTGGGCTCGGTCTCGGCGCCGGGACCCAGGTCGGTGGTGATGGTGTTCCCCGGCCAGGCGTCGTCGGCACGCTGGATCTCCACGGTCCCGTCGGCCGACCCTTCCGCGGCACAGTCACGTGCTGCGTCGAGGATGCCCACCTGGGTGGCTCGCGCGGTCTGCTGGTCGCCGAGCAGGTACACCGTCCGGGTGACGAGCGTCTCGCCACCGGCGACCTCCGCGCTGCGCACGTCGACAGGGGACCGGTCAGCCAGGGGCAGGGTCCCGCAGAAGTCGAGCTCGTCCATCCGGCCCGTCTCGGTGACCTCGGCCGACCCCATGCCGACGTCGATCGGGAAGTCGTCCGGGATCGCGGACAGCACGGGCTGCTCCGTCTGCTCGGTCCGCGAGGGAGTCGCCGGTGACGGTTCCTCGCCCCGGTCGACGGCATTGCTGACGAACACACCCGAGGTGGCGACCACGGCGATCGCCGCCGCTGCGCCGAGTGCCATCACGCCGTTGTTGCGGCGCCGCACGCGATCTCCGCGGCGGCGTACCTCGGCCGGCGTCAGCGGGTTCACGGACAGTCCTCGGGGGTCGAAGTTCTCGAGGTCCTTGATCGGATCAGACATGGCTGGCTCCTTCCTGGAACCCGTTCGGTTCGTTCTCCGAGAGCAGCGCGGCCAGGGCCTCCCGGCCCCGTGAGAGGCGAGCCTTGATCGTTCCTTCGGGTGCGCCGACCTCCACGGCCACGGCGGCGACCGGCAGGTCACACATGTGGTGCAGCACCAGGGCCCGGCGTTGGGCCTCCGGCAGCTGCTTGAGCGCGGCGACCAGGGCGACGTACTTCTCGTCGACCGGCTGGGTCACCGACGGTGCCGCCACGGACCGGTCCAGGGCACGCCCGGCCAGCCTGGTGCGGCGCCAGCGGCTCACCGCCAGGCGGTGTGCGGTCACCCGCACCCACGCCTCCGGGTGGTCGGCCCGTTCCAGCTTGCGCCGGTGGGCCCAGGCCTTGACGAACGCCTCCTGCACGCACTCCTGCGCCTCGTCGCGGTTCCCGATCATGGCGTAGACCTGACCGGTGATCCGGGCGAACGAGGCAGTGTAGAAGTCGTCGAACTCCTGCTGGTCCATCGACGTCCCCCGTCCCGATCGGTGTTGCCTTCATTGTCGAGGGGGATACGCACGGAAGGGCGACTCGGTTGCACGAGTCGCGCGGTCAGTTCCTCGGCAGGTTGGCGACGCGGTCCAGGGCCCGCAGGGAGAGCTGGTGGAAGGCGCCGTGCCCGATCGAGTGGCCGGAGTCCGGCACGAACCCGAGCTGGACGACGACCTTGCCCCGTCGCATCACCGCCATCAGGAACTGCACGGTCCGGTCGTCGGAGATCTCGGTGGTGAGGTGCCAGATGGTCAGGTCGGAGTCCTTGGAGGACCGGGTGGCTGTGCGGAGCACCTCGGTGGAGAGGTCCTTGTCCTCACAGCCCTCCATCTTCGTGCGGATCCCCGCGACGAAGGCGCGGGCGGCGTCCGGCTTGCGGAAGCGCCCCACGGTCTCGGTGAGGCCGAAGGCCGTCGGGAGCTTGGCCTCCGGGATGACGAAGGTGCGGCTCGTGGCAGCACGGACCACCTTGCCGTCGAAAGTGGCCCGGTCGCACCGGGTGGCGGCGTTGTTGTCACCGGACGGGTCGGCCGGCTCCGTGCCGACCCACGGGTCCTCGACCCCGTTGACCGGGGGGAGGTCGACCTCCTGCAGCAGGCCCGGGGCTCGGGCGGCGACCGGGGGCGGAACCTGGCGCAGGGACGGCTCGGTCGCGCAGGCACCGGCGGACTCGTGGTCGCAGAGGCTGTTGACGGCGGTGGCCGCCAGGCTGGTGACGGGGGCCAGACGGGGAGCGCGGTCCGACTCGAAGCGGCGTACGACGGAGGTGACCAGCGAGCCGGTCCGGGCCACCGCGACGGTGTAGGTGTGCACCGGCTTGTCCCAGGTCCGCAGCACCATCACGACGGCGTTGTCACCGACGCCCCTGAGGGCGTGGGTGGCCAGCAGTTGCGGCCGGGACTGGGTGCACTCGGAGTACCAGCCGATCGTGATCCGGAAGGCTCGGAGGGCGGCCTCGGGGCTGTCGGACAGCTCCACGCTCTGCACGGCGGAGAGCTTGGGGTCCCCGCCGAAGCGGAACTTCCGCACCAGTGCGGCCTGACCCTTGGGGTCGGCGAAACGCTCGGCCTGGCACACGGAGTGGATGCCGTTGCCGCCGGTGTTGTCGGTGGTCGCCCGGACCCGGAGCGACCGGCCCGGGGAGAGCGTGCCGACCTGCTCCTGGGTCAGCAGGTCCTCCTGCTGGAGCCGAGTGGCGGGATCCACCTCGTCGGACACCGACGGGTCGCCATGGGCGCTGACCCCGCCGAGGGCCGGTGAGGCGCCGCCGGCCTGGTGCACCACGGCCCCGGAGCCGAGCACGGCCGCGATCGCGACCAGGACGCCCCCGGCGGTGTGCGCCCGGCGCCGGGTCGCGCCGGTGCGCCGGATGATGGTGGCGCGGGGAAAGCGGACGTCGGCGATGCGGCGCACCAGCGCTTCGAGCCGGAAGCGCACGGCGGTGGAGGGCACGTCACGGTGCAGCGCGAACTGGGCGGTGGCGGTCTGCAGCTCGCGAGCGGCGGCCTCGTCGGTGAGTCCGAGCTCACGGGCCATCTGCTCCATGCTGGCCGTGCAGAGGTGGTTGAGCAACAGGGCCCGGCGCTGCGGCAGCGTCAGCTTGGACAGGGCGTCCAGGGTGGCGCGGGTCTCGTCGTCGAGCTGCTTGTCGCGGTGCCAGATGCGGGTGGTGTGCCGACGCTGGGCGTGCGTCCACGCGTGCGGTCGCACCCAGGTCTCGGGATCCTCGAGGCGTGAGACCTTGCGCCAGTGGTGCCACGCGGCGACGAAGGCGTCACGGACGGCACCGCGAGCAGCGGGGAGGTCGCCGGTCAGTGCATAGGTCTGCAGCAACAGGCGATCCCGGGCGGCGGCGTAGAACGCGTCGAACTCGGCAGGATCGTGCATGACCAGTCAAAGGTACGGGGTCGGCGGGCAACCGGCGAAACCGCCTCGTGCGGCGTGTGCAGCGTTCGCCACGGCCGACTCCGGGTGAAGATGGCACCGCCATGACCGCGACACTGACCCCTCCCGGCCTCTCCTCCACCAGTGCCTCCCGCCGACCGCTGACGTTGTTGGCCGGCCTGGCTGGCTTCTCGGCGGCCGTGACCACGTTGGCCGGCTGCCTCGCGATCGCGCTGGTCGGCTGGTTCCTGGCCGATGGCGGCATCCACGGCGCCCCACGCGAGGCGCTGCGCACGGGCGGCTTGGCCTGGCTGACCGGCCACGGCTCCGGGCTGCACGTGCACGGGGTGCCCATCACCGCGCTCCCGCTGGGACTGACCCTGGTCTGCGCGGTGGTGGTCTGGCGCTTCGGCCTGCGACTGGGCGAGCAGGTCGCCGGTCACGGGCCCGATGCCGAAGCGCTCTCCGACGGCGACCGGGACTGGACCGTGCCCGCCGCGGTCGGGATCTTCTCCGCCTCCTACGTCATCGTCGCGGTCGTCACGGTCGTGCTCAGCGGCACCTCCCAGACCGCCCCGTCGACGAACGCCGTGGTGCTCTGGTCGTTGGCGCTCACGGTGCTCATCGGCGGGACGGGCGTGGCCATCGGCTCCGGTCGCGCCGCGGTGTGGTTGTCGCTGGCGCCGCAGGCCGTGCGCGGCAGCCTGCACGCGGCAGGGACGATCCTGGCCGCCTTCGTGGCGATCTCGACGGTCACCTTCCTGGTGGCGCTGGCCCTCGACCTCGGAGCCGCGATGAACGTCATGTCGCAGCTGCACCTCGACACCGGTGACGGCATCATGTTCGTGCTGCTCACCCTGGTCGTCGTGCCGAACGCGGTGATCTTCTCCGGCTGCTACCTGCTCGGACCCGGCTTCATGGTCGGCACCCACACCCTGGTCTCTCCGTCAGTGGTGGCCATCGGTGCCGTCCCCATGTTCCCGCTGCTCGCCGCCCTGCCTGACTCGGGACCGACCCCCGCGTGGGTGCCGGCACTGCTCGCGCTCCCGGTGCTCTGCGGAGTGGTCGGCGCCTTCCTCAGCCAACGCCGCAACCCCACCGTGGCATGGGACGAGGGTGCGCTGCGGGGGTTGGTCGGCGGTGCGCTGGCCGGGATCGGGTTCGGCCTGCTGGCCGCCGTCTCGGGCGGCGCCGTGGGTCCGGGGCGCATGCGTGAGGTCGGCCCCCAGGCAGGTGAGGTGCTCTGGCACGGCATCGTGTCCTTCGGCATGGGCGGCCTGGTCGGCGGTCTCATCGCGACGTGGTGGATCCGCCGCTCGATGCTGGTCGAGGACGACGACTGACCTTGCCCGTCCATCGCTGAGGCCGATGCGCGCCCGGCCCGGCACGGTCGATAAACTCCGGCCGTGCCCTCCTCCCGAAAGCCCCAGCGCCTCGTCGTGCTCGTGTCCGGCTCGGGAACCAACCTCCAGTCCCTGATCGACGCGGCCCAGGACCCGGCGTACGGCGCCGTCGTGGTCGCAGTGGGTGCCGATCGGGACGACATCGAGGGCCTGGCCCGTGCCGAGCGTGCCGGCATCCCGACGTTCGTGCGCACGGTGAAGCAGTTCACCTCGCGCGAGCACTGGGACCGTGCACTGGCCGACACGGTGGCCGCCTTCGAGCCCGACCTCGTCGTGCTGGCCGGGTTCATGAAGCTGGTGGGCGAGGACTTCCTCGACCGGTTCGCGGGGCGAACGGTCAACACGCACCCCGCCCTGTGCCCGTCGTTCCCGGGCACCAACGGGCCCGCGGACGCCCTCGCCTACGGCGTGAAGGTCACCGGAGCCACGCTCTTCGTGGTGGACGGTGGGGTCGACACCGGCCCGATCGTCGCGCAGGCCGTCGTGCCCGTCGAGGACGACGACGACGTCGAGACCTTGCACGAGCGGATCAAGGTCGCCGAGCGCGACATGCTCGTCGAGAACGTGGGCCGCCTGGCCCGAGAAGGAATCACCATCACCGACAGGAAAGTGCGGTTCGGCGCATGACAGACGGCAAGATCGCCATCAAGCGGGCACTGGTCTCGGTCTATGACAAGTCAGGCCTCGAGGAGCTGGTCCGTGGCCTCCACGCTGCCGGGGTCGCCCTCGTCTCCACCGGGGGATCGGCGGCCCTGATCGCCGACCTCGGGGTCCCGGTCACCAAGGTCGAGGACCTCACCGGGTTCCCGGAGTGCCTCGACGGTCGGGTCAAGACCCTGCACCCGCGCGTGCACGCCGGCATCCTGGCCGACCGTCGCCTCGACACGCACGTGCAGCAGCTGGCCGACCTCGGGATCGAGGCCTTCGACCTCGTGGTCTCCAACCTCTACCCGTTCACCCAGACGGTGGCCTCGGGTGCCACCCCTGACGAGTGTGTCGAGCAGATCGACATCGGGGGGCCCTCGATGGTGCGAGCGGCCGCCAAGAACCACCCGTCGGTGGCGATCGTGACCTCGCCCGACTCCTATGACGCCGTGCTGGCCGCCGCGCAGTTGGGTGGCTTCACGCTCGCCCAGCGCAAGCGCCTGGCCGCCGAGGCCTTCGTCCACACCGCGACCTACGACGTGCACGTGGCCTCCTGGATGGGCTCGGTGCTGACCGACACCTCCGACGGTTCGGGCTTCCCGGCCTGGATGGGCGCGACCTGGACCCAGTCCGACGTCCTGCGCTACGGGGAGAACCCGCACCAGAGGGCCGCGCTCTACACGAGTGGGCGCCAGCCGGAGGGTGGGGTCGCCCAAGGCGTGCAGCTGCACGGCAAGGAGATGTCCTACAACAACTTCGTCGACGCCGACGCTGCCTACCGGGCCGCCTACGACCACGGTGACCAGCCCACTGTCGCGATCATCAAGCACGCCAACCCGTGCGGCATCGCGGTGGGAGCGGACATCGCCGACGCGCACCGCAAGGCACACGCCTGCGACCCGGTTTCGGCGTACGGCGGCATCATCGCCACCAACCGCAACGTGACGGCCGAGATGGCCGAGACGGTCAAGGACATCTTCACCGAGGTCGTCGTGGCGCCCGGGTTCGACGGTCCTGCGCTCGACATCCTCACCGCGAAGAAGAACCTGCGCCTGCTGGTGGCCAACCCGCCGCTCGGCGGTGGCATCGAGTACCGCCCGATCTCGGGCGGGCTGCTGGTGCAGCAGCGCGACGCGATCGACGCGGCTGATGAGATCGTCAAGGAGGACGGCACCACGTGGCAGATCGGTGACGACGCGTCCCGATGGCGCCTGGTGGCCGGCGACGCGGCCTCGGAGGAGACGCTCGCCGACCTGCAGTTCGCCTGGCGCTCGATCCGTGCGGTGAAGTCCAACGCGATCCTGCTGGCCGACGGCGGTGCCTCGGTGGGTGTCGGCATGGGTCAGGTCAACCGGGTGGACTCCTGCAACCTCGCGGTGACCCGGGCAGGGGAGCGGGCGGCAGGCTCCGTGGCCGCCTCCGACGCGTTCTTCCCCTTCGCCGACGGCCTGGAGGTGCTGCTCGAGGCCGGCGTGCGCGCCGTGGTCGCCCCCGGTGGCTCCATCCGGGACGAGGAGGTCATCGCGGCCGCGCAGAAGGCCGGCGTGACGATGTACTTCACCGGCACCCGTCACTTCGCCCACTGACGCGAACGGGCAGTTCTTGCTGCGCCAACAAGCAATCGTTGCTGCGCGAACCCGCAGTTCTTGACGTCCGAGCCGTCAATTCTTGATGCACGACCCCTGCCACCCAGGCCCTGCGGAAAAGGAGTGGCGGGGGTCGCCTGCAGGTCACTATCTTGACGTCAAGACAAAGCGTACGACGGGAGCTCGGGCATGGCGCAGCACTGGTGGCAACGGATCATCCCGCCGACGAAGCTGGAGCGCGACCTCGCCCTCCAGTGCGTGCTGTCAGCATTCGCCACCGGAGCGTTCCTGACCGGAACCGCGGTCTTCTTCACCCAGATCGTCGGACTGACCGGTGCCCAGGTCGGCCTCGGGATGAGCGTCGCCGCCCTGGTCACGCTCGCCCTGTCCGTCCCGTTGGGTCGACTCAGTGACACGGTCGGCGCCAAGCGACTCTGGGTGATCGCCGCACTGCTGGAGGCGCTGCTCTACTTCTCGTGGCCCTTCGTGGGCGGTTTTGCGCTCTTCGTGGTGATGCTGTCGGTGCTGGCATCGATCGAGACGGCGGGACGCTCCGCCCGCAACGCCTATCGCATCGAGGTGTTCCCCCGCGCCACCCGGGTCCGGGCGATGGCGTTCCAGCGCTCGGCGCGCAACGTGGGCTACACCCTCGGTGCCGGTGCCAGTGGCGTCGCGCTGGGAATCGGCACCCGTGAGGCGATTCTCGCCGTGCCGCTCCTGACCGGTGCCCTCCTGCTGCTGAACGCGTGGATGATCAGCTTCCTGCCGGAGCTGGTGCGCCAGGTGCCCGCGCACGGCGAGGAGCACCACCTGTCACCGGGTGCCTTCCGGAACAAGGGGTTCGTCGTCCTCGGGATCTGCAACGGCGTGCTGTCGTCGAACCAGGTCCTGCTCAACGTGGTGGTGCCGCTGTGGCTGGTCGAGCGCACCGATGCACCGCAGGTCCTGCTGGCCTGGCTGTTCGGCACCAACACCGTGCTGGCCGTGCTGCTGCAGGTCCGCGCCTCGCGTGGTGCGGAGACCGTCGACGGTGCGCTGCGCGCAGTGCGGTGGTCGGGGTGGGCCTTCGTGCTGTCCTGCGTGGTGCTGAGCGTGACCCACGAGACCGTCGGCTGGGTGTCGATCGTGCTGATCTGGGTCGGTCACATCACGATCACCGGCGCCGAGCTGTGGCAGTCCGCCTCCGACTGGGGCTTCACCTCCGAGCTCTCCGACCCGAGACGCCTCGGCGACTACCAGGGCGTGTGGGGGATGGGCTACCAGATCGAGCCGATCGTGTTCCCGGCCCTCTACACGTTCCTCGCCCTGTCGTGGGGCGCGCCGGGCTGGGCGGTGATCGCAGCGATCGGGGTGGTCGCCGCGGTGGTCTCGCACCCGGCCGCCCGAGCGGCCGAGCGTCACCTCGCGCGGCATGCCGCCGCGCCGGTCGCCGCCTGAGCGACGTTCGCGGCCCCGCCATCCGCAGGGCCGGCTGGCGCGCCGTACGCCGACCGGTGCGGCCACGCCGGTCGCCGCCTGAGCGACGTTCGCGGCCCCGCCGTCCGCAGGGCCGGCTGGCGCGCCGTACGCCGACCCGTGCGGCCACGCCGGACGCCGGCACCTGCGTGGTCGCGATGACGAAATCGCGCGTCACAGCACGGGGGCAGCGACCGGAACCCCGCGTTGCACGAGCGGAGGGGGCGCTCCCTAGGATGGGCGGGTGACTGCACAGAAGCTCGACGGAACCGCCACTGCCGCCGCGATCAAGGACGAGCTCCGCTCGCGGGTCGCGGCGCTCAAGGAGCAGGGCGTCACGCCCGGGCTGGGCACCGTCCTCGTCGGCGACGACCCGGGCTCGCGGTGGTATGTCAACGGCAAGCACAAGGACTGCGCCGAGGTCGGCATCGAGTCGATTCGCGTGGACCTCCCCGAGACCGCTTCCCAGGCGGAGATCGAGGATGCGGTCCGCACCCTCAACGAGGACCCGAGGTGCACCGGCTACATCGTGCAGCTGCCGTTGCCGCGCGGGCGCGACGAGAACCGCGTGCTCGGCCTGATCGACCCCGCCAAGGACGCCGACGGGCTGCACCCGACGAACCTCGGCTGGCTGGTCCTGGGCAACGAAGCGCCCCTGCCGTGCACCCCCTACGGCATCGTCGAGCTGCTGCGCCGCCATGACGTGCCGATCGCCGGGGCCGACGTGGTGGTGGTCGGCCGTGGTGTCACCGTCGGTCGACCCCTCGGGCTCCTGCTGACCCGCCGCTCGGAGAACGCCACGGTCACGCTGTGCCACACCGGAACCGTCGACCTGGCCGCGCACGTCAGGAAGGCCGACATCGTCGTGGCCGCGGCAGGCGTGCCCGGCATCATCACCGCCGCCATGGTCAAGCCAGGTGCCGCCGTGCTCGACGTCGGTGTCTCGCGGGTCGACGGCAAGATCGCCGGCGACGTGGCCGCGGACGTGTGGGACGTCGCCGGCTGGATCTCGCCGAACCCCGGCGGAGTCGGGCCGATGACCCGGGCGATGCTGCTGGCCAACGTGGTCTCGATCGCTGAGAACGGACTGGCCTGACGTGACCGAGCGCGGCGAGGCGTCCGACCGACCTGACCCGGAGGCCGACGGATCCCCACGCCCCGGCGCCGAAGAGCCGCTGGCACGGATCGATCCCAACGACGTCGTCCCCGTGAAGGTCGACGCGAGCGACCCGGCAGGCCTGCGCTCGGTCACCGAGATCAGGAAGCCGTCGACGTTGGGTGGCGTGGTCTACCTTGCCGTGCTCGCCGCCGCCCTGATCGGCGTCGTGGTCGCGGCCACCGGCGCCTGGCGCACCGGTGTCAGCTGGCTCGCCCTCGCCCTCCTGGTCGCTGCCGGCACGCGCCTGGCGCTGCCCGACGACGACGCCGGGATGCTGCAGGTGCGGCGCAAGTTCTTCGACGCCGTGGTCCTGATCGGCATGGGTGTGGTGCTGCTGGTGCTGGTCGCCACGATCCCCGACCAACCCAGCTGACCACGCGACCCGGACGACCGGCCCCGCAGAAGCAGCGAGCCAGCCGTCCAGACGCAGCGAGGGGCCAACCGTCCTGCGACGGCTGGCCCCTCGAGGCGGTCTGTGGAGCTTCGTGTCAGATGAGGCCCAGGTCGGTGACGGCCTGGCGCTCCTCGGCCAGCTCGGCGGTCGAGGCGTCGATCTTGCCGCGCGAGAACTCGTCGATCTCGAGACCCTGGACGATCTCCCAGTCACCGTTCTTGGTGGTCACGGGGAACGAGGAGATCAGGCCCTCGGGCACGCCGTAGGAACCGTCGGAGCGAACTGCCATCGAGACCCAGTCACCCTCGGGGGAACCGTTCAGCCAGTCGCGGGCGGCGTCGCAGGTCGCGGACGCGGCGGAGGCGGCAGACGAGGCGCCACGGGCGTCGATGATCGCCGCTCCGCGCTTGGCGACGGTCGGGATGAACGTGTCGGCCAACCAAGCCTGGTCGTTCACGACCTCCGCGGCGTTCCTGCCACCGACCTCGGCGTGGAAGATGTCGGGGTACTGGGTGGCCGAGTGGTTGCCCCAGATCGTCATCTTCTTGATGTCGTTGACCGAGGAGCCGGTCTTCGCGGCCAGCTGCGAGATCGCCCGGTTGTGGTCGAGGCGGGTCAGCGCCGAGAACCGCTCGTCGGGGATGTCGGGCGCGTTGGTCATCGCGATCAGCGCGTTGGTGTTCGCCGGGTTGCCGGTGACGCCGATGCGGACGTCGTCCGCGGCGACGCTGTTGAGCGCCTTGCCCTGGGCGGTGAAGATCGCGCCGTTGGCCTCGAGCAGGTCACCGCGCTCCATGCCGGGGCCGCGCGGGCGGGCGCCGACGAGCAGGGCGAGGTTGACGCCGTCGAAGATCTTCTCGGCGTCGTCGCCGATCTCGACGCCGGCCAGGCCGGGGAATGCGCAGTCGTCGAGCTCCATGACGACACCTTCGAGCGCCTTCAGCGCAGGGGTGATCTCGAGCAGGCGCAGCTCGATGGGACGGTCGCCGAGGGCGCCACTGGCAAGACGGAAGAGCAGGCTGTAGCCGATCTGGCCGGCTGCGCCGGTCACGGCCACCTTGAGCGGTGTGCTCACAGGGGGACTCCTTCGAAGATGAGGGTGATCGTTCCTGACGCTAGCAGCGTTCGGGCCGCCTCGGCCGCGCGGGTCGCAGGGATGGAATGCTGGGTGCCATGCGCTGCCTGCTCGCCCTGCTGGTCGGACTGCTCCTGCTGGCCGGGTGTGGCTCGGCCCCGGAGCGGATCGCGGCCACCGGCACCGATGACCTCACCATTCCGACCCCGTCGCCCGACCCCGACGACTTCGTCGAGTCCGTCACCAATCGCTGGCTCCCGCTGGAGACGGGTCGTCGATGGACGTACGACGCGTCGGGCGGCCGGGCACGATCGCGAACCGTGACGGTGCTCGACGAGACGCGCACGGTCGACGGTGTCTCCACGACCGTCGTACGCACGCTCACCCGGAGCCGGAAGGATCGCGTCATCTCCGACACGGAGTCCTGGTTCGCCCAGGACACGGCCGGCAACGTGTGGCTCTTCGGGCGGACCGGGCCGGGTGGCTGGGAGGCCGGGGTGGCGGGAGCACAGGCGACGCTGGCGATGGCCGCGGCGCCGCGTCACGGGGACGGATATGCGGCTGCCTTCGTCGGGGGCAGGGTCGTGCGGACGGCCGAGGTCCTGCTCACCGACGGCTCCGCCGCCACGCCGTACGGCGACTTCGACGACGTGGTCGAGATCGAGGAGCTGCCGGTGTCCGAGGGCAGGTCGACGGTGCTGTCCTACGCGCCCGGGATCGGACTGGTCGAGCAGCGCGCGATCGAGGGTGTCGACCTGCGTCTGGCCTCGATCGACGAGTGACTCGTCGGCCCGGGTCTCAGCGGCCCGGACCAGGTCACACGCACCGGACCGGATCACGCCGGGCGGGAACCGACGGAGGCCCCGCCACAGCACGTGGCGGGGCCTCCGTTCGGGTCTGATCGGGTCAGGACGGGGTGTCGTCCGACGGCCGGATCTGGGTGCGTGAGCCGTCGTCCTCCGGGGGAGTCCAGGGCTCCGGTGCCTGGTCGGGCTGGCCCCACTGCTGCTCGGGCTGCTGCGGAGCGGCGTGCTGGCCACCCTGCTGGGCCTGCTGCTCGCCCCACTGCTGTTGGTCGGTCTGCGGCTGGCCCCACTGCTGCTGGTCGGTCTGCGGCTGGCCCCACTGCTGCTGGTCGGTCTGCGGCTGGCCCCACTGCTGCTCGGGGGCCGGCTGGCCCCACTGGTCCTGGGCGGGCTGGCCCCACTGCTGCTGCTCGGGCGCCTGCTGGCCCCACTGCTGCTGCGCCGGGGCAGCCTGACCGCCCCACTGCTGCTCGGGCTGGCCCCACTGCTGGGCCTGGGGGTCATAGCCGCCCTGGAACTGACCACCCTGGTGCTGGGCGTTCGGGTCCCAACCGCCGGCGAAGGCAGTGGCCTGGGCGTTTCCACCGAAGTTCAGGCCGGAGCCGGGGACGGGTTCGCCGTCGCTGCCGAAGATGAGTGCATAGGTGAGGCCGGCGATCGCGGCACCGATCAGCGGGGCGACGATGAAGAGCCACACCTGCATCAGCGAGTCCGTGCCGGCGAACAGGGCCGGGGCGATGGAGCGGGCCGGGTTGACCGACGTACCCGTCAGCGGGATGAGGGCCAGGTGGACGCCGGCCAGGGCGAGGCCGATCGCGATCGGAGCCGCCGCAGCGCTCGGGTTGCGCCTGTCGGTCGCCGCGAGGATCACGTAGAGGAAGATCGCGGTTCCGATGATCTCCACGATCAGCGCGCCCCACAGGGCGATGTCACTGGCGGCCTCGTCACCGAAGGCGTTCTGGCCCATCGCCCCCTCCGCGTCCCAGCCGTCGATGCTCTTGTAGACCAGGAACAAGGCTGCGGCCGCCACGACGGCGCCGACCAGCTGGGCGGCGGCGTAGATGCCGGCGTTGACCCAGGAGAGGCGGCCGGCGAAGGCTGCACCCACCGAGACGGCGGGGTTGAAGTGGCCGCCGGAGATGTGACCCACGGCGTAGGCCATCACCAGCACGGCGATTCCGAAGGCCAGTGCAACGCCCGTGACACCGATGCCATCAAGGTTGATCGCGGCGCCGACGCCGATGAAGACGAGGACGAAGGTGCCGAGCACCTCTGCGCCGATCTTCTGGACCAGTGTCGGTTCAGGTGTGATTGGTGTGTCGGTCATCCGAGATCCCCTTGTGCAGTCCGGAATCCCCTGCAGTTCAGGGGCCGCCCAGAACTCTAGACCGAAGCGAGGCCGGGTGCGAGGCTGGTTCCTGACCGCGCGTCAGGTATCTTGACGTCAAGAAACAATCATCTGAGCACAGTCCGCCCAGGCACAGACCGATCAGGAGTTGCCGCACCCATGGCCAAGATCTTCTACACCTACACCGACGAGGCGCCGATGCTGGCGACTCACTCCTTCCTCCCGATCATCTCGGCGTACGCCTCCACCGCCGGCGTCGACGTCGAGACCCGCGACATCTCGCTCGCTGCGCGCATCCTCGCCCAGTTCACCGACCGCCTCCCTGCTGACCAGCAGGTCGAGGACACGCTGGCCGAGCTCGGTGCCCTGGCCAGGACGCCGGAGGCCAACATCATCAAGCTGCCCAACGTCAGCGCCTCGATCCCGCAGCTGAAGGCCGCGATCAAGGAGCTGCAGGCAGCTGGCTACGACCTGCCGGACTACCCGGAAAATATTTCGGGCGACGACGCTGACAATTTGGGGGACATCCGGGCGCGCTACGACAAGGTCAAGGGATCCGCCGTCAACCCGGTCCTGCGCGAGGGCAACTCCGACCGTCGTGCGCCTGCCTCGGTCAAGGCCTACGCCCGCAAGAACCCCCACTCGATGGGTGCCTGGACCGCCGACTCCAAGACCAACGTGGCCACCATGGGCGCCGGCGACTTCCGCGACAACGAGCAGTCCGTGATCATCGAGGGCGACGACGACCTGCGCATCCAGCACGTCGCCGCCGACGGCGCCACGACGGTGCTGCGCGACTCCGTGCCGGTCCTGGCCGGCGAGGTCGTCGACGGCACCGTCATGCACGTGGCCCAGCTCGAGGAGTTCCTCAAGGCGCAGATCGCGAAGGCCAAGGCCGACGACGTCCTCTTCTCGGTGCACCTCAAGGCCACGATGATGAAGGTGTCCGACCCGATCATCTTCGGCCACGTGGTCAAGGCGTTCTTCGCCGACGTCTTCGCCCAGTACGGCGACCAGCTCGCCGCCGCGGGCCTGTCCGCCAACGACGGCCTCGGCGGGATCCTCGCGGGTCTCGACCAGCTCGAGAACGGTGCGGAGATCAAGGCGGCCTTCGACAAGGCCATCGCCGACGGCCCCCGCCTGGCCATGGTCGACTCCGACAAGGGCATCACCAACCTGCACGTGCCGAGCGACGTGATCGTCGACGCGTCGATGCCGGCGATGATCCGCACCAGCGGCCACATGTGGGGTCCGGACGGCAACGAGGCCGACACCCTCGCCGTACTCCCCGACAGCAGCTATGCCGGCATCTACCAGGCCGTCATCGACGACTGCCGCACGAACGGTGCCTACGACCCGACCACGATGGGCACCGTCCCCAACGTCGGCCTGATGGCGCAGAAGGCCGAGGAGTACGGCTCCCACGACAAGACCTTCGAGCTCGAGTCCGCCGGCAAGGTCCAGGTCGTCAACAGGGCCGGCGAGGTGCTGATCGAGCACGACGTCGAGCCCGGTGACATCTGGCGCGCCTGCCAGACCAAGGACGTGCCGATCCGGGACTGGGTGAAGCTGGCCGTGAACCGCGCCCGCGCCTCACAGACCCCGGCCGTCTTCTGGCTCGACGAGACACGCGCCCATGACCGCAACCTGATCTCCCTGGTCGAGAAGTACCTCAAGGACCACGACACGGACGGGCTGGACCTCCGGGTCCTCTCGCCCGTCGAGGCGACCAAGTTCTCGGTCGAGCGGATCCGCAAGGGCGAGGACACCATCTCGGTGACCGGCAACGTGCTGCGCGACTACAACACCGACCTGTTCCCGATCCTCGAGCTCGGTACGTCGGCCAAGATGCTGTCGATCGTCCCGCTGATCAACGGCGGTGGGCTCTTCGAGACCGGCGCCGGCGGCTCGGCCCCCAAGCACGTGCAGCAGCTGGTCAAGGAGAACTACCTGCGGTGGGACAGCCTCGGCGAGTTCCTCGCCCTGGCGGTCAGCTTCGAGCACTTCGCCCAGACCAACGACAACGCCCGTGCCCAGATCCTGGCCGACACCCTCGACCGCGCCACCGGCACGTTCCTGCTGGAGAACAAGTCCCCGGCACGCAAGGTCGGCTCGATCGACAACCGTGGCTCGCACTTCTACCTCGCCCTCTTCTGGGCCGAGGAGCTGGCCAAGCAGACCGACGACGCCGAGCTCGCTGCGGCCTTCGCGAAGCTCGCCGGAGACCTGCGCAGCAACGAGGAGGCCATCAACTCCGAGCTGATCGGCGTCCAGGGCCACCCGGCAGACATCGGTGGCTACTACAAGGTCGACGAGACGAAGGCCGACGACGTGATGCGCCCGTCCGCCACCCTCAACGGCCTGATCGACGGCCTCAGCGTCTGACCTGATCTCCCGATAGTCCCTAACGCCTCGCACCCGGAAACCGGTTCTCCACATGCGACGCGTTGGGGACTATCGGCATTTGGGGGGCAGTGGAGCGACCGGAAAACCAGGTGAGGACTGTCGGTCCGGCGGCGTAGTCTCGACAGGCCATGACAGACACCCTCACGCGGCCGCCGGAGCGCCCCCAGAAGACGCCACTGCCCGTCCCCCCGGCTGATCCCACCCGGCGGGTCGACTGGCAGCGGATGCGGTCGCCGATGGCTGCGGGTGCGCTGCTGTGCGCCGCGATCGCAGCGGTCTCGACCACCGTGGGCACCGTGGTGATCGGCCGACTCGCCGAGCACCCCACCAGCTCCCTCGTGGGGCTCCTGGCAGGCTGCGTGATCGGTGCGTCCCTGATCGACACGTTCGGCAAGATCGTCTGGGTCGGCCTCTCCGACCGGGCGGAGGGCCGCCTGCGGGAGGACCTCCTCGACGCCGCCCTGGGGCAACCCCTGGCCACTCTCTCCGAGCAGGCCGTCGGCGAGATCCTCGACCGCGTCGACGACGACACCCACGAGGTCGGCAACCTGATCCGCTGGCAGCTGTGGATGTTCGCCCGCACCGTCTTCGGAGTGGTGCCGATGTGGA
Organism: Nocardioides sp. JQ2195; assembly: GCF_012272695.1. NCBI lineage: Bacteria > Bacillati > Actinomycetota > Actinomycetes > Propionibacteriales > Nocardioidaceae > Nocardioides > Nocardioides sp. JQ2195. The sequence continues at coordinate 863,509 of NZ_CP050902.1, forward strand.
TCGTGGCCGGCCTCACCTGGTGGCCCGCCTGGGTGCTCTTCCCAGCCCTGGGACTGGTCACGTGGCTCGCGATCCGTTCCCTGCTGGGTGAGATCTCCCGGCGCAAGGTCATCGAGGAGATGGCCTGGACCGACCACGCGGCAGCGCTCGAGGAAGGCATCGCAGGACGCGACGACCTGCGCACCAGCCTCGGGCAGGCACACGTCGTCAAACGAGTGGCCGGCCTCTCCGCCGTGGTGCACGAGCGCTTCCGCTCCGTCCTCGACGTGGAGCGGCGACTGGCCCTTCGAGCCGGGCTCCTGCTCCACGCCCTGCTGGCCGGCATCGGCCTCGCGGGCATCGCGCTCGCGATGAACGGCGACCTCTCCGTCGCCCGGCTGGTCACCCTCTTCCTGGTCACCTCCACCTTCGTCGGGCAGATCGCGATGCTGGCCAACCACCTGCCTGACCTCCAGGCCGGCCTGGGTGCGGTCATCCGGCTCCGGCAGATGCTCGCTGTCGAGCCGGAGCCCCAAGGGGGCCGGCCGGTGCCGGAGCAGGCGGCACTCGAGCTGGAGATCCGCGATCTCGCCTTTGCCTACGACGAGGGCACCTTCGCGCTGCGCGACATCAACCTCTTCCTCCCGGCCGGGGACACGCTGGCCCTGGTCGGGCGCACCGGCTCGGGCAAGTCGACCCTGGCGTCCCTGGTCTCCCGGGCCGTCGAGCCGCCCCGGGGCACGATCCTGCTCGGCGGTGTCGACATCCTCGACATCGACCTGCAGCAGCTCCGCGCCAGCGTCGGCGTGGTCACCCAGCGCACCGAGATCCTGGCCGGCACCCTCGCCGAGAACATCACTCTCTTCGGGGACGTCACCCGGGAGCGGGTGCAGCAGGCCGTGGCCGAGCTCGGGCTCGACGGATGGGTCGCCGGCCTTCCGGACGGGCTCGACACACTGCTGGGTCCCGGGGGGACCAGGCTGTCGGCGGGGGAGGAGCAGCTGGTCGCGTTCGCCCGGCTGCTGATCCGCAACGTGCGCGTCGTCGTGCTCGACGAGGCGACCGCCCGCATGGACCCGCTGACCGAGCACCGTGTCGTGGCAGCCGCCGACCGGTTGCTCCGCGGTCGCACCGGCGTGTTGATCGCCCACCGGCTCAGCACCATCGAGCGAGCTCCGCACGTGGCCGTGCTCGACCACGGTCGCGTGGTCCAGGAGGGCCTGCGGGCCGTCCTGGCCCGAGAGCCCGGGGCCTTCCGTGACCTGCTCCACGCCAGCCGTGTCGAGCAGCGGCAGCAGCGGCGGGCCGACGACAGCATCGACGGCACCACCCAGGACCGGGGTGACGACGAGCCGGTTGCGCACGCCACCCTCGACGACGCGATGGTCGGTGACCCGGCCGGCGGATCGTCGGTGGGGGGACGCCGGCGCGTCGGTCCGCCGCCCGATGTCCCCGACGTCGGCAACGGGCCGTCGTTGGCTCGCGGCATCGCCCACGCGCTCTCGGTGCGTCCGACCTGGGGCATCTGGGGAGCCGCCCTCTTCCTGATGATCTCGGTGATCGGCGCGCAGGGTGCGATCACCGGTTTGGTGTGGGGCCGCATCGTCGAGGACCTCCAGGTGGGCAGGTCCCCGGGACTGCTCAGCGTCGCGCTCGTGCTGTGCCTGTTGGCCATGCCGTTCATGCTGGCCGACGCGTTCTGGCGCTACCCGCGTTGGTGGATCGAGGTGATGCTGCGGGTCCGCATGTCCGTGCTGCACGGCCAGACGTCGCAGCAGCGGCTGACCCGGACCCCGCCCGGCGAGGTGGTGGCCCGCTCCATGGACGCAGACCGCTACGCCCGGTACGCCGACCGTTGGGTCGACTTCCTCAACGGCATGATCATCGCCGCCTTCACCGCGCTGATCGCCGGCACGTGGATCGCCGGTGCCGTCCTGCTCGCGGTGATGGTGACCTCGGCGCTCGCCTCCGCGGTGGGTCGCCCGATCGCCGGTCGGTCGGCCGCCGAGGCGTCCACCGCGCGTGCCGGCTTCGGCCGGGCCCTGGTCTCGGCGCTCGAGTCGGCGCGCACGGTCAAGCTGGCCGCGGCCACCCCGGCCGTACGCCGCCACCTGCGCGACGTCGACTCCGGCCGGGTTGCCGCTGCGGTCAAGGAGCACCGGGTGCAGGCGTTCCTCGACGGCGTCCCGATCGTGATGGTGCAGTGTGGCGTGGTGACCGCCTGGGCGGTCTACTTCGCAGGCGGTTGGAGCCTGGCCATCGCCCTGCTGGTCGGCAACGCCGTGGCCGGGTTCGACTGGTTCGGGAGGGTGGCCGGCATGGTCGTCACCGAGGCCCCCGGCACCCGCGCGTGGCAGGTCGAGACCGCCAGGTTCGCCGGCGGTGTCGACCTGATGGACCTCCCGCCGGGCGTCGACCTGGTCAGCGGCGCCGCCCCCGACCCGGAACCCGTGCCGAGAGTTCCGCTCGACCGACTCGAGCTCCGTGGGTTCTCCGCCGTGCACGACGACGGCACGATCGGTGTCTCGGGCGTCGACCTCACCGTCGAGGCGGGCGAGCTGGTGCTGCTGGTCGGACAGGTGGGCTCGGGCAAGTCGAGCCTGCTGGCTGCGCTCGCCGGCCTGATCGACTACCGCGGTGACGTCCTCTGGAACCACGACGTGGTCCGGGACCCGCAGCGGTTCCTGCGCCCCGGCCAGGTCTCCCACGTCGCCCAAGTGCCGCGGGTGCTGTCGGGAACCTTCAACGACAACGTCCGGCTCGGCCACGACCGCGCCTTCGATGCACCGGTGGGGGTGGCCCGACTCGATGCCGACGTCGAGGAGGCGGGCGGCAGGGACGCGCTCGTCGGGCACCGCGGCGTACGCCTCTCCGGAGGCCAGGTGCAGCGCCTGGCGCTCGCCCGCGCCCTGGCCACCGACGCCGAGCTGACCCTCGCCGATGACGTCTCCAGCGCGCTCGACGCCAGCACGGAGATCGAGCTGTGGCGTTCGCTGCGCGAGCGCGGCGCCACGGTGATCGGGGCGACTGCCAAGCGGGCCGCGTTGTCCCGGGCGGATCGGGTGGTGGTTCTCGTCGACGGTGAGGTGGCCGAGATCGGGCCGTGGACCCAGCTCGCCCCGCGTTGGGGACACCTGGCCGGGTGACACGAACCACGGAATAGGCGTGCGGTGAGCTCTGGTTGCACAATGCGATGAGCATGCCAGCAACCGCCGAGCACCGGGACGCGCCAACCCCGGACGAGTCCAGGCCCCACGCCGCGCACTTCGGCCTCGCCGTCCTCGCGCTGGCCATGGGTGGCTTCGCGATCGGTACGACGGAGTTCGTCACCATGGGCCTGCTCCCACAGATCGCGGACGGCGTCGGTGTCAGCATCCCGACGAGCGGGCACGTCATCTCGGCGTACGCCCTCGGAGTCGTCGTGGGTGCTCCGCTGCTGGCCTTCTTCGGTGCCCGCCTGCCCCGGCGAGCCCTGCTGCTCGCGCTGATGGTCGCATTCGCGATCGGCAACGGGCTCAGCGCGATCGCCCCCAACTACGGGCTGCTCACGACGGCTCGATTCCTGTCCGGCCTCCCGCACGGTGCCTACTTCGGTGTCGCGTCGTTGGTTGCCGCCAACCTCGCCGCGCGGGGGCGCAAGGGACGTGCTGTGGCGCTGGTCATGCTGGGGCTGTCGATCGCCAACGTGATCGGGGTGCCCGCGGCCACCTGGATGGGCCAGAACCTCGGCTGGCGCACGGCGTACGTCGCGGTCGCCGTCCTGGGCATCGTCACCGTCTCGATGATCATGGCCTACGTGCCGGCACTGCCCGCCGACCCGAGTGCCACCGGTCGACGTGAGCTGGCCGCGTTCTCCCGGGTGCAGGTGTGGCTCACCCTCGTCGCCGGTGCGATCGGCTTCGGCGGCATGTTCGCGGTCTACTCCTACATCTCGCCGACCGTCACCGAGGTCGGGGACCTGCACGAGTCGGCCGTGCCGGTGTTCCTGCTGATGTTCGGCCTCGGGATGACCTTCGGCACCTGGCTGGCAGGGGAGCTGGCGGACTGGTCGGTCTTCGGTTCGCTGCTCGGGTCGGCCATCGGCATGGGCGTGGTCCTGCTGGCCTTCGCCGCGGTGACGCCGTACGGCTGGTGGGCGCTGCCGTTCGCCTTCGCGATCTCGGCGATCAGCTCCGTGCTGGTGGTCAACCTGCAGCTGCGCCTGATGGAGGTCGCCGGCGACGCGCAGACCCTGGGCGCCGCGATGAACCATGCGTCCCTCAACGTCGCCAACGCGCTGGGCGCCTGGCTCGGCGGGCTGGTGATCGCTGCCGGTTGGGGCTACCGGGCACCGGCACTGGTCGGTGTCGGCCTGTCCCTGGCCGGCTTCCTGGTGCTGGTCCTGGCCGCCCTCCACCACCGCAGATCCCTCGAGCCCGGCCGAGTGGCCTAGGCTCGGTCGGCTCGGTCGGGTCGGTTGAGTGGCCGCGTGGCCGGTCCTTCCAGCACACTCCCGTGGGGAGAGAAGCGGGAGCCGTGCCACGGGCAGTCCCAGGTGCGTTCGGCGTCGTTCCACGTGAGGGTCCCTCCGGCGTGGGTGCACACGGCCGTCACCGAGCAGGGACGGCCGTCCACGGTCGACACCCCTCGGGGAAGCAGGCCGGACCGGCCGACACGTCCTTGGCCCTCGGGTGGTTGCTCCGGCTCGCTGCCGATCTCGGCCCGGACGAAGGTGCTGAGATTGGCGGCCACTCCGCGCAGGTTCATCTCGAGCATTCGCGCGGCCGAACGCGGTGCCAGAGCCGGGGGAGTCAGACCCGGGCGAGCCAGTCCCGGACGAGCCAGACCCGGGCGACCCGGTGCGGTCGACCGTTGGGGGGCGTCCCCGAGGATCCTGCTCGCGATGGTCCGGGCCGCAGCCACACCGTTGGTCATGCCCCACTTGTCGAACCCGGTCGCCACGTGGATCCTGCCACGTCCGCGGGGGAGGAGCTCGACGCGGGGGAGCCCGTCGCTGGGTGAATAGTCCTGCGCTGACCACTGGTGGGTGAGGCGGGCCCCGGGGTAGTGCTCCTCCGTCCAGCGGTGCAGCTCGTCGACATGTGCCTGCTCCGACCGGGTTCGGCCCACCCCGTGGCCGCTGCCGCCGACCAGGAGATGACCCGCGGCCCCAGCCGCACCGGGAGCGTCGCGCACCGACCGGGAGGAGGTTCCCGCCGAGAGGTACATGCCGCCCAGGCTCTCGGCGAACGCGAAGGCGAGCACGTAGGAACGCTGGGGCTCCACCTTGGCGAAGTAGAGGCCTCGGTCGAGCACGGGGACGCCCGTGGCCAGGACCACCTCAGCGGCTTCCACGCTCACCTCCGTGGGGATGCCGTCCCGGCCGCCGTCCCCGCAGCCGTCCTGGCCGCCGTCCTCGTCGCGGTCCTCGTCGCGGTCCTCGTCGCCGTCCCCGCCGGCGCCCTCGAGGCGAAGCGTGGCGACGGGTGGGCCGGTCCAGCTGACCCCGGTGAGCCGGTGGCCCTGGTGGAGGGTGCCGCCGTGCTCGCGGAGCTGCTCCACCAGCGCGGCGAGCACGTCGAGCGGGTTGAACTGCGCCTGCGCGGCGAGCACCGTGGCCCCGTGGTTCGGAAAGGGCACGTCGAGACGGTCCTGCCAGCGGACCCCGAGGCCGAGGGAGCGCGCGGCCTCGTGCTCACGGCGTACGACGTCACGCTCGTCGGCAGTCGACGCGTAGGTGACGGCATCACGCATCTGCACGGGCACGCCGTGGTCGGCGCAGAAGTCCGTCAGCCACTGCTGACCCCCGCGGTTCGACGCCAGGTACGCCTCGGCGACACGACGGTCGTGGCTGCGGAGCAGAACGGAGAGCTTGGTTCCCTGCAGGAGGCTCACCTTGGCCGACGTGTTGCCGGTGGTCACCGCGCCGACCCGGCGCGCCTCCACGACGGCCACCCGACGACCGGCACGTGCCAACAGGACGGCGGTGGTCAACCCGGTGAGACCCGCACCCACGACGAGGTCGTCCACCTTCGCGGGGACCGAGGAGTCGTCGACGAAGGACGGGGCGCCGTCCTGCCAGAGTGATTCCACATGTTCCTCCCGATCTCGTGGTCCCTCCGGGTACCCGTCAGCAGCACGCGCATGCCCAGTGGAACAATGCCGCCATGTCCACCTCGACCGCGCCCCAGGTCTCTGCGTCCGAATCCGGGACGGGCACCGCCCGTCCCCGGGTCCTCTCCGGCATCCAGCCGACCGCTGACTCGTTCCACTTCGGCAACTACCTCGGTGCCTTGCGCCAGTGGGTGGACCTCCAGGAGAACTACGAGCCGTTCTTCTTCATCGCCGACCAGCACGCGATCACCGTCGAGCAGGACCCCAAGGTGCTGCGCCAGCGGTGCCTGCGTGCTGCCGCCCAGCTGATCGCCATGGGCGTGGACCCCTCCCGTGCCGCCATCTTCATGCAGAGCCAGGTGCCCGCGCACGCCCAGCTGAGCTGGGTCCTGCAGTGCCTGACCGGCTTCGGTGAGGCGCGCCGGATGACCCAGTTCAAGGACAAGTCCGCGAAGGGTGGCGAGGGAGCCGCCAGCGTCGGGCTGTTCACCTACCCGATCCTCCAGGCCGCCGACATCCTGCTCTACCGACCGCACTACGTGCCGGTCGGGGAGGACCAGCGCCAGCACCTCGAGCTGACCCGCGACCTCGCGCAGCGGTTCAACCACCGCTACAAGAAGACCTTCCGCCTGCCCGAGCCCTACATCCTCAAGGCCACCGCGAAGATCACCGACCTGCAGGACCCGACCTCGAAGATGTCGAAGTCGGCGTCGTCGCCCAGCGGCATCGTCGACCTGCTCGACGACCCCAAGGTCAGTGCGAAGAAGATTCGCTCGGCGGTCACCGACTCCGGCTCCGAGGTCCGCTTCGACGTGGAGGAGAAGCCCGGAGTCTCGAACCTCCTCACCATCTACTCGGCGCTGACCGGCACCGCTGTCGACGACCTCGTCGGGCAGTACGCCGGCAAGGGTTACGGCGACTTCAAGAAGGACCTGGCCGAGGTGGTCGTCGAGTTCGTGACACCGTTCCGTGACCGGACCCTGGAGCTGCTCGAGGACCAGACGATGCTCGACGACATCATCGCCAGCGGCGCGGACAAGGCAGCCGCCGTCGCCGAGCGAACCTTGGCCGACGTCTATGACCGGGTCGGTTTCGTCAAGCCCGTCACACGCTAGGGTCATGGGCGTGTCGACCATCGGAGTTGCCATCGCCATCCCGGAGCCCTGGGCCTCGCAGCTGCAGGACTACCGGACGGCGATCGGTGACACCACCGCCACTCGCATCCCGACGCACATCACGTTGGTCCCTCCGACCGAGTGCGATGACCTCGACCTGGTCGAGGAGCACCTCTCCGGCGTCGCTGCGCAGACGACGGACTTCCCCGTGCACCTGCGTGGCACCGGGACCTTCCGCCCGGTGTCGCCCGTGGTCTTCGTCGGCGTCGTCGAGGGCATCTCTGCCTGCGAGCGCCTGGCCGACGCCGTGCGCCGGGGGCCGCTGGCCAGCGAGCTGGCCTTCCCCTACCACCCGCACGTGACCATCGCCCATCACCTCGACGACGTCGCCCTCGATCGTGCGTTCACCGAGCTGGCGGGGTTCGAGTGCCGCTTCACCGCTGAGGAGTTCCACCTCTACGTCCACGACGACGAGATCGGATGGCAGGTGGACCGCTCGTTTGCCCTCACCGGCGATGACGTGGTGATCTGACCCCTGTGGCCTCACTGAAGGAACGACTTGACGTTCGCATCACGCGCCTGCGTGCCCAACGCCCGATCTTCGACCACGTCGTGCGGATGGTCCAGCACTTCGGCGAGGTGAAGGGGAACCTGCAGGCCGGGGCGGTCACCTACTTCGGCTTCCTGTCGTTCTTCCCGATCCTCGCGCTCGCCTTCTTCGTGATCGGTTGGGTGGCGAAGGTCTACCCCGACGCCCAGGACAACCTCACCGAGGCGATCGGCGAGGTGCTGCCCGGGATGCTCGGTGACGGCAAGGGTCAGATCTCCCTGGAGTCGATCCAGGACTCCGCCGGAGCCGTGGGGATGATCGGTCTGGTCGGTGTTCTCTACGCGGGCCTGGGTTGGTTGTCGGGCATGCGCGAGGCGCTGCTCGTGATGTTCGAGACTCCGCAGCGCGAGCAACCCAACTTCGTGGTGGGCAAGGTGCGTGACCTGGTCTCACTCGGCCTGATCGGGCTGGTGATGATGGTCAGCGTCGCGGTGTCGGGGATCATCTCGCGCTTCTCCGAGCAGCTGCTCGACCTGCTCGGCCTCGGTGTCGGGCTCTCCCCGCTCCTGCTGGTGATCTCGGTCGCGGTCGGCGTCGGCGCGAGCGCGGTGCTGTTCTTCGCCCTGTTCAAGCTGCTGGCGGATCCGGACGTTCCCCGCGCGTCGCTGTGGTCGGGCGCGTTGCTCGGCGCCCTCGGCTTCGAGATCCTCAAGCAGCTGTCCACGTTCTTGATCGCCTCCACGAAGTCGCAACCGGCATTCCAGGCATTCGGCATCGCGTTGATCCTGGTGGTCTGGATCAACTACTTCTCCCGTGTCGTCATGTATGCCGCCGCCTGGGCCTACACGTCGCGTCGGGCGCGTGCTTCCCGATCGGGCATGCAGCAGGGCCACGTCGCCAAGGTGGTCGCAGCACCCGACGTGCCTGGGGGACCGTCTGGCGGTGCCGGTGGCCCCGTCGGACAGTTCGTCGGAGCGGGCGCCGACAGGCGCGGTGTGGGCGGGCGCGGTGTGGGCGGGCGCGGTGCGGGCGGGAGTGCGCCTGGCGCCCGGGATGGCAGGGGCGTCAGCCCGAAGGCCGCCTTCGCGGCCGGGGGAGCCGCCATGCTGGCCGTGATCGCGGCCGTACGCCGACGTCCGAAGGGTTAGGCAGCCACAGACACGGTCGGACGAGCCGACTCAGTCGGCTCAGGCCCTGCCGTCGCGCTCGTTGACCCCCACCCACGGATTGTTCAACCGCGCGCGAGGCAGGATCGTCCAGGGTCGGCCCCGTGGGGTGATGAGGATGCGGTGGTGCAGCCCCTCGTACCAGTCGTCCGGTGGACCGAGGCGCAGGCTGGTGGAGGTGTCGGTGGCCGATTGTCGGGCGCCCAGAATCGTGGCGCCGACGACCACGAAGCCACCGCAGGTGGCGAGCAGGGGCATCGGGACGCCGTAGGTGGCTCGCGCGACCAGCACCAGGCGGGTCTGCCACCCCATGTGCCAGCCATCCGAGATCGAGTCGCGACGTGCGTCGTCCTCCTGGTGGGCGGTGAACCGGACGATGTCCGGAGCACCGAACCACAACCGCAGCACGAAGGTGCCCTTGTCCAGGGGGTGGGGGAGCGTGCCCTCGGTGAGCGGTTCGCGGATCAGGTCGCGGATCGTCCGGCGTCGGTAGAGCAAGGAGCCCCGCGTGCGGATGGCTTCACCCGCGACGCCTGCGGCCAATGCGCGACGTACCGAGGTTCGTGGCAGTCCCGTGACGGCCAACATGTCAGCAGCCTCCCGTGCGGTCGCGTAGGGATGCCGCTCGATGCCCATGTCTGAGTCCTCCACTTCCGCTCGCTGCGTCATCGGCGAGCGTAGAGCGGTGTAGCGCAGGGTGTGGGTCCACCTGAGCCAGCCTGTGGAAACAGGCGTGAATTCCGTGCAACCAGATGCGGATCCCCGCCCAGACCGTCGTGGACGGGTCGCCCGGTGCTCCAGACCGAAGCCTCCCGCGCCCTGACCGCGCCGGCCCAACTGGGCCGTCGTCCTCTATCACTGGGTCCGGTCGGGGGTCAAGTCCCAGGTAGTGGTGTAGCGCTGCGTTCTCCTTGCTGAAGGATCAGGCAGTCAATACGGGCAGGTCATCAGCTCCGATCTCGGGCTCGGTGGTGGGGACGATGGTGACCCGGCAGCGGGTCAGGACCTCGAGTCCCAGGTAGCGGCGGCCCTCGGCCCATTCGTCGCTCTGCTCGGCCAGGACGGCACCGACCAGGCGCACGATGGCGTCACGGTTGGGGAAGATCCCGACCACGTCGGTGCGACGACGGATCTCACGGTTGAGCCGTTCGGCGGGGTTGTTGGACCAGATCTGGGTCCACACGTCCTTCGGGAAGCTGGTGAACGCCAAGATGTCGGCCCGGGCAGCATCGAGGTGTTCAGCGACAACGGGTAGCTTCTCGGTGACGTAATCCAGCAGCCGGTCGAACTGGGCGTGCACCGCCGTGGTGTCGGGCTGGTCGTAGACCGAGTGCAGCATCGCCTTGACCGCCGGCCACATCGACTTCGGGCAGATGCTCATCAGGTTCGCCGCGTAGTGGGTGCGACAGCGTTGCCAGGATGCGCCCGGGAGGTTGGCGGCGACGGCCTCGACCAGACCGGCTTGCGCGTCGCTGGTGACGAGCCGGACGCCGCTCAGGCCGCGGGCGACCAGGTCGGCGAAGAACTCGTTCCAGGCGGTCCTGGTTTCGGCGGTGGCGACTCGGATGCCGAGGACTTCGCGGTGGCCGTCGGCGTTGACGCCGGTGGCGACCAGGGCGACGGCGTTGATGACTCGGCCGCCTTCGCGGACCTTCATCGTCAGCGCGTCGGCCGCTACGAAGGTGAACGGGCCGGCATCGTCGAGGGGGCGGTGGCGGAACTGCTCGACAGTCTTGTCGAGGTCGGTCGCCATTCGGCTGACTTGGGACTTCGACAGGGAGTCGATGCCCAACGTCTTGACCAGCTTGTCCATCCGCCTGGTGCTAACCCCTGCGAGGTAGCAGTCCGCGACCACGGTGATCAGGGCAGCTTCGGAACGCTTGCGGCGCTCGAGGAGCCACTCGGGGAAGTAGGAGCCCTGCCGCAGCTTGGGGATCGCGACATCGATCGTGCCGACGCGGGTGTCGAGGTCGCGGTGGCGGTAGCCGTTGCGCTGGGTCGTGCGGCCCGGGCTAGGCCGTCCCCACTCGGCACCGACCACGGCGTCGGCATCAGCAGAGAGAAGGGCGTTGATCATCGTCTGCAGCATCTGCCGCATCAGGTCCGGGCTGGCTTCGGTCAGGGCTTCGCTGAGCAGGCCGGCAGGGTCGACAATGTGTGGAGCGGTCATCGTGATGTTCCGTTCGAGAGATCTGTGGAAGGTGAACTCGAAGGATCACGCGGTGGCCGCGTCTACGTCCACGACCGGGACAATCTCGGCGACCGCGCTACACCACTATCGGGGACTCAACTCGGTCGGGCCGTCTCCCGGCCACAGAAGGCTCGATTGGACCCAGTGGCGCGAGTGAATGGATCGGGTGGGCCGAGTGTGAAGAGTGGTATGGCCCAAGCGGGGCGGAGCGGGTAGTGCTCGAGGAGGGGCATTGAAATGCCTGACGGGGCGTTCCGGCGACAGCCGGAACGCCCCGTCGAGGGTGAGACCAGGGAACTCTGCTCAGAGGCCGTGCTGCATGGCCGTGCGCAGGTCCTTGTTGAGCTGGGAGATCACGTCGAGCGGGATCTCCTTCGGGCAGGCAGCGGTGCACTCACCGATGTTGGTGCAACCGCCGAAGCCCTCGTGGTCGTGCTGGGCAACCATGTCGACGACGCGGGTGTCGCGCTCCGGCTGGCCCTGGGGCAGCGAGCCCAGGTGGGTGATCTTCGCACCGAGGAACAGCGATGCCGAACCGTTCGGGCAGGCGGCCACGCAGGCGCCACAGCCGATGCAGGTGGCGACGTCGAACGCGCGGTCGGCCTTGGCCTTCTCGACCGGCAGGTTGTTGGCCTCAGGGGCGGAACCGGTGTTCGCCGAGATGTAGCCGCCCGACTGGATGATCCGGTCGAACGCGGAACGGTCGACCACCAGGTCCTTGAGCACCGGGAACGGCTCCGCGCGCCACGGCTCGACGGTGATCGTCTCGCCGTCCTTGAACGAGCGCATGTGCAGCTGGCAGGTCGTGGTGACCTCCGGACCATGCGCCTGGCCGTTGATCATCAGGCTGCACATGCCGCAGATGCCCTCGCGACAGTCGGAGTCGAAGGCGACCGGGTCCTCGCCCTGCTCGTTGAGGTTCTCGTTGAGCAGGTCGAGCATCTCGAGGAACGACATGTCCTCGGACACTCCGTCGAGCTCGTACTTCTGCATCGCGCCCTTGGTGGCCGCGTTGGCCTGGCGCCAGATGTTGAGAGTGATCTTCACTTGTAGCTCCGTGCCTTCATCTCGATGGCTTCGTAGGACAACGACTCCTTGTGGAGCACCGGCATGTGGCCGTCCTCGCCAGCCCATTCCCAGGCGGCGACGTAGGCGAACTCCTCGTCGATGCGCTCGGCCTCGCCGTCCGCCGTCTGGGACTCGGCACGGAAGTGCCCGCCACAGGACTCGCGCCGGTTGAGGGCGTCGATGCACATCAGCTCACCGAGCTCGAAGAAGTCGGCCACCCGGCCGGCCCGCTCGAGGCTCTGGTTGAGGCTCTCCGCGGTGCCGAGCACCTTCACGTTCTTCCAGAAGTCGGCCTTCAGCGCGCGGATCTTCTCGATCGCGAGCGTCAACCCCTCCTTCGTGCGCTCCATGCCGCAGTACTCCCACATCAGGTGCCCGAGCTCCTTGTGGTAGCTGTCGACCGAGCGGGTGCCGTTGACGGTGAGGAAGTGGTTGATCCGCTCCTCCACGTCCTTCTTGGCCTCCACCACGGCGGGGTGTGACTCGTCGATCCGCTCGTGGCTGTCGGCCAGGTAGTTCGCGATCGTGTAGGGCAGCACGAAGTAGCCGTCGGCCAGGCCCTGCATCAGCGCCGAGGCACCGAGCCGGTTCGCGCCCTGGTCGGAGAAGTTGGCCTCGCCGGCCACGAACAGGCCCTTGACGTTGCTCTCGAGGTCGTAGTCGACCCACAGGCCACCCATGACGTAGTGCACCGCCGGGTACACGCGCATCGGGACCTCGTACGGGTTCTCCGCCGTGATCTGCGCGTACATGTCGAACAGGTTGCCGTACTTCGTCTCGACAGCATCACGGCCGAGGCGCTTGATGGCGTCGGCGAAGTCGAGGTACACACCACGGCGTACGCCGTCGACCTCGGGACCGACACCGCGGCCGTCGTCGCACATGTACTTCGCCTGGCGGGAGGCGATGTCGCGGGGGACCAGGTTGCCGAACGCCGGGTAGATCCGCTCCAGGTAGTAGTCGCGGTCCTCCTCGGGGATGTCGCGCGGGTCCTTGGCGCAGTCTTCCTTCTTCTTCGGCACCCAGATGCGACCGTCGTTGCGCAGCGACTCCGACATCAGGGTCAGCTTCGACTGGTTCTCGCCGGAGACCGGGATGCAGGTCGGGTGGATCTGCGTGTAGCAGGGGTTGCCCATGTAGGCGCCCTTGCGGTGCGCACGCCACGCAGCGGTGACGTTGGAGCCCATCGCGTTGGTGGAGAGGAAGTAGACGTTGCCGTAACCACCGGTCGCCAGCACGACCGCGTCACCGAGGTGCGTCTCGATCTCGCCGGTGACCATGTCGCGGACGATGATGCCCTTGGCCCGGGGCTGTCCAGAATCGTCGTCGACGACAACCAGCTCCAGCATCTCGTGGCGCGTGTGGGTGGTGACGGTGCCGGCGGCGACCTGGCGCTCGAGCGCCTGGTAGGCGCCGATCAGCAGCTGCTGGCCGGTCTGGCCGCGGGCGTAGAAGGTGCGGGAGACCTGCACACCACCGAACGAGCGGTTGTCGAGCAGGCCGCCGTACTCGCGGGCGAACGGGACGCCCTGGGCGACGCACTGGTCGATGATGTTGGCCGAGACCTCCGCGAGACGGTAGGAGTTCGACTCCCGCGAGCGGAAGTCGCCACCCTTCACCGTGTCGTAGAAGAGGCGGTAGACCGAGTCACCGTCGTTGCGGTAGTTCTTCGCCGCGTTGATGCCGCCCTGGGCGGCGATCGAGTGGGCCCGGCGCGGGGAGTCCTGGTAGCAGAAGCTCTCCACCTGGTAGCCGGCCTCGCCGAGCGTGGCGCCTGCGGCGGCGCCGGCAAGCCCGGTGCCGACGATGATCACCTTGATCTTGCGACGGTTGGCCGGGTTGACCAGCTTGGCGTGGGCCTTGCGCTCCTCCCAGCGGGTGGGGACGGAGGCCTCGGCCGGTGCCTTGGTGTCCGCGATCGCGTCACCGAGGGTGAAGAAGCCAGCGGCGTCGCTGGACGGGGCATGGGTCTGGGTTTCAGTCATGTTCTTGGATCAGCCCTTAGTCGACGATGCCGAGGAGGATGGACAGCGGGACCAGCGCAAAGCCGCCGGCGATCACCACGGCGAGGAATACGCCGGCGAAGTTCGCACGGGCTCGGCTCTTCGCGTTGTTGGTGAGGCCGAGGGTCTGGCAGGCACTCCACACGCCGTGGCGCAGGTGCATCGCCAGGGCGCCCATCGCGAGCAGGTAGATCACGGTGACCCACCACGTCTCGGGCTGGAAGGAGCTCACCACCCGGTCGTACGGCGAGTCCTTGTCGCCGTTCACGTTGATGGTCCGCGTGGTGAAGTGCAGCAGGTGGAAGATCACGAACAGCAGCAACGTCACCCCGCCCCAACGCATCATCTTCGAGCTGAGGGTCGCAGCCACGGCCTTCTTCACGACGTACTTCTGGGTGCGTGCCTTGCCGGCACGGGCCCAGAGCGTGAACGCCGCGTAGGCGTGACCGACGAGCGACAGCAGGAGCACCGCGCGGATCACCCACAGCAGACCTTCGTAGGGGAGCATCGGCTCCCCGAAGGTGCGCAGGTGGTGCGCGTACTCATCGAAGGCTTCCTGGCCGGCGAAGACCTTGAGGTTGCCGTACATATGGAGCAGCACATAGCCGATGAAGACCAGGCCGGTGACGGCCATGAGGAGCTTCAGCGCGATCGTGGATCGCGTCGACCGGCTGCCTTTCACGAGAGTCGGAGTTGCCACGAAGGCACGGTACCGCCCGAAAGGGCCTCTTTGCTGCGAAGGTGAACCTAACCCCGTGTGAGATCCGTTTCGTTACCCGTCAGTCACCGTTCACCCCGCGGTCGTCCACCACGGTCGTCCACCACGGGGCCGCTCACCGTCAGCGCCGCGATGGCGGTGGTGGCCGGAACCGCCAGCACCAGGCCGATCGCCGAGGCGAGAGTGCGCATCACCTCGGCAGCGATGTTCTCGTCGTACAACGTGTCCAGCAACGGCCGGTCATAGAGGGAGAGCAGCATCAGGACGGCGAGCGCGGTGCCGGCATAGGCGAAGACGATCGTGTAGATCGTCGAGGCGATGTGGTCGCGCCCGATGCGCATGCCGCTGGTGAAGAGCTGCATGCGACTCATCCGCGGAGCCGCGGCGCGCAGCTCCCACACCGCCGACGACTGGGTGATGGTGACGTCGTTGAGCACGCCGAGACCGGCAATGATCACCGCGCAGGTGAGCAGGCCGCGGAAGTCCAGGTCGGGCGCATTGAGCATGAGGTACTCGTTGCCCTCGTCGCTCACGCCACTGAGCCGGGCGGCCCGGACTCCCCAGATGCCCAGGGCCGTGATGATGCCGATGCCGACCAGGGTTCCCGCCAGGGCGGTGCTGGTCCTGGTCGAGAGCCCGTGCGTCAGGTAGAGCACCACGAACATGATCGCGCTCGCCCCGACGAGTGCGACACCCACGCCGGAGCCGCCCTCGAGCAGCGCCGGCAGCATGAACCTGGCGACCACGAACCCGGCGAAGCCCAGGCCGAGCAGGGCCATGATGCCGCGCAGCCGAGCGACCAGCGCCACGACCAGGACGAAGACGAGCGTCATGGCACCGAGCGGGAAGTCGCGCTGGGTGCCGACCCAGCCGTACGTCGCCTCGCCGGCGCCCGTCGGGATCCTCGCCAGCTTCACGTCGTCGCCCGCACCCAGCCCCGACTTGGCGACGTACGGCGGCACCTGCACCACCACCTCGTCCCCGTCGACGGTGGCCGTGAGCTCGTTGCAGTGCTCCGGGAAGGGCTCGTTCTCCCCTGGGGGAATGGACGGGTCCGCGATGATCACCGGGCAGGGTTCGCTGACCGACACCACCTTGGCCGACGGGAAGGTGGTGCCCTCGGCGGCGTACTGCACGGCCTCGGGGCGGTCGCCGTCGCCGGGCCACATCATCACGAGGCCGACGACCGTGCCGAGTGCGACGAGCACCAGCCCGCCGAGGAGCAGGATGCGGGGGAGGGCGCCGACCTCGACGTCGGGGACCTCCCCGCCGTGCGAGTGCCCGGGGCCGGGACCCTGGTCTGGAACCGGTCCACGAGACCGGGAGTGTGCGCCGCCCATGCGGGAATCCTGCCGGATGCGTGGTCAGGCGGCGTGGGGGCCCGTCACCCTGGTGGCCGAGGTCGCCCCGTGGCCGTCTCGGAGCCACCCGTAGTGCTCGCCGACCAGCTCGTCGACGGCCGTCGCCCAGCTGCGAGCGATGGCGAGCTCGCGACCCCGGCCGCCGAGCAGGGCGCGCTGCCGGTCGCCGGCCACGCGGGACACGGCCTCGGCGAAGCCCGACGGGGAGCGTGGGTCGAAGAGGAGCCCGTTCTCCAGTGGTCGCACCACGTCGGTGGCCCCGCCTGCCCACGGTGCCACGACCGGGACCCCGCTCGCGGCTGCCTCACGCAGGGCATGGGCGCAGGTCTGCTGCTCGCCCGGGTGCACGAGCACGTCGAGCGAGGCCATCGCGGTGGACAGGTCTCCCGGCGCGAGCGCGCCCAGGAACTTCGCGGCGGGAAGTCGGTCCGTGAGCCACTTGCGCTGCGGTCCGTCCCCGATGACCACCACGCGGATGCCCGGCACCGGGGCGAGCTCGGCCAGGCGTCGTACGCCGTGACGGCGGTGGAGGCTGCCGACGTGTCCGACCACGACCCGAGGAGTGGCTTCGAGCTTGCGCCGTGACCAGGCGGCGTGCAGACCCGGGTCACGCAGGCTCGGACTCCACGCCGCGACGTCGACTCCGGGTGCCCAGACAGGGGCGTCGACACCCAGCGCTGCCAGCCGGTCGCGCATCCAAGCGCAGGTGACCAGGACCTGGCCGGCCCGAGCGCCGACCTTGCGCAGCCAGCGATCGGCGGTGACCGGTGGGACGGGTGACTGCTGGACCACGAGGCTGCGGCGGCCCTGGAGGCCGGCATGCTCGAGCGCCTTGCGGCCGAGGATTCCGGGCGAGGCCACGTGCACCAGGTCGGGCGAGAAGTCGGTGAGCGCGGCGGCGACCTGACGTCCGGGCCTGTCGAACGGCCGGATCCGGACGACGGGGGAGCTGCGGTAGGTCGACAGACCGGGCCCCGGGGCGATCACCTGCACCTCGTGCCCGAGGTCGACCAGTCGGTCGACGACGTGCTTCACGGTCCGTGTGGTGCCGTCCACGGAGGGATAGAACGACTCGGTCACGACAGAGATCCGACGCGTTTCCATGGCGCCAGCCTCGCCCGACCGGACGTCGTCACGGTGGCAGCGGCGTGAACGTGCGGGGAACTCCGGGCGGGGCCCACTCGGTGGGGTGTCCGGCCCTTGCCCAGCCGGCCCTTGCCCATCAGCCGGCCCTTGTCCATCAGGGAGAGGTTCGATCCTCACCGAGCGTCCGGGGCGGAACGTCGCCGCGCTCGATCGCTGCGGCCAGGTCCTGGATCTTCTGCCGGCTGTCCGACCAGCCGCCGGCCTTCACCTCGGACCACGGCCGGAAGCCCTTGCGCGCCTCGACGGTCCAGTGCCGGCCGAGCAGGACACGACCCAGGATGGCGAACGGGAGCACCAGCAGCACCAGGAGCAGCTCGAGACCCGCGACCAGGGCCAGGATCACGAACGGCAGCATGATGATCAGGCCGATCAGTCCGATGACCAGGCTGATCGGGTCGTCACCCAGGCCGCTGGGCAGGTTCGGACCGGCGTCCACGAACCCCTTGAGCCGTCGCCGCCACGGCACCCAGCGCCGGGTCACTCGCCAGGTCTGGCCGGTGTGGTCCCTCACCTTCATGGGAGGCAGCCTTCCCCGTCGCGTCGCTCCCACACCTGTCCACCAGATGGGAGATCTCACATCGAGTGGCCGAGTCCGGCGCCGTTCCCTATTGTGCGATCCATGACTTCTGGCCCTGATCCGGACACCGCACAGGACTCGTTGAGCCTGGCCGGTCCCGAGGACCAGCACTCCACCGCGGACTGGGAGAAGGCCACCGCGGCCGTGCTGCGCAAGACCCGACAGCTGGGCGACGACGCCCCCGACTCCGCGGTGTGGGAGCAATTGACCCGCACCACCCTCGACGGGATCGGCGTCGCCCCGCTGGGCACCCGTGACTCCGTCGCCGACCTGCCGGCGGTGGGCCAGCCCGGCGCAGCGCCGTACACCCGAGGTCGTCTGGCGGACAAGCCGGAGATCGGCTGGGACATCCGGCCGCACCTGTTCGGCCTCGAGGCCAAGCCGCTCAACGAGGCCGCTCTCGCCGACCTGGAGAACGGCTCCACGTCGCTGTGGCTGGAGGTGGGCACGACGCTCGGTGCCGACGACCTCGCCGCGGCGCTCGACGGCGTGTTCATCGACCTGGCTCCTGTCGTGCTCGACGCCCCCGAGGACCCGGTTGCGGCAGCGGATGCCCTCGCCGCGGTGTTCGCCGACCGTGGAGTCGATCCCGCAGCCGGCACCAACCTCGGCGCCGACCCGATCGCCGCGCAGGTGCGCGGGGTCTCGACAAGCTCGACCACCGAAGGCACAAGCTCGACCACCGAAGGCACAAGCTCGACCACCGAGGGCACAAGCTCGACCACCGACAACGACAACCTCGACGTGCTCGAGCTCGTCGCCACCAGGGCCGAGGAGATGGGTGCGCTCGGCCTGGTCGTCGACGCCACCGCGATCCACGACCGGGGTGCCTCCGACGCCCAGGAGCTCGGCTACAGCCTGGCCGTGGGCGCCGCCTACCTGCGCCGCCTGACCGCCGAGGGACGCTCCGTCGATGCCGCCCTGGCGCTCATGGAGTTCCGCTACGCGGCCACCGACGAGCAGTTCCCGACGATCGCGAAGTTCCGCGCGGCCCGTCGGCTCTGGGCGCGCGTCGCCGAGCTGTCCGGTGCTGCTCCCGAGGCCGGCGGGCAGCGCCAGCACGCGGTGACGTCGCGCCCGATGATGAGCAAGTACGACCCGTGGGTGAACATGCTGCGCACCACCGTCGCCGCGTTCGCCGCGGGCGTCGGTGGCGCCGAGGCGGTCACGGTGCTGCCGTTCGACTCGACGCTCGGGGTTCCGGACGCCTTCGGACGCCGGATCGCCCGCAACACCAGCTCCCTGCTGATCTCCGAGTCCCACGTGGCGAAGGTGGTCGACCCGGCGGGCGGCTCCTACGCCGTCGAGAAGCTGACCGACGACCTGGCCAACGCGGCCTGGGCCGAGTTCGGCCGGATCGAGGAGGCGGGCGGCATCGTGGCCGCCCTCGAGGACGGGTCGCTGCAGTCGCGCATCGACGCGGTGGTCGCCGAGCGCGACGACCAGGTCGCGCACCGCACCCGCCCGCTGACCGGGGTGAGCGAGTTCCCGAACCTCACGGAGACGTTGCCCGAGCGGCCCGCCCACCCGAGCGCGAACGCCGTGCGCCGCTACGGCGCCCCGTTCGAGGACCTGCGTGACGAACCGGCGACCACCCCGGTGTTCCTGGCCACGATGGGCACGATCGCCGCCCACACGGCTCGCGCCACCTTCGCCAGCAACCTCTTCGCGGCCGGTGGCATCAGTGTGGTGGCTGCCGGCGCCACGGAGGACGCCGACGCCGTGCTGGCGGCCTACGACGGCCAGCCGGTGGTCTGCCTCGCCGGTGCAGACAAGGCGTACGCCGCCTGGGGCGCCGAGCTCGTCGCCCGGCTGCGTGAAGCCGGTGCCCGCCACGTCGTGCTTGCCGGAAAGCCCGGTGACAAGACCGTTTCGCCTGACCTGGTTGACGATTCCGCTGCGGTGGGAGTCGATGCGTTGACCTTCCTCACCACGACCAGGGAGAAGCTGGCATGAGCATTCCTGAATCCTTCGCCGGCCTCCCGCTGAACGGTGACGGTGTTTTCGAGACAGGCGCTGGCGCGCCTTCCTCAACCACCGCGAAGTCTTCGTCGGTCGAGGAGGTCGCGCAGCGACCGTCCCGAGACCAGGGCACCAGCCGCGCCGAGCCGTGGCAGAGCCCCGAGGGCATCGCGGTGCTGCCGGTCTACGGCCCCGAGCACCTCGACGGCCTCGACGCCCTCGACACGTTGCCGGGACTCAGCCCGTTCCTGCGTGGCCCCTACCCGACGATGTACACCACCCAGCCGTGGACCATCCGGCAGTACGCCGGCTTCTCCACCGCCGAGGAGTCCAACGCGTTCTACCGCCGCAACCTGGCCGCCGGCCAGAAGGGGCTCTCGGTCGCGTTCGACCTCGCCACCCACCGTGGCTACGACTCCGACCACCCGCGGGTGCGCGGCGACGTCGGTATGGCCGGCGTGGCGATCGACTCGATCTACGACACCCGCACCCTCTTCGACGGCATCCCGCTCGACGAGATGTCGGTGTCGATGACGATGAACGGCGCCGTGCTACCGGTGCTGGCGCTCTACATCGCCGCCGCCGAGGAGCAGGGGGTGAAGCCGGAACAGCTCGCGGGGACCATCCAGAACGACATCCTCAAGGAGTTCATGGTCCGCAACACCTACATCTACCCGCCGGCCCCGTCGATGCGGATCATCTCCGACATCTTCAGCTACACCTCGGCGAAGATGCCGCGCTTCAACTCGATCTCGATCTCCGGGTACCACATCCAGGAGGCCGGGGCCACGAACGACCTCGAGCTCGCCTACACGCTGGCCGACGGTGTGGAGTACATCCGCGCGGGCCTCGAGACCGGGATGACGATCGACCAGTTCGCGCCTCGTCTGAGCTTCTTCTGGGCGATCGGGATGAACTTCTACATGGAGGTCGCCAAGATGCGCGCGGCCCGGGCCCTGTGGGCCCGGTTGGTGCGCCAGTTCAACCCGGAGAACCCGAAGTCGCTCTCGTTGCGCACGCACTCGCAGACCTCCGGCTGGTCGCTGACCGCACAGGACGTCTACAACAACGTGGGGCGTACGGCGATCGAGGCGATGGCCGCGACCCAGGGCCACACCCAGTCGCTGCACACCAACGCCCTCGACGAGGCGATCGCGCTGCCGACCGACTTCTCGGCCCGCATCGCGCGCAACACCCAGCTGCTGCTGCAGCAGGAGTCGCGGACCACCGAGATCATCGACCCGTGGGCCGGCTCCTACTACGTGGAGAAGCTCACCCACGACCTGGCCGAGCGTGCCTGGAAGCACATCCAGGAGGCCGAGGCCGCCGGTGGCATGGCCGCCGCGATCGAGCAGGGCATCCCCAAGATGCGCATCGAGGAAGCGGCCGCGCGCACCCAGGCGCGACTCGACTCGGGTGCCCAGAAGCTGATCGGCGTGAACACCTATCGGCTGCCCGTCGAGGACAAGCTCGACGTGCTCAAGGTCGACAACGACGACGTCTACCGCCAGCAGATCGCCAAGCTCGAGCGGCTCCGTGCCGAGCGCGACGACGACGCGGTACGCCGTACGCTCGAAGCCCTCACGAACTCCGCCGAGCGCGGTGCCGCCAAGGGCTCGCTCGACGGCAACCTGCTGGCCCTGGCCGTCGACGCGGCTCATGCCAAGGCCACCGTCGGTGAGATCTCCGAGGCCCTCGAGAAGGTCTACGGACGTCACCAGGCCGTGATCCGTACGATCAGCGGTGTGTACAAGTCCGAAGCAGCAGAGGGCGGCGACTCCGCCGTCGCCGCCGTCGTCGCCGCGACGGAGAAGTTCGAGGAGGACGAGGGCCGTCGCCCCCGCATCCTCGTCGCGAAGATGGGCCAGGACGGCCATGACCGTGGCCAGAAGGTCGTCGTCACCGCGTTCGCCGACATGGGCTTCGACGTCGACGTGGGCCCGCTGTTCTCCACGCCCGAGGAGGTCGCGCAGCAAGCTGTCGACGCCGACGTGCACATCGTCGGTGTCTCCTCGCTCGCCGCGGGCCACCTCACGCTGCTGCCAGCCCTCAAGCGGGCGCTGGCCGAGCTCGGGCGTCCGGACATCATGATCGTCATCGGTGGTGTGATCCCGCCCGACGACGTCGAGACGCTCAAGGAGATGGGCGCGGCTGCCGTGTTCCTCCCCGGCACGGTGATCGCTGATTCCGCGATCGACCTGCTGGCGAAGCTCTCGTCGTGACCTGTCCTCAACCTCGGTCGGGGGGCGGAGTCTCGAGGCACCCGCTCCTTCGTCGCGGGCACTCGACCAGCGCCTCTGTTGGGTGGTCGAGCAGCGAGCGCCGGCGAGCGCATCGAGACCCACGGACCGATTCGTGAGCCGGCGAGAGGTCGACGTCCCGGAGCTCGTCGCGGGCGTCCGTGAGGGACGACGCGCGGCGGTGTCCCGGGCGATCACGCTCGTGGAGTCCTCACGTCCGGATCACCGACTCGCCGCGCGCGAGCTCCTCGCCGCGCTGACCCCGGACTCCGGCAACGCGGTGCGCGTGGGTGTCTCCGGGGTGCCCGGCGTCGGCAAGTCGACCTTCATCGAGGCGCTCGGCACGAAGCTGGTCGACGGCGGCCACAAGGTGGGGGTGCTGGCGGTCGACCCGTCCTCGGTGCGCACCGGTGGCTCCGTCCTCGGCGACAAGACCCGGATGTCGCGGCTCTCCGCCAGCCCGGGGGCCTACATCCGGCCGTCGCCCTCGGCCGGCACCCTCGGCGGCGTGGCCCGTGCGACGACCCAGGCGATGATCATCCTCGAGGCAGCCGGGCACGACGTGGTGCTGGTCGAGACCGTCGGAGTCGGTCAGTCCGAGGTGACCGTGGCCGGCATGGTCGACACCTTCCTGTTCCTGACCCTGGCCCGCACCGGTGACCAGCTGCAGGGCATCAAGAAGGGCATCCTCGAGATCGCCGACGTGATCGCGGTGAACAAGGCGGACCAGGACCACGAGGGAGAGGCCCGGGTCGCGGCCCGCGAGCTCGCCGGGGCCATGCGCCTGGTGCAGGGCAGGGGGGAGTGGGCGTCACCGGTGGTGACCTGCTCCGCGCTCACCGACGTCGGCATCGACGACGTCTGGGAGCGCATCCTCAGTCACCGCGAGCACCTCGGCGAGGACGGGTTGGCGGGCAAGCGTGCGAACCAGCAGCTCGAGTTCACCTGGGCGCTGGTGCGTGACGAGCTGGCCGACCGGCTGCGTCGCTCCCCGGGCGTGGCAGCGGTGCGTGACGACGTACGCCGCTCGGTGCTGGACGGCGAGATGGCCGCGCCGGAGGCCGCCGACCGCATCCTCGCGGCGTACGACGGGACCTGACCGGGGAGGGCGTGGACGCCGACGTGCTGGACCGTTCCCGACGGATATGCTCGGAGGGACATGTCTGAGGCCCACGAGATCATCGCCACCGTGCTGGAGAAGTACGCCACCGAGCTCCTGGAGTTCCGGCGCGACCTGCATGCCCACCCCGAGCTGTCCTGGAGCGAGGCACGCACGACGGAGCTCGTCGCCGGACGCCTCGAGCAGGCCGGGGTCCGGGTGCGTCGGCTGCCGCGCAACGGCTTGATCGCCGAGGTCGGCGAGTCCGGTCCCGTGGTGGCGCTCCGCGCTGACCTCGACGCCCTCCCGGTCGAGGACCGGAGCGGCGACCCGTGGTCCAGCACGGTCCCCGGCGTCGCACACGCGTGTGGGCACGACGTCCACACCACGTCGTTGCTGGGCGCCGGACTCGCCCTGACCGAGCTCGCCGACCGCGGCATGCTGGCCGGCCGAGTGCGACTCCTGTTCCAGCCGGCCGAGGAAGTCATGCCCGGGGGCGCGCTCGAGATGCTGGCGCGCGAGGCGCTCACCGGCGTCGACCGGATCTTCTGCCTGCACTGCGACCCCACGCTCGACGTCGGCAGCGTCGGCCTCCGGGAGGGGGCGTTGACCGGAGCCGCCGATGCGCTCGACGTGCGCCTGGTCGGCAAGGGCGGGCACACCTCCCGCCCCCACCTCACGGAGGACCTGACCTTCGCGCTCGGCAAGCTGGTCACCGAGCTGCCCGCAGTCCTGTCGCGCCGACTCGACCCGCGGGCCGGCGTCAGTGTGGTGTGGGGCCTGGTCCACGCCGGCGCCATCCACAACGTCATCCCGTCGACCGGGCGGGTCGCCGGCACGGTGCGGATGCTCGACGCGGTGGCCTGGCACGGAGCCGAGGACCTGGTCCGCCAGTTCGTCGACCAGATCATCGCGCCGTACGGCGTCGCGGCGGAGATCGGCTACGTGCGCGGCGTCCCACCGGTGGTCAACGACCACGAAGCCGTCGGCGCGCTCGGTCGGTCCGTGGCCAAGGTGCTGGGACCCGACGGGGCAGTCGCGACGATGCAGAGCCTCGGAGGCGAGGACTTCGGCTGGTACCTCGAGCACGTCCCCGGTGCCATGGGCCGCCTCGGGACACGGACGCCGGGTGGTCCGACGTACGACCTCCACCAGGGCGACCTGCGCATCGACGAGCGCGCCATCGGCATCGGCGCCGCAGTCCTCGCCGGCGCTGCGCTGGAGTCCTTCGGCTGAACGCCGGTGCCGAGGACGTCACGGCCCGGACACTTCGCCCGCGGCAGTGGTCGATCACCGGCAGGTAACAGTTCTCCGGGAATCCATCTTTTTCGCCGACGGTGGGCTTAGTGTGACCCGGTGGCCCGGGATCCGCGGGGCCGAAACCGAACTCAGGAGGACGCCGTGAAGAAGACGGCACGCATTGCAGTAGCGCTGAGCCTGGCCGCGCTTGCGCTCGCCGGGTGTGGGGAGCGCCCCGGCGACGACGACTCGAACGCCTCGGGTGAGCCCAGCTCGAGCTCGAGTGAATCCTCGACCACGCCCAAGGAGAGCCACCCCGACTTCAAGGCGTGCATGGTCTCCGACTCCGGCGGCTTCGACGACAAGTCGTTCAACCAGACCTCCCACGACGGCCTCGTGAAGGCCAAGGAGGACTTCGGCATCCAGACCGCCGAGGCCGAGTCGAAGTCCGACTCCGACTACGCCGCCAACCTGGAGAACCTCGCCAAGGCTGGTTGCAACCACATCAGCACCGTCGGCTTCCTGCTCGGCGACGCGACCGAGGCCGCCGCGAAGAAGCACAAGAAGATCGACTACTCGATCGTCGACTTCGGCTACGCCAAGCCTCCGAAGAACGTCAAGGGCCTCGGCTTCGCCACCGACCAGCCGGCCTTCCTGGCCGGTTACCTGGCTGCCTCGCAGACCGAGTCGGGGATCGTCGGCACCTTCGGTGGCGCCAAGATCCCGACCGTGACCATCTTCATGGACGGTTTCGTCAAGGGCGTCGAGTACCACAACCAGGAGAAGGGCACCGACGTCAAGGTCGTCGGCTGGGACGTCGACAAGCAGAACGGTTCGTTCACCGACGACTTCGAGAACCAGTCGAAGGGCCAGTCGCTGGCCGAGGCGCTGATCCGCCAGGGCGCCGACATCGTCATGCCGGTCGCCGGCCCGGCCGGGCTCGGTGGACTGCAGGCCGTCAAGCAGGCTGACAAGAAGGCGATCTGGGTCGACACCGACGGTTGCGTCTCCGCCGCCGAGTACTGCGACATCCTGCTCAGCTCCGTCATGAAGGGCATGGACGTGGCCGTCGAGGATGCCATCAAGTCCTCCATCGACGAGTCGTTCACCAACGAGCCGTACACCGGCACGCTCGAGAACGGCGGCGTCTCGCTGGCTCCGTACCACGAGTTCGACGGCGACATCGACCAGGAGACCAAGGACGAGATCGAAGCTCTCAAGGAGAAGATCATCTCGGGAGAAGTCACCGTCTCCTGATGGCTCCAGCAGCACGATGATCGGGGCGGGAACCACGGTTCCCGCCCCGATCCGTCTCATCTATCCTTCCTACGACCGCCATCGCACAAGGGAGTGCCATGCAGTTGCAGATCAAGGGACTGACCCGCCGGTTCGGTGACTTCGTCGCCAACGACGCGATCGACCTGACCATCGAACCCGGCGAGATCCACTGCCTGCTGGGGGAGAACGGCGCCGGCAAGTCGACCCTGATGAACATGCTCTACGGGCTCCTCGAGCCCAGCGAGGGCGAGATCCTGCTCGATGGCGAGCCGGTGCGCTTCGGCACCCCGGGTGACGCGATCAAGGCCGGCATCGGCATGGTCCACCAGCACTTCATGCTGATCCCGGTCTTCACCGTCGCCGAGAACGTCATGCTCGGTCGCGAGGGCGGCCCGGTGCTGAACCGCAAGGCGGCCGGCCAGCGGGTCCGCGACCTGTCCGACCGCTACGGGCTCCAGGTGGACCCCAAGGCGCTGGTCGAGGACATCTCCGTGGGCGTGCAGCAGCGCGTGGAGATCCTCAAGGCGCTGGCCAACGAGGCCCAAGTCCTGATCCTCGACGAACCCACTGCCGTGCTGACCCCGCAGGAGATCGACGAGCTGATGGGCATCATGCGCCAGCTCAAGGAGCAGGGCACCTCGATCATCTTCATCACCCACAAGCTCCGCGAGGTCAAGGCGGTCGGCGACAAGATCAGCGTGATCCGACGAGGCAGGATCGTCGGCACGGCGGACCCGTCGGCCAGCGAGGCAGAGCTGGCCGAGATGATGGTCGGTCGAGCCGTGAAGCTGGTCGTCGACAAGGACGCCGCCGAGGTCGGCAAGCCGGTGCTCGAGGCGCGTGGCGTCACGATCATCGACCCCCGCGGACACCAGGTGGTCAAGGACGTCTCGTTCGAGGCACGCGCCGGGGAGGTCCTCGGCATCGCGGGGGTCCAGGGCAACGGCCAGACCGAGCTGATCAAGTCCCTCCTCGGCCTGACGAAGCTGTCCGCCGGCGAGATCTTCCTCGACGGCACCGAGATCACCAGCTTCGGTCCCAAGCGCTCCCTGGAGTCGGGCATCGGCTACATCCCCGAGGACCGCTCCCACGACGGGTACGTGGCGTCGTTCAGCGTGCGTGAGAACCTGGTCCTCGACCTCTGCCGCACCCCGGAGTTCGCATCCGGACCGGCGCTGAAGCTCGGCGCGATCGAGCAGAATGCCGATGCTCGGATCGAGGAGTTCGACATCCGCACCACCTCGCCGGAGACCCCGGTGGGTTCGCTCTCCGGTGGAAACCAGCAGAAGGTGGTCGTGGCCCGTGAGTTCTCCAGGCCACTGAAGGTGTTGATCGCCTCCCAGCCGACCCGCGGCGTCGACGTGGGCTCCATCGAGTTCATCCACAAGCGCATCATCGAAGAACGCGACCGGGGCACCGCCGTCGTCATCGTCTCCACGGAGCTCGACGAGATCTTTGCGCTCTCCGACCGGATCGCGGTGATGTACGACGGCCGCATCGTCGACACCGTCTCGCCCGACATCGAGCGTGAACAGATCGGCCTGCTGATGGCCGGCGCAGTCCCGAAGAAGGGAGGTGCCGCGTGAGCGAGCACGACGACAAGACCCCCGCGGAAGGCTCCCGGAGCCCCGGCGAGGACACGTTGGCCCCTCTGGCCGAGACGAAGCCGACGAAGTCCGGGGGGCGGTCCAGCAGCCCGCTTCTCGACACCGTCCTGACCACGGCGGCGGCGATCTTCCTGGCCCTGGTCATCGGTGCCGTCCTGATGGCGCTGAGCAACCAGGAAGTCATCGACTCGATGGGCTACTTCTTCGTCTACCCGTGGGACTTCTTCACGCGCTCCGCGGACGTGGTCACCACGTCGTACGGCGCACTGCTGAAGGCGTCCCTCGGCTCCGGAGAAGCGATCGCCCACACCCTCAACCGGTCGGCCCCGCTGATCTGCGCCGGCCTCGGCGTCTCCCTCGCCTTCCGGGCCGGGCTGTTCAACATCGGCGCGCAGGGCCAGATCATCCTCGGCACCCTGGCCGCCAGCTACGTCGGCTTCACCTGGGACCTGCCCGGGCCGATCCTGCTGCTGGCCTCGATCGTCGCCGGCATCCTGGCCGGTGCCGTGTGGGGTGCCATCGCCGGCGCCCTGAAGGCATTCACCGGAGCCCACGAGGTGATCAGCACGATCATGCTCAACTCCATCGCCGCCTCCGGCGTGCTGGCCTATGCGTTGGGCGAGCTGAAGTCGTTCCAGCGGCCCGGGGACGAGCTGGGCCTGCCGCAGTCCCCGCCGGTCCCCGACGCGGCCGCGTTCCCCGAGGTCTTCGGGGTGCACCTGGGCGTGCTGCTGGCGATCGCGGCGGCGGGAGGCGTGTGGTGGGTGCTCACCCGCAGCACCTTCGGCTTCGAGCTGCGCTCGGTCGGGGCCAATCCCGACGCGTCCCTCACGGCCGGCATGAGCACGGCCAAGGTGTTCGTGCTCACCATGGCCATCGCCGGAGCCTTGAGCGGACTGGCGGCGACCATGTTCATCAACGGTGACCAGGCATCGAACAACGCCAGCCTGGTCGGGACCGTCGGGTTCGACGCCATCACGGTGGCGCTGCTAGGTCGAGGCACGCCACTGGGCAGCGTGCTGGCCGGCCTCCTCTTCGGGGCCCTCGCCGTCGGTGGTGGCGCCATGCAGACCAGCTCCGCTGGCACCGCGCCCGAGATCGTCCAGGTCGTCCAGGGCCTCATCGTCCTGTTCGTCGCCGCACCTGCTGCCGTTCGGTGGCTGGTGCGACAACGACGCAAGGAACCCACTGACACGTTTGCAGCGAAGGGAGCGACTGCGTGAGCACCACAGCCACCCCTGCGGCACCGGCCGCCGAGCGTCCGGTGCGTGACCGCGCCGACAAGTTCCGGCAGGTCAAGCTCGTCGTCACCTTTGCCATCACGTTCGCACTCGTGCTGTGGATGGCGATCAGCATCGACAACTCCGACGTGCTGTTCCTCAACGCTCCGTCGCCCGACCTGGAGCACCAGCCGGAGCCGTTCAACGGGCTCCGCCTGGTCTGGATCGCCGTGGTCATCAGCGGCATCGCGCTGGCCATGGCGGCGTTCAACCTGGTCCCACGCAACGGGTGGGCCCTGCTGGTCTACCTGGCCGTCGGGTTGTCGTTCTACGTCGCGTTCACGATCTGGTACTACGCCGACCAAGACTCCGCGGTCGAGGCGTGGATCACCAATCCCTTGCCCAGCATGGTGAAGTACTCCCCGCCCCTGGTCCTCGGAGCACTGGCCGGTGTGATCTGCGAGCGGGCCGGTGTCATCAACATCGCCATCGAGGCCCAGCTGCTGATGGGTGCCTTCTTCGGCTACGTGATCAGCTCGCTGGCCTTCAGCAACGGGGTCGGCATGGTCGGTGCTGCCCTGGCGGGGGTCCTCGTCGCGCTGGTGCTGGGGCTGTTCTCCCTGCGCTACCACGTCGACCAGGTGGTCGTCGGGGTGGTTCTCATCGCGTTGGCCCTGGGGCTGACCACCTTCCTGCTCGGGCAGATCCCCACCCAGCAGGAGAACGCATCGCTCAACACGTTGCTCAGCGACCCGCCGGACCCCCTCACCCCGATCGAGATCCCCGGTCTCTCGCAGATCCCGTTGATCGGCCGTGCGCTGTTCAACCAGTCGATCCTCGTCTACATCACGCTGCTCGCACCGATCGTGGTCTGGTTCCTGCTCTACCAGACCCGGTGGGGGCTGCGGGTCCGTTCGGTGGGCGAGCACCCGAAGGCTGCTGACACGGTCGGCATCAAGGTCAACCGGGTGCGGTGGCAGGCGATCCTGCTCGGGGGCGGACTGGCCGGCCTCGGCGGCGCGTTCTACTCGGTCGGGTCGTCGGGCTCCTTCACGGACAACGCCGCGAACGGGCAGGGCTTCATGGCCCTGGCCGCGGTGATCATGGGCCGGTGGCACCCCATCGGGGCGACCATGGCGGCATTCTTCTTCGCGTTGACCGCTGCCATGAAGGATGACTTCGGTCTGGTCACCAAGGTGCCCTCGGAGCTCATCGCGGTGGCTCCCTACCTGGCGACCCTGATCGCCGTGGCCGGCTTCGTCGGGCGCGTGCGCCCGCCGGCCGCCGACGGCCAGCCCTACGTCAAGGACTGACGGCGTGGACGTCGACTGGGACGCCCTGACGGCGGCGGCGAGCGAGGTCGCTGCCCGCGCCTACGCGCCGTACTCGAGCTATCGGGTCGGCGCAGCGGCGCTGGTGGACGACGGGCGCACCGTGGTCGGCTGCAACGTCGAGAACGCGGCGTACGGCGTGACGTTGTGTGCCGAGTGCGGCCTGGTGAGCTCGTTGCACGCCACGGGCGGCGGTCGGCTCACCCACTTCGTCTGCGTCAACGGGGACGGCGCGGTGATCATGCCGTGCGGTCGCTGCCGACAGCTGCTCTTCGAGAACGGTGGGCGCGAGCTGTTGCTGCTCACCGTCTCCGGCGTACGCCGCATGGACGAGGTGCTGCCCGACCCGTTCGGACCCGATGACCTGACCACGGACAGCGCAGCCAAGGAGGGCAAGTGAACCAGCACGACGCCGTCGAGATCATCACCGCCAAGCGTGACGGACAGGAGCTGAGCGACAGCCAGATCGACTGGGTGATCGCCAGCTACACCGACGGTGTCGTGGCCGACGAGCAGATGTCGGCGCTGGCGATGGCGATCCTGCTCAACGGCATGAACCGGAGCGAGATCGCGCGATGGACTGCCGCGATGATCGCCTCGGGGGAGCGGATGGACTTCTCGTCCCTCTCGCGCAGGACCTCTGACAAGCACTCGACCGGTGGAGTCGGCGACAAGATCACCCTCCCGCTGGCACCCCTGGTGGCAGCCTGCGGCGTCGCGGTCCCGCAGCTCTCCGGGCGCGGGTTGGGCCACACCGGCGGCACCCTCGACAAGCTCGAGGCCATCCCGGGCTGGCGCGCGGCGCTCAGCAACGACGAGATGATGACTCAGCTCGAGGACATCGGTGCGGTGATCTGTGCCGCCGGCACCGGTCTGGCTCCGGCCGACAAGAAGCTCTATGCGCTGCGTGACGTCACCGGCACCGTCGAGGCGATCCCGCTGATCGCCTCCTCGATCATGTCGAAGAAGATCGCCGAGGGCACCGGCTCGCTGGTGCTCGACGTGAAGGTCGGCACGGGTGCCTTCATGAAGGATCTCGAGAAGGCCCGCGAGCTCGCCGAGACGATGGTTGACCTCGGGAAGGACGCCGGGATCCACACCGTCGCACTGCTCACCGACATGTCGACGCCGCTCGGGTACACCGCCGGAAACGCGATCGAGGTCGCCGAGTCCGTGGAGGTCCTCGCTGGTGGTGGTCCTGCTGACGTCGTCGAGCTCACCGTGGCGCTGGCCCGCGAGATGCTGGCCGGCGCCGGGGTCACCGACATCGACCCGGCCGACAAGCTCGCCGACGGGTCCGCCATGGACGTGTGGAAGGCGATGATCCGCGCCCAGGACGGCGACCCCGACGCACCGATGGCAACGGCCCGCGAGACGCACGTGGTCAACGCACCGGCCTCCGGTGTGCTGACCCGGCTCGACGCCATGTCCGTGGGCCTGGCGTCGTGGCGCCTCGGCGCCGGACGCGCCAAGCTCGGCGACGCCGTCCAGGACGGCGCCGGCGTCAGCTGGCATGCGCGACCCGGCGACGAGGTCACCGAGGGTGAGCCGCTCTTCACCCTGCTCACCGATGAGCCGGAGCGCTTCGAGCGGGCCCTGGCCTCCCTCGAGGGCGGCTACGACATCGGCGACGCAGCCGGGTTCAGTGCGCAGCCGTTGATCATCGACCGCGTCTCCTGACCTGCGGGTGCACTCTTCCCGGCTGAACTGCCCCCTCCCGACCGGAATTTCGGCCGGAAGGTGACCCGTTCACCGGGTACCCGGCGCGAGTCCGCCCGGTGAAAGGTGCGGCAGAAGGCGTCAGGGGAGCAGGAGCACAACGGTCTCGGCGACGCAGGCGGGCTTCGGCTCGTCCTCGATCTCGATGGTGTGCTTGACGGTCAGCTGCTTGCCGGCGGGGATGTCAGCGACGTCCGCGATCGACACGTGGGACCGGATCCGCTTCCCGACCCTCAGCGGATTCGGGAAGCGCACCTTGTTCACGCCGTAGTTCAGCTTCGCACCCGGCGTCTGCAGGCTGAAGACCTGGCTGCCGAGCCACGGGATCAACGACAGCGTGAGGTAGCCGTGGGCGATGGTGCCACCGAAGGGGCCGTCCTTGGCGCGCTCGAGGTCGACGTGGATCCACTGGTGGTCACCGGTGGCGTCGGCGAACGCATTGACCCGTCGTTGGTCGATGGTC
This sequence comes from Nocardioides sp. JQ2195, assembly GCF_012272695.1. Classification (NCBI taxonomy): domain Bacteria; kingdom Bacillati; phylum Actinomycetota; class Actinomycetes; order Propionibacteriales; family Nocardioidaceae; genus Nocardioides; species Nocardioides sp. JQ2195. Next base: position 895,634 of record NZ_CP050902.1, read on the forward strand.
ACCCAGTCGCTGGTGCCGAGCTCGGTGCCGGTGGCTCCGGTGAGTTCCTCGAAGGTGTTGAAGACGCGCATGGATGGCTCCTGTGGGCGGGGTCACGGTGACGTCACGAAGGTACCGCTTGTCGTTCTCGTGGAGGAGGTGGTGCAAGGATGGTGAGATGCTGAAGCCGTCACCCACGCGCGACCAGGTCCGTCAGGCCCCGAAGGTCCTGCTGCACGACCACCTCGACGGCGGGCTGCGTCCCGCGACGGTGGCCGAGCTGGCCGCCGAGATCGGCCACGAGCTGCCGGTCGACGATGCGGGCGACCTCGGCCAGTGGTTCGCCGACGCGGCCAACTCGGGGTCGTTGGTGCGCTACCTGGAGACCTTCGACCACACCGTTGCCGTGATGCAGACCGGAGCTGCCCTGAGCCGCGTCGCCCGCGAGTGCGTCGAGGACCTGGTTGCCGATGGAGTGGTCTACGCAGAGATCCGCTACGCCCCCGAGCAGCACGTGTCCAACGGTCTCACCCTCGACGAGGTCGTCGCCGCGGTGCAGGAGGGCTTCGACGAGGCCGTGGCAGCGACGGGGCAACGCATCGTGGTCCGCCAGCTGCTCACCGCCATGCGGCACCAGGCACGCTCGATGGAGATCGCCCAGCTGGCGATCGCCTGGCGCGACCGCGGCGTCGCCGGCTTCGACATCGCCGGCGCCGAGGACGGGTTCCCGCCGACCCGACACCTGGATGCCTTCGAATACCTGCAGCGGGAGAACGCGCACTTCACGATCCACGCCGGTGAGGCGTTCGGGCTGCCCTCGATCTGGCAGGCGATCCAGTGGTGCGGCGCCGATCGGCTGGGCCACGGGGTCCGCATCATCGACGACATCACGGTCCACGACGACGGATCGGTCGAGCTGGGCCGGTTGGCTGCCTACGTCCGCGACCAGCGCATCCCGCTGGAGATGTGCCCCTGGTCGAACATCCAGACCGGCGCGGCGACGTCGATCGCCGAGCACCCGATCGGGTTGCTCACCAGGTTGAAGTTCCGGGTCACGGTCAACACCGACAACCGCCTGATGAGCGGCACGTCGATGACCCGGGAGATGACCTCGCTCGTGGAGGCCTTCGGCTACGGGCTCGACGAGCTGCAGTGGTTCACCCTGAACGCGATGAAGTCCGCGTTCCTCCCGTTCGACGAACGGTTGGCGATCATCAACGACGTCATCAAGCCGGGGTACGCCGCCCTCGCCGCCGGCTGAGCTCAGCGCTCCGGCAGGACCGCGATCCAGGGGTGTGACCAGCCGGCGATGCTCAGGTGGGCACCGAGGAAACGCTCCCGGGTGAAGGTGACACGTCGACCACACGACGGGTCGTAGGTGGTCAGGTTCCCGTCGAGCACCAGCACGACGTGGCGGGGCAGCCACGCGTTGCCGACGTAGAGCGCCACCTCGTGCCCGCCGTCCGCCGCCGCCTCGATCGAGTCGAGGCAACGCTGGCGGGCCGTGGGCAGCACGAGTCGTGAGTGGTACGGCGTGTCCGTGATCACCGACAGCTCGCGGGCGACCGCCCACGGAGGAGTGCCGAGCGCCTGTGGCCAGGGCAGCTGCGAGCGCCCCAGCGCATCCGCGACTCCGGTGACCCGCCGGTGCACGGCCAACGTCTCCTGCTCGAAGCGGGCGGGCGTGTCGACGTACGTCGCGTAGTCGGCGTCGTGCAGCAACCGGGCCACCACCACGACGGCGGCTCCGCACGAGCGCTGGTCCGGCTGCAGCAGGGGCTGCCCGAAGGGATCCACGGGACTCAGTCGACCTCGGTCGTCGTGGCGCCGGCGACCAGTGCGCTGATCTCGCGGAACGCCTCTTCGGGGCGCACCTGCCGACACCCCTTGCCCACGGCGTCAGCGACCACCGCGCGCTGGCCCCGCCAGAGGGCCACGCCACGTCGCACCAGCACCAGCGGTGGCTTCCTGCGCTCGCGCAGGTCGCGGGTCAGGCGACGCCAGAAGGTCCTGGCCGGATGCTGGGTCACGCAGAACGCCGCGGCCAGCAGGCCGGCTTCACGGCACGGCTGCACGACGTCCTGGGCGAAGATGCCCTCGGCCAGGAAGAAGGCCGAGCCGCCCAGGTCCAAGGGCTGGGTGCCGCAGCGTCCGTCGCGGGAGATGTCGTAGACCGGGACCGACGCCCGGCCGGTGCGGCACAGCTCGGTCATCGTCGCGAGGGCGTCGTCGGGCAGCCAGGAATCGGGGTGGTCCCAGTCGACCAGGCCTGCATTGGCCCCCGAGACCAGTCGCGGCAGCGTGGGGTCGGAGCCGTCCTTGTAGAAGTCGTCGAGCCTCAGCACCGGCACGCCGAGCCGCTCGGCGAGATGGGACTTCCCGGCTCCGGAGGGACCGGCGAGGACAAGGACACGTGAACGCACGGAGGACATTGTGCCTCCTGCCTGTGGACGGATATTTCACAGGCGGACAGGCGTCGATTAACCTCACGTCGGGGAAATTGCACAATTCGTGCGTTTGGGAGGCGTCATGAGTGGTGGTTCGCACGCGCTTGAGCGCGCGCCGCGCAACCGGTGGCTGTTGTGGACGGGGCTGGTCGTCCTGGTCCTGCTGCTTGCCGCAGCGCTGGTCTGGCGGGGACTTGCCGACGACGAGGACCCGAGCGCGTGCGCGACGGTGGCCGATGCACGGCTCGCCGCCTCCCCTGACATCGCCCCTGCCCTGGCGGCAGCGGCCGCTTCCCTGGAGGATCAGGGCGGCTGCGCATCCGTCGACGTGGTGGCAGTCCCGTCCGACGAGGTGTTCACCCGGTTGACCACCCGCTCCGGTGACATCCCCGACCTGTGGGTGCCCGACTCGGACGTGTGGACCCAACAGCTGGCCGGCAACGGCGTGACCGCTGAGACCGTGGTGCCGGCCCTCGCCACGAGTCCTGTGGTCCTGGCCGGGGGACCGGCCGCTGAGGCCCCCGCGTCATGGCTGGCCGCGGCGACGTCGGGCCAGCTGGAGATGCTGCACCCGCTGGACTCCACACCCTCCGCCCTCGCCCTGATCGCGCTGCGCGCCGAGCAGTCGAAGACGGGGGCCTCCACCTCCGACCTGCAGGCCGGCCTGGTCACCGCGGCCCAGCACTACGCGGCGCAGTCTCCCGGTCAGGAGGCTGACAAGCTGCTGGCGTCGGTCACGGCGTCCACGAAGCGGCTGATCCCCGTCTCCGAGCAGGAGTTCTTGGCGGCCAGGCGTGACAACCGGAGCCTGCAGGCGACGTTGCCCGAGACCGGCACCATCATCCAGAAGTACCCTCTCCTCTCCCTGCCGGGGCACAGCCAGGAGTCCCAGTCCGCGATGGCCGAGCTCGTCGAGTTCATCCAGCGTCCCCAGGGCGCCGTCGCCCTGGGTGAGCACGGCTTCCGGGGCCCGGACGGCGCTGCCCTGCCCGACCGTGGCGTCGGGGGCATCACCGAGCTGGCCGTGCCGGACCGTGCGGAGGTCGAGGACGACCTGCGCACGTGGCAGGTGCTGGCGGTGCCCTCGAGCATGCTGGTGGTCCTCGATGCCTCCGGATCGATGGACTTCGCGACCAGTGACGGCACCCGGATGCAGCTGGCGGCCGAGGCCGCCGCCAAGGCGCTGGTCACCTTCCCGGACGCCACCCGCATCGGGCTGTGGTTGTTCTCCGTCGACCAGGGCGGCCCCGGAGTCGACCATCGGGAGATGGCGCCCCTGCGTCGACTCGACAGGACAGTGGGCGACCTGACCCAGCGAGAGGTCCTCGGACGGAGGATCAACGAGGCCTTGGACCTCACCACCGGCGGCACCGGTCTCTACGACACCACGTTGGCGGCCTACCGTGACGCCCTGCGCAACTACGACGAGGACTACTTCAACGCGGTCGTGCTGCTGACGGACGGAGCCAACGACGACCCGGGCTCCATCGACCTCGAGGAGCTGCTCAGCACGCTGCGGTCGGAGCTCGACTCGGCCAAGCCGGTCCGGGTGATCGCCATCGGCATCTCGGAGGACGCCGACATGGCAGCCCTCAAGAAGATTGCCGGGGCGACCGGTGGGCAGGCCTTCGCGGCACGCGACCCACGTGACATCCTCACCGTCGTGTCACAGGCGCTCCTGGCCCGCTGACCCTGCGCAACGTCATACGCACCGGTGCCCCCGACCACCGGAGCGTATGACGTTGCGCGAGATGGGTTGCTGCTCAGCTGCCGATCGGGTGCCAGACGGTCTTGGTCTCCAGGACGCCGGTCATCCGGTCGATGCCCGGGTCCACGGCCCAGTCAGGCTCGGTGGCCGGAGCGCGGCGTACGCGCTTGAGGTTCTCGGCGGCCGCCTGCTCGAGGGCGACAGCCAGCTCGGTGTCACCGGCGACCCCGGTGAGGTCGATGGCGTTGACGTCCATGTGGCCGGCCAGCCACGGCCCGGTGGTCGCTGCGCTTCCGGTGAGGATGTTGACCACCCCGCCGGGCACGTCGGAGGTGGCGAGCACCTCCGCGAAGGTCACCGCCGGCAGTGGCCGCTCGTAGGAGGAGGTGACCACCACGGTGTTGCCGACCACGATGGCGGGAGCCACCACGCTGACCAGGCCGAGCAGGCTGGACTCCTGCGGGGCCAGGATGGCCACGACGCCCGTGGGCTCAGGGGTCGAGAGGTTGAAGAACGGCCCGGCGACCGGGTTCGCTCCGCCCACGACCTGCGTGATCTTGTCGGCCCATCCGGCGTACCAGACCAGCCGGTCGATCGCCTGGTCGACGATCTTGTTCGCCTGGGCGGCGGTGCGGCCCTCGGACCGCTGGACGGCGTCGACGAACTGCGGGCGGCGGTCCTCCATCACCTCCGCGACGCGGTAGAGGATCTGGGCGCGGTTGTAGGCAGTTCGGCCGGACCAGCCGGCGAATGCCTTGCGCGCCGCGACCACGGCGTCGCGGGCGTCCTTGCGGGAGGCCAGGGATGCGTTGGCCATGAACTTCCCCTTCGCGTCGTTCACGACATAGGAGTAGCCCGACTCCGAGCGCGGGAACGCGCCGCCGATGTAGAGCTTGTAGGTCTTGCGGACATCGACCCGAGCCATCAGTTGGCTCCCTTCAGGTAGGCCTCGAGGCCGTGTCGGCCACCCTCACGGCCGTAGCCGGACTCCTTGTAACCACCGAACGGGCTGGTCGGGTCGAACTTGTTGAACGTGTTGGCCCAGACCACCCCGGCGCGCAGCTGGTTGGCCATCGAGAGGATCCGCGAACCCTTGTCGGTCCAGACCCCCGCCGAGAGGCCGTACGGCGTGTTGTTGGCCTTCTCGACCGCCTCACTGGGCGTGCGGAAGGTCAGCACCGAGAGCACCGGCCCGAAGATCTCCTCGCGGGCGATGCGGTGGGCCTGGGTGACGCCGGTGAACACGGTCGGCGGGAACCAGAAGCCGTGGGTGGGCAGCTCGCAGGCGGGCGACCAGCGCCCAGCGCCCTCGTCCTCGCCGATCGCGGACAGCTCCTTGATGCGGGACAGCTGCTCCGCGGAGTTGATGGCGCCCACGTCGGTGTTCTTGTCGAGCGGGTCGCCGACGCGCAGGGTCGACATGCGTCGCTTGAGCCGCTCGAGCACCTCGTCGGCGACGCTCTCCTGCACCAGAAGGCGGCTGCCGGCACAGCAGACGTGGCCCTGGTTGAAGAAGATGCCGTTGACGATGCCCTCGATCGCCTGGTCCATCGGCGCGTCGTCGAAGACGATGTTGGCCGCCTTGCCGCCGAGCTCGAGGGTGACCTTCTTGTCGGTGCCGGCGACGGACTTGGCGATCGCACGACCCACGTCGGTGGAGCCGGTGAAGGCCACCTTGTCGACGTCGTCGTGCTCGACCAGGGAGCGTCCGGTCTCGCCGGCTCCGGTGATGATGTTGACGACACCGGGCGGCAGGTCTGCCTGCTGGCAGATCTCGGCGAACAGCAGCGCGGTCAGGGGAGTGGTCTCCGCGGGCTTGAGCACGACGGTGTTGCCGGCGGCCAGGGCCGGTGCGATCTTCCACGACAGCATCAGCAGCGGGAAGTTCCACGGGATCACCTGGGCGGCGACGCCCAGGGACTGGGTGCCGAAGCCGGAGTACTCGAGCTTGTCAGCCCATCCGGCGTAGTAGAAGAAGTAGGCAGCCGCGATGGGTACGTCGACGTCGCGCGACTCCTTGATCGGCTTGCCGTTGTCGATCGACTCGAGCACGGAGAGCTCGCGTCCACGCTCCTGCATGATGCGTGCGATGCGGTAGAGGTACTTCGCCCGCTCCTTGCCCGGCATCCGGCTCCACACGCGTGAGTGCGCGCGACGGGCGGCCCTGACTGCGGTGTCGACGTCGGCCGCGCTGGCCTCGGAGACCTCGGCCAGCACCTCTTCGGTGGCCGGGTTGATGGTCTTGAACGCGGTGCCGGCGCCGTCGACGAACTCACCGTTGACGAACAGTCCGTAGGAGGCCTTGATGTCGACGATGCTGCGGGACTCGGGGGCCGGTGCGTAGTCGAACACGGCGGCCGCGGCCCGGGTCGTGGTGTTCTTGGTGGTCGTTGCCATGAGTGCGCCTCAGTCCAGGGTGAAGTAGTCGGGACCGGGATAGCGGGCGGCCCCCTCGGATGTGTACCGGATCTTGGTGCGCTGCATCAGCAGCTCGTTGAGCAAGGAGGATGCGCCGAAGCGGAACCAGTCGGGGTCGAGCCAGTCGGGTCCGGCGACCTCGTTGACGGTCACGAGGTACTTGATCGCGTCCTTGGTGGTGCGGATGCCGCCGGCCGGCTTCACGCCGACCATCTGCCCGGTGGCCTCGCGGAAGTCGCGCACGGCCTCGAGCATGATCATCGTGACCGGCAGGGTGGCTGCCGGCTGCACCTTGCCGGTGGAGGTCTTGATGAAGTGGCCACCGGCCATCATCGCCAACCAGGAGGCGCGGCGTACGTTGTCGTAGGTCTGCAGCTCACCGGTCTCGAAGATCACCTTGAGGTGGGCACTCTGACCATTGGGCCGGGCACACGCTTCCCTGACTGCGACGATCTCGTCGTAGACGTCGAGGTAGCGACCGGAGAGGAACGCACCACGGTCGATCACCATGTCGATCTCGTCGGCGCCGGCCTCGACCGCGTCACGGGTGTCGGCCAGCTTGATGTCGAGGGCGGCGCGGCCACTCGGGAACGCCGTGGCCACAGCAGCCACGTTGATCCCGCTGTCACCCAACGTCTCCTTGGCGATGCCGACCATGTCGGGATAGACGCACACCGCGGCGGTCTGCGGGCAGGTCGGGTCGGCCGGGTCCGGCCGCATCGCCTTGTTGGCCAGGGCACGCACCTTGCCGGGGGTGTCCTGGCCCTCGAGCGTGGTCAGGTCGACCATGCGGATGGCGAGGTCGATCGCGAATTCCTTGGCGGTCGTCTTGATCGACCTGGTGCCGAGTGAGGCGGCGCGGGCGTCGGCGCCGACCTGGTCGACCCCGGGGAGGCCGTGCAGGAACCGTCGCAGCGAGCTCTCCGACGAGGTGATGTCGGAGAAGTTCGCGGCTGCACTCGACGCTGAGGCAGGAGCGGTTGAATTGGTGGTCACCCGCCCAGCATAGAGTTCAATGGGTGGTGTCAGGCAATCAAAGTGGAGACTTCGATGAGTGAGCAACGGTCCCGCAAGTTCGGGGCCAACAACGGGGTCGGTCTCGGGTGGTTCGTGCTGCTCCTCGGAGTGATCTCGATCGCCGTCCTGGTGGCGACCGGGATGGCCGCCTCGGGCTTCTCCCTGATCGCCGGGATCGTCCTGGTGATGGCAGTGGTCTGGGCGATCATCCTGCGTCCCTCGGTCATGACGCGCGGTGACGACCTGGTGCTGCGCCACTCGTTCAGCGACGTCTCCATCCCGCTGGCGGCGGTGCGCAGTGTGCAGGTGCGCCTGTTCATGGTGGTCTCGGTCGGCGACCGGAACTACCACTCCTCGGCGATCGGACGCACCCGCAAGCAGGTGGTGCACCACGGCGCCCGCAGCGAGACCACCGTCGGTGGGCCTGACCTGGCCGATCTCGTCGAGGACCAGCTCAACGAGCTCGCGGCGAACGCGCGACGCGACAAGCTGCCCACGGAGCCGATCACCCGCACCCCCGCCTGGCTGCCGATCGCCCTCGTCCTGCTGCTGGCCCTGGTGCTGGTCGCCTCCGTGCTGCTCTGACCGAGCCATCTGTCCGCACGCTCGGGTGGCGCTCAGCCCTCAGAACCACTCGACCGTGCAGAGGGTTCACAGCCGGCGGGCGCTCAGATGCCGGCCGCTTCCTTGATGCCGTTGCGCAGCGCGTCGAGCCGCCCGACGGCCACGATGCGCGCCGCACCGACGGCGTCGCGAACGGCATCCGGTGAGTCGGCGCCCTCGACCGGCACGACGACCTCGAGATAGCACTTGATCTTCGGCTCGGTCCCGCTGGGACGAACGATGACTCGGGCTCCGTCGGCGAGCCGGTAACGCAGGCCATCGGTGGGGGGCAGGTCGGGTGTGCCGAGGCTGAGGTCCTCCACGCTCTCCACGGCGAGACCACCGAGCACCGCGGGTGGGTTGTCGCGCAGGCGGGCCATGGCAGCACCGATCTCGGCCAGGTTGGACACCCGGGCCGAGAGCTGGTCGGTCGCGTGCAGTCCGTGGCGCACGGCGATGTCGTCGAGCAGGTCCGACAGCGCCAGGCCCTCCGCCTTGGCCCGGGCCGCGATGTCACAGAGCAGCAACAGGGCGGAGACACCGTCCTTGTCCTTGACCTGGGCCGGGTCGACGCAGTAGCCCAGGGCCTCTTCGTAGCCGAACGCGAGTCCCTCCAGGCGGCCGATCCACTTGAAGCCGGTGAGCGTCTCGGCGTACTCCTGTCCTGCTTCGGCGGCGAGCTTGCCGAGCAGTGAGGAGGAGACGATCGAGCAGGCGTAGACGCCCTGCTTGCCCGAGCGCAGGAGGTGGTCGCCCAGGAGCGCGCCCACCTCGTCACCACGCAGCATCCGCCAGCCGTGGGGGCCGGCGACGGCAGCGGCGCACCGGTCGGCGTCCGGGTCGTTGGCCACCACCAGGTCGGCGTCGACCTCCGAGGCGAGGGCCATGGCGAGGTCCATCGCTCCCGGCTCCTCGGGGTTCGGGAAGGCGACCGTCGAGAAATCGGGATCGGGTTCCGCCTGCTGGGGGACCACCGAGGGCGCTGCGAAGCCGGCGTCGTCGAGCACGCGCAGGACCGAGCTGTTGCCCACGCCGTGCAGGGGCGTGTAGACCAGCTTCAGGCCCGCGCGGTCGTGGGCCGGTGCGTCGTCGACCACGCGGCCCACGGTGGCGAGGTATTCGTCGAGGACGGACCCGTCGAGCTGTTCACCGGGCTCGCCGCGAGGCACGTCGGCCAAGGCGCCGACGGCATCGATCTGCGCGGCGATCTCGACGTCCGCGGGCGGCACGATCTGGCTGCCGTCCCCGAGGTAGACCTTGTAGCCGTTGTCCTCGGGTGGGTTGTGGCTGGCGGTGACCATGACACCGGCGACACAACCCAGTCGGCGGATGGACCAGGCGAGCAGGGGCGTGGGCAGCTGGCCGGGCAGCAGCAGGGCACGGAGGCCCGCACCGGTCATCACCTCGGCCGTGTCGCGGGCGAAGACGTCCGAGTTGTGCCGGGCGTCGTAGCCGATCACGACGGCATCGCCGGGGCCGGCGCCGTTCGCCCTGAGGTACGCCGCGAGCCCGGCTGCCGCGCGGATCACCACGATCCGGTTCATCCGGTTGGGACCGGCGCCGAGCGCGCCGCGCAGGCCCGCGGTGCCGAACTCGAGCATGCCGGAGAACCTGTCCGCCAGGTCGGCCGAGGCAGCCGGGTCGCCGGCCTCGACGGCGGCGACCACCTTCTCGAGCTCGACACGGGTGACGTCGTCGGGGTCCTCGGTGGCCCACGCGCGGGCTCGCTCCAGCAGCTGTTCAGTCATGCAAGCGAGGTTAGGGCATGGCGCTCGGTTCCATGACCTGTCGTGCGCCGGTCCTTGGTGTCCGGGCGTTCCTGACAGGGCACTCCCGCGACGGGGCGCAGCCGGCCGGGCCGGGCCCAGCGGTCGCTGCCGGGCCCAGCGACGGGCTCTGCGGTCTGGCTCAGCGACGGGCTCTGCGGTCGGGCTCAGCGACCAGGTTCAGCGCCGGGTCAGCGACGACCGCGGGGCCCGAAGACAGGGGCCACCTTCTTGAACGCGGCCGTGCGGGCCCTGGCGGTGTTGGCGGTGGCCAGCAGGAAGACCTGCTCGGCGCGTTCGCGGGAGAAGGTGCGGCGGGCGCTGTCGGTGAAGGACCGGTTGAACAGGCGCTTCGCCGCGGCCAGTGCGTCGGGTGACTTCGTCGCCAGCTCCTGGGCGAAGGCCTCGGCGGCAGCCACCGGGTCTGCGGCAACCTCTCCGACCAGTCCGAGGTCGTGTGCCTCCTTGCCCGAGACCACCTGGGCGGTCATCGTCAGGCGCTTGGCGGTCTCGATGCCGACGACCTCCGAGAGCGACCGGATCCCCGACATGTCCGGGATCAGTCCCCAACGTCCCTCGAGGACGGACCACTGCGAGTCAGGGGTGGCGATCCGGAAGTCGGCGGCCAGGGCGATCTGGATGCCGCCGCCGTAGCAGTGGCCGTGCACGGCCGCGATCACCGGAACGGGCAGCCGGCGCCACGCCCAGCAGGCCTCCTGGAACTTGTTGGTGCCCAGCAGCGGGTTCGGCAGGAACGCGCCGATGATGCCGGTCGGCTTCTTGAGGACGGACGCGAAGTCGAGCCCCGCGCAGAACGCATCGCCGGAGCCGGAGATGATCACCGCGCGCAGGGTGCGGTCGCGACGCAGCTCCCGGGCGGTCCCGATCAGCTCGTCCAGCGTCTGGAGAGTGAGCGCGTTGAGCTTGTCGGGCCGGTCCAGCCGCACGTGGGCGATGCCCTCGGAGACGGAGCAGGTGACCAGGGCGTTCGCGGAGTCGGGCATGCCCCAAGGCTAGGTGCTCCGGCACGACTGTGGTCATGATGGGGACGTGATTCCCGCCCCATCCGACCTGACGAGGCCGATCGGCCTGCTCGTCCCCGAGCTGGCCGGACACCTCGGGGTGGACGCGACCGTCGAGCTGGCCTGCGACCTGCTGGGCGGGGCTGATCCGGCGGCGTACCAGCAGGAGATCGTCTACCTGACCGGTCACCGGGACCCGCACGACGACTGGGCCGACCACTGGCCGAGGGTCTGGGGTGCCCGGGCGCTGATGTATGTCTGGGACGACCGCGCCACCACCGCGGTCATCGCCGGCCTGGCGGACCCTGCATGGCGGGTGGCGGAGATGTGCCTGAAGGTGTCGAGCCGGCGCGAGCTGCCTCGGGCGGGCGACGCGGCGGCGAGGTTGTCCGGCCATGAGCTGGCGCGGGTGCGAGCCCAGGCAGTGCGGTTCCTCGGGCTGGTCGGTGACACCGAGCACGTCGGCCACGTGCGTCGCGCCCAGGACGACCCTGACGGGAACGTACGACGAGCAGCGGTGCGGGCCCTGGACCTGATGGCCATCCGGCTCGACCTGGTCGACCCATGAGCCGGCACTTCCGCTTCGGTGGCGAGTGGTTGGTCGACGAACCGCACGAGGACCTGCACGATCGGTTGGTCGACCTCGAGCACTACCCGGACTGGTGGCCGGAGGTCCGCGCCGTGGCCAGCCTGGGAGACGACGACGCGTTGGTCGTGGTCCGCTCCCGGTTGCCCTACGACCTGGAGCTGCACCTGCACGCCGTGCACCGCCGAGGCGACCTGCTCGAGACCACCGTCGACGGTGACCTCGTCGGCTGGGTCCGCTGGCGGATGACCCCGGTCGACGAGCGTCGGACCCGGCTCGCGTTCGAGCAGGAGGTCGAGGTCGCGGGTCGACTGCTCGGCCTGGCGGCCCACGTCGCCAGACCGTTGCTGGTGTGGAACCACAACCGGATGATGGGCTCGGCCGTGCGTCGGATCGCCTCCGCGTCGAGGGCATGACCCGACCGCGGGCCTGCGCGGGACCACGGGCCGGGCGGGTGCGGTCAGGCCACGCAGAACTCGTTGCCCTCGGGGTCGGCCATCAGCACGAAGTAGCCCTCGACCGCAGCCGCGCCGTCGGAGTCCTCGCGCACCGCGTCGGAGAAGTCGTCGGGGAAACGTCGGATCACCGAGGCGCCCGCCGTGAGCAGCTCCTCGACCGTGGCCTCGACCAATCGCCTGCGCTCCTCCACGGGGAGCGACCTGTCGCGCCTCGTGGGGAAGAGGTCGAAGTGGAAGCGGTTCTTCAGGGTCTTCCTCTCCGGCACGATCTGGAACCAGATCGGTGGACCGCCACCGGTGGGATCGTGGATCCGGTCACTGCCGTCACCGTTGGCATCGAGCTCGTGCTCGGGCACGCCGATCGAGGCGTAGTAGTCGTTCCACGTGTCGAATCCCTCGGGTGGAGGCTGCACCTCGTACCCCAGGGCGGGCGCCCAGAACTTCACCAGGACGCCCGGGTCGTTGGAATCGATCGTCAGCTGCCAGTCCACCATGGCTCCAGCCTCGCAGACATCCGGAGGAGGCGTCGGGTTCAGGCGAGGAGGCCACGGACGTAGGCAGCCTGTCCGACGTGCTGGGCGCAGTCGTCGACCACGCTGACCAACCGGACACCGAGCGTGACCGCGGGGTCCCAGCGCGTGTCGACCACGCGGTCGAGGTCGGCGTCGCCCAGCCCCGCGACGTACCCGACGGTCTGCTCGTGCACCGCGGCGAGGTACGCCGCCAGCAGCCCGGCGTCGGCGCGGACGGCGCCCACCTGCTCGGACGAGTGGCCGTAGCCGGTGTCGTCCGGAGGGAACGGCAGGGCGAAGCGTTCGACGAACCCCTGCGCCGTCCACACCTGTTCGAGCTCGGCGACGTCGGCGACGTGGTCGTCCTGCACCCGGGTGAGGTGCCAGAGCAGCCAGGCGATCGAGTTGGCCTCCGGCCCCGGACGGTGGGTGAGCTGTTGCTCGGTGAGTCCCTCGAGGGCGGCAGTCCCGCCCTCGAGCGAGCGTCCGAAGCCGTCGATCAGCAGGTCGGCTGTGTTCACGTGTCACTCCTCGGTGTGGAATCCCTCATCGGTTGACGCTGCTCATGTCGACGTAGCGATCACCCATGACCGCGTCCCGCGGGACGGCTGCGGAGAGATCGGCCAGGTTGTTGTCGTCCAGCGACAACGCGGCCGCGCCGACGTTCTCCTCCAGGTAGGCGATCCGCTTGGTGCCGGGGATCGGCACCACGTCGTCGCCCTGGGCGAGCACCCAGGCCAGGGCCAGCTGTCCGGGTGTTGCCCCGAGGCGGGCCGCGATCTCCTCGACGCGGCGCACCAGCACCAGGTTGGCCCGCAGCGCCTCGCCCTGGAACCGCGGGAACCGGCCCTGCTTGCGGGAGTCCCCGGACTCCAGGGTCTCCGGGGTGACGCCCCCGGTCAGCAGTCCGCGACCGAGCGGGGAGTAGGGGACCAGGCCGATGCCCAGCTCGCGCAGCGTCGGCAGGATCTCGTCCTCGACGTCACGGGTGAACAGGGAGTACTCGCTCTGCAGTGCGGTGATGGGGTGCACGGCATGGGCACGTCGGATGGTTCCGGCGGAGGCCTCGGAGAGCCCGAGGTGACGGACCTTGCCCTCGGCGACGAGCCCGGCCATCGCGCCGACGGTCTCCTCGATCGACACGGTCGGGTCGACCCGGTGCTGGTAGTAGAGGTCGATGTGGTCGACGCCCAGCCGGTGCAGTGACGCGTGGCAGGCCTCGCGGACGTACTCGGGAGTTCCGTTGATGCGCACCCACGAACCGTCGGGGTTGCGCTGGTTGCCGAACTTGGTGGCCAGCTGCACGTCGTCGCGCCGGCCGCGGATGGCCTGGCCGACCAGGTGCTCGTTGGTGAACGGGCCGTACATGTCGGCGGTGTCGAGGAAGCTGACGCCCAGGTCGAGGGCGCGGTGGATCGTGGCGAGCCCATGGGTCTCCGACGTGGTTCCGTAGAACTCCGACATGCCCATGCAGCCGAGGCCCATGGCGGAGACGGTGAGCGGATCGGCGGTACCCAGCGTCCGGGTGCCCAACGGTGTGGTGGTCATGCCTCCAGTCAACTCCGCCGGTCAAGGACACGGCGCCGGGCAACAGCCACGAGCTGCACGGCCGCCCGAGAGAAGGCCCGGACGGGATCAGCGCGGGTCGAAGGCCGGACGGTGGAACTGCTCGGTGGCGAACGGGCCACCGACGTGGGCGGCCTCGGCCGGGTCCTCGACGCGCGTCGGCAACCGGTCGGCGAAGTCGGCCGCGTCGTCCTGGGGGTGGTAGCCGATCCGCCGCCCCGGCTCGAGGTCCCACCACGCCTCGGTGTTGGCGGAGATCCCGTAGACCACCGCGAACCCCGGGGCCGTCGCGGTGAGGGCGGCGTGGACCATCCGGACGCAGTCGTCGTGGGAGAGCCAGGTGGCCAGATGGCGACGTGTCGTGGGCTCGGGGAGGAAGGAACCGATCCGACAGGCGACGGCGTCGATGCCGTAGCGGTCGACGTGGAGCCGCAGCACGGCCTCGGCGGCAACCTTCCCGACACCGTAGAACGTGTCGGGCCGGGGGAGGGCGTCGTCGGAGACGAGGTCGCGTCGCGGGGTGCCGCCGACTGCGTGGTTGGACGACGCGTAGACGATGCGGCTGACCTGGTGGACCTGCATGGCGTCGAGCAGGGCTGCCGTGGTGATCACGTGGGAGGCCAGTGACTCGCGGAGGCCGGCCTCGTCCGGGAAGCCGGCCAGGTGCACGACGGCATCGAGCGGCTGGGCGGCGAAGGCGTCGAGCACGGCATCCGGGTCGGTGCAGTCAGCGGTGTGCCAAGCGCCCTCGAAGCCGTCGGGCGCCGGCAACCGGTCGAACCCGATGACGTCGTGGCCGCGGTCGAGGAGGCCGAGCGTGACCACCTGGCCGATGCTGCCGGCGGCGCCGGTGACGAGGACCTTCATGGGGCGGCCGGTCAGATCCGCGGAACGATGCGGCCGAGCAGCTCGCCCATGCGGGTGGCCGCGGCCCGACCCGCCTCGAGCACCTCCTGGTGGTTCAGCGGTTGGCCGCTGAGCCCGGCGGCGAGATTGGTGACCAGGCTGATCCCGAGCACCTCCATGCCCGCCTCACGGGCGGCGATCGCCTCCAGGGTGGTGCTCATGCCGACCAGGTCGCCGCCGATGGCGCGCACCATGGTGATCTCGGCCGGCGTCTCGTAGTGCGGGCCGGGGAACTGCACGTAGACGCCCTCGTCGAGGGACGGGTCGATCTCGCGACAGGCGGCCCGCAGTCGGGGGCTGTAGAGGTCGGTGAGGTCGACGAAGTTCGCGCCCTCGATCGGCGAGGTGGCCGTCAGGTTGATGTGGTCGCTGATCAGCACCGGTTGGCCGGGTCGCCAGCCCTCGCGCAGGCCGCCACAGCCGTTGGTCAGCACGATCGCCCTGCATCCTGCGGCGGCCGCCGTGCGCACCGGGTGGACGACTGCGGCGACGCCCTTGCCCTCGTAGAAGTGGGTGCGGCTCAGGAAGACCAGCAGGTTGCGATCGCCCGACCGGATGCTGCGGATCTTGCCGGAGTGTCCGGCCACGGCGGCCGCGTTGAAGCCGGGCAGGTCGGTGGTGTCGATCTCGGCCGTCGCCTCGCCCAAGGCGTCGACGGCCGGCAACCAGCCCGAGCCGAGCACCAGTGCGACGTCGTGCTGCTCGACGCCGGTCGCGGAGCGGAGTGCGGCTGCCGCGTCGGCGGCCAGTGCCTTGTTGGGGTTCTCATCAGTCTGGGCCACGGCAGGCACTCTAGCCCTCGAGAACGCTGCGCCGGGAGGTGTGCGTGGCGAGTCCCGACCCCGGGGGTGCGACGAGCGGGTCAGAGGCCGGTGGAGCGGCAGGAGCGTGCGCGGAGGGCACTGACGTAGTCGTCGGGAGCTCCGGCCGCCTCGGCGGAGTCGGAGAGGACTCCGATGTGGTACGCCGAGGGGAGGCCGCCCTCGAAGGCGTCGAGCACGTAGGCCCAGACGACCAGCTCGCCGGTCAGCGTCGCCACCCGGACCTTCGTCTTGCGATAGAGCCCGGTGTCGGCCGACTCCCAGCCGTCCAGTGCTGACTCGTCCTCGGAGGTCAGGTCGTAGACGGCCACGAACACCCGCTCGAAGGAGTCCTGGACGATCGTGGTGAGGGCGCCGTCCCAGCCGTGCTCCTCACCGCCGAAGGTGAGCCGCCAACCCTCCAACCACCCGGTGGTGCGCAGGATGGAATGCGGACACCGCTCGCTCATGCGGGCGGGATCGAGGTTCGTCCCGTAGGCGGCGTACAGAGTCACGGGGTTCAGGTTAGTGGGTCGGCCGCCAGGGTCGTAGGCTGTGCCTCGTGACCCACTTCAATGTTCTCGTCCTTGGTGCCGGTCCTGGTGGCTACGTCGCGGCGATCCGCGCAGCCCAGCTCGGCCAGTCCGTCGCGGTCGTCGAGGAGAAGTACTGGGGCGGTGTCTGCCTCAACGTCGGCTGCATCCCGTCCAAGGCGCTCCTCAAGAACGCCGAGCTCGCCCACACGCTCACGCACGAGAAGGCGAAGTTCGGCATCGAGGGCGACGCCACGATGTCCTTCGGTCCGACGCACAAGCGCTCGCGCCAGGTGTCGGCCGGCATCGTCAAGGGCGTCCACTTCCTGATGAAGAAGAACAAGATCACCGAGGTCAACGGCTTCGGCACGCTCAAGGGCGCCGTCGACGGCAAGCAGACTGTCGAGGTGAAGGACGCCGAGGGCAACGCCACGACCTACACCTGCGACAACCTGATCATCGCCGCGGGCGCCAAGGTGCGCCTGGTGCCGGGCCTCGAGCTCAGCCAGAACGTGGTGACCTACGAGGAGCAGATCCTCGACGAGAACCTGCCGAAGTCGATCGTGATCGGTGGTTCGGGTGCCATCGGCGTCGAGTTCGCCTACGTGATGAAGAACTTCGGCGTCGCCGTGACGATCGTGGAGTTCCTCGACCGGATGGTGCCCACCGAGGACGCCGACGTGTCCAAGGAGCTGCTGAAGCACTACAAGAAGCTGGGCATCAACGTGATGCTCTCCACCAAGGTGGAGAAGGTCGAGGACACCGGGTCCGGTGTCAAGGTGACGGTCAGCCCGGCTGGTGGCGGCGATGCGGAGGTCATCGAGGCCGACAAGATGCTGGCCGCCTTCGGCTTTGCCCCGCGCGTCGAGGGCTATGGCCTCGAGACCGCCGGTGTCGAGCTGACCGAGCGCGGCGCCATCGCCGTCGACGGGCGCGGACGCACCAACGTCTCCGGCATCTATGCGATCGGTGACGTCACCGGCAAGATGATGCTGGCCCACGCCGCCGAGGCGATGGGCATCGTCGCGGCGGAGACCATCGCCGACGCCGAGACCATCGAGATCGACTTCGACATGATCCCGCGGGCGACCTACTGCCAGCCGCAGATCGGTTCCTTCGGCTACTCCGAGGCCCAGGCCAAGGAGAAGGGGTACGACGTCAAGACCGCTACGTTCCCGTTCACCGCCAACGGCAAGGCCCAGGGCCTCGGCGAGGCAGTGGGCTTCGTCAAGGTCGTCGCCGACGCCGAGCACAACGAGATCCTCGGTGCCCACATGATCGGACCCGACGTCACCGAGCAGCTCCCGGTGCTCACCCTCGCCCAGAAGTGGGACCTGACCGCCGACGAGGTGGCGCGCAACGTGTTCGCCCACCCGACGCTGTCCGAGGCCGTCAAGGAAGCCGTGCACGGCATCGCCGGCCACATGATCAACTTCTGAGCCGATGACCAGCTCTGAGCGCGTCGTCATCATCGGTGGCGGTCCCGGCGGCTACGAGTCGGCGCTGGTGGCCGCGCAGCTCGGTGCCGACGTGACCGTGGTCGACTGCGACGGCATCGGCGGCAGCGCGGTGCTGACCGACTGTGTGCCGAGCAAGACCCTGATCGCCACCGCCGAGGTGATGACGGAGGTGACCGACGCCGCCGAGCTCGGTGTGGTCTTCGAGGACGCGGCCGGCGACGTGGCCAGCAAGGTCAAGGTCGACCTGGCCAAGCTCAACGCGCGGGTCCTGCGGCTGGCGGGCGAGCAGTCCGCCGACATCGCTCGGCGCCTCGAGCGTGAAGGGGTCAAGGTCGTCCAGGGCCGCGGACGACTCGGCGCTGCCCAGAAGGGCTCCCACCGGGTCGTGGTCACCGCCGCCGACGGAGCCGAGCAGGAGCTCGGCGCAGACACGGTGCTCGTGGCGACGGGAGCCTCGCCGCGCACCCTTCCCTCGGCCCAGCCTGACGGCGAGCGCATCCTGACCTGGGAGCAGGTCTACGACCTCACCGAGGTGCCCCAGAAGCTGGTCGTGGTCGGCTCCGGTGTCACGGGTGCCGAGTTCGCCTCTGCCTACTTGGCCCTCGGCATCGACGTCACCCTGGTCTCCTCGCGGGACCGAGTGCTGCCGGGCGAGGACGCTGACGCCTCCGCCGTGCTCGAGGACGTCGCCAAGCGGCGCGGGATGCAGGTGCTGTCGAAGTCGCGGATGGAGTCGGTGACCCGCGACGGCGACACGGTCACCGTCACCCTGACCGACGGCCGCACGGTCTCCGGCTCCCACTGCATCCTGGCCCTCGGCTCGATCCCCAACACCGCCGACCTCGGGCTCGAGGACGCCGGCGTGGAGGTCGACGACGGTGGTTTCATCAAGGTCGACAAGGTCTCGCGCACGTCGGCGCGCGGCGTCTACGCCGCCGGCGACTGCACGGGCGTGCTCATGCTGGCCTCGGTCGCGGCCATGCAGGGACGCATCGCGATGTGGCACGTGCTCGGCGACGCCGTGGCCCCGCTCGACCTGCGCAAGGTCTCGTCCAACGTCTTCACCGCCCCCGAGATCGCGACGGTCGGTTGCTCGCAGAAGGCCGTCGACGAGGGCGAGATCGTGGCCGAGGTCGTGATGCTCAAGCTGGCGGGCAACCCTCGCGCCAAGATGCAGGGCGTTCACGACGGGTTCGTGAAGCTGTTCTGTCGCCCCGGCACCGGCACGGTGGTCGGAGGCGTGGTGGTGGGGCCGCGGGCCTCCGAGCTGATCCACCCGATCTCCATCGCGGTGTCGGAGAAGCTGACTGCCGACCAGGTGGCCCAGGTGTTCACCGTCTACCCGTCGATGTCCGGCTCGATCGCCGAGGCGGCCCGACGGCTGCACAACGTCTGAGCGGTCAGTCGTCCTCCAGGGTGTGCCGGAGATAGCGCATCGGGGCGTCGAGGTAGGCCTTCCAGTGGTGGACGAGCTCCAGCTCGTCCCAGGTCGTCTCGCGCAGGCCCCATTCGCCGACCTCGATGATGTGCGCGCCCGGCATCGCAGCCAGGACCGGGGAGTGGGTTGCGCACAGCACCTGGCCGCCCTCAGCAGCGATGTCGTGCAACGTGCGGATCAGGCTCAGCGTCGAGCCGAACGACAACGCGGCCTCGGGCTCGTCGAGGCAGTAGAAGCTGGGTGAGGTGAACTTGCGCCGGAGCACCTCGAGGAACGACTCACCGTGGCTCATCGCGTGGTAGTCGACGTCGTACCGGGGGGTCGCCGTACTCGTCCATGTAGGTGTACCACCCGTGCATGGTCTCGGCCCGGAGGAAGAAGCCCCACCGCCCGCTCCCGATGCCGCGCTGGATCAGAAGGTTCTCGTGCAGCGATGACTCGCTCGTTCGGGTGCGGTGCTGGCCATGGGCGCTACCTCCCTCGGGCGAGAGACCGTAGGCGAGCGCTATGGACTCGACCAGCGTCGACTTGCCGGAGCCGTTCTCGCCGACCAGGAACGTCACGCCCGCCGGGAGGACGAGGCCCTGCTTCAGCAGGTGGGCCACGGCTGGGATCGTGAGGGGCCACGTGGCGGGATCCAGGTCGGTCCCGGGGTCCCGGCTGACCCGCACGACGGGTGGTTGGCGCGGCTTCACGACGCCACTGTGACAGGTGGAGCCGGCCGGCGGGGATCAGAAGTCGAAGCCACCGAAGTCGAAGCCTCCGCCCACGTCGCCGCCACCGAAGTCACCACCGAAGTCACCGCCACCGGCGTCGCCGCCGCCGAAGTCACCGCCGGCGTCACCGCCGCCGAAGTCACCACCAGCGTCACCGCCGCCGGGATCGGACCAGTCACCGCCGTCGCCTCCGGTCCCCGAGATATCCCCGCCGTCACCCCCGCCGTCACCCGTGCCGTCGCCGGAGGTGATCGCCGGGTCCCAGATGCCACTCATCATCGAGCCGATCAGGAACGCGGGGAACAGGCCGTTCATCGCATAGGCGCCGTAGTAGCCGTCGGCGTAGGCGCCGTACGCGGGCCCGCCCTGGTACCAGGGCACCATGCGGTTCCCGTTGCGCACCTGGCGCACGTCGGGCTCGGCACCGGCGGTGAGCCGGTCGGCGTCGGCCAGGCAGACCGGGATCTCCCGTTGCTGCCCGCCCGGCGGTGCCCAGAGCACGTCGGTCTGCGCCGGTCCGTGGCGGGGATTGAAGAAGCACGGAGGCCGTCGCTGGGGGAGCGGCTCGTCGTCCTGCCGGGCCAGCACGCAAGCCTGGGCGTAGCGACCGTCCTCGAGCACACGGGTCACGGCGGAGACCTCGGCCGGGTCGTCCACGTCGTGGAGCAGCGCCTTGGCGCTCTCGTAGGAGTCGAGGGCGCGTTGGTAGTCCTGGCGCATCGGCACGTCGAGCTCGGTGGCCAAGGTGTCGATGTGCAGCTCGGTCAGCTCCTCGCCGAAGCGGGTCACGTCCTCCTCGACGACCTTCTTCACCTTCTGCAGCTCGGCGTCGCGGCGTTGCTGGAGAGCTCGCTGGTCCCGCGCACGAACGAGGAGCAGCGCAACCACGGCTGCCACGGCCACTGCCACCATCAACCACTCCATGACCCGACGCTAGCAAGGCTCCGGAAAGTACAGGCCTGTAGTTCGACCGAACCTGTGGACAGGCGGTGTGCGCCGTGTTTGGCTCAACTGTCCCACCGGACACAGCAGCCCCACAGTCACCGGAGAGCTCCATGCGGCGTACGTTCCTGATCGCGGTCTCGAGTGCTGCCCTGGCGCTCCCGGCGAGCATCTCGACGGGTCACGCGACCGTGGCCACGACGGTCGCGATCGCGCGTGACGGGATCAGCGTCAGCCAGACCTATCCGATGCCGGCGCGGGGCAAGGTGGCCATCGTGGGTCACGGCTACGGCCACGGGCACGGGATGTCGCAGTACGGCGCCGAGGGCGCCGCGCGGCAAGGGCTCGGGTGGCGCGAGATCGTCGGCTTCTACTACCCGGGAACCGAGGTCGCCCGGGACAAGGGGCGGATCGCCGTACTGATCAGCGCCGACACCAGCCCCGACGTGGTGGTGGAGCATCGCAGCCGGCTCAGGGTCACCAAGGAGTCGACCGGAGTGGTGCACGAGGTGCCCGACCGGGGGGACGGCCTGTGGAGGCTGGTGCCGGCCAAGGACCCGTCCCGCACGAAGGTGCAGTTCCACGACGGGGGCTGGAAGCGGTGGATGGCCTTCGACGGCAGCGTCAGCTTCTCGGCGGCAGGTCGGCCGGTCCGGCTCCGTCTCGGCAGTTCCACGCAGGCCTACCGCGGTCGCTTGATCTCGGCGATCCCGACTCCGGGCTCGACCGATCGGGACACGGTGAACTCGGTGGATCTCGACACCTACGTCAGGGGCGTGGTCCCGGCCGAGATGCCAGCCACGTGGACGCCCGCCGCGGTGCAGGCGCAGGCGGTCGCGGCGCGCACCTACGGGGCCTACGAGAAGGCCCACCCGCGTGCCGGGCACTACCAGATCTGCGACACCACGGCCTGTCAGGTCTATCGCGGGGTCTCGGGCGAGCACCCGAGCGCGGACGCCGCCGTCAGGGAGACCCGGGGACGCATCCTCACGCACCAGGACGAACCCGCGTTCACGCAGTTCAGCTCGAGCAGCGGTGGCTGGACCTCGGCCAACCAGTTCCCCTACCTCCCGGCCAAGAAGGATCCGTACGACGGGTGGTCGGGAAACCCGAACCACACGTGGCGCACGTCGGTCGACGTGTCCCGGATCGAGCGGGCCTGGCCGGCCATCGGCAACCTCAGGTCGATCAAGGTCACCCGCCGCGACGGCAACGGCCAGTGGAAGGGTCGCATCGAGTCCCTGACCCTGGTCGGGGGCAAGCGCAACGTGACGATCTCCGGCGACAGCCTGCGGTTCGCCCTGGGGCTCAAGTCGACCTGGCTCACCTTCAAGCCCTGAGTGCGTGGCGGATCAGCCTTCGCTGATCGCGATCACCACCACGGTGTGGTTGTCGGGAGCCCCTGCGTCCTCGACCGCCGCGGAGATCCTTGCTGCGACGGTGTCCGGGTCTCCGGGTGCGACCAGCATCTCGTCCAGCTCAGCCGCCTGCAGGACCGAGTGGACACCGTCGGTGGTGAGCACCAGCCGGTCTCCGGGACGCACGGTGGTCAGCCCGATGTCGGGGACGGACGGGGCACCGGGAGCCAGGGCCCGGTTGATCAGCATGCGCTTCGGGTGGGCCGCGGCCTCCTCCTCGTTGAGCCGCCCCTCGGCGACGAGCTCGGCCACCATGGTGTGGTCACGGGTCAGTCGCCGGACCGTCCCGTCGCGGACCAGGTGGATGCGCGCGTCGCCGACGTGTGCGGTGATCGCGCTGCCCTGGTGGAGCCAGAGCGCCGTCAGCGTCGTGCCGTCCGACTCGGCCACCTCCTCCAGGACTGCCGCGGCCGCCCGGGCGACCGCCGCCTCGATCTCGGCGGCAGGGTCGGTGGTGTGGCAGTCCTCCAGTCCCACGAGTGTCTCCAACGCCCGCGACGAGACGTCGTCGTGGTTGCCGAACCCGTCGGCCACCGCGAAGAGTCCGGCTCCGGTGAGGACCGCATCCTGTTGGCTCCTGCGGGCACCCTGGCGGTGGCGGTGTGCCGCACTGGCGGTGAGCTCGGGGTGGGTGGGGTGGGTGGTGTTCATGGGGGTCTTCCTCTCGTGCATCCTGGCGACGAGTCCGACCAGCGTCGTGCGGCGCGAGGCGTGGTCCGCCTCGGCCTGGCGCCAGTAGGCCTCGATCTCCACGGCCGCAGCTTCATCCGGCAGGAGGATGACCTGCCGGATCCGGGCCAGCGGCATCCCGACCAGCCGCAGGCCGGCCACCAGCCGGGCCCGGGGGAGCTGGGCAGGCGCATAGCGACGGTAGCCGTTGAACGGGTCCACCTCGGCCGGGGTCAGCAGTCCGAGCTCGTCGTAGAGGCGCAACGCCTTCGCGCTCAGCCCCGACTCCCCGGCGAAGTCGCCGATGTTCATGAGTGCCATGTGGAGATCCTCGTCCCCGGTGACGTTCACCGGTCCGGTGACGGTGCACCTTTCCCCAAGGAGAGTCAACAGTCCTCAGAGGACGATGAGCAGGTCCCCGCCCTCGACCGACTGGGGGTCGGCGATCGCCAGCCGTGAGACCGTGCCGTCGACAGGTGCGGTGATCACCGCCTCCATCTTCATCGCCTCGATGAGGGCGACGGGGTCGCCCGCACGGACTCGGTCACCCTCGGAGACCAGGGGGGTCACCACGCCCACGAACGGTGCCGCGACCTGGCTGACCACGCCGGGCACGGCCTTCTCGTGGGCGGTCGTCGGGAACACGTCCGTGAGGATACTCGACGAGCTGGCGCCGGATCACGGTTGCCGGGAGGCTGAGATGCGGGGTCGACGCGTGACAGCAGCCACGACGGAGTCGGGGGCCGATGCCCTAGAGTGCTCAGCACGGGCATGGTGGGATGCGCTCCGGAGACGTCGAGCGCCGCACCGACGAGCCTCTCTCCTGGGAGGGAGCGAGGGGAGGGCCGCTCGGTTGCACCGGGCGGCCCTTTCAGAACGGCCCTCCGGGTCAGCGCCCCACGTCACCGGTGGTCGTGCAGCCGGACCATCAGGTCGGGCTCCAAGGCTCCGTAGCCGGTCGACGCCCACGGCTCGACCTCGGTCTCGAAGTAGTGGACCGGCCTGCCCTTGTGGACGACGTCGAGGATGTCGGGCACCTTCTTCCTCCGGAGCGCCTCGCGGCACTCGTCGCACACCGGGACCTCGAGGGTGCGGCCCTGCCACTCGATGCGCCGTCCCCTCCCAGCCTGGCCGTGCAGCGGGTTGAGGTAGCACGTGGCGGTCGGCTGCCACGCCTTCCCGCCACGGGCGCAGGCGAACGCCTCACGTCCGCGCTGGGTGAGCACGAGGGCTCCGACCACGTCGAGCTCGGCGGGCTCGTCGGGAGTGAGCAGTCGGCGCACGACGGCGTAGTGGTCGAGTGCTGCCTGCCACGAGTCGGCATCGTCGCCGGGCTCGATCTCCGCCTGGTCGAGCTGCTCACCCAGTGCTTGGGACTCGTCGCGGGCACGGGCCAGCAGCTCGCGTGCTCGAGCCGCGCGAATCCGGCGCATCGCCGACTTCGGCAGCGGTGCCGGCTTCCTGCGGAACGACACCGCCACGCGCCAGGCGACGAAGACCGCCAGCGCCGCCACCAGCACCGTGGTCAGGCCGCCGGGCAGCCATCCGTCATCGTCCTCGGGTCCGTCGCCGCGCGTCGCCGCCCCCTGTGCCAGCAGCTCGTCGTTCAGCTCGGCGACCTGGTCGGGATCCATGTCCAGCAGTTCGAGCGTGCGACCCATCGCCGACGGGATGTCTTGGTGCTCCTCCTGGTCGACCACCATCTCGACGGCCCACTCGGAGAGGTCGCCGTCGGCCTCGCCGGGGATGCCCCACTGCCGGCCGTCGACCTCGACGCTGGTGTGGTCGGTCGGCTCCAGCCTCGTCGTGGTGGAGAGGTAGATCCCCGGCTCCGGGTACTCGTCGTGCAAGCGGGTCAGCAGGTCCGAGGCCTTGCCGCCGTAGGTGTCGCTCTCGCGCAGCGGCCACACCACGACGTACGTCGGGTGCTCGGCACGCGCGGCCTCCTGCTCGAGGGCTGCTTCGTCCGCGGGAGTGACGAGGTCGGCGAGGGAGGGGTGGACGAAGACCCCGTCCTTGGCCAGCTCCTCGTGGATCCTCGCCAGGTCGTCCTGGTCCATCGCGTTGCTCCTCACCAGCGCCAGCCTCCGGGCAGGCGTCGCTTGGTCACCAGGACGATCAGTCCGTGGACCAGGCCGACGCCCAGCAGCACCCCGACGGCGTAGAGGGCACCGATCCCGATGCCGCCGCCGACTCCGCCGTAGTAGTCGAAGTCCTCGTTCGTGTCGGTCCACTCGACCTGCTCGTCGACCTGCCTGACCAGACGGGGGATGGTGATCGCGGGATCCCCGGCGAAGTCCTCGTGGGTCGAGATGGACGAGATGTAGCCGTTCCTGCCGTAGGTGTCGAGGGTGCCCTTCTCCGGCCCCTCCCACACCAGGTAGACGCCGTGGCCGCCGCCTTCCGCCAACCCGGCCTCGAGCTGCTGGACCAGGTCGAAACGCGATGCCCCGGCGAAGCTGGTCTCGGTCCAGACCACCACCTTGACCGGTGTGGTCGAGGCTGCGATTGCCCGGGCCACCTTCCGTTCCCCCGCCGGGTCGAGCAGGTCGCGGGCGTCGGGAGCGACGTTGACGCCGTCGTCGCGCAACCCGTCCAGTGCATGACGCACCCGGTCGACGCGCGCCTCGGGCGCCAACGCAGCAGCCCGGGCGGACACGGCGTCGGCTCGTCGGTCGTGCAGCACCTGGGTGGCGAGCACCGCCGATCCGGCGCCCAGCCCGCAGGCAACGACCAAGGACACCAGCCCGCGGAGCACTCGTCGGCGCGTGGCAGTCACCCCGGAGCCCGTCATCGCGGGACCTGCTTCCACCAGTCGCCGCCGAGCGACCCGAAGCCGCTCATCGCCCAGACCGTCGAGCCCTCGTAGTAGGGGCGTCGCCCGGCGAGCGTCTCCTCGGTGAGCGGCTCCAGCCCGGAGCCCCGCTCCAGGGACTTCGCGCAGGATCGGCACACCGGCACACTGACGCCGCCACCGAGCGGTGACCTGGTGTCGGCGAACCCATGGCGCGGGTCGACGTAGCAGCAGCGGTACTGCCCCTGCTCCCGGGTGAGGGCGTGCATGCCGGTGCGCGCCAGCACCAGTGCTCCCAGGACCTCGAGGAAGTCGTCGGACGCGATGCGTGGCTCGGCGCGGTCCAGGCACGTGGAGGCAACGTCGCGACGCTGCCAGTCGTCGAGCTCGTCGCCGCTGCCGAGCACGCCTGCGAGCGTGCGGGTCTCCGCCGTGGCCTTCGCCTGCCAGTGTCGCAGCTCCTCCCGTGGACCACGGACCGTCGACCGACCGACGGGCGACGAGGACGACCGGGAGGGAGACCGCGTGCTGGTGGCATCCTTGGAGCCGAGGGGTGGGTGCGTGGCGCCTCCGACGGCCTGCAGCAGTCGATAGGCGACCACCGCGACGCACAGCGCCGTCATCGTGGCCACGACCGCATAGAGGCCCGGTGTCGGCATCTCCGCGTCGTCGTGGATCCCGGTCCTGGTCTGGGTGCCCTGCCACGTCGAGGCGGTGTAGGCGTCGACCTGGGCCGGGCTGAGGGGATCGTCACGTCCGCCGGACAGCCCGGCGTTCACCGAGTCGAGCACCAGCCCTGCCTCGATCACGGGGGTGGAGAAGCAGTCGGCGCAGTCGGACCGGATCGCGGCAGCCACCTGGTCCTCGGCGCGGCTCACGGCCAGGGAGAGCTCGGTCTCGTCGTTGTCGACCTTCGGGTCGATGTCGCCGTAGACGGCCAGTGCGGTGTGTCCCGTGTCGGCGGTGGCCACGAACCAGACGCCGTCCTCGCCCGAGCGGGCGTGGAGCAACGTGAGCAGCTCCTCGGCGGTGTTGTCGGTCGTGAGGCCGACGGGTGCCTTGGTGAGCACCACGTGCACCGGGACCGGGCTCGTCGCGGCCTTGGCACCCAGCGCCTCGCGGATCGCCTCGGTGTGCCCGTTGCCCATGACCTCCTCGACCAGGACCGGGTCCTGGTCGAGGTGCGCCACGATCTCGGCGACGGTGCCGGCGAAGTCCTGCTCAGTGGCCGCAGAGGCCACGGGTCAGTCCTTGAGCTCGCAGATCACTGCGCCCTGGGTGACGGTGGCGCCCACCTCGGCCTCGAGAGATGTCACGGTTCCGGCCTTGTGCGCCTTGATCGGCTGCTCCATCTTCATCGCCTCGATCACGACGACGACGTCACCCTCGGCGACGCTGGCGCCCTCCTCGACGGCCACCTTCACGATGGTGCCCTGCATGGGGGAGGTGACCGCGTCACCGGAGGCTGCGGCGCCGGCCTTCTTGGCCTTGCGCTTCGGCTTCTTGGCACCGCCGCCGGAACCAGCTGCAGCCAGGCCTCCCAGCCCACCGGGCAGGACGACCTCGAGACGCTTGCCGCCGACCTCGACGGTGACCTTCTGGCGCTCCTCGGGCTCGTCGGCCTCGGCCGTGGCTCCGGACCAGGCCGGGATCTGGTTGTCGAAGTCGGTCTCGATCCACGTGGTGTAGACCGTGAACTCGCCCTCGCCTGACGGGTTCGAGGCGCCGACGTACGCCGGGTCGTCGAGCACGACCTCGTCGAAGGTCAACGCGGTCGGCATGCCGTCGACACGGAACTCGGAGATCGCACGACGCGAGCGCTCGATGGCCTGGGTGCGGTCCTTGCCGGTCACGATCAGCTTGGCGACCAGGGAGTCGAACGAGCCGGGGACGGTCTCGCCCACCTCGTAGCCGGAGTCCAGGCGGATGCCGGGGCCGCTCGGGGGCGCCCACTCGGTCAGGGTGCCGGGGGCGGGCATGAAGTTGTTGCCCGGATCCTCGGCGTTGACCCGGAACTCGATGGAGTGGCCCCTGACCTCGGGGTCGTCGTAGCCGAGCTCCTCGCCGGCCGCGATGCGGAACATCTCGCGGACCAGGTCGATCCCGGTGACCTCCTCGGAGACACAGTGCTCGACCTGCAGACGGGTGTTGACCTCGAGGAACGAGATGGTGCCGTCGGCCGCGACCAGGAACTCGCACGTTCCGGCGCCGACGTAGCCGGCCTCCTTCAGGATCGCCTTCGATGACTCGTAGAGGCGCTGGTTCTGCTCGTCGGTGAGGAACGGCGCGGGTGCTTCCTCGACCAGCTTCTGGTGGCGGCGCTGCAGGGAGCAGTCGCGGGTGGAGACCACCACGACGTTGCCGTGCTGGTCGGCCAGGCACTGGGTCTCGACGTGGCGGGGGCGGTCGAGGAACTTCTCGACGAGGCACTCGCCACGGCCGAAGGCGCTGATCGCCTCACGGGTCGCGGACTCGAAGAGCTCGGGGATCTCCTCGAGCGTGCGGGCGACCTTGAGGCCACGACCGCCGCCGCCGAAGACTGCCTTGATGGCAACGGGGAGGCCGTGCTCCTTGGCGAACGCGACGATCTCGTCGGGGCCCTCGACGGCGTCCTTGAGGCCGGGGGCCAAGGGGGCGCCGGCGGCGAGGGCGATCTGCTTGGCCTTGGCCTTGTCACCGAGGCCCTCGATGGCCGCGGGGCTGGGGCCGATCCAGATCAGGCCGGCGTCGAGCACGGCCTGCGCGAACTCGGCGTTCTCGGCGAGGAATCCGTAGCCGGGGTGCACGGAGTCCGCACCGGACTCCTTGGCCACGTTGATGATCTTGGCGATGTCGAGGTAGCTGTCGGCGGGCGTCGCTCCGTTGAGGGAGTGCGCCTCGTCGGCCTGGCGCACGAACAGTGCGTCACGATCCGGCTCGGCATAGACGGCGACCGAGCTGATCCCGGCGTCCTTGCAGGCACGGATGACGCGCACGGCGATCTCGCCTCGGTTGGCGATGAGGACCTTCTGCAACGGCTTGATCTCGGGCACGGATTCTCCTCGACTGCTCACAGGTTCGTGGGTGACCGGCATCGGGCACCACTCACGGAGTCTAGGGGCAGAGCGGCGAAGGGTGATGACCGGTTCCGGGTGGTGGATCTCTCGCGGTTGGTGTGCCCGCCCCGACTCACAGGGGCGCGGCCTCGTGCGCGGGTGGCTCGTCGTCGCGGGAGGGCCGGCGCCGTTTCCTCCCGACCAGCTGGCCGAGGTCCTCGCGACAGCGAGCCTCGATGCCGTCGAGGTCGGCGATCGTGGCGTCGATGTCACGGCGCTGCTGCTCCAGCGCGCGCCGGCGTACGTCGCACTGGTCGATGAGGTAGTTGAGCTGGCCCGCCTCGCCCGGCGGTTCGTCGTACATGTTGACGATCACCGAGATCTCGTCGAGGGAGAAGCCGACCCGTTTTCCCCGCAGGATCAGCTCGAGACGGATCCTGTCGCGCTGGTGGTACTCCCGGGCGACACCCACACGCACCGGGTGCAGCAACCCGAGGTCCTCGTAGTGGCGCAGGGTGCGCAGGCTGACGGCGTACTCGTCGGCGAGCTGGCGGATCGTCCAGGTGGTCACCACCGGCATCGCCGTCCTTCGGTCGTCGAGCTGGTCTCGACCTTGCTTTACGTCAACGTAAGCGTAGGAGCATGGTGGACGTACGTCGACAGATTTCCCATGAAGAGGTAGGCAGTGATG
Organism: Nocardioides sp. JQ2195; assembly: GCF_012272695.1. NCBI lineage: Bacteria > Bacillati > Actinomycetota > Actinomycetes > Propionibacteriales > Nocardioidaceae > Nocardioides > Nocardioides sp. JQ2195. The sequence goes on from NZ_CP050902.1 coordinate 925,118, forward strand.
TCAGGGTCGTTCGAGTTGTCCCGTGAGCACGAAGAGTTCCGCCGGTCCGTCCGCGACTTCGCCGAGGCCGAGATCGCGCCGCACGTCGCGCAGTGGGACAAGGACCACCACTTCCCGGTCGATGTCGTGCACAAGATGGGTGACCTCGGCCTGTTCGGCCTGACCGCTCCCGAGGAGTTCGGCGGAGCGGGGCTGGCTCCCGAGGACGGCCCGTTCACCTCGCTGTGCCTGGCCATCGAGGAGCTCGGCCGGATCGACCAGTCGATGGGCATCACGCTCGAGGCCGGCGTCGGTCTCGGCATCAACCCGATCCTGACCTTCGGCGACGACGCGCAGAAGCAGGCCCACCTGCCCGACCTCGTGGCCGGCAGGAAGCTGGCCGGCTTCGGTCTCACCGAGCCGGGTGCCGGCTCCGATGCGGGCGCCACCAAGACCAAGGCCGAGCTGGTCGGCGACGAGTGGGTCGTCAACGGGGCCAAGCAGTTCATCACCAACTCCGGCTCCGAGATCACCTCGCTCGTCACGGTGACGGCCCGCACCGGCACCCGCGACAACGGCAGTGCCGAGATCAGCACCATCATCGTTCCCGCCGGGACGCCCGGGTTCACCGCGGAGAAGGCCTACGACAAGCTCGGCTGGCACATCTCCGACACCCACCCGCTGTCCTTCGAGGACGTGCACGTCCCCTCGACGAACCTCCTCGGTGAGCGCGGGCGTGGCTTTGCCCAGTTCCTGGCCACGCTGGACGACGGCCGGGTCGCCATCGCAGCCCTGGCCGTCGGCCTGATCGAGGCCTGCCGCGACCTCTGCGTGGAGTACGCCCTCGACCGGCAGACGATGGGTGGTCCGATCGGTCGCAAGCAGGGCGTGGCCTTCCAGATCGCCGACCTCGACGTGATGCTGCAGGCCGGGCGGCTGCTGACCTACAAGGCTGCCGCGATGAAGGACGCCGGGGCCTCGCAGAAGGACTTCAAGCAGGCTGCGTCGATCGCCAAGCTCCACACCTCGGAGTCGGCGGTGACCGCGACCCGCATCGCCACCCAGGTCTTCGGCGGCTACGGCTTCATGGAGGAGTACCCGGTGGCCCGCTTCTACCGCGACGCCAAGATCCTCGAGATCGGTGAGGGCACCTCCGAGGTGCAGCGCATGCTGATCGCACGCGGACTGGGCCTGCCGGTCGAGTGACGGGATGGTGACGTCGTCGCGCTGAGCCCGCCACCCGCCACACCGCGGCTCGCGCAGCGACTCCGCATCGAGCTCGCCGTTCGGCGTATCGGCCGGTGAGGCAACGAAAGCCGCGTCCTTCGAGTAATCTCGATGACCATGGGACCACGCGCGAAGCGTCTCCTCGACGAGACACTGCGCTTCCTCGCCGTCGGTGGGGTGGCGACCTTCGTGGCGTTCCTGCTGTTCAACTTCCTCGTGCACGGTTTCTCGATCACCGACGAGCCGTGGATGAACGAGCAACCGACGATGGCCTACGTGCTGGCCAACACGATCGGCATGGTGATCAGCTATCGCGGCACCCGCAGCTGGGCGTTCAAGAACCGCGAGACGGCCCACGCGGACGGCGGCCGCACGGCGTACCTCGTGATCAACGTGGCCACGATGGCGCTACCGATCGGCTGCCTGTGGATCAGCCGCAACCTGCTCGACCACGACTCCGCGTTCGCCGACAACATCGCGGCCAACGTGGTCGGCCTGGGTCTCGGCATGGTGGCCCGGTTCTACCTCTTCCGCCAGGTGATCTTCAGCCAGAAGAACTACGCGCCGGCCACCTTGGCCGGCACCAGTGCGATGCCGCTGCCGGGCAACTGCGTGTTGCCCCGGGGCGCTGCCCGCCAGCTCGATGACGCGACCGGTGACTCAGGATCGCCAGAGGTCGACCCACGACTCTCCTAGCTCGGCGAGCATGTCGCGCAGCAACGGCAGGCTGAGGCCGACGACGTTGTGGTGGTCGCCCTCGACGTGTGTGACGAAGGCGCCGCCGAGGCCGTCGATGGTGAACGCTCCGGCCACGTGCAGTGGCTCACCGGTGGCGACGTACGCCGCGATCTCGGCGTCGGTGACGTGGGCGAAGTGCACGGTGGTTGCTGCGGCTGCGGCGGCCACCCGACCCGATGCGAGGTGGTGCAGCGCGTGGCCGGTGTGCAGGACCCCGGCGCGTCCGCGCATCTCCAGCCAACGGCTCGTGGCCTCCTCGGGGGAGCCGGGCTTGCCCAGGGCCAACCCGTCGAGCTCGAGGACCGAGTCACAGCCCAGCACGAGCCGGTCCCCGGTCAGCTGACCGGCGACAGCAGCCGCCTTGAGCTCGGCCAGCTGGAGGGCGAGCTCGCTCGGCGGCAACCCGTCGAGCTGGGACTCGTCGACCCCGGAGACGATCACCTCGGGGTCGACACCGGCGGCCTGCAGGACGGCCAGTCGGGCGGGTGACTTCGAGGCCAGGACCAGTCGTTGTGCCATCCGTCCCTCAGATCCGGGCCAGGGCGGACTTGAGCGGGTCCAGCCCGAGTGAGCCGAGGTTGAGCGCGGCGGTGTGGAACTCCTTGAGGTCGAAGTCGGCGCCCTTGCGTGCCTTCGCCTCGTCGCGGGCATCGAGCCAGATCCGCTCGCCGACCTTGTAGGACGGGGCCTGGCCCGGCCAGCCGAGGTATCGGTTGACCTCGAACACGATGGTGGGGTCGTCCATCCGGCAGTGCTGGCGCATGAACTCCAGGCCCAGGGCCGGCGTCCACGTCTCACCGGGGTGGAAGCCGAAGGGGTTGTCCTTCGGGATCTCGAGCTCGAGGTGCATGCCGATGTCGACGATCACCCGGGCGGCGCGGAAGCCCTGGCCGTCGAGCATGCCGAGCTTGTCGGCGGGGTCCGCGAGGTGGCCGAGGTCGTCCATCAGCCGTTCGGCGTACAGCGCCCAGCCCTCGCCGTGGCCGCTGACCCAGCACATCAGCCGCTGCCAACGGTTGAGCAGCTCCTTGCGGTAGGTGGTCTGGCCGACCTGCAGGTGGTGGCCGGGCACTCCCTCGTGGAAGACCGTGGTGACCTCGCGCCACGGCGAGAAGCTGTCGATGCCGTCGGGCACGGACCACCACATGCGACCCGGGCGGGTGAAGTCCTCCGAAGGACCGGTGTAGTAGATGCCGCCGTCGTTGGTCGGGGCCAGCATGCACTCGATGCGCCGGATCGGCTCGGGGATGTCGAAGTGGGTGCCGGCCATCTCGGACAGCGTCCTGTCAGCGAGCTGTTGCATCCACTGCCGGAACTCCTCGCGACCTTCGATGCGGCGCGCGGGATCGGCGTCGAGGTGGGCGACGGCCTCGTCGATGCTGCTCCCGGGGAGGATCAGGTTCGAGGTCGTGGTCATCTCGTCCTCGATGCGCTTGAGCTCCTCCCAGCCCCACGCGTAGGTCTGCTCGAGATCGACCGTGGCGCCGAGGAACTGGCGCGAGGCCAACGAGTAGTGCTCGCGGCCGACGGCTTCGTTGCTGCGGCCCCGCGGCTCCATCTCGTCCTCGAGGAACACGCCGAAGTCAGCCATCGCACGGGTCGCGGCGCGGGCGTTGACGCCGAGCTCGTCCTTGAGCGCGCCGTCGACGTCGCACCCCTTCACGAGATCTCCGAAGAAGTCTCCGCCCTTGCCTTCCTGGCCGGTCCAGTTGCGCACCTGGGTGGCCACCTCGGCGTACTGCCGCGCGGCAGCGACGTTGCCCTTGTTCGCCTCCTCGGCCAGCGTGATCCGGTAGCCCTGCAGGGCCTGGGGGACGGCGGCGACGCGGGCGTTGAGGTTGCTCCACGCCTCCTCGCCATCGGACGGCATCAGGTCGAAGACCTGGCGGATCTCGTGCAGCCCGCTGCTGATCACCGAGAAGTCGCTGCGGTTGAGCCCGGCGTCGACCATCTCGACGTCGAGGCCGAGGCGTTCGAGGAACGCGTCACGCGCGACCGCCTCCCGCTCGTCACTGGGCGACGCACTCGTGGCGTCCGCGAGCGCCGTGCGGGTCAGCTGCTCGCGGGCGGCGAACCCGTCGGGGGAGAGGTCGGTCAGCGCGTCGTCGTGCCCGGCGATGCCGAGGTAGGTGGCGCTGATCGGGTCGAGGGCGGCGTACTCCTCGACGAAGCGGTCGGCAAGGGCATCGACGGGTCGCTGTTCAGTCACACCGCCCACCCTAGTGCTCCCGTTTTCCGGGGTACCCGGGGAGCAGGAACCGCCCGGCCGACATTCCGGCCGGGCGGTGCACGTCCTGGCCGGGAGGCTGCGAGGCCACCGGACGCGCAGGTCGAGGCTCGCCGGGGACGGTCACCCGTGGCACCCGGTCTCCGGATCCCATCTCGGGCCCATCTCGGGTCCTTCTCGGGCCGGCGTCGGGTCAGTCACGCGACCGCAGGTGCCTGAGCAGGGCCCGGCCTCGTGGTGAGAGTCGGTAACCCGGCCGCAGGCTCTCGGTCAGGCCCAGTTCCTTGAGCCGGCGGATGTCCGCCTTGAACGGCAGCTTCGTGCGACCGACGTCTGCGGCGATCGTCTCGGCCAGCTCACCGGGCCGTGCGGCGATCAGCTCGAGGTGGGAGCGGGTCCAGGGACCGTGCTTGCTGCGCGCGTCCATCGCTGCCAACCGGTCCACGAGCTCGGCACGCTGCTTCGGTCCGAGCCGGTTCTTCTCCCTCAGCGCCACCCGCTCGTCGGCGCCGGCGAAGCTCATCCTGATCCGGTAGACGTCGCCCTCCTTGCGGGACAGGCGCTCGAGGAGCTCGTCGAGCGGCAACCCCGAGCGGCGGGCCTCGTCCTCGGTGATCCGGCCGGGGTCGACCACGTCGACCGCATCGAAGCGGATCACTCCGACCGGCGTGCGTTGTGATCCGCCGACCCGATGCATCGGCCGGTTCCACCGGCGGAAGGCCAGGTCGAGCTCGCCGGCCACGATGCCGTCCTGGATCGCGCGAGGAATCATCACGCGGACCATCCTGCCCGCTTGCGGCTCCCACGTCGCGTGCGCGGCATCCCGGTGCCGTGCGCAACGGAGGGCGAGCTCAGGCAGTGTCAGGGGGGAGCAGTGCCGAGGGGAAGGCGTCGCGGTAGCTGCGCATGCCACCGGCCGACTCGGCAGCGAGCACGGCCCGGGCCACGGCGCGCGTCACGCAGTCACCAGCCGGGCCGAGCATGGCCTGCAGGGCCAGCACGCCGGTGGGCTCGCCGGAGCCCGTGGCCATCGCGAAGATGGTGTCGCCGTCGAACATGGTGTGCACCGGGTTGATCGCGCGGGCGAGTCCGTCGTGGCCGATCCCGGCGAGCTTCGCGCACTGGGCCTTGGTCAGGGTGGCATCGGTGGCGATCACGCCGATGGTCGTGGCCAGGGGCGGCTTGACCGGCGCCGGGTCCTGGGCGGCGGCCCCGCGGGCGTCGTCGAGCTCGGCCGGAGCAGGAAGGCGGAGTGGGGGCAGGTCGCCGGGCAGGCAGTGGCGGGCGGCGTAGAGCTCTCCGGTGGTGGGATCGACCGCCGAGCCGACGGCGTTCACCGCGACGAGCGCGCCGATCGTCGTGCCGTCGTCGAGGCGCACCGACGCCGAGCCGATGCCTCCCTTCAGCCCACCGACTCGCGCGCCGGTCCCGGCCCCGTGCGTGCCCAGTCGTACGTCGGCAGCCGCGGCGTCGTAGGCCCGCGCACCCAGCTCGGCATCGGGGTGATGGGCGAACGTGCCACCACGTCCCAGGTCGAAGAGCACCGCGGCCGGAACGATCGGCACCACCTCGCCCGGACCGCCCATCGGGAAGCCGATCCCGTCGCGCAACAGTCGTTGGACCACTCCGTCGACCGAGGCCAGGCCCAGCGCGGAACCACCACTGAGCACGATCGCCTGCACCCGCTCGACCAGGTTGCGTGGGTCGAGCAGGTCGGTCTCGCGGGTGCCCGGTCCACCACCGCGTACGTCGACTCCGCCGACCGCACCCTCCGGCGGTGCGAGCACGACCGTCGTGCCGCTCAACCAGCCGTCGCCGATGCGCTCGGCCTGGCCCACCCGGATGCCCGGGACGTCGGTGATGCTGTTCGTGGTCACCCACCCAGTATGGCCACGACCGGGAGTCAGGCGGTGCGACCTTGGCCGGCCCTGCCTGCGGGCGCCGGGGCGCAGCTCAACTGAAATGCGACAACGTGTGGGATCCGACGTACCAGGTACGTCGGATCCCACACGTTGTCGTCGGTGGGTCCAGGATCAGCGGGGCAGACCGCTGGAGCGCCAGCCACCCGGTCCGTGGGGGTGGTTGACGCGCACCCGACGGTGCAGCGCCGACCACTCCGAGCCGCGCTTCTTCTTCGGTTCCTCGGCGGTTCCGAGCGACGAGAAGACCGCCACCAGCGCGGCGATCTCCTCCGGAGTCGCGTCGGGGTTGACGACCTTCAGCATCGGCTGGGTCGTGCCTGCTCCGGTCTCGTCACTCACAGCTCCGCCCTCCTGGTGGCGTCGTACGCCGGGATCCGGCCGCGCGGGCTCCCACTCACAGCGGGATGTTCCCGTGCTTCTTGGCGGGCAGGATCTCCCGCTTCGAACGGAGCAGGCGCAGTCCGCGAACGATCTCGGTGCGGGTTTCGTGGGGCATGATCACGGTGTCGACGTAGCCACGCTCGGCGGCGATGTAGGGGTTGGCCAGCGTGGTCTCGTACTCGTCGACCAGCTCGGCACGACGTGCCTCGACGTCGCCGCCCTCGGCCTCGACGGCCGCCAGCGTCTTGCGGTGCACGATGTTGGCCGCACCCTGGGCGCCCATCACGGCGATCTGGGCGGTCGGCCACGCGACGTTGAGGTCGGCACCGAGGTGCTTGGAGCCCATCACGTCGTAGGCGCCGCCGTAGGCCTTGCGGGTGATCGTCGTGATCAGCGGGACCGTGGCCTCGGCGTAGGCGTAGATCAGCTTCGCGCCGCGGCGGATGATGCCGTTCCACTCCTGGTCGGTGCCGGGCAGGAAGCCGGGCACGTCGACGAAGGTGAGGACCGGGATGTTGAAGGCGTCGCAGGTGCGCACGAAGCGTGCGGCCTTCTCCGAGGCGTCGATGTCGAGGCAGCCGGCGAACTGCATCGGCTGGTTGGCGACGACGCCCACCGGGTGGCCCTCGACGCGGCCGTAGCCCACGATGATGTTCGGTGCGAACATCGACTGCACCTCGAGGAACTCCTCGTCGTCGAGGACGTTCTCGATGACCGTGTGCATGTCGTAGGGCTGGTTGGGGGAGTCCGGGATCAGCGTGTCGAGGGTCTTGTCGAGGTCTGAGATTTCAAGGACGTCGGCCGCTGCGCCGGGTTCTGGGTCGAACGCCGGGGGCTCGTCGAGGTTGTTCTGCGGCAGGTAGGCCAGCAGTGCCTTCACGTACTCGAAGGCGTCCTCCTCGTCGGAGGCCATGTAGTGCGCGTTGCCGGACTTGGTGTTGTGGGTTCGCGCGCCGCCGAGCTCCTCCATCGTCACGTCCTCACCGGTGACGGTCTTGATGACGTCGGGGCCGGTGATGAACATGCCGGAGGTGCCGTCGACCATGATCGTGAAGTCGGTGACCGCGGGGGAGTAGACGTGCCCGCCGGCGCAGTTGCCCATGATCATCGAGATCTGGGGGATGACGCCGGAGGCGTGCACGTTGCGCTTGAAGATCTCGCCGTAGAGGCCGAGCGAGACCACACCCTCCTGGATGCGGGCTCCGGCGCCTTCGTTGATGCCGATGATCGGGGAGCCGGTCTTGATGGCGAGGTCCATCACCTTGGTGATCTTCTCGCCGTAGACCTCGCCGAGGGAGCCTCCGAAGACGGTGAAGTCCTGGGAGAACACGCAGACCTGGCGGCCGTCGACCGTGCCGTAGCCGGTGACGACGCCGTCGCCGTAGGGACGGTTCTGCTCGAGGCCGAAGGCCGTGGAGCGGTGGCGGGCCAGCTCGTCGATCTCGACGAAGGACCCCTCGTCGAAGAGCAGCTCGATGCGCTCCCGGGCGGTCTTGCGTCCCTTGGCATGCTGCTTCTCGACAGCCTTGGCGCTGCCTGCGTGCACGGCTTCGTCGAGCCGACGCTCGAGATCCTGGAGCTTGCCGGCCGTCGTGTGGACGTCGATCTGCGGCTCATTCTCGGCTGTGGTCATAGTGGTGCTGGCCTCCTCGCGTGGTCGTGGGCCAATCTAGTGCCCATGACCACGAGCCCCCACCCGCGCCCACCCCTTGACCCCGATCGGCTCCCGTCGCGGGTGGAGATCCTGGCCACGGCCGGGTCCACGAACGCCGAGCTGGCCGACCGCGCCCGGGCCGGTGCAGACGACGGGAGCGTGGTCGTCACCGAGCACCAGACGGCGGGCCGCGGACGCCTCGACCGGGTCTGGGAGACCCCGCCGCGTGCCTGCCTGACCTTCTCGCTCCTGCACCGCCCCGACCTGCCGCCCGCCAGCTGGCCCTGGATCCCGCTGGCCGTCGGGGTCGCCGTCCACTCGGCGCTCGTCGGGTCCGTCCCGGGCATCGGGCTCAAGTGGCCCAACGACGTCCTGGTCGAGGGACGCAAGCTGGCCGGCATCCTCGTGGAGCGCAACGAGACCCCACAGGGTCCGGCGGCCGTCATCGGCATCGGGCTGAACGTCTCCTTGGGCCGGGACGAGCTCCCCGTCGCCACCGCGACATCGCTGGCCCTCGAGACGGGGGAGGTGCCCGATCGCACCGCCCTGCTCAACACCCTGCTGGCGTCACTCGAGAGGACGATGGCCGGGCTCGACGACCTCGGGACGGTGCGGACGGCGTACGCCGCCGCCTGCGTGACGCTGGGCCGCGAGGTGCGGGTGGAGCTGCCGTCGGCCGAGCCGCTGGAGGGGCGTGCCAGCCGGCTGGACGCCGGTGGCCAGCTCGTCGTGGAGTCGACCTCCGGACCGGTCACGGTGGGCGCAGGTGACGTCATCCACGTGCGGTGACCGATTGTTTGACATGATCTGTCCGTGGCCATCTCTCAGAAGCTCCTCAACGAGGGCGAACACGTCATCGTGACGACCCGAACCCACGTCAAGGCACTCTTCCTGCCGATCATCGTGCTGCTGGTGACGCTCGCCCTCGCGATCTACCTCGGCACCTTCGGCGACGGCACCACCGGCAAGGTGATCGACATCGCCGTGTGGGTGATCGCGGCAGTCGTCATCGTCTGGTGGGTGGTGCGTCCGTTCCTGTCGTGGCTGACGACCTCCTACACCTTCACCAACCGGCGCTTCCTGGCCCGCTCGGGCTTCATCGCCAAGGAGGGCCGCACGATCCCGCTCAACCGGATCAGCGGTGTCGACTTCGAGATCGGCGTCGTCGACCGCATCTTCGGCTGCGGCACCCTGGTGGTCTCCGACGCGAGCGAGCAGGGGCGGGTCGAGCTCCACGACATCCCACGCGTCGAGCAGGTCCAGCTGAAGGTGTCCGACGAGCTGCACCGCCTGTCGGAGCAGCGCCACGACGATGGCGCCTGACGCTGGCCGACCCCTCACCCGCGACGACCTGGTGCGGGCCATCCTGGGGACGGACCCCGAGTACACCTCCGACGAGATCGCCCGGGTCGCCGAGGTCGATGTCGATGTGACCCGCCGCCTGTGGCGGGCACTCGGCTTCCCGGAGTACGACGAGGCCGAGGTCGCCTTCACCCGGGCGGACGTGGATGCGCTCAGCCTGCTGCAGTCCACCGTCGATGCCGAGGTCATCGACTTCGACACCGCGCTGAACCTCACCCGGGCGCTCGGCACCACGATGGCCCGCCTGGCCGACTGGGAGGTGGCCGCGTTGGTGCCCCAGCTGCCCGGGGGAGAGGGAACGGCGCAGACGCGTCTCGCGGCCGCTCTGGCCCTCCTCGCGAACGTCGGGGAGCCATTCGAGCACCTGCTCATCTATGCCTTTCGGCGGCACCTCGCCGCGGCGGTCTCCCGGATCGAGTCCCTGGGCTCGGACGACGAGGAGCTCAAGACCACGGAGGTCACCGTCGGCTTCGCCGACATCGTCGCGTTCACCGCGCTGTCCAACGAGATCGGCGAGGAACGGGTCGGCGACCTCGTCGAGGTGTTCGAGTCGCGGTGCCACGACGTCGTCTCGTCCCGTGGAGGACGCGTCATCAAGAGCCTGGGTGACTCGGTGCTGTTCATCTCCGACGACCCGGTCCGCGCGCTCGAGATCGCCGACGGGATCATCGGGGTGATCGGCCGCGACCCCCGGATGCCCGACGTACGCCTCGGCCTGGCCAGCGGTGGCGTGGTGATGCGCATGGGAGACGTCTTCGGCCCGCCGGTGAACCTCGCCGCCCGGCTGACCGCGGTGGCCCGACGCAACCGGGTGATCGTGGACGAGGCCACGTCGGCCATGCTGCCCGAGGATCGTTTCGACACGCGGGCGCTGCCGGCTCGGCCGTTGCGTGGCTTCGGCCTGGTCGAACCGATCGCGGTCCGCGTCCTGTGACTCGATAGGGTTCCCAGGTGCCCAATGCTTCTGAACTGGCCCCCACGCTCGCCGTGATCGGTGGCGGACAACTCGCTCGGATGATGGCCCAGCCCGCCATCGCCCTGGGGTTGCCGCTGCGGCTGCTCGCCGAGGCGGAGGGCGTCTCCGCTGCCCAGGTGATCGTCGACCAGCAGGTGGGCGACCATCGTGACCTCGACACCCTGCGCGCGGTGACCGAGGGGTGCGCGGTGGTCACGTTCGACCACGAGCACGTGCCCACGGACCACCTGCACGCGCTCGAGGCCGCCGGGGTCGCCGTGCGCCCCGGACCTGATGCCCTGGTGCACGCCCAGGACAAGGGCGTGATGCGCGAGCGCCTGACCGCACTCGACATCCCGTGCCCCCGGCACGCGCTCGTTGCCGACGTCGCCGAGGTCGAGGCCTTCGGCTTCCCCGCGGTTCTCAAGACGACCCGCGGCGGGTACGACGGCAAGGGGGTCTGGGTGGTCCGCTCCGTGGAGGACTGCGCCGAGGCCTTCGAGGCCGCCGCTGCGAGCGGCGTGCAGATCCTCGCCGAGGAGCTCGTCGACTTCCGTCGGGAGCTGTCGGCCCTCGTGGCCCGATCGCCCAGCGGCCAGGCGGCGGCCTACCCCGTCGTCGCCTCGACGCAGAAGGACGGCATCTGCCACGAGGTGATCGCACCGGCGCCGGACCTGTCGCCCGACCTCGCTGCGCAGGCCCAGCAGATCGCGCTGACGGTGGCCGGGGAGCTCGACGTGACCGGCATCTTGGCCGTGGAGCTCTTCGAGACGACCGATGGCCGGGTGCTGGTCAACGAGCTGGCCATGCGTCCGCACAACACCGGCCACTGGAGCCAGGACGGTGCGGTCACGAGCCAGTTCGAGAACCACCTGCGCGCCGTCATGGACCTCCCGCTCGGCTCGCCCGCGCCGCGGGTGAGGTGGACCGTGATGGTCAACATCCTCGGTGCCGAGGCACGCGAGGGGGAGGGCCCCGGGCGGTTGTACGACGGCTTCCCGCACGCGATGGCGCGCGACCCGGAGCTGCGCGTGCACCTCTACGGCAAGGAGTGGCGTCCGGGGCGGAAGGTGGGCCACGTCAACGCCTACGGCGACGACCTCGACGACTGCCTTGAACGAGCCCGGCACGCGGCCGCGTGGTTCCGGGGCGACCTGGGGAACGAGAGCGAGTGACATGAGCGAGACCACTGCCCGTGTGGGCATCGTGATGGGTTCCGACTCCGACTGGCCGGTGATGAAGGCGGCCGCGGACATCCTCGAGGAGCTCGGCGTGCCCCACGAGGCCGACGTCGTCTCCGCGCACCGCATGCCCGACGAGATGATGGCCTACGGTCGTGAGGCCGCCGGGCGTGGCCTCAAGGTGATCATCGCCGGAGCCGGGGGAGCTGCCCACCTGCCCGGCATGCTCGCGGCGGTCTCCCCCTTGCCGGTGATCGGGGTCCCGGTCCCGCTGAAGTATCTCGACGGCATGGACTCCCTGCTCTCGATCGTGCAGATGCCCGGCGGCATCCCGGTCGCCACGGTGGCCATCGGCAACGCGAAGAATGCGGGCATCCTGGCTGCGCGGATCCTGGCCACCTCGGACGACGCGCTGCAGCAGGAGCTGGTCGCCTACCAGGAGTCACTCGCCGAGATGGCCCGCGGCAAGGGCCAGGCTGTCCGGGACGCCCAGAGACCACGCACGGTGGGCTTCGGCCAGTAGGAGCCTGCCCGCAGGTTTGTGGACCGACCCGCAGGGTAGGACTGCCGGCATGAGGTCACGACCGGCACGGGTTCGCTCCATCGGCGCCGGCGTGTGCCTGGCAGTGGCAGCGGTGCTGCCGGGGACCGTCGGCGCGGCACCGCCGGCCGGCGCAGCTCCGACCAGCGCAGCTGCGGAGACGACCGTCCGGGCGGCGGGCGCGGGCGAGCACAACGTGACGGTCAGGGGACCCAGCCGGATGCGACTGCGCACGGGGTGCCGGGAGGACTACTCCATCAGGGTCTCCTTCGACGTCTCCGCGGGTGAGGACTACTGGGTGAACCTGCGCGGCCAGGACTCCCAGGGCCACACGATCGATGGCTCGACCGTGTCGGGAACGGCCACGGCGACGGGACGCACGACCATCGAGCGACCGCTGCTGCTGTGCGGCGAAGGGCACGATGCCGGGGTCGGGAAGCTGCAGGTGAACGTCCACGTCGGCGACGAGATGGTGGACGGGACGGCGCGGACCGTGATCCGCTACGCCGACCGGGTCCGGATGAAGAAGCCGAAGCGCGCAGTCGGACGCGGCCACCAGGTGGTCCTGCGTGGTCGGTGGGATCGCGGGACCGGCTTCGGGCTGGACTGCGGCTACCACAACCGCAAGTTCGTGCGCGTGCGCATCGACTTCAAGCCCGAGGGTGGGTCCTGGCGCCAGATCGCCAGGACCCGCATCGGCGCCTACGGCGACTGGCGCAAGAAGGTGGAGGTCCGGCGCACCGGACGCTATCGAGCGAGGGTGAGGAAGAGCGACCGCTATCTCCCAGCACGTTCGGTGGCCCGGCGGGTGCGGGTGCGATGAGCCGTCAGCCAGGACTCAGCTGATCTCGTCCTCGTCGCCGAGGAGCTCGTCGGGGTGCTTCTCCACGTAGGCGCTCATCCGGCCCGCGCGCATCATCGCGAAGAGCTCGTCGGTCCGGCGCTGGTCGAGCTCCACGATCGAGCCGTACTTGTCGATCGTCGGGGTGCCTCCGATCGGCACGGTGAGGAACTTGACCTCCTCGGCCTTGGTGCCGCGCAGTGAGAGCGCGAGACCGCGGATGTCACCGTTCTTCCAGGCGTCGTCGACGGTGAGGTGGTCCGTGATCGCCTCGAGCGTGTCGGAGAGCTTGCGCGGCTTGGTGAGGGTGCCCGCCTCGAGCACCTTCTTCATCAGTGACCGCAGGAAGTTCTGTTGGCGATCGATCCGGTCGAAGTCTCCGCGCAGCAGGCCGTGCCTGGTGCGGACGTACTGCAGGGCCCGCTCGCCCTCGAGGTTGTAGGAGCCGGCCTTCCACTCGACCTTCTGCTTGTCGTCGTAGAACGTCTCGGGAATGGTTACGGGCACCCCGCCCACGGCGGTGGACAGGTCCTTGAACCCGGCCCAGTCGATGATCGCGACGTGGTCGATGCGCATCTCGGTCAGGTGTTCCACGGTCGACAGCGTGCCCACGGGGCCGAACTCGGAGAAGGCTGCGTTGATCTTGTTCTCGTGGGTCGGCTCGCCCGTCTCGTCGTAGATCATCACGAAGCTGTCGCGTGGGATCGACGTGACGTAGATGTGCTTCCGGTCGGCGGTGATGTGCACGACCATCAACGTGTCGCTGCGGTACTTGCCGATGGGCCACGTGTCGCTGTCGACGTCCTCGGCCAGTGTGGTGTCCTGGCTCTCGCCCGGGATCTTCTTCCCGGCGTCCGAGCCCAGGAGCAGGATGTTGACCGCGTCGCCCTCGTTGGGGTCGGGGCGATCGCCGAGGGTGTCGGTCGAGAAGCGCTCGATGTTGTCGAGCTTGGCGTTCAGGGACCACAGGTAGTAGCCACCGGAGCCGAGCAGCACCACCAGGACGACGCCCGCCGCGATCAGTGCCTTGGCGTGCTTGCGGCGGAAGACGGTCCACCCGGTGCGGAATCTGTGCCACCGGGATCCCTCCGTGGTGTCGAAACCGGCACGCTCGTCAGGGTCGCCCTCCGGCGGAGCACTGTTCATCAGGTCAGTGTGCCGTGCCGGTGCAAGCACCGGCGGCAGGGACACTCACTCCGTGACGCGCCCGCGCAGTGACTTGGTGATCGAGCGCTGCTTCTTCGCCTCGAGGCGGCGGCGCTGCGAGCCTCGGGTCGGCTTCGTGGGGCGTCGTGGTGGCGCGGGCGGCGCCAGGAGCTCGCGCAGGCGTACGCCGAGCCGCTCCCGCGCCGCGGCCCGGTTGCGGAACTGGGAGCGATGCTCGGAGGCGGTGACCACGACCGTGCTCGTGGGCAGGCGGGAGAGCGCCCGCTCACGTTGGGCCGGACTCAGCGCAGTGCTGGTGGCGACGTCGAGGACCAGCTCGACGCGGGAGTCGGCGGTGTTCACCGACTGGCCCCCCGGGCCCGGCGAGCGGGAGAACCGCTCGACCAGCTCACCGGCCGGCACCACGAGGCCGTCTCCCAGGCCCGGGCCGGCGCCGATGACGAGGTCCTCGCCGGGCTGGTTCATTGCCCGCGCTTGCCCCACTCGATGGCGGGGCAGGTGTCCATGACGGCCCGCAGGCCCGCGTCGCGGGCCCGTGTGAAGGCCGCCTCGTCGATGACTCCGAGCTGGAACCACACGCCCTTGGCCCCGATGGCGACGGCCTCGTCCGCGAACTGGCCGGCGGCCTCGGAGCGTCGGAAGACGTCGACCACGTCGACCTCGAACGGCACCTCGGCCAGGCTGGCGTAGCCTTGCTCGCCGTGCACCACCGGGGCGTCCGGGTGGATCGGCACGATCTTCTTGCCGTGCTGCTGGAGGAGCGCGGCGATGCGCCACGCCGTACGCTCCGGGTGGTCCGAGAGGCCGACCACCGCCCACGTCCTGCACTCGTCGAGCATGAAGTCGATCGCTGCCTGGTTCTGCCACTCGCTCATGGGCCCAGCCTAGCCACGCGTCGGCGCGTCAGTCGTGGGGCGTGAGTGCGCGCCGTACCTCGCGCAGGACCTGTTCGACGTCGGGGGACCCGGTGTGCACCACGACTGTCGAGGAGACGGCCCGGGTCGGCGAGGTGCCGGAGAGGGCGCGAGCGAGTGCGGCGTCGAAGGCCGCGTCCACGTCATCGGTCTCCTCGCGCAGCCAGCGCCGGAGCACGTGGTTGTGCGCGGTGATGACAGCCGCGGCGAGCAGCTCGGCACGGAGGGCGCCGTCCGGTTCGTCACCGATCCACGTGCTGATCTGCTGGCGGAACAGCCGCAGGTAGCGCTGGGCGCTGGCGTCCTCGCGGTCGCGCAGCGACGAGACCGTGCGGGTCAGGCGATAGCGGGCCCGGGCGGTCGCGCCCTCCTCCAGGTAGTGGTCGAGCACGATCCGCGCGGCCTCGCGCAGTGCGACCTCTCGGGTGGTCCCCGTCGCGGTGGCCAGCCGGGCCTCGACCCTGGGGAGCAGGAGGTCGTGGTCGGGGAACACCACGTCCTCCTTCCCGCGGAAGTGCCGGAAGAACGTCGTGCGTCCGGTCCCGGCGCGGGCGGTGATCTCCTCGACCGTGGTCTCGTGGAAGCCCTGCTCCTCGAAGAGCGCGAAGGCTGCGTCGACGAGGCGGGCGCGGGTCGAGGTGGGCATGGACGCACCCTACCGGCTTGGTGGTACTGAGTGCCACTAGTAAGGTACGCCGTACCGCACCATCTGAGGAGAGCCGTGATGTCCGAGTACCCGATGTACGCCCTGTCCGAGGAGCACCAAGCGATCCGTGAGGCCGTGCGCGCGGTCTGCGACGCCAAGGTCGCGCCGTTCGCCGCCGAGGTCGACGAGGAGGCCCGTTTCCCGAGGGAGGCCGCCGAGGCCCTGCAGGCCGCGGACTTCCACGCCGCCCACGTTCCCGAGGAGTACGGCGGCGCCGGCGCCGATGCCCTGGCCACCGTGTTGATCATCGAGGAGGTCGCCCGCGCCTGCGTGTCGTCCTCCCTGATCCCAGCGGTCAACAAGCTCGGCTCGCTGCCCGTCCAGATCGGCGGCTCGGAGGAGCTCAAGGCGAAGTACCTCGGCAAGCTGGCCGGGGGAGAGGGCGGCTTCTCCTACTGCCTGTCCGAGCCCGACGCCGGCTCCGACGCCGGCAACCAGAAGACCCGTGCGGTCAAGGACGGCGACCACTGGGTGCTCAACGGCGTGAAGCGGTGGATCACCAACGCCGGCGAGTCCGAGTTCTACACCGTGCTCGCGATGACCGACCCGGAGAAGCGCACCAAGGGCATCACCGCGTTCGTCGTGGAGAAGTCCGACGAGGGCGTCTCCTTCGGCGCGCCCGAGAAGAAGCTCGGCATCAAGGGCTCGCCCACGCGCGAGGTCTACTTCGACAACGTGCGCATCCCCGCCGACCGCATCATCGGGGAGGAGGGTCAGGGCTTCGAGATCGCGATGAAGACCCTCGACCACACCCGCATCACGATCGCGGCCCAGGCCGTCGGTGTCGCCCAGGGTGCCCTCGACTACGCGCTCGAGTACGCCAAGGAGCGCCAGCAGTTCGGCACGTCGATCGCCGACTTCCAGGGCCTGCAGTTCATGCTCGCCGACATGGGCATGAAGGTCGAGGCCGCGCGCCAGATGACCTACGCCGCTGCCGGTCGTTCAGAGCGTGGCGACAAGGACCTGACGTTCTTCGGCGCGGCCGCCAAGTGCTTCGCCTCCGACGTGGCCATGGAGGTCACCGTCAACGCGGTCCAGGTGCTCGGTGGCTACGGCTACACCCGCGACTACCCGGTCGAGCGGATGATGCGCGACGCGAAGATCACCCAGATCTACGAGGGCACCAACCAGGTGCAGCGCATCGTGATGGCCCGTCAGCTGCTCGCGGGCGTCCAGAGCGACATCTGACCTCCGGTCCCGAGGGCCGACGGCCCCGACCGGCCGCTGCCACGACCGGGGGCGCCGTACGCCGGGTGGCGCCGGGCTACTTGGCCAGCCCGGTCTCGGTGCAGAGGCCGTTGGAGATGCCCTCGGTGTCGTCGTCGATGATGTGCTGGAACATCTCCTCCGAGCGCTCGGGATCCCAGTGCACGGCGAGGTCGGAGATCGGCACGCCACAGGTCAGGCCGTTGTCACCGTTGACCCGGGTCATCGCCCAGGCGAACCGGCCCAGGTCGATCGGGCCGGTGCCCTCGCTGACCGAGACCGTGCGGGCGGCGGCCATGTTCAGCTTCCAGTAGCGGATAGGGTTGAGCACGGACCACGGCGAGACTGCCTCGTCGCCGACGGCCGAGACCACCTCGCGCTGGTGCTTGGCCCGGTCGATGTCACCGAGGTTGGAGGTGTGACGCGAGCGCGCGTAGCCGAGCGCGGTCTTCCCGTCGGCCTCCTGGCAGCCCTTCTCGATCTTGAGGTTGGCCAGCTTGTCATTCATGTCGTTCTTGGGGCAGATCTCGATGCCGCCGACCGCGTCGACGACGTCCACGAAGCCGCCGAACCCGATCTCCACGAAGTGGTCGATGCGGATGCCGGTGTTCTCCTCGATGGTCTCGATCAGCAGCTTCGGACCGCCGTACGCATAGGAGGCGTTGATCTTGGTGGTGCCATGGTCGGGCACCGGGACCAGCGAGTCGCGGGGGATCGACATCAGCAGGTTCGGGCCCTTGCCGGTGTGCAGGATCATGATCGTGTCGGTGCGCTGGCCGACGTCGCCACCCGTGCCGAGCTCCTCGCGCTGCTCCTTGGTGAGGTCGGAACGCGAGTCGCTGCCCACGATCAGGTACGTCGTCCCGTCCTGGTCCCCGGGTCGGTCGCCACCGGGGAACGCGTCGATCGTGCTGATCTTCTGGAAGGCGAAGATCGGCACCGCGATCAAGAAGGCCAGCCACAGCACCACGAGCAGGACCAGCCAGCGGATGGGCCGGAACCGCGGGCGTCTCGGGCGGAACCGGCGACCGCCGCCGGACGGCGGCTCGTGGCCGGGCGGGGGAGCGTGCTGGCGGCCGGGCGGCACGCTCTGCTGCTGGGATCCGGAGGCCGAGGTGCGCGACGACCGGGCCGGACGTCCCTGGGACTGGTTGGCCGGAGGTGGGTTCCGGTAGGGCTGGGCCGAGGGCATGACTCTCGTGTGCTCCGGTCCTGAGTCAGTGGGAGGCGGGCCGGAAGGTGCGCTCCCGGCCGGACCACGAGGGATGATCTGGGTGGCGTCAGGGTCGTTCGGGGTGGGGGCAGGATCCGCCGTTGCCCGGCCCTTGCCGTAGAGCCATTCGTACTCGGGGGTGCCCGGTTCGGGTCCTTGGGGGCGATCGGCCATGGGGAGACGGTACCGGCAGGAACACCCTCCATCGCTAATCTGCTGCCATGACCGAGTCGTCGAGTGATCCCGCGAGCGCCGTCCGCCCACCGTCGTACTCGCGGGTCTCGCTGGCCCGGATGATGGAGGTGACCTCGGCCAACCTGCTCGGCAACGTGCATGGCGGGGAGATCATGAAGCTCGCCGACTCCACGGCCGGGGCGGCGGCCCAACGCCACAGTGGCGGGGCCGCGGTGACCGCGGCGCTGGACGAGATGGCCTTCCTCGAGCCGGTGCACGTCGGCGACATCGTGCGCACCACCGCGCAGGTCAACTGGGCAGGGCGCTCGTCGATGGAGGTGGGCGTGCGGATCGAGGCCGAGCCCTGGACCGACGCCTCCGGGCAACCGCTGCACGTCGCCTCGGCCTACTTCGTCTTCGTGGCGATCGACGAGGAGGGACGGGCGCGGCGTGTGCCGCAGCTGGCCCCGCAGACGCCCGACGAGGTCCGGCGGATGCGGGAGGCGGAGATCCGCCGCTCGCACCGGTTGGCGGGCAAGGCGGAGATCGAGCGGGGTCGTTCGACGACGCCGTGATCCGGTCGGCGGCTTGGGCGTTTCGGCGCGTCGTGACGCGATGTGACTCCTGTGACTGGTGATACTGACTGACGTCACTGATTCCTTCCCCAGTCAGAGAGGCAAGTCGATGCCACCCGCATCTTCCCCCGACTTGCGCGATCGCTCCGGTGACGGAGCCAGTCGAGCACCCGACCGCGCTGCGAAGGTGCGTTTTCGTCGTGCGGTCACCTTGATGGTGATGACCCTGTTGCTCCCCGGATCAGCCCAGCTGGTGGCCGGCAACAAGCGGGTCGGACGCATCGCCATCCGCATCTGGGTGGGCATCGTGGGGGTGGCGGCCGTGCTGTTCCTGCTCACCCTGGTCTGGCACCAGCTCGCCTTCAAGATGGCCTTCAGCCTGTTCACGCTCGACCTCGTGCGCTGGCTGATGATGGCCGCAGCCATCGGTTGGGCCGCGCTGTTCGTCGACGCGTGGCGTCTGGGCCAACCGCTCACGCTGGTGAAGAACCAGCGGCTCGCCGTGGTCGGCATCAACGGCGTGCTGTGCTTCTCCGTGGCCGGCACCCTGCTCTTCGGTGCCCACCTGGTCACCGTGCAGCGGGACTTCGCGGCCCTGTTCGCGAACGGGCCCTCCAGCGACGCGGAGCACGGCCGCTACAACGTGCTCCTCATGGGTGGTGACTCCGGTGCCGGCCGCTGGGGCCTGCGACCGGACTCGATGACCGTTGCCAGCATCGACGAGGAGACCGGCCGCACCGTGCTGATCGGGTTGCCGCGCAACCTCCAGAACTTCAAGTTCAAGCCCGGCTCGGTGATGGACGAGCAGTTCCCCGACGGCTTCGACTGCGAAGGGTGCTACCTCAACAGCGTGTCGACCTGGGCCGGCGACCACACCGACCTCTTCCCGAAGTCCAAGGATCCCGGTACCGACGCCACGATCTCGGCGATCGAGGGGGTCACCGGGCTCAAGATCAACTACTGGGCGATGGTCAACCTCCAGGGCTTCAAGGACCTGGTCGACGCCGTCGGCGGGGTCACCCTCACCGTCCGGGACCGGATCCCGGTGGGCGGCCTGGGCAGCGACGTCACCGGCTACATCGAGCCGGGCACCCGCAAGCTGAACGGGTTCGACGCGCTCTGGTACGCCCGCTCGAGGGAAGGCTCCGACGACTACTCCCGGATGGCGCGCCAGAAGTGCGTGATGAACGCGATCGCCACGCAGATCAGCCCGCAGACGGTCGTCGCCAACTACAGCGACCTGACCTCGGCAGGTGCCTCCATGGTCGAGACCAACCTTCCGCGCAGCGAGTTCCCGGCGTTCATCGACCTCGCGGTCAAGGCGAAGAACCAGAAGATCTCCTCCGTGGCGATCGTGCCCCCGGCGATCAACACCGCCGAACCCGACCTGCAGAAGATCAAGGACATGGTGCAGAAGGGCATCGACAAGGCGGAGGGCAGGGCCGGCAAGCCGGGCAGGCCCAAGGCCAACGCGCAGACCAACGGCGCCGCGATCGGCACCCGCGACACCGGCTATGCGGCGAACCAGTCCGGGGACCTGGCATCGGCCTGTTGATCCGCTCCTGCCCACGGTGGCCCTAGGGTGGGCGCCGTGCCGACGCCCCCCTCCGAGTCCCAGCCTGCCCGCATCGTCGCCGTCGTGGTGACGTTCAACCGGCTGACGCTGCTGCAAGACCTGGTCGGTCGGTTGCGTCGTACGCCGGAGCTGGCCGAGGTCGTGGTCGTCGACAACGCCTCGACCGACGGGTCGGCGGAGTGGTTGGCGGCCCTGCCGGACACGCCCGGCTCGGTGCCGGTCCACGCGGTCACCCTGGACGACAACCGCGGTGGCGCCGGAGGCTTCCACGAGGGCATGCGCATCGGCCTCGCCCGCGGCGCCGGTCTCCTGTGGCTGATGGACGATGACGGCATGCCCGACGACGACTGCCTGGTGAAGCTCCTGGAGCACCACGGTGAGCTCGACTTCTGGGGCCCGGTCGTGGTCGACAAGGACGATGCCGAGCGGCTCGTCTTCCCGATCCGCCTGCCCGGCGGCACCCAGGTCGTGCACGCGATGGCTGACGTCCGCGAGGCCGCCTCGGACGGTCGCATCGACGACATCGTGATCCCGTTCAACGGCGTCCTGGTCACCCGGGAGCTGGCCGATCGGATCGGGTTGCCCAGGGCCGAGTTCTTCATCTGGGGGGACGACCACGAGTACCGGCTGCGCGCCGAGGAGGCCGGAGCCCGCATCGCGACCGTCGTCGACGCGACGGTGCGGCATCCGTCCGTGGGCAGCCTGGGCACGCCGATGATGTTCGGCCGCACCACCTACAACCACTCGCCGTCCGACCTGAAGCACTACTGCATGGCCCGCAACAACGTGGTGAACCTGCGCACCTACCGTGGCCTGCCCCATGTCGCTGCCTTCGTCGTGAAGACGGTCTGGTTCTACGCCTTCACCCGGCCGTCCTCGGCACGGTTGCGGTTGAGCGCACGGGGGATCGTGGCCGGGCTGCGCAACGACTTCACGGGTCACGGGAGGTTCTTGGCATGAGCGGTTTCGAGAGGCCTCGTTCCTCGGCTCCTCAACCACCGTCGGAGAGCGTTGCCGTCGTCATCGTGACCTTCAACCGGGCCGACCTGTTGTCCGGGATGCTCGACGGCCTGGCCGCCCAGACCCACCGGCCCGACGCTGTCTTCGTGATCGACAACGCCAGCGCCGACCACACCCGCCGGGTCCTCGAGGGACGCGACGACCTGCCGCTGCGGGTCACGCACACGGAGGAGAACCTCGGTGGGGCGGGTGGCTTCCACCTCGGCATGACCCAGGCCCACGACGCCGGCTTCGACCGGATCTGGTTGATGGACGACGACGTGGTCCCCGCCGAAGACTGCCTGGCCGTGCTGATGGCGCACCCGAACCCGTGCCTGATGGCGGTGCGCGAGGACATCGAGGGCAACCTGGTGGAGAAGTCGGCGCTCCACTTCGACCTGAGGAACCCCCTGCACCTGCGCCCGAAGACGGCCAGCATCGACTCGGCGTACGCCTCCCGGGCGGAGCTGCCCGCCGAGCTGCCGATCGAGAACGTCGCCTTCGAGGGCTTCATGGTGCACCGACGGGTCATCGACGAGGTCGGCTTCCCCGACCCGACGTACTTCATCTTCTACGACGACGTGGACTTCGCGGTGCGCGCCCGACGCGCGGGCTTCACGATCCTGGCGCTGCGTGATGCCGTGCTGGTGCGCCAGCTCGACTTCAACCAGCAGCACGCCCTCGACACGTGGAAGGGGTTCTACATGTTCCGGAACCTCTTCGCGGTCCACTTCCGCTACGGCGAGAACGCGCTGGTCCGTCTCAAGCCCTACCTGATCGTGCTCGCTGTCGTCCTGCTGAGCCCGGTCCGCGGTGGCCGGGGCGAGGCCTCCAACGTGATTCGTGCCATTCGGTCGGCGCGCCAGATGCGCCGCCCACCGGGAGCGGGCACCACGCATCGCTAGACTGACCGCCGCGCCAAACTGCTGAGGAGACACCCCTTGTCTGACCCCGACCTCGTCGTCGTCGGTTCCGGATTCTTCGGACTGACCATCGCCGAACGCTGCGCCAACGTCCTCGGACTGAAGGTGTTGGTCCTGGAGCGGCGCCACCACCTCGGCGGCAACGCCTACTCCGAGCGCAACGAGGAGACCGGTGTCGAGGTGCACAAGTACGGCGCGCACCTGTTCCACACCTCCAACGAGAAGGTCTGGGAGTACGTCAACCGGTTCACCACCTTCACCGACTACAAGCACCGGGTCTTCGGCAAGTACCAGGGCCAGGTCTATTCGCTGCCGATGAACCTCGGCCTGATCAACCAGTTCTTCGGCAAGTCGCACACGCCGGCCGAGGCACGTGCGCTGATCGCCGAGCAGTCGAGCGAGATCGCCACCGAGGACGCCACCAACCTCGAGGAGAAGGCGATCAGCCTCATCGGTCGCCCCCTCTACGAAGCGTTCATCAAGGGCTACACCGGCAAGCAGTGGCAGACCGACCCCAAGGAGCTCAGCGCGGACATCATCACGCGTCTCCCGGTTCGCTACACCTTCGAGAACGGCTGGTTCAGCGACACCCACGAGGGCCTGCCGACCGACGGTTACACCGCGTGGCTCGAGAAGATGGCCGACCACCCCGACATCGAGGTGCGGCTGAACGTCGACTTCCTCCACGACGAGGGGGTCAGGGAGCAGTACTCCGGCAAGGTGCCGATCGTCTACACCGGCCCGGTCGACGAGTACTTCGACAACTCCGAGGGGCGGCTCTCCTGGCGCACGGTCGACCTCAAGGAGAGCGTCGAGGACGTCGACGACTTCCAGGGCACCGGCGTGGTCAACTACAACGACGGCGACGTGCCGTTCACCCGCATCATCGAGTTCAAGCACTTCCACCCCGAGCGGGTGAAGACCCACCTGCCCGGCAAGACCGTCATCGTGCACGAGTACTCCCGCTTCGCGGAGGACGACGACGAGCCCTACTACCCGATCAACACCGCCGAGGACCGGGCGAAGCTGCTCAAGTACCGCGACCTGGCCAAGCAGGAGCCGCTGGTGCTCTTCGGCGGTCGCCTCGGCACCTACAAGTACCTCGACATGCACATGGCGATCGGCTCGGCGCTGAGCATGTTCGAGAACAAGCTCAGGCCGCACTTCGCCGACGGGGCCGAGCTGAAGAGCGGAGGGGTCGACGAATGAGCACGACCACACGACTGCTCCAGCGCCAGATCCTGCCGCTGGACAAGGACACCGACGTCTTCCCGTTGTACGTCGACCTCGAGGAGGCCATCCTCGACGCCGACCGCTACGACGTGGGTGGCAACAAGGCGGCCAAGGACCTCAACAACGCCGCCATCCGCCAGTCGACGTCGACGGGCCGCAAGCTGCACCCCGAGCAGATCCGCTCGCGCACCCAGCTGCAGGTGCCGGCCAGCGACACGCTCTCGTTCGGCACCTACTTCAACGCCTTCCCGGCCTCCTACTGGCGCCGCCACACGGTGGTCACCGACGTGACGCTGACCGTGGACGTCACCGGTCCCGGCTCGATGGTCATCGTCTACAAGTCGATGGCCCGCGGCCACTCGCAGCGCGTCGACTCCGTCACCGTCGGTGACGAGCCGGGCTCGTTCACCTTCGACCTGCCGCTCAAGCCGTTCGTCGACGGCGGCTGGTACTGGTACGACGTGGTGGCCGGCGATGCCGGCTGCACGGTCAACAGCGCCGAGTGGACGGCGGAGGTCCCCGACGACCGGGCCGAGCACGGCACGGCCGACATCTGCATCACCACGATGAACCGCCCCGACTTCTGCGCGAAGCTGCTGACCCAGATCGGGGAGGACGCCGACCTGGCGCCCTACCTCGACACCGTCATGGTGATGGAGCAGGGCACCCAGCCGGTCACGGAGTCCGAGCACTTCGGGGATGCCCAGCGGTCGCTGGGGGAACGGCTGCGCGTGATCGTGCAGGCCAACCTCGGCGGTTCCGGCGGCTACGCGCGCGGTCAGCTGGAGAGCGTGCGCAAGGGCACCGCGACCTACGCGCTGATGATGGACGACGACGTGGTGTGCGAGCCGGAGGGCGTGATCCGCGCGATCACCTTCGGTGACCTGGCCAAGCGGCCGACCATCGTCGGTGGCCACATGTTCAACATCTACAACCGCACCCAGCTGCACTCCTTCGGCGAGATCGTGCAGTCCTGGCGGTTCTGGTGGCAGACCCGCCTCGACGGCTACTCGCAGTGGGACTTCGGCGCGCGCAACCTGCGCTCGAGCCGGTGGTTGCACAAGCGGGCCGACGTCGACTTCAACGGCTGGTTCATGTGCCTGATCCCGCGCGTCGTGCTCGAGGAGATCGGGCTCTCCTTGCCACTGTTCATCAAGTGGGACGACTCCGAGTTCGGCCTGCGGGCCAAGGACGCCGGCTACCCGACGGTCTCCTTCCCGGGGGCCGCGGTGTGGCACATCCCGTGGAGCGACAAGAACGACGGAGTGGACTGGCAGTCCTACTTCCACCACCGCAACCGCATCATCGCGGCGCTGCTCCACTCGCCGTACGAGCGCGGTGGCCGCATGGTGCGCGAGAGCTTCAACCACCAGGTCAAGCACCTGGCCTCCCTCCAGTACTCCACGGCCGAGCTGCGGCACATGGCGATGGAGGACGTGCTGGCCGGGCCGCGATCCCTGCACGGCGAGCTCGGCACCAAGCTCGGCGAGGTCAACGCCTTCCGCAAGCAGTTCACCGACGCACAGCTCCACGCCGACCGTGACGACCTGCCCCCGGTGCGGCGCAAGAAGCCGCCCAAGAAGGGCAAGTCGGACATCGAGATCCCGGGGCGGCTCAGCACGCTGATCAGTGCCGGGCTGGCGCCGATCCGCCAGCTGCGCCCGGTCCGGTCGATGGCGAAGGACTACCCGGAGGCCGAACTGCCCGCGATGGACTCGGCCTGGTTCAATCTGGTGAAGTACGACTCTGCCGTGGTCTCGATGAACGACGGCACCTCCGTGGCGTTCTACAAGCGCGACCCCGAGAAGTACCGCGACCTGCTCAAGCGCACCGTCGCGATCCACCGGAGGTTCCACGCAGAGTGGCCGCGCCTGGCCGCCGAGTACCGCGACGCACTGCGCGAGATCACCTCGCCGGAGACCTGGGAAGAGACCTTCGGGATCGGACCCTCGGATGCGGACCACCATGGCTGATTCGCCCACCCCGGCGGAGCCGCGGGCCAGGGCCCAGCGAGTCGTCGACGCACCGCTGGTCTCCCCGGCGCCGCCGTCAGGGCTGCGCGAGGTCTTCCGGCGTCGTTACCTGCTGCGACTCCTGGTCAGGCGCGAGGTCTCCGCCCGCTACCAGGGATCGGTCCTGGGCATGATGTGGTCCTACATCAACCCGCTCACCCAGCTCTTCATCTACTGGGTCGTGATGGGGATGATCATCGGCCGAGGCACGGAGAACTTCGGCATCCACGTCTTCTGTGGCCTGATCGTGGTGCACTTCTTCATCGAGACCTTCGGTGCCGGGACCCGCTCGATCATGCGCAACAAGGCGCTGGTGCGCAAGATGGCGATGCCGCGGGAGATGTTCCCGGTCGCCTCGATGATGGTCTCGCTCTACCACATGGGGCCCCAGGTCCTGATCCTGGTCGCGTGCTGCCTGCTCCTCGGGTGGACTCCGACGGTGATGGGCATGCTCGGGTTCGTCCTTGCCGTGCTGACCATGGGGGTGCTGGGCACGGCGCTCGCCCTCACCTTCGCGGCTGCCAACGTGTTCTTCCGTGATGTCGGCAGCGTGGTCAGCATCCTCACCAACTTCGTTCGCTTCGGCGTGCCGATGATCTACCCCTTCACCCTGGTGCAGGACCGCTTCGGATCTGCGGCGGCCTACTACCTCTACAACCCGATCGCCGACGCCGTGCTGCTGATGCAGCAGGCCTTCTGGGTCGGCACGACCGAGGACCCGACAGCCGTCCAGGCCCACCACATCCCGGACCACCTGTTCGCCTACTCGTTCCTCGGCCTCGGGATCTCGATCGTGGCACTGGCGATCGGGCAGTTCATCTTCAGCAAGCTGGAGAACAAGATCCCGGAGCGACTGACGTGAGCCATCCCGCCAGCACCTCGATCGTCGTGGACGGGGTGAGCAAGTACTTCACGATGCGCTACCAGCGCACCCTGAAGCAGATGACGGTCGCCGCGGTCAAGGGACGCGAGATCAGCGACACCTTCAAGGCCCTCGACGACGTGTCCTTCACCGTGGAGCAGGGCGAGTCGATCGGGCTGATGGGCCTGAACGGCTCGGGCAAGAGCACGCTGCTCAAGCTGGTCAACGGGGTGATGCGTCCGGACGGGGGCAGCATCCTGACCCGTGGCCGCATTGCCGGCCTGATCGCCACGGGAGCCGGCTTCCACCCGCAGCTGACGGGCCGGGAGAACGTGTTCCTCAACGCGGCTGTCCTGGGCATGAGCGAGGCGGAGACGCGCCGCAAGTTCGACGAGATCGTCGAGTTCGCCGACATCGGGCGCTTCCTCGAGACGCCGGTCGGCAACTACTCCTCGGGCATGTTTGCCCGTCTCGGCTTCGCCGTGGCGGTGCACGTGGACTCCGACATCTTCCTGGCCGACGAGGTGCTGGCCGTGGGGGACAAGCCGTTCAAGAAGAAGTGCCAGGCACGGATGCAGGAAGTGCGAGAAGAGGGCCGCACCCTGTTCTACGTCAGCCACGCCGCGGGCTCGGTGCGCAAGATGTGCGACCGCGTGATCGTGCTGGAGAAGGGCCGGGTCGGGTACGACGGCGACGTGGCCGAAGGGATCAAGTACATCAAGTACGACCCGGACGACGACTCGACCCCGGAGGTCGAGGACGACGACGAGGACTTGGGCGCCGACATCTGATTCCGCGCCGATTTGCTCGGTTCCGAGGGCCCAGAACTTGATTTTTTTGATTTCATCGGCGTGGCGACTGGAAATTACACGTTTGTAGTTACTCAGAAACGCTTGCGGTGACCCCTGTTACTGATGTGACACTTGGTACTCGTGTGAAACTTCCCCCGCACTGGAGTAGCCGAGTATGCGCCCGAACAAGGCCCGTTTCGTCACCGCCTGCCAACAGATCTTGGCACTCGGTGCAGTCCTCGCTGTCGTGGCTCCGGCCGCCAACGTGATCTCGCTCGACGTCGTGGGCACGCGCCCCGGCGCCGAGGCGCCGACGCACGGACCCGGCACAGCCACCGACCGGGGCCTGGGGCTCCCGGGCACCGAGGCCACGCCCGCGCGCCGGGCCGAGGTCGCCCAGGACGAGGAGGACGAGGCGGAGGTCGAGACCGCACCGGTCGACCCCGTCGTCAAGGAGTACGCGCTCACGGCGGCCAGCACCGACACGTCCGCCCCCGCCGCTCCCCGGAAGGCCGACCCGGGCTCCACCGCCGACGAGCCCGAGGACGAGGCCACGGAGGCGCCGGCGACCGGACCGCGCACCGCCGCGAGCGCCGCACCGACCGAGATCCTCTCCGACGTCGAGGAGGTGACCGGTTACGGCGCAGTCGGTGTCACCTGGAGCCACGGTGAGGCCATCGCGGAGGACGACATCACCGTCGAGTTCCGGACTCGCACCGGCGACACGTGGTCGACGTGGACGCCGACGGACTACCACGACGAGCACGGTCCCGAGGCCGGGTCCGTCGAGGCCGACCAGACCCGTCCGGGCACGGACGCACTGCTGGTCGGTGAGGTGGACCAGGTGCAGGCCAAGGTCGTCCTCGCCGCAGGGGTCGACGTCCCCGACGACATGTCCCTGGCCGTGATCGCGCCGGGCTCCGGGACCACCGAGACCGAGCAGCCGGCCATCGACACCGGCGACCTCGGCGACCAGCAGGAGGCTGGCAAGGCCACCGCAGGCGGCACCGCCGAGGGGGACGTGGAGACCGGGGCAGCCACGGAGGTCGAGGCCGGCGACGGTGACACCGTCCTGGACTCCGACGCCGGTGACCTGGCCCTGCAGGCCGGCAGCTACACCCCGAAGCCGAAGATCTACTCCCGAGCACAGTGGGGCGCCAACGAGCGGATGCGTGACGCCGGTTCGTTGCGCTACTACGAGATCCACGCGGGCTTCGTCCACCACACCGTCAACGCCAACGACTACTCGCGGGCGCAGGTGCCGGGAATCATCCGCAGCATCTACGCCTACCACACCCAGAGCCGGGGCTGGAGCGACATCGGCTACAACTTCCTGGTCGACAAGTTCGGTCGCGTCTGGGAAGGCCGGTACGGCGGCGTGGACCGCCCGGTCGTCGGCGCCCACACCCTGGGCTACAACGACTACGCCTTCGCCATGTCGGCGATCGGCAAC
This sequence comes from Nocardioides sp. JQ2195, assembly GCF_012272695.1. Classification (NCBI taxonomy): domain Bacteria; kingdom Bacillati; phylum Actinomycetota; class Actinomycetes; order Propionibacteriales; family Nocardioidaceae; genus Nocardioides; species Nocardioides sp. JQ2195. The sequence goes on from NZ_CP050902.1 coordinate 953,930, forward strand.
TTCGAGACCGCCAAGCCGACCGCGAGCATGATCGACGCCTACGCACGCCTCTTCGCGTGGAAGCTGTCCCTGCACGGCATCGACGCGGCCAGCACCTCCCAGCGGGTCGGCAACCGGACCTTCGCGGCGATCAACGGCCACCGTGACGCCGGGTCCACCGCGTGCCCGGGACGGTATCTCTACGCCAAGATCCCCACGATCCGCAGCAAGGCAGCGCAGTACCAGGCCGACTGGAGCGGACGCAGCCTGGCGACGGACGTGGTCTCCTCGGCCTACCCGGACATCCTGCTGCGGCGGGCCTCGGACAAGGCCGGCTACGCCCTGCCCACCCAGGGCATGCTGCGCTGGAAGGGCGCCACGTCCTCGTCGACCGGGTGGAGCCGCTACGACCAGATCGTGGCAACGCCTGACGTCACCGGCGATGCGCACAGCGACGTCCTGGTCCGCAACGCGGCCACCGGGGTCACCTCGATCCGACCGGGCAACGGGGCCGGCCAGTTCGGTGAAGCCATGACCAGCCAGCAGAACATGGTGGGATTCGACCAGGTCGCCGCGGTCGGGAACTTCAACCGGCGCTCACGCAACGACTTCGTGGCACGCAACCCGAAGACGGGTTACCTCTACCTCTACCGCGGTGTGTCGGGGGCCAAGCTGCGTCGTACCCTGATGAGCAAGGACTGGCAGGCCTACAACCTCACGGTCGGTGCCGGGGACGTGAACGGGGACGGCATTCCCGATGTCTACTCACGCGACAAGGCCGGCAACCTCTGGTTCCACGCCGGCTCCGGGCGCAGCGAGCTGAAGGCGCCGGTCAAGATCTCGGGCGGCTGGAGCCAGTACGACACGATCACAGGTTTCGGCGACATCAACGGTGACGGCATCGGCGACCTCTACGCCCGCAACGCCGGCAACCACAAGGGGTACGTGTTCCCGGCACGCCGTGACGGCTCCCTGGGTCACTGGCTGGGTCCCTTCGGCAAGCTCGGGACCAAGACCAACCTCAGCGTCGCCAACGTCGTCGGCACCAAGGACCCCGACGTGATCGCTCGCAAGGGCGACAGCCTCAAGGTCATCGCGCACCGCGGGACGCAGAACGCGAGTGCACCGGTTCCCACCACGAACAGCGCGATGGGCAAGGCGAACCTCCTCCTGAACGTCGGTGACTGGGACCGCGACGGCCATGGCGACATGGTGGTCCGCAACGGCTCGACCGGTCGGTTGAAGCTGCTCCGGGGCCTGGGTGACGACAAGTTCGCCAAGCCGGTCTCCATCGGCTCCGGGTGGAGCAACGTGCGACTCCTCGCCGCCGTGGGGGACGCCACCGGGGACGGCTATCCCGACCTGATGGGGCAGCCACAGGGCAAGGCGATGCGCATCTATCCCGGCGCGGGTGACGGCGTCCGCGGCAGCTACGTCGCCAGGGGCGCGATCTCGGCCAGCGAGCAGGTCGGAGGCGGCCGGTGGACAGGTGACGGCGCACCCGACAGCCTGTTCCGGGTGGGCGACCGGATGGTGCTCTACACCGGCAACGGACCGGGTGGTCTCTCCGGTGCGCCGCGCAGCCTGACCGGCGTCAGCCTGGCGCCGTACGACTGGGTGATCAGCGCGGGTGACATCGACCGCAACGGACGCCCTGATCTCGTGGTGCGCAGGAAGAGCGACGGCACGTTGTGGCTGCTGCCCGGAAGGAACAAGGGCTACTCCTCGCCGAAGTTCCTGGCCGAGGGGTTCGCGGGCTACGACCTGGCCGGGTGATCCCCGGGACAGGCTCAGGCCATCCAACGAGCGGTGGTGCGCTCGTCACTGGCGCGCCGCTCCAGGGTCTCCGGGTCGGGGTTCCTCAACCAGACCGTGGAACCGCCCCTGACCAGCGGTGACACGAAGGTGGCGAAACCCGTCGGGGAAGCGGGATTCGCCGTGGTCAACAAGCGCCCGCCGTCGGCAACGAGGTCCGTGACCTCGCCGGCGGCGGGCGCCACCAGCTCGGCCTGGGTACCCCACTCGTGCACAGCCTCGCTCCCGGGGCCCGGAGGGTCGAACGGCACGAAGGAGTCGGGCTGCCCCCACACCTCGACACCGAAGTCGTGCACACCCTCCGGCAGGGCGGTCGGGAAGCGCACCCCCAGGGGAAGCAGGGCGCTGGCCACCACCGGCACACGGCCGGCCAGCTCGGCGTACGTCGTGACGCCGTCGGGTCCGCAGAGCACCGCACGAACGTCGTCGTCCACGGGGATGCTGCCCGGGAAGGAGACCACCAGCCCCGCGTTCCATGCGGCGCCGAGGAAGACCGGGCCGAGCCAGTGCGTGGGCAGGTCGACCAGGACCCGGTCGCCGGGCTCCAGGTCGAGCTCCTCGACGAGGAGGCTCGAGGTCTTCGCCACCCAGTTGGAATAGGTGGCCACGGAGAGCTCGACGCGCTCACCGGTCGCGTCGTCGTAGAACGTGACGAGGGGCCGGCCGGGGTCCTTGCGGAGCATGTCGGCGAGCAGGGCGGGGAAGGTGGCAACCATGCCCACAGCCTAGGATCAGGTCCATGCCTGAGCTCTCTCCCCCCGAAGCAGTGATCGTCGCCGGTGGGTTCGGCACCCGGCTGCTGCCGCTGACCGCACGCCGCCCCAAGCACCTGCTGGACGTCGGGGGAGTGCCGTTCCTGGAGCACCAGGTCGCACGCCTCGCCGAGGCCGGTGTGGAACACATCGTGCTGGCCACCTCCTACCACGCCGACATGTTCGCGCCGGTCCTCGGCGACGGGAGTCGCTGGGGCGTCCGGCTCGACTACGTGCTCGAGGAGGAGCCGCTCGGCACCGGCGGAGCGATTCGCAACGTGGCCGACTCCCTGACCGACGACCCGAACGGCGCGGTCATCATCCTCAACGGGGACGTGCTCTCCGGGCACGACCTGGCCGCCCAGCTGGCCGACTTCCGCGCGGGCCGCAACGGCCGCCGAGTCGACGTCTCGCTGCACCTCGTGGAGGTCGACGACGCCCGTGCCTTCGGCTGTGTGCCCACCGACGAGGAGGGGCGCGTGCTGGACTTCGTGGAGAAGTCCGAGAATCCGGTCACCAACCAGATCAACGCCGGCTGCTACATCTTCCGCCGCGACATCATCGACACCATCCGGGCCGACACAGTGGTGTCGGTGGAGCGGGAGACCTTCCCGGGACTGGTGGCCGACGCGCACCTGGTCGTCGGATTCGTGGACTCGGCCTACTGGCGCGACGTCGGTACGCCGGCAGCACTGGTCGCCGCCTCACGCGACGTCGTGCTCGGTGTGGCGCCGACACCCGCGGTCGCCGCCGTGGACTCGGGTGCTCGCATCGACCCCAGCGCCACCGTCGGTGAGGCCGAGGTCGGCGGGGGCAGCGTGGTGATGGCGAACGCCACGATCGCGGACGGAGCCGAGGTGACCGGGTCAGTGGTGATGACCGGAGCCCGCATCGAGGCCGGCGCAAGAGTCGTCGACTCGGTCGTCGGACCGGGCGCCGTGGTCGGCGATAAAGCGGAGCTCAGGGAGGCCACCCTGGGAGACGAAGCAACGATCGGCGCCGCCGTTACGCTCCCCGTGGGAGAGCGTGTCGACTGCGCCGATCATCGTGGGTGAAGCAAGGGATAGAGCCGTCGGCTGACCGACGTCGCTGACCGCCGCGGCGGTCAGCGACCGGTCACATGCCCCGGGGCTCGGGGGAGTCGAAGAAGTCGTACTGCTTCATGAAGCTGTCGAGGGCCTCGCCGGAGACGTCGGAACAGTACTGCCAGACACCGACCTGCTTCTCGACCTGGCTGACCGGGACGTCGTGACCGCCCTTGGACCAGTGGGTCAGTGCGATGTGCTGGCCATCGGGGAACGCCTTGCCGTCGGACGAGAGCCACGGCACGGCCTTGAACTTCAGCCGCGGGTTGCTGGTGCCCTTGAGCTTGGTGGCGATGGCACGGATCTCGGTCATCATGTCGTTGTCGTCAGCCGCCGTCTCGTCGTACCAGAGGATGGTGTAGCCGTGCTCGAGGTTGTGCACGAGCTTCTCGAGACGGGGCCGGTCGTCCTTGGTGTAGAGCTTCCGGTCCATCTCGTCGGGGTATTCCTCGTGGGTGCCGAAGGCCGGAGGAGCATCGGTGTAGTCGACGTCGACGTCGGCCTTGACGTGCTGCTGGTTGCCGTCAGCCTTCTTGGTGATGATGTCCTGACAGACACTCTTCGAGGCGCCGATGTCAGCGATGGCGACGTCCTCGTAGGCGCGCAGGTCCCACCAGTTCTTGATCGGCTGGTAGGCCGCCAGCCCGACGATGACGAGAGCGACCAGTGCGCAGACTCCGATGATGACGGCACCCTGCCGCTTGTCGGCTCGCTTCTGGTCACTGCGCAGCTTGTCGGCAACCTCGTGTCGGCTCACCTTCTTGGAGCTGACCTTCTTGGATTTGGCCACGAATCAGGCTTCTCTCACATCGTCAGGGGGAGTACGTCGGCAGAGTCTACGGACTGCTCGGAAGAAACGTGACCTCGACCATCCGACCATCTGGCCGACCACCCGGCCGACCACCCGGCCGACTCCCCGGAGGATCGTCCGGGACGGGGGTCGAGGAGAGCCGCCACCCGAAGGCGAAGGCCAGCGCCTCGAGGCGGATCTGCACGTCGGCGGCCGAGGCGCTCAGGCTGGTGCGGACCCGGCCCTCGAGCACCGAGACCTCAGCCTCCTGCCCGAGCACGGACGTGACAGCGATCGCGAGGTCCTCGGCCAGGGCCGGGCTGCCGAACACCTCGCCACCGGTTCCGGACAGGGCGTGCACGACGGCCTCCCTCGTGCCGTAGCCGAACATGTCGGCGCCGTCCGCGCGGACGAGGGCACTCGCCCCGGAGCCGTCCTCGCCGGAGGGGAGGACCAGGTCGGCGCGCCCGCGGATCACTGCGAACGGCCGGGCCGCCAGCTTGCCGCTCGCCAGCTCGGCCGCGCCGGCGAGCTCGTCGGCAACGGCCGGGGCGGTGACGGCCAGTGCGTTGCCGTAGGCGTCGTCACGGCCGGCGAAGTCCTCCAGGACCAGGAGGCCGGCTGCTCCGATGGCGATGTCGCCCTGACCGTTGCGCCACGCACGACCGGCGGTGTCGGTGATGAGCACCCCGACGTTGGCCCCGGTGCGCTCGGCGATCGCGGCCCGGACCGCTCGCGCCGTGCGGTCGGGGTCCGCCGGGAGGAGCAGGTAGTCACCGGCCGTCACGTTGGACGCGTCGATCCCCGCCGCCGCCATGGTCAAGCCGAGGTGGTTGCGCACGATCGTCGTGGGCCCGCGGCGGGCCACCACCCGAACGGTCTCGCCGGCGATGCCGGCCAACCGGTCGCCCGTGCGTCGACGCCCCTCGGCCTTGCTCACGACCTTGCTGGTGATCGTGAGGACGTCACCGTCGACGAGGTCGCACACGGACAACGCGAGCGCGGCCAGGTCGTCACCTTCCAGGACCTCGCCGATGCCGTCGGGGGCGACGACGACCAGCTCGTGGCGCCCCGGGTCGACGGTCATCGGACCAGGGCGACTGCTGCGGCAGCCATCGCCGAGGTGGCGGCGGGCGTGGTCATCATCAGGGGCACCGCACGGCACTCGATCCCGCCGGAACGGATGCGCTCGACCTGGTCGGCGTCCCGCTCGTCGACCAGCCACCCGTCGAGAACGCCTCCTTGGCTGCGGGCGCCGTAGTGACCGGCCACACCGGCTGCGCTGACCTCGACCCCGATCGAGGTGAGCATCTGCTCGGCCATGCCTCGGACGTGGCTGGCGCCCACGATGGGGGAGAGCCCGACGACCGGCGCCGCGGTGTCCAGCAACGCCTCGCGTATGCCGGGGACGCCCAGGATGGTGCCGACCGAGACCACCGGGTTCGACGGAGGCACGACCACCAGGTCGGCTCCCGTGATCGCGTCGACCACGCCGGGCGCAGGAGTCGACTGGTCGAGCCCCACGAAGACCAGTGCCTCGGCGGGGACCTCGGCGCGGAGCCGGACCCAGTACTCCTGGAAGTGGATCACCCGCTTTCCGGACGCCGCCTCCGGGTCGGCGATCGCCACGTGGGTCTCGACCCGCTCGTCAGTCATCGGGAGCAGGCGTACGCCGGGCTGCCAACGCCGGCACAGGGCCTCGGTCACGGCGGACAACGGATAGCCGGCCTCGAGCATCTGGGTGCGTACCAGGTGCGTGGCGATGTCGCGGTCCCCGAGGCCGAACCACGTCGGTTCCACGCCGTAGGACGCCAGCTCCTCCTTCACGCTCCACGTCTCGTCACGCCGGCCCCATCCGCGCTCCAGGTCGATCCCGTCCCCGAGGGTGTACATCACGGTGTCGAGGTCCGGGCAGACCTTCAGCCCGTGCACCCAGAGGTCGTCGGCGGTGTTGGCCACGACGTTGACCGTGGTGTCGGACGCGAAGGGCAGGTCGCCCGACCGCAGGCCGTGCAGCAGGCCCTGCAGGAACCGGGCGCCGCCCATGCCGCCCGACAGGACCGTGATCGACTGGGTGTTCGACGTCATGGGCATACCTTGCCCGATCGGTCAGAACTTTGCTCCAGCGGGGGTTTATAGCAGATCTGGGCTTGACTTCGCGTCAGGACAGGCATGTAATTCCATCAGTGTTGTTCACACATCGCCAGGGTCGAGAGGAGAATGTCGTGCGAGAACTTTTTCTCCTTGACGGGGACGATGCGGAAGAGTTCGGTTGGCAGGAACGAGCGCTGTGCGCCCAGACCGATCCCGAAGCGTTCTTCCCGGAGAAGGGTGGCTCCACCAGGGAGGCCAAGAAGGTCTGCCTGACCTGTGACGTGCGAGGCGACTGCCTCGAGTACGCCCTCATGAACGACGAGCGCTTCGGAATCTGGGGCGGCCTGTCGGAACGTGAGCGGCGAAAGCTGAAGAAGCGGGCGGTCTGACCCGCACGGACCGGATGAAGGTTTCCTGACCGGCGGCGACTAGGGTTGTCGGCCGTGACGGTCACTGCGCTTCTGGTCAGCCACGACGGTGCACGCTGGTTGCCGGCCGTGCTCGCTGGTCTCGACAACCAGCGGCACCGGCCCGCCCAGGTGCTCGCCGTCGACACGGGGAGCAGCGACGAATCGCTGGACCTGGTCAACGCGGCCCTCGACCCGGCCTGCGTCTCGGTCCACGAGGGCTCGTTCCCCGAAGCAGTCGCCCACGCCCTGCCGCGGATCACCACCGAGTGGGTCTGGCTCCTGCACGACGACACCAACCCTGATCCGGGTGCGCTGGCCGCCCTGCTGGAAGCGGCGGAGAACCACCACGCCGACATCGTGGGCCCCAAGCTGCGTGAGTGGCCGTCCTTGCGGCGTCTGCTCGAGCTGGGGGTCACCATCTCCGGCGCCGGTCGCCGTGAGACCGGCCTCGAGCGCGGTGAGTACGACCAGGGCCAGCACGACAGCATCCGCGAGGTGCTGGCCGTCAACACCGCCGGGATGCTGGTCAGGCGCTCGCTGCTCGAAGAGCTCGGCGGCTTCGACGAGGCCCTGCCGGTCTTCGGCAACGACATCGACTTCGGCTGGCGTGCGACGCGAGCCGGGCACAAGGCAATCGTCGCTCCCGAGGCGGTGGTCTTCCATGCGGAGGCCGCGATCCGTGGCTTGCGGCGCACGGCGCTCACCGGGCGGCGTACGCATCGGGAGGAGCGCCGCTCCGCACTCCACACCTTGTTGGTCAACGCCGCCCCCCGCCTGGTGTTCCTGCAGGCGATCCGGTTGCTGCTGGGCACGTTCCTGAGGTCCTTCGGCTACCTGCTCGCGCGTTCACCCGGGATGGTTCGGGACGAGTTCAGCGCGCTCATCTCGGTCTACGCGCACCCCGGCCGGATCCGTGCCGGGCGCAGGGCACGGCAAGGTCTCGGGGATCCGCGCGGGGAGCGCCTCAAGAGACTGTTGGCCCCGTGGTGGTTGCCCTACCGGCACGGCATCGACTTCGTCAGCGACGTCTCGACCGCTGTGGTCAACGAGGGGCGCGACTCCGCGGAGCGTCGTCGCGCTGCTCGCATCGCCGAGAGCGGCCCCTCGGGGCCCGGCCCGGACGCCGAGGAGGGCGATGAGCTGGCGCCCGACAGCAGCCTGCTCGCCCGGTTCGTGACCAGCCCGACAGCCCTGCTGACGACACTGTTCCTCCTGCTGAGCCTGTGGGGCGCACGCGAGGCGTTCCACTCGATCACCGGAGGCGCCTTGTCGCCGTCGCCGGACGGATCCGGCGACTGGTGGCGCCTGGCCACCGAGGGCTGGCACCAGATCGGGCAGGGCACTGACGCCCCGGCGCCGGCCTACCTCCTGCCGATGGCCCTGATGGCGTCGATCCTGCTGGGCAGCGCCTCCGCCGCGATGTCCCTGCTCTTCATCGCTGCGGTGCCCGTCGCGGCCTGGGGTGCCTGGCGCTTCGGGCTGGTGGCTGCCGAGCTCGGGTCGGGGCGTCCTGCCTCGCGCTGGATCGTGGCCTGGGCAGCGATGGCGTACGCCGCGGTCCCCGTGGCCAGCGGTGCCTGGGGCCAGGGCCGGTTCGGTGTGCTCGCCTCAGCCGCGCTGCTCCCGTGGTTGGCCCACGCGGCGCTCGGCCTGGCCGACCCCAACCCCGACCGTCGGTGGCGCGCTGCCTGGCGCTCGAGCCTGCTCCTCGCGATGCTCACCGCCTTCACCCCGGCCGCCTGGCTCTTCGCGGTCCTGCTCGTGCTCCTGGCCGTGGGCGCGCTGCTCGTCCTGTCCCGCGCCGTGCTGCACGACCGCTCGGTGTGGGGGCCCCTGCTCGTGGTGTCCCTGGCGCCGCCGTTGCTGTTGCTCCCGGGAGCGGTCGGGATGCTCGGTCATGACGTCTCGGCCCTCTTCCTCGAGGCGGGGAGGGTGATGCCGATGCCGGGGCCGCTCGACATAGCCGCCGGCCGCTTCGACGGGCCGGCCGCGCCGCACTGGATCGGACTCGCGCTCGTGCTGCCTGCCGTGATGGCGATCTTCCGCACGCGCAGCAGACTCGCCGTGGTCGGGTGCTGGGTGGTGGTCACGCTCGCCGCCCTGCTGGTGGCGGTGCTGAGCCACGTCGAGATCGAGCTCCCCGCCGGCTCCACCCGTCCCGGCCTGGGCTTCCTGCTCGTGGTCAGCCAGGCCGCCCTGATCGTCGCCGTGATGATCGCCGGACACGGCCTGAGGGAAGGCTTCGTCGGTGCCAACTTCGGCTGGCGCCAGCCCGTGGCCGGCGTGCTCGCCGTGGTGGCGTTGATCGTCCCTCTCGGCGGACTGTCGTGGTGGTGGTGGGGCGGTGGGGAGAACCTGCTCCAGCGCCCGGATGAGTCAGAGGTGCCCGCCTACATGGTCCAGGCTGCCAGCGAGGGTGCAGGTCACGGCGTACTCATGCTCCGTGGTGACGTCGAGGACGGCCTCCGGTGGCGCGTCCACCGAGGTGAGGGTGTCACGGTCGGCCAGGACGAGGTCCTGGCCCTGACCGGACCCGACGCAGGGCTCGACGCCGATGTGGCCGCACTGGTCTCCGACCCGACACCCGACCTGGTGGACAGCCTGCCCTCCCGGGGGATCGACTACGTCGTGATGCCGGCGCCCGCGGATGCCCAGGTCTCCGCGACCCTCGATGCCGCCACCGGGCTCACCCAGGCCAGCACCTCCGACCGGTCGACCCGAGCCTGGCAGTTCGACACGGGAGCCTCGGCCGACGCCATCGACGGTGACGGACCGTGGTGGCACCCGTGGCTCCTGATCCTCCAGATCGCGGCGTTCCTGGTGGTTGCCGTGCTCTGTGGCCCCTCGCGAAGGGAGAGGCGATGACCGGCAAGCGCGTCCAGGGCCGGCGGGTGGCCGACGCACCCCGAGAGACGAAGCCCTCCGTGTCCCCGCTCGTGGTGGTCGGGCTCGTCCTGGGCCTCGTCACCGTGGGAGCCCTCGCCCTCCAGAAGCCGGCGAACGATCCCGCGGAGGTCGCCACCGACACCCCGTCCAGTCGTCCGCTGACCCGTCTCGACCTCCTCTGTCCGGCAGATGATGACGGTGACGCCGAGGTGGTCCTCGGGAGCGGGGCGGACGGAGAGGCCTCCTACGGAGAAGTGTCGGTGCGCGACGCCGACAGCGACAACTCCAAGCAGCTCGACGTCAGCGCGGGTGGTGCCGCGCCGGTGTCCGCATCCAGCAAGGCCGTCGTGGTGACCGGCACCCGTGGACTCGCGCCGGGGCTGTTCGGTGCCCGGTTCGGCAGCGCCGACCGTCCGGCTGCGGGCGAGTGCGTGGCCCCCACCGGTGAGCGCTGGTTCGTCGGCGTCGGTGGCGGCGGCCTGCACGAGTCGCAGCTCGTGCTGGCCAACCCCGACACGGGTCCGGCGGTGGCCGACGTGAGCCTGTGGAGCAGCACCGGCGAGCTGATCGACGTGGACTCCCGCGGCCTGACCATCCCCGGTCAGCGCAGCAGTGTTCTCGACCTGGCCGCGCTCGCGCCGAACCGTGACGAGCTGTCGATCCGGGTGACCGTCTCGCGTGGGCGGGTGGCGGCCTCGATGTCCGACACCTACACCCCGCGGGGTGGTGAGCAGGTGAGCGACTGGTTGCCGTCGACCACGGCACCAGCCACCCAGCTTCTCCTTCCCGGGCTGCCTCGAAGGATGACCGAGCCGACCCTCGTGCTGGCCAACCCCGGCGAGGATGCCGGACAGGTCGGCATCAAGGTGGTCGGCCGGGACAGCACCTTCGCGCCGAGTGGTGTCGACGAGATCAAGGTGCCGGCGGGGCAGTCGGTCACCACCGAGCTGCCGGCGAGCCTGGTGAGGCTGCTGGCCCAGGAGGACACCGCGCTCCAGCTGACGTCGAGCGTCCCGGTGGTCGGTTCACTGCGCGCCGTGGTCGCCGGCGACCTCGTGCACATCCCGGCAGTCGAGCCCAGCTCGGGTGACGCCGCCGCCGCTGCCCCAGGTGGGCCCGGCTCGGTCCTCGTCCTCACTGCGGGATCCGCCGCTGGGCCGGTGAAGGTCGACTTCCCGGGCACCGACGCAGAGCCCGTCGCCGTTCGCCTGCGGCCCGGCGTCACCACGACGGTTCCGGTGCCGGAGAAGGCAACGGCGGCCGTCGTGCACGGCAGCACCGACTACGTCGGATCCCTGCGCACCATCACTGCGAACGGCGCCTCCCTGTTGCCCCTGCGTCCGTTGCAGCTCGAGACGCTGATCCCCGCCGTACGCCCAGATTGGCCCTAGTCGGCGGGTGCTCCGCGACCCTCGCTACTGTCGGGCCATGGCGATCATCCATCGGGCAAGCATCACTCCGACCAAGCTGGAGCTGGTCGCGATCTGGCTCGAGCGGGCGGGCGGAGTGCCGGGCGAAGGTGAGCTCAGACAGGTGGGCAGCTACCGGTTCGACGACCCCGAGGGGGAAGTCGGCATCGAGGCGCTGCTGGTCACCCGCGGCGGACCGGTGGTCCAGGTGGCGATGACCTACCGCGGCGCGCCCCTGCCCGGGGCGGAAACCCACCTGATCGGCACGATGGAGCACTCGGTGCTGGGGCGCCGGTGGGTCCATGAAGCCAACGGTGACCGGGTGGCGCTGGCCGCGTACCAGCGCGCGCTCTCGGGAGCCCAGGCCCAGGCTGCTCTCGAGATCTGGGAGGGCGACACACTCGTCGAGACGCGACCACAGACGGTGGTGCTCGAGGTGAGGCACCCGGCATCCTCGCCGTCGGCGATCCGGGCACGAGTGGCTTCCGGGATCGGCCCCGAGCCGGCCGACGCCCCGGGGGCGCCGGCCCTGCTGGCGCGCTGGGACGGCGGAGAGACCGTGGTGGCCGTGGGCGAGCCGGTCTGATCGAACCGGTCTGGTCGAGCCGGTCTGATCGAACCGGTCTGGTCGAGCCGGTCTGCACGGTCACCACACTTGGCCGCTCCGGTCTGCACGGCCTACCACGCCCTGGCCCGTTCAAGCGGTCCTCGGCTCCTCGGACCAGTCGAGCGTGCCGTGGGAGTCGGGTGGTCCTCGCGGCCGCGCAGCCGTCCGCGCCCTCAGTCGTTGCTGACCTCGGCGTCGGCCTCCGCCTCGGCGAACGGGTGGTCCTCGACGAAGGTGCGCGCCTCGGCGTACATCCGCTGGATGTAGTCCTCGAGCTGTTCGGCCTCGACCCGCCACTGGCCGCGGCCGCCGATCTTGATCGCCGGCAGGTCACCGCGCCGGACCAGCGCGTAGACCTGCGCCTGGGAGGTGTTCAGCACGTCGGCCACGTCGGCGAGGGTGAGGAAGCGGGGAGTGCCGGACATGGGCCCAACTCTGCCATCTCGGGGGTGATCACCACAGGCGCCGTGCGGAACCTGTGGACAACCAGATGACGAACCGGGCGACTTTCGCCCATGATGAGGGCGTGAGCACAAATCTCGGGAAGACAGATGCTCCTCCTGCCCAGCGAGCCAGCAGCACCACCTGGCGCGACCCTCGCCTGTGGATCGGCGTCGCCCTGGTGGCGGCCTCGATCCTGATCGGGGTGAAGGTGGTCGGGGGAGCTGACGACACGATCGAGGTCTGGGCCGTGCGCTCCGACCTGGCCAAGGGCCAGCAGGTCGGGAGCGACGACCTGGTCAGCAGGCGGGTCCACCTCAGCGACGAGACCGATCTGTACCTCCACGCCGACCAGGCCCTGCCGGACGACGCGACCCTGGCTCGAGGCGTGGGCGCGGGGGAGCTGTTGCCCAAGGCAGCGGTGGGTGGTGACGACGCCCAGCTGGAACGGGTGCCCCTCACGCTGGCACCGGAGCTGGTGCCCGCGAACATCGAGCGCGGTCAGCGGGTCAATGTCTGGATCGTCGCGCCCTCGGACGGTGGGTCGAGGCTGAAGAAGCCGGTGCCGGTGCTGGAGGACGTGATCGTCCTCGACGCCCCGAAGCCCGACGACTCGTGGTCGTTCAGCGGGAACCGCAAGGTCGACATCGGAGTTCCGGCCGAGGACAGCAGCAAGCTCGGCGACGTGATGCAGGGCCTGCGGGACGACAGCATCCTGATCACGGGAACGTGACGGCATGGAAGGCCAGACCTGCATCCTCGTCCTGGCGGCCGGCGCGCCCTGGGAGTCCACCGCTCTCCCCGCACTGACCAGGCGTCCGGGCATCGTGGTGGTCAAGCGCTGTGTCGACGTCACCGATCTGTTGGCCAGTGCGACCACCGGCCAGGCCGACGTGGCGGTGGTCTCCCTCGACGCGCCCGGCCTCGACGGGCCCGCCGTGCAACACCTGCGCCACCACGGTGTGGAGCCGGTCGCCGTCCTCGCCGATGCAGGGCGCGGCGACCTCGGTGATCGGATGAACCGCCTCGGACTGGTCTTCGGGGTCGGCGTCGACCAGGTCGACCACCTGCCCGATGCGGTCCTGGCTGCGGGCGCCGCCGACCAGGGCCAGGAGCCCACCACCAGGCCGGGGCCGGCGATGGGGGCGGGGCACGGACGGTGCACGGTGGTGTGGGGGCCGGCCGGCGCCCCGGGGCGAACGACTCTTGCCCTGGCCATCGCCGGGGAGTTCGCGCAACGTGGAGCAGCACCGCTGGTCATCGATGCCGACCCGTGGGGCGGGTCGGTCGGACAACACCTGGGCATCCTCGATGACGTCTCGGGCCTGCTGGCCTGCGCCCGGGCCTCGGCGGCAGGGGAGCTGGGCGGCAGCTACCTCGGACTGCAGAGAAGGGTGGGGGGTCTTCGGGTCATCACCGGACTGCCCCGACCCGATCGGTGGGTGGAGGCACGCGTCGGGCTGGTCGAGCAGCTGGTCGAGCTGGGCCGGAGACAGGGCGAGGTCGTGCTCGACACCGGCTTCGCCCTCGAGGACGACCCGGCCGCGGAGTTCTCAGGTCGACCGTCCCGCAACGGGATGACCCTGGAGGCACTCTCGGTCGCCGATGACGTCGTGGTGGTCGGCAACGCCGACCCGATCGGCTTGTCGCGTCTGGCGCGTGGGCTCGTGGAGCTGCGCGAGACGATCGGGGGCAAGCCGGTCCGCGTGGTGGTCAACCGGATGCGCAGCTCCGTGGGCTGGTCGGAGGCCGAGGTGACCGGCATGGTCAACGGCTTCGCCGAGCTGAGTGGGGTGCACTTCCTCCCCGACGATCGGGGCACGACAGATCGGGCGCTGCTCGGCGGCCGCATGCTCGCCGAGCTCGGCGACAGTGCTCTGTCGAAGGCGGTGGCCCGGCTGGTCGACGGGTTGCGACCCGGGACCGCCCGTGCCGGTGGTCGTCGGCTCAGCCGCCGAAGAGCAGTGCCAGCCCGCCGATCGTGAAGCCGACCATGACGACCAGCATCGACAGCTGACCGGTCAGCTGGTGCCTCTTCGGCAACAACCTGATGGCCCGCTCGTGGGCCGCGACCACGGCCACGACGTGCCCCACGATCACGCCTCCCACCTTGGTCATGGCCAGGAACGTCGGGTGATAGGTCAACCAGAAGTTGACTGCGCGGTCCCCAGTGCCGAGGTAGTTGGCCCCGGTGCTGAACGGGTCACTGAGACGGATGACGGTCAGCTGGCCCCACTCGACGAGATAGCTCAGGTAGTGGGCGACGAAGTAGCCGACGACGATCGGGATCAGGGAGTGCGCGAACCTCTCGGGAAGGTGCGTCCGCCGGGTGTCGTCGTGGATGCCGGTCAGCATGGTGGCCGCAGCGAAGAGCAGGTGGACCACCGCCACGAAGCCCAGGAGCGCGCCCAGGTTGATCAGGTTGATGTCCTGGTCGATCGACTGGATGTGACGGGTCCACCAGTTCGATCCCTTGAAGGAGTCGAAGGCAGTGCTGCCGAGGAGCACGGAGCCGACGGCCAGCAGGCCCGGCTTGACCACCACCTGGTCGAGGTTGGCCAAGGGATTGCGGAAGACGAGGTGGCCGGACTCACGGCCCCAGACGGACAGGTGTCCGACGAGGGTGGAGAACACCTCGAAGGGATCCGCGTGCTCGAGGAACCTGTTGCCGAACACCGCGCCACCGACCAGCATCACCGCCACGTAGATCGAGCACCACAGGCGCAGCGGGCCGAGCTCGGCGTTGAACGGATAGACCAGCTCGAACCAGGCGAACGCGAACAGACCCACGGCGGCCGGCCAGTAGCCCAGCCTCGTGGGGTAGTCACGCAACCCGTGCTCAGGGTTGGTGCCGGCGACCTTGGCCAGGGCCCAGTTGATCGAGCGCACCGGGCTGATCGCCCTGTAGAACGGGCCGAAGGCCAACGACATCGGCACCAGCCCCACCCACAGGAGGACGTAGAAGACACCGAAGATCGGATTCGTGTCCAGGTCCTTGCCGAAGATCGCGGCAGCGGCGACCCAGGCGAAGAAGGCGAAGCCCCAGATCCTCAGGGCACCGCGGAACCACACCGAGTCGACGGTCGTGGCGAGCCACGACGGGACCCGCCGTGCGCTCTCGCCGGTGTTGTAGCGAGGAGTGCGCCAGGCCAGGGCCAGGACGGTGAAGGAGACAGCCAGCGCAGCGCAGGCGCCGGCAATGGCGTACTCGGCCGGGATCGGGAGATCCTTCGCGCCGCCCACGCCGTGAGCGAGGAACTGCACGGTCAGCGGACCTCGAACTCGAGAATCGTCTTCTCCAGCGTGTGGGACTCCACGGCCACGATCCCCGGCTTGTCGAAGGTCAGCTCGTGGGAGGACTCACCAGCCTCGTAGGCGATCTCCTGCTCGGGCTTGGAGTGCACGTGCAGCTCGCCGGGCTCGTCGGCATCGATCTCCAGGGTGACCGGCTGGTTGATGCCGAGGTCGAAGCGCTTGCCGTTGGGGTCGACGGTGTCGCCCTTGATCGTGATGGTGATGGTCTCGGCGTTCTTGGTGCTCTCGCTGCTGTTGCTCGAGGAGTCGTCGTCCGACGTCGACCCGCATGCGGAAACTCCGGTGAGACAGATCATGGTGGTGGCCACTGCGGCGACGATCCTGTGACGCTTGTGCACTGCATCTCCTTCAGACACGGGACTCCCGGACGGTGGACCCTTCCGCGCCGGACATGGGTCCTCTGCAAGAATCGCATGAAGCACAAGCGACAGGTTCGACAGGGGTGACGCGATGAGCCAGCGACTGCAGGCCAGGGACCTGTCCCTCCTGGCGATGGAGTCCGCCTCGACACCCATGCACAACGCCACGCTCGAGATCTTCGAGCCCGGTGAGTCCGGGTTCGACTACCAGGCACTGGTCGACCTGATCTCCGATCGGATCGCCTTCGTGCCCCGGTACCGCCAGCGGGTCCAGCACGTCCCCGTCCGGGTGGCCAACCCGATCTGGGTCGATGACGCCCGCTTCGACCTCGGCTTCCACGTGCGTCGCTCGGGCCTGCCCCGTCCCGGCTCCATGGACCAGTTGCGGGAGCTGGTCGGCCGCATCATGACCCGACAGCTCGATGCCAGTCGTCCGCTGTGGGAGGTCTACTTCATCGAGGGCCTGGCTGACGGTCGGGTGGCGGTGCTGTCGAAGTCCCACCAGATCCTGGTCGACGGCGTCGAGACCGTGGACCTCGGCCAGGTGCTGCTGGACGCCAAGCCGGAGACGAAGTCCCTCGAGCACGACGACTGGGAACCGAGGCGGACGCCGTCACCGCTCAGCCTCGCCACGGAGGCGTTGCGCGACAACGCGACCTCGCCCTCGACCCTCGTCTCGACGACGCGCAGCACCGCCGAGTCAGCAGTACGCCGGGTGCGCCAGGTTCGTCATCGTGCCCAGGGCGTGGCGAACGCGCTGACCAACCGCAGGCCCAGCCCCGAGTCGCCGGTCTCGGCGCACCTGTCGGAGCAGCGTCGCCTGGTCACCGTGCGGACCGACCTGGAGGACTACCGCCGCATCCGCCAGGAGCACGGCGGCTCGGTCAACGACGTCATCCTGGCCACGCTGAGCGGCGCACTGCGCAGCTGGCTGATGGCTCGCGGCACCCCTGCCACCGCCATGCGCTCGCTGCGAGCGATGGTCCCGATGTCGGTGATCGACGACGAGCTCGAGGCGACCTCGCTCGGCACCCAGATCGCCGGACACCTGGTCACCCTCCCGATCGGGGAGGCCAGCCCGGTGATCCGGCTGCACCAGGTCTCCTATGCCTTCAAGTCGCACCGGGAGACCGGCCGGGCGGTCGCGGCCAACCGGTTGGCCGGCATCGCCGGCTTCGCCCCCACGACCTTCCACGCCCTCGGCTCCAGGGTGGCTGCCCTGCAGCACCGGAAGAGCTTCCACCTGACCGTGACCAACGTGCCCGGACCGCAGTTCCCTCTCCATGCGGCCGGAGCGCGGATGGTCGAGACCTATCCGGTGCAGCCGTTGCTCCCCGGACAGGCGCTGGCGATCGGCGTGACGTCCTACGACGGTGCGGTCTACTACGGCATCACCGCCGACCGCGATGCCCTGCCCGACATCACGGTCCTGGGCCAGTGCGTGACCGAGGCACTCGACGAGCTGCTCGACACGGCCAGCGACCAGCGTCCTCGTGCGCCGCGCGGTCGGCGTACCACCAAGCGAGTCGCGACCCGCAGTGGTCAACGCGGCACGGGGGAGTCGTCCTCATGAGCATCCGTGTCTACCTGCCGGTGACGCCCGGCGCTCTGGCGGAGCTGGTGGAGCAGGGGCGGCTGGCCGGTCCGCTCGACGCCCACGCAGTCACCGAGGAGCTGCGCGCGGCGTGGCCGGACGGGGACGACGAGCAGTGGGAGTACGCCGCCCTGGCGGCCGCTGCCGACGAGTCGTGGCAGACGCGTGGCTCCGCGGCCCGGCGGCGCCACGTGGTCGCTGCCGACGTGGCGTCCGTCGAGTCGCGTGGTGACGAGGTCACCGGGGTGCGGGTCGTGGGGGACCTGGTCTGGAAGCACGTGGCTGCGGCGCACGTGGACACCGTCGACCTCGCGGAGGACCCGGACGACGACGGGCCGGAGCTCGCCTGGTTCGCCACCCAGGAGATCGCCGACCTCGTCTGACTCGGCGTCGTCCTCGCCGGCCGTGCCGGACATTTGAGAGGTTGGTCACGGTCTGACACGATCGCGTCATGGACGCAATCACCTTTCCTCCGGCTCCCACCAACGAGCCGAACCTGACCTACGCACCCGGCAGCCCCGAACGGGCCGAACTGGTCGTGGAGATCGACAAGCTCCAACGCAAGCAGCACAACCTGCGCGCCGTGATCGGGGGGCGACGCAAGTCAGGTGGCGGTGAGGAGATCAAGGTCGTGCAACCGCACGATCACCAGCACGTGCTGGGCACGATGAAGAGCGCCACCGGCAAGGACGCCGAGGCGGCGATCAAGGCCGCAGCGAAGGCGGCCCCCGACTGGCGGGCGATGCCCTTCGACGAGAAGTGCGCCATCATCCTCAAGGCCGCCGACCTGCTGGCCGGCCCCTGGCGCCAGCGCATCAACGCCGCCACCATGCTGGGGCAGAGCAAGACCGCCTTCCAGGCCGAGATCGACGCGGCCTGCGAGCTCATCGACTTCTGGCGGTTCAACGTCCACTACGCCAAGCAGATCCACACCGAGCAGCCGATCGCGAACAGCCCCGGCATCTGGAACCGCACCGACCACCGTCCGCTCGAGGGCTTCGTCTACGCGATCACGCCGTTCAACTTCACCGCGATCGCGGGCAACCTGCCCACGGCGCCGGCGCTGATGGGCAACACCGTGCTCTGGAAGCCCTCCACCACCCAGCAGCTCGCCGCGTCGCTGACCATGGAGCTGCTCGAGGAGGCCGGCATGCCCCCGGGTGTGATCAACATGCTGCCCGGTCACGGCAAGGACGTCTCCGACGTCGCGCTGACCCACCCCGACCTGGCCGGGATCCACTTCACCGGCTCCACCCCGGTCTTCCAGCACCTGTGGGGCACCGTCGGGGCGAACATCGCGACCTACCGCTCCTACCCGCGGATCGTGGGGGAGACCGGTGGCAAGGACTTCATCATCGCCCACCCCAGTGCCGACCCCGATGTCACGCGGGTGGCGATGATCCGCGGCGCTTTCGAGTACCAAGGCCAGAAGTGCTCGGCCGCCTCGCGTGCCTACGTCGCCAAGTCGGTCTGGGACAAGATCAAGGACCAGCTGGTGGCCGATGTCGAAGCGCTGCCGATGGGTGACGTCCGTGACCTGTCCAACTTCATGGGTGCCGTCATCGACGACCGGGCCTTCGCCAAGCACAAGGCCGCGATCACCCGGGCGAAGCGCAGCAAGCACCTCGACGTCGTTGCAGGGGGCACCTACGACGACTCGGTGGGCTACTTCGTCCGTCCGACCGTCGTGACGTCGACCGACGCGACCGACCAGATGTTCACCACCGAGTACTTCGGTCCGATCCTGGCCGTCCACGTCTACAAGGACGCCGACTTCGAGAAGGTCGTGCAGCAGGCGGAGTCCGCCTCGCCGTACGCCCTGACCGGCGCGATCATCAGCCAGGACCGCGCGGCGATCGCGTGGGCTCGCAAGGAGCTGCGCTTCGCGGCCGGCAACTTCTACATCAACGACAAGCCGACCGGTGCCGTGGTCGGCCAGCAGCCGTTCGGTGGGGGTCGTGCCTCCGGCACGAACGACAAGGCCGGAGCGGCCTCCAACCTCTTGCGCTGGACCTCACCGCGCTCGATCAAGGAGACCTTCGTGCCGCCGAAGGACTTCCGTTACCCGCACATGTCCGCACAGCCGGACTGAGCCGGTTCCGCGCCCGTCCGGCAGTCGGACCGACGCCGGTCCGCGCCCGTCGGACAGCCGGATGGGCGCGGACCCGCGGGCACGCCGCCACGGTCCCGGTGAGAGACTGGGACCGCCATGACGCCGCACCTCCCGACCGCACCGCTGCCCCAGCACATGGGCCAGCTGCACCCCTACGAGAACTTCCTCGTCCTTGCCATCGCGTTCGGGCCGTTCCTGGTGCTCGGCATCGTGGTCTTCTTCGTCCGTCGTCGCGACCTCGCCGAAGCAGACCCGGCCGGAGCAAGCGCGGAACGAGAAGACTCGGCCCAGACGGACGTGGCCCAGGACGAGTCACCCGAGGGCGACCCGGTCAGTCCCTCCGCGGCGACAGCAGTGTCGGACCAGCCGGACCGGGAGTCCGGTCTCAGCCCCGGTCGCCCTCCAGCCAGCTGATCCCGACCTTGTTCTCGGCCTTGAACGCCTTCACCAGCAGGCCGGCGATCAGGTCCTCGATCTTGCCGCCGACCAACGGGATCTTCACCTGCACCGCGAGGTCGTAGGTCTCCACGACGGCGTCGCCGCGCTGCTCGATGCGCGCCTCGCCCTTCATGTCGCCCGGCTTGCCGGGGATGGTCACCTCGACCGACGCGGCCGTGTCGGTGGACCAGGTCTCGACCTGGACGATCGCGATCTCGTCGCCGACGAACTTGCGGGCGAACGAGGGGACTCGATCCGTGCCGTGCACCAGCTCGACCGAGATCGTCTTGGCCGGCGGTGCTCCCTGCACCGAGACCTCCTTGCGTACGACGCCCTGGGAGTCGGCGACTCGTTCGCGGAACGCCGGGTCGGAGACCATCGCGACCACGTCGTCGACGCTGGCCCCGGGATAGGACAGCTCGTGCTTGATCTTCCTCATCGGTCGCCTCCCAGCCACGCCGCGCCGACCGACTGCTCGATGTCCCAGCCGTCCTTGAGCTTCTCGGCGATGAGCTTCTCGATCTTCCCCCCGACGAGCGGGACCTTCACCTTGGCCTCGCCCTCGAACGTGTCGAGGGTGCCGTCGCCATCAGCGACCAGGGTGCGGACCCCGGTGATGCTGCCGGGCTTGCCCGGGAGCGTGACGGAGAACGCGGCACTCCTCCCGCCGCTCCAGGTCTCCTCCTGGAGCGCCCGGCTGGTCTCCCCGGCGATTGCCTTGGCAAAGCTCGGGATGTCCTTGTTGGGTTGGACCATGTCGATGTTGACCGTGCCACCATCGACCGAGACGTTGACCTCGGTGGTGTCCTGGGCCTTCGAGGCCCTCTCCCGGAACGCCGGGTCGGTGAGCATCGCGTAGACCTCCGCGACGGGCGCGTCGTACCTGACGGAGTGTGTGATCTTCATGGGCCTCATCTTGTCTGGTCGGGTGCGAAGTGCTCAACGACCCGGACAAGTTACCGGAGCGTTGCGCCCCCGTGTTGTCCGTCACACCCCGGCCCCCTATGGTCAGAGTCGTGTCGAACAGCCTCGATGACAACAAGTCCGCTCTGATCGCCAAGGCCACCGACCTTGCGGCGCGCCGGAAGGGCTCCGGCGGCCCCCCGCTGCCGCTCGTTGCGGGCATGCTGAAGGCCTACTACCGGCACGTGGCACCCGAGGACGTCATCGACCGTTCCGACGTCGACTTGTACGGCGCGTTGGCCAGTCACTGGCGGCTGGCGGAGACGCGTCCCCAGGGCACCGCCAACGTCCGGGTCTTCACCCCCACGGTGCAGGAGCACGGGTGGTCGGCCAACGCCCACTCGGTCGTCGAGGTCGTGACCGACGACATGCCGTTCCTGGTCGACTCGATCACGATGGCGCTCGCCGAGCAGCAGCGCAACCTGCACGTCATCGTCCACCCGCACTTCGACGTGGTGCGCAGCATCACCGGTGAGCTGCAGGAAGTCACCGTGGCCGAGGACGGCACCGCTTCCGACGGTCGCGACGAGTCCGTGCGCGAGTCGTGGATGCACGTCGAGATCGACCGGATCCCGGAGGGCGACGACGTCGCCGAGGTCGAGGCTGCCCTGCAACAGGTGCTGCGTGACGTGCGCGAGGCGGTCGAGGACTGGAAGCGCATGCACGACAAGATCAGCGAGATCGTGGCCGACCTGGCTGAGAACCCGCCTCCGATCCCCGAGGCCGAGCTGCAGCAGGGCCGCGACCTCCTCGCCTGGTTGGGCGACGACCACTTCACGTTCCTCGGTTACCGTGAATACCGCCTGGACACGGTCGACGGAGAAGACGTCCTGCGCGCCGTCCCCGGCACCGGATTCGGCATCCTGCGCTCCGACCCGGATCTGTCGAAGGGGTCGGCCCGCCTTCCCGAACCGGTCAGGGCCAAGGCACGCGAGAAGGTCCTGCTGGTCCTGGCGAAGGCGAACTCCCGCGCCACCGTGCACCGCGACGCCTACCTCGACTACGTCGGGGTGAAGGTGTTCGACGAGTCCGGTGAGGTGGTCGGCGAGCGTCGGTTCCTCGGTCTCTTCTCGAGTGCTGCCTACACCGAGTCCCTGACCCGCATCCCGCTGCTGCGGGACAAGGCGGCACGGGTCATGGAGCGCGTCGGCTTCGATCCCCACAGCCATGCGGGCAAGGCGCTGATGGACACGCTCGAGAACTATCCGCGCGACGAGCTCTTCCAGACTCCCGTCGACCAGCTGAGCCAGATCGCCGAAGCGGTGATGTACACGCGCGAGCGCCGGCAACTGCGCTTGTTCGTGCGTCGCGACACCTACGGTCGCTACGTCTCCTGCTTGGTCTACCTGCCCCGCGACCGCTACAACACCACCGTTCGCCAGAAGATCGCCGAGATCCTGCGCGAGCGCCTGCACGGTGAGAACGTCGAGTTCACGGTCCGGGTCAGCGAGTCCAACATGGCGCGCGTGCACTTCGTCGTCCGCCCGCCGGCCGGTGAGGTGATCGAGCACATCGACACCGCCGAGCTGGAACGCGAGCTGGTCGATGCCGCACGTTCGTGGCACGACGACTTCACGGCCGCGGTCGTCAGCGAGCACGGCGAGGAGGCGGGTGCGCGGCTGAGCCGTGGCTACGTCGAGTCCTTCCCGGAGGCCTACAAGGAGGACTTCACGGCCCGCACCGGCGCCGTCGACCTGGGCCGGCTCGAGGCGATCGAGGGTGACGAGGGCATCGACCTCTCGCTCTACGAACCCATGGACGCAGATCGTGGCGAGGCGCGCCTGAAGGTCTACCGGATCGGCTCGCCCCTGTCGTTGAGCCAGATCCTGCCGATGCTCAGCTCGATGGGCGTCGACGTCGTCGACGAACGTCCCTACGACCTCGAGCACCTGCACCGACCGACCTTCATCTACGAGTTCGGTCTCGACTACGGCCGTGACCTGCCGGCCGGTGCCCGGGAGCTCTTCCAGGACACGATCCGGGCGATCTGGGAGGGTCGCAACGAGATCGACGGGTTCAACGCGTTGGTGCTGGCCGCCGGGCTCCAGTGGCGCCAGGCGACCCTGTTGCGTGCGATCGCGAAATACATGCGACAGGGCGGCACGCCCTTCGCCCAGGACTACATCGAGGACGCACTGCGCCAGAACGTCGGCATCACCCGACTGCTGGTCGAGTTCTTCGAGGCCCGGTTCGACCCGGCCGGCGACGGACAGGCAGACCAGGTCCGTGACCGCATCGCTCGGGCCCTTGACGACGTGGCCAGCCTCGACCACGACCGGATCCTGCGGTCCTACCGCACGATCATCGAGGCGACCGTGCGCACCAACTACTTCCAGGCGGGCGGCACCAAGCCCTACATCTCCTTCAAGCTGCGCCCCTCGGACATCCCGGAGCTTCCCGAACCCCGTCCCAAGTTCGAGATCTTCGTCTATTCGCCACGGGTCGAGGGCGTCCACCTGCGCTATGGCGCCGTCGCCCGTGGCGGGCTGCGCTGGTCCGACCGCCGAGACGACTTCCGCACCGAGGTGCTCGGCCTGGTCAAGGCCCAGATGGTGAAGAACACCGTGATCGTCCCCGTCGGGTCGAAGGGTGGCTTCTTCTGCAAGCAGCTGCCCGACCCTTCCGACCGCGAGGCGTGGCTGGCCGAGGGCAAGGCCTGCTACAAGACCTTCATCTCGGGCATGCTCGACATCACCGACAACCTCGTCGACGGCCAGAACGTGCCGCCCGTTGACGTCGTACGCCACGACACGGACGACTCCTACCTCGTGGTGGCCGCCGACAAGGGAACCGCGTCCTTCTCCGACATCGCCAACGGGGTCGCGGACGACTACGGCTTCTGGCTCGGTGACGCGTTCGCGTCGGGTGGCTCGGTGGGCTACGACCACAAGGGCATGGGCATCACCGCGCGTGGTGCCTGGGTCTCGGTGCAGCGCCACTTCCGGGAGATGGGCGTCGACTGCCAGAACGAGGACTTCACCGCAGTCGGCATCGGGGACATGTCCGGCGACGTCTTCGGCAACGGACTGCTCTGCTCCGAGCACACCCGGCTGGTGGCCGCGTTCGACCACCGGGACATCTTCCTCGACCCCGCACCGGACGCGGCATCGTCCTACGCCGAGCGGCGGCGACTGTTCGACCTCCCACGATCGTCGTGGCAGGACTACGACCGCGACCTGATCTCCGAGGGCGGCGGCGTCTTCCCGCGGTCGGTGAAGTCCATCCCGCTCAGCCCCGAGATCCGTGACGTGCTCGGCATCGATGCCGCGACCACGTCGATGGCACCCGCGGAGCTGATGCAAGCGATCCTCAAGGCGCCCGTCGACCTGCTCTGGAACGGCGGCATCGGCACCTACGTGAAGTCGTCCGCCGAGACCGATGCCGACGCGGGGGACAAGTCCAACGACGCGATCCGGATCGATGGCGCCGACCTTCGGGTCCGCTGCGTGGGCGAGGGTGGCAACCTCGGCTTCACCCAGCGGGGCCGCATCGAGTACGTCGAGAACGGTGGTCGGATGAACACCGACTTCATCGACAACTCCGCCGGCGTGGACACCTCCGA
Organism: Nocardioides sp. JQ2195; assembly: GCF_012272695.1. Classification (NCBI taxonomy): domain Bacteria; kingdom Bacillati; phylum Actinomycetota; class Actinomycetes; order Propionibacteriales; family Nocardioidaceae; genus Nocardioides; species Nocardioides sp. JQ2195. The sequence continues at coordinate 978,542 of NZ_CP050902.1, forward strand.
CCACGAGGTGAACATCAAGATCCTGCTCGATGGTGTCGTGCGCGACGGGGACCTCACCACGAAGCAGCGCAACGAGCTGTTGGCCAGCATGACCGACGAGGTCGCGGCCCTGGTGCTGCGCGACAACTACGAGCAGAACCTGGCACTGACCAACGCCGTGGCGAATGCCGGCCCTCTGCTGCACGTGCACGAGGACTGGATGAAGGACCTCGAGCGCAGGGGCGTCCTCAACCGTGAGCTGGAGGCGTTGCCGACGAGCCGCGAGGTCCGCCGCCGGCTGGACCGGGGCGAGGGACTGCGGCTGCCCGAGCTGTGCGTGTTGATGGCGTGGACCAAGATCGTCCTGGCCGACGAGCTGCTTGCCTCCGACCTGCCCGACGACCCCTACCTGCGCATCGACCTGTTCAACTACTTCCCGCAGCCGATGCGGCAGGGCTACCGCAACCAGATGGAGTCCCACCCCCTGCGCCGCGAGATCATCGTGACCCAGGTGGTCAACGACCTGGTCAACGGCGCCGGCATGACGTTCTGGCCCAGGCTTGCCGGTGAGACCGGTGCCACGCCCGCCGAGCTCACCCGTGCCAACTTCGTGGCGCGTGAGATCTTCGGTTCCCTGGCCCTGCGTGAGGAGCTGGCGTCCTACGACAACAAGCTGCCGGCCGACGTGCAGACCCGGATCCGCATCGAGATGCGGACCCTCGTCGAACGCGCCTCGCGCTGGCTGGTCAGCAACCGGCGACCGCCACTCGACAGCGAGGGGACGGTCGACTTCTTCTCGGTGCCGACCCAGAAGGTGATGGCCGAGCTGCCGACCCTGATGACCGGTCGTGAGCTCGATGCCTTCGAGCAGCGGCGCGACAAGTTCATCGCGAAGGGCGTGCCGGAGGACCTCGCCGTGCGGGTGGCGGTCCTGCCGCCCGCCTACATGATCCTGGGCATCGTGGAGACATCCGCCCGGGAGGGCCTGGACGCCTTCGAGGTGGCGCGCGTGCACTTCGCACTGGGCGAGCGGCTCGGTCTTCCATCGCTGGTGTCGCGCATCCTGGCGCTACCGCGCGACGACCGGTGGCAGACGATGGCCCGAGCCGCGCTGCGCGACGACCTGCACGCCGTGCACGCGCAGCTCACCTCGCAGGTGCTCTCCGGCACGTCTCCCGACGACGCGGTGCTGGCACGCGTGGCAGCCTGGGAGGACAACGACGAGGTCGTGGTCTCCCGAGCGGTCACCACCCTCGAGGAGATCTGCTCCGACGACGAGGCCGACCTCGCCAGGTTGTCGGTGGGGTTGCGCGTCGTGCGCGGGTTGTTGGCGACCAGCTGAGGGCGCGCGTCGCCCACGGGGATGGGCGACGCGGCGCCGCGCAGAGCGGTGCCGTCAGCTGGCCTTGCGGGCCGATGCCTTCTTCGCGGTGGACTTCTTCGCCGGAGTCTTCTTGGCGGTGGTCTTCTTGGCGGTGGACTTCTTCGCCGGAGTCTTCTTGGCGGTGGTCTTCTTGGCGGTGGACTTCTTCGCCGGAGTCTTCTTGGCAGCGGCCTTCTTCGCCGGCTTCTGCGCCGGCTTCTCCTCGTCGGAGTCGGCGTCGTCGGAGCCGGTGTCGTCCGATCCGGCGTCGTCGGAGCTGGCGGCTGCAGAGCTCTCGCCGCGGGCCTCCTTGGCCGCAGCCACGGACTTCTGCAACGCAGCGAGGAGGTCGACGACCTCACCGGAGGACTTGGTCGCCGTGGGCGTGCGCTTGATCTCGCCACCCTCGATCTTCGACTTCACCAGGGCCTCGACAGCGCCGGCGTAGTCGTCCTCGAACTCGCTCGCGTCGAAGTCACCCGCCAGGGTCTCGACCAGCATCTGCGCCATCTTGACCTCGCCCTCCTTGACCTCGCCGGCATCGATGCCGAAGTCGGGGGTGCGGACCTCGTCGGGCCACATCATCGTCTGCATGACGATGACGTCGTCACGCACGCGCAGCACGGCGACCGTCGTGCGCTGCCGCAGGGCGACCGTGACCACGGCCATCCGGTCCGCGTCGAGCAGGGCCTGCCGGAGCAGGGCGTAGGGCTTCGCGCCGGTCTTCTCGGGCTCGAGGTAGTAGGACTTCTCGAACAGCATCGGGTCGATCTGGTCACTGGGCACGAACTTCTCGACCGATATCTCACGCGAGGACGTGGAGGGCAGCTCGGCCATGTCCTCATCGGTGAGGATGACCATCTCGCCGTCCTCGGTCTCGTAGCCCTTGGCGATGTCGGCGTAGGCGACCTCCTCGCCGTCGATCGCGCACACGCGTTGGTACTTGATCCGACCGCCGTCCTTGGCATGGACCTGCCGGAACGACACGTCGTGGCTCTCCGTCGCCGAGTAGAGCTTCACCGGGACGCTCACCAGGCCGAAGGAGACGGCACCCTTCCAGATCGCACGCATGCGCCCAGTATTGCCTCATCGGCCCCAGTACGCACGCGGAAGCCCGCGTCGGGGACCCCGACGTCGCCCCGGGTCACGGGCCGCGGGCGAGAGGAATGCCGCGCGCCGGTCGCAGGATGACGGGCAAGGGCGTGGTTTGTCCGACCGTGTGCGCAAGGATGGGTGCATGCGACCGATGCTGGCCACCCGCGGAGCCCTCGTGCCCACGGGCAGTGGGTGGACGCACGAGGTGAAGTGGGACGGCATGCGGATCCTGGCCGACATCGGCCCCGATCGCCTTCGGCTGACCAGTCGCAACGAGAACGACGTGACGGCCGGCTATCCCGAGCTGCACGGCCTGGCCGGCCGGGACCTCCTCCTGGACGGCGAAGTGGTCGCGTTCGAGGACGGGCGACCCAGCTTCGGGGCGCTGGCCGAGCGGATGCACGTGCGCGACGTACGACGTGTGGCCCGGCTCGCCGAGCGCCGTCCGGTGGTCTACCTCGTCTTCGACGTGCTGCGGTGCGACGGACGGGACCTCACCACGGAACCGCTCTCGCGGCGGCGCGAGGTCCTCGAGGGCCTCGGCCTGGACGGCGTCTCGTGGCAGGTGCCCGGCGTGTACGACGACGGGGCCATGCTGCTCGAGGCGACCAGGGCCCAGGGGCTCGAGGGCGTGGTCAGCAAGCGTCTCTCGTCGCGCTACGAACCAGGCTCCCGCAGCGCACACTGGCTGAAGTTCCCGCACCGCCTGCGCACCTCGTGGGTGGTGTGCGGGTGGCGCTTCGAGACCGACTCGGACCACCGGCTGGGCGCGCTGCTGGTGGGGGAGCCCACGGCCGACGGGATGGTCTTCCGGGGCCGGGTCGGCAGTGGCATCGCGGGCAAGGTCGGTCCGCTGCTGAAGTCGTTGCTCGAGCCACTGGCCAGGCCCACCAGCCCCTTCCGTGATCCCCTCCCGCGGGAGGATGCGCGCGGCACCCAGTGGGTGGAGCCGCGGGTGGTCGTGGACGTGGAGTCCCTCGGGATCGGCGCCCAGGGGAGACTCCGCCAGCCGTCGTTCCGCGGCGTCCGCGACGACCTGGAAGCCGGAGACCTCTTGGGCAGGCAGCAGACGTGACCTCGAACAGCGACGGACGGTGTCGGCGATGACGGAGATCCGGGCCGAGGTGGAGGGGCGCACCCTCAAGATCGGCAACCTCGACAAGGTGATGTACCCCGCGACCGGCACCACCAAGGGCGAGGTGCTCAACTACTACGCACAGGTGGCGCCGGTGCTGCTCCCGCACGTCGCGGACCGTGCGGTCACCCGGATCCGTTGGCCGCACGGCGTGCAGGGCAACTCGTTCTTCGAGAAGAACGTCCCCGCTGGTGCGCCATCCTGGTTGCGCACCGCCCGGGTGCCCACGACGGGTTCGCGCGGCGCGTCGCGCAACGGCGACGAGCTGGTCTTCCCGATCGTCGACGGGCTCGCTGCGCTGACCTACCTGGTGAACCTGGCCAGCCTCGAGCTCCATGTGCACCAGTGGCGGGTCACCGCCCGCGGCCGGCCTCGCAACCCCGACCGACTGGTGATCGACCTCGACCCCGGCGACCCCGCCGGACTGGCCGAGTGCTGCGAGATCGCGCTGCTGGTCAGGGCCAAGCTCGAGGAGCGCGGCCTCACCGCCGTGCCGGTCACCAGTGGCAGCAAGGGTCTGCACCTCTATGCCGCAGTGGCCGGTGACCTCGATCCCGGGGGGACCACGGCCCTGGCGAAGGAGGTCGGCGACGAGCTCCAGGCCGAGCACCCGAAGCTCGTCACGGCGGTGATGACGAAGGCGCGGCGTTCCGGGAAGGTGTTCCTGGACTGGTCGCAGAACGCCGGCTCCAAGACCACGATCTCGCCGTACTCACTGCGCGGCAGGGAGAAGCCGTACGCCGCCACTCCGCGCACGTGGGCCGAGATCGAGGAGGGCGCCGGTGACCCGCTCGGCCTGGAGCAGTGCCGCTTCGAGGAGGTGCTGGACAGAATCGCCGACCACGGTGACCTGTTCACCCTCGACTGATCAGTAGGCGCCCTGGTGGGAGACCACCGCACGGGCGGTGCGGAGCATGATCGAGAGGTCGAGTCCCAGCGACCAGTTGTCCACGTAGTGCAGGTCGAGCCGCACCGCCTCGTCCCAGGGGAGGTCGGAGCGGCCGGAGACCTGCCACAACCCGGTCACACCCGGCTTCACCACCAACCGACGGCGTACGTCGTCGGCGTAGCCAGCGACCTCGGTGGGGAGCGGTGGCCGGGGACCGACCAGTGCCATGTCCCCGAGGACCACGTTGAGAAGCTGGGGGAGCTCGTCGAGCGAGTAGCGGCGCAGGAACCCACCCAACCGTGTGATCCGAGGGTCCTTGCGGACCTTGAAGAGAAGGCCGTCCGCCTCGTTGTGCGAGGCCAGGTCCGCGCAACGTTCCTCGGCTCGGTCACACATGGTGCGCAGCTTGAACATCGTGAACGGCCGGTCGTCACGCCCGATGCGGGTCTGCCGAAAGATCGCCGGACCGCGACTGTCCAGGCGGATGGCCAGCATCATCCCGAGCAGCAGCGGCGAGATGACCAGGAGGATCGTCGCGGCGGCGAGACGCTCCCAACCTGCCTTGAGGACCCGGCGCCAGCCACGCAGCTCGGCCTGGCGGACGTGCAGCATCGGCATCGATCCCACGGTCGTCATCGTGGTCCGTGTCTCGGCCACGTCGGTGAGCCCCGGAACCACCAGCAGCTGGGTCCGGGAGGCCTCCAGCTCCCAGCCGAGGCGGCGCAGCGCCGCAGCGTCGAGGTGCTTGCAGGGCAGAACGATCACCGCATCGGCCGACAGGTCCCGGGCAGACGTGGCCGCAGCGTCGAGGCCCCCGGCGCTGGGGACGGGGAGGGGCCGGTCCCGGTGCTTGCCGTGAAGGCTCGCGCCCACCACGTCGAAGCCGTGCGTGCGAGTCCTGCCGAGCTCGCTGAGCACCCCGGCGACCTGGTGGTGGTGCCCGACGAGCAGCACCCGGCGGGTGAGTTGCTGCCCGCGCAGACGGCGTGGTCCGAGGGTCCCCGCCGCGGTTGCTCTGTGGAGGAGGCTCAGCAGGGTGGTGATCGCCACCAGCACGAGCAGGGTCCCCGGTGCTGTCGGCAGGTCGGCGAACCACGATGCGGCGGCGCACACGACGGCCAACGCCAGACCGGCTCGCACGACACGTCCGAGGCCCTCGGCCCCCTTGGGAACCAGGCTCGTGCGGTAGCCGTGCGCAGCGGCCACGAGTGCCACCCAGAGGAGGGGGAGGAAGAGGGCGGCGCGGGGTGGAGCGACGACCGCGCAGGCGATCAACGCGGCCAAGGAGTCTGCGGCGGCGCACACCACCGGGGCACCCGCCCGGCGTCGAGGGTGCGTCCTCGTGGAGGTCCGGGTGGGTGCGGTCGCCTCCTGCTCCACGGCCCGAGCCGGAGCGGACCTCCGGGGCGCAGGGACGGAGTCGGGCGCCAGGCGCACGGCCGGGATCTCCACCGGGGGGCGGACCCCCGGACCGCGCCGCAATCTTTCTGCCACAGCATTGGCACTACTCATCGCAGCGAACCCCACATACGTTGCCGGAAAGTTTGGCGAGCCGTCCGCCCGCGGGGCGGGCGGCCCACGTTCAGGATGGTGTCCGGCGGAGGTGACTGCATCACCAACGTTGGTGAATCCCTTTGTGGGGCAGGGGATTCTCGTCAGGTGTGCAGCCGAGAGCACCGTGCGAGCACCCCGCACCGGTCATGCGTGCACCGGGCGCGAGCAGGCGCGGGCCGGGTCGCTGGAGAGTCGATCAGGCTCCCGCTGGTGCCCAGCCGACGTGGTGGGCGCAGCCGACCGCGGCCAGCTGGGACGAGACCTCCAGCTTGGACAGGATCGACTTGACCTGGGTGCGCACGGTCGCTTCCGAGACCACGCTCATGCGGGCGATCTCACGGACCGCGCGACCGTCCATCAGCTGGGCCAGCACCTGGCTCTCGCGATGGGTGAGGTTCTCCAGGCGGCTCCGGATCAGCTGGATCTCCTGGACCTGGGCGTGCCAGTGCTTGAGCAGCTCCTCGCGCTCGTCCTGGGTCATCACCGGCAGGCCCTCGGTGATCCTGCGGATCGTGGCCAGGATGTCGTTGAGGGGGGAGCTCTTGGGCAGTATCTTCCGGGCGCCGTAGCGCACGCACTCGCCCCAACGACCGCGGTCGATGCTCGACGTCACGACGACAACGTTGACACCAGCCAGGGTCAGTGGCTCGACGAGGCGGCCTCCGTTGCCGTAGGTGCCGAGGTCGAGGTCGAGCAGTGCCACGCGCGGCTTGGCGCGCATGATGATCGGGAGCAACGTGTGCACGGATCGGCCGCCTTCCGGCAGGACGATGCGGCGTACGTCGTGTCCTTCCATCTCGAGGGCGATCTCCAACGACTCCGCAAACAGTGAGTGGTCCTCGATCACGGCCACCCGCGTTCCAACTCTCCTGCTGATCAACTTTCCTCCCCATCGAAGTGCGGCAGCGCGGCCACGAAGGAGGCCCCGTGACGGCCGTCGTTGTGTCGCAGTTGGAGGCTGCCGCCGTGCTTGGTGGCGAGCCTGCGGGCCAGGTAGAGGCCCAGTCCGGAGCCCGGGGACTCCGTGGAACGCGCTCCTCTCTGGAACAAGGAGTCGCGGACGTCTGCCGGAATACCGGGGCCCGCGTCGGAGACCCGGATCTCCACGTTGTGGGCCCGCTGGTGCACCGAGACCGTGATCGTGGTGCCGGGCGCGTGGCGCAGGGCGTTGTGGAGGAGGACGTGGACGATCTCTGTGACGTCGTCCTGGCAGCTGCGAACACGCTGCCCCGACGGCTCCCAGCGGATGTCGTGGCCGGCCGCGCGTTGGGTCACCACCAAGGGGGCGATCACCTGGTCGAGGGACACGCAGTGGATCCTCGACTCGTCCTGCGGACTGACCAGTCGCTGCAGCCTGGCCACCTCGGTGGCGAGCCCGGACGAGAGGCGGCGGCGGCTCGAGTCGCTGAGACGGTGGTCGTCGCCGAGGAGGATCTGCGCGGCGGTGCTGATGTCGGCGACCGTCGAGCGCAGCTCGTGGAACAGCTCTTCCTGCTGGTGCGAAACCGGCGGGGCGCGGCGTGCGGTCGCTCGTGAGGCGCGGTCGAGGCGGCGTGCCTGCTGGGCCATCGGGTGCAGCAGGGCCTGGGCCGCGGAGAGGCCCATCCATCCCGCCACCAGCATCATCACCGCGACTGAGGGCCACGACCTGAGGGAGTCGCCGGTGGTGCCTGCCGGCCCGAGGACGAAGATGGTGACCAGTGCGGCCACCATCGCTGCGAACTCGGGCGTGGTCAGCCCCGCCGGGGTGCGCTGTCGCCTGACGATGACACAGGCGACCAGGAAGGCAACGGCCAGGCTCGCCGCCAGGACCGGCCCCCACGGTTGGGGCAGCGTCGCCAGGGGGTGGCCCAGCACCCACGAGTAGAGCAGTCGACCGGCGACCAGGACCACTCCGGTCGCAACTCCGAGTGCCAGCGGAGGCACGCGGTCGGGGAACCTCCTGTCGCTGCTGGCGCACACCACGATCACGACCAGGGGCACGGCGAGCAGCGCGCCGGTCACGTCACCCGTGCGTCCGGCGCGGTTGGCGACGTCGGCCATGTTCAGGATGGCGAACGGCGTGCCGCTGAGACCCACGGCCACCAGTGCCACGGAGAGCCAAGCGGTGTCGGACTCTCCCGACAGCCGCCACCGGGAGTAGAGCATGGCCCCGGCGCCCGCGATCAGCACGTGGAAGACCAACCAGGCGACCGCGTCGGTGGCCTGCAGCCGAGTTGCCCCCACAGGAGGGATCAGCGCGGCGATGGCCGTCGGGAGAGTCACCACGAGGGCAGCCAGGAGGACCCGTCGCCACTCCCACCTCACCGGGGAACGGCGGTACGGCTCAACTCCCTCGTTGTCCCTGTATGGGCCCCCCGACCGGCCGTGCGATCCGCGGCTCCGAGTGTGCCCCCCTGGGATCTGACCAGTTCGGCGCGGGGGTGCATGCAGGGAAGACCACCCGACCATGACGCTTGACTCTATTTGCCTTTTGCGACCGCGTCAGGCGAATGCGGAACCATACCGAATATTGGGGGCAGGAAGGGGAACTCACCAGCCGCCGGGCTGTGCCGAGATCAGACTGGGGGATGTCTACCGATCTCGGGGCCTGGGCCGGCCGCTGACGGCTGGTGAGCCCGTCGGGGTGGCATGACTCATCCTCGGGCCTGGCTGGCCCATCGGCACCACCAATTCTGGGGGAAACGAGCTCGCGCCACGAGCGTCGTCGGGGCCCCGCGGGCCGGCTCACCGAATTTGGCGATGTTGTGCCGCGCAGCAGGATCGGGCGCACGCGCTGGTCCTACGCTCCCAGTGGAGGGCGACCTAGACTGGCGTGTGCGGTCGGTCGATGAATCCGCCGCTATGGGAGGGCACCGGATGTATCCGTCTGTGGAGTCCGACGGCCCAGCGCCCCCAGAGGCGTCTGGCGCGGGACACCCTGTGGTTCCCCGGCAACGCCGCGGAGCCCACGGCGTACGCCTCGTCGTCGTCTCCGACCACAGCCTGGTCAGTGAGGCCGTGCGGATGGCGCTGGCCAGCCGAGGGTTCCAGGCACTCAGCCTGGGTGCGTCCTTGGGAGCCAGCGGTCGTCGTGACATCACGGCCCAGGTCAGGCGCTTCCGGCCCGCGGTCGGGCTGCTGCTCTGCGAGCTCGAGGACCGTGCCCTGCTCAGGGACGCGGTGGACGTGGTCGCCTCGACGCAGATCCGCTGGGTCTTGTTGACGCGGGCCAACGGTGGCGCCGCGTGGGGGGCGCTGGTCGAGGCCGGTGTCGCCGCCGTGCTGCCGATGTCGACCGACCTCGAGACCCTGACCGACGCGTTGCTGCAGGTCGTCGCGGGGCGCCCGATGATGCCTGAGGGCCAGCGCCGGGAGCTGGTCGAGCAGTGGCACCGCGAAGGGGAACAGGCCCGCCTCGTGAGCCGCCACATGGAGCTGCTCACGCCTCGCGAGATGGCGGTCCTGGCCAGCCTCCACGAGGGGTTGACGGTAAAGCTGATCGCGGTCGAGGGCGGGGTCTCCGAGGGCACGGTGCGCAGCCAGGTCAAGTCGATCCTGCGCAAGCTGGAGGTGAGCTCCCAGATCGCAGCCGTTGCGGCGTACCGCCAGATGATCGAGCTGGAGCCACCTCCGCGGCGACCGCGCCCCTGAGCTGGTTCGCCTGAGCTGGTTCGCCTGAGCCGGTTCGCCTGAGCCGGTGCTCTCCGCACGCTGTCCATCCCGGACGGCCGGAAGCGCTCGGGCTACGCCTCGCCCAGCGGTTCCCAGCCGACTGCGCCGACGACGATCATCCGGGCCTGGTTGCGCAGGTTCTCGATCATCTGGCGCCGGGTCGCCGGCTGCTCGGCAGACGGGCTCACCAGCTCCCCGGCGGCAGCCACCATCAGGTCCACGAACAGGCTGGCCAGCACGTGCAGGTCGGCGGCGCCCCACCGTTCGAGGCCGGGCATGCGCGCGAGGTCGGTGACGAGCTCCCGCTCGAACAGGTCAAGCTCGTGCCGGATCGCCTCGCGGAGTGTGGGGCTGCCGCCCTGGCGTTCGCGCCCGATGAAGCGGAAGTGGGCCTTGTGCTCCTCGAGCTGGACGACGAGCACGTCGACCGACCTGTCGATCAGGGTCTCCGGAGCGGGGTCGCCCCGGCGCACCTCGCGGATCAGGCCACGAAGGGTCATGAACGACTCGTCGACCAGGGACAGGCCCAGCTCGTCGAGCGTCGAGAAGTGTCGGTAGAACGCGGTCGGCACGATGCCTGCCGCCTTGGTCAGCCGGCGCAACGAGAGGGAACCGAAGCCGTTGTCGGCGAGCTGGTCGAGGGCGGCGTCGAGGATCGCTCGGCGGGTGCGCTGCTTGCGCTCCTGTCGGCTCTCGGGTGCGGCGGTCGCCTCATCGCTCACGCGGGGGAGTGTAGCGGTGATCCGGTACGGGAATCGAGTTCAGTGAACACTCGTGCTCCTGTTGCGCGACTCACACTGCCCACCAGTTGACGGTCGGTGGTAAGTGGTCGGTACTATTTGAGTGCACGGTTGTTCACTCAAACTGTTGTTGATCGACTCGCCGAGTCGACAGTCCGGAAGGAGCCCTCGGATGGGCATCACCCAGACCCTGCTCCGCTCCCGAGCGGTCGAGGCACTGACCTCGCCGCACGGAGTCGACCGCTATCTCGAGCTCGTGAACCCGATGTGGGCCGCGAAGGAGGTGCGGGCCCGGATCGTGGAGGTCCACCGTGAGGTGGACGTGCCCGGTCACCCGCCGGTCGCGACCATCACGCTGCAACCCACCAGCACCTGGCGTGGCCACCGCGCCGGCCAGCACGTCCAGCTGGGCGTCGAGGTGCACGGTGCTCGCCGTACGACTCGCGTCTTCTCCGTCTCCAGCCATGAGGCCGGACCGGGGGAGCCGTTCACCATCACCCTGCGGGCCAACCCCGACGGCGTGGTGTCGAAGTTCTTGGTCGAGGAGGCGCAGCCCGGCACGATCGTGCACCTCTCCCAGGCCGAGGGTGAGTTCACCCTTCCGGCACACGTGCCCGACCACGTCGTGTTCATCTCCGGCGGCTCCGGCATCACTCCGTTGATGTCGATGCTGCGCACGCTGCAGCGACGCACCCATCGCGGCCGCGTCACCTTCCTGCACTACGCCCAGTCGCCGGAGCACCAGATCTTCGCCGAGGAGCTCGCCGACGTGGCGCGTTCCGGCTACGGCGTCGACGTGCACCTGCTGCACCCCGAGCTCGGCGACCCGGCCCTCAGCCCGGCTTGGCTCGAGCGCCTCGTGCCGGGCTACCGCGACGTGCCGACGTGGGCCTGTGGTCCGGCGCCGCTGATCGAGGCGGTGCGCAAGACGTACGCCGCCCCGGGCGGCGAGGAGGCTTCCGACGCGCTGAACATCGAGTACTTCAAGCCGCCCACGGTCTCCAACGGCGCCGCGGAGGGACAGGTCTCGTTCAGCCGCACGGGCACCAACGCGCCGAACTCCGGCGCCACGCTGCTCGAGCAGGCCGAGGCCGCCGGGCTGTCGCCGGAGTTCGGTTGCCGGATGGGCATCTGCTTCTCCTGCACGGCCACCAAGACCGAGGGCACGGTGACCAACGTGCTCACCGGCGAGACCTCGTCCCTGCCCGACGAAGGGGTCCGCATCTGCGTGTCCGCCCCGCAGGGCGACTGCAGCCTCGACCTCTGAATCGACCTTCGTCGGTCGAGCAGGTCGCGCAGCGACCGCTTGGACTTCGTCGGTCGAGTAGGTCGCGCAGCGACCGCTTGGACTTCGTCGGTCGAGTAGGTCGCGCAGCGACCGTATCGAGACCCATTCCCGAAAGGACATCCATGAGCGACAAGATCACCCTCACCCCCGAGCAGCTCGAGAAGTTCGGCGACGAGATGGACGCCATCCGCCAGCGGGTCGTGGCCGACCTCGGCGAGGCCGACGCGACCTACATCCGCAACGTGGTCAAGGCCCAGCGCGGCTTCGAGGCCGCCGGCCGCGCGCTGTTCTACCTGCCGCCGGCCTGGCCGCTGGCCGTGGCCTCCCTCTCGATCTCGAAGATCCTCGACAACATGGAGATCGGCCACAACGTCATGCACGGGCAGTACGACTGGATGGGCGACCCGGGCCTGAACTCGCGGATGTACGAGTGGGACACGATGGCGCCCAGCGCCAACTGGAAGCACGGCCACAACTACATCCACCACACGTACACGAACATCCTCGGCAAGGACCGTGACATCGGCTACGGCATCCTGCGCATCGACGAGGACCAGCCGTGGCATCCCTACTACCTCGGCAACCCGCTCTATGCGTTCCTGCTGATGGTCTTCTTCGAGTGGGGCGTGGCACTGCACGACCTCGAGGTCGAGAACGTCGTGAAGGGCAAGCGCGACTGGGAGGACAACAAGGCGCTGGCCGCGGGCATCCGTCGCAAGATCAAGCGCCAGGTCTTCAAGGACTACGTGGCCTTCCCGGCGCTGACCGGCCCGCTGTTCCCGCTGACGTTCGCCGGCAACGCGACTGCCAACCTGATCCGCAACATCTGGACCTTCAACATCATCTTCTGCGGCCACTTCCCGGCCGGCGTCGCCACCTTCACCTTGGACGAGATCGCGAACGAGGACGGTGTCGAATCCCGGGGGCACTGGTACTACCGCCAGCTCCTCGGCTCGGCCAACATCACCGGCAGCAAGCTCTTCCACGTGATGAGCGGCAACCTGTCCCACCAGATCGAGCACCACCTCTTCCCCGACATCCCGGCGCGCCGCTACCCGGAGATCGCCGAGGAGGTCCGGGAGATCTGCGAGCGCTACGGGCTGCAGTACAACACCGGCTCGCTGGGCAAGCAGCTCGGCAGCGTCGCGAAGAAGATCTTCAAGATGTCGCTCCCGCCCAAGGGCACCAAGATCCCCGGCCTGTCCGTGCTCACCGGAGGTCGGCAGTCGACCCCGGCCGCCGACGCCGCCTGACAAGGAGTCACCGATGACCCACATTGCCGACAAGCTCACCGCGCGCGAGCTCCAGCAGGTCCACGCGCAGGGCACCCGCCTCACCGTTCCCCAGGGCTGGTCGCTGATCTGGGAGCGGACCCCGGCGGACAAGGCCTACCTGATCGTCGCCGGTGAGGTGACCATCCGTCGCAACAACGTCGAGATCGCCCGGCTCGGGCCGGGCGACGTGGTTGGCGAGATGGCGATCGTCAACCACAAGCTGCGTACGGCGACCGTGGTGGCCGCGACGCCGCTGGAGGTCGTGCACTTCACCTCGGCGGCCGTCGAGGGGCTGTGCGAGCAGATTCCCGCGTTCGGGGAGGCACTCGCCCGCACCGCGACGGAGCGGCTCACCCCAGCGTGATCCACATCCCGTGGGGCGACGGTTGTCGCAGCCGCCCTCCGTCCCTGATGATGGAGTCATCATGAGCAACGAACCGGACCACCTCAGCCGCGGCGAGATCCGCAAGGACGCCCTCCAGGACGGCTTCGAGGCCACCGTGTCGACGGTCGGCCAGGTCGGCGGACTCCTCGTCGGGGCCGTTCGCGACGTGGGTCGGGCCGTGGGTGGCCTGGCCACTGAGCTGTTCGAGATCCGCGACGCCGCCCGCAGGGCCGGCGAGGAGCAACGACCGCGCGACTGAGCGGGTCGACGCGCCAGGTCCAGCGGCGCTGCACCCACACGTCGTGACCCGACCACGCGTCGTACGCCGGCGAGCTCGCCGGGCGTGCTCGGTGACTTCGGCATGCCGGCCGCGTCCGGCAACCCGGCCGACTGGCCATGACGCCCGGCGGTCTCGGCAACCTTCCGACTGACGGCGGTCGCAGGCCGGTTGTCCACAGCCCTCGCCCAGGGGCATGGTCAAAGCGCCTGAACCTGACATATAACAGTGCGCAGGAACCTTCACTCGGGACGGGGACCGAATGACATCGACGATCGCTGATGCGCATGCCGCGTTGGTCAGCCAGCTGGATGCGCGAGTGCGCGACGTGGTCCGTCGCGACGGGGTCGATCCGCAGGCCGAGGCCGCCGTCGTGCGCCGCATCGTGGAGTCCGTGGTTCGTGACCACGACGATCGCAGCCTCACCGGTCAGGTTCCGCCGGTGCACGACCCGCAGGCCATGGTGGGCGAGCTGGTCGCCCGGGTCGCGGGCTTCGGCGCCCTGCAGGCCTATCTCGACGACCCGGCGGTCGAGGAGATCTGGATCAACGACCCGAGCCAGGTGTTCGTGGCCCGGCAGGGTCGCCACGAGCTGACCAACACGGTGCTCACCACCGCCGAGGTGCAGGAGCTCGTCGAGCGGATGCTGAAGTCCAGTGGCCGGCGCATCGACGTCTCCGCGCCGTTCGTGGATGCCATGCTTCCCGAGGGCCATCGTCTGCACGTGGTGCTCGAGGGCATCTCCCGCGGTTTCACGGCAGTCAACATTCGCAAGTTCACGCTGCGCGCCAGTCGGCTGCCCGACCTCGTCGACCTCGGCTCCCTGTCCATGCAGGCCGCTCAGTTCCTCGACGCGAGCGTGCGCGCCGGTCTCAACGTCCTCGTTGCCGGTGGCACACAGGCCGGCAAGACGACCATGTTGAACTGCCTCGCCTCGGCGATCCCCGGGACCGAGCGGGTCATCTCGGTCGAGGAGGTCTTCGAGCTGCGGTTCCACCACGCCGACTGGGTGCCGATGCAGACACGTCAGGCCGGCTTGGAGGGCACCGGCGGGATCGTCTTGCGCGACCTCGTCAAGGAAAGCCTGCGCATGCGTCCCAGCCGGATCATCGTGGGGGAGGTGCGTGCGGAGGAGTGTCTCGACCTCCTGCTGGCACTCAACGCCGGTCTGCCGGGCATGTGCACCATCCATGCGAACAGTGCGCGCGAGGCCCTGGTCAAGGTGTGCACGCTGCCATTGCTCGCCGGCGAGAACATCTCCGCCAGGTTCGTGGTGCCGACGGTTGCCGCAAGCGTCGACCTCGTGGTGCACCTCGGGATGGACGCCGACGGCGTACGACGAGTCAACGAGATCGTCTCGGTCCCGGGGCGTGTCGAGAACGACATCATCGAGACCGAGGGCATCTTCGTCCGAGGACGTGACGGCTTGCGTGCGTGCGGTGGGATGCCGCCACGCGTCGAGCTGTTCGAGCGTGCCGGCATCGACGTCCACCGCTTGGTGCGGGCCGGCTGATGGGCGCCTTGATCGGGCTCGGGCTCGGGTTGGGGCTCGCCCTCATCTGGTCGGCATTCGTCCTGCCGCGTTCTCCCAGGGAATCAGCTCGTCCACCCGACCGACTGACGGCCCTGCTGGCGCGTGCAGGCATGCAGAACGTCTCGAGCCGCAACTTGGTCGGCTTGTGCGTGGCCCTGGGTGTGCTTGCCCTCGCGGTCATGCAGATCCTCTCCGGGACCCTGCCGGTGGCGCTGGTGTTCGCAGCGATCGCTGCCCACCTCCCGGTGACAGTGGTCAACGGCCGTGCGGCCAGGAGGCAACGAGAGTTCGCAGAGGTGTGGCCCGAGGCGGTCGACCACCTCGCTTCCGGGGTCCGCGCCGGGATGTCGCTGCCCGAGGCACTGGTCGGTCTGTCCACTCGTGGACCGGAGCCCTTGCGGCCGGCCTTCGCGAAGTTCGCCCTCGACTACCAGGTGACCGGTCGCTTCGGGGATTCCCTCGACCTGCTCAAGGACTCGCTCGCGGATCCCGTCGGAGACCGTGTCGTGGAAGCCCTGCGGATCGCCCGCGAAGTCGGCGGGGGTGACCTGGGCAGGCTGCTGCGCAATCTCTCCACCTACTTGCGCGACGACCTGCACACCCGCTCCGAGCTCGAGTCCCGGCAGGCATGGACCGTCAACGGCGCTCGGCTGGCCGTCGCGGCCCCGTGGATCGTGCTGTTGCTGATGTGCTTCCAGCCCGAGATCATCCAACGCTACCGGTCCCCGGCGGGAGCCCTGGTCCTCGTCGGAGGAGCCGTGCTGTGCCTGGTGGCCTATCGCCTGATGATGCGGATCGGACGGCTCCCCGTGGATCGACGGATCCTCGCATGAGCAGCTATCAGGCCTGGGGAGTCCTCGTCGGGACCCTGGCCGGCCTCGGCATGGTGCTGGTCGTGGCGAGGCTGGCCGACATGAGGCGCGCCAACCTGTCCGTGAGGGTGTTGCCCTACCTGCGCGACGTACCGCAGCTGGGCAGCCGACGACGACCCGAGCTGCCACGCAGTGCTGCGCGCGGTGTCTTCGGGCCCATGCTCCGGAGCTCGGCCGATGCGGTCGAGCGCGTCCTGGGTGGAAGCGCTTCGGTGCGCCGTCGTCTCGAGCGCGCCGACATCGACAAGTCCGTCCACGAGTTCCGCATCGAGCAGGTCCTGTGGGGCCTGACCGGGTTCGCCGTCGCCGCTGCCCTGTCCTTGCTCCGGGCATGGCAGGCACCGGGTGACATCCTGCCCCTGTTGCTGCTCACCCTGGTGGCCTTCGCCTGTGGCGTGATCCTGTGCGACCACCACCTCAGCTCGTCGGCACGCAAACGCGAGCAGCTGATCATGCTCGAGTTCCCGGTGGTGGCTGAGCTCCTGGCCCTGGCCGTGGCGGCCGGCGAGAGTCCCGCGGCGGCCCTCGACCGCGTGGTGCACCGCACCAACGGAGCGTTGAGCAGCGACCTGTCACGTGTGCTGGCCGAGATCCGAACCGGCACGCCGGTCGGCCGTGCCTTTGACGGACTCGCCCTGCGCAGCGGGCTACCGCTGGTCGGCCGCTTCGCGGAGGGGATCGCGGTGGCCGTCGAACGCGGCACACCGCTGGCCGACGTGCTGCACGCCCAGGCGGCCGACGTTCGAGAAGCAGGGCGGCGCGAGCTCATCGAGTCCGGCGCTCGCAAGGAGGTGCTGATGATGGTCCCCGTGGTCTTCGTCGTGCTTCCGGTCACGGTTGTCTTCGCATTTTGGCCCGGCCTGATCGGGCTCCGGCTCGTCACGCCCTAGCAGGAGGAATCTCGGGATGGACATGTTGAACACGCTGTTGTTGCGACTCTACGTCGGCACCACGTCGCGCATGCGCGACGAGCGGGGCGATGTGCCCGGCTGGGTGATGGTCACGGTGATGACCGCCGCGATCGTCGGCGGGCTCCTGATGATTGCCAGGCCCATGTTGAAGGACATGCTCCGCGACGCACTCAGCTCCGTGCACGGGTGAATCCGATGGCCGTGCCACGCCGTGACGAGCACGGCTCCGCCGTGGTCGACTTCGTGCTGGTGCTGGCGATCCTGGTGCCGCTGGTGCTGGGCATCCTGCAGGTCGCTCTGGTGCTCCACGTGCGCAACACGCTCACCGCCGCGGCGAGTGACGGCGCTCGGCAGGCGGCCACCGCCGATCGGGACCCCGGGGACGGTGCCGCCTACACCCGCGACCAGATCCGGGGCGTCCTCGCCGGCAAGTTCGCTCGAGGGGTGAGCGCTCGCGAGACCACGGTTGACGGCGCTGTGATGGTCGAGGTGACGGTCCGCGCCGAGGTGCCTCCGCTCGGCCTCTGGGGACCGTCGGTCGAGCTCGTCGTGCACGGCCACGCCGTCGAGGAGAGACCGTGACACGTGACGATGAGGGCAGTGCACTGATCGAGGTGACCTGGCTGGCGATCCTGCTCCTGGTCCCGCTGGTCTACGTGTTGGTCTCCGTCTTCGACGTCCAGCGGGGTGCCTTCGGGGTCACGGCAGCCAGTCGGTCGGCGGGAAGGGCCTTCGCCATCGCCGACACGGAGTCGGCTGGACGGCGTGACGCGAGAGCGGCAGCCGAGCTGGCCCTGCGTGACCAGGGGATGGAGCCCGGCCGGATGGAGCTCGACATCGCCTGCTCCATGGGGGCCGGTCACTGCCTCGACCCCGGGTCGGTGATCACCGTGGTGGTGCGAGCGCAGGTCGTGCTGCCCCTGGTCCCCGCGGCCCTCGGTGGGGGCGCGCCGAGCTTCCGGGTCGAGTCCCAGCACGTCGTTCCGCGCGGGCTCTACCAGGAGCGAGGCCGATGATGGCCGGCACGCGCGGCGACCGCGAGAGCGGCCAGGTCACGGTCCTCATCGTGGGCTTTGCGGCCGCCCTGTTGCTCATGGTCGGCGTGGTGGTCGACTCCTCTGCGGCCTACCTGCGCCGGCAGTCGTTGAACACGGCCGCCGACGGCGCGGCGCTGGCCGGGGCCCAGGAGGTTCGCGGCGAGGGGGTCTACACCGGTGGCCTCAGGGGTCGGCGCGCACCGCTCGATCCGGAGAAGGTGCGGGGTGCGGTGCGCGACTACCTGCGCGAGATCGGGGCGTACGCCGACTACCCGGGCCTGGGCTTCCGGGTGGAGGTCAGTGACCGCGCCGTGGTGGTCACGATGAGCTCCGACCTGGACCTCCCGATCGACGTCTCGGGCATCACGGACGGCCGGGTCGGAGCTCGGGGCTCGGCGGCCATCCATCTGGAGGGTTGATCCTGACCGATCGGGCATTCCTTGGACGATTGACAAGATTTTCCTGCGGCCGTCAACCCATCTGTGCCACTCTCCCGCCATGACGAGGAGAGGTGTTCCGGCGCTGTTCGCGCTCCTGCTGGTTGCCGTTCTGTTCGGGGGAAGCAGTGCAACCGGACAGGCGGCCACGAGCACGTCCGGGACGAACAACACCAGTGACCGGACCAGCACCGTGATGGTGACGTCGCCCAAGACCTACAAGAACCAGGCGGTGCGGGCGACGAACCGCCACCGTGCCGACGAGGACCGCAAGCGGTTGCGCTCCCAGGACTGCCTGAAGCGGATGGCGCGCAACCACGCACGACGAATGGCCAGCCAACGACGGATGTTCCACCAGGACCTCGGACGGGTGATGAGCGAGTGCCACCTCACGATGGTGGGGGAGAACGTCGCCTACGGCTACCCGAGCGGTCGCTCGGTGGTGAACCGCGGATGGATGCATTCGGACGGTCACCGCGCCAACATCCTGCAGCGTCGCTACCGGCTCATCGGCGTCGCCGCACGCAAGGGCGACGGACGCTGGTACGTCGCCCAGGTGTTCGGCCGACGCTGACCCCGGGCGCCGTCCATTCGGGCGGCGGCGGGGCGAGCGGTAGGGTTGCGCCTTGTGGCAGGCCTAGACTTCGAAGCAGAGATCAAGCAGCTCCAAGCGACGATGCACACCATCGAGCAGGTGCTCGACGTCGACGAGATGCGTCGGGAGATCGCCGACCTCAGCGAGCAGGTCGCGGCGCCCGACCTCTGGGACGACCAGGACAACGCCCAGCGGGTGACCGGTCGTCTCTCGACGCTCAACGGTGAGCTGGAGCGCTTCACCACGCTCTCCGACCGCATCGAGGAGCTCGGCCTCATGGTCGAGATGGCCCGCGAGGAGAACGACGCCGACACCCTGGCCGACTCGGAGCGCGAGCTCGGACGCATCAAGAAGTCCGTCGAGGCGATGGAGGTGCGCACCCTCCTCTCCGGTGAGTACGACGCCCGCGAGGCACTGGTGATCATCCGCGCCGGGGCCGGTGGTGTCGATGCTGCCGACTTCGCCCAGATGCTGATGCGGATGTACGTGCGCTGGTCCGAGCAGCACGACTACCCCGTCGAGGTCTTCGAGACGTCCTACGCCGAAGAGGCCGGCATCAAGTCCGCCACCTTCGCGGTGCACGCGCCCTACGCCTACGGCACCCTCAGCGTCGAGGCCGGCACCCACCGCCTCGTGCGGATCAGCCCGTTCGACAACCAGGGCCGCCGCCAGACCAGCTTCGCCGCCGTCGAGGTCGTCCCGGTGCTCGAGCAGACCGACGAGATCGACATCCCCGACGAGGACATCCGCACCGACGTCTACCGCTCCGGTGGTCCGGGTGGCCAGTCGGTCAACACCACCGACTCCGCGGTGCGACTCACCCACATCCCCACGGGCACTGTGGTGAGCTGCCAGAACGAGAAGTCGCAGCTGCAGAACAAGGCCAGCGCCATGGTGGTGCTCAAGGCCAAGCTGCTGGCGCTGAAGAAGGCCGAGGAGAAGGCGCACCTCGACGACCTCAAGGGCGACGTCCAGGCGTCGTGGGGCGACCAGATGCGCAACTACGTGCTGAACCCCTACCAGGTCGTCAAGGACCTGCGGACGACGTACGAGTCCGGCAACCCGTCGGCCGTCTTCGACGGTGACCTCGACGGCTTCCTCGAGGCCGGGATCCGCTGGCGCCGCGGCGCCGACCAGGACTCCTGAGCCGCACGCTGGGCGCATCCGCGCACTGGTGCGGTGCTGTTGTCACTCCACACGTGACCAGTCGCCTGCGATGTGACATGGACACCGCGTTGCACGCGGGGCTACTCGGTGGCGGCGGCGCTGACCGCCTGCACGCACCACGAGCCGGCCAGCTCGAGCAGCTCCTTCCCGGCGGCGCTGCGGTCGGGACTGCTCACCGAACAGGCCAGCCACGAGTCGACGAACAAGCCGCGGTACGACGCCTCCGCGCCGTCCTTGGTGCGACAGGACAGGCCGGTCGACGGCTTGCCGAAGCCCTCTCCGGGCACCCGGCGACACTCCTCGCGGCGCCCGGCCTCCTTGACGAGCTCACCGGCCTGGGCCCGGGTGACCTGTGGCACGAACACCCACACCCGCGCCACCGCTCCTGAGGTTCCGGTGAACGTGCAGTTGAACTCGTGGGAGACGTCCTTGACGGACCCGGTGACCGCGGCCGACTCGCCGTTGCCGTAGTGGTCGGTCTCCTCGACCTCGCCCACGGCGCGCTCGACGGCGATCTCGGGGATCCGGTCGCAGAAGTCGGTCCGGGCGATCGTCATGCCGTCGGCGTCGAACGCAGTGATCGGGGTCGGCTTCGCCTCGGGTGCCGCGCCGGGGTCGTCGCCCTGGCTGCAGGCCGCCGTCGAGCTGCCGATCAGCAGCAGGACGACGGACATCAGGAGGATCCTCACCGGCGTGCGCATTCGCACAGGTTAGCCGGATCGGAGGTCTGGTCAGGGTGGCGCCGACGGTTGTAGGTTTCATGAGGTCCGTCACCTTTCTGGGAGGAAATCATGCGCTTGTCGCGAACGTTCGTCGCAGTTTCTGCGCTCATCGCCGGCCCCGCCCTGCTCGGAGGGGGAGCGACGGCAACGGTCTCGGCGGCGCAAGCGTCCCCGGGGGTCCAGGCGTGCGAGCAGGTGCCGGACCAGGCCCGCGTCAAGGAGGGGGCAACGGTCGCCGAACCGGCCCTCTACGCGAAGAAGGACGCCAAGAAGTACGGCGTCATCAAGGACTCGCCCCGGATGCCCAACGGCTCGGTCACCATCGACACCGTCTTCCACGTGATCTCCGAGACGCAGCCCAGTGCCACCGACCAGGCGCGACTCGAGACGATGATCGACGCACAGGTCGACGTGCTCAACGCCTCCTACAGCGGCGCGACGGCGCCGGACGCGGCGGACTCGCCCTTCCGCTTCGCGCTCACCGACACCACCTGGACCGTCGACAGCGACTGGGCGCACGTCGCACCCGGCAAGACCGAGCGCGACATGAAGCGCGCCCTGCACCAAGGGGACTCCGAGACCCTGAACGTGTACGTCGCCGACATCGGCGGTGGGCTGCTCGGATGGGCCTACTTCCCCAAGGACTACAACAACGGCCGGGACTACAACGACGGCGTCGTGATCCTCGCCGAGTCGATGCCCGGTGGCACCGCCGGCAAGTACGCGCTCGGCGACACGCTCACCCACGAGGTGGGCCACTGGATGATGCTCGAGCACACCTTCGCGGGTGCTTGCTCCGCCAGCGGCGACGGTGTGGCGGACACCCCGCGCGAGGCCATCCCGCAGTTCGACTGCCCCGAGGGCGCGGACACCTGCGCCACCCCTGGGCTGGACCCCATCCACAACTTCATGGACTACACGCAGGACTCCTGCATGAACATGTTCACCGAGGGACAGGTCGAGCGGATGAATGACGCCTGGATCGCGTTCCGCGCGGGCGGGAACGGCTGAACGCCGCCGCGCGACGGTGTCGCCCATCCGGCCGACCAGCCGAGTGGGCGACACCCTGCCGCACCCCACGCCGACACCGCACGCCGACACCCCACGCCGACACCCCACCCCGACACCCCACGACGGCGCGTCCCGGAGCGGATTGGGGCCGTCACCTAGACTCCGTCCAGTGATTCGCTTCGAAAAGGTCACGAAGACCTACCCGGGACAAGCCCGCGCCGCCCTCGAGCAGGTGTCCGTCGACATCGAGAAGGGTGAGTTCGTCTTCCTCGTCGGCCAGTCCGGCTCCGGGAAGTCGACGTTCCTGCGCCTCGTGCTCCGTGAGTACCGCGCCTCCGAGGGACGCGTCTACGTCGCCGGCAAGGAGATCAACCGGCTCGCCGGTTGGAAGGTGCCGCGGCTGCGCCGTCAGATCGGCACGGTGTTCCAGGACTTCCGGCTGCTCCAGAACAAGACCGTGGCCGAGAACGTCGCCTTCGCGCTGCAGGTGATCGGCAAGTCACGCTCCCAGATCGACGAGCTGGTCCCCGAGACCCTCGAGCTGGTCGGTCTCGAGGGCAAGGAGGACCGGCTCCCCGACGAGCTCTCCGGTGGTGAGCAGCAGCGGGTCGCGATCGCCCGTGCCTTCGTCAACCGGCCGATGATCCTGATCGCCGACGAGCCCACCGGAAACCTCGACCCGAACACGTCCGTCGGCATCATGAAGCTGCTCGACCGGATCAACCGCACCGGCACCACCGTCGTGATGGCCACCCACGACGCCGGCATCGTCGACCAGATGCGCAAGCGGGTCATCGAGCTGGAGGACGGCCGAGTCGTCCGCGACCAGGCCCGCGGCATCTACGGCTACCAGAACTGAGAGGAGCTCCAACACCATGCAGCTTCGTCATGTCTTCTCCGAGCTCCGACAAGGGCTCCGACGCAACCTGACCATGCACATCGCGGTCATCCTGACCCTGTTCGTCTCCCTGACGCTGGTGGGGCTGGGATTCCTGCTCAACGCCCAGGCCAAGAAGGCCGAGGACCACTTCGGCACGCTCAACCAGATCACGATCTTCCTCTGCAACAAGACCTCCACCGGCCCGAACTGCACCGGTGAGGTCACCGACGCACAGCGTGATGCGGTGATCAAGGCCGTCGACGAGAACCCGTCGGTCGACGGGCACCACACCGAGTCGCAGGACGAGGCCTGGGAGAAGTTCAAGGAGCTCTACAGCGAAGAGTTCCTCGACGACATCCCCGACACCTTCGGCCCCGAGTCGCTGCGCGAGTCGGTGTGGGTCGACCTCAACGGTCGTGACGACGCCGAGGGCGTGATCAGCGCCGTCGAGGGTCTGGACGGCGTGCACACGGTGCGTGACCAGCGCGACCTGGTGCGACCCATCTTCAAGACCATCGACATGCTCAAGTACGGCGCGATCGGCATCGCGGTGTTCCTGATCCTGGCCGCGCTCCTGCTGGTGGCCAACACGATTCGACTGGCAGCCTTCGCGCGGCGCCGGGAGATCGGCATCATGCGACTCGTCGGGGCCTCCGGTCTCTACATCTCGCTGCCGTTCCTCCTGGAGGCACTGGTCACCGCGGTCATCGGCGTGCTCCTGGCGAGTGGTGCACTGGCGCTGTTCATGGGGCTCGGGGTGCAGGGCGCCATCGAGCAGAACGTGAACTTCATGCCGTGGATCGACTGGTCCGACTACGTCAGGGCGCTGTTCGTCGCCGACCTGGACTTCCGGCTCATTCCGTTCCCCCTGCCGGGGATCGTGATCATCGGACCGCTGCTCACCATCATTCCGACTCTCCTGCTGACCCGGAAATACCTCAAAGTCTGACGTTCGTCGTCTAACGTCAAGGCGTTCACTTCCCCGAACAAAGGCTTTCTACGGTGGTTCGCTACTTCCCCAGCGACGACCGACACCGCGTGGTGGCCCTGGTGGCCACACTGCTCGTGGTGATCGGCATGGTGTGTGCTCCCTTGGCACATGCCGACGGAGACAAGGATCTGAAGGACAAGCAGCGCCAGGTCAAGAAGAACCTGAGCTCTGCCCATCAGGATCTCGATGAGTCCAGCGCGGCGCTGCGCAGGGCCAATGCGCGGCTGCAGGCAGCACACACCGAGCTGAAGTCGGCCCGCGCCGAGCTCATCAGCACGCGAGGCCAGCTCACCACCGCGAAGGTCAGGGACCGGCAGGCGCAAGCAGCGCTCGACCAGGCCGAGCTCGACCTGGCCGACGCCCGCGCCGACCTCCGGGAGGGCCAGGCCGCCGTGGCGGAGAAGAACGACGACGTCGGCGCGATGATCGCCGACATCTATGAGCAGGGAGACCCCCGACTCGCCTCGTTCTCCTCGCTCCTCAACGCGGAGGACCCCACGGACATCACGCGCACGCTCGCCTCCCAGGACGCCTTGGTCAGCGACGAGACCCAGGCCCTGGACGAGCTCAAGGCCGCCAAGATCCTGCTCGGCGTCCGTGAGGAGAACGTCGAGGACAAGAAGGACTCGGTGGCCACCAAGCGTGCCGCCGCGGCGGAGAACCTCGAGCTGATGGAGGACCTCGAGGCGCAGGCCGCGAGCCAGGCCGCCTCCGTGAAGAAGCTCGTGGGCAAGCGCTCCAGCGCCAAGGCCAGCGCGGCCAAGGTGAAGCGCCGTGACCTGGCCGAGCTGGCCGAGCTGCGCAAGGAGCAGGACCGCATCGAGGCGATGCTGCGTGCACGCGCCGCCGCAGCGGCCAAGAAGGCGGGCAACACCGGCCCGCCCGGTGCTTCAGGTGGGTTCCTGAGCTACCCGGTGAGTGGCCCGGTCACCTCGTCCTTCGGCTACCGGGTGCACCCGATCTACGGCTACTACTCCCTGCACGACGGGACCGACTTCGGCGCCGGCTGCGGCCAGCCGCTCTATGCGGCGGCCGATGGCACCGTGATCTCGCGGTACTACCAGACGGCGTGGGGAAACCGTCTGATCATCGACCACGGACACCAGCGTGGTGTCGGCCTGGCCACGATCTACAACCACGCCACGTCGTACACCGTCGGGGTGGGCGCCCACGTCGAGCGTGGTCAGGTGGTCGGCTACGTCGGCTCGACCGGCTGGTCGACGGGCTGCCACCTGCACTTCACGGTGATGGCCAACGGGTCTCCGGTCAACCCCATGAAGTGGCTCTGAGGCCCGACTGGAGCAGGTCGGGGCGGGCGCCCAGCGCGCCCGTCTCGAAACCGGCTTGCCGCTCCTGAGAGAATGACCGCATGGTCAAGGAGCAGGGCACGAAGCTGGTCGCGCAGAACAAGAAGGCGCGCCACGACTACCACATCGAGACGACGTACGAGGCCGGCATGGTCCTGGTCGGCACCGAGGTGAAGTCCCTGCGCATGGGTCGGGCGTCCCTGGTCGACGGCTTCGTGGAGATCGACGGCGGTGAGGTCTGGCTGCACAACGTGCACATCCCGGAGTACTCCCAGGGGAACTGGACCAACCACGCCTCCAGGCGCAAGCGCAAGCTCCTGCTCAACCGCGTCGAGATCGACAAGATCGAGCGGCGGGTCAACGAGAAGGGCTTCACGGTCGTGCCGCTCTCGCTCTACTTCAAGGACGGTCGCGCCAAGATCGAGATCGCGCTGGCCAAGGGCAAGAAGGCCTGGGACAAGCGCAACACGATTGCCGAGCGCACGGCCAACCGGGAGAAGGAGATCGAGATCGGCCGTCGGCTCAAGGGCATGCGTTGACCGACTCGCAGGCGGAGCGGCCCTCGACGGTGGTTGAGGAGGCCGAGGAACGAGGCCGTCTCGAAACCACCCTCAGCCGACTGGGAATTCCGGGGTTCTTCGACGTCCACACCCACTTCCTGCCACCCAACGTGATGGCCAAGGTGCGAGCCGTCTTCGACTCCGCAGGACCGTTGATCGGGCGACCGTGGCCGCTGAACTACCGAGACACCGACGACGTGCTGGTCGAGACGCTGCGTGGCTTCGGGGTCCGACGATTCTCCGCCTTGGCCTACGCCCACAAGCCGGCGATGGCGGAGTTCCTCAACGAGTGGTCAGCCGGCTTCGCGCAACGCGTGCCCGAGGCCCTGCACTGCGGCACGTTCTTCCCGGAGGAGGGGGCCGCCGACTACGTCTCCGCGCGCATCTCCTCGGGTGTGGAGCTGTTCAAGGTGCACGTGCAGGTGGGCGGGTTCCACGTCACCGACCCGCTGCTGGACGACGCCTGGGGCGTGCTGGCCGAGGCCGGCACGCCGATCGTGCTCCACGCGGGCTCAGGGCCGGTGCCCACCGAGTTCACCGGCCCCGGACCGGTGAGGGAGCTGTTGGGAAGGCATCCCGGACTCGCCCTGGTGATGGCGCACATGGGCGCCCCCGAGTACGTCGAGTTCATGGAGATGGCCGAGGAGTTCGCCAACGTCCGGTTGGACACCACGATGGCCTTCACCGACTTCTTCGAGGAGATGGGCGGACCATTCCCACCGGAGCTGACGTCGCGTCTGCACGCTCTCGGCGACAAGGTGCTGCTCGGGTCGGACTTCCCGAACATCCCCTATCCCTATGCCCACCAGATCGAGGCGTTGGAGCGGCTCGACCTCGGGGACGACTGGCTCCGCCGTGTGCTGTGGGGCAACGGCGAGGCGTTGTTCGGGGGGAGCGCGGCCCCGGGAGTCTCGTCCTGACGCTCCGACAGGCGAGGAGGAGCCGACGAAACCCGGTTGGGGGAATGTCCCGGGCCCGGATATGGTTGCACCAGTACAACTCAAGAGGGGCTGATCGGTTTCGACTTGGGACGTTTGTTCCAGGGGAAGCGGGTCGAGAAGCCAGCGTCATCTCGTTAACGTTCGCTGGAAAACCATAGTTGCCGACTCTAAGCGCAACGACTTCGCTCTCGCTGCCTGAGCAGTGATCGAAGGGTCAGACCGGGCATCCGCCTTCGTCCCGGACCCTGGCCTCATTCAGAAGGCTTGCTGATCAATTCCTGTCAGGAGGATTGATCGGGACTTTTTCCTGACTGAGCCTGTCGGTGACGTGTCCGTGCGAGCACCGGGGCCGAGAAAACGCCAGCACTGACTGCACCCGGAGAAGACCTGGTTCGGCGCTCGAGGACGCGGGTTCGATTCCCGCCAGCTCCACACGATCACCTCTTGAACACGATGCGGAAGACCCCGGCCACACGCCGGGGTCTTCCGCATCGTCGTCTGTCGGGCCCTCGCGCTGAGATGAGAACTCCTTCATCTTGCCCTCATGACTGCCTCACCCACGCCTCCGAGACTGGTGCCACAACCAAGGAACCAGTGAAAGAGGGAAACAAGATGTTCAACCTTCGCAGGACCGCCGCCACGATCGGCACCGCAGCACTCCTCGCCACGCCTCTCGCCGTGCTGGGTGCCAGCCCCGCCTCGGCCGACGCCGACCGTGAGTTCCGCTACGCCGGGGCCCACCACGAGTTCGACGTCGAGAAGGACGACGGTCGCTTCGAGGTCTCCTTCGAGATCGACGATGCGAAGCGCGGCAGCAAGTGGCGCGTGGTGATCCGTCACGACGGCAAGGTCATCCACAAGAAGGTGCACCGCGCGGACAGCGACGGCGAGGTCGAGATCGACAAGGACCGCCGCAACACCAAGGGCAAGGACATCTTCAAGGTGAAGGTCAAGAAGGTCGGCAAGAAGGCGGCCGCCACGCGCACCATCGTCCGACGCTGACCGGAAATCAGGCCGGGGGACGCTAGATTGCCCCCATGATCGCCTTCATCCTGGCTGGCCTGATCCTCGGCGTGCTGGCCCGCGCGCTGGCAGGAGGACTGCGTGACCCCCAGGTCATGCTCACCGTCCCTGCCGGCGTCGCGGGTGCCGTCGTCGGTGGTGTCGGGGCCAACCTGCTGCGCAGTGAGCCATGGCACGCCAACGGCGCGTTCAGCGTGATCGCCGCCTGCGTGGTGGCCCTCATCGTCCTCGGTCTCCTCGAGGGTGGTGTGGGACGCAAGTCCGCGTGACATGGGAACCACACGGCTGATACGTCCCCTGGTGACCAGTCTGGTCGTGGTCCTCGGCCTGGGCCTGGCTCCGTCGGTGGCGAGGGCGGACGAGCTCCCCACCGACCTGGTCGCCACGACCACCACGATGCGAGCGCCGGCCAGCCCGTCCGGACTCCCGGTCCCGGTCACCATCACCGTCACCGCGGCCGACGGGACCGACGTCGTCGGCGGTCCGGTCACTCTCGAGCGGCGAGTCGGTGGAGACTGGAGGTCAGTCACCGAGACGGTCACCGACGCCGACGGCTCCGTGCAGGTCACGGTCAAGCTCAGCCGGCTCAAGGCCGACAACGTGTTCCGGGCCCGCCATGCCGGAGGCTCGACGTACGCCGCATCGAGCACCGGGCCGAAGCGGCTCGACCTGGAGCGACGTCACAGCCGTCTGAGGCTGGATGCGCCGAAGACCGTGGTCGACGAGCAGGCTGTCGACTTCTCGATCCTGTGGCGCACCCGCAGCGGCATGCCGGTCGCTGGCCGGGTGCTCGTCCAGACTCGCAGGAACGGCAGGTGGCGCACCGTCCACAAGCTGCGCACCAATGACAAGGGCCGCGCCAGCTGGCGCTACAAGGTGCGCAGCGACAGCGTGTGGCGGGCCCGGGGCAAGCGACTGGCCTGGGTGAGCGGCGACACCAGCAACAGACGCCGCATCAACAACCTCCCACCCGGTCGTCCCGTGGTCCTGCCCGACGCAGCTCCCAGGCCCCGGGTCAAGCTTCCGGCGCAGCCGCGCGCCACCCAGCGCGGGGCAGCCGTCACGATCCGGCGCATCCCCGACCCGATGTGGCACCAGATGGTGGGGCGCACCTGGCACAGTGGGTGCCCGGTCGGCCGTGCCGGACTCCGGTTGATCCGGGTCAACTACTGGGCGTACGACGGCTACCGGCGACGTGGTGAGATCGTCGTCAACGCGCGGGTCTCGGGCAACGTGGCCGCCGCGTTCAGGGAGATCTACGAGCGCAGGCTGCCGATCCGGTCGATGTACCGCGTCGACCGCTTCGGCTGGAGCGCGAAGCTGCACGGGGGCAACGACTACAAGTCGATGGCGGCTGGCAACACGTCGGCGTTCAACTGCCGCAGCGTGGTCAACCGGCCGGGGGTTCGTTCCCCGCACTCCTACGGCACCGCGGTCGACGTGAACACCTGGGAGAACCCCTACCGGTCGGCGACCGGGATCGTCCCGAACACGTGGTGGCAGTCCCACTCGAACCCGCGCTACGCGTGGCGATCGCGCGACCACGCGATGGTCAGGCTGATGCGCCGGCACGGCCTGTTCTGGACCTACGGGCTCGGCGACACCCAGCACTTCGACGCCACCGCCGGCTCGGCGCAGATCCGCATCGCACCACCCTGCGTCGGCAACTGCCACTGAGCCACAGCCCCTCACGACGGCACCGGGTCGCAGTCATCAGATGACCGCGACCCGGTGCCGTCGGTGTCGGTGCCGGTCAGACGATGTCCTCGCCCTTCTCCCTGGCGGTGCGGTACTCCTTGACGAACGCGACCGAGATCACGAGCAGCACGAGCGCGGCCAACAGGGGCCAGATGAGCACATAGGCGGTCAACAGAGCGGTTTCCATGATTCCTCCTGGTCAGTGGGTCGGGTCGAGGTCGTCGTCGTGGCGGCCGATGGG
This sequence comes from Nocardioides sp. JQ2195, assembly GCF_012272695.1. NCBI lineage: Bacteria > Bacillati > Actinomycetota > Actinomycetes > Propionibacteriales > Nocardioidaceae > Nocardioides > Nocardioides sp. JQ2195. Next base: position 1,008,102 of record NZ_CP050902.1, read on the forward strand.
CTCGGCCACGGCGACGACCGCGGCATCGCTGTCGTCGAAGTCGCCGACCGTGAGTGAGATCTCGTCGAAGTCGAACTCCGTGTCGGAGGACGTCGACATCGCCCAGCACACGATGGTGCTCACCGCGTAGGCGACCAACGACCCGCTGAGGGTCGCGTAGTCGTGCAGGAAGCCGATCACGAACGGCGCGGAGACGACCGAGGCGATGATGCCGACGGTCAATGCCGGCCGGAGCCCGAAGAAGCCGAAGCACATCAGGCCGAGCACGATGCCGATCCCGATCACCGAGAGGATGTCGACCCCGATGCCGACGACACCGGTGAGCGGGATCCACTCGAAGCGCACCGGCAGGAAGACGGCCAGGGCCATCAGCACCGAGGTGGTGAAAGCCTTGTTGGTCACCTTGTTCCAGTAGAAGCTGGCGATCACCGGGAACACCAAGGCACCCCAGAGGGCTCCGACGAACACGAGCAGGTCGAGGATGTTCAGCTGGAAGCTGGCGAACACCACGGCCGTCGCGGTCGCGACGACCATCGTGCCGCGACCGATCAGCAGCATCAGCTTCGGGTCGGCGTTGTCCTTGCCGACGCTCTGGCCGTAGACGTCGGCCATCACGATGGAGGCCATCGCGGCCATGTCGGAGTCGGCGGTGGAGGAGAGCGCGCCGATGATCATGATGAAGAAGACCGCCAGCAGGAGGCCGGGCAGGTACTCGGCGGCCATCTCGGGGATCAGGTTGTTGACCTCGCCGCCACTGGGCTCGAAACCGAGGTAGAGCGCCAGGACACCGAGCATGCCGACGCCGATCACCATCGACCCGTAGCCCAGCGTCGCGGTGAGGAACGTCGGCTTGATCAGGTCCTCACGGACCGCGAAGAGCCGCTGGGCGATGGTCTGGTTGCCGATGGCGTAGGCGAGCACCGCTGCGATGTACGGCGCACCCTGGTTCAGGAAGGCATCGCTGGAGAAGAAGTTGCCCTGCTGGGCCGTCAGGTTTCCCGCGCCGGTCTCGAAGACGGCCGGGAACCCGGCGGCGAAGAAGATGAAGGGCACGATCACTGCGACCGCACCGAGCATCGCGAGGACCTGCAGGAAGTCGGTCAGCACCGAGGCTCGGAATCCTGACCAGAGGGTGTAGAGCAGTGTCCCGCCGGCCACCGTGACGACACCTTGGGTGAAGTTGAAGGGGGAGAGCAGGGAGATCAGCACCCCACCTGCGATGAAGTTCGACATCAGGCTGATCAGGCTGCCGACCAGGTTGGACCCGGCGAGCAGCAACTGGCTGGAGCGACCGTGCCGGGCGAACATCACCTCGGCCAAGGTGTGCGCGCGTGGCGCGACGGCGCGGATCCGCTTGCCGAAGGGATAGATGAACAGGATCATCAGCGCCCCCCAGAACCCGTAGTGGATCGGGCCGGAGATGCCGTACGTGAAGCCGGAGGTGGCGGCGGCGTACATCGAGGACGCCCAGATCCACGTGGCGGTCATGCTGCCGGCGGAGATGCCGAAGCCGATGTTGTTGCCGGCGGTCATGAAGCCGTCGGCATTCTCTTCCTTCTTCCCGATCATGGTCGAGACCCAGAACGTTCCTCCGTAGAAGAACAGCAACAGGGCGACGATGACGGGAATGCTGAACTGCGCGGACTCGATTCCGGGCACTGGTGCTCCTCTGGTTCGCACGCGACCACGGCCCGGACGCACTCGACTCGTGGTCGCGGCGATTGACGCCAACCGGGCCGGTCGGCAGGGTTCAGGGATCGTTGATCCCGCGGAAGACCGGTCCAACTTCGCGGACCGTCAGGTCGCGGAGGTCCGGCCCAGCCAGTTGGCTGTAACTGACAAGCACCGTAACAGGAGGTTACGTTCTGGGCATGACCGTCCTCCTCGACCGTGGCGTGGGTCACTCGTGACTGCCTGCGCCTTCTGCTCGATCGTCGCGGGGGAGACGCCCGCGGAGGTGGTCCTCGAGACGCCGCAGCTGCTGGCCTTCCTTGACCGGCGGCCGGTCTTCAAGGGCCACGTCCTGCTGGTGCCCCGGCGACACGTGGTCACGCTGCCGGACCTGCCGCCCGAGCTGCGTGAGCCCTTCCTGGCCGCCGGGCAGCAGCTCGCCTCCGCGATGGTCGCCGGGCTGGGCGCGCAGGGGAGCTTCGTCGCGATGAACAACACCGTCTCCCAGTCCGTGCCACACCTGCACCTGCACGTGGTGCCCCGCACGAAGGGGGACGGGTTGCGCGGATTCTTCTGGCCGCGCACGAAGTACGCCGACGGCGAGCCAGCGGAGTATGCCGCCCGGCTCAGAGCCGTGCTCGAGCCTGACTAGGGTGGTCGTGAACGTGCATCTCACCGAAGGAGAATCAAATGGGTCGCTTTGACGGACGCGTGGCCGTGGTCACCGGTTCGGCACGAGGCATTGGCTTCGCCACCGCCAAGCGGTTCGCCGAGGAAGGGGCCGCGGTCGCGATCATCGACCTCGACGAGTCCGCAGCGAGTGAGGCGGCCGGCAAGCTGGGCGACGGCGTGAAGTCCGTCGGCATCGGAGCCGACGTCAGCGACGCAGCCTCCGTCGAGGCAGCCGTCGAGCGCGTGGTCTCCGAGCTCGGTGGCATCCACATCCTCGTGAACAACGCCGGGATCACCCGCGACAACCTGCTGTTCAGGATGACCGAGCAGGACTGGGACCTCGTCATGGGCGTTCACCTCAAGGGTGCCTTCCTGATGACCAAGGCGGCGCAGAAGCACTTCGTGGAGCAGAAGTACGGCAAGATCGTGAACCTCTCCAGCGTCTCCGCGCTGGGCAACCGGGGCCAGGCCAACTACTCGGCGGCCAAGATGGGTGTGCAGGGCTTCACCCGCACCCTCGGCATCGAGCTCGGCCCGTTCGGCATCAACGCCAACGCGATCGCCCCCGGCTTCATCGCCACCGAGATGACCGACGCGACCGCGGCTCGTCTGAAGATGGACGTCGATGAGTTCCGCAGGCTCAACGCCGAGGCGAACCCGGTCCGTCGCGTCGGCTTCCCCGAGGACATCGCCGCGGCAGCCGCGTTCCTGGCCAGCGACGAGGCGTCGTACATCACCGGCCAGACGCTCTACGTCGACGGCGGAGCCAAGCTCGGCTGAGGCACTCCCGGGCACCTGCGGACCCGGCTCAGTGGAGGTCGTCCTTCCGGAGACGGCGTACGACGTGGGGTCCCGTGCGTGCTGGGTGATCGCATTCCGTGGATTTCCGGCGTCCGAGACGCTTATCGTGCAGGCGGACAACTCAACGCACTCCGGGACAACGCCGAGTCCTGCCCCGTCCCGGAGTGTCCCGTGATCGATCGAAGCCGAGGGGCAGGAGTGGGGGACCCACAGGTTCCACGCGGCGCCGGCCCGACGGGTCGGCGCTGCTCGGGGTGAAGCCACCCGACGGTGGCGGAGCACTTTCCGGCTCCAACCCGACAGCTCACCCCACAGGCGTGGGAAAGGACCCACCCATGCCCGTGCAACTGCTCTCCAGGCTGCTGGTGCTGCCACTGCTCATCGCCTCCTTGGTGCTGGCCGGCACCGTGGTCGAACCGCCGGAGGCCGAGGCAGCCACCCAGCTGACCCGCTCGGAGAAGATCCAGAAGGCCTACCGGGTCGCGGCCCGGCAGATCGGCGACCGCTACAAGTACGGCGCGGCCGGCCCGAACCGGTTCGACTGCTCCGGCCTGACCTACTTCGCCTACCAGCGGGCCGGCTTTCGGGGACTGCCGCGGACGTCGAGCGCGCAGTACGACTTCGTGCGCAAGATCCGCAAGCGCAACCTGCGCAAGGGCGACCTGGTGTTCTTCCACGACGACGGCCGGGTCTACCACGTGGGGATCTTCATTCGCCGCAAGGACGGTCGCGTGAAGATCCTCCACGCCCCCAACAGCGGGAGCAGGGTGAAGCGTGAGTTCGCCTGGACGACCAGATTCTACGCCGGCACCCTGCGGCGGCGGTGAGTCGAACGGGTGCCGTGGCACTGCTCGACCGCTCGGTCCTGTGGGCTGGGTCACGCGAGTAGGTTCACCCCCGGCGATCCTCGCCGTGCCGAGGGCGCGCCTCCCCGGATCGGGGTGGCACACCTTCACACTTGCTTCTCGACTGAAGTTGTTGACGATCGGAGATCCACGTGCGCCGTGTCCGCCCCACGATGGCCTTGGCGGCCGCCCTTGCCCTGAGCCTGACGCTCACTGCCTGCGGCGGAGATGACAAGAACGACGAGCAGGCCCAGGAGGCAAAGAAGCAGGCTCGGGCCGAGGTGCTCGAGAGCACTTGGCCGATGACCGGCCTCGACGTCTCGGGCAAGGACTCGGCCAGCCAGGACCACCCCGTCTACGTCGTCAAGATCGACAACACCGGCAGCAGTGCCCCGCAGATCGGGCTCAGCTCGGCCGACATGGTGGTCGAGGAGCTCGTCGAGGGGGGCAGCACGCGGCTGGCGGCGTTCTACTACTCCACGATCCCCGCCCAGGTGGGTCCGGTCCGTTCGATGCGCGCCTCCGACATCGGCATCGTGTCGCCGGTGGACGCCCAGATGGTCACCAGCGGCGCCGCGATGCCGACGATCAACCGCCTCAAGGGTGCCGGCATCAGGTTCCACCAGGAGGGCGCTGCCGGCTTCTACCGGGACTCCGGCCGCTCTGCTCCCTACAACCTGATGGTCGACCTGGGCAAGCTCGCCAAGGCGAGCAAGCTCTCCGAGGACGCCCGTCCCGACGACTACCTGCCGTGGGGCGAGGCGAAGGACCTGCCCAAGGGCAAGAAGGCCACCTCCATCTCGGCGTCGTTCTCGGGTGGACACACCACCAACTGGTCGTTCCAGGGTGGCAAGTACCACAACCAGAACTCCAACGCCGCCGCCGACGACCAGTTCACCCCCGACACCGTGCTGGTGCTCAAGGTCGAGGTGGGCGATGCGGGCTACAAGGACCCGGCCGGCAACTTCGTGCCCGAGACCAAGTTCCACGGCACCGGAGAGGCCACTGTCTTCAACGACGGCAAGGCCGTGACCGGCACCTGGAGCAAGGGAGCGGCCGACAGTGCGCTCAAGCTCAAGACCAAGGCGGGTGCGCTGAAGATCCCGGCCGGCAACGTCTGGATCGAGCTGGTCCCCGCTGACGGCGGGAACGTCAGCTACAACTGACGCCGATCACGAAAGGGCCTCCGACCGCTTCGGTCGGAGGCCCTTTCGTCGTTGGTCAGCCGCTGGCGGAGGGTCCCTGTGGACGGGAGGGTCCCTGTGGGCGGAGGGTCCCGGTCCTCAGTTGCGCACCGCGCTGTCGCCGGTCACGGGGTCGACCAGCTCGATGCCCTGGTCGACCAGGCTGCGCAGTCCCATCAGCATGAAGCCGATGGCTGCCTCCACGCGGGCACTGGCCTCCTCGGGCTGGGCGCTGGACGCGACTCCTTCCCCGGCACTGCTCAGCGCGCCGAAGAAGATCCGGCTGAAGGTGTCGATCATGGGTTGCTCCAGCTCCCACGGACCCGCGGAGAGCACGTTCTGCACCACGTCGAGCACGATCGCGAACGAGGAGCGTTCCTCCTGCTCGCGGAAGCGCTCGTAGCCCAGCACGGCAGGGCCCTCCTGGATCACGATGCGGCGGTAGGCCGGGTCCTGGACCACCGTGAGGAAGGCGCGAAGCCCTTCGAGCGCCTTCTCCCAGGGGTCCTTGACCCCCTTGACTCCCTTGGCGATGGCTTGGGCGGCCTCGGCCTCGATGCGCTCGAAGACGGCTTCGAAGAGGGCCTGCTTGCCGCTGTAGTGGTGGTAGAGCGCGCCCTTGGTGACCTGCGCCTCAGCGACGATCGCGTCGAGGGAGGTGCTGGCGTAGCCGTGCTCGGCGAACAGCCCGGCGGCCGCCTCCACCAGGGCTCGCTTGGTGCTGCTGGAGTACTGCTGGCGCCGGGTGGCCCCGGGGAGATCGGGGAGAGGAAGGCTCGGCATGAGGCGTTTGGCAGCGGACTTGCTCATTGGCTCAGCATAGGTGGGCGCTGCCGCGTGCTGTGGTCGAGGTCACGCAGTGGTCGGTTTGCATACCGTCGGTCGGGTACATACTCTTAGTACGTACCGTCGGTACGTGAAATCGAAAGGAGCTGCACCATGACCTGGGAAGCCTTTCACCAGCGCGGAGACGTCCTCCGCTCCCTCGTCGCCGAGGTGGGCGTCCGCCGGGATGGAATCCTCCCGATGGACCTGCCCGGCGTCGCCCAGACCTTCCACGACGAGCTCGACGTCCTCGGCGCCCTGCAACTGCGCTGGTTTGCCCGACTCTCGGGCCACATCGAGGCCGAGCTCAGCAACCAGCCGATGGACCTCGAGTCCGCGGTGATCGCCGCCTGGCGGGCCACGGCCGATGAGCTTCCCGGGATCCGCGAGGTCCAGGACAGCTATCGGGCCGCGCCGCTGGACGACCGGATGGCGCAGGCGATGGCCACGGCGACGGCGAAGGAACGCCAGATGCTGGCCGTGATGGCAGGACTGGTCTCGGCCGTGCAGGCCGACGAGCACGGAGCCCGGATCGGGGCCCGGATCGAGGCGGCCGCGCGAGCGGGCTACCAGCTCCCTGAGCCGTCGCCGACTCCCGGCAACGTCGGCTTCCTCGATCGCATCAAGGCGGCCCTCGCCGCCTGAGTGCGCACCCAGACTGACAGACCCCGGCGTCGACACGCCCGCGGCCCCTCCCTTCCGCACTCCCTCCCTCCCCAGTGTCGGCCCGGGGTCTGTTGTCATGTTTTGGCATGCTGGGTGCATGGAGCCACGAGCCGGAGCACTGCTGGTGGCCAGCCCCCAGCTGGCCGACCCGAACTTCGCCGACTCCGTGGTCCTGCTCCTCGACGTCGGCGAGGACGGTGCGCTGGGCGTGGTGCTCAACCGTCCGACGATGCTGCTGGTCGCCGAAGCGCTCGCGGACTGGCGTGACCTGGTTGCCGAGCCCGCCGTGCTCTTCCACGGTGGCCCGGTGTCGACCGATGGAGCACTGGCCGTGGCCCGACTCTCCGACCCCGGCGACGAGCCGGTCGGGTTCAGGGCCACCTTCGCCGACGTGGGCCTGGTCGACCTGGACTCGCCCCTGGAGCTCGTCGAAGGAGGACTGGCCGACCTGCGCATCTTTGCCGGGTACGCCGGATGGGGTGCCGAGCAGCTCGCCGCCGAGATCGACGAGGGCGCCTGGTACGTCGTCCCCGCCGACGTCGGCGACCTGTTCCGTGAGGACACCACGACGCTGCGCACCGACGTGCTCCGCCGTCAGCCCGGTGAGCTGGCGTGGGTCTCAACACGCCCGGCCGACCCCTTGATGAACTGACATCTGACATACAGTGGTGAACGTGAGCAACCCGATCGGATTCAGCCAGACAGACGTCCTCGAGGACCGCAAGACCGTCCCGACCGACGAGGGTGACCACGAGCGGTTCTCTCACTACGCGCCCAAGGACAAGGTCATGGAGGCGATGGTCATGGGCACGCCCGTGACCGCCCTGTGTGGCAAGACCTGGGTGCCGAGCCGGTCGCCGGAGAAGTTCCCGGTGTGCCCGGAGTGCAAGGAGATCTGGGAGAGCCTGCCGCAGGGCGGGGGAGGCTCCGAGTGACGGAAGGGCCCGCCAGCCAGCCCGTCGTACCGAACACGCCCCCTCTCACCCCGGCCTGGCCGGACCGTGCCGCGTGGGGCACCGCGCAGTCCCTGCGTGCGTGGCAGGCAGCAGCGCTGGAGAAGTACTTCACCGAGTCGCCGCGCGACTTCCTCGCCGTGGCCACCCCCGGTGCCGGGAAGACGACGTTCGCGCTGACCGTCGCCTCCGAGCTGCTCGGACGTCGGATCATCGACCGGATCACCATCATCGCGCCCACGGAACACCTCAAGACGCAGTGGGCCGAGGCCGCCGCCCGTGCCGGCATCCCGATCGACCCCAACTACTCCGCGGGGCAGGGCAGGACCTCCAAGGACTACGTCGGGATCGCGCTCACGTATGCCGGTGTGGCGGTGAACCCGCTGGCCCACCGGATCCGCACCGAGCGGTTCAAGACGCTGGTCATCCTCGACGAGGTGCACCACGCCGGCGACGCACTGTCGTGGGGGGACGGCGTACGCGAAGCCTTCGAGCCGGCGCACCGACGCCTGGCCCTGACCGGGACGCCGTTCCGCTCCGACATCAACCCGATCCCGTTCGTCACCTATGCGCCCGGCGACGACGGCATTCCGCGTTCGCTGGCCGACTACACCTACGGGTACGGCGAGGCGCTGGCCGACCACGTCGTCCGCCCGGTGCTGTTCATGGCCTATTCCGGTGAGATGCAGTGGCGCACGCGCGCCGGCGACGAGATCTCCGCCCGCCTGGGTGAGCCGCTGACCAAGGACCAGACCGCTCAAGCGTTGCGCACAGCGCTCGACCCGGCCGGATCGTGGATGCCTGCGGTCCTCGAGGCCGCCGACCGCCGGCTCTCCGAGGTGCGTCGACACGTGCCCGATGCCGGTGGACTGGTGATCGCCTCGGACCAGGATTCCGCCCGCGCCTACGCGAAGCTGCTCAAGGCGATCAGCGGCCAGTCGCCCGTCGTCGTGCTCTCCGACGAGAAGGCAGCGTCGAAGAAGATCGCGAAGTTCGCCGACTCCGACGACCGGTGGATGGTGGCCGTGCGGATGGTCTCCGAGGGTGTCGACGTGCCACGGTTGGCGGTCGGTGTCTACGCGACCCGGATCTCGACGCCGCTCTTCTTCGCCCAAGCAGTCGGGCGCTTCGTTCGTGCCCGCAAGCGCGGCGAGACCGCATCGGTGTTCCTGCCGTCGGTGCCCAACCTGCTCCTGCACGCCTCGGAGATGGAGGTGGCTCGCGATCACGTCCTCGGTCGCAAGGTCAACGACGACGGAGACATCTTCGGCGCCGAAGAGGACCTGATGAACCAGGCCAACGCGACCGAGTCGGCTTTGGGCGACGAGATGATGGGCCCGTGGGAGGCGCTCGGCTCGCAGGCGACCTTCGACCGCGTGCTCTACGACGGCGGTGAGTTCGGCCATGAGGGCGAGGTGCACGTCGGGTCCGAGGAGGAGATGGACTTCCTCGGCATCCCCGGGCTGCTCGAGGCCGACCAGGTCCGCGACCTGCTGCGCACCCGTCAGTCCGAGCGAGCAGCGAAGACCAAGCGGGCCAAGGCCCCCGAGGCCGACTCGGTGGCCCAGGTCTCGACGCACGAGCAACTGGCCGTCCTGCGGCGCGAGCTGAACGGCCTCGTCGCCGCGTGGTTCCACCGCACCGGGCAGCCCCACGGTGTCACCCATGCGGCGCTGCGCAAGGAGACCGGGGGGCCCGCTGCGGCGGTCGCCGGGGCCGACCTGTTGCGCAAGCGCATCGACCTGGTCCGTGAATGGGCGGTTCGCAAGACGTCCTGACCCGGCTGGGCGCGCGGTCGCTCGACCCACCTCTCAGACGCTGCACTCCGGCGTCGTGCCCCGCTAGGCTCACCGCATGGCCACGGAGACCTCGCAGACACTCGATCGTGGGCTGCGCGTCCTCCGAGTGCTGGCCGAGACCCAGTCCGGGCTGACCGTGACCGAGCTGGCTGCCAGGCTCTCGGTGAACCGCACCGTCGTCTACCGGTTGGTGGCCACGCTCGAGCAGCACGCACTCGTACGCCGCGATGCCAGGGGACGGCTGCACGTCGGCCTCGGGGTGCTGCACCTGGCCTCTGCGGTCCAGCCGGTGCTGCGCGACCTGGCGGTGCCGGTGTTGCGTGCCCTGGCCGAGTCGAGTGGCTGCACCGCTCACCTGACCGTCGCCGACGGAGAGGAGGCCTTGGCACTGGCCGTGGTGGAGCCGTCGTGGACCGACTTCCACGTGGCCTATCGGGTCGGCGCACGGCACCCGCTGGCCCAGGGCGCGGCCGGGAAGGCGATCCTCCTCGGGCGGGATCCGGCCGTCGCGCGCTTTGCAGTGACGGCGGGAGAGCTGCAGGCTGGTGCCAAGGGCCTTGCCGCGCCGGTGCGGGGCGTCGATGGGCTTGAGGCGTCCGTGGGCATCGTCACGCTCGGGGTGCTCGACGTGGAGAAGCTCGGCCCCCAGGTGGCGGCAGCTGCCGCGGACGTGGCCACCCGGCTCGCCTGACTCGCGAACGGGCAGTTCTTGCGTCGCGAACGGGCAATCATTGCGTGTCGAACGCGCAGTTGAGGTGAAGATCCGTGGATTGTCCGTTCGCGCAACAACGATTGCCCGTTCGCGCATCAACGATTGCCCGTTCGCGGATCGAGGGCTCGTGTCAGGGGGAGGGTGCGGTAGGGCACCTGCTCGGCCAGCGCGATCACTGTCGTCGACCGGACGATGGTCGGGTCGGCCAGCACCCGGTCGATGACCCGCTGCAGGTCGACGTTCGACCGGGCCACCACGCGCACCCACATGTCGCCGGCGCCGGTGATGGTGTAGGCCTCGAGCACCTCGGGGACCTGCTCGAGCTTGCGCGCCACGGTGTCGTGCCCGCCGAGGTCAGTGGCGTCCTGCCGGATCTCTAGGGTGAGGAACGCGGTCACCGGATAGCCCAGGGCGGCGGGGTCGAGGTCCGGGCCCCAGCCCGTGACGACGCCGCTGGCGGCCAGCTTGTCGAGCCGGGCCTGGACGGTGCCGCGAGCCACCCCGAGGCGCCGGGAGGCCTCGAGCACGCCGATCCGAGGCTCATTGGCGAACAGACCGATCAATGTGGCATCGAGATCATCCATCATCCCACCTTCTGTTGGACAACATGCACAGTGTTTCGTCGTACTGTTGCACACCTTGTCGCCGATCGACAGGCTTGAGCCATGACGACGACAGCCAAGGAATCCGGTGGTGCCAGCGGCGGTGCCCTGACCGCCGACGAGCTCAAGGCAGACCTCACCCTCGAGCAGCTCCAGCAGCTGGTCGGCCTCGTGGAGTACGACGCCAGCAGCGACCCGTTCCCGGTGATCGCCCAGGACGCGGTCTGCTTCGTGGTCGGCAACGCCACCCAGACCGCGACGTTCTACCAGCTCGCCCTCGGCATGGAGCTGGAGGCCTACCGCGGCCCGGAGAACGGTTGCCGCGAGTCGAAGTCCTACGTGCTCCGTTCCGGCTCGGCGCGGTTCGTGTTCACCGGGGGTGTGACCCCCGACAGCCCCGTGCTCGACCACCACCGCCACCACGGCGACGGCGTCGTCGACCTGGCCATCGAGGTGCCCGACGTCGACAAGTGCATCGAGCACGCCCGCGCCCAGGGTGCGACGATCCTGGTGGAGCCGCACGACGAGTCCGACGAGCACGGCACCGTCCGCACCGCGGCCATCGCGACCTACGGCGAGACCCGGCACACGCTGGTCGACCGGTCGAGGTACGACGGCCCCTACCTCCCCGGCTACGTCGAGGCGACCACCAAGGTGGCCCGCCGAGAGGGCCACCCGAAGCGACTCTTCCAGGCCGTCGACCACTGCGTCGGCAACGTCGAGCTCGGTCGCATGGACGAGTGGGTGACGTTCTACAACAAGGTGCTCGGCTTCACGAACATGGCCGAGTTCATCGGCGACGACATCGCCACCGACTACTCCGCGCTGATGAGCAAGGTGGTCGCCTCGGGCAACCACCGGGTGAAGTTCCCGCTCAACGAACCGGCGGTCGCGCAGAAGAAGTCGCAGATCGACGAATACCTCGAGTTCTACGACGGCGCCGGCTGCCAGCACATCGCGTTGGCCACCAACGACATCCTGCGCAGCGTCGACATCCTGCGCGACAACGGCATCGAGTTCCTCGACACCCCCGACTCCTACTACGACGACCCCGAGCTGCGTGCCCGGATCGGCGAGGTGCGGGTCCCGATCGAGGAGCTGAAGAAGCGCAAGATCCTCGTCGACCGCGACGAGGACGGCTACCTGCTGCAGATCTTCACCAAGCCGATGGGGGACCGACCGACCGTGTTCTACGAGTTCATCGAACGCCACGGATCGCTCGGCTTCGGCAAGGGCAACTTCAAGGCGCTCTTCGAGGCCATCGAGCGCGAGCAGGACGCCCGCGGCAACCTCTGAGTCGCGATCGACCCACACAACGTGTGGGATCCGACGTGTCACGCACGTCGGATCCCACACGTTGTCGTTTCACGGGGTGCGACATACTCCGTGGGTGACGCCAGCCCTCGATCCTCGCTCGCGCCGGGTCCTGGTTGCGCTGCCGATCGTGCTGGCGATGCTCAGCATGATCGGCCCGTTCAGCATCGACACCCCCTTCCCGGCGTTCGACGAGATGCGCGTGGCGCTGCGGGTGGACTCCGACCAGCTGCAGCTGGTCGTGACCGCGTACATGTTGGCGTTCGCCGCGATGAGCATCTTCCACGGGCCGCTCTCGGACGCCCTCGGTCGACGCCCGGTGATCCTCGGCTCGATCGCGGTCTACGTCGTCGCCTCGATCGGGTGCGCGCTGGCCCCGTCGCTGGGCTGGCTGCTGGTGGGCCGTGTGGTGCAGGGCTTGTCAGCGGGAGGATCCACGATCGTCAGCCGAACCGTCATCCGTGACGTGTTCGACGGGCCGCAGGCGCAGCGGCTGATGAGCAGGTGGCGATGATCTTCGGCCTGGCGCCCGCCATCGCCCCGATTGTCGGTGGGATCCTCCTGCAGCTGGGTCCGTGGCACCTGGTCTTCTGGTTCATGGGTGTGATGGGGCTCGTGCTGATCGTGGCGACCCTGCTGGTGCTGCCCGAGACGCATCCGAAGGAAGCGCGGACCGAGCTGAGGGTCAAGGAGATCCTGCATGGCCTGGGCGAGGTCGTGCGCCAGCCGGCCTTCCACCGAATCGCCTGGGCCGGGACCTTCGTGTTCGGAGCGCAGTTCCTCTACATCGGTGGCGCAGCGATCTTCGTGGTCGACGTGCTCGGTGGCGGCGAGCTCGACTTCTGGAAGCTCTTCGTGCCGATGATCGGCGCGATGGTGCTCGGCTCGTGGGCCAGTGGTCGATCCGCGGGTGTCGTCGAGCCCGTGCTGATCGTCAGTGCGGGCTATGCGATCTCCTTGGGAGGCATGGTCCTGGGGACCGTGCTGGCTCTCGTCGGGCTCGGGGACACGTTGCCGTGGGCGGTCGTGGGACTGGCCCTGTTGTCCTTCGGCAACGGACTCGGCTATCCGATCGTGCAGCTGATGGTGCTCGACCTGCTGCCCACGCGACGCGGCGCGGTGATGTCGGGGATGACCTGCGTGACGTTGTCGTTCAACGCCGTCGCAGCCGTGGCGATCACGCCGTACGTCGGTGGGTCGGCGCTGGGCTTCGCGCTCACCGCACTGGTCCTGGTGGTGCTGGGGGCGTTGTGCTGGGCGGCACACCGCCGGGCGCTGGCGCGGGGAACGGTGCGCGCTGCCTGACCGCTCGCGCGGCGGCTGACCCGGCGTCGGAGCCACCAGCTCCGGTCGGGACCCGGGCGATGCCGGGACGAAACCGGCCGTCTGCGGCAGCCTCCACGGTCCCGGCCGCTGGTGCCCGCTTCGCAGGGCAGCCAGCTTCAGTCCAGGTCGCCGACCAGGACGGCCTCTGCCTCGTCGGCGCCGTGTGCGGCCGGCGGGCCGTTCAGCGCGCGCCGGATGGTCGGCGTGCCGACGGACACGATGGCAATGCCGATGAAGATCGCGACGGTGCCGAACCAGAACGGCGCGTGGATGTTGATGTTCTCACCCATCTTGAGTGCGGCGTAGGGGCCGACGGCGCCACCGGAGAAGCGGACGAACGAGTAGGCCGCCGAGGCGACCGGGCGATCGACCGGAGCCGCACCCATCACTGCCTCGGTGACCAGCGTGTTGTTCACCCCGAGGAAGGCGCCGGCCACGATGATGCCGACCACGATCACGATCTCGTGCTGGGTGAACAGCGCCATCACCAGCAGGTCGAGCCCGAAGAGGGTGAGGCAGGCGATCATCGACGGCATCGTGCCGAAGCGACGCTGGAGGGCCGGGGCGACCACGACCGAGGTGAAGGCGAGCAGGATGCCCCAGCCGAAGAAGATCCAGCCGATCTGCATGATCCCGGCGCTCGGCAGTGCGAACGGGCCGGCGGCCAGGATGGTGAAGAACCCGAGGTTGTAGAAGATCGCGGTCAGCGCGAGCAGCAGGAGTGCGGGGTGGCGCAGTGCGCGGAACGGGTCGGCCAGCGACGTACGTCGTCCCGTCGGGGGAGTGGCGGGCAGGAAGACCGTGGTCGCGACCAGTGCGATCGCCATCAGGGACGAGACGCCGAAGAACGGTGCCCGCCAGGAGTGCTCACCGAGCAGCCCGCCGACGAGCGGCCCCGAGGCGATGCCGAGTCCGAGCGCGGCCTCGAAGAGGATGATCGCCTGGGCCACCGAGCCCTTCGATGCCTGCACGATGGTGGCCAGCGCGGTGGCGACGAACAGGGCGTTGCCCAGGCCCCAGCCGGCGCGGAAGGCGATCACGGCGTCCACCGAGCCGGAGGCGCCGGCGAGGCCGGCGAAGATGATGATCAGGGCCAGGCCGCTGAGCAGGGTCTTCTTCGGGCCGATCCGGCTGGAGACCACGCCGGTGACCAGCATGGCCACGCCCATCACGGCCATGTAGCTGGTGAAGAGCAGCGAGACCTGGCTCGGTGAGGCCTCGAGCTTCTCCGCGATCTGCTTGAGGATCGGGTCCACGAGGCCGATGCCCATGAACGCGATGACACAGGCGAAGGCGACCGCCCACACCGCCCGGGGCTGGTGGAGCATGGAGCCGGACTCGGGTTCGGCGGGGACGTGGTGGGTCACTGGGGTCCTTCCTGGGTTGCCTCGAGCACGGCGACGAGAACGGCCACGGCGGTGTCGAGGTCGTGTGCGGTGAGGGTCGGGTGATCGGTGATGGCGGCGGAGACCGTCTCCGCGCTGCGGCGACGTACCACCGCCAGGGCGCTGCGCCCGGAGTCGGTGAGCGTGACCAGGGAAGCGCGCGCGTCGCGTGGGTCGGGCTCCTTGGAGACCCATCCACGCTCGACGAGGCCGGCCACGGCGCCTGACATCGTCGGCTGGGAGCAGCGGTCCATGGTGGCGAGCTGGCTGACCCCGGAGGCGCCGTGCTCGTCGAGCAGCGACAACACCCGGATCCCCGCCGGCGGGGTGTGGTGGATGTGCTGGCGGGAGGCACGCACGAACCGGGCGGCGTAGGTGACCAGGTCGCTGCTGGCGACCAGGAGGGACTCGGATTGCGCCATGCCCCCACTATTGCATAGGGAACCTATGTAAATCGAATCCGATCAGAACGGTGGCCGTCCCGTGCCGGCGATCCGGAAGCGGCCCCACGGGTCCACGTCGTTGATCCTGCCCTCGGCGCTGCCGGCCGGGGTGGTCAAGGAGACCGTGCTGCCCGGGGTGCAGCCGTGCTCCAGCTCGGGGTTCCTGGCGATCCGGCCGTACCAGTGCAGGTGGCCGTCGATCGGCTGGAAGACGCTGCGCAGGGTGACCTCGACCTGCAGCCGTGTCTCTCCGGCAATGAGGTTGGCGGGACCTGCGTACTCGTCGGCCTCGGGGAGGTGGTTGCTCATACCTCGTGGTCCTTCCGGATCGGAGTGGCTGCGCGGGTGGGTGAGTCCAGGGAGGTCAGGGGGACGCCGTACTCCTCGGCGATGCCCTCGAAGGCGTGCCAGACGAACTCGGTGAGGTAGCGCGCGACCGCGGCCCGCGACATTGTCTGCCTGGTCAGCCACCACTCGCCGGTGGAGAGCCCGAGGCCGACGAGGCCGTGGGCCCACGGCTCGGCTCCCGCGGCGTCGACTCCGAGGTGGCGCATGCCGTCGCCGATCACGCGGGCGAAGGCCGAGGTGATCGCCTGCCTGCCGTCGGCGAGTGGGTCCTTGGACTCGGTGCGATGCTGCACGACCAGGTGGAACAGGTGGGGGTGCTCGGCGATGACGCCGAGGTAGCCGTCGACGCTGCGCGCGATCCGCTCGCGGATCGGAAGGTCGGTGAGCAGGGTGGGGATCACCTGCTCGAGCACCTGCTGGGCGCCCCAGGAGCCGACGGCGGCGTGGAGCTCGTCCTTGTCGGCGAAGTAGCGATAGAGCACCGGCTTGCTGACCCCGGCCGTCGCCGCGATCTGCGCGATGCTGGCGTCGGCGCCGTGCTCGTCGATCGCCGCGACGGCCGCCTCGATCAGGGTGGCGCGGCGCTGGTCGCGGTGCTCCTCCCAGCGGGTCGCCCGCCCGTCGGCGGGTTCGGGGGTCTTGACCTTGCGTGTCATGTGGGTCACTCTAGCGGTATCCGTAACTTGAAGTAACAGTTATCCCCGAGGAGTTCTGATGACGCTCGTCGATCCGATCCCCGATCGGCTGCTGAAGTCCAGTGCACGCCAGTCCTACGACCCCGAGGTCGACATCGACTGGGAGGCGCCACCGGTCGAGGGGCTCTTCTGGATGCAGCCCGAGCGCACCTCGCTGTTCGGTACGCCGATGTGGGAGTCGCTGAGCCCGGAGCAGCAGGTCGAGCTGAGCAAGCACGAGGTCGCCTCGATCGCGAGTGTCGGCCTGTGGTTCGAGATCCTGCTCATGGAGATCCTGTTGCGCGACGTCTATCGCAACGACCCGCGCGAGGCGCGGACCCACTACGCACTCACCGAGGTGGCCGACGAGTGCCGGCACACGTTGATGTTCGGCAAGGCGATCGGCACCTTCGGCGCCCCGGCGTACGGCCCCCGTGACCACATCCGCAAGCTCGGCCGGGTGTTCCCGCCGATCGCCCGCGGCGCCGCGGCCTACGCCTCGATCCTGATCGGCGAGGAGCCCGTGGACCGCTGGCAGCGCGACATGATGAAGGACGAGCGCATCCAGCCGCTGGTGCGGATGGTCTCGCGCATCCACGTGCTCGAGGAGGCCCGCCACGTCACCTTCGCGCGTGAGGAGCTGGAGAAGTCGGTGAGGACGATGTCGCGGGCCGAGCGGCTCTGGGCGCAGACGCTCACCGCCCAAGCCGCCTTCGTGATGATGCGCTCGCTGGTCAACCCCGCGGTCTACGCGGCCGTCGGTCTGGACCCGCAGGAGGCGCGCAAGGTGGCGGTCACCAACCCGAACCACCGCGCGACGATCGCGTGGATGGGCGAGAAGGTGATGCCCTACCTCGAGGAGCAGGGCATGGTCGGCGGCGGTGTCAACCGCAAGGCGTGGCGTGGCTCGTTCCTGCTTCCCTGATCATCCGTCCGGCGCCGACCAGTCGTGCCGACCAGCCGTGCCGACCAGCCGCGCCGACCAGCCGTGCCGACCAGCCGCGCCGACCAGCCGTGCCGACCAGTCGGGCCGACCAGCCGTGCCTGGGTCAGGGTCCGGCGAGCAGGAAGTCGCGCAGCGCTGGCAGGTCGTCGGCGATGACCTGGTCCACCCCTGCTTCGACCAGCTCCGTCCACATCGAGGGGGTGGTGCCCCAGAAGCGTGCGGTTCGCCCGACGCGGTGGATCTCGGAGACCAGGCGGTGCAGCCCCTCGCGTCGGGGCGCATCCAGCTCCGCCTCGCCGTTCCAGTCGAAGAGCCTGCCGAACTTCTCGCTGATCGCACTCGTGCAGGGCGTCAGCCCGTCGACCAGGTCGCCGGGACGACCGTCCCGGGTCGCGAAGCGGATCGGCTGGGACTCCATCAGCACGGGATCCGTGTGGCCGCTCACCACCACCGTGACCGGCCCCGACAGGTGGCCGTCGGGGCGGTAGTGGGTGAGCATGTCCCGGTGCCGCTCGAGGGCGTTGTGGACCGCGAGGTACGTCGGCCGGGCGTCGCTCTTCACGTCGACGAACAGGGTCAGCGTGTGCTCGGGCCACACGTGGCCACGGTCCTCGACCAGGTCGGCCAGGGGCTGCAGGTACATCGACTCGAAGGTCCGGTGGGGCCGCAGGTCGCGACGCCCGTGCCCGACCAGGATCTGTCCACCGTCGAGGAAGACGTCGACCTCGACGGTGGTGAAGCCGTGCGCCAGGGCGTCGTACAAGGGACGTTCGCGGGCGTAGTCGTTGTGGGCGAACGCGCGGCGCAGGGGAGATCCGACCTGCACGTCGCTCGACATGTCACGCAGGGTAGCGACTCCGGGCTAGCCTGCCCCCATGCCGTCGTACGTCGCCTTCCTGCGCGCCATCAACCTGGGCGCCAACCGCAAGTTCCCCAAGGACGCCATCCGTGCGGCCGTCGAAGGTGCCGGGTGCACCGACGTCGAGACCCACATCAACACCGGCAACGTCAGGCTGACCACGTCGATGCGCTCGCGCGCCAGGATCGAGACGACGCTCGAGGACGCGTTCCTCACCGACCGTGGGTTCGAGGTGCCGACGATCGTCTTCCCGACCGCGGAGCTGGCCCAGGTGGGGCGTGACGCGGAAGAGCTGAACCGCCCCGACCTGGCCCGGCACTACATCTGGTTGCTCAAGGATGAGCCGTCGGCCGAGGTCGTCGACCGGGTCCATGCCCTGGACGGCGACGGTCATCGTGCGGTGATCCGCGGGAGGGCCTGTCACCTGTTGCTCGCCGAGGGCTACGAGCAGGGCGCCGTGGACCCGTTGCGCACGGAGAAGCTGCTCGGTGTCGCCACCAACCGCAACTTCAACGTGGTCACGACGCTGGCACGGAAGTGGTGTTGACGGGCCGGCTACGCCGGTAGTGTGCTCGGGACGCAGGCCGATCGCTTCGTCGAGTCCGAGGAGACCCAGATGCCCGGGGAAACCACGAGTCACACCTTGAAGGTTCCGAAGCGCCTGCCGATCGCCGGGGTCGTCGCGCTGCTCGGCGCACTGGTCGTTCCGCTCGGCGGCGCACCGGCGTCGGCCGCAGCGCTGACCTGCGAGGGCAAGAGGGTCACCATCGTCGGCACGCCGGGGGCTGACGTGATCGACGGCACACCGGGCCCGGACGTCATCCACGGCCTGGCCGGTGGCGATCGCATCCGTGGCCTCGACGGTGATGACGTGATCTGCGGCGGCCGGGGTGCCGACACCCTCAGGGGCGGTCAAGGGGACGACACGTTCCTCCCGGGCAGGGGCGGAGCCCGCGACAAGGCGGACAGGATCGCGTACGACGAGTCGCCCGCGGCGATCGACGCGGAGCTCGGGAGAGGTGTCGTCCGGGGGGACGGCAGGGACCGACTGCCGAGGGAGCTCGCCGGTGACGGTCAGCGGATCTACACGCTGGTGGGTAGTCCCCACGACGACGTGATCCAGGGGAGCCGTGCCCGTGAGGTCATCCTCGGAATAGGTGGGGACGACCGCATCTGGGGTGCCGGACAGGTCGACAAGCTGATTGGCGGCCCGGGCGATGACGAGATGTTCGGCCAGGGCGGCGCCGATCGTCTCGAGGGCGGCCCGGGCTCTGACGTCCTCCATGGCGCCGACGGCCCCGACGTCCTGGTGGACACCGCTGACTCCGCAGACGCCATCCGCGGAGGTCCGGGGAAGGACCGGATCAGCGACGTCCTGGTGCCGGCTGGGCGTCAGCGTCTCCACGGTGGCGACGGGGCGGACGTGCTGACCTTCGACTGGCGTGGCAGCGCGAGCCACCTCGTCACAGACCTGGGCACCGGCTCGTCCCGCTTCGCGGGTGGGGCGGACACCATCGGCCTCGAGGACTTCACCCGACTTCTTCTGCGCGCTCCTTCGGGAAGCACTGCGGACACGATGGCCAAGGGCACCTGGACGGTCAACGGCACCTCCGCCCGCGAGTTCATCGACGCCCGCACGGTCCGCCTGGTCGCCCGCGGGCGGGGCGGCGACGACCAGTTCGTCAGCGGTCGCTTCGACGACTTCGCCCATGGAGGCGCGGGGGAGGACGTGGCTCGGCTGGGCAAGGGGTCGGACACCTGTGTCTCGATCGAGCGTGGCCGGGCGACCTGCGAGGCCGTCAGCTGACCTTCTCCAGCTGGGCGCGTTCGAGGTTGCGCACCGACCGCGAGGTCAACGTGAGCAGGGCGACCGCGGCATAGACGACGGCGCTCGTGACCAGCACGTCGCGGGGGCCGAACCACTCCCCGAGGGGCCCGTAGACCAGCTGGCCCAACGGCATGGCGACGAACGAGCCGAGGGCGTCGTAGGAGTAGGCGCGGGACAGCACGGACTCGTCGATGTTCTCCTGCATGGCCAGGCTCCAGCCGATGGAGAAGACCTCGACCCCGGCACCGGCGATGAAGGTGGCTCCGACCAGCGGCAGCAGCTGCGGGTCGAGCCCGAGCATCATCAGGGGTGCGGCGAAGCAGGCCATGCCCACCATCCCCGCGCGCAGGGGGAACCTGAACGAGACGCGCAGCATCACCACGGTCATCAGGAGCAGGCCGATCGCCTCGGCGGAGACGACGTAACCCCAGCCCTGCTCGCCGAAGGTCGCCTTGGCGACCACGGGCCCGAGGGTGAACCACGCCCCGGCGTGGATGGCGTTGAGGATGCCGAAGGCGAGCACGACGATCCACAGCCACGTGGTCCCGGAGAAGACGGTCCAGCCCTCCTTGAGCTCCCGGATCATGTTCGGTGGCGCGTCGCCGGAACGGTCGCGACGGGGGATCCGCACCCTGGTGAGACAGAGGGAGGCGATCAGCCACGTCGCGGCGTCGACGGCCAGCGCGCAGCCGGACCCGACCGTGACCACCAGGATGGCCGCGACGGAGGGGCCGATGATGGCCAGGCCGCCACGGGTCATCGACAGCAGGACGTTCGCGGGCTGGAGCTGGGAGCGGGGCACGAGCTGGGGAACGACGCTGGACATCGCAGGGAAGCTCGCCGCGGAGACGGTTCCGTTGACGGCCTCCAGTGCGATCAGCTGCCACAGCTCGGCCTGGCCCGAGATCACCAGCCAGGCCACGATGCCCTGGGTGAGCCCGGCCAGCAGGTTGGAGACCTGCATGACCAGGGCCCGGTCGATGCGGTCGGCAATGACACCGCCGACCAGCAGGAAGAGCACCAGGGGGATGCTGCGGGCGGCCAGCACCTGGCCCAGGGCAGCGGCCGAGTTGCTCACGTCGAGCACGGCGAAGGCGAGGGCGATCGGGGCCATCATCGAGCCGGCCGTGCTGATGAGGCGGGCCGCGAAGAACCACCGGAAGTTCGTCTCGCGCAGTGGGGCGAAGGACGCCGACCAGCTCACCGCTCGCCGTCCAACGCGAAGGCCAGGGCGGTGAGGTTGACGTGCACCGTGCCTGGGGTGCGAGGTGGCCGGGCTCGGTCGTGCACCAGCTCGGAGGCGGCCACCACGTGCGCCATCACCTGCTCCCACACCTCGGGCTCGACCCACATCTCGGCGTCGGTGAGCAACGAACGGGTGCCCCGCGCACGTTGACCGAACCGGCGGACCAGCTCCTCGGCGACAGCCCGGATGTAGAGCTGTGGATCGTCCTCGGAAGGTGGGGTGGGCGCGGAGGCTGGCCGGGCTTCGCTCTGCCACGGGTGCCGGTAGCGCTTCGCGATGCCGCCGCGGATCTTCTCCTCGCCGGCCACCACGATCTCGCCGGCATCGACCAGGACACGCAGGTGGTAGCTCGCGTTGGCGTGGGTCAGGTCGAGCTCGCGGGCGACCTCGGCGGCGCTCATCTCCGTGCTGGTCAGCAGGGAGAGCATCTGCAGCCGCACCGGGTGCGCGATCGCGCGCAGGGCCGACACCGGCGTCTTCTCGTTGCTCACGACAGGCTCACTCTCCAAGGGTTGTTGGGGAGTTTGGCGGATGAGGGGACCAACTGTCAAGCAGTCGTTGGGGAGTCGATCGTCGCCACGCGGGCCGGCTCGCGCGTATAGGTTGCGGACATGACGATTCAGACCGCGCCCGGGTTGGCTGTCAGCGAGGCCGACGGGGTCCTGACCATCCGGTTCGATCGGCCGGAGGCACTCAACGCCTTCACTGGCGAGATGGTGGTCGGAGTGATCGAGCAGCTGCACGCGGTGAACGGGCGTGACGACGTCCGCGTGGTGGTGCTGACGGGTTCCGGCGGGGCATTCAGCACCGGTGCCGACATCGCGGGGGAGAATGCCCACGAGGGCTTCGACATCAGCGCCCTGGACGCCGCCAACGCCTTGGTCCGCGCGATCATCGGCTGCGACAAGCCGGTCGTGGCCGGCGTCAACGGCATCGCAGCCGGTGTCGGGCTCTCGGCCGCTCTCGCGTGTGACCTGACCGTGTGTGCGGAGTCGGCGGCCTTCCTGCTGGCCTTTGCCCGGGTGGGCCTGATGCCCGACGGGGGAGCCACCGCCACCGTCGCTGCCTCGGTCGGCCGGGCTCGAGCGATGCGGCTGGCCCTGCTGGCCGAGCCGTTGCCTGCGCGCGAGGCCCACGACGCCGGGCTGGTCTCCCACGTGCTGCCCGACGAGGAGTACGCCGAGGGGCTGGCCTCGGTCGTCAAGCGCCTGCGCCACGGCGCGCCGCTGGCCCAGGCCGCAATGAAGCGGGCCATCAACACGGCCTCGTTGACGAGCCTCGAGCCGGCCCTGGAGAACGAGCGCACCACGCAGACGATGCTGCTTCGCACGGCCGATGCCGCCGAGGGGATGCGAGCCTTCTCGGAGAAGCGCCACGCCCGGTTCACGGGCGAGTGACCTCGGCACGATCGCTCCGGGATCACCGGATCGGTCGCGCCTCAGCCGAGCGTGACTCCGGCAGCCGTCATCTCGGCCAGGGCCCGGTCGGTCGACTCGGGCCCGACCCCGGCACACAGGTCAGGCAGGAGGCGCACCGCAAAGCCCTCGGACACACCATCGAGGGCGGTGGCGCGCACGCAGTGGTCGGTGGCGATGCCGCAGACGTCGACCTCGGTGACACCGTGCTCGCGCAACCAGCCGCTCAGGCCGTGGCCGTCGCCGTTGCGCCCCTCGAAGCCGGAGTAGGCGGCGGCGTACTCGCCCTTGAGGAAGATCGCGTCGAAGGGTTGGGGGTCGAGGTTCGGGTGGAACGCCTCGCCATCCGTGCCGACCTTGCAGTGCACCGGCCATGAGTCGACGAAGTCGGGGTCGTCGGACCAGTGCGCACCCGGGTCGATGTGGTGGTCCTTGGTCGCCACGACGTGGGAGTAGTCCGGCGCGTCGGGGCCCTTGGCGGTCCAGCGGGCCAGCAGTGCCGACGCGCGATGGGCCACCTCGGCGCCGCCGGCCACGGCCAACGAGCCGCCCTCGCAGAAGTCGTTCTGGACGTCAACGACGATCAGTGCACGGGTCATGGGGCCAGCCTAACGGGGTCTCAGGCGTGGATCGTCTCGATGACGGGCTCTCCCCTGGAGAGCATCTGCGCGTTGAGGGGCAGCTCCGCGCGGGCCCGGGTGTGGCGGGTGCGGGCGTCCTCGAGTGGCTCGCGGCCGACGATCTCGCCGTCCCGAACGAGCGGAACCAGGAGGGGGCGGTCGTTCCCGTCGTTCTCCGGGGCTTCGCCGATGCCGATGACCTCGGCCTGCGCCCGCCCGTCCGGGCCGAGCCTGCGCAGGGCGTACTTGCGACCGCCGATCGAGATCTTGTCCTTGCTCTTCTTCGCCACCGAGACCATCTCGCCGTCGTCGCCCTCGCGGGCGACCAGCTTGTAGACGAAGCCGCAGGTCGGGTGCCCGGAGCCGGTGACCAGCTGGGTGCCCACGCCGTACCCGTCGACGGGGGCGGCGGCGAGCGCGGCGATCGCATGCTCGTCCAGGTCGCTGGTCACGATGATCCTGGTTTTCTCGGCGCCGAGGTCGTCGAGCTGCTTGCGCACCTGGTGCGCCAGCGCACCCAGGTCCCCGGAGTCGAGGCGTACGGCGCCCAGCTCGGGGCCGGCGACCTCGACGCCGAGGCGCACCGCCTCGGCGACGTCATAGGTGTCGACCAGCAGCGACGTGCCCTTGCCGAGCGACGAGACCTGGGCCCGGAAGGCATCCTCCTCCGTGTCGTGGAGCAGCGTGAAGCTGTGCGCGGAGGTGCCGGCCGTCGGGACGCCGTACCGCTCGCGGGCCGCGAGGTTGGACGTGGTGGCGAAGCCGGCGACGTAGGCCGCGCGGGCGGCGGCAACGGCGGCTTCCTCGTGGGTTCGCCGCGAGCCCATCTCGATGCACGGACGATCACCGGCCGCCATCGTCATGCGCGAGGCGGCACTGGCGATGGCCCCGTCATGGTTGTAGATCGAGAGCAGCACGGTCTCCAGCAGGACCGCCTCGGCGAACGACGACTCGACGATCAGCAGGGGGGAGTAGGGGAAGTAGAGGTCGCCCTCCGCGTAGCCCCAGATGTCGCCGCTGAACCGGAAGTCGGCGAGCCAGTCCAGGGTCTGGCTGTTCACCACCTCACCGGAGCGGAGCACGTCGAGCACGTGGTCGTCGAAGCGGAAGTCGCGAACGGCGTCCAGGGCACGGCCGACCCCGGCGACCACGCCATAGCGTCGTCCCTCGGGCAGCCGGCGTGGGAAGAGCTCGAAGACCGAGCGTCGGTGTGCGGTGCCGGCAGCCAAGGTGGCCTGCAGCATCGTCAGCTCGTAGTGGTCGGTCAGCAGGGCGGTCGATGTCGAGCCGGTTGGTTCGGTCACGCAGGACACTGTGCCACGATGTAGCCGTGTCAGCAGCCAGCCCCGTCCACGCGGATCCAGACGTCGAAGAGGTCGTCTCCCCGGACGAGATCACCTTCCTGGCCAAGCCGTGGGTGACCATCGTCTGGAACGACCCGGTCAACCTGATGTCCTACGTGACCTACGTCTTCAACAAGTACTTCGGCTATGACCGGAAGAAGTGCGAGAAGCTCATGCTCGAGGTGCACAACGACGGGCGTTCCGCGGTCTCCTCCGGCACTCGTGAGGAGATGGAGCGCGACGTGCAGGCGATGCACGGCTACGGCCTGTGGGCGACGATGGAGAAGCAGTGAGCGAAGTTCGGAGGACGGCAGCATGAGTGGGTTTGCGCGGCACCGCCGCAGCGGCAACATCATTGCCGAGTTCGCGGGGTTCGAGGCCGAGCTGCTGCGCTCGTTGGCCGCGCAGCTGGTCGAGCTGTTGCGCAACGAGGAGGCCATGCCGTCCGACACGACGGACCCGTTCGAGGCGTTGATGGACTTCTCCGGCCCGACGAACGCGCCCGAGGACCCGGTGCTCGCCAGGCTGTTCCCCACGGCGTACGCCGATGACGAGGAGGCCGCCGGAGAGTTCCGCCGGTTCACCGAGGGCTCGCTGAGGGACGGCAAGTCCCAGGCGGCGATCGCGATCATCGACGGCCTCGAGCAGGCGGGGCTCCCGCAGGAGCTCACCGAGGCCGGGCTCCACTTCGACGTGGAGCTCGACGAGGCAACGGCTGACGCCTGGCTGCGCTCCTTCACCGACCTGCGGCTGGCGCTGGCCACGCGGCTCGGTGTGGAGGAGGGCGACGAGGACTACTGGCACGGCCTCCCCGACGACGACCCCGAGGCGCAGGCCCACGACATCTATGAGTGGGTCGGCTACCTGCAGGAGACGCTCGTCGAGGCCCTGATGAGCTGACGGGCGTGGGCCGGTCGGTCCAGGCGTCAGATGACGCCGTGGGCCAGCATCGCGTCGGCGACCTGCATGAAGCTCGAGATGTTGGCGCCGGCCACGTAGTTGCCCGGCTGGCCGTAGGTGTCGGCAGCCTCGGCACACCGCTGGTGCACGTCGACCATGATCTGGTCGAGACGCTTCTCGGTGTGGTCGAAGTGCCACGAGTCGCGGGAGGCGTTCTGCTGCATCTCCAGGGCGCTGGTCGCCACACCACCGGCGTTGGCAGCCTTGCCCGGGGCGAAGAGGATGCCCGCCTCCTGGAAGACCTGGACGGCCTCCGGGGTCGAGGGCATGTTGGCACCTTCGGCGAGGGCGAGCAGCCCGTTGCCGACCAGCGTGCGCGCCGCGTCGCCGTCGAGCTCGTTCTGGGTGGCGCAGGGCAGCGCGATCTCGCACGGGACGTCCCACACGGAACCGCCCTCGTGGTGCACGGCCTTCGGACGCCGCGCGGCGTAGTCGGCGACCCGGCCGCGCTCGACGTCCTTGACCTGGCGGAGCAGGTCCACGTCGATGCCGTCCTCGTCGACCACGTAGCCGCCGGAGTCGGAGCAGGCCACCACGTGGGCGCCGAGCTGCTGGGCCTTCTGTGCGGCATAGATCGCGACGTTGCCGGAGCCGGAGACGATCACCCGGCGGCCGGACAGGGCCTGGTTGCGGGTGGCCAGCATCTCGCGGGCGAAGATCACCGTGCCGTAGCCCGTTGCCTCGGTGCGTACCTGCGAGCCACCGTAGGACAGGCCCTTGCCCGTGAGGACGCCGGACTCGTAGCGGTTGGTGATCCGCTTGTACTGCCCGAAGAGGTAGCCGATCTCGCGGCCGCCCACGCCGATGTCGCCGGCGGGAACGTCGGTGTACTCACCGATGTGGCGGTAGAGCTCGGTCATCAGGGACTGGCAGAACCGCATCACCTCGGCGTCGCTGCGACCCTTCGGGTCGAAGTCCGAACCACCCTTGCCGCCACCGATGGGCAGGCCGGTCAGCGCGTTCTTGAAGATCTGCTCGAAGCCGAGGAACTTCACGATCCCGAGGTTGACCGTCGGGTGGAAGCGGAGCCCACCCTTGAACGGGCCGAGAGCGGAGTTGAACTCGACGCGGAAGCCACGGTTGATGTGGATGTTGCCCTGGTCGTCGGTCCACGGCACCCGGAACATGAGCTGCCGCTCGGGCTCACAGAGGCGCTCGATGATGGAGCCGTCGACGTACTCCGGGTGACGGGCCACGACTGCGTTGAGCGACTCGAGGACCTCGCGGACGGCCTGGTGGAACTCGGCCTCTCCGGGGTTGCGGTCGAGGACGGTCTGGAAGACGCGCTGCAGCGCCGGGTCGAGATCGTTCATGCCAGCACGGTACGTCGCCCCGTGAGGTCGTGAGGTCGCGTCCCGGGGAGTGGTCATCCGTGTCTCGCCGTTGGGCCCTCGCCTACGCTTGGGCCCGTGTTGACCATCGACCAGGCGACCTACGACTCGATCGTCGCCCACGCCAAGCGGGACCACCCCGACGAGGCCTGCGGCATCGTCGCCGGCCCCGAGGGCAGCGACCGTCCCACCCGGTTCGTCGAGATGGTCAACGCCGCGGGAAGTCCCACGTTCTACGAGTTCGACTCCACCGAGCTCCTCGCGCTCTACAAGGAGATGTGGGACAACGACGAGGAGCCGGTGGTGGTCTACCACTCCCACACGGCCACCGAGGCCTACCCGAGTCGCACCGACATCGGCCTGGCCAGCGAGCCCAATGCCCACTATGTGCTCGTCTCCACACGAGAGCACGGGAATAACGAGGGCCCTGTGGAGTTCAGGTCCTACAGAATCATCGACGGTGAAGTGACCGAGGAAGACGTCACCGTCACCACCCCAGACACGAGGAGTGACTCCTGATGGCCATCGAGGTCCGGATCCCCACCATCCTGCGCACCTACACCAACGGCGAGAAGGCGGTGAACGCCGAAGGCACGAACCTCTCGGCGTTGATCGAGAACCT
Organism: Nocardioides sp. JQ2195; assembly: GCF_012272695.1. Lineage (NCBI taxonomy): Bacteria > Bacillati > Actinomycetota > Actinomycetes > Propionibacteriales > Nocardioidaceae > Nocardioides > Nocardioides sp. JQ2195. The sequence continues at coordinate 1,035,492 of NZ_CP050902.1, forward strand.
CGATGCCAACCACCCCGGCATCGGCGAGCGACTCCTCGAGGACAAGGACGGCAAGAGCGACCTGCGCCGGTTCGTGAACGTCTACGTCAATGACGAGGACGTCCGGTTCATCGGTGGCCTCGACGCCACCCTGAACGACGGCGACCAGGTCGTCGTCCTGCCCGCCGTCGCCGGCGGTGCCGGCAATGGGGCCGAGCCGACGGCTCGCTAGTCGATGGTTCGTTTCGACAATCTCCTGGCGTCCGTCGGCGGCACTCCGCTGGTCGGGCTCCCTCGGTTGTCCCCGAGCCCGGACGTCCGCATCTGGGCCAAGCTCGAGGACCGCAACCCGACCGGTTCCATCAAGGACCGTCCGGCACTGAGGATGATCGAGCAGGCCGAGAAGGACGGGACGTTGCGGCCCGGCTGCACGATCCTCGAGCCGACCTCGGGGAACACCGGCATCTCCCTGGCGATGGCGGCCAAGCTCAAGGGCTACCGGCTGGTCTGCGTGATGCCGGAGAACACCTCCGAGGAACGTCGGCTGCTGCTGCGCATGTGGGGTGCCGAGATCGTCTCCTCGCCCGCTGCCGGTGGCTCCAACGAAGCGGTCCGCGTGGCCAAGCGGGTTGCCGAGGAGCACCCGGACTGGGTGATGCTCTACCAGTACGGCAACGCCGCGAACGCCCTCGCGCACGAGGAGGGGACCGGTCCGGAGCTCCTGGCCGACCTTCCCGAGATCACCCACTTCGTGGCCGGGCTCGGCACGACCGGCACCCTGATGGGCGTCTCGCGCTTCTTCCGCACCGCCAAGCCCGAGGTGAGGATCGTCGCCGCCGAGCCCCGCTACGGCGAGCTGGTCTACGGCCTGCGCAACCTCGACGAGGGCTTCGTCCCCGAGCTGTACGACGCCTCCCTCATCGACTCGCGCTTCTCGGTCGGCCCGCGTGACGCCGTACGCCGGGTCCGCGAGCTGCTCGAGCTCGAAGGAATCTTCGCCGGCATCTCCACCGGCGCGATCCTGCACGCCGCGATGGGCCAGGCCGCCAAGGCGGTCAAGGCGGGGGAGGCGGCCGACATCGCGTTCGTGGTGGCCGACGCGGGCTGGAAGTACCTCTCCACCGGTGCCTACGAGGGCACGATCGACGAGGCGGAGGACCGCCTCGAAGGTCAGCTGTGGGCGTAGTCCCGATGCGGTCCGGTTGGCCCGCGCGGTGGAGCTGACCGACCCGAGACTAGGGCCGCAGGTCCTGTCGCACGTCGTGCTCGCTGCCCCTGACCTCTGACATGCCCAGCATCGTCAGGGCGACGTTGGCCACGTCACCGTTGCGAATCGGCTGGCGTTCGGCTGCGTAGCCACGACGGTCCTTGCCGGGGTTGCGGTAGGCGGGGTTGAGGTCATAGAGATCGGCACCCTTGGTCACACCGGCGCCCCACATGATGAACGGCACCTGGTAGTTGGCTCGCCTGGTCATGTCACCGTGGTTGCCGGACCCGGTCGGTCCGCCGTGGTCGGCGGTCAGGATCACCGTCATGCCCTCGCGCAGGCGGGTGTGGTGGCGGATGGTGCGCAGCAGCTCGCCCAGGCGCTTGTCGGTCGACCGGACAGCCCGGAGGTAGGGGCGGGACATGAAGTCCTTGGCGTGACCGACCACGTCCGGCAGGGACAGGTGGAGGAACGTGAAGGCGTGGGGGTGGGCGACCAGGTCGGCCCGGGTCCTGTCCACCAGGCGGGCGTTGTCGAGGTCGATGGTGATCGTGTCGACGGAGGCCGGCCAGCTGCGCTTGAAGAACCGGAACTTCGTCTTCGACGCGAACAGGGCGGTCTTCCGGCCGTGGGCATGCACCTCGCGGAACACCGAGCTGACGTGGTGGCCAGCCGCGTCGTGCACGGTGCGTCCGTTGTCGTCGTTGAAGAAGACGCCGTGCCCACCACGGTCCTTGTCGACGCGACGGCCGGTGAGCATCCCGGTGTGGTTGGGGAGTGTGATCGTGCGCTCGAGCTCGGTCCGTGCGTTGAGGGTCGAGGCACCCCGGCGGATCAGCCGGTGGAAGTTGGGTGCCCCCTCCTTGCCGAGCTTCGTGATGGCCCTGCGGTTGAGTCCGTCGACCGAGATCGCGAGCACGTAGCGACTGGTGGCCGCGGTCTCGGCGCCAGGTTGGCCGCTCGAGCTGGCCATCACCGCCGAGTTCTGCTCCCGGGGCGCATCCGATGAGGTGCTGCAACCGCTGGCGGCCAGGAGCAACCCGAGGACGACGGAGCAGGCGCGGACAAGAGGCGTCGATCGCATGGCCGCGACCCTACTCCGCCCGCTGGCGTCCATGGTCGCGATCGTGATGTCGGTCGCCATTGGGCGCAATCGGCGGCCACGCCGTCTACGATTGTCCGATCGTGGTGGAACTTCCCATTGGCATCTTCGACTCAGGCTTCGGTGGACTCACCGTGGCCCGGTCCGTGATCGACCAGCTGCCGCACGAGTCGATCCTCTACGTCGGCGACACGGCGCGACAGCCCTACGGCCCCAAGCCGATCGGCGAGGTGCGCGAGTACGCCCTGGAGTGCCTCGACCACCTGGTCGACCAGGGCGTCAAGGCACTCGTGATCGCCTGCAACAGCGCCAGTGCCGCGATGCTGCGTGACGCCCGCGAGCGGTACGACGTACCCGTGGTCGAGGTGATCTTCCCGGCGGCGCGGCGCGCGGTCGCCGCCAGTCGCACCGGCCGGATCGGCGTCATCTGCACTCGTGCCACCGCGGACTCGATGGCCTACGAGGACGCGTTCGCGGCAGCGCCACACGTGGAGCTGACCACCCGTGCCTGCCCGCGCTTCGTGGACTTCGTGGAGCAGGGCATCACCGCGGGCGAGGAGCTGATCTCGGTCGCCCACACCTACCTCGACCCGCTGATCTCGGACGGTGTCGACACCCTGATCCTCGGCTGCACCCACTACCCGCTGCTCACCGGAGTGATCTCCTACGTGATGGGCGACCAGGTCACCCTGGTCAGCAGCGCGGAGGAGTGTGCCAAGGACGTCTACAAGCTCCTCGTGCGCAACGACCTGATGCGAGCAGGGGGCGATCCGTCGTACCGTTTCGTGACGACAGGGAACCCCGATGAGTTCGAGAGCATCGGCCGACGGTTCCTCGGTCCGGAGCTGCACGTGGCCAGCCAATTCGTGGGGGTTCGTGGATGAAGGTGACCGTGATCGGTTGCTCGGGGTCCTACCCCGGGCCGGACTCGCCCGCGAGCTGCTACCTCGTGGAGGAGGAGTGGGAGGGCCGCACCTGGCGGATCCTGCTCGACCTGGGCAACGGGGCGCTCGGGGAGCTGCACAACCACGTCGACCCGCTCACCATCGACGCAGTGATGCTCAGCCACCTGCACGCCGACCACTTCATGGACCTGTGCGGCTACTACGTGCTGCGCAAGTACCACCCGCTCGGTGCCCAGCCACGGATCCCGGTGTGGGGCCCGCCCGAGACCGCCGATCGGTTGGCGCGCTCCTATGACCTGCCGCTCGACCCGGGCATGCACGAGGAGTTCGAGTTCCGCACCTACCCGGCGGACCCGTTCGATCTCGGCCCGTTCACGGTCGAGGCGATCGGCGTCGTCCACCCGGTTCCGGCCTACTCGCTCAGGGTCACCGGTGGCGAGCGGCTGCTGGTCTACACCGGCGACTGCGGTCCGTGTGACGGGTTGGATCGCGCCGCCCGGGGTGCCGACCTGCTCCTGGCCGAAGCCGCCTTCTGCGACGGCGACGAGAACCCCGACGACCTCCACCTGACCGGTGTCGAGGTCGCCGAGCTCGCCCTGCGCGCCAAGGTCGACCGTCTCGTGCTCACCCACATCCCGCCGTGGCACGACAAGCAGGTCGCCCACGACGAGGCGCGCACGCTCTGGGACGGGCCGCTCGACCTGGCGCGCACCGGCGCGACGTACGACGTCTGACGGGGGTTCGCTCAGCCCCGGTGGATGAACGGGCTGCACCCCTTGCGGCCCGGTGCGTGGTCGCCGTACCAGCCGCCTCGTCGGTCTGGACGTCGACGCGGATCCTGCGCGGCAGCGTGCCGTTGGTGCGGAGGACGGTAGCGGTCAGACCAGGTCGGCGTCGTGGACACAGATCGCGATCTGCACCCGGTTCGTGACGTCGAGCTTGTCGAAGAGCCGGGAGACGTGGGCCTTCACGGTGGGAACGGAGAGATGGAGCGTGCCGGCGATGTCGGCGTTGCTCAAGCCGCGACCGACCTCGATGGCGACCTCTCGCTCCCGGTCGGTGAGCCGGGCGATCCGAGTCAGCGCGCGAGCCTGCCGGTCGTCGGGTGCCCCGTTGCGGACCTGGCGGATCAACGTGGCAGTCACCGAGGGTGACAGCATCGGTTCGCCGGCCGAGACCTTGCGGATGGCGGCCACGATCTCGGCCGGGGGAGTGTCCTTGAGCAGGAACCCGTCCGCGCCCGCGGAGAGTGCCTCGAGCACGTAGTCGTCGGCGTCGAACGTGGTCAGCACGATCACGCGTGGCGGGTGCTCCCAGGTCTGCAGCTGGCGGGTGGCATCGAGCCCGTTGAGGACCGGCATCCGGATGTCCATGAGCACGACATCGGGACTCCTCCGGCGGGCCAGGCCGATCGCCTCGCTGCCGTCGGGAGCCTCCCCGATCACGTCGATGTCTGCCTGCCCGCCGATCATCAGGGCCAAGGCGGAACGGACCAAGGGGTCGTCGTCGACGATCAGGACGCGGATCACGGGGCCCACGGTATCCATGTGTGCAACACGAACATGGAGCCGTCGCGGCCGTGCTCGAGCCGGCCACCGACCAGCTCGGCACGCTCCGCGAGGCCGATGAGCCCCAGCCCGGAGCGGGGGGTCTCGGGCTTCGGGCCGAAGCCCAGCGGATTGCGCATGAGGAGGGTGACCCCGTCCTGGAGCGACCCGCTGACGTGCACGAACACGGTGGTTCCCGGCGCGTGCTTGCGGGCGTTGGTGAGTCCCTCCTGGACGATGCGGAAGAGCGTGCGACCGATCTGGTCCGGGACCGGCTCGCCGTCCGCCAGGATCGCGTCGTACTCCACCTGCATGCCGCCGGCCCGTGCCTCCTCGACGAGGTCGAGGATGTCGGTGTAGGTCGGTTGTGGCTTGTCGAGCAGCTCACCGGTCTCGGGATCACGGAGCACGCCGAGCACCGCACGGAGGTCGGTGAGCGCCAGGTTCGCCTGCTCCTGGATGACCCCCGCCGACGAACGCATCTGCTCGGCGGTGAGGTCGTCGCGGAAGGCGAGTGCACCGGCGTGCATGGACACCTGGGAGATCCGGTGCGCCAGCAGGTCGTGCATCTCCCGGGCGATCCGCGAGCGCTCGTCGCCACGTGCCTTGCCAGCCCGCAGCTCCTGCTCCGCCTCGGCCCGCTCGGCCCGCTCGCGCAGTGTCCACAACAGTTCGCGACGCGAGCCGATGAACATGCCCCAGCCCATGCAGGCGCTGATCACCACGAGGTTGATGGCGCTGCTGATCCAGCCGGGGAGGCCGTCGTCCACCGGCTGGTAGTAGAGCAGCATCTCAGCGCCCAGCCACTGGGCCAGGCCGACGACGATGACCGGGCGCCAACGCCGGCTGGTCGCGACCGACACCGCAGCCAGGGTGGCCGGCCCGGCAGCCAGGGGGGAGAAGCCGGCCATCAGCCCGGTGACCACACCGATCGTGACCGGTTGACGACGACGCAGGAACAGCACCGCGAAGGAGGCCAGGCCCATCACGACGTCGATGACGAAGACCGCTCCGGTGTTGTTGTCGCGGGCGTCGAGGTAGGTGGGCCAGACCAGTCCCGCGATCGCCAGGCAGCCGGCGTAGCGCCAGAAGCTGCCCCAGCGGGTCAACGGGGGCTGTGAGGGAGAGGCGGTCTGCGGCACGCCGCCAGCGTAGGGCCGTCCGGGCCGCCCCGGGCCCTCCCCGGGGCTGGAGCACCCCCTACTTTGGTCGCTCGAGAACCATCCCCTGGACCGATTCCCGGCAGGCCGCGACGCGCCAGAGTGGTTCCCATGATCAAGGTCGAGAACCTCACCAAGAAGTACGGCGGCTTCACCGCCGTCAAGGACATCAGCTTCGTGGCCCAACCCGGCCGCGTCACCGGCTTCCTGGGCCCGAACGGCGCAGGCAAGAGCACCAGCATGCGGATGATGGTCGGGCTCACCAAGGCCGACGCCGGATCGGTCACCGTCGGTGGCCACGACTACCTGGACATCCCCGACCCGGGCCGGCACGTCGGCGTGCTGCTCGACGCGTCCGCCCAGCACGCCGGCCGGACCGGCCGTGAGGTGCTCGCACTGAGCGCCGCGACGATGGGGCTCCCCACGTCGCGTGTCGACGAGATGCTCGAGCTGGTCTCGCTGACGGGCAGCGAGTCCAGGCGTCGCGTGAAGAACTACTCGCTCGGCATGCGCCAGCGGCTCGGCATCGCGAATGCGCTGATGGGAGATCCGTCCGTGCTGATCCTGGACGAGCCCGCCAACGGGCTGGACCCGGCCGGCATCCGCTGGATGCGCGGACTGCTGAAGGGTTATGCGCAGCGCGGGGGCACCGTGCTGCTCTCCAGTCACCTCCTGCACGAGGTGCAGCAGATCGCCGACGACCTGGTGATGATCGGTCGCGGTGAGATCGTGGCCGAGGGGACGCCTGAGGAGCTGTTGCGCGACAGCGGCACGTTCTTCCGCGCTCTCGAGTCGGACCAGCTGGTCAAGGCGCTCGCCGACGCCGGCATCGGGACGAACCCGGTGGCCGATGGCTTCCGGACCGACGCCGAGCCCGTGCAGGTCGGCAAGGTCGCCGCCGAGCACCAGATCACCCTCGTCGAGCTGAAGCTGGCGGACGGTGGCCTCGAGGACCTCTTCCTCGAGCTGACCGCCGACACCCAGCGTGAGACCTACACCGAAGGAGGCCAGAAATGAGTGCTGGCACGAGCACCGTCGCCGCACCCGTGGCAGCCGGCGACCCCGGCTACATCGACATCTCCCAGAGCCGCCGGCCCTCGTTCGCCCGCTTGGTGGGCGTCGAGATGCGGAAGATGACCGACACCAGGGCCGGGTTGTGGTTGCTGATCACGATCGGGGTGGTCACCGTCCTGGTGAACACACTCTTCCTGATCTTCGGGGACTCCTCGGAGCTGACGTTCCTGGCCTTCCTGCAGTTCTCGGCGATGCCGCAGGGAATGTTGCTGCCCGTCCTCGCGATACTGCTGGTCACGCAGGAGTGGGGCCAGCGGACCGGGCTGGTCACCTTCTCGCTCGTGCCGCACCGCGGCCGAGTGACGGTCGCCAAGCTCGCCGCCGCAGTGTTGTTCGTGCTGGCCGCCTTCGTGGTCGCGTTCGTCGTGGCGCTCGTGCTGACGCCGATCGCCGGGGCAACCGACCCGTGGCAGGACGTCACGGTCGCCTACCTGAGCCGAGTCGTCCTGGCGCTCCTGCTCGGCGCCGTCTGGGGCTTCGCGTTCGGTGCCGCCCTGCTCAACAGCGCCTTCGCGATCGTGGCCTACTTCGCGGTGCCCACCGTGATCTCGATCGTCACCTCCATCTGGGCCACCATGCAGGACAAGCTCCTGTGGTTCGACCTGCAGAGCTCCTCCAGCCAGCTGTTCAACCCCGATGGCATGAGCGGTGAGCAGTGGGCCCAGGTCGGCACCGGCGTCCTGATCTGGATCGTGCTGCCGCTCGCGATCGGCGTGTGGCGCATCACCCGCACCGAGATCAAGTAACGCATCTCGTGCCGTCGAACGGCCCGGACCTGCCAATCGGGGGAGGTCCGGGCCGTTCGTCGTCGGCGCGCTGCCGGTTAGGGTGCGCACATGAGCAACCCAGCTGAGAGCCGTGCTGACGGCCGCGCCGACGACGAACTCCGCCCGATCAGGATCACCCGCGACTGGCTCGACCACCCGGCCGGTTCCGTGCTGGTGGAGTTCGGCCGGACCCGGGTGCTGTGTGCGGCCTCCGCCTCGGAGGGTGTGCCGCGCTGGCGCAAGGGCTCCGGGCTGGGTTGGGTGACCGCCGAGTACGCGATGCTGCCCGCCTCCACGAACACCCGCTCGGACCGGGAGTCCGTGAAGGGGCGCATCGGTGGTCGCACCCACGAGATCTCCCGGCTGGTCGGCCGGTCCCTGAGGGCGGTCATCGACTACAAGGCGCTGGGCGAGAACACCATCCAGCTCGACTGTGACGTGCTCCAGGCCGACGGCGGCACGCGCACGGCGGCGATCACCGGGGCCTACGTCGCCCTCGCCGACGCGTGCGCCCACCTCGGCGTCGGGGGCGCGCTCACCGGCTCGGTGGCCGCGGTCTCCGTGGGCATCATCGACGGGTCACCGCGCCTCGACCTGCCCTACGAGGAGGACGTGCGTGCCGAGACCGACATGAACATCGTGATGACCGGCGACGGCAAGTTCATCGAGGTGCAGGGGACCGCCGAGGGTGCGGCGTTCGACCGTGCCGAGCTCGATGCGCTGCTGGCCCTCGGTGAGAAGGGGTGCGCCGACCTGACCCGCATGCAGCGCGAGGCACTCGGTGCCTGACGTCTTCCTGGCGTCACGGAACGCCAAGAAGCTGGAGGAGATGGAGCGGATCCTGGCTCCCCTGGTCACGGGGGTCCGGGTGCTCGGGCTCGACGACGTCGCGGCGTACGCCGAACCCGTCGAGGACCAGCCCGACTTCGCGGGCAATGCCTTGCTCAAGGCCCGGGCCGGCGTCGCGGCCACCGGCCTTCCGTCGCTGGCCGACGACTCGGGCATCTGCGTGGACGCGCTCAACGGCATGCCCGGCGTGCTCTCGGCGCGCTGGTCGGGACCGCCGCTGGGTGCGGCCTCCGGGCAGGACCAGCGAAACAACGAGCTGTTGCTCGCGCAGATGTCCGACGTTCCTGACGAGCGGCGCAGCGCCCACTTCACGTGTGCGGTCGCCTTCTGCCACCCGGGCGGCTCGAACGGCGTGGTCGAACGGGTCGTGCACGGGCGCATGGACGGACGCATCCTCCGGGAGGTGCGTGGCACAGGAGGCTTCGGCTATGACGTGCTCTTCGCGGCGGACGGCCACGACGTCACGACGGCCGAGCTGTCCCGCGAGGAGAAGGACGCGATCTCCCACCGCGGAAAGGCACTGCGCGAGATCGCACCGCACGTCGTGGCCGTGCTCTGCGGATCCTGACGGTCAGCTCCAGACCCACGAGTCGACGATCTGGGCCAGGGCCTCGTCGGTGTCGGACTCACGCTCGGGGGTGGTGGACATCCCCAGGGTGTAGGCCTTGCCGTCGTTGACCACGAGATGGGCGACCTGGACGATCTCGACTCCGTGCTCGTTCGTGCGGGCGAAGCGCACCCCGACGGACTCCTGACCATCGATGACCAGACCGGCGATGTCGTGCGGCTGGGCGTCGAGCTCCTTGCGCATCGCCTCCTTCCACCCGTCCGCCAGGTCCTCAGGCGTCTCCGACGGCCCTGCCGGGGTGACGTTGACGATGAAGTTCGCCCGGGCGCCCTGGAACTGCGAGCCCCACGCGGACACGGAGTCGATGGCGTCGCCGGAGCCCACCCCTTCGACGTCGTCCGAGACGTCGGACCATCCCCCCGGGAGCAGGTAGGAGTAGCCGACGCCGGCGACGGTGCTGGCATCAGGTGTCCTGGGGCTGCTCGGCCCGTCCGACGGCTCGACGGACGAGCTCGGGTCATCTGCGACCGGGCTGCTGTCGTCGCCACCGAGGGTGAGCACCAGGGCCACGACCACGGCGACGCAGACCAGGGCCACCGCCACGACGGCTGCGACCAGGGCCACGAGGGGCGTCCTGCTCGGCCGGCCGGGCGCGCCACGCAGGTCCGTCCGCCCCCGCGACAACCGCCTGCTCATTCGTTCTCCTGGTATCCGGCCCATCGGCCCCGGGTGCCGGAGGGGGGACTCGAACCCCCACGCCCTGGAGCACAGGTACCTAAAACCTGCGTGTCTGCCAATTCCACCACTCCGGCTGCACCCCGAAGTGTAGGTGCCGTGATCGCCTCGACGTCAGTCGAGGGCGAGGTCGCGCCGGAGCTTGGCGACGTGCCCGGTGGCCTTGACGTTGTACTGGGCGAGCTCGATGCGGCCCTCCTCGTCGACGACGAACGTCGAGCGGATCACGCCCTGCACGATCTTGCCGTAGAGCTTCTTCTCACCGAAGGCGGCGTACGACGCCATCACGGCCTTGTCGGGGTCCGAGAGCAGGGTGATGGTGAGGTGGTCGCGCTCGCGGAACTTCGCCAGCTTCTCCGGCTTGTCGGGGGAGATGCCGAGCACCTCGAAGCCGGCCGCCTCGAGCGAGTCGAGTGACTCGGTGAAGTCGCAGGCCTGCTTCGTGCAGCCGGGGGTCATCGCCGCCGGGTAGAAGTAGACGATCACCTTGCGACCACGCAGGTCGGACAGGGAGACCTCCTCGCCGGTGTCCGAGGACAGCGTGAAGTCGGGGGCCGGGTCACCGACGGAGAGACGGTCGGGAGTGGCGGTGGTCATGGATTGCCTCCTTGTTGCGAAGAGTTCGCAATGGCGTAGTGTCAGCGTCATGCACGTACCTGATGGATTCCTCGACGCTCCGACGTCGATCGCGACAGGGGTGGTCGCCGTCGCCGGCGTCGCCGTCGCACTGCGCGGAGCGCGCAAGGAACTCGATGACCGTACCGCCCCGTTGGCGGGGCTGGTCGCCACCTTCGTCTTCGCGGCGCAGATGATCAACTTCCCCGTCGCCGGTGGGACGAGTGGCCACCTCCTCGGAGGTGTGCTGGCCGCAGTCCTGGCCGGTCCGTGGACCGCAGTGCTCTGCATCAGCGTCGTCCTGCTGGTGCAGTCGTTGCTGATGGCCGACGGCGGTGTGACGGCCCTCGGCACCAACATCACCCTGATGGGGTTGGTCGGTGTCGCCGCGGGCTGGCTGGTCTTCAAGGGCCTGGTCGCCGTGCTGCCGCGCACCCGGGCCTCGGTGCCTCCGGCTGCCGCGCTGGCGGCCCTGGTCAGTGTGCCCGCCGCAGCGCTGGCATTCACCGTGCTCTTCGCGATCGGTGGCACGGCTCCGGTCGAGACCGGCACGGTGCTCACCGCGATGGTCGCCTGGCACGTCGTGATCGGCATCGGCGAGGCAGTGATCACGGCCCTGGTCGTCGGAGCCGTCGTCGCCTCGCGCCCTGACCTGGTGCACGGCGCGCGACACCTGTCCTCCGCAGAGCACCTCGAGATCCGGAAGGCCGTGGCATGAAGTCGCGCAGGTTCTTCGCCATCTTCCTGCTCGTGTCGCTGCTGGTCGCGGGCGTGGGCAGCTTCTATGCCAGCTCTCACCCCGACGGCCTGGAGTACGTCGCCAGCAAGACCGGCTTCGGCGACTCCGCGAAGGACTCTGCGACGGCGGACAGTCCGTTCGCCGACTACGGCGTGAAGGGTGTCGACAACGACCGGCTCAGTGCCGGACTGGCCGGGGTGGTCGGATCCGTGGTCGTCCTCGTGCTGGCCGGTGGCTTGTTCCTCGTCGTACGACGACGCAGCGACGAGGCCTGAGGTGGGCGCCGGTCACGGTCACCGGCTGTTCTTCCACGGCCACAGCCCGATCCACGGGGCGCCGGCCCACCTGAAGCTGGTCGCCCTGGTCGTCTTCATGTTGCTCGTGGTGGCCACGCCGCACCGCTGGTGGATGGCCTTCGGCGGGTTCCTCCTCGTGCTCCTCACGGTGATCGCGGTGTCCCGGGTGCCCCCGCTCCACATCGTGCGCCGCATGGTGGTCGAGGTGCCGTTCGTGCTCTTCGCGGTGCTGATGCCGTTCATCTCGACCGGACCGCGCGTCGAGGTGCTCGGCGTGAGCGTGTCCGAGCCCGGACTGGTCGCCGCCGGCGTCTTCCTGGCCAAGGCCACCCTGGGTGTGATGGCCTCGCTCACCCTGGCCTCGACCACCGAGCCGGTCGACCTGCTGCGCGGCCTGCGCACGCTGCGCATGCCCGACCAGATCGTGCAGATCATGAGCTTCATGATCCGCTACCTCGACGTGGTCACCGACGAGCTGCGCCGTATGGTCGTCGGCATGCGATCCCGTGGCTGTGACCCGCGTTCCCCGCGGCACTGGCCGGCCCTGGCCCGCACCCTCGGTGCCCTGTTCATCCGCTCCTACGAGCGCGGCGAACGCGTCCACCTGGCGATGCTTTCCCGAGGGTACGACGGCACGATGCCCGAGACGAGCCCCCGGTGAGCACCCCGATCCTCGACGTCCGTGGCCTGGCCTTCGCCTACCCCGACGGACACCAGGCGTTGTTCGGCGTCGACCTGCACGTGCACCGCGGGGAACGCGTCGCCCTGCTCGGCCCCAACGGTGCCGGCAAGACCACGCTGGTGCTGCACCTCAACGGGATCCTCAGCGCCGGTGCCGGCTCGGTGACCGTCAGCGGGCTGCCGGTGGAGAAGAAGAACCTGCAGGAGATCCGTCGCCGGGTCGGCATCGTCTTCCAGGACCCGGACGACCAGCTGTTCATGCCCACCGTGCGCCAGGACGTCGGCTTCGGGCCGGCCAACCTCGGCGTCAGGGGAGCCGCGCTCGACAAGGTCGTGCTCGACGCCCTGGACCGGGTCGGCATGGCCGACTTCGTGGATCGCCCACCGCACCACCTGTCCTTCGGCCAGCGCCGCCGGGTGGCGGTGGCAACCGTGCTGGCGATGGAGCCCGAGATCCTGGTGCTCGACGAGCCGTCCTCGAACCTCGACCCCGCCTCGCGTCGGGAACTGGCCGACATCCTGCGCTCCCTCGACGTGACCGTGCTGATGGTCACCCACGATCTTCCCTACGCGCTGGAGCTCTGCTCGCGCGCCGTCGTGCTCCAGGGCGGCGTGGTGGCCGCCGACGGGGCGACGTACGACATCCTGACCAACGACGAGCTGATGGCCGAGAACCGTCTGGAACTGCCGTTCGGCTTCGATCCGCGCACCATTGATAGCCTTCCCAACTGACGCACCACGTGGCGCACCCCGTCCGGCGAGGAACCAGGAGATTGATCGTGGCCAACGAGATCAGCTCGATCGAGAGCGAGATCGAGCAGACGCGCGAGCGTCTTGCCCAGACCATCGACCAGCTCGCCCACCGGGCACACCCGAAGACGATCGTGAGCCGTGAGATCGCCTCGGTGAAGGCACACTTCGTCGACGTGAACACCGGTGCCCCGCGCACCGACAACATCCTCAAGGTCGTCGGTGGCGTGGTCGGCGTGGTCGTCCTCCTCGGCGTGATTCGCAAGGTCGTCAACTGAACCGTGGGTGAGAAGACACCGATCAAGATGCTGCACGACCGCATCCTGGTCGAGCTCGACAAGGATGCGGGGGAGCGGCGCTCCTCGGGCGGGATCGTGATCCCCGCGACCGCCGCCATGGGCGGTCGACGCCTGGCGTGGTCGAAGGTCGTCGGCGTCGGCCCGCACGCCCGTGCCGTGGAGATCGGCGACCGCGTGCTGTTCGATCCCGACGAGAAGGCGGAGGTCGAGGTCAACGGTGAGGTGTACGTCGTGGTGCGCGAGCGCGACGTCCACGCCGTGGCCGCCGACCGTCTCTCCGACGAGTCGACCGGCCTCTATCTCTGACGCCGCCTACGGTGGAGGATCTCACGCACCTGGTGCGTGAAATCCTCCACTGATCCGGTGCTCATCGTCGGTGTGCGCCCCGATTTTTCTCCCGCGCCGCTGACTGCTAAAGTTCATCTCGCTTCAAACGCATTGCGCGGCATTAGCTCAATTGGCAGAGCAGCTGACTCTTAATCAGCGGGTTCGGGGTTCGAGTCCCTGATGCCGTACCAACCAGAAGGCCGGATCCTCCCGAGGGTCCGGCCTTCTGCTGTTCGTGGACCGCGTGAGAGGCAGGCCTAGCGCACCGCCGCGAGCACGGCCTGGGCGGCGTTGTGGCCGCCGAGCCCGGAGACCGCTCCGCCGCGTCGAGCGCCGGAGCCGCAGAGGTAGAGGTTGTCGATGTCGGTGGCCACGCCCCACTGCTGGGCCGGGGTCTCGAGCATCGACCGGTTGGCTGCCCACGGCCAGGCCAGGTCGCCGTGGAAGATGTGGCCACCGGGCATGGCGAGGTCGGCCTCGATGTCCTGCGGCACCTTCGCCTCGATGCACGGCCTGCCGTCGGCGTCCTTGGCCAGGCAGTCCTCGATCGGCTCGGCCAGGTGCTGGTTGAGCGACGCCAGCGCCCGGGAGACGGCCACGTCCTTGTTGGCCGGGTCCTCGAAGAGGGTGGCCGGGGTGTGCAGGCCGAAGTAGGTCAAGGTGTGCCCCGGGAACGACCCCATGATCGAGCGGTCGCTGAGGGAGTGGCAGTAGACCTCCCCCGGCATCTCGGTCGGCACCCGGCCGGCGGCCGCCTCGGCGTACGACCTCTGGAGCTGGGAGTAGTCCTCGGAGAGGTGCAGGGTGCCGGCGAAGGCGACCTCGGGGTCGGCGCCTGACCTGAGCGCCGGCAGCCGGTCGAGGAGGAAGTTGATCTTGAGCTGGGCGCCGACGGGCTTGGACTCCTCGTCGGGTTCCTGGCCGAGCAGGATGCGCAGCACCCAGGGGGCGACGTTGGAGAGCACGTGGCGGGTCCGGACCGAGCGGTAGGCCGTGCCGTCGTGCCAGGTGACCTCGCCGTCGACGCCGTCGGCCTCGATCCGGCTGACCCCGGCGCCGGTGATCACCTCGGCGCCTGCCTCGACAGCGGCCTTGAGCAGGGCGTCGGTGACCGCTCCCATGCCACCGATCGGCACGCGCCACTCGCCGTCGCCGTTGCCGATCAGGTGGTAGAGGAAGCACCGGTTCTGGACCAGGGACGGATCGTTGAGGTCGGCGAAGGTGCCGATCAGTCCGTCGGTGGCGACGATGCCGCGGACGGTGTCGTCGCGGAAACGCCGTTCCACCGAGGCACCGAGGGGTTCGCGGACGAACTCCCGCCACAGGTCGGGGTCGACCCGGGAGGCGATGTCCGACTCCTTCTCCAGGGGCTGCAACAAGGTGGGCGAGACCACGGCCGCCAGCTTCGCCACGTCGCCGTAGAACTGCTGCCACGCGGCGTACTCGTCGTTGGAGCCGGTGAGCTTCTCGAAGGACTCGCGGGTCCGCGAACCCTCGGGGCGCTCGGCGAGCAGTCCGCCGGCGACGCCGTCGCGCAGCCACGGGGTGTACGACGCGGTGGTGCGCGAGGCGAGGTCGAGGGAGAGGTCGAGGTCGGTGACCAGCTCCTTCGGCATCAGCGACACCAGGTAGGAGTAGCGGGACAGGCGCGCGTCGTGGCCCGTGAAGGCCACCTTCGACACCGCGGCACCGCCGGTTGCCGGCAGTCGCTCGAGCAGGAGGGTGGAGAGCCCGGCCCGGGCCAGATAGGCCGCTGCGGTGAGTCCGTTGTGGCCGCCACCGACGATGACCACGTCGTACGACGAACGGCTGGGGCTGGTCGCGGGAGTCATGGGCCGAGCCTAGCGGCGATCGACGAGGGAGCAGGGCCGGCGTTGCGCACGGGCGAACGGGACCAACCGTCCACGGTGACGGCTCGTGGCCGCCGAAATGGGCGGAGGCCCTGTCCGTTCGGACAGGGCCTCCGGCTGGGGTGAGTAACGGGACTTGAACCCGCGACATCCGCCACCACAAGGCGGCGCTCTACCAGCTGAGCTATACCCACCATGGGCACGCAGCCGTTGCGGCGTGACCGGTGAGAATTGTAGCCATAGTCAGGGGGTGTTCGGCGAATCGGGGTCGGTCAACCCGGTCAGTGAACCACCGTGGCGACTCGCGATCTCGCGGGCCGCGTCGCTGGCGGGGCCGGGCGCGGGCACGAAGACAGCTTCGCGGTAGTAGCGCAGCTCCTCGATGCTCTCCTGGATGTCGGCCAGGGCACGGTGGTTGCCACGCTTGGGCGGCGAGGCGAAGTAGGCCTTGGGGAACCAACGCCGCGACAGCTCCTTGATGGAGGAGACGTCGACGATCCGGTAGTGCAGGAACGACTCGAGCTCGGTCATGTCACGGGCCAGGAAGGCACGGTCGGTGGCGACCGTGTTGCCGGCCAGCGGAGGCCTTGACCCGTCGGGGCAGTGCGACTTGACGTAGTCGAGCACCTGTTGCTCCGCCTCGGCCATCGTGATGCCGTGGTTGAGCTCCTCGAGCAGGCCCGACTTCGTGTGCATGTCACGCACGAACTCGTTCATCTGGTCCAGGGCCGCGGCCGGTGGCTTGATGATCAGGTCGATGCCGTCACCGAGCACGTTGAGGTCGAAGTCGGTCACCAGGGCGGCCACCTCGATCAGCGCGTCGTTGACCAGGTCGAGTCCGGTCATTTCGCAGTCGATCCACACAAGTCGTTCATTCACTCGCACGACACTAACGCGTCATGGTGCGGGAGCAGATTCAGTCTCGGCTCAGGCAACAACCATATGCTCGCTGGCATGGGTGCTTGGTTCGGGCTGGTGGCACGGTTGCTGGTCGGTGTCGTCTGGATCGTCGCGGGAGCGCTGAAGCTGCCCGACCCCGCGGCGAGCGTGCGGGCGGTGCGTGCCTATGAGCTTCTCCCGGAGTCCGTGGTCACCGTCACCGGGCACGTCCTGCCCATCGTGGAGGTCGTCGTCGGGGTTGCCCTGGTGCTCGGGTTGATGACGAGGTCGATGGCGGTCGTCTCCGGGCTGCTCTTCCTCGCCTTCATCGTCGGCATCGCTTCCGCGTGGGCCCGTGGCCTCCAGATCGAGTGTGGCTGCTTCGGCGGTGGCGGCTTCTCGTCGAGTGCCACCGACGACTATCCGTGGGAGATCGCCCGCGACGTCGGCCTGCTCCTCGTCTCCGCGTTCCTCGTCCGGCGCCCCCGCACCCGACTCGCACTCGACAATGTGATCTTCGTCCACGAAAGGTGACAAGACATGCCCCATGCCAACGATCGACGAGCGACTCCCGGCAAGCGCAACCTCCTGGTGGGCGGAGGGATCGTCCTGCTCCTCGTGGCGATCGTCGTGATCGGCTGGGCCGTCCAGTCGCAGCGGGACACCACGGGTGAGGACGCCCGGAACCCGGGGGAGTCAGCAACCACGAACGCGACCGGAGCATCGTCCGACGCGGCCTCGGCCGGGGTGGCCGACACCTACGGCCTCGGGGTCGGCGACCCCGAGGCGCCGGTCAAGGTCGAGGTGTTCGAGGACTTCCAGTGTCCGTTCTGCATGCAGTTCGAGGTCGCCTCGCGCGACCAGCTGCACGAGGCTGCCGCCAATGGGGACGCCTACGTCGTCTACCGGCCCTTCGCCTTCCTCAACGACTACTCCGAGAGAGCACTGAACGCCTTCGGAGTCGTCCTCGACGCCTCCGGCGGCGAGGTCGCCCTGGCGTTCCACGACCTGCTCTTCGACCGACAGCCCTCCGAGTCCGGGCCGTGGCCGAGCGACGACGAGCTGGTCGACCTGGCCGTAGAGGCCGGAGCGGACGAGGACGACGTGCGGGACGGGATCGAGAACCACGACTTCGCCCAGTGGGTGGTCAACGGCAACGAGGACACGTCCAAGCGTGGTGTCCACCAGACACCGACCATCGTCGTCGACGGGGAGCCCGTCACGGGCAACTCGATCCAGGAGCTGGTCGACAACACCATCTCGGCGATCGACGCAGGCTGATGCAGATCGAGCAGGTCCAGCGCCTGGTGATGTCCGCGCTGCTGGGAACCGTCGGCTTCGTCTTCGCCGGCGGACTCTGCCTGCTCGCCTCGATCGCGGACCGCCCGGGTGGCCGCCCGGGGCTGCTGGCCGTGGCTGCTGCCGTCGGCGTCGTGACCGTCGCAGGGGTGCGCACGATCAACCAACGCAGCATTCTCTCGCCGTGGTTGGTGGTCGGGCTCCTGCCGGCGGCCATCGGGGCATGGTTCCTGCTGCTGAGCTGATCACTCCGGTGGTGCGGCGTCGACCTGCTCGACGCGGCCGAAGGCCCGAAGCTCCTCGAGGAGGTCGTCAAGCTGTGTGGTCGCGGACGACCGGCTGGCCACGGCGCAACGCTGATCGTCGGGCCCGTTCTTTGGCCCGCGTGCCCTCCGCTGGCAGACTGCCGGGGTGACTGATTCGTCCGAGCTCGCCCTGTCTGCCTTCATCGCGCGCCTGCCCAAGGCGGAGCTGCACGTGCACCACGTGGGCTCCGCCTCGCCACGGATCGTCAGTGAGCTGGCCCAGCGCCACCCCGGTGTCGTGCCCAGCGACCCCGACGAGCTGACGTCGTTCTTCGCGTTCCGCGACTTCGCGCACTTCATCGAGGTCTACCTCGCCGTCGTCGACCTGATCCGGACCCCGGAGGACGTCGAGCTGCTGACCTATGAGGTCGCCCGAGAGATGTCGAACGGTCAGAACGTGAAGTACGCCGAGCTGACCTGCACGCCGTACACCTCCGTGATCCGCGGCATCCCGATCGAGGCCTACACCGAGGCCATCGAGGAGGCGCGGCGCAAGGCGGAGCGCGACTTCGGCCTCGTGCTGCGCTGGATCTATGACATCCCGGGGGAGAGCGGCATTCCCGCCGCCGACGCGACTCTCGACTACGTGCTCAACCACCGCACCGACGCACTGGTCGGCTTCGGTCTCGGCGGCCCCGAGATCGGCGTACCCCGCCCGCAGTTCCAGCCCCACTTCGACGCCGCACGCGCCGCGGGCCTGCACAGCGTTCCGCACGCGGGGGAGACCACCGGCCCCGAGACGGTGTGGGACGCCGTGCGACTGCTCGGTGCCGAACGCATCGGCCACGGTACGACGGCTGCGCAGGACCCGGAGCTGTTGGCCCACCTGGCCGAGACCGGGATCGCCCTGGAGGTGTGCCCGTCCTCCAACATCGCCACCCGCGCGGTCGAGTCGCTCGACCAGCACCCGATCGGGCTCTTCCGCGACGCCGGAGTCACCGTCACGATCAACTCCGACGACCCGCCGATGTTCGGCACCTCGCTCAATCGTGAGTACGAGATCGCCGCGGACCTGCTCGGGCTCGACGCACGAGGTGTCGCCGACCTGGCCCGGGCCGCGGTGGATGCGTCCTTCGCGCCGGAGCTCGTCAAGTCCGAGGTGCGCGACGAGATCGCCAGGGTGGGAGCCAGCGCCACGCCATGATGCGGCCACCTGGGGTCCGCGCGCGAGAGATCCACCTCGTCGGCTGCCGAAGCGACGTCGCCGAAGCGGGAGCGTCGCACGCGCTCGAGCGCACCCGAGCCGCGTACGCGGCCGTTGGTCGCTGACGTTTCGGTCCTCGACCCCGTGCACTGTCGCGGTGGTGTGGTCACTGTGCGGGTGACCGGTTGCGTGCTGAGTGACCTGGACACCGCGTTCCACGGAAGAAGTGGGCGCCCCCGGCAGGATTCGAACCTGCGACCGTCGGATTAGAAGGCCGATGCTCTATCCAGCTGAGCTACGGAGGCCGGGGGTCGGGGTTACAGTCGGGATAAACATCGGGAAAGCACCCGTGTCGTTACACCCAGCCGTTCGTCCAACTCCCGGGGCGATTATGCACCAACCGGGGACTACGCCGGACTCCGGTCGTCTGACGGTGTTCTCGGAGCGAGGGTCGGCGAGATGCATCCTTCGCCTGTGTTCATGTGACGTGGGGCGAAATCGCTGTCATTCCCGTGGACGGTTCATGAGCTACTCGATGACCTAAGCGCGATGTTTGCGTGCAATCCGGTGCTCAGAGTTGGGCGTTGGCGCTGAACTCCGGTGTGGGTACTCATGAGCCAATCGCCATCCCCAATGCGGCGAGGAATGCGAAGAACGCAAGGAATGGGACTACGGAGCCGAGTGCCAGACCCAGCCCGAAGAGGGTTCGCTGGCGTGCCTTCTTGTGGATGGCGACGCCGATGCCCGCGATGGCTGCGACTTCGAGGAACATGAAGATCCAGGAGTAGAAGAAGTCCCAGTTGCCGGACTCCGGGATCCCGAGCAGGCTGGGGCCGAAGAACACCAGTGCTACCAGTGCGGTGCCGGTGATGAGTCCGAGGAGAAGACTCATGACGCGTTCCAGCCTGCTGGTGGTTGTCGGGCTGATGGTGGTCATAGGCTTTCCTGTCTGCGAGCCGATTGCCGTGACTGTAGGTATAGGCGAGAATCTTGGACGCCGCTTCGGATCAGCGTTTTCAAAACTGTGACCGGAACTCACGCACGTCCATGGTTCGCGTTGGGCCGTGAGAGCAGCCCTTGATCTCGATCAGGAACTGCGCCCGGTGCGAACGAGATAGACAACCGCTGCGAGCGCAGACAGAACGACGAACAGTGGCAACAACGAGTGCGTGTTGCCCTCTGGCACAGCGTGCGTAGAGGTCGTTCGCGGAACTCCTTGGGAAACGCCTTCGGCATGGTGCACATCCTTCCAGCGTCGACACACATCGACGCAGATCAGATGTCACCTATCCGTGCAGCAGACCCGGACAGGAGGGCGAGGACAGCGAGGAAGACGGCTGCGGCAACGAGGTTGCTGACGAGGATCGGACGATCGAGGGTGCTCGGTGTCTGCTGGGTCGTGCTCGTATCGGTGCGGCTCATACCTACCACTGTGTCTGGTGGGTGGCCCCGCGCACTCGTTATGTCGCACTTCGCCCAGGATTGGAGCGGCTCGCGTGAGTTGGGTGAGGCCACAGCCCAGAATTCTGCAATTCCGACTGCACGGCAGGGAGTGCCGGGCATGATGTGCGCATGCCTCATTACCCTGGCCGCTGGCTCATCATCTTGGGCTACGTGCTCTGGGTCGCGAGCGTCGTCTATGTCGTCGCCTGCCTGGCCGCACCATCGATGGTCGGCGAGTCTGGCTGCGAACTGACGCCAGGGGGTTCGGTCTACGGGGAGGCCTCGCGTAGCTGGTTCCCTCCCGGCACCACGTGCACCTGGGAGCTGCGCGGCTACGGACACTACGTCACGAGCCCCTCGCCGGTGCGACTCATTTTCGTCGGGGTGGCCTTGGCGGGTCTGCCGCTGGTTCGATACCTCAGTGGGTTGCTCAGGCGCCCCGCGCTCGGCGCGTAGATGGGCAACGGGTCTGCCCATAGTTTGGTTGACACCTGAGCCATTCGGCGCCCTCTGTGATCTTCGAGCGCCTCAGCCAGCACCGAAGCGCTTCGATCCTACGAGCCGATCACACATTCAACGCCTCACCTTGCTTGAGGTCCGCCGTCTCGTGTTTGTCCGTGCTTGAGGAATAGATCCTCACAGTCTTCACCCTGCAGCTTGACCGCGGCACCGTCAGGCTCGGTGAGCTGGCACGACAATCCGTCGACTGGCGCAGGACCTTGGTCCCGAACGCTCACAGTGGTCAGGAAGACGCCCGCGGTCACCATCATCGTCCCGGTCAGCGCTGCCATGACCACGAACATGGGTCGCCATCGTCTAGTGCGAGTCATATGCACGGATGCCTCTCTGCGATACCCGTAACGGAACTTTCGCACGGATGGTGAGGGGAAATAGTCGCACAGTTGCGTCGTTGATGGGCACGGAGTTGCGAAGGAGGTTTCGGGTTCGAAGGCCAGGGCGGTGATCAGTGTTGAGGCAACAGTGCTTCTGCAACGACTGGGCTACCTGATCAGCTCTCGTCGAGGCCGGGTCCAGTTTTCGAGTGCCTCGGCGTCGTTCTCGTGCACAGGTGAAGCATGAGTGTTCGAGCCAGCCAGCCGCGCGCTCTCGATGAGCGTCCCGACGTCGTCCGTGAATCGGAGAGTCTACGTTCTCGTCGTGGGGGGGGCTCCACGTTCTGTATCCAGCTTGCCACCCGGGCAGGGTTGCGAAATCCTTGCAGGTCGGGACCGAACCAGTCGGCCACAGGCGGAGATTATGCCCCACGCCGGTCAGGGTGCGAGCGGTGAGCCGGGAAGGTTGCGCAAGATCATGAAGATCGGCAGGACCACGAGCAGCCCGATCGCGAAGCGCGAGTTGTCCGGTGGACCGGTCAGCGGACGACTCCAGGCCGCACCGACCCTCGCCACCCACCACCAGCCGAGCCAGACGAGCGCGGGAAGCAGCAGGAGGTTGTGACCGACCGACTCGACGAGGTGACCGGTCAGCAAGTCGTGGATGCCTCGCAGGCTGCCACATCCCGGACAGTAGAAGCCGAGGAGAAGAGAGGGGCACTTCGCCCACGACCCGTCCCCGTGCGGGTCGCGAAGCACCAGCGCGGCGCCGAAGGCTGCGGTCGCTGCGCCCAGGGAGACGACGCGCACCCGGTCGAGAGACCGGGTGCGCGTCATGGAGAAGGACTGGCTCAAGTTCAGCTGGTGCCGAGCACCGTGAACATCAAGATGGCGTAGAGAACGCTGACCACGATGCCGGCAACGGCCGAGTAGATCGCCCACTTCTTGGCATCCTCGGAGGCAGCCTGGGCGCCGGCGAAGTCGCCCTGGGCCCACAGGCTGTCGACCTTGGAAGCCTTGACGATGGAGACGATGCCCAGCGGCAGGCAGCACAGGATCGTGGTGAGGATGCCCCAGACCAGGTTGGAGTCAGGCTTGGGCTGGCTCGGCTGGCCGTAGGCCGGGGCGGGGTTCTCGTAGGACATGGTGTCTCCCGTTGTGTCGGTGAACTATCGGCACGGATACTGTCATGCCGAAAGACACCATGCGCTGCCACCGGGCACCTCAAACCTCGATCCGCGAAGAAGTTTCCCGGTGCACCGTGGCCACCGTCGACGGGTCGCCGCGACGCGTCAGCTGGTGAGGCCGCCCATCCACTCCTCCACCGCCGAGGACGTGCGGGGGAGTGAAGCAGACAGGTTGTGGTGGCCGTCGCGGGTGACCACGATGTCGTCCTCGATCCGGATGCCGATGCCGCGCAGCTCCTCGGGCACCAGCAGGTCGTCCTCCTGGAAGTAGAGCCCGGGCTCGACGGTGAGCACCATGCCCTCCTCGAGGTCACCCTTCGGGTAGACCTCCTGGGCGGCCTGGCCACAGTCGTGCACGTCGAGGCCGAGCATGTGGCTGGTCCCGTGGAGGGTCCACCGGGAGTAGACCTTCGACTCCGGGTCGAGCGCCTCCTCCACCGAGACCGGCAGCAGTCCCATGTCGCCCAGGCCATGGGCCAGGACCTTCATGGCTGCCTCGTGCGCCCCGAGGAAGGGGGTGGCCGGACGGATCGCAGCGATGCCGGCTTCCTGGGCGTTGTGGACAAGGTCGTAGAGGTCGCGCTGCAGCGTCGTGAAGGTGCCGTTGACGGGAAGGGTGCGAGTGACGTCGGCTGTGTAGAGGTTGTGCCCCTCCACGCCCATGTCGAGCAGGAGCAGCTCGCCCTGGGTGACGGGCCCGGAGTTCTCGATCCAGTGCAGCGTCGTGGCGTGCTTGCCGCCACCGACGATCGAGTCGTAGCCGATGTCGTTGCCCATGGCCCGTGCCCGACGGAAGAAGGTGCCCTCGATCCACCGTTCGCCGTACTTGAGCACGTTGCTCCAGTCGCGCACCGAGTCCTCGAAGCCGAGGGCGGTGATGTCGCAGGCCTCGGCGAGCTCGCCGATCTCCCACGCGTCCTTGACCAGGCGCATCTCGGAGGCCACCCGCGAGAACTCGCGGTCGCGCTCCTCGTCGGCCGGGGCCAGGCCGTCGACCGAGCGGTCGATGCCACGCAGCACGCGGGTCTTGCCGGTGGTGGACAGCACGCCGGCCAGCTCGTCGATGTGACGGCACTCGATGCCGAGGGAGTCGGAGATCTCACCGAGGGACGGCCGGCGGCCGGCCCACAGCTCGCCGTACTGGCGGTCCCGGAAGAACTCGTCGGTCTCGCGGCTGGAGCGCGGCCGGGCGTAGAGCACGGACTCGCCGTCGTCGATGACCAGGACGGCGTCGGAGGTCTGGTTGCCGGAGAAGTAGGTGTGCGCGGTGTCCGGACGGAAGCGGTAGTCCGTGTCGTAGGAGCGCACCTTGTAGTTGCCGGCCGGGAGCACGAGTCGCTCACCGGGGAAGGCATCGGCCAGTCGACGCCGTCGCGCGGCCGCCGGAGTGCTGACCGGATGCGGCGGCAGCTCCAGCTCGCGTTCACCCCAACCCTGGCGCATGAACGCGGACCAGGCTTCGGGGACCTTCGGGTCGTGTGACTCGGTCTTCAGCTGGGATGTCGCTGATTCGTCAGAGGGCTCGGGGGGTGTGTTCTCGATCTCACTCACCCCTCCACCATACGTGGGCTGGACCAAGGGAGCCGATACGCTTCCCCCCATGCCTGCCCGCCGCCACGAGAACCTCATCTTCACGATCGTGGTGTCCGTCGTTGCCGGGCTCGCCGCCGTGCCGATGGCCGTCGTGCTGGCGGTCTCGGGGGAAGGACCGTCACTGGTCCTGGCGGCCATCTTCGCGCTGGTCCCGGTGGGTCCGTTGCTGGCCTGCTACCTGTGGCTGGATCGCTACGAGCCCGAGCCGAAGACGTTGCTGGCGCTCGGCCTCGCCTGGGGCGCCTTCGTGTCGACGCTGCTGGCCCTGCTGGTGCAGGGCATCGGTGGCTTCGTGGCCGGCTGGTCCGACGAGGCCTCGATAACCGTCGTCGCCCCGGTCACCGAAGAGGGCACCAAGGGCCTGTTCCTCCTGCTCCTCCTGATCTGGCGCCGTCAGGAGTTCGACGGGGTGCTCGACGGGATCGTCTACGCCGGCGTCGTCGGGATCGGGTTCGCCTTCACCGAGAACATCCTCTATCTCAGCGCCGCCTACAACGGCACCGAGGGTGGCGCCCCCGGCGGGCTCCCGGGCCTGGGCGTCCTGTTCCTGATCCGGTGCATCGCGAGCCCGTTCGCGCACCCGTTGTTCACCGCCTTCATCGGCATCGGCCTCGGCCTGGCCGTCTCGAGCCGTTCGACCGTCGTACGCATCCTCGGCCCGGTGCTCGGCTACGCGTTGGCCGTGGGCATGCACGCCGCCTGGAACGGTTCCACCCTGCTCGCCGACGGAGCCGGTTTCATCGGCGTCTACGTGGTCGTGATGATCCCGATGTTCCTGCTGGTGGTCGGTCTGGCGGTCTGGATCCGTGGCCGGGAGCGTGGTGTGCTGGCCGCGGCCCTGCGCGACGCATCGGTTTGGGGCCTGATCCCCGACCAGGACATCCCCCACGTCGTCGACCTCGGCGCGCGGCGCCGCGCCCGCGCGTTCGCCAGGACCAACGGCGGCAAGCGTGGTCTCGACGCCATGCGTGACTATCAGCAGGCCGCGATCGAGCTGGGGTACCTTCACCACCGGGTCCTCCAGGGCACCGCGCCGCGCAACTCCGTTCGCCGTGGCCAGGACTTCGTCGAGCGGATGCACGCGGTCCGGCCGTGGATTTCCTTTCCGCCCCCGTTCCCCGCAGGAGGTCGTCACCGATGAGTGACTCCACGAAGATGCTCACAGCGCTGGTGCGCCTGCGGGGTGCCCTGCAGGAGACGACACTCCCGCTCGACGTCCCGGGTGTCGACGAGCAACGCGCAGCGCGCTCCGAGATGGTCGACCAGCTCGAGGACTACATGATCCCTCGGCTGATGACGATCGATGCACCCTTGCTCACCGTCGTCGGAGGATCGACCGGTGCCGGCAAGTCCACGTTGGTCAACTCCGTGGTGGGCAGGCGGGTCACCGAACCCGGAGTGCTCCGGCCCACGACGCGGTCGCCCGTCCTGGTGCACAACCCGGAGGACGCACACTGGTTCGGCCAGGACCGCATCCTGCCCGACCTCGAACGCACCCAGCGCGCGACCGGTGATCCCAGCGCGCTGCAACTGGTCGCGTCCGAGACGATCCCGGCAGGACTGGCCGTTCTCGACGCACCTGACATCGACTCGGTCGAGGAGCGCAATCGCACGCTGGCCGCGCAGCTGCTCGCCGCGGCAGACCTCTGGTTGTTCGTCACCTCGGCAGCACGTTACGCAGACCAGGTCCCGTGGGAGTTCCTCAAGCAGGCGGCCGAGCGCAGCACGGCGGTCGCCATCGTGCTCGACCGCACCGCCCCCGAGGCCGTCGACACCGTGTCGGCCCACCTCGCCCGGATGCTGGCGAGCCGCGGCCTCAAGGACTCGCCGCTGTTCGTGGTCACCGAGGGCACCGTCGACGACGACGGACTGCTTCCCGCAGCCGCGGTCAAGGACATCCGCGGTTGGCTCGAGTCCTTGGCCGCTGACGCCGACGCCCGGGCTGCCGTGGTCAAGCAGACCCTGGAAGGCGCGATCCGCTCCGTGTCCTCCCGTGCGTACGCCGTCGCGGACGCCAGCGAGGAGCAGGTCGCGGCGACGACCGCCCTTCGGGAGGACGTCGAACAGGCCTACGCACAGGCGCTCGAGGCGATCAACACGGCGACCGCCGACGGCACGCTGTTGCGCGGCGAGGTGCTGGCGCGCTGGCAGGAGTTCGTCGGGACCGGCGAGCTGCTCCGCTCCCTCGAGTCCAAGGTCGGGCGGGTGCGCGACCGGCTCGTCGCCGCGATCAAGGGCAAGCCGCAGCAGGCCGAACGCGTCACCGTGGCCGTCGAGTCCGGACTCGAGACGCTCCTGCTCGAGCACGCGGAGGCGGCTGCTGAGAAGGCGGTCGCGTCGTGGCGTTCCACCGCCCAGGGCAAGTCGCTGGCCACCGCCGGCCACACGGACCTGGGGCGCGCCTCGCGTGAGTTCCGCCGCGAGGCCGAGCGTGCGGTCCGCGAGTGGCAGCAGGGCGTGCTCGACATGGTCCGCACCGAGGGCGCCGACAAGCGCGGCACGGCCAGGTTCCTCGCCTTCGGTGTGAACGGGTTGTCCGTCGCCCTGATGGTGATCGTCTTCGCCCACACGGCCGGCGTGACGGGTGCGGAGGCCGGCATCGCCGGCGGGAGCGCGGTGATCGGCCAGAAGCTGCTCGAGGCGGTCTTCGGGGACCAGGCAGTCCGCTCCCTGGCCGAGCGTGCGCGCCGCGACCTCAACCGTCGCGTCGAGGGCCTGCTGGCAACCGAGCAGGCTCGCTTCACCCAGCTGGTCGACGGTCTCGGTGTCGACCTTGCCGCGCCGGAGAAGATCCGTCAGGCGGCGCGTCGTGTCACGGACGAACGATTCGCCACGCGTGAGCGTCACGGAGGCGACCACTCGGCGTGAGCGCGCCTGATTCCATCCCGTCAGACTCCGTTGCATAGAGTTGCACCACACCATCCGCACGCCTGACACGACTCCGAGGGAGAAGATGACGTCCCTGCTGGACGGAGCCAAGAAACTGGTCTCCCGAGGATCCGACCTGGGAGCCCGTGTCAGTGGGCTCGAGGCAGCTGTCTCGCATGCCCAGGGCCGTCTCGACGACGAGCTGGTCGATCGCGGGCAGGACATGGTGGACCGCGCGTCCAGCCGCTTGCGACTCTCCGCAGAGCACACCGTGATCGCGATCGCCGGTGCCACCGGGTCCGGCAAGTCGTCCACGTTCAACGCGCTGACCGGCCTGGAGCTCTCCGCCGTCGGCGTGCGCCGTCCCACGACGTCCTGGGCCACCGCGTGCGTCTGGGGCCACGAGGGTGCCCAGGAGCTGCTCGAGTGGCTCGGGATCCCGGCTCGCCACCAAGTCACCCGCGACTCGATGCTCGACACCGGACGCGAGGACAGGAGGCTCAACGGCACGGTCCTGCTCGACCTGCCCGACCACGACTCGACCGAGGTCTCCCATCACCTCGAGGTCGATCGGCTGGTCAAGCTGGCCGACGTGCTCGTCTGGGTGCTCGACCCCCAGAAGTACGCCGACGCAGCGATCCACGACCGCTACCTCAAGCCGCTGGTCGGCCACGAGGGCGTGATGATGGTGGTGCTCAACCACATCGACACGGTCGCTCCCGATCGACGTGAGGCGATGCTCTCCGACGTACGCCGGCTGCTCGCCGAGGACGGACTCGGTGAGGTGCCGGTCTTCGCGGTCAGTGCCCGCCAGGGCATCGGCCTGGATGCCCTCAAGGACGAGCTCGCCCGGCGGGTGGCCACCAAGAAGGCAACCAAGACCCGGCTCGAGGCCGACGTGAAGGCTGTTGCCGGCGAGATGGCCGACGCATCGGGCTCGACGAAGTCCTCGTCGCCGAGCAAGGAACGCGTCCGCGAGCTCGAGGACGCCTTCGCCGACGCCGCCGGCGTTCCCGTCGTGGTCGACGCGGTCGAGGCATCGACCCGCATGCGTGCCGGTCGGGCGACGGGATGGCCGGTCACGTCGTGGCTCTCGAAGCTGAAGCCCGACCCGTTGAAGAGACTCCACCTCGACCTCGGGAAGGAGGGTCGTGCGCTGAACAAGGCGGCACGCACCTCGATCCCGCAGGCCACCAAGGTGCAACGTGCCCGCGTGGACGCCGCCGTGCGTGGGGTCGCCGACGACGTCGGCGAGGGGCTCACGCCTCCGTGGCAGGAGGCGATCCGGCGCGCGTCGCTCTCGCGCAGCACCCAGATCGGCGACCAGCTCGACGTCGCCCTGGCCGGCACCGATCTCGGCGTGGCGAAGCTGCCGTGGTGGGCCAGCCTGGTGCGCGTCCTGCAGTGGTTGCTGATCATCACCGCACTCGTCGGAGGACTCTGGCTGGCACTGCTCGCCGGAGGCTCCTACCTGCGCCTTCCCGAGCCGACCACGCCGGACGTCGAAGGGTTCCCGCTGCCCACGCTGCTGCTGGCCGGGGGAGTGCTCCTCGGCGTCCTGCTGGCCCTGGTCTGCAAGGTGCTGGTCCGTCTCACGGCCAGGTCCCGGGCCCGTGCTGCTGACCGGCAGCTGCGCTCGGAGATCCGGGGGATCAGCCAGAACCTGGTGATCCAGCCGATCGAGGCCGAGCTGGACTCCTACGAGCGCGTGCGCGAAGGTCTCGCCACTGCCCTGAAGTGAGCCACATCGGCACGGGGGGCGTCCCACGAGCCGGTTTCCGCGCACCGTCCTCGGTCCTGGTGAGCTTGTCCACAGGTCTGCGGGAGGTCACCCGTGCGTGGTGGTGTTCTTCTCCAGTCTTGTCCCATCGACAACCGAACGAGAGACAAGGGACAAGGCAATGGTGAACGAGACGATGGTGACCTTCCAGGGCTGGATCGGCACGGACGTGACCGATCGCTACGTGGGCGAGGCGGTCGTCGCCAGCTTCCGCGTGGCGTCCACGCCGCGGAAGTACAACAAGCTGGCGAACGGCTGGGTCGACGGCGAGACCAACTGGTACACGGTCAACGCCTGGCGGTCCCTGGGCCGCAACTGCATGGAGGCGTTGAAGAAGGGTGATGCGGTGGTCGTCCACGGCAGGTTGAGCACCCAGGTCTACGAGGACGAGGAGAAGCGTCGCTTCCAGACGATGGTCGTGGAGGCGACCTCCGTCGGCCACGACCTCAACAAGGGCACCAGCTTCTTCACCAAGACCACCGTCGGTGCCGGTGGTGAGGCCGACGACGGGGCCCTGCGTGAGTTCAACGCCGAGCTCGGCATCGGTGGCCCACAGATCAGCAGTGACGGCCAGGCGTTGGGGGACTTCGTCACCGACGAGCCGAGCAAGGAACCGGCCGCCTGAGGCAGCCGACGTGGCGTGCACGCTGCAGAAGGGCCCCGTCCCTCTCGGGTTCAGGGCCCTTCTTGCGCACCCAGCCACCTGACGACGGGTCAAGTGGGTCCAACCGGCAGCCACCGGAATGGTCTCCGCCCGTCACGTCCGTGAGATCCGGTTGGTGGGAGGAGGGACCAGCCCCGTAGGCTCGCGCCCATGGCTGAGTATGTCTTCACACTGCGTAACGTCCGCAAGGCGCACGGCGACAAGGTCGTCCTCGAGAACGTCACCCTCTCGTTCTTGCCCGACGCCAAGATCGGCGTCGTCGGCCCCAACGGCACCGGCAAGTCCTCGCTGCTCAAGATCATGGCCGGGCTCGACAAGGCCAACAACGGTGACGCGATCCTGACCCCCGGCATGACCGTCGGCATGCTGCAGCAGGAGCCGCCGCTGTCCGAGGGCAAGACCGTCCTCGAGAACGTCGAGGAGGCAGTGGCCGAGACGAAGGCCAAGATGGCGCGCCTCGACGCGCTCTACATGGAGATGGGCAACCCCGATGCCGATCTCGACAAGGTCAACGAGGAGGCCGGCAACCTCCAGAGCGAGCTCGACGCCGCCAACGTGTGGGACCTCGACAGCCGTCTCGAGCAGGCCATGGACGCACTGCGCTGCCCCCCGCCGGACGCGATCGTCGACAATCTGTCGGGTGGCGAGCGTCGGCGGGTCGCGCTGTGCAAGCTCCTGCTGCAGCAGCCCAACCTGCTCCTCCTCGACGAGCCCACCAACCACCTCGACGCAGAGTCGGTGCAGTGGCTCGAGGGTCACCTCAAGGACTACCCGGGCGCAGTCCTGGCCGTCACCCACGACCGCTACTTCCTCGACAACGTCGCCACCTGGATCCTCGAGCTCGACCGTGGCCAGGCGCACCCCTACGAGGGCAACTACACGACGTACCTCGAGACCAAGAAGGACCGTCTCAAGATCGAGGGCCAGAAGGACGCCAAGCGCGCCAAGATGCTGGAGAAGGAGCTCGAGTGGGTCCGCTCCAACGCGAAGGCTCGGCAGACCAAGAGCCGCTCCCGTCTCGCGCGCTACGAGGAGATGGCCGCCGAGGCCGACCGGATGCGCAAGATCGACACCTCCGAGATCAACATTCCCGCGGGTCCGCGGCTCGGTGACATCGTGCTCGAGGCCACGAACCTCGAGAAGGGCTTCGAGGGTCGCACTCTCTTCGACGACATCTCGTTCTCCCTGCCACGCGCCGGCATCGTCGGTGTGATCGGTCCGAACGGTGTCGGCAAGACCACCCTGTTCCGGATGATCACCGGGACCGAGCAGCCGGATGCCGGCGAGCTCAAGGTGGGCCAGACCGTGAAGCTGTCGTACGTCGACCAGAGCCGCGGCGGCATCGACCCCGAGAAGAACGTCTGGGAGGTCGTCTCCGACGGACTCGACTTCATCAAGGTCGCCAACTTCGAGATGAACTCTCGTGCCTACGTCGCCTCGTTCGGCTTCAAGGGACCGGACCAGCAGAAGAAGGCCGGGGTTCTCTCCGGTGGTGAGCGCAACCGGCTCAACCTGGCGCTGACCCTGAAGATGGGCGGCAACGTGCTGCTGCTCGACGAGCCCACCAACGACCTCGACGTCGAGACCCTGTCGTCACTGGAGGACGCAATCCTCGACTTCCCGGGCTGTGCCGTGGTCACCTCCCACGACCGGTGGTTCCTCGACCGGGTGGCCACCCACATCCTGGCCTGGGAGGGCGACGACGAGAACCCCGCCAAGTGGTTCTGGTTCGAGGGCAACTTCGCAGCCTACGAGGAGAACAAGGTCGAGCGCCTGGGCGTCGAGGCGGCCCGGCCGCACCGGGTCACCCACCGGCGCCTCACCCGCGACTGACCCGACGGGACCGCTCGACGCCGAGCGCAGGGCCCAAGGCGACCCGGATCGTGCTCGTGCGCGATCCGGGTCGTGTCGGTTCCGGCTCAGGAACCGGAGGTGCGCAGGTCGGCCTCGGGGTGGGCCTGGGCCAGCTGGTCGACCACCGCGTCGAAGACCCGGCCCATGGCGGCGAAGTCATCGGTGGAGACGAGGTCCACCAAGTGGTTTCGCACGCCCTCGACGTGCGTCGGGGCAGCTCGCACGAGCAGGTCGTGGCCGGCCGGAGTGAGGTGCGCGAAGATGCCGCGGCCGTCATCGTGGGCGTCGCTGCGCTTGACCCATCCGGCCAGCTCCATCCGCTTGATGGTGTGGGTGATCCGGCTGCGACTGAAGCGCATGGCGTCTGCGAGCGCCGACATGCGCAGCGCGTGGTCGTCGCGCTCGGAGAGCCGCACCAGCACTTCGTACTCGTTGAGCCCGATCCCGAACTCGTCACGCAGCTCGTCGTCGAGCCGATCCGTGAGAAGGGTCGTGGCGACCATGTAGGCGCGCCAAGCGCGTTGTTGTTCCGGCTCCAGCCAACGAGTATTCGCGGCGGCAGCTTCCGAGGTGCTGTCCGTCATGGAGCGCAGTCTAGTGCTGGCGAGCGGTGCGTGCTCAGTCAACGCCGAGGTTGGCTCGGAGCCGGACGACAGCGGCCCCCGGGATGGAACCCGGGGGCCGCTGCGCGAGCTGGACGGGAATCAGACGCGTTCGAGGATGAGCGCCATGCCCTGGCCGCCACCGACGCACATGGTGATCAGGCCGGTGGACTTGTCGTGCCAGTCGAGCGAGTTGACCATCGTGTTCTGCAGGCGCGCGCCGGTCATGCCGAACGGGTGGCCCACGGCGATCGCTCCGCCGTTGACGTTGAGTCGGTCGATGTCGATGCCGAGGTCCTGGTAGGACGGCACGACCTGGGCGGCGAACGCCTCGTTGATCTCGACGAGGTCGATGTCGCCGATGCTCATGTTGGCGTTGGCGAGCGCGCGCTTGGTCGCCTCGACCGGGCCCAGGCCCATGATCTCGGGGGAGAGCCCGGAGACACCGGTGGAGACGATCCGCGCCAGCGGCGTCAGGCCGAGCTCGGCGGCCTTGGTGTCGGACATGATCACCACGGCGGCCGCGCCGTCGTTGAGCGCGCAGCAGTTGCCGGCGGTGACCAGGCCGTCCGGTCGGAAGACCGGCTGCAGCTGGGAGATCGCGTCGTAGGTGACTCCCGCGCGCGGGCCGTCGTCTGCGGAGACGACGGTGCCGTCCGGGGTGGTCACCGGGGTGATCTCGCGGGCCCAGAACCCGTCAGCGATGGCCTTCTCGGCCAAGTTCTGCGAGCGGACGCCGAACTCGTCGAGCTCCTGGCGCGACAGGCCGCGCAGCCGAGCGACGTTCTCCGCCGTCTGGCCCATCGCGATGTAGGCGTCGGGAAGCACGCCGTCCTCACGGGGGTCGTGCCAGTCGGGCGTGGTGGTGCCGTCACCCTTGGCATTCACCTCCGTGCGAGCCACCGCGTCGTCGAAGACCGAGTTGCGTGTGTTGGGGATGTGGTCGGAGGTGCCGTTCTTGAAGCGGGAGACGGTCTCGACCCCGGCGGAGATGAACACGTCGCCCTCGCCGGCCTTGATCGCGTGGAAGGCCATCCGGGTGGTCTGCACCGACGACGCGCAGTAGCGCGTGATCGTGGCGCCGGGGACCTGGTCCATGTCGTTGAGGACGTTGACGATGCGTCCCATGTTGTTGCCCATCTCGCCACCCGGCAGGCCGCAACCGAGGTAGAGGTCGTCGACGGTGTTGCGGTCGAGGGCCGGGATCTTGTCCAGCGCGGCCTTGACGATCAGTGCGGACAGGTCGTCGGGGCGGAAGTCCTTGAGGGACCCTTTGTTCGCGCGACCGATGGGGGAGCGGGCAACAGAAACGATGACTGCCTCGGGCATGGTTCTCCGATCTGGGGGAATGGGGTCAGGCTTGTTGCAGCCTAGTGCGTTGACGCTGCCAAGTTCGGCTCGTCCCCGAGGAGTGGGAGCATCAGGTGGGAGAGGCAGTTCGTGACGTGGGCAGCCTGCTCGCCCTCGGGCTTGAGCAACGCGCTCATGAGCACGCCGTCCAGCGCGGCGACCAGCGCCTCGGCACGCTCGGTCCCGTGATCGCGTCCTGCGTCGGCCATGATCCGGTCGACCTGGACGACGAGGTCGCGCCGCCAGTCGCCGAAGAGGTCGGCAAGCGCTGCGTTGCGCGAGGCCTCCATGGTGAGCTCGAGCTTGGCGACCAGGAGCGACGGCGTCGCGAGCCACCCGAGGAACAGGCTCCGGGTCGCCTCGACCGCGAACGCGACGCCTTCGGTGTTGGCCGAGAGCTGCTCGGAGAGGCCGCACACGTCATCGGCCAACCGGGCGGCGACGAAGCCGGCCAGCGCGTTCTGCAGTGCCAGACGGGTGCGCAGGTAGCTGGAGCACGATCCCTCCGGGAGGCCGGCCCGACGGTCGACGGCCCGGTGGGTCAGGCCGCGCATGCCGTGCTCGGCCACCACGTCGATGGCCGCCTCCAGGAGCTGGCGGCGGCGCGGGCTGAGCTCGGTTCCGGGCATGGTCGCTCTCAAGTGAGATCGGTCGGATGGGTGGGCCGGGGGATGAGTCGGGCGGGGGCTGTGAGGGAGGACACTACCGCTCACCTTGCCTGCAATCCACTACAGATGTAGTTTCATTTGCGTAGAGATACTACATTTGTAGAAAGGATCTCGCCATGAC
Source organism: Nocardioides sp. JQ2195 (assembly GCF_012272695.1). Taxonomy (NCBI): domain Bacteria; kingdom Bacillati; phylum Actinomycetota; class Actinomycetes; order Propionibacteriales; family Nocardioidaceae; genus Nocardioides; species Nocardioides sp. JQ2195. The sequence goes on from NZ_CP050902.1 coordinate 1,069,532, forward strand.
CTTCGAACTCCTTCCCCACGCAGCGTGGTTCGCCGCCGGTTTCATCGGCCTTGCCGCGATGGCCGGCATCCTCGCGATCAGCATGCTGGTCTCCTTCTTCGTGTCCAACCACGAGGTCCGGGTGGCCCGCAACCAGTCGATCCCGACCTACTACCGGCGGCTCGCCCTCAGCCACTGATCCACTGGCCGGTCCGGCCCTCGACTCTGGGACACTTGCGCCGTGCGCCACGTCTATGAATGTCCCGTCCGGTGGGCCGACCTCGACCTGCTCGGTCACGTCAACAACGTGACCTATGTCGACTACCTGCAGGAAGCCAGGATCGACATGCTGCTCACCCACGCCCCGGACAGTCGGGCCACCGACTTGGCCGAAGGCGTGGTGGTCGTCCGGCACGACGTGAAGTACCTCCGTCCGCTGACCTTCCGCAGCCAGCCGGTGATGATCGACTGCTGGGTCAGTGAGATCAGGGCAGCCACCTTCACGATGGCCTACGAGGTCTACGACGAGACCCCCGAGGGTCGAGTGGTCTACCTCCGCGCGACGAGCGTGCTCACGCCGTTCGTCTTCGCCGAGGAGCGACCCCGTCGGATCTCCGCCGCGGAGAAGGAGACACTGGGCCGCTTCCTCGAGGCGAGCCCGCTTCCGTCCGGCCCGGAGGCCTCACCGGCGCGCCACAACGAGGTGGGGCACTACCCGCTCCGGGTCCGCTTCTCCGACGTGGACATCTACGGCCACGTCAACAATGTGAAGTACTTCGAGTTCTTCCAGGAGGCGCGCGTTGCCTACATGCGGCGCATCTGGGAGGAGAACAGTGAAGAGACAGACGACGTCTCCGTGGTGCTGGCCCAGATGGATGTCGACTATCGCGTCCCGATCCTCTTCCGGCCCGAGGAGTACGACGTCCACTCCTGGGTGTCACACGTGGGCGGCTCGTCGTTCGTCATCGAGTCCGAGATCCGCGATCCGTCGACCGGCGACGCCGCAGCCGGTGGCACCCTGCTGAGCCGGGCCCGCGTGGTGATGGTCACCTTCGACGCGGCGACCCAGCGCGCAGCGCCGGCTCCCGAGGCCTACCGGCAGAGCCTCCGACGCGAGCTCAACCGGGGGAGTTGACCATGAACTGGGCTGCGTGGGTCACGTAGTCCCAGAACTTGGCGTCCTGCTCCGGCGGCAGCTCCACCGAGTCCAGGCCGGCGCGGAAGTGCACCAGCCACCGCTCGGCGGCCGCCGGGGTCACGTCGTACGGCGCGTGCCGCATCCGCAGCCGTGGGTGCCCACGGTTGTCGGAGTACGTCGTGGGGCCACCCCAGTACTGCACGAGGAACAACGTGAATCGCTCGGCCGCCGGTCCGAGGTCCTCCTCGGGATACATCGGGCGCAGCAGCGGGTCGGTGGCGACGCCCTCGTAGAACCGGTCGACGATGCGGCGGATCGTCTCGAACCCACCGATCTCGTCGTAGTACGTCGAAGCCTCACTGACCATGCGGCCATTGTGGCGGCCTCGATCAACCGGCGATCAACCGGGCACGTCCCCGTGGTCGGCGGGGAGCGTGCTCGGTCCGGGAGCGTCCTGCCAACCTGATGCCTTCACCACCCATTCCGGGTAGGGCACCTCGATGCCCTCGTAGTCGAAACGTGCCTTGATCCGCTGACGGAGCTCGCGACCGATGCCCCACTGCTCGAGGGGCGCCGTCTTCAGGGCCACCCGCACGTGCACGCCCTCGGGCCCGATGTCCTGGACACCCCAGACCTCGGGCGGCTCGATGATGAGCCCCTTGAACTCGTCGTCCTCCCACAGGTCGTGGGCGACCTCGCCCAGGACCTGGCGGACCCGGGCGAGGTCCTCGTGGTAGGCAACCGCGACATCGAGCACGGTGCGCGCCCAGTTCTGGCTCATGTTGCCGACCCGCAGGATCTCGCCGTTGCGCACGTACCAGACGGTGCCGTTGACATCGCGCAGGCGCGTGACGCGCAGCCCGACTGCCTCGACGGCGCCCGAGGCCTCGCCGACGTCGACCTGGTCGCCGACGCCGTACTGGTCCTCGAAGATCATGAAGATGCCCGAGAGGAAGTCGCGGACCAGGGCCTGGGCACCGAAACCCAGGGCGACACCAAGGATCCCGGCACTGGCCAGCAGGGGGCCGATGTCGTAGCCGAGCTGGCCGATCGACATCATCGCCACGATCGTGAAGACGATGCCGGTGGTGATGCTCTTGAGGAGCGAGCCCATCGTGCGGACGCGTTGGACGCGGCGACTGTGACTCTTGCTGTCGCCCCGGCGCAGGGCGGAGCCGAGCGTGGCGTTGCCGCCCAACGGGATCCGGCCCATGCGGACCGGACCCTCCTCGGCATGGCGCACCGTGCGGTCGATGGTGCGGTGGATCAGCCAGCGGACCATCAGCCCGATGAGGATGAGGACCAGGATCGCGGTGGGCCGGCCGAGAACCCACTCGGCGACGTCCGCCGCGGTCTGGTTGTGGGTGAGCTTCCAGGTGAGTCGACAGGAGATCGCTTGGTCGGGGTCGCACTGGGGGGAATAACGATCGAGCGCAGACATGTGAGGGAGGCTACGGGCACCGACGACCCGCACCAAGTGCAGAGCCGATAACATGGCGAATGTGATGATCTCCACGAACACACGCGCGGTGCGACGCGCGGCACGAATGGCAACGACCTCCGCCATGCTGAGCATTGCTCTCTCCGGGGTGGTGCTCGCCTCGCCGGCCCACGCCAACGTTCCCGAGGGCTGGAGCAACCCCGCTGACGTCGACCCCGTGCACGCGATCCTGCTGCTGGTCGGTGGCCCCCTGGCGCTGTTCATCCTGATCGCCCTGCTGGTCTACCTCCCGGCCATGGCGCGCCGCGACAGGGACTCGGCCGGCTCCGGCCGCGACGCCGAGTGGTTCGGTGGACCGCGCAAGAGCAACGACGAGCTCGCCGCACCCGACACCGAGGAGTCGCAGGCGGGTGGCGCAAGTGGCAAGTGGTGACTTCTTCAACAACGCCGAGCGGCTCGCCATCGACACCACGATCCGCAAGTCGGAGCAGCTGTGCCGCTTCGAGTTCTCGGTCTACGTCGGCGACACGGACGGAGCCGCGCGTCCGTTCGCGACGCGGCTGCACAACACGCTCGTCGCCCCGACCAAGAGCATCCTGATCCTGGTCGACCCGACCTCACGGGTGCTCGAGATCGTCACCGGGGCCGCCGTGCGCCGCAAGGTCAGCGACACCGAGATCGAGCACGTCGTGACCGCGATGCAGGCACTCTTCGCCGAGGGTCACCTCGCCGACGGTCTGCGCCAGGGCATCAGCCAGATCGCCGAGCACGCGCACGCCTCTGTCTGACCCCGCGACCCCCACTGGTCCCACCTTTCCCCGGCACCCGGGGACATGAGAACTGCCCGGCCGACATCTCGGCCGGGCAGTTCCCGTTTCGGCCGGGGGGCGGGGCCAGCTCGCCCCGCCCCCGGCGTGCGACGGTCAGCCGGCGTCGCAGGCCTGCGCAGCCAAGGCCCGGACGATCTCGTCACGGGCCTCGTTGACGTAGCGCACCGCGCCCTTCGGGGCCGTGGTGCCGGCCAGCCAGGCATCGAGGCGCTCGACCACGGCCGGGGAGGCCAGCGGCTTGGGGAAGCCGTACTCGAGCACGACGGAGCCCTTGTGGAACCCGAGCACGTCGATGCCGGTCTCCGCAGCCTCGAGGTACTTGTCGAGGTAGCCCTCGAGCACGTCCTCCTGGCCGAAGCGGAAGATCGAGAAGACCATCTCGCGGGAGGTCTCGTTGGGCGTGGCCGGATCCATGATCGCGGCCCACCCAGCGGCCTTCGCGTCGGCGTCGGGGCGCGCCACCCGTGCTGCGGCGGCACTCTCCTGGCCGGAGATGGTCTTGTCGCGCTCGAGCTCGGCGGCGATCTCGGACTCGCCGAAGCGACCGGACGCGGCCAACGCCGTGACCAGGCCCCACCGCAGGTCCTGGTCGACGGCCAGGCCATCGACCACGAACGACCCGTCGAGCAGGCCGGCGACCTCGTCCAGGCCCGCGCTGCTCCTGGCGGCGCTGGCCCAGCTGCGTGCGAAGGTGAGCTGGTGGTCGCTGCCCGGCTCCGCAGCCAGGAACAGCTCGCGCAGCCCGGACTCCCAGCGCTCCTTGAGCGCGTCACGCCCGGCCGGGTCGGAGTAGAAGTTCACCGCCAGGGCCGTGGAGGCCGGGAGCTTGGTCACTGCCCAGGCATCGGTCTCGTTGCCGATGTTGGCCAGCACCAGGTCGAGCCAGGCGCTCGTCGACATCTCACCGTCACGGGTCATGTCCCAGGCCGAGCCCCAGACCAGCGCGCGAGCCAAGGAGTCGTCGAAGTCGGAGAGGCCAGAGATCGCCGTCGAGAGGGACGACTCGTCGAGACGAATCTTCGCGTAGGCGTGGTCCTCGTCGTTGAGCAGGAGCAGGGCGGGCTGGGCGATTCCGACCAGCTCCTTGACGTCGGTGGCCGCGCCGTCGACATCGACCTCGAAGTAGTCGCTGCGCACCAGGCGCGGGCCGTCGCCGGTGTCGACCGGGTTGTAGAGGCCGATGCCGAGACGGTGACGACGCAGGGTGGGCCAGTCGGGGTGGGCGCTCTGCTGCACGCTGAACGAGGTGTACCTGCCGTCGCTGTCGACCTCGAACGACGGTGCCAGCGTGTTCACACCAGCGGTCTGCAGCCACTCCTGGGCCCAGCTCTGGAGCTCACGCCCCGAGGCCTTCTCGAGTGAGGCCAGCAGGTCCTTGAACTCGGGGTTCCCGAAGGCGAAGTCCTTGAAGTACTGGCGCAGTCCGGCCAGGAAGGGCTCGAGCCCGACCCAGGCGACCAGCTGCTTGAGCACCGACGCGCCCTTGGCGTAGGTGATCATGTCGAAGTTGACCTCGACCGCGTGCAGGTCGACGTTGTCGGCCGCGATGGGGTGCGTCGACGGCAGCTGGTCGGCGCGGTACCCGGTCTGCTTGCGGGCGTTCGCGAAACCGGTCCACGCGTCGGTGAACTCGGTGGCCTCCGCCTCGCACCAGTAGCAGGCCCACTCGGCGAAGGACTCGTTGAGCCACAGGTCGTCCCACCACTTCATGGTGACCAGGTCACCGAACCACATGTGCGCCATCTCGTGGGTGATCACCGAGGTGCGGAACTCGTAGAACGAGCGGGGCTGACGGGAGCGCGGGAGGTACTCGTCACGCAGCGTCACGCAGCCGGCGTTCTCCATCGCCCCCATGTTGTACTCCGGCACGTAGAGCTGGTCGTACTTCCCGAAGGGGTAGGGGTAGTCGAACTGCTCCTCGAAGAACTCGAAGCTCTGCTTGGTGGTGCGGACCAGGTCCGCGGTGTCCATGTGCTCCTTGAGCGACTGGCGGCAGTAGTGGCCGAGGGGGATCTCGCCGTACTTGCCGACGTAGGTGTCGAACTCGGCGTGGTACTCACCGGCCACGATCGCGGTGATGTAGGTGGACATCTTCTTGGTCTCGGGGAAGTTCCACACCGAGACACCGTCGCGCAGCTGCACCGGCTCGGGAGTGGCGGCGTTGGAGACCACGACCCACTCGGACGGGGCGGTGACGTTGAAGGTGAACACCGACTTCAGGTCGGGCTGCTCGAACGTGGTGTAGACCCGACGTGCGTCGGGGACCTCGAACTGGCTGTAGGTGTAGACGCGGTCGTCGACCGGGTCGACGAAGCGGTGCAGGCCTTCCCCGGTGTTGGAGTAGGTGCAGTCGGCGACCACCACCAAGGTGTTCTCCGCCTCGAGGTTGCCGAGCGCGATGCGCGAGTCGGCGTACGTCGTTGCGGGGTCGAGGCTTCGCCCGTTGAGGGTGATCTCGTGGACGGTCGCACCGACCAGGTCGGCGAACGTCTCGGCGCCGGGCTCGCGGCAGCTGAACCTGATGGTGGTGGTCGACCCGAAGGTGGTCGCGGGACGGTCACTGCTGGGGGCGAGGTCGAGGTCGACGGTGTAGGACTCGACGGCGAGGATCTTGGCGCGGGTCTGCGCCTCCTCGCGGGTGAGGTTTGTTCCAGGCATGGTTTGCATCATGTCACCCACGTCACAGCGCGATCCAATTGTTACCTGACGGGCCTCCCGGAGGGGCCTCCCGGACCGGCCTCTGGACGGGCCTCCGGACGGGCCTCCGGACCGGGCTGCCGAACGGGGCAGCGGCGGGCCGGGGAACAGATGGTGGCCCGCGGTGGTTGTCTGTTGTCATGACGAGAGCTGACTTCTGGTTCGACCCACTCTGCCCGTTCGCCTGGCTGACCTCGCGATGGATCCTCGAGGTGGAGAAGGTCCGCGACATCGAGGTGTCGTGGCACGTGATGAGCCTGGCCTACCTCAACCAGGACAAGGACATCCCGGACGACTACCGCGAGATGCTCAGGCCGGCCTGGGGGCCGGTGCGCGTGTGCATCGCGGCGGAGCAGGCGCACGGCAACGAGGTGCTCCTGCCGCTCTACACGGCGATGGGCAACCAGATCCACCTCGAGAAGAAGCCCCTCGACCGGGAGATGGTCGTCACCGCCCTCGAGGTCGCCGGGCTTCCGCTCGACCTGGCCGACGCCATGGAGTCGACCGAGTTCGACGAGCTGCTGAAGCAGTCCCACCACGAAGGAATGGACCAGGTCGGCGAGGACGTCGGCACTCCTGTGATCTCGATCGAGGGGACCGCGTTCTTCGGCCCGGTGATCACCAAGACGCCTCGTGGGGAAGAGGCGGGCAAGCTCTGGGATGCCACGGTCGGCCTCGCGGCGTACCCGCACTTCTTCGAGCTGAAGCGCACCCGGACCGGCGAGCTCGACTTCACCTGACCGGGCGCCAGGATCGGGCCGGCCAGGTCCGCTTCTCGACCTCCGGGGTCGAATTTGTGACAGATGTGACGCATGATGAAGGGGTTATGTCTTTCACTCGGGGCTCGTGTGCCCACCTCTCAGTCCTGGTCGGCACCACGCTGGCCGTCGCCCTGACCGTGCTTCCCGGGGGAGTCGCCACAGCCGCGAGCCCGCCGTCCGCCACCAGCGCCGAACCCGACATCATGCTCGAGCTCCAGGCGGACGGACTGGTCTCCAAGGCGACCGTGCCGCTGGCCGACGCCGCCCCGGCCGCCGCCCGCAGCTCGTCGCAGGGCACGCTGTCGCCCCGGCTGAGCACCAGCACCTTCTCCCAGGTCGCGCTGACCTGGCGGGGCAAGGATCCCGGCGCGTCCGTCCGAGTACGCCGCAACGGTCACTGGTCGACGTGGAAGGACCTCGAACCCCTGGGTGACGGCCCCGAACGAGGGTCGGCCGAGGGACGCCGGGCGGTCGACCGACGAGCGAGCGACCTCGTGTGGGTCGGATCGGCCGATGGCGTCCAGGTGAGGTCGAGCAACGCGCGTGCCGACGACGTGGACCTCGTGCTGATCGACCCGGGGGAGACCTCCTCGGACCGCGCCAGGACGACCTCGACCACCGAGTCGAACAAGGCGGAGAGGACGGCGGCAGCCCGTGTGGCCGCAGCCGAGGACGAACCCGTCACGGCCCGTCTCGCCACGAGCACGCGTCACGCCCCGCGGCCCAACCTGAACGCGCGCCGCACGTGGAACCCGGACCCGAGGAAGCTGAACGGCACGCCGGTCTACATGAAGCGGCTCAAGCAGGTGCACATCCACCACACCGCGAGCGGCAACGGCTACTCGCGCTCGGACGTCCCACGGATGATCCGCGGCATGTACAACTACCACACCGACTCGCTGGGCTGGTTCGACATCGGCTACAACTTCCTCGTCGACCGGTTCGCCCGGATCTGGGTCGGTCGCTCCGGGGGAGCGCACCGGCTGGTGCGGGGCGCCCACACCCTCGGCTTCAACCACAAGAGCGTCGGCATCGCGATGATCGGCAACTTCGAGTCGGCCGACCCGCGGCGTGAGGCCCGCACCGCGATCGTCAAGCTCGCGGCGTGGAAGTTCGGCAAGAACGGCAAGAGGCTGGCCACCGGCAGGGTCCGGATCACCTCGAAGGGCAGCGATCGCTTCCCGGCCGGCACCACGGTGAAGCTGCCGCGGATCGACGGGCACCGCGACACGAACCAGACCGCGTGCCCGGGGCAGAAGCTCTACGACAAGCTGCCCACCATCCGGCGGCGCACGCAGAAGCGGATGGACAAGTACGCCGTTCCGCAGTAGTCGCTCGGGGTCTCCGGCGAGCAGCGCGGAACAGGGGCCAGGTGGCCGTGCGTCGTCGATTCCCGTCCAGTGACGAAACCGATGCGCGCCCGCGGTCGGCGTACTCCTAGGATTCACCCATGAGCAAAGTTCTGTCCGCCGTCGCCTGGCCGTACGCAAACGGCCCGCGCCACATCGGCCACGTGGCCGGTTTCGGTGTGCCCTCCGACGTGTTCAGCCGCTACATGCGGATGGCCGGTCACGACGTGCTCATGGTCTCAGGCACCGACGAGCACGGAACGCCGATCCTGATCGCAGCCGACGAGGCCGGGGTCAGCCCGCAGGAGCTCGCGGACAGGAACCACCGGATGATCGCCGAGGACCTGGCCGCCCTCGGCATCTCCTACGACCTCTACACGCGGACCACGACGCGCAACCACCACGCCGTGGTGCAGGAGATGTTCCGCGGGGTGCACGACAACGGCTACTTCGTCGAGCAGACGACGTACGGCGCGATCTCGCCGTCGACGGGCCGCACCCTGCCCGACCGCTACATCGAGGGCACCTGTCCCATCTGTGGCGCCGAGGGTGCGCGTGGCGACCAGTGCGACAACTGCGGCAACCAGCTCGACCCGCACGAGCTGAAGGACCCGAGGTCGAAGATCAACGGCGAGACCCCCGAGTTCATCGAGACCCAGCACTTCTTCCTCGACCTGCCGGCGCTGGCCGAGGCACTGACCGGTTGGCTCGACGAGCGCGAGGCCTCGGGCACCTGGCGCCCCAACGTGATCCGGTTCAGCCAGAACATCCTCAAGGAGATCAAGCCGCGAGCGATGACGCGCGACATCGACTGGGGCATCGCGGTTCCGCTGGAGGGGTGGCAGGACAACCCGACCAAGAAGCTCTACGTCTGGTTCGACGCGGTGATCGGCTATCTCTCGGCGAGCATCGAGTGGGCCCGCCGCTCGGGTGACCCGGAGGCGTGGCGCACCTGGTGGAACGACCCGGAGGCGCTGTCCTACTACTTCATGGGCAAGGACAACATCACCTTCCACAGCCAGATCTGGCCGGCCGAGCTGTTGGCCTACTCGGGCAAGGGCAGCAAGGGAGGCGAGCTGCACACCTACGGCGACCTCAACCTGCCCACCGAGGTGGTCTCCAGCGAGTTCCTCACGATGGAGGGCAAGAAGTTCTCCTCGTCCAAGCGGGTCGTGATCTACGTCCGTGACCTGCTCGCGCGCTACCAGCCCGACGCGTTCCGCTACTTCGTGGCCTCCGCCGGCCCCGAGAACCAGGACTCCGACTTCACCTGGTCGGAGTTCGTCCGTCGCAACAACGACGAGCTCGTCGCCGGCTGGGGCAACCTCGTCAACCGCACCGCCACCCTGATCGCGAAGAACTTCGGCGAGATCCCCGCTGCCGGTGACCTGACCGAGGCCGATGCCACGATCCTGGCCGAGGTGGAGAAGTCCTTCGCCACGGTCGGTGACCTGATCGGCGCGCACCGCCAGAAGCAGGCGATCGGAGAGGCGATGCGCACCGTCGCCGAGGTGAACAAGTACGTCACCGACGCGGAGCCGTGGAAGATCAAGGACGACCCCCAGCGCCTCGGCACCGTCCTGCACGTGGTCGCGCAGTGCGTCGCCGACCTGAACCTGGTCCTCTCGCCGTTCCTGCCGTTCTCGGCCAACGCCGTCGACCTCGTCTTCGGTGGTTCCGGTGATGTGCAGCCGCAGCCCCGCATCGACGAGGCCGACGACCTCGACGGGGGAGCCGGCTACCCGATCATCACCGGCGACTACTCCGGGGTCCGGCAGTGGAAGCGGGTGCCGATCGCCGTCGGCACGCCAGTGGCGAAGCCCACGCCGGTCTTCATCAAGCTCGACACTGCCGTCATCGACGAGGAGCTGGCGCGGCTCGAGAGCTGAGCGGCTCGCTGGCCGGTCATTTCGGCAGGACGTTCAGACCGTCCTCAGGCGTGGCGCGCTCAGCGACTCGCGACGTATGACGAACTTCCTGCCGAAATGAACGCAGCGCAGTGATTCCGGGTTTGGGACCTGGCGGAGCTGGACAGGCTCCCTGCATGACAGCCGAGATGTACGTGCCCCAGTTCTTCGTCAAGCAGAAGATCACCATGATGGTCAACCGCTACGAGGTCATCGCAGCCAACCCCGACGGCACGGAGGGCCAGCTGATGGCCCTGGCCGAGCAGAAGCGCCTGGCCTTCAAGGAGCAGGTGACGTTCTTCAGCGATGCCTCGAAGACGCGTCCCGTCTTCGGCTTCAAGGCCCGCAAGAAGCTGGACCTCAACGCCGGCTACGACGTGACCGATGAGCAGGGCCGACCGATCGGGTTCTTCCGCAAGGACTTCAAGGCCAGCCTCTTCAACTCCACCTTCCACATCGAGGGACCCGGGTTCGCCGGGACCGGCAGTGAGCGCAGCCAGCTGGTCGCGATCCTGCGTCGCTTCTCCGACATCCCCTTCCTGCGGTTCCACTTCGACTTCAACGACGCCAACGGCAAGCCGTTGATGTCGAGCGAGCGCAAGGGGTCACTGCGCGACAAGTACACCGTCACCGTCCACGACGACCGCGTCGACTTCCGCGTCGCGGCGGCCATGGCGGTCGGCCTCGACGCGCTGATGGCCCGGTAGCCTCGACGCGTGCTCTACCCCCAGGCCAGGCGTGCGGTCGAGTCGTACGCCGCACAGCTCCCGGTCACCGATCCGTCGTACGACATCGCCGCCGCTCGTGCCGAGGCCCGGGCAACGGCCGCCCTGCTGCCCCGCGAGGACGTGCACGAGGTGCGTGACGTCGACGCCGGGGGAGTGCCGTGCCGGTTCTACCGACCGCGTGGGGCGGCGCCGGCGCTGATCATCCACCTGCACGGCGGCGGGTTCGTGTTCAACGACGTCGACGTGCACGACGCCGCCGTACGCCGTCTGGCGAACCGCAGCGGCATGGCCGTGCTCAGTGTGGACTACCGGCGACCGCCGGAGCACAGGTTCCCCGCGGCTCCCGATGACGTCGACACCGTGCTGCGCTGGCTCGAGGACAACTCGCCGCTCGCCGGCCAGAGCTCGGTGACCTACCGCGAGGAAGCGCGCGGCGATCGGTTCCCGGTGTCCGAAGGCCTCCCGCTGTTCGTGCACGGCGACAGTGCGGGGGCGAACCTCGCGCTGGTGGCGGCGCTGCGCCATCCGGGACGGTTCGCCGGGGTGGCGCTGATCTACCCGTTCCTCGACCCGACGGCCGGCTTCGACTCCTACGGGACGGCGGCCGAGGGCTTCGACCGGGCCGAGGCCCAGTGGTACTGGGAGCAGTACGCCGCCACCGAGGCCGACCTGACGAACCCGGACCTGGCGCCCCTCCTGGCCACCAACCTCGACACCCTGCCGCCGACACTGGTCGTCACCGCCGAGCACGACCCCCTGCGGGACGAAGGCGAGCACCTGGCCCACCTGTTGGCCGAGGCCGGGGTGCGGGTGGTCGCCTCGCGGCAGCTGGGCATGCTGCACGGCTTCTGGCGCCACCCCGACGCGTTCGACGCGGCGGAGCCGTTGACGCGTCAGGTCGCCGGGTTCCTGCGCATGCTGGTCTGACTAGAATCTGCACCATGCGCGTACACCTCGGCTCCGACCATGCCGGCCTCGAACTCAAGGACCACCTGCTCAACTGGCTGGTCGAGCACGACCACGAGGTCGTCGACCACGGACCCTTCGTCCACGACGCCCTCGACGACTACCCGGTGTTCTGCCTGCGCGCCGCAGAAGGTGTCGCCGCCGAGCAGGCCGAGGGCCAGGGCAGCCTCGGCGTCGTGATCGGTGGCTCCGGCAACGGCGAGCAGATCGCGGCGAACAAGGTGAAGGGCGTCCGCTCTGCACTGGTCTGGTCGGAGGAGACCGCCGTGCTCGCACGCGAGCACAACGACGCCAACGTCATCTCCGTCGGTGGCCGGATGCACTCGCTCGAGGAGATGACCCGCTTCGTCAAGGTCTTCCTGGCGACGCCGTTCTCGGGCGAGGAGCGCCACTCCCGCCGGATCGCCCAGCTGGCGACCTACGAGACCACCGGCGAGCTGCCGCCGCTGCCCGAGTCCGCCCTGCGCGGACCTGCGGATGCCTGAGGGACACACCCTTCGTCGGCTGGCCAACGAGCTCGGCGACGCCTTCGCGGGGCGGACGGTGCGGGTGCAGAGCCCCACCGGGCGCTTCGCGGCCGACGCCGCCCACCTGGACGGCAGCCTCCTGGTCGGCGCGGACTCTGCCGGCAAGCACCTCTTCGTGGAGTTCGCGGGCGAGCGCTTCATCCACATCCACCTCGGCCTGATCGGCAAGCTCGACGTGACCACCGGCGCGCACGAGCTGCCGGCGCCGCTCGGCCAGGTGCGCCTGCGCCTGTTCACCGGCGGCGAGCACCCGGCGTACGCCGACCTGCGCGGCGCGACGCGCTGCGACCTGGTCGGCGCCGGTCGCCGGGACGAGGTCGTCGCCGAGCTCGGCCCCGATCCGTTGCGCGCGGACGGCGATCCTGACCGGGCGTGGCGACGCATCTCCGGCAGCCAGCGGCCGATCGGCGACCTGCTGATGGACCAGTCCGTGATCGCCGGAGTGGGCAACGTCTACCGCGCCGAGGTGCTCTTCCGCCACCGAATGCACCCGTTGCGCCCGGGACGGACCCTGCGCCGAGGGCAGTTCCGGGCCATCTGGGACGACCTGGTCCAGCTGATGGAGTACGGCGTGCGCACCGGACGCATCGACACCGTGCGCCCCGAGCACACGCCGGAACAAATGGGTCGCGAACCTCGCAAAGACGACCACGGCGGCGAGGTGTACGTCTACCGTCGTACCCAGCAGCCATGCCATGTGTGCGGGACCAGCATCAGGACCGAACCTCTCGTCGGGAGGAACTCGTTCTGGTGTCCCCGCTGCCAACCACGATTTCGGTCGCGGGCGGCTCTACAGTGAGGCAACTTCCAGTGCACTCTCCAGACAGGGGGACCCGGTGACCACCTCACGCCCGCTCTCCCCGCGCCGGAGAGTCCGGCGTACGTGGGCACGATGGCGTCGCGCCGGCCTGTCCACCGAGAACCTCGTGCTGGCGAGCCTGGTCGGGCTGACCCTGGTCTGTGCCGCCCTCTACGCGGCCGCCCCCCAGATGTGGCCGCTGACGTTGGTCGTCCTGCCGATGTTCCTCGGGGGAATCTTCCTGGGACCCCGGCACCTCCCGTGGTTCCTGGTATTCGTCCTGGGCGTGCTCTCCTTCGCGGTGACCCAGCAGGAGGACCTGCAACCGCGCATCGTGATCGGTGTGGTGGTGCTGTTCCTGCTCGGGTTCATCACGCTGCTCTCCTCCTTCCGCCGCTCGCGCCTGGGCGTCGCCGGCGCCCAGGGCGAGTCCATGCTGGTCGACCTCCGGGACCGCATCCTCAGTCAGGGCAAGCTGCCGAAGCTGCCGGCCAACTGGTACGCCGAGTCAGCCCTGCGCTCGGCGGGCGGCTCGCCGTTCGCCGGTGACTTCGTCGTCGCCTCCCGGCGGCCGGGGGAGGACCGGCTGGACTTCGTGGTGGTCGATGTCTCCGGCAAGGGCGAGGACGCCGGGACCCGTGCCCTGCTGCTGTCCGGGGCCTTCGGTGGCCTGCTGGGTGCGCTCAGCCCGGCGGAGTTCCTCCCGGCGGCCAACGACTACCTCCTCCGGCAGAACTGGGAGGAGGGCTTCGCCACGGCAGTGCACCTCAACGTCGACCTGTCCACCGGCGACTTCACGGTGCGCACGGCCGGGCACCCGCCGGCGGTGCAGCTCCTGGCCGGATCCGGCAAGTGGATCGTGCATCAGTCCGAGGGGCCGGTGCTCGGGCTCATCGAGGGTGCGGAGTTCTTCGAGGTCCACGGGCGGATGCGTCCCGGGGACGCCGTCCTGCTCTACACCGACGGACTCGTCGAGACGCCCACGCGAGACATCAGCATGGGCATCGACAAGCTCCAGGGCCAGGGCGAGCGCCTCCTGCGCATGGGCTTCGACAATGCGGCCCGTCGCCTGATCGAGTCACTCGGCTCACACCAGGACGACCGCGCGCTGCTGCTCCTGCACCGCCGCTGGGGGCCGGCGCACCGACCGCGTCCGGGGTTCTGACTGGATCGGACAGCCCATCGAGGCGTGGGCTGATTGGGTGCGCTCTGGCGCGATGTGGCACCATGACACCGCACAAAAAGTGCACGCGGATGTAGCTCAATGGTAGAGCCTCAGTCTTCCAAACTGATTACGCGGGTTCGATTCCCGTCATCCGCTCCAAGTGCCCGAAAGATTCGTCCTGAGGGCAGCTTGGCGGGGCGTAGCGTAGTGGCTAGCGCGCCTGCTTTGGGAGCAGGAGACCGCAGGTTCGAGTCCTGTCGCCCCGACAGTCCGAACACCTGCACCATGCTCCGTCCGTCCCAACGCATCATCCCCTGACCTGAGGAGAAAACCTGTGAAGAGCGCCGTCGAGACCTTGAGCCCCACCCGGGCCAAGCTGACCGTCGAGGTGCCCTTCGAGGAGCTCAAGCCGAGCCTCGACGCGGCGTACAAGAACATCGCCCAGCAGATCAACGTGCCGGGGTTCCGTCGCGGCAAGGTCCCGCCGGCCGTGATCGACCGCCAGGTCGGCCGCGGAGCGGTCCTCGACCAGGCGATCAACGAAGTGCTGCCGCAGAAGTACATGCAGGCGCTCCAGGAGAACGAGCTGGAGCCGTTGGCCCAGCCGGAGATCGAGGTGACCAAGCTCGAGGACAACGACACGCTCGAGTTCACCGCCGAGGTCGACATCAAGCCCGACTTCGAGGTTCCGGCCTACGACGGTGTCGAGGCGGAGGTCGACGACATCGAGGTCACCGATGCTGACGTCGAGGAGCAGGTGCAGGCGCTGCGCGAGCGCTTCGGCACCCTCAAGACCGTCGAGCGCGCGGCCGCTGACGGCGACTTCGTCACGCTCGACCTCAAGGCCAGCCAGGACGGCCAGGTGCTCGAGGGCGCCGAGGTGGCCGGCATGAGCTACCAGGTCGGTCGGGGCGGCATGCTCGACGGCCTCGACGAGGCTCTGGTCGGCATGGCCGCCGGCGACACCAAGACCTTCGACTCCGAGCTGGTCGGTGGCGACCTGGTCGGCCAGGCCGTCGAGGTCGAGGTCAGCGTCGGTCAGGTCCAGGAGCAGGAGCTCCCCGAGGTCGACGACGAGTTCGCCCAGCTGGCCTCCGAGTTCGACACCGTCGACGAGTTCAACGGCGACGTCCGCGAGCGGCTGACCCGTGGCAAGCGTCTCGAGCAGGCCGCCGAGGCCCGCGACGCGGTGCTGGAGAAGCTGCTCGAGCAGGTCTCGATCCCGCTTCCCGACACCTTGGTCACCGAGGAGCTGAACGCGCGCCGCCAGAGCGTCGAGCAGCAGCTCATGCAGATCGGTCAGACCATGGAGAAGTACCTCGAGGACGAGAACCAGACCGTCGAGGAGTTCGAGTCAGACCTCGATCGCCGGGTCCGCGACGCGATCACCGCGCAGTTCATCCTCGACGACATCGCGAAGAAGGAGGAACTCGGCGTCGACCAGCAGGAGCTCTCCGAGCACCTGGTCCGTCGTGCGCAGCAGTCCGGCCAGGACCCGCAGGAATTCGCGAACCACATGTTCGAGCACAACCACATCCCCGACCTCGTGCAGGAGATCCTGCGCGGCAAGGCGCTGGCCACGATCGTCGAGTCGGCGACCGTCAAGGACAAGTCCGGCGACGTCGTCGACCTGAAGAACCTGCGTCCCGACGGCACCATCGGTGAGCCCGAGCCCGAGGCCCCCGTCGAGGCCGAGGCTGCTCCGGCCGAGGACGCCGCCGACGAGGCCTGAGCCCGATCTGGCCGAATCGATCAGGTCGAACCGATCTGGCCGACTCGATCTGGCCCGAAGCACGCACAGCGCGCCCCCGACAGCTCCAGCGTCGGGGGCGCGTCGTCGTCCTGGCCGTACGCCGGTGTGGAGTGCCCGACGTCTCGCCGCGGCGTGGTTGGTTGTCCGACGTCCCCCCGCCGCGCAGACTGCAGCCGTGAGCACTCCGAGCCATGCCGTCGCTCCGTGGCGACTGCTGCGGTTGCTCGGTCTGGGCAGGTCGCCGTTGTCACTGGCCGCGCCGCTGGTCCGGCCGCTGGTCCGGCACCGCCCCGCTGACGGGATCGCGCCGATCCGGGTGCGGTGTGCCGGGATCGACGTACCCCTCGAGGCGGGTGCCGTCGCGGAGGCGTTCGCGCACGCGTCCGATTGCCTCGTGGTCTTCGTCCCCGGCGTGGACGAGGACGAGACCGTCTGGCACCAGCACCTCGACCAGGTCGGCGGGACGTATGCGAGCAGGCTGTCGTCGCTGCTCGGTTGGACCCCGGTGCACCTGCTGGTGGCGACTGTGGAGGGCGAGGACTCGCGATCCCAGGGAGTCGCGGTCGCGGCCGCCCTGCAGCTGCTCGTCGATGCCTGGCCGGTCGACGTACGACGGATCGCCCTGGTCGGCCACGGCACGGGCGGGCTGGTGCTCAGGACCGCCTGCGCCCTGCAGGACCTGGCCGCTGGGCCGTGGCGGGACCGGGTCTCCGACGTGGTCCTGCTCGGGACACCGCACCTGGTGGTCCCGTCGGGTCGCAGCCTGGTGCCCGGCGGGCGCCTGGTCGACGAGGAGCTCGCCGGGATCGTCACCGAGGACCGGGTCGACGCCGGGCTGGACCCGCTGCCCGGTGCCCGTTACGTGGTGGTCACCGCACGGACCCGACTCCAGCAGAGTCGCGTCGGGGGAGTCGTCGGCGAGCTGTTCTGGTGGCGTCACCGCCTGCCGCTGCGTGCTCGTCGCGCGCGCTCACTGTTCCCCACCGCGACGCTGCACCACGTGCCCACGCACGAGGTCGGGCTGGCCAACCACCCCGACGTGCACCAAGCGCTGGTGACCTGGCTGGCGTGATCCGGCACTCATGGGGTTGCACCGAGCGGGGTTGTTGAGTGAACATGTGTGCACTGAATATCCTGGGAGGATCACGCGATGAACACGATCTCTGGACCCGGCGTCGTCGACGCGCTCGGGCTCCTGCCCGTCTACGGTGACGAGATCCTCCTGCGCACCGTGCGCGACACCCACCGGGCCTGGGCCGGGCGCACGTACGGCGTGCTCAACCGGGTCACCGGCAACCGCGCCCGGGGGCCCCAGCTGCTGCACGACGGCATCTCCAGTGCCGTCTACGGCTCCATCGGCGCCGGGCTCACGCTCACCTCGCACGCCCTGCGTGCTGCTGGCGCTGCCGGCGTGGGGCCGCGCCTCGAGCACAGCGCGCGCGGCCGCTTCGTCCGGTCTGCGCTCAACGGCCTCGTCGGGGATCGATTCGCACACGAGGGGTCGCGACTGGCGATCACCACGACCGTGCGCGACCACGGTCGAGACGTCCCGCTCGAGCCAGATCGACTCGCCGCCGTCTTCCCGGCGGCGGGGGAGAAGGTGGCCGTCCTGCTGCACGGGCTGTCGGAGAACGAGTCGTTCTGGGACCTGCACGGCGACGCCGTCGGGACGACGTACGCCGCGACACTCGTCGAGCTGGGCTGGACTCCGGTGCTGCTGCGTCTCAACACGGGTCGCTCGGTCCGGGAGAACGGCGTCGACGTGGCCGCGCTGATGCGCGACCTGGTGGCCGGCTGGCCGGTCGAACCCTCCCGCGTGGCACTGATCGGGCACTCCATGGGCGGCCTGGTCGCCCGAGCGGCCTGCGCCGTCGACCTCGGCGACGAGGACCCGTGGACCCGGCTGGTCAGTGACGTGGTCACGCTCGGCAGTCCCCACGCCGGCGCCCCACTGGCGATCGCGGTCGGCCACGGGAGCCGGCTGCTGGCCCACCTGCCGGAGACCTCGGCCTTCGGTCGGATCCTCGATCACCGTTCGGTCGGCATCGAGGACCTGGTCGACGGGCTCGGCCACGACGTCACGCCGCTGCCGACGGCCCGTTATCGCCTTGTCGCGGCCACCCTGACCGAGTCGGCGCGCCACCCGCTCGGGCACCTGATGGGTGATCTCCTCGTGCGGGTGCCCTCGGCACACGGTCGTTCACGCCGACAACCTGACCTGTTCCCCGACGCCGACGTGCTGCACGTGCCACGATCCGATCACTTCGGGCTGCTCAACCACCCCGATGTCCACACTGCCCTGAGGAGTTGGCTGCGATGAGGTGTTGGCTGCGATGAGTGCGGACCGTGAGCTGCGGGCCGAGACGATCATCGAGGCGCCCGTGGAGCGGGTGTGGGCGGTGCTGTCCGACCTGTCGCGGATGCCAGAGCTCAGCGACGAGACGGTGCGCATGCTGCCGCTGAAGGGCGGCGGGCTGCGGGTCGGGCAGTGGTACCTCGGCATCAATCGACGCAAGCTCGTGGTGTGGCCGACACGCAACGTCGTCGCCGCGCTCGAGCCCCGGCGGCTGCTCAGCTGGGACACCACCTCCAGCGGTGCTCGCTGGATCTATGAGCTCGAGGCGGACGGTGGGCGCACCCGGGTGGTGCACCGCCGTCCCGTGCTGGGACGCCTGACCGGTGTGAGCAGGCTGTTCGCACCCCTGGCCCTGGGTGGCACCGATGAGCACGCCGACGAGCTCGAGGCGGGCATGGCCCGGACCCTGGGGCGGCTCAAGGCAGCCGTCGAGGGCTGAGGTCCGGGTGCTCGGACGCCCCGGGAGCTGGAGACGGGCCGGGTCCGGCGGCGCCTGCGGAATCTGCTGTGGGCGAACAGGGGTGTCAGACGCGTGGATGTGTCGGTCAGGGCGGCTAGTGTCGCTCTCGTGAACCAGAATCAGAGCCAGACCAATGAGCCCCGGAGCGCCGTGGGTGTCGAAGCCAACGGCGGCGGCGCGTCCTACGGGCTGGACGACCACATCTACCAGCGGTTGCTGCGCGAGCGCATCGTGTTCCTCGGGTCCGAGGTCCGCGACCAGAACGCCAACGCGATCTGCGCCCAGCTGTTGCTGCTGTCGGCCGAAGACCCCGAGGCCGACATCTTCCTGCACATCAACAGCCCCGGCGGCTCCGTCGACGCCGGCATGGCGATCTACGACACGATGAACTACATCCCCAACGACGTGGCGACCGTGGGCATGGGCCTGGCTGCGTCGATGGGCCAGTTCCTGCTCTGTGCCGGCGCCAAGGGCAAGCGCTACGCGCTCCCGCACGCACGGATCATGATGCACCAGCCCTCCGGCGGCATCGGCGGCTCCGCCTCCGACATCAAGATCCAGGCCCAGCAGAGTCTTCTCCTGAAGAAGCAGCTCGGAGAGCTCATCGCGCTGCACACCGGCCGGACGGTCGAGGAGATCGAGCGCGACTCCGACCGCGACCGCTGGTTCACCCCCGAGCAGGCCCTCGAGTACGGCCTGATCGACCAGGTGATCACCAACGCCCGCGAGACCGCAGACTCCGGCCGCCCGGCCCACGGTAAGGACTGACATGAACTACTACATCCCGCAGTGGGAAGAGCGCACCTCCTACGGGGTCCGCCGGATCGACCCCTACGCCAAGCTGTTCGAGGACCGCATCATCTTCCTCGGCACGCCGATCAGCGACGACATCGCCAACGCAGTGATGGCGCAGCTGCTCTGCCTGGAGTCGATGGACCCCGACCGCGACATCTCGATCTACATCAACAGCCCCGGTGGTTCGTTCACCGCGTTGACCGCGATCTACGACACGATGCGCTTCATCAAGCCCGAGGTGCAGACCGTGTGCCTGGGCCAGGCCGCCTCGGCTGCCGCCGTGCTGCTCGCCGCCGGCGCTCCCGGGAAGCGACTCGCCCTCCCGAACAGCCGGATCCTGATCCACCAGCCCTACACCGAGGGTCAGGGTGGCCAGATCTCCGACCTGGAGATCCAGGCCAACGAGATCATCCGGATGCGCAAGATGCTGGAGACGATGATCGCCGAGCACACCGGCAAGGACGTCGACGACGTCAGCCGTGACATCGAGCGCGACAAGATCCTCACCGCCGATGCAGCCGTCGAGTACGGCCTCGTCGACGCGATCCTCGAGTCCCGCAAGGCGCTCCCGGCGCTCGCTTGATCCCGCGCGGACCCCGTGTCTGACCGCGCGAACCGGCGGGCACGGGGTACCGTCGAGAAGTTGATCTGCAGAGGAAGGAAGTCCGCCCGTGGCACGTATTGGTGACGGAGGCGACCTGCTGAAGTGCTCTTTCTGCGGAAAGAGCCAGAAGCAGGTCAAGAAGTTGATCGCCGGTCCGGGCGTCTACATCTGTGATGAGTGCATCGATCTCTGCAACGAGATCATCGAGGAGGAGCTCAGCGAGCGCTCCGACGTCGGCCTCGAGGAGCTGCCGAAGCCGAAGGAGATCTTCGACTTCCTCAACTCCTACGTGATCGGCCAGGAGCACGCCAAGAAGTCGCTGGCCGTGGCGGTCTACAACCACTACAAGCGCGTGCAGGCGGGCGCCAACGAGCCCACCAGCGGCAAGCACGCCAAGGACGAGACCGTCGAGGTCGCCAAGTCCAACATCTTGGTGATGGGCCCCACCGGGTGCGGCAAGACCTATCTGGCCCAGACCCTGGCCAGGATGCTCAACGTGCCCTTCGCGATTGCGGACGCCACCGCGCTCACCGAGGCGGGCTACGTCGGTGAAGACGTGGAGAACATCCTCCTCAAGCTGATCCAGGCTGCCGACTACGACGTCAAGAAGGCCGAGACCGGCATCATCTACATCGACGAGATCGACAAGGTGGCCCGCAAGTCGGAGAACCCGTCGATCACCCGTGATGTCTCCGGTGAGGGCGTGCAGCAGGCGTTGCTGAAGATCATCGAGGGCACGCAGGCCTCGGTGCCTCCGCAGGGCGGGCGCAAGCACCCGCACCAGGAGTTCATCCAGATCGACACCACCAACATCCTCTTCATCGTCGGCGGTGCCTTCGCCGGTCTCGACCACATCGTCGAGCAGCGGGTCGGCAAGAAGACGCTCGGCTTCACCGCCGACGTGCGTGGCCAGGCCGAGCGTGAGGCCGAGGACCTGATGGCGCAGGTGCGTCCCGAGGACCTCACCAAGTTCGGCCTGATCCCCGAGTTCATCGGTCGCCTGCCGCTGATCACCAGTGTCTCGAAGCTCGACCAGGACGCTCTGGTGCAGATCCTCACCGAGCCGCGCAACGCCCTGGTCAAGCAGTACCAGAAGCTCTTCGCCATCGACGGCGTGGAGCTGGAGTTCACCGAGGATGCCGTCGCCGCCATCGCCGATCGAGCGCTGGAGCGTGGCACGGGTGCCCGTGGTCTGCGCGCCATCATCGAGGAGGTGCTCCTCCACGTGATGTACGACGTCCCCTCGCGTGGTGACATCGCCAAGGTGGTGGTGAACCGTGAGGTCGTCGAGGACAACGTGAACCCGACGCTCATCCCACGCGAGGCCGAGCCGAAGAAGAAGAAGTCGGCCTGATCCCGCGGCCCGGACGCACGGGTTCGACGGGTTCGCCGGGCTCGGTGGAGCCAGCGGAGTGACTCCCAGCAGGGAGTGACGTCCGTCTGGGCCAGGTGGTTCCTAGTCCATTCGGATCATTTGCCTTGTACGATGCGGTGTTCTTCGCTCTCGGCAGTGACAATGGTGGGGTCCATACCCGCGGTCCGGAAAGTCGATGAGCTCCGAACACAAGAAGCCCCTGTTCGCCTTCGTGGTGATCACCATTGCCTGCTGCGTCTTCATGGGCTACACGGTGCGAGCCCAGGCGCTCGGCGACCTGATCCGTGGCGACCGCACCCCCGGCTCGCTCGTCGCCGAGATGCTGCGACTGGGTGACGAGGTGGCGCCCACCGAGTCGCGCGCCGCCGCGGGACGTCTGCCGGACAGCACTGCGCCAACGACGTCCGAGGCGCCGGCCGTGCCGTCCGAGAGTCCGACCGCGCACCCCGTGGCGCGCCCGGGCTTCGGCGAGAAGAAGGTGACCGAGGACGAGGCTCGCGTGGCGCAGGCTCGTCGGCACAGTGCGGAGATCAAGGCCGACGCGGTGCGGGCCATGCGCGATGCCACGGCGTACCGCGTTGACCACGACCGCTCAGGTGCTCACCGCGACTCGCACTCCCACGACCGTGGGCGGACCCACGGCCGCGAACACGCCCCGGGGCAGCAGCGTCGGATCGAGGCACACCGCGCGCACCGCCCGGCGCACGCGGACCGCGGTCACCACAGGGGACACCAGCGCGGTCACCACAAGGGGCACCAGCGCGGTCACCACAAGGGGCACCAGCGCGGCCACCACCGGGGACACCAGCGCGGCCACCACGGTCGTCGCTGAGCTGCTCGCGGCACGCCCACCGCTGGCAGGCCAGGTCCCGCCCGGGCTCATGCCCGCGGCGGATGTGGAGCTCGACGCGCCGGTCCCACCGCGTCAGGCGCTCGCACGCGCCACCGCGGCACGTCCCGACCCGGGGCCGAGCTCGGCGGCGCCGTTGCGGGAGCGTCCTCGGCCGGGGCTGAGGATCACTCAGCCGCCACGAGCTCAGCCTTCACGCTGACCTCCGTGGCGTCGTCCTCGGGAACCAGCACGAACTCGCCCGTCACCTTGCCGACGGCCGACAGGTCGGCCTGGGCCTTGCTGATCGCGTCGAGGGCCTCGGGCGGACCGGTGATCTCCACGCGGGAGACCTCGGTGCGCTGGCTGACCTTGGCGGTGGACTTGGCGCCGCGGATCCCGCCGAGGGCCGCGGCGACGTGGGTGAGCATGCCGCCGTGGGCGGCAGCGGCCGATCCCAGCTCCGTGGCCGAGGGCCAGGCCGAGGTGTGCACCGAACCGTCCTGCCACCACGACCACACCTCTTCGGTGACGTAGGGCAGGAACGGAGCCAGGAGACGCAGCTGGACGTGCAGGGCGCCGGCCAGGGTCGCCTTGGCCGACTCCGTGGCCGACCCGCCGTCCTCGTCGTAGGCACGCTCCTTGACCAGCTCGAGGTAGTCGTCGCAGAACTCCCAGAAGAACTTCTCAACGGTCTCGAGGGCGCTCGTGTAGTCGTAGGCGTCGAACGCCTCGGTCGCCTCGGTGACGACTCGGGCCAGTCGCCCCATCAGCGCGCAGTCGATCGGCGCCGAGATGGCCGGCGGGTTCAGCTCGGTGGCCCCGACGCTGCCGAGCACGAACTTCGATGCGTTGAGCACCTTCATCGCCAGTCGGCGACCGACCTTCATCTGGGTCTCGTCGAAGGGGGAGTCCAGGCCGGGGCGGGCCATGGCGGCCCGCCACCGGACCGCGTCGGCACCGAACTTGTCGAGGATCTGGGTCGGGACGACGACGTTGCCCTTGGACTTCGACATCTTCTTGCGGTCGGGGTCCATGATGAAGCCCGAGATCATGGCGTGCGACCACGGCACGACGCCGTTCTCGTGGTGCGAACGCACCACGCGGGAGAAGAGCCAGGTGCGGATGATGTCGTGTGCCTGGGTGCACAGGTCCATCGGGAAGACGCGCTCGAACAGGTCGTTGTCGGTCTCCCAGCCCCCGGCGATCTGCGGGGTCAGCGACGAGGTGGCCCAGGTGTCCATCACGTCGGGGTCGCCGATGAAGCCACCGGCCTGCCCGCGCTGCGCTTCGTCGTACCCCTGGGGGGCGTCGGTCGACGGATCGACCGGGAGCTGCTCCTCGGTGGGCAGCAACGGGTGGTCGTAGTCGGGCTCGCCGTCGGCGTCGAGGGCGTACCAGACCGGGAACGGGATGCCGAAGAACCGCTGCCGCGAGATCAGCCAGTCACCGTTGAGGCCACCGACCCAGTTGTCGTAGCGGTGCTTCATGTGGGCGGGGATCCAGGTGATCGCGTTTCCCTCGTCGACCAGCTCGTTGCGCAGGTCGGCGTCGCGACCTCCGTTGCGCAGGTACCACTGGCGGGTGGCCACGATCTCGAGCGGCTTGTCGCCCTTCTCGTAGAAGTTCGTCATCCGCTGCGTGGGCTTCGGGTCACCCTCCAGGTCGCCGGACTCCTTGAGCTTGGCGACCACGGCCTCGCGGGCACTGAAGGCGGTCTTGCCCTTGAGGTCCTCGTAGGCCGTGGCGGCCGGCTCGGCCGAGAGCCACTCCGGGGTCTCGCGCAGGAAGCGACCGTCGCGACCGATCAGGGTGCGCACCGGCAGCTGCAGCTCGCGCCACCACTGCACGTCGGTGAGGTCACCGAAGGTGCAGCACATCGCGATGCCGGCGCCCTTGTCGGGCTCGGCAGCCGCGTGCGCGAGCACCGGGATCTCCACGCCGAAGACGGGGGAGGTCACCGTGCTGCCGAACAGGTCGGCGTAGCGCTCGTCGTCGGGGTGGGCGATCAGCGCGACCACGGAGGGGATCAGCTCGGGACGGGTGGTCTCGATGTGGATGGTGGAGCCATCGGGCTTGTGGAACGCGACGCGGTGGTAGGCGCCGGCGTACTCGCGGGCCTCCAGCTCGGCCTGGGCGACCGCGGTCTGGAAGGTGACGTCCCACAGGGTGGGGGCTTCCTGGAGGTAGGCCTCACCACGGGCCAGGTTGCGCAGGAACGCGGTCTGGCTGACCTCCTGGGCCTTCGGGCCGATGGTGGTGTAGTCCTGCGACCAGTCGACCGAGACGCCCACGCGGCGCCACAGGTCCTCGAAGGCCTTCTCGTCCTCGACCACGAGCTTCTCGCAGAGCTCGACGAAGTTCGGCCGGCTGATCGGCACCTGCTTCTTGGGGTCGGGCTTGGCCGGCGGGGTGAAGTCGGCGTCGTAGGGCAGCGACGGGTCGCAGCGCACGCCGTAGTAGTTCTGCACGCGGCGCTCGGTCGGCAAACCGTTGTCGTCCCAACCCATCGGGTAGAACACGGTCTTGCCGGTCATCCGCTGGTAGCGGGCGATCAGGTCGGGGTGGGTGTAGGAGAAGACGTGGCCCACGTGCAGCGAGCCGGAGACGGTCGGCGGGGGAGTGTCGATGGAGTAGACGTTCTCCCGGGGCTGGGTGCGGTCGAAGGCGTAGGTGTCGTCCTCCTTCCACTGTGCCGACCACTTCTCCTCGAGACCCTCGAGCGCGGGCTTGTCCGGTACGACGACGGCGCGCGCGTCAGCGGGCGTCGTCTCGGACAGGTCGGCGTTCTTCGGAGTCTCAGTCATGGGCGGAATGTTACGTGTGTGAACAGGCCCGCCGCGAACCAGTTCCCACTGTGGCCGTACGGTGCCGCGCGCAAAACCCGGTGACGCGCCGACCGGCGATGTCTAGCGTGGGGCCATGGACCGTGCAGCAGCCACCGTGGAGTTCTTCACCGACCCCCGTCCCTTCCTCGCCGTGGCGGGGGAGCGGCTGGCGGCGGACCCGGTGGTGAGCACGGTGGTGGCGACCGTCGCCGGACGCCGGGCGCGCAGCCTGGACGCCGGTGGAGAGCCGGCCGACCCGGGCCATCCGCTGTGGTGGGCCGTGGTCCGGGACGCCGCGGGCACCGTGACGGGCTCGGCCATGCGCACTGCTCCGTTCCCGCCGTACCCGCTGTTCGTGCTGCCGATGCCCGAGGCCGGCGCCCGCGCGCTGGCCCGGGCACTGCACGCACGCGGGGAGTCCGTCGGTGGAGCCAACGGTGCGCTCCCTGCCGTGCAGCACGTCGCCGAGGAGACGGCCGGGCTCGCCGGCCACTGCGTCGACGTCGTCGAACGCACCCGGCTCTTCGAGCTCGGGGAGCTGGTCCCGCCGGCCCGTCCGCCTGCGGGCCGGCTGCGGCTGATGCGGACCGAGGAGTGCGAGCTGGCACTGGCCTGGTTCCGGGCGTTCCACGTGGAGGCCGACGAGCAGGCCGGCCGCGAGCCGGACCCGACCCAGGGTGAGCACGTCGGGCTCGACGACGTGCTCGAACGGATCGACGACGGCCGGATCTTCGCCTGGGTCGACGGTGACGATCGCCCGCTCCACCTGACCGGGATGAACCAGCCGGAGTACGGCGTCAACAGGATCGGCCCTGTGTTCACGCCCAGGGCGCACCGGGGCCAGGGGTACGCCAGTGCGGCCGTTGCCGAGGTCTCCCGGCTGATCACCGCCGACGGCACCCGCGCCTGCCTGTTCACCGACCAGGCCAATCCGGTGTCCAACGCGATCTACCAGCGCCTCGGCTATCGGCCGGTGGTCGACATGGCCAACATCGTGGTGGGGCCGCGACCGTCGGCGTGACGTCGTGGGCCGAGGGCCACGCCCGGTGAGGTCTCGGGGGCGCAGTCGGCTCGGACGGTGCGGACCGGGGCAACTAGACTCGGGCCGTCATGACTGAACCTTCCCCGCAGCCCCGTCCCGCCGAGACCTACGCGGAGGTCGAGGACGCGCTGCTGTCCCGCTGGCCCGAGTCCAGGCTCGAGCCGAGCCTCGATCGGATCGCTGCATTCACCGAGCTGCTCGGGGACCCGCAGCGGGCGTACCCGGTGATCCACCTGACCGGCACGAACGGCAAGACGTCGACGTCACGGATGATCGACTCGCTCCTGCGGGCGATGAACCTGCGCACCGGACGCTTCACCAGCCCGCACGTGGAGAAGATGAGTGAGCGCATCTCCGTCGACGGGGAGCCCCTCGACGACGAGACGTTCGTCCGGGCCTTCAACGACGTCGCACCGTTCACCCACCTCGTCGACGCCGACCAGCCGCACCCGCTCTCCTTCTTCGAGACCGTGGTCGGCATGGCGTTCAGCGCCTTCGCCGACGCTCCCGTCGATGCAGCGGTGATCGAGGTCGGCATGGGCGGATCGTGGGACGCGACGAACGTCGCCGACGGCAAGGTGGCGGTCGTGCTGCCCATCGCTGTCGACCACGCGAAGTACCTCGGCGAGAGCGTCACCGGCATCGCCCAGGAGAAGTCCGGCATCATCAAGGAAGGGGCGCAGGTGATCCTGGCCCAGCAGTCTCCCGAGGTCGCCGAGGTGCTGCTCGCCCGCGCCGTCGAGGTCGGGGCCACCATCGCCCGCGAGGGGCTGGAGTTCGGCGTGATCACTCGGGTGCCTGCCGTGGGTGGGCAGACGATCAGCCTGCAGGGCCTGCGTGGCCAGTACGACGACGTGTTCCTCCCGCTCTACGGTGCGCACCAGGCCCAGAACGCCGCGGTCGCGCTGGCTGCGGTCGAGGCGTTCGCCGGTGACGAACCCCTGGCCGAGGACCTCGTCCGCGAGGCATTCGCCTCGGTCACCTCGCCCGGCCGGCTGGAGATCATCCGTCGCAGTCCCACGGTGGTGCTGGATGCGGCGCACAACCCGGCAGGCGCCGAGGCGACCGCCGCCGCGCTCGAGGACTCCTTCGCGTTCGCGCCGCTGATCGGTGTGATGGGGGTGATGGCCGACAAGGACCACGAAGGAGTGCTGGTCGCCTTCGAGCCGCACCTGGCCCACATCGTGTGCACCCAGAACTCCACGGACCGGGCCATGTCGGCCGAGGCCCTGGCCGAGGCCGCCCGTGAGGTGTTCGGTGAGGACCGCGTCTCGGTCGCCCCGCGACTGGCGGACGCGATCGACCAGGCCGCCACGTTGGCCGAGGCCGGGGAGGCCATCAGCGACTCGTTCGGCTCCGGTGGCGTGCTGGTGACCGGATCGGTGGTCACCGTCGGAGAGGCACGTGCGATGTTGAAGGGGCGCGACCAGTGACCGACGAGAACGAGATCGGTCACGCCGGGGCCGGACAGTCCGAGCAGGAGCGCCCGACGGGCGACCCGAAGCGTTCCCCGCGACGCGGCATGTGCGCCGGCATCCTGACGCTCGAGGCGGTCGCCCTCGGTCTGACGACTCCGGTCCTGATCACGATCGCCGACGTCAGCGTCGGCACGGCACTGTGGATCGGTCTCGGGCTGGCCGTCCTGTGCATCGTCACCGCCGGGATGCTGCGCGCCGAATGGGCCTACGGGCTCGGCTGGGCGATCCAGGTCGCCGCCGTCGCTCTGGGATTCCTGGTGCCGGTGATGTTCTTCCTGGGTGGGCTCTTCGCGTTGCTCTGGGGCTCGGCCCACTTCCTCGGGCGCAAGATCGAGCGCGAGCGCGCCGCGGCGTACGCCGCCCACGACACATCTGACAGCGGAGGATTTCCTCCAGATGGTGCGTGAAATCCTCCATCGTCGTGCCGTCGCTGGACTCGTCGAACCCCCTCGCTAGGCTGTGTCGCGTGAGCGAACAGATCGAACGATCCCTGGTCCTGGTCAAGCCCGACGGCTACCGTCGCGGGCTCAGCGGTGAGGTGCTGCGCCGTGTCGAGGCGAAGGGCTACACGCCCGTCGCCCTTGCCGTGGTCACCCCCACGCGCGAGCAGCTGGCCGCGCACTACGCCGAGCACGAGGGCAAGCCGTTCTACGAGCCCCTGGTGGAGTTCATGTCCTCCGGACCGGTGACCGCGATGGTCATCGAGGGCCACCGCTGCATCGAGGGGTTCCGGTCTCTCGCCGGTGCCACCGAGCCGACCGGCGCCCTGCCTGGCACGATCCGCGGCGACCTCGGTCGCGACTGGGGACTGAAGGTGCAGCAGAACATCGTGCACGGCTCCGACTCGCCCGAGTCGTCGGCGCGCGAGATCAGCATCTGGTTCCCCGAGCTCTGATCCTTCGTCGTCGAGACCGGCTCATGGGCTGAGCCGGTCACGGACGCCGTCCGCGGGGATGATTAGGCCCGACAGCCCGGAGCCCAGGCCGACGCCCATGACCACCCCTCCGACCACGGCCGTTCCCGGCAGCACCCACGGAGTGCCGACCTGCTGGGCGGGCCAGAGCCACCCGTGGGACATCCCGTCGTGGTTGGCCCTGCGCACCGCCATGCGCTCACCCCGCGGAGGGGAGCGACGAGCGATCACGGACAGGACGACGTACGCGGGGAGCGCGGCGGCAGCGATGCGGAGACGACGGTCGGCCATGGTCCTGCTCCCTCCGTGGTGAGCCAGCACCTCGATGCCGGTCACCACCCGTGGTACCCCACCCGCGGCGATGCAGTCCGGGGCCGCGCCGCGACGACCGCGGGGACCGCCCCGAACCGCTTGCCGGAGACCTGTCACCGCGTGTCCTGCCGAGGAAGAAGCACGCCTGAACCTACGCTCGTTGCGGGCACGCTTCTGGAGTGGATGCGAGCCACTTCCCCCATCACTGCAACGAACAAGGGTTGGATCGATGGCCAACAGCCTCATCGGCCGGGACATGGCCGTGGACCTCGGGACCGCCAACACGCTGGTCTACGTCCGCGGCAAGGGTGTGCTGCTCGACGAACCCTCGGTCGTGGCCCTCAACGAGACGACCGACGAGATCCTTGCGGTGGGTCACGAGGCCAAGCGGATGATCGGTCGCACCCCCGACAACATCACCGCCATCCGCCCGCTCAAGGACGGCGTGATCGCCGACTTCGACGCCACCGAGCAGATGCTGCGGTTCTTCATCCAGCAGGTCCACCGGCGTCGCTACTTCGCCAAGCCACGGCTGGTCATCTGTGTGCCCAGCGGCATCACTGCGGTCGAGCAGCGCGCCGTCAAGGAGGCCGGCTACCAGGCCGGCGCCCGCCGGGTCTACATCGTCGAGGAGCCGATGGCGGCCGCGATCGGTGCCGGTCTCCCGGTGCACGAGGCCACCGGCAACATGGTCGTCGACGTGGGTGGAGGCACCACCGAGGTCGCGGTGATCTCGCTCGGGGGGATCGTCAACTCCCTGTCGATCCGCACCGCCGGTGACGACCTCGACCAGGCGATCATCGCCTGGATGAAGAAGGAGTACTCCCTCATGCTCGGGGAGCGCACCGCCGAGGAGATCAAGATGACCCTCGGCTCCGCCTTCCCGCTGCCGAAGGAACCCGAGGCAGAGGTGCGCGGGCGCGACATGATCAGTGGCCTGCCGCGCACCGTCGTGGTCTCCAGCGCCGAGGTCCGCCAGGCCCTCGAGGAGCCACTGCACAACATCGTCGACGCCGTGCGCACCACCCTCGACCAGACCCCACCGGAGCTCGCCGGCGACATCATGGACCGTGGCATCGTGCTCACCGGCGGTGGCGCCCTGCTCCGCGGCCTCGACGAGCGCATCCGGCACGAGACCGGGATGCCGGTCCACGTCGCCGAGGACCCGCTCAGCTCGGTGGCCCTCGGGGCCGGCAAGTGCGTCGAGGAGTTCGAGGCCCTGCAGCAGGTGCTCGTGACGGATCGTCGGCGGTAGGCATGGAGAAGCGTTGGAAGGGTCGAGACGACCTGGACAAGAAGGAGCGTCCCTCCGGGTCCGTCCTGGTGGCGTTGCTGCTGGCCTGCGCCACGATGATCACCCTCGACGCCCACGGGGGCGACGACTCGCCGATCGAGCCCGCTCGTCGGGTGGCGGGCGAGGCGTTCGGCCCGATCGAGGTGGTCACCGCCGACGTGGTGCGCCCCTTTGCCGCCATCCCCGACTGGTTCGGCAGTCGCAAGGACCTGCGCGAGCAGGTGGCCGAGCTCGAGGCCGAGAACTCCCAGCTGCGCCACACTGTCGAGACCGCCGACCTCGACCGCAACCGCCTTGTCGAGTACGACGAGCTCACCCGCACCGCTGACGACACCGGCTACGACCTGGTCCCCGCCCACGTGATCGCGGTCGGATCCGGTCAGTCCTTCTCCAACACCGTCACCATCGACGCCGGCTCCAACGCCGGCCTCCACGCCGACATGACCGTGCTCAACAACGACGGCCTGATCGGTCGCGTCGTCCGGGTCACCCGCACGACGGCGACGGTGGTCCTCGTCGTCGACAAGGAGTCCGTGGTCGGTGGCCGGTTGGCCTCGAGCATGGAGATCGGCTTCCTCAGCGGCCGCGGGATCATCGACGGCACCGGGCGGCTCGACCTCGACCTGATGGATGACTCCGTGACGGCCAACGCCGGTGACGTGGTCACCACCTGGGGCAGCGAGGCCGGGACCCCCTACGTCGCGGGCATCCCGATCGGCAAGGTCGTCTCCGTGATCAACAGCCCTCGGGAGACGTCGCGGCGTGCCGTGATCAAGCCCCTGGTCGACTTCACCTCGCTCGACCTCGTGGGGGTGGTGGTGCCGAAGGACTCGACCTCCGACCGGTCCGTGATCAGGGCCGAGGACGGGGATGAGTGAGATGACCGTCATGCGTGGTCTGGTCGCGTTCGCCGTCGTGGCGCTGGCCGTCGTGCTGCAGGTCAGCCTGTTCCCTCACTTCGCGTGGGACGGCGTGGTGCCCAACCTGGCCCTGCTGGTCGTGGTCGGCGCGGCGCTGGTCCGTGGACCCCAGTTCGCGGCCACCCTCGGCTTCGTCGCCGGTGTGGTGATCGACCTGGCCCCGCCGGCCGACCACGTCGCCGGGCGCTGGGCCCTGGCCCTCGTGGTCGTGGGCTACCTGGCCGGGCGGGTCCGCCAGGATGCCAGGCCCCATGTCCTGGCCGCCGTCGGCACCGTGGCGGCAGCCTCCTTCATCGGCACGTCCCTCTTCGCGCTCTCCGGGCTGATCCTGAACGACCCCGCCGTCAGCGTCCCCGACATGCTCGAGGTGATCCTCGTGGCCGTGGTCTGGGACGTGCTGCTGACGCCGTTCGTGCTGCCGCCGGTGATGACCTTGTTCCGGCGACTCGAGCCTGCCGAGGTGGCGTGGTGATGGCGCTGTCCACCCAGCAGCGCAGCCGACTGCGGCTGGTCGTCGTCCAGGCCCTGGTGCTCAGTCTCTTCGCGACCCTGTTCGCGCGGCTCTGGTACCTCCAGGTCGCCGCCGGCGAGATCTACCAGGCCAAGGCAGCCTCCCAGTCGATCCGCGAGATCGTGCTGCAGCCCGACCGAGGCCTGATCGTGGACGCCCAAGGGCGCCCGCTGGTCGCGAACCGCAGCTCCTGGGTGATCTCGGTCGACCGCACCACCCTGGGCAAGCTCTCCGACGGCAAGCAACGCAAGCTGCTGCACCGGGTCGCCCGGGCCGTCGACATGGAGCCGAGGGCCATCCGCGCCCGATTGCTCAACTGCGGTGACGCCGACGCAGTCGCCCGCAAGTGCTGGAACGGCTCGCCGTACCAACCGGTGCCGATCGCCACCGACGTCAGGACCAAGGTCGCGCTGCTGATCAAGGAACAGGCCGAGGACTACCCCGGGGTGCTGGCCCAGCAGGAGTCCGTGCGCGCCTACCCCCAGCCGTACGGCGTGAACGCCGCGCACCTGCTCGGCTACCTCAGTCCGATCACCGAGGGAGAGCTGGCCGAGGCGGAGTCCGCCGACGACGTCTCCGTGAACGGCGCCTCCCAGGTCGGCCGGGCCGGGGTCGAGAAGGAGTACGACCGCTACCTGCGCGGGATGCCCGGCTACCAGCGCGTCGAGGTGAACTCGATGGGCCAGGTGATGAAGGAGCACAGCCTCGATGCGGGCACGCCGGGGGACACCCTGGTCACCAGCATCGACGCGAAGGTGCAGGCGACGGTCGAGAAGCAGCTCGCCGAGACGATCGCCACCGCGCGCAAGACCTACGACACGGTCACCCACAAGAACTACGTCGCCGACTCAGGGGCGGCGGTGGTCATGGAGGTGAACTCCGGACGCATCGTCGCGATGGCCAGCCAGCCGACGTACGACCCGTCGGTCTGGGTCAACGGGATCACCCAGGCCCAGCTCTCCCGGCTCTACTCCGAGCAGGCCGGCACGCCGCTGCTGTCGCGAGCCACCCAGGGGCAGTTCGCACCCGGATCGACCTGGAAGCCGATGATGACCATCGGGGCACTGACCAACGGCTACACCACCGAAACCCGGCTCAACTGCTCCTCGGCCTTCCAGGTCGGCAACCGGGCGTTCAAGAACTACGAGTCCGGCGCCTACGGGTTCATCGGCTTCGACAAGGCCCTCGAGGTCTCCTGCAACACCTTCTTCTACCGCGTCGGCTATGACTTCTGGCGCCGCTACGGCTCCGACGTGGCCGACGTGAATGCCAAGGACCCCCTGGTCGAGGAGGCCGAGGAGTTCGGCTTCGGTGAGACCACGGGCATCGACCTGCCGGCCGAGGCCTCCGGACGGATCGCCGACCGGGCCTGGAAGCGCGGCTACTACGACGCGCAGAAGGACTACTACTGCAAGCTGGCGAAGAACCCCCCGAAGGACGCCAGCGACTTCCTGCGTCGCTTCGCGCACGAGTTCTGCGTCGAGGGCTACGCCTACCGAGCCGGTGACGCGGTGAACTTCGCGATCGGGCAGGGCGACACGATCGTCACCCCGCTGCAGCTGGCTCGCGCCTACGCGGCGATCGGCAACGGCGGCACCCTGTGGAAGCCGCGCATCGGCAAGGCCGTGGTCGACGCCGACGGCAAGCTGGTCAAGCGCATCGAGCCCGAGAAGCAGGGCACCGTCGACCTCCCCGACTCGGTCCAGGGGTACGTCGACACCGCTCTCAAGGGCGTGACCCGCCAGGGCACCATGTCCTGGCGGATGGGCGGCTTCCCGCTGGACCAGGTGCAGATCCGCTCCAAGACGGGATCCGCCGAGGTCTACGGCAAGCAGTCCACCTCGTGGGTGGCCTCCTACTCCGACGACTACGTGGTGATCATGATGGTGTCCCAGGGTGGAACCGGGTCGGGCACCTCGGGTCCGGCGGTGCGCAAGATCTGGGAGACGCTCTACGGCATCGAGGGTGAGCAGGTCATGCCTGCCCGGTCCGCGATCCCCGACGTCCTGGCCGGGACGAAGCTGCCCGTCTTCGCCGAGGACGGCTCGATCCTCCCCCCGAAGCAGGCGAGGCACTGATGGCCCGCCGCGCACCCGGGCTCGACTGGATCCTGATGTTCGCGTCCCTGGCGCTCGTCGTCCTCGGGTCGGTCCTGGTCTGGTCGGCCACCTCCCACCGTGACGACCTGACCGGCGGCGACTCCTCGACGTACCTGAAGAAGCAGCTGGTCAACGTCGCCATCGGCGTGGTGCTGATGGTGATCGTGATGGCCACCGACCACCGTTGGGTCCGGATCGTCGCGCCGCTGGTCTACTTCGCGTCGGTGATCGGGTTGGTGCTCGTGCTGGTCATGGGCACCACCGTGAACGGTTCCCGCTCCTGGTTGATGCTGGGCGGCCTCTCGATCCAGCCGTCGGAGTTCGCCAAGCTGGCGGTGGTGATCGGCATGGCCCTGCTGGTGGCCGAGCGCGCCGAGGGGTCCTGGCGCAAGCGCGTCGGCACGGGTGACGTGGTCGCCATGCTGGCCATCGCCGCCCTTCCGGCCGCCCTGATCCTGGTGCAGCCCGACCTCGGCACCATGCTCGTGCTGACGGCGTGCGTCTTCGGCGTGCTGGCGATCTCCGGCGCCCCGCGGATCTGGCTCGGCGGCCTCGTCTGTGCCGGCGTCATGGTGGCCTGGGTGGCCGTGGCCGCCGGCTTCCTCAAGGACTACCAGGTCGATCGCTTCATGGCCTTCACCAACCCCGAGCTGGACCCACGCGGTGCCGGCTACAACGTGGAGCAGGCGCGCATCGCCATCGGCAACGGAGGCGTCTTCGGGCAGGGCCTCTTCGACGGGTCCCAGACCCGCTCCGGCTTCGTGCCCGAGCAGCACACCGACTTCATCTTCACCGTCGCGGGAGAGGAGCTGGGCCTGATCGGTGCCGGCGTCCTCATCGCGCTGCTGGCCATCGTGGTCTGGCGGGCGCTGTCGATCGCCACGCACTCCGAGGACATGTTCGGCCGGGTCGCCGCCGCCGGGATCGCGTGCTGGGTGGGCTTCCAGGCCTTCCAGAACATCGGCATGTGCTTGGGCATCATGCCGGTCACCGGGGTCCCGTTGCCCTTCGTGTCCTACGGTGGCTCCTCGATGTTCGCCGGCATGCTGGCGATCGGACTGCTCCAGAACGTCCACCTGCGCTCCACGTCGTCGCTCCCGACCCGCTTCACCGCCCCCGCGCGGGCCCGCGCCGTCTCCTCCTGACGCGAACGGGCAGTTCTTGCTGCGCGAACAGGCAGTTCTTGCTGCGCGAACGGGCAGTTCTTGCGGCACGAACAGGCAGTCCTTGCGGTCCGAACCCACCGTTCCTGTTGCGTCGCGGGTTCGAGTGACGGCCGAGATCGGCGTACCCTTGTGCGTCGTACTGCCCCCTGATCTTACTGAGGTGTGTCCCGTGGGTTCCGACTTGCTCGACAGCGATGGCCGAACCGGCCACGCCAGCGTCTTCGAGCGCCTCGAGCCGCGCCTGCCAACGGTGCAGAAGCCGATCCAGTACGTCGGCGGCGAGCTCAACTCGACCCTCAAGGACTGGGACTGCGCGCCCGACGGCCCGACCGTCCGCTGGGCGCTGATGTACCCCGACGCCTACGAGGTGGGCCTGCCCAACCAGGGCGTCGCGATCCTCTATGAAGTGCTCAACGAGCGCGACTGGATCCTTGCCGAGCGCACCTACTCCGTGTGGCCCGACATGGAGAAGGTCATGCGCGAGGGCGACGAGCACGGTCCGATCCCACAGTTCACTGTCGACAACCACCGACCGGTACGAGCCTTCGACGTCTTCGGCCTGAGCTTCTCCACCGAGCTCGGCTACACCAACATGCTCAATGCGCTCTCGCTGGCGCAGATCCCGCTCCATGCGGTGGAACGCACCGACGACGACCCGATCGTCCTCTCCGGTGGCCACGCGTCCTTCAATCCCGAGCCCATCGCCGACTTCGTCGACGCCGTCGTGCTCGGTGATGGTGAGGAGATCGTGCTCGCGGTCTCCGAGGTGATCCGTGAGTGGAAGGAAGAACGCAGCAGGCCCGGCGGCGAACACATTGACAGGGACGAGCTGCTGCGTCGCCTGGCGATGAGCAACAACGTCTACGTGCCGAAGTTCTACGACGTGTCGTACGACGACGCGACCGGCCAGATCGCCGCGGTCGTGCCGAACGTCCCCGGCGTTCCCGACCGGGTGCGCAAGCACACGCTCATGGACCTCGACGCGTGGCCCTACCCCGCCAAGCCGCTGGTGCCGCTCGCGGAGACGGTCCACGAACGCTTCTCGGTCGAGATCTTCCGCGGCTGCACCCGCGGCTGCCGTTTCTGCCAGGCCGGCATGATCACCCGACCGGTGCGCGAGCGCTCCATCGAGACCATCGGTGCAATGGTCGAGAACGGCATCCGCAAGTCTGGCTTCGAAGAGGTCGGCCTGCTGTCGCTCTCGAGTGCCGACCACACCGAGATCGGTGACGTGGCCAAGGGCTTGGCCGACCGCTACGAGGATTCCAACGTCTCGTTGTCGCTGCCCTCGACGCGCGTGGATGCGTTCAACATCTCGCTGGCCAACGAGTTCTCCCGCAACGGGCGCCGCTCCGGTCTCACCTTCGCTCCCGAGGGTGGCAGTGAGCGGATGCGCAAGGTCATCAACAAGATGGTCAGCGAGGAAGATCTGATCCGCACGGTCTCGGCTGCCTACTCGCACGGCTGGCGTCAGGTGAAGCTCTACTTCATGTGCGGGCTGCCCACCGAGACCGATGAAGACGTCCTGGAGATCGCCGACCTGGCCAAGAAGGTCATCGCCGAGGGACGCGCGGTCTCGGGTCGCAACGACATCCGCTGCACGGTCTCGATCGGTGGCTTCGTGCCGAAGGCGCACACCCCGTTCCAGTGGGCCGCGCAACTCGACCACGAGACCACCGACTCGCGCCTGCAGAAGCTGCGCGACGTGATCCGTGCCGACAAGAAGTTCGCCCGCGCCATCGGCTTCCGTTACCACGACGGCCGACCCGGCATCATCGAAGGACTGCTCTCCCGCGGTGACCGCCGCGTCGGTCGCATCATCGAGGAGGTCTGGCGAGACGGGGGCCGCTTCGACGGTTGGAGCGAGCACTTCTCCTTCGAGCGCTGGGAGGCCGCGGCCGAGCGAGCCCTTGACGGCACCGGCGTCGACCTCGAGTGGTTCACCACCCGTGAGCGCGAGCTCGAGGAGACCCTTCCGTGGGACCACCTCGACTCCGGTCTCGACAAGGACTGGCTCTGGGCCGACTGGGAGGACGCTCTCGACCCCGACTCGATCGACGTCGAGGACTGCCGATGGACGCCCTGCTACGACTGCGGCGTCTGTCCTGAGATGAACACCGAGATCCAGATCGGCCCCACGGGCCAGAAGCTGCTGCCGCTTTCGGTGGTCTGAGGGACCTGCCGCGACCATGGCCAGACTGATCCATCTCAACGGGGCTCCTGGGGTGGGCAAGAGCACTCTCGCCGAGCGGTACGCCGCCGCGCACCCGGGCGTGCTCAACTGCGACATCGATCGGTTGCGGTGCCTGATCGGCGGCTGGGAGGACGACTTCGACGGCGCCGGGGACGTCGTACGCCCGTTGGCGCTGGCCATGATCGGTGCGCACCTGGCCGGCGGGCGCGACGTCGTGCTCCCACAGATGCTCGCGCGAGATTCGGAGCGTGCGCGCTTCGCTGCGGTGGCGATCGACAACGGGCACGAGTTCGTTCACGTGCTCCTGCAGGCAGGGCCGGGACAGGCGCGGGCGCGCTTCCATGGTCGCGCACCTGACGATGCACTCTTCGTCGCGATCCGACGGTCAGTGGAGCAACAGGGCGGCGACCGGGTCATCGACGTTCTCGACCGACACCTGGCCAGCTCGGGGTCCGACGCAGTGCTCGACGCGAGTCGTGACCTCGACGCGACCTGCAGTGCGCTCCGCGAGCTCCTGCAGCGCGCCGAGTAGGGTCACCGGTTGACAGACACCCCAGCCCCTGACCGTCATCTCGAGTTCACCCGCACCTCTCCGGGGGAGAGGCGCCTCGAGCTGCACCTGGTGATCGGCAACGACGACACCGCGGTCGTGTGGTTCCGCTGGTCGCTCGACGACTTGGAGGCCGGCGACGTCCAGGTCTTCCTCGACTTCGACGACGAGGACCTGATCACGCGGTGACCGACTTCTGGCCCGAGCCCGATGAGCCGCCGGAGCGTCCGGTTGGTCTCTTCGAGCGCGACTGACCGACATCAACAACCCGCAGTTCGCGCATCAACAACACACCGTTCGCGCATCAAGAACACGCCGTTCGCGCATCAAGAAGGCGCAGTTCGCGCATCAACAACACGCAGTTCGTCCTCGACGAAGCGGGGGGCGGCGGCGTACCAGCCGATGAGCAGCTGGGGGACGGTCAGCGCGAGCAGGAAGCCGAGCGGCCAGGTCCAGCCGCCGGTGCCGTCATAGATCGCGCCGACGGTGAACGGGCCGACCGCGGCCAGCAGGTAGCCGGCTGACTGGGTGAAGCCCGACAGCGCCGCGGTGCCGGCGGGGGTGCGCGAGCGGAGCCCGATCATGGTCAGGATCAGCGGGAACGTGCAGGCGCCGATGCCGACCAGCGCCGCCCAGAGCACCGCCAGCGAGTGCGGCGCGAGCATCAGGCCGACGTACCCGATCGGGTAGCAGGCCATCACCGAGAGGAGCACGCCGCGCTGGGAGGTACGACGTGCGGCCGCGGCCGGGATCCACAGCGAGAGCGGGATGCTGACTGCGGCCAGCAGGCCGACCAGGAGTCCGGCATGGGTCGCGGAGTAGCCGTTGTCGCGCCAGAGCTGGGCGAACCAGCCGAAGACGGCGTAGGCCTGCAGTGACTGGAGGCCGAAGAACAGCGCCATCGCCAGCCCCAGGCGGGTGCGCGCGACCTGGACCAGGGTGATCGTGTGCGGCGCCGCGTCGAGGTGCTGGTCGTGGCCGATCATCCGCACCCACGGCAACGCGGCCACCACGGCCACGATCGCCCACACGCCCAGACCGGCCCGCCAGCCGCCGAAGGCATCGGCGACCGGCACCGTCAGCGTGAGGGCGCAGGTCAGGCCGACGGCCAGGGAGGTCGTGTAGAGCGCGGTGACCGGTCCGACCCGGTCGGGGAAGTGCAGCTTGACCAGCGAGGGCAGCAAGACGTTGGCCGCGGCCATGCCAGCCAGCGCCACGAGGGACAGCAGCAGGAACACGGCGGGGGAGTCGACCACGGCCCGCAGCCCGAGGCCGACGGCCACGGTGACGAGGGCCGCGAGGGTGACCCGGTGCACCCCGAGCCGACCCGCCAGCCACGGAGCGACGGCCCCGAAGCCGGCGAACGCGATCACCGGGAGCGAGGTGAGCACCCCGGCCACGGTGTGCGACATACGCAGGCCGTCGGTGACCTCGGCGAGCACCGGCCCGACGCTGACCGCCGCGGGGCGGAGGTTGACCGACAGCAGGACGATGGCAGCCAGGATCAAGAGCGAACCAGAACGACCGCCGGGGGCCTCCCGGCGGTCGTTGCGGCGTGCGGAGTGACCAGTCAGGAGATCTTCTTGTCGACCTTCTCGTCGTCGCTGCGCTTGACGTAGCAGAGGAACTTCTCGTCGTCGGAGGGGTTGTTGTCCTCGTTGGCGATGCCGTACTCGACCTTGCCGTCGAGGGCGGTGTCGATCTCGCCGGCCTTGCTCTCGCCGAGGAGCGTGGAGCAGACACCGTAGGCAACGCCCGCGTCAGTGACGTCGTCAGGGTTGGTCGGCATGAACCCCGAGCTGGTGACCTCGTCGAAGGTGCCGACGTAGACGATCTCTCCGTCGTGCTCGTCGCTGCAGTCCTTCTTCGTCATCATCACCGAGTCATCGTTGACGTCGATGTTGGCGCACTGGCCGACCTCGGCGTTGTCGAGGTCGATGGTCTTCGACTCGAGGACGAAGACCGCGACGCCGATGCCGATGCTGAGCAGGGTGCCGATGATGCCGATGATGATCGCGGCGACGGCGGCCCAACGGCCCTTGCGCTGGCCGTTCTTGGTCCGGCCCAGGCCGATGAACCCGAGGATGACCGCGATGATGCCGAGGGGGCAGCAGACGAGGCTGATCACGAACGCCGCGATGGACAGACCGTCGGTGCCCTTCCCCGCGTCGTTGCCGCCCTGCCAGGCGCCGTACGGGTTGTTGGGGTCGTAGGCAGGTTGCCCGTAGGGCTGACCGTACGGCTGCTGCTGCCCGTAGGGCTGACCGTACGGCTGCTGCTGCCCGTAGGGCTGCTGGCCGTACGCCGGTTGGTCGCCGTACGACGGTTGGTCGCCGTACGACGGCTGGTCGCCGTACGACGGTTGGCCGCCGTACGACGGCTGGTCGCCGTACGACGAGTGCGTCGGGGGCAGGTTCTCGTCACCGGAGTGGCTGTGGTCGCCCGAACCGGATCCGGGAGGGTTGGGAGGCTGGTTCATGGGGTTCCTTTACTGGACGATCTGTGAGTCGAGCTTCTCGCCGTCGCTGTTGCGGATGAAGCAGATGACGTCGTCGCCCTCGGAGGGGTCGTCGCTGGCCACCAGGGGGCGGACCTCGTTGCCCTCACCGGTCAGGTCGTCGAAGGCAACGCCCGCGCTCTCGAGCTCCTCGACGCAGGTGCTGCCGACGGCGTCGATGTCGAAGTCGTCGGCCTGGTCGCCGTCGAGCGCGTAGGTGGCGAACACCTCGGCGTCGTGCTCCTCGTCGCAGTCGGTCTCCTCGATGGATCCGATCGTGCCCTCGCCGTCGGCGATGTCGCTGCTCGTCAGGCACTGGCCTGCCTCGAGGTCATCGACCGACACCCCGTCGGCCGTGTCGTCGTCGCCCGTGAACGCGATGACGGCCCAGATCGCGCCGGCGATCAGGAGGATCAGCACCAGGAGGAGGACCGGGATCAGGATCTTCTTCGTGCCGCCGCTGCCCGAGCCACCGCCCGAGCCACTGCCCGAGCTGGCACCCTGCGGACCGGCGTAGGGCTGCTGCTGGAACTGCTGCTGCGGCGGGCCGCCGTACTGGCCGTAGCCCTGTTGCTGGGGCTGCCCGTAGGGGTTGTGCTGCTGGGGCTGCTGGGGCTGGCCGTAGGGGTTGTGCTGCTGCGGCGGACCGTAGGGGTTGCCCTGCTGCGGTTGCTGGGGCTGGCCGTAGGGGTTGTGCTGCTGCGGTGGACCGTAGGGGTTGCCCTGCTGCGGTTGCTGGGGCTGGCCGTAGGGGTTGCCCTGCTGCGGCTGGTGACGGGTGGGTTCCTCAGGCGAGCCGGGGTACGGCGGCTGGTTGGACATCTTCTGACCTTCCGGGTCGGCTGCTGGTGGCCCCAAGAGGTTGCTCTTCGAACGACTGCGATCGGCTGCAGACTATCCGAACCAGCGAGCGTCCAAACCTGCCAACCCCGCCCCTTTGTCAGCGGCAGGGAGCATGCTGCATGCATGCAGCACATCGACGACGACCAGCGTCGGGCTCGCCTGGCCGGGCGCCACGGCATCGCCCCGTCCCACAGGTTCCACGATCCGGTGGAGGTGGTCCGGGCCATGACCGTGCTGCACGCGACCGAGGCAGCCAGCGTCCACCTGGCCGTGGCCGCCCGGTCGGGGTGCTGCGTCGCCGACGTCGACGCCGCGTTGTACGACGACCGCAGCCTCGTCAAGCAGCTGGCGATGCGGCGCACCCTCTTCGTCTTCCCCCGCGACCTGCTGCCGGCAGCCTGGGGGAGCGCCTCGTCACGCGTCGCCCAGCAGGAGCACGGCAGGATCAGCAGGGACGTGGTCCGATCGGGTATCGCCGACGACGGTGACCGCTGGCTGGCGCGCGCGGGGGCAGCGGTGCTCGACTTCGTCCGGGACGGTGACCGCTCCACGGCCGAGATCCGCGAGGCGGTGCCCGAGATCAGCGGCACGGTCACCGTCGGGTCGGCCACGTCCAAGTGGGGCGGCGAGGTTCCCGTGGCGCCGCGTGTGCTCACTTGGCTCGGAGCTCGCGGGCTGCTGGTCCGGGGCGTCAACTCAGGTCACTGGCGCCTGGCCCGCGCCCGATGGACCACGGTCGACGACTGGCTCGGGGAGGAGCCCCGCCCGCTGACACCCGAGGCGGGGTACGCCGAGCTCGTGCGCCGTTGGCTGGCGACGTTCGGCCCGGGAACCACCAAGGACATCCAGTGGTGGCTCGGTTCGACGGCGACCGCTGCCCGCCGGGCGCTGGTGGACGTGGCGGCCGTCGAGGTGTCCCTCGACGGTGGAGCCACGGGTTGGGTGCTGCCCGATGACCTTGAGCCGGTGGACCCGGTCGGTGACTGGGCGGCCCTGCTCCCGGTGCTCGACCCGACCACCATGGGGTGGAAGCAACGAGACTTCTACCTCCGCCCCCAGGACACGCCCTTCCTCTTCGACAGCAACGGCAACGCGGGGACGACCGCGTGGTGGAACGGTCGGATCGTCGGCTGCTGGGTGCAGGACGACCAGGGTGTGGTCTCGGTGGTGCCGCGGGAGCCCCTGTCGCGGGCCGCCACGAGCGCGTTGGCCACCGAGGCCGACCGGCTGACGGCCTGGCTCGGCGGCGTGCGCATCTCCAGCGTCTACTCCTCACGGCAGATGAAATCGGCTCGGCTGCCCTGAGCGGATATCGTGCGTGCGTGCGCGAACAGCCAGAACAGCAAGCCCCTCCGGTCCAGCGACTGCGGATCCGCTATGCCAAGCGTGGTCGGATGCGCTTCACCAGCCACCGTGACTTCAGCCGGGCCTTCGAACGTGCCGTCTTCCGCGCCCAGGTGCCGATGGCCTACTCATCGGGCTTCAACCCCCACCCGCGCATCTCTTACGCCGGCGCGGCGCCGACCGGCTCGGCCAGCGAGGCGGAATACCTCGAGATCGCGCTGGCGCAGGTGGTCGACCCTGCCGGCGTCAGGGAACAACTCGTGGAGGCCCTGCCCCCGGGGTTGGACATCCTCGAGGTCGCCGAGTCCCGCGGGGGCTCGCTCGCTGAGCTGCTCCAGGCCAGCCACTGGCAGCTGGACCTGGCGGTGGACCCCGACGTTGCGGCGGCGGCCGTCGAGAAGTTCCTGGCTGCTGACGAGGTCTCCGTCGAGCGGATGACGAAGAAGGGGCTGCGCACCTTCGACTGCCGTGCCGCGGTGCGCTCCATGACCTCGTCGCCCACCCAGCGTGGTGTGCGACTCGACGTCCTGCTCGTGCACGGAGTGCCCAGCGTCCGTCCCGACGACGTCCTCACCGGACTCCGCGTCGCAGCGGGGTTGGAAGCAGCTGCCGGCGGCACCCTGTTGACGCGTGCCGCCCAGGGCCGGCTGCTCAAGGACGACACGATCGGCGACCCGCTGGCCTGATCGCCAGTGGCCGGGTTTGCGGATCTGTGTGCGATACTCGCCACAGGTCACCGTGGGCGGCTTGCCGCCGACACCGACCCGACGACGTTCTCGCCGAGGCCAGACAAGGTCTCGGCACATGAAGTGGAGGTCGTCACCAGACCGCGACGCGGCTCCGTGTTGGTGAGAGCAACACGATTGCCCGGCGACCGCGGCAGGTGGCAGCTGAGGCTTGATGACGCACGACGGAGATCTCGTCGCCACCCGAAGGCTTTGCGCTGGTGCGCCGAACGGCGTGCCAGCGTCCGACTGGCACCGGGCCCGTGAAGACGGCCGCGGTCGCCGAGGAGAGCACCATGCTCGACGACGACAACAGCACCACTGCCGGAAGTCCTGACGAAGCGGGTTCCGAGTCCTCGGTCCCGACCGAGGCTCCGGCGAAGAAGGCCGCACCGCGCAAGAGTGCCGCCAAGAAGACCACGGCCAAGAAGGCCGCCACCCGCAAGAGCGCGGCCAAGAAGACCGCGGCCACCCCGACCACCGAGCCGGCAGACCCGGCGGCCGAGGGCGGCGAGGTGGTCGAGGCCCCGGCGAAGAAGACCGCTGCCAAGAAGACCGCCGCGAAGAAGACGGCGGCCAAGAAGACCGCAGCCAAGAAGTCCACTCCCCGCAAGACTGCGGTGAAGCAGGTGGCGGCTCCCGAGGCGGAACCCGTCGATTCATCGAGCGCTGAGGCAGCATCGGCTCCGGCCGTGCTCTTCCAGGCGCCGGAGGCCACCAAGGCCCCCGTCCGTCGCACGCGCAAGACCACCCAGGTGAAGCAGGTCCCGGCGCCCGACGCGGCCTCGGAGACCGTCGAGCCCGCGGCGTCGACGACCCCTGCCGACACGACTGCAGGCGATGTCCCGGCCGAGGGTGCGGCTGAGGGTGCGGCCGAGGCTTCCGCCAGCCCGGAGGAGGCCTCGGAGAAGAAGCCGAAGGCCGCCAGGTCCACCCCGAAGAAGTCCGAGCAGAAGAAGGCCGGACCGAAGAAGTCCACGAAGAAGGCCGCCGGCTCCGACGAGTCCGCCGAGGGCGGTGCCGAGGACGCCGGTGAGGAAGAGTCCGACGCCGGGACCGAGGCCCCCGAGGCCCCCGAGAAGCCCGTGAAGGGCCAGAAGAAGTC
The DNA here is from genome assembly GCF_012272695.1 of Nocardioides sp. JQ2195. NCBI lineage: Bacteria > Bacillati > Actinomycetota > Actinomycetes > Propionibacteriales > Nocardioidaceae > Nocardioides > Nocardioides sp. JQ2195. The sequence continues at coordinate 1,113,812 of NZ_CP050902.1, forward strand.
CAAGAAGGACCAGACGTCCCCCGCCGCGGGAGAGACCCAGGAGCTGAAGGCGGACGCCGCGGACTCCGAGGCGGCCGACGAGTCGGACGAATCCGGCGATGCCGACGCCGATGCCTCCGACGGTGAGGGCTCGGGTGGTCCCCGCCGTCGCCGTCGCCGTGGCGGACGCCGTCGCCGCAAGTCCAGCGACTCCGACGGCAACGAGCACGACAGCGACAGCGACCAGGACGCCGACGACCGCGAGGGCAAGGACTCGGATGACGCGGCTGACGCGGAGGGGGGAGACGGATCAGGCAGCCGTCGCCGCCGCCGTCGTCGCCGTGCCGGTGACAACAACGGTGGCTCGGGCGACGACCCGGAGAACACCGTCACGCGGGTCCGTCAGGGCCGCAGCGTGGAGGACCAGATCACCGCGGTCACCGGCTCCACCCGCCTCGAGGCCAAGAAGCAGCGCCGCCGTGAGGGGCGCGAGGCCGGTCGACGTCGGGCGCCCATCGTCAGCGAGGCCGAGTTCCTGGCCCGGCGTGAGTCGGTCGACCGCAAGATGGTCATCCGCCAGAAGAAGGAGCTCACCCAGATCGCCGTGCTCGAGGACAAGGTCCTCGTCGAGCACTACGTGGCCCGGGAGTCGCAGAACTCCCTGATCGGCAACGTCTACGTCGGTCGGGTGCAGAACGTCCTGCCGTCCATGGAGGCGGCCTTCGTCGACATCGGCAAGGGCCGCAACGCGGTCATCTACGCCGGTGAGATCAACTGGGCGGGACTGGGCCACAAGGACGGCCAGCCGCGCAAGATCGAGTCGGTGCTCTCCAGCGGTCAGTCGATCCTGGTGCAGGTCACCAAGGACCCGATCGGTCACAAGGGTGCTCGCCTGACTGGGCAGGTCAGCCTGGCCGGCCGGTTCCTGGTCTACGTCCCCGACGGCACGACCAGCGGCATCTCGCGCAAGCTCCCCGACACCGAGCGCAGTCGCCTCAAGGCCGCGCTCAAGGAGATCGTCCCCGACTCGGCCGGCGTCATCGTGCGTACGGCGGCCGAGGGCGCCTCCGAGGACGAGCTGACCCGCGACGTCGAGCGGCTCAAGGCCCGCTGGGAGGACATCGAGGCCAAGTCGAAGTCCGGCGGTTCCCCGAAGCTCCTCTACGGAGAGCCCGACCTCACGCTCAAGGTCGTGCGCGACCTGTTCACCGAAGACTTCTCCCAGCTCGTCATCGAGGGCGACGAGGCCTGGGAGACGGTTCGCGACTACGTCTCCCACATGGCTCCCGACCTCGAGGAGCGGATGGAGAAGTTCGAGTCCGACAACGGCACGGACTCGTTCGCGGCCCACCGGATCGACGAGCAGATCGCCAAGGGCGTCGACCGAAAGGTCTGGCTCCCCTCAGGTGGATCGCTGATCATCGACCGCACCGAGGCGATGACGGTGGTCGACGTCAACACCGGCAAGTTCACCGGTTCCGGCGGAAACCTCGAGGAGACGGTCACCAAGAACAACCTCGAGGCGGCCGAGGAGATCGTGCGCCAGCTGCGGTTGCGCGACATCGGGGGCATCATCGTCGTCGACTTCATCGACATGGTGCTCGAGAGCAACCGCGACCTGGTGCTGCGCCGTCTCGTCGAGTGCCTCGGCCGTGACCGCACCCGCCACCAGGTGGCCGAGGTGACCTCGCTGGGCCTGGTCCAGATGACGCGCAAGCGCATCGGCACGGGCCTGCTCGAGGCGTTCAGCGAGGACTGCGAGCACTGCCAGGGACGCGGCGTCGTGGTGCACGACATGCCGATCGAACCGAGGAAGTCCGACGACGGCGGCGGCCGCGCCACCGGTGGCCGACGTGGTCGGGGTCGCGGCAAGGGCGACGGCAGCGACGGCAGCAACCAGTCGGGCAGCAACCAGTCGGGCAACAACAGCGGTGGCCGGAACAGTGGCCAGCAGTCGTCCCCGGCGGCCCCGTCGCCGAAGGACGTCGCGGCGATGGCCAAGGCCGAGAACGCCGACAAGCCGCCGGTCGACGAGGTGCCTGCCCACCAGGTCACGAAGGACCAGGGCTCGCCCGAGACCGCCGCGCCCGCGGCCACCCCGTCCGAGACCGCGCCCGCGGCCTCCTCGTCCGAGACCGCCGCGCCTGCGGCCGAGGTCGCACCGAGCGGCGCCGACGAGGCGCCGGCCGTGGTGAGGACCACACGCCGACGCTCCAGCCGGCGCGGTTCCGGCGGCGCGGCCCAGTCCGCCGAGTCGTCCGGCACGAGTGCCGCAGCTCCGGTCGCTCCCGTGACCGGGTCGGCGTCCCGGGACGCCGACCCGGCCGGGGCTCGGGATGTCTCCGAGGCCGGAGCCACCCACGAACGGAGCCCGGAGGCCACCGACAAAGGAGCCGAGGTCGCTGTTGAGGCGCCTCCTGCGTCGACAGGGGCCACGACGCAGGTCGTGACCCGCACCCGGCGCGGCGCGAGTCGCCGTACCGGCGTCTCCACGCCCGCACCGGCCGTCGCGATCACCGTCAGCACGCCGGCGGCCGCGCCGGCCCAGGAGCAGGCCGAGGAGCCGGCGGCGCCGAAGGTGGTGACCACCACGCGCTCGCGTCGTGGCGGCACGCGTCGAGCCGCCACGGGCGCGCAGGCGCAGGCCGGCTCCGGAGGGCCGGCCGGCGCAGAAGGGGCGGCGGAGCAGGCTGCCGAGCCCGCACCGGCCGAGCTCCACGTGCCTGTGAAGAAGAAGGGCTCACGCAAGCGCTGACGGATCCGGGGGCCGCCGTTTTGCGGTGATGCCTCCGGAACCGTAGTATTGCTCCTCGGCATGCATCCGTGTGCCCTTTCTGTGTGGCCCACCACTCGACGTACTCATCGCGAGCATCGTCTGCGTGTGATGGGCCCCGGAACCCAGTTTTTTCAAGCAGTTGGAATCGACGAAGGAGACCGCGGTGTACGCGATCGTGCGCGCAGGCGCCACTCAGCAGAAGGTTGCCGTGGGCGACGTCATCGAGATCGACAAGGTGGAGACCGGTGTCGGTGAGTCGGTGTCCCTTCCCGTGCTGCTCGTCGTCGACGGCGAGGCCGTGACGTCCGACGCCAGCGCCCTGGACAAGGCATCCGTGACCGTCGAGGTCCTCGGCGCCACCAAGGGCCCGAAGGTCATCATCCAGAAGTACAAGAACAAGACCGGTTACAAGAAGCGCCAGGGTCACCGCCAGAAGTACACCCAGGTCAAGGTCACCGACATCTCCCTGTGACGTCAGGACAGCGCGTCGGCCTCGCCGCCACGCTGTCGCACCGGTCACTCCTCGACTCGACATCCAAAGGATCTCAACATGGCACACAAGAAGGGCGCCGCGTCCACCAAGAACGGCCGCGACTCGAACTCCCAGCGTCTCGGCGTGAAGCGCTACGGCGGTCAGACCGTCAACGCCGGCGAGATCATCGTCCGCCAGCGTGGCACCCACTTCCACCCGGGCACCGGTGTGGGCCGTGGTGGCGACGACACCCTGTTCGCCCTCGTCGGTGGCGCTGTCGAGTTCGGCACCCGTCGCGGCCGTCGCGTCGTGAACATCCTTCCGGGCGAGTGAACTGACGCTCCCCGCACCGTCGCAGGTCGCCTGAGTCGACCTCGGCTGCACGCTTCACCCGTTGGCGTCCCTAGGATCTAGGGGCGCCTTCGGCATTTATCCCACCAGGAGATCTCCATGGCAGTTCCGACATTCGTCGACCAGGTCAAGCTGCACGTCGCGGCTGGCAGGGGTGGCAACGGCGTCGCGTCGGTGCACCGGGAGAAGTTCAAGCCCCTCGGTGGCCCCGACGGCGGGAACGGCGGCCCCGGAGGGTCCGTGATCCTGCGCGTCGACCCCGACGTCACCACGCTGATCGACTACCACCACAGCCCCGTACGCCGCGGCGAGAACGGCAAGCAGGGAGCCGGGGCCCACAAGAACGGTGCCCACGGCTCCGACATCGTGCTGCCCGTCCCCGACGGAACCGTGGTCACTGATGACCAGGGTGAGTTCATCGCCGACATGATCGGTGCCGGCACCGAGCTGGTCATCGCCAAGGGCGGCAACGGTGGCCTCGGCAACGCCGCGCTGGCCTCCTCGAAGCGCAAGGCCCCCGGGTTCGCACTCCTGGGGGAGCCCGGTGACGAGCTCGACATCGTGCTCGAGCTCAAGGTGGTCGCCGACATCGGCCTGGTCGGCTTCCCGAGTGCGGGCAAGTCGTCGTTGATCGCGGCGATCTCGCGGGCTCGTCCCAAGATCGCCGACTATCCCTTCACCACCTTGGTGCCGAACCTCGGCGTGGTGCGTGCCGGTGACACCACCTTCACCGTGGCCGACGTCCCGGGACTGATCGAGGGCGCCGCCGACGGCCGCGGCCTGGGGCACGACTTCCTGCGCCACATCGAGCGCTGTGCCGCCCTGCTGCACGTCATCGACACCGCCACCATCGAGCCCGGCCGCAACCCGGTCGAGGACCTCGACATCATGGAGAACGAGCTCAGCCGCTACGGCGGACTCGAGGATCGGCCGCGTCTGGTCGCGCTCAACAAGATCGACGTCCCCGACGGACGCGACATCGCCTCCTTCGTCGTGGAGGAGCTGCGTGGGCGCGGGCTCCGCGTGTTCGAGGTGAGTGCCGCCTCGGGCGAGGGCATGCGCGAGCTGACCTTCGCGATGGCTGAGCTGGTGGCGCAGGCGCGCGCCGACAAGCCCGTCGTCGAGACGCCTCGGATGGTGATTCGGCCCAAGTCGGCAGACGGCTCGGGTGACTTCACCATCAAGGAGACCGGTGAGGGGTGGCGGGTGCGCGGCGAGAAGCCGGAGCGTTGGGTGCGCCAGACCGACTTCAACAACGAGGAGGCCGTGGGCTTCCTCGCGGACCGTCTCAACGCGATCGGGATCGAGAAGAAGCTGGTCGAGCTCGGAGCCGTGGAGGGCGACGCCGTGCTGATCGGTGCCGTCGAGAACGCAGTGGTCTTCGACTTCAAGCCCGGCATCGAGGCCGGCGCGGAGATGCTGGGTCGTCGTGGCGAGGACGAGCGACTGCGTGAGGAGCGTCCGGCCGCCACCCGCCGCCGTGACATCGCGGAGCAGATGCCGTCGCGCGGCGAGACCGAGACCCGTGCGGATGTCGCCCGGCGTCTCGACCGTGGCGACGAGCCCGGCCCGACGTCGTACGTCGTGGGCTCGGCGGACGACCCCGACTGGAACGAGTTCGACCCCGACGCCGGTGTCGCGGGGGACCACGCGGACGACGACGCCCGGCCTGCCGGCGACGACACCGAGGGACGGTCCACGGAGGCCGACGAGTCATGATGACCCGCGGCGAGGTGACCGCGGCCCAGCGCATCGTGGTCAAGGTCGGTTCGTCGTCCCTGACGACCGCCGCGGGCGGCATCGACCCGGGGCGGGTCCAGGACCTGGTGGACACCTTGGCCGCGGTCCGGGCCCGGGGCACCGAGGTCGTGCTGGTCTCGTCCGGTGCCATCGCGGCCGGGCTCGCGCCGTTGGGCCTCGCCCGGCGGCCGCGCGGACTGGCAGCCCAGCAGGCGGCCGCATCCGTGGGCCAAGGACTGCTGGTGCACCGCTACACCGAGGAGCTGGCCCGGCACGGACTGACCGCCGGGCAGGTGCTCCTGACGGTCGACGACGTGACCCGCCGTTCGCACTACCGCAACGCGCACCAGACGATGGCCAAGCTGCTCGAGCTGGGGGTGGTGCCGATCGTCAACGAGAACGACACCGTGGCGACCTCCGAGATCCGCTTCGGCGACAACGACCGACTGGCCGCTCTCGTGGCGCACCTGGTCCATGCCGACCTGCTGGTGCTGCTCTCCGACGTGGACGGGCTCTACGACGGCAACCCGAGCCACCCGGGCACGTCGCTGGTCCCGGACGTGCGTTCCGCCGACGACCTCGCCGGCATCTCGATCGGATCCACCGGGGCCGCAGGTCTCGGCACGGGGGGCATGCACACCAAGGTCGAGGCAGCTGCCATCGCGACCGGTGCCGGCATCCCCGTCGTGCTCACCTCGGCCCCTCAGGCGGGGGAGGCGCTGGCCGGCAAGCCGGTCGGCACGCTCTTCCACGCCACCGGCCGACGCCGCCCGACGCGGCTGTTGTGGCTGGCGCACGCGACGGAGCCCAAGGGCCAGCTGCTGCTCGACGCCGGAGCGGTCACCGCGGTCGTGGAACGACGGGCCTCCCTGCTGGCCGCCGGGGTCCTGGGCGCCACCGGCAGCTTCGTCGGAGGCGACCCGGTCGACCTGGTCGGCCCCGACGGTGCGGTCGTCGCGCGCGGACTGGTGAACTTCGACAGCGACGAGATCCCCGCCCTGGCCGGCAAGTCGTCGCACGCCCTGAAGAAGGAGCTCGGTGCGGCCTACGAGCGCGAGATCGTGCACCGCGACGACCTCACCCTCCTCTGAGCCGGGCGTGACAGGATGGCGCAATGAGCGTCGTCGTGCCCGCCGACCCGGTCGCGATCAGCTGCGACGAACTCATCCTTCGTGAGTTCCGGCCGGGGGATGCCGTGGACCTCGAGGTCGTGCTCGCCGATGTCGCCATCGCCACGTGGAACCCGATCGCGCACGGTGATCCCGCGGAGTTCATCGCCGGTCGCAACGACTGGAGCGAGGGCACGCACCTCTCGTGGGCGATCGCTGATCCGTCGCAACGACTGGTCGGCTCGGTGTCGTTGTTCAAGGTCGATCCGGACCAGGCCGATGCCGAGATCGGCTACTGGGTCGCCCCGTGGGGCCGGGGCCAGGGGTACGCCGGACGTGCGGTGCGGGCAGCCAGCGCATTCGCGTTCGACCAAGTCGGGCTGCACCGGATCAACCTCTACCACGCGGTGGAGAACGAGTCCTCGTGCGGCGTTGCCGGCGCGGCCGGGTTCGCCCTGGAGGGCAGGTTGCGGCAGTCGTTCCGGTACGGGGACGGTCTCCGTCACGACGAGCACCTGCACGCCCGGCTGAGCACCGACGCCTGCGAGTGAGGTTTCTGGGCCCGGACGTCGTACCCTTGAGGACGCGATGAACACTGTCTATCTCGACCACGCAGCCACGACGCCGATGCTCCCGGCGGCGGTCGAAGCGTTGACCGAACAACTCACCAACACCGGCAACCCTTCGTCGTTGCACGCCTCGGGGCGCCATGCCCGGCGTGTGGTGGAGGAGTCGCGCGAGAAGATCGCCCAAGCGCTCAACTGTCGCCCCGGTGAGGTGGTGTTCACCTCCGGGGGCACCGAGGCCGACAACCTGGCCCTCAAGGGCATCTACTGGTCGCGACTGCGCTCGGAGAAGCGGGCGACGCGCATCCTCAGCACGGCCATCGAGCACCACGCGGTCCTCGACCCCCTGCACTGGCTGGAGCACGACGAGGCCGCCGCGGTCACCCTGCTCCCCGTGGACAGGTCAGCCCGGCTCGACCTCGATGCGCTGCGTGCGGAGATCGAGGACGGCCCCGACGACATCGCCCTGGTCTCGGTGATGTGGGCCAACAACGAGGTCGGCACGATCCAGCCCATCACCGACGTGGTGGAGCTGGCCGCTGCCCACGGCATCCCGGTGCACACCGACGCCGTCCAGGCAATCGGGGCGGTGCCGGTGGACTTCGCGGCCTCCGGCGTCGATGCGCTCACCCTGACCGGCCACAAGGTCGGCGGGCCGTTCGGCGTCGGTGCCCTCGTCGTACGCCGTGAGCTCGAGGTCACCCCGCTGGTGCACGGCGGGGGGCAGGAGCGCGACATCCGCAGCGGCACCATCGACACACCGGCGATCGCCGGGTTCGCGGCAGCGGTCGAGGCGACCGTCAAGGGCCAGGCCGATCACCACGTGCGGATCAGCGCCCTGCGCGACGAGCTGGTCGCCGGCGTCCGCTCCGCCGTGCCCGACGCGATCCTCAACGGCGACCCGGCCAACATGTTGCCCGGCCACGCCCACTTCCGCTTCCCCGGCTGCGAGGGTGACTCGCTGCTGATGCTGCTCGACGCCCGTGGCATCGAGTGCTCCACCGGCTCCGCCTGCAACGCCGGCATCCCGCAGGCATCCCACGTGCTGCTGGCGATGGGATGCAGCGATGCCGAGGCACGCGGCTCGCTGCGCTTCTCCCTGGGCCACACCAGCACCCGGGCCGACGTCGACGCGCTGCTGGCCGCGATCGGTCCGGTCGTCGAGCGCGCCCGTGCCGCCGGCGCTCGCAAGGGGGCCTGATGCGCGTTCTCGCCGCCATGTCGGGCGGCGTCGACTCCGCCGTCGCTGCAGCGCGCGCCGCCGAGGCCGGACACGACGTCACCGGGATCCACCTCGCGCTCTCGCGCAACCCGAAGTCCTATCGCTCCGGCGCTCGTGGCTGCTGCACGATCGAGGACAGCAACGACGCCCGCCGTGCGGCCGATGTCATCGGCATCCCGTTCTACGTCTGGGACATGTCGGACGAGTTCCACGACAACGTGGTCGAGGACTTCATGGCCGAGTACGCCGCCGGCCGCACTCCCAACCCGTGCCTGCGCTGCAACGAGAAGATCAAGTTCGCCGCGGTCCTCGACCGAGCGCTGGCGCTCGGCTTCGACGCGGTGGTGACCGGCCACTACGCACAGCTCCGCACCGGGGACGACGGGCTGATCGAGATGCACCGCGCCGTCGACATGGGCAAGGACCAGTCCTACGTCCTCGGGGTGCTCACCCAGGACCAGCTGGCCCACTCGTTGTTCCCGCTCGGTGACTCCGTCAAGGACGACGTACGCCGCGAGGCGGAGCGCCGCGACCTGATGGTGGCCAACAAGCCCGACTCCCACGACATCTGCTTCATCGCCGACGGTGACAACGCCGGTTGGTTGAAGGAGAAGCTCGGTGACCGCGCGCCCAACGACGGCGGCGACATCGTCGACCAGGCCACCGGCGAGGTGCTCGGAACGCACGAGGGCACCACGGCCTACACCATCGGACAGCGTCGTGGCCTGCGCATCGGGCGGCCCGCCCCCGACGGCAAGCCACGCTTCGTCCTCGACATCGAGCCGGTCTCCGGCACCGTGACGGTCGGTCCCCGCGAGGCACTGCGCATCGACCGGATCAGCGGGATCAGGGCACGCTGGTGCGGCACCGTGCCGAGTCGCCTCGAGGGCACCGTGCAGCTGCGCGCGCACGGCGCCGAGCACCGCGCGACCGTGACCACCGACGGCGACGACGTCGAGATCGAGCTGATCGACCCGGCCGAGGGCATCGCCCCGGGCCAGGCTGCTGTGGTCTACGACGGCAGTCGCGTGGTCGGCTCGGCCACCATCTCGGCGACCGCCCGGGCCGTGGTCACCACGTGAGCGTCCTCGCGACCGGCATCGGATCGATGCCCGGTGGAGACGTGCTGGCCAACGAGGCCGACAACGCGCGGTCCTACGCCGAGGCAGTGCGCGTGGTCTTGGGTGAGGTGCCCGACTTCGCACACGTGCCCGAGCTCCCCGGCCGCGGTGCGGGAGCCACGATGACGGGCCGTGGGCTCGCCGTGATGAGCGGTCTGGGGGCCGACCTGCAGCCCGCCGGCTGGAGGTTGACCGACCACTCGGGCGTCGACCACCGCCGCGCCCGGTCCTTGCTCGCCCAGGACCTCGACGCGTTCGAGGAGCAGGCCCAGGGCTTCACCGGCGTCCTCAAGTCGCAGGTCGCTGGCCCCTGGACCTTGGCCGCGACCGTGGAGAAGCCGCGCGGTGACAAGGTGCTCGCCGACCACGGCGCACGTCGTGAGCTGTCCCAGGCGTTGGCCGAGGGCCTGGTCGACCACGTCGCCGACCTGCGCCGACGGGTTCCCGGCGCGTCCGGGATCGTCGTTCAGGTCGACGAACCGGCCCTGCCCGCGGTCCTTGCCGCACAGGTCCCGACCGCCTCCGGCTGGGGCAAGCACCGCGCCGTCCACCCGCCCGAGGCCTCGGCTGCGCTCGAGGTCGTCCTGGCCGCGATCGCTGGTGCGGGGGCCACCCCGATCGTGCACTCGTGTGCCCCTGGCTTCCCGATCGCACTCGTGCGTGGTGCGGGCGCGCGTGGCGTCAGCGTCGACCTCGACATGCTCGACGCGTCGTCGTACGACGCCCTGGCCGACGCGATCGAGTCGGGGGAGCGGGTGCTGCTCGGAGCGGTGCCGTCGCTGAGGCCCTCATCCCCGCTGTCGGACAAGCACGTGGTCGAGAAGGTGCTGCGGCTGCTCGACATGCTCGGTCTCGAGCCGACCGACAACGTGGTCATCACGCCCGCCTGCGGTCTGGCCGGCGCGCGGCACTGGGCGCGCGAGGCGCTGGCGCTCGCTGCCGGGGCTGCCCGGGCGTTGCACGGCTGAGGGCGTAGGGCGCCTGCCCTGCTCTGTGCCGCCCGGGGGCCGCAATCGTCCACCTCCACCTGTGTGACGGCGCGCGGACGAGAAGCAGCTCACAACGGGGCGGCTGCACCGTTGTGGCCCTCGGGCAGATCGCAGCCATGCCGTCTCGAACCGAGCCTGTCCTGTGCGATGCTCGGGAGATGGCGACCTGGGCCGATGCCGAGCGTGTCGGGCTGGCCCTGCCCGACGTGGCGCGGGCTCGCGCCCACGAGGGATCACCCGCGCTCGAGGTGCACGGCCGCCAGCTCGCCCGCCGGCGCGAGGACCAGGGCCGGGCGATCCTCCAGTTCTGGGTGAGGGACGTCGGGGTGCAGGAGGGCCTGTTGCAGAACGAGCCGGACACGTTCTGGGTGCACCACCGCTTCGCCACGCCCTCGGTCGAGGCGTGGCTCGACCGTCTCGACGCCGATGGACTGCGCGAGGTGCTGGTGGAGTCGTGGTGGGCGCGCGCCACGACAACCCTGCGCAGGCAACATCCCGATCTGTGATCGTCGTTCGAGATGAGCTCCACCCCGAGCTGATGCCGTCACTGGCGGTGTTGACCGGATCGCGTACCCTGCGGCTGCTGAGAAGCTCAGGCTGGCCGCGTTGAAGTGAGGGGTGGTGGTTTCGAGACGCTCGCTGGCGCTCGCTCCTCAACCACCGGGGTGGCTGGCGCTCGCTCCTCAACCACCGGGGCGGCTGGGCTCGCTCCTCAACCACCGGGGTGGTTGGGGCTCGTTCCTCGACGAGCGGGGTGGCTGGGGCTCGTTCCTCGACGAGCGGGGTGGCTGGGGCTCGTTCCTCGATCACCGATGAGTGGACGGCATACGACGATGGGCCGACCGGGAGACCTACTCCCGACCGGCCCGTTGGCCGTCGTACGGCGTCAGCCGACGTGGACCGGTGCCTCCGGGCCGTCGGTGGCCAGCTCCTCGTGCTTGACGCCGAGAAAGAGCCAGATGATCACCGAGGCGGTGAGCATCATCGCGGCGCCGACGAGGAAGGCGGTGGTCGCACCTTCGGTGAAGGAGCCCAGGTAGGTCAGCTGGCCCATCGCCTCGTGGAACTTGTCCGGCGCCATCTGCTGGTCGAGACCCGCTCCACGGGCGGCCTGCAGCAGGCCCGGCGCGATCTCGTCCCCTCGGTTGGTCGCGAAGTGCAAGGACACCGTGGAGAGGATCGCCAGGCCCAAGGCGCCGCCGACCTGCTGCATCGTGTTCAGCACTCCGGAGCCCACGCCGGAGTCCTCCGCGCGCAGGTGGTGGACGGCGGTCAGGGTGAGTGGCACGAAGACCAGGCCCATGCCGAGGGCCATCATGAAGACGAACGGCAGGATCTGGGTCCAGTAGCTCACGTCCGCGCCGAGGGCGTCGCCCTGGAGCACGCCGAGCAGGTTGCCCGGCGACTCGTCGACCGAGAGCCGGGAGAAGCCGAACAGTGCCGCAGCCGCGACCAGGGAACCGGTGCCGGCCAGGTAGCGCGGGTCCACCCGGTTGATCAGGTTGGAGGCGAGGGTGGCGGAGATGATCATGCCGACCGAGAACGGGAGGAACGCGAAGCCGGCGTGCAGCGGGCTGTATCCCACGACGTTCTGGACGAACAGGCTGAGGAAGAAGAACATCGCGAACATCGCGGCCGGCAGGATCATCATCGCGATGAAGCTGACCGCGCGGGTGCGGTGGGCGAAGACGCGGACCGGGAGCAGTGGGTGCTTGACCCGCGACTCGATCATCGCGAAGAACACCAGCAGGGCGACACCGGCAGCCAGACTGCCGAGCGTCCACTCGTTGCCCCAGCCGTAGCGCTCGTCGCCGGCCCGGCTGAAGCCGTAGACCAGCCCGAGCAGGCCGAGGGTGCCGGTGATGGCGCCGGGGATGTCGAGCCAGCCCTCGTGCTTCTCCGACTCGTCGAAGAAACGAGGAGCCATGGCAGCTGCGAGCAGGCCGATCGGCACGTTGATCAGGAAGGTGAGCCGCCAGCCGTCGACGCCCAGGGGCTGGTCCAGGCCGGTCAGCCAGCCACCGAGGATCAGGCCGACGGCGGCACCGATGCCGGACATCGCGGCGTACACGGCGAAGGCACGGTTGCGCTGCGGGCCGGCGGGGAACGTGGTGGTGATCAGCGCGAGCGCGGCGGGGGAGGCCATCGCGGCTCCCACGCCCTGCAGGGCGCGGGAGGAGAGCAGCAGTGGCTCGGTCCAGGCAATGCCGCCGAGCAGGGAGGCGACCGCGAAGACCACGACGCCCACCATGAAGATGCGACGACGGCCGTAGAGGTCACCGAGGCGACCGCCCAGCAGCAACAGGCCGCCGAAGGCCAGGGCGTAGCCGGTGACGATCCAGGTCAGGTTGGCCTCGTTGATGTCGAGGTCGTGGCCGATGAACGGCAGGGCGATGTTGGCGATGGTGCTGTCGAGCACCACCATCAGCTGTGCCATGGAGATCAGGACGAGCGCCCAGGCCAGGCGCTTCTTCTCGGCCGAGGAGACCGGCGGTGGGACCTCGGGGATGACGTCGGAGACGGTGCTTTCGGACATGCGCGATCCAATCGAGAGCAGGGTGGGCTCGCGGTCGCGCAGGGCGACCGCGTGGACGGTGTGGTTCAGGGGGCGTTGTACTTCCGGATCGGTTCAGCCGGATCGGTTGAACCGGGTGCTGCAACCCGTGTGGGTCAGGCCCGACACGCCGGCATGATGATCTGGTCGATCACCGAGGTGATCAGCTCTTCCGACGGCTGGTCGCCCAGCAGGAAGATGCGTTGCAGCACGATGCCCGGCAAGGCGTGGGCGATGAGGTCGATGTCGAGGTCATCGCGGATCTCGCCGCGCTGCCGGGCCCGGTCGTAGACCACCTGGTTGGCGGCCGCCTTCGGGCCCAGGAAGCGTTCGCGGAACTCCGCCGCGAAGTCGGGGTCGCGCTGGGTGGCGGTGAGCACGCTGGCCAGGATGCCGATCGGCTTCTGGTCGGCGAGCCCGCCCATCGCGCAGCTCATGGCGACGAGGTCGTCACGGAGATTGCCGGTGTCGGGGATGTCGGGGTGTGCCTTCTCGGCGATCAGGGCGTCGATCACGAGAGCGGACTTGGAGGACCAACGGCGGTAGAGGGTGGCCTTGGACGCCTTGGCCTTGGTCGCCACGGCATCCATGGTCAGCCGGTCGTAGCCGACGTCGCAGAGCACAGCCAAGGTCGCCTGGAGGATCTCCTGCTCCCGGTCACCCTCGACTCGGGGGCGACTGGAGGAGGCCTCGTCGGTCTCGGCTGGGGTCATGGTGATGAGCATCCTTCGATAGAACGAAACGGTTTCGTTCCACCAACTGTACGGAACGGTTTCGTTTCATGCAAAATGTTTTTCGGGTCAGTTCAATTCCCGGTTCCGGGACAATTTCTCCACCATGGCCAGCGCGCGGGTGATCGCGAAGTCGTTCCACGCCGGGATGTCCTTGAACATGTAGTGCCCGACCGGCCCCATGTCGCGCAGCTCCGTGCTGGCCGCGACGCCGGTTGCCCGGCGTACGAAGTGGGCGGTGGCCCTCGGGCTGGTGATCCGGTCGTGGGAACCGTGGGCGGCGGCCAGGTGCTTGCCGGTCAGGCGGTGCGGCGAGTCGTGCTTCTCGAACCACGGGGCCAGTGCCACCACCCCCACCACGGAGGGGTCGTCCGCGACGTGGACCGCTGTCCGCGCGCCCATCGAGTGACCCAGGAGCACGACGGGTACGTCGCCGTGCCGGTCGCGGATCTCGTCGAGGGCCCACCTGGCGTCGGGGATCGGGGAGGGGGAGTCCACGTCGTTCCAGCCGCGGTGACGGTAGCGCAGGAGCGTCGTGCTGATCCGGTGCTCGTGGGCGCGAGGGGTGATCGCCTTCTGCATCGCGTGCGACCGGTGCCAGGAGGTGCTGCGCCAGTCGACGGACATGGACGAGTGCTGCTTGCCGCCGTGCAGCATCAGGATCACCGCGCGCGGCGCCGGGGCGTCGTACGTGGTCAGGACTGGTCGGCTCACAGGGTGGATCCTCTCATCGGGGCCAAGTGGTTCGTAGCCCCGGCAGCCCGGGATTGGAGCGGGTTCGCGTACGCGAGTGTCGGTGGCACACGGCAAGATGGGGCCATGAGTTCTTCCGAGGTCACCGCCGCGACCCCCGAGGCTCGCGAGCGGCATCGCGAGCTGTCCGAGCAGATCGAGGACGCCCGCTGGCGTTACTACGTGCTCGACGACCCCACGCTCTCCGACGCCGACTTCGACGTCAGGCTGCGGGAGCTGGAGGCGCTGGAGGACGAGTTCCCCGAGCTGCGCACTCCCGACTCGCCGACCCAGAAGGTCGGCGGGGCGGTCTCCACGGAGTTCACCGCGGTCGACCACCTCGAGCGGATGGAGTCCCTGGACAACGCGTTCTCCTTCGAGGAGCTGTCCACCTGGCACTCACGGCTGGCCCGCGACGGCGTCGAGAATCCCGCGCTGCTGTGCGAGCTCAAGGTCGACGGCCTGGCCATCAACCTCCTCTACGAGAAGGGGCGGCTGGTCCGTGCGCTCACCCGAGGTGACGGGCGCACCGGTGAGGACGTCACGCCCAACGTGAAGACCATCTCCACCATCCCGCACCGACTCACCGGCACCGACGAGTTCCCGGTGCCCGACCTGGTCGAGGTGCGTGGCGAGGTCTTCCTGCCCGTCGAGGCGTTCGAGCAGCTCAACGAGACCATGCTCGATCGGGGCAAGCCACCCTTTGCGAACCCGCGCAACGCGGCCGCCGGCTCCCTGCGCCAGAAGAACCCCAAGGTGACCGCCACCCGTGCCCTGGGCATGGTCTGCCACGGCATCGGAGCGCGTCAGGGCTTCACGCCGACGGCCCAGTCCCAGGCGTACGACGCCCTGGCCGCGTGGGGCCTGCCCACCTCCCACCGCGTCAAGGTGCTGCCCGACCTGGCGTCGGTCGAGGAGTTCATCGAGCTCAGCGGTGAGCACCGCCACGAGGTCGAGCACGAGATCGATGGCGTGGTGATCAAGGTCGACGACGTCACCCTGCAACGTCGCCTCGGCTCCACCAGCCGGGCTCCGAGGTGGGCGATCGCCTACAAGTACCCACCCGAGGAGGTCAACGCGAAGCTGATCTCGATCGAGGTCAACACCGGCCGCACCGGCCGCGTGACGCCGTTCGCGGTCATGGAGCCGACCAAGGTGGCCGGCTCCACCGTCGAGCGGGCCACCCTGCACAACGGCTACGAGGTGGCGCGCAAGGACGTCCGCCCGGGTGACACCGTGATCCTGCGCAAGGCCGGTGACGTGATTCCCGAGATCGTCGGCCCGGTGCTCGCGTTGCGGCCCGAAGGGCTGGCCGAGTGGGTGATGCCGACGACGTGCCCGGCCTGCGGCACCGAGCTGGTCGAGCAGAAGGAGGGCGACAAGGACCGTCGTTGCCCCAACCATCAGAAGTGTCCCGCGCAGCTGCTCGACCGGGTCTTCCACGTCGCCGGCCGGGGAGCCTTCGACATCGAGGGCCTCGGCTCGGAGGCCGCCGCCGCCCTGCTCGACGCGGGCGTGGTCACCGACGAGGGCGACCTCTTCACGCTCACCGAGGCCGACCTGCTGAAGACGACGTTGTTCACCCGGGCGTCCAAGAAGGACGCCCATCGAGACGGCGCTGGCGCACCTCCTGAGGAGCCGAGAGACAGGGAGCTGTCCGCCAACGGGGCGCGCTTCCTGGCCAATCTCGACCAGGCCAAGCAGGTGCCCCTGTGGCGCGTGCTGGTGGCGTTGTCCATCCGTCACGTCGGCCCGACGGCGGCCCGCGCGCTGGCCACCGAGTTCGGCTCGGTCGAGGCGATCCGCGGCGCGGACGAGGCGCGACTTGCCGACGTGGAGGGGGTGGGCGGCACCATCGCTGCCTCCGTGCGCCGATGGTTCGACGACGAGGGGTCGGAGTGGCACAACGCCATCGTCGACAAGTGGGCCGCTGCGGGCGTGACCATGGAGGACGAGCGTGACGACTCCGTCGAGCGCACCCTGGAGGGTCTCTCCATCGTGGTCACCGGGTCGCTGGAGAAGTTCAGTCGCGACCAGGCCAAGGAGGCGATCCTGGCGCGCGGCGGCAAGGCCGCCTCGTCCGTGTCGAAGAAGACCGCCTTTGCGGTGATCGGTGAGGCCGCCGGGTCCAAGGCCGACAAGGCCGCTGACCTCGGCATCCCGATCCTCGACGAAGCCGGCTTCGAGGTGCTGCTGGAGCAGGGCCCCGAGGCGGCCAAGAAGGTTGCCGACCAGGGCTGACCGCAGCTGCGTCGGTGCGCCGGCTCGGCGGCTCGGCGGCTCGCCGGCTCGGTCAGTCCTCGAGGGCGTCGAGCACGCGCTCGGCCGCAGCCTCCTGCTCGGCTGCGAACGGGTGGAATGCTGCCGCGGACCCGGGCTTCTCGTACCGTCCGTTGATCCAGGGCTCGTCCGCGCACACGTCGTGACCGGCAGTCGCGCGCCACAGGTCGACGTACGTCGCCCGGGTGCCGCGGGCCACGTCCTCGAGCATGTCGGTCAGCGCCTTGTTGATCCTGCGGGCGTAGGCGACGTCACCGTCGGCCAACGGCAACCGGCCGGGACAGGTCCCCTCGGCGGGGAGGATCTGGGGGTAGCCCACTAGGAGCACGGTCGCGTCCGGTGCGTGCTGGCGCACCCGGCGAACGACGTCCGCGACGCGGCGCCGGGTCGCCGCAATGATCGTCAGGAGCTTGTCCTTGCCGGTGGTGTTCATGGCTGCCCGGCAGGGCGCGCCGGTCGGGTCCTGTCCACGCACGAACGCGCACTGGCCCACCAGCTTGGCGAACAGGCTGAAGTCGTTGCCACCGATGCCCAGGGTCACGATGTCGGTGTCGGCGGTGACGGCATCGAGCTGGGGCGGGACGTCCACGAACTGCGGCCGCCCCATGTCGGCGGTGTCGGCGCCGGAGCAGGTCACGTCGACGAACGTGTCGGGTCGCAGCTCCTCGGCCACCAACGACGGATAGTTCCGGTCCGAGCGCGAGCAGGCCTCGGGGCCGGTGGGGGACAGGACTCCCGGCGCCGCCGAGTAGGAGTCGCCGAGGGCGACGTACTTCGTCGCCGGGGCGGCGAGGTCCTCCTTGTCGGTGGTGTCGTCGTCGCCACAGGCAGCGAGCAGGCCGAGCAGCAGGCCCACGACGATGAGCCGTCTCACGACGGGGGTCACCTCAGGTCGAGCCCGAGCAGGGCGTTCTCGAGGACCTCGGACATGGCCGGGTGGATCCAGTACTGCCCCCGGGCCATCGCGCGCGCGGGCGTGGCGAAGTGCAGGGCCTGGATCGCGGGCTGGATCAGTGTCGAGGCGTCCGGCCCCATGATGTGCGCGCCGAGCAGCAGCCCGGTGTCCTTGTCGGCGATCACCTTGCAGATGCCGGTGGTGTCCTCCATCGCCCAGCCGTACGCCGTGTCGGCGTACGCGCGCGTGCTGACCGCGATGCGGTGACCGGCCTCCTCCGCCTGTCGCTCGGTGAGTCCGACGCCGGCCAGCTGGGGGTGGCTGAACACGGCCGACGGGACGTAGCGGTGGTCGAAGGCTCGCAGGTCGTCCGGGTGGGCGAGGTTGTGCGCAATGGTGCGGGCCTCGTGGTTCGCGACGTGCTTGAGCGCGAACTCCGACGAGATGTCCCCGAGGGCCCACACCCCCGGAGCCGTCGTTCGGCCGAACTCGTCGACCACGATGCGGCCGTCGTCGCGCAGCTCCACGCCGGTGGAGTCCAGCCCGAGCCGGTCGGTGTTGGGGGCGCGGCCGGTGGCCAGCAGCAGCATCTCACTCTCCACGGTGGACCCGTCGTCGAGCTCGAGGGCCACCCCGGCACCAGTCGTGCGGGCAGCCGTCACCGCGTGGCCAAGGCACAGGTTCCACTGCTTGCCGGCCAGCTCGGTGAACCGCTTGCTGATCTCCTCGTCCGTGCGGCGGACCAGGGCGTCGCCGCGCACCACGATGGTGACCTCGACCCCGAGGGCGGAGAAGATGTGGGCGAACTCCGAGCCGATGAAGCCGCCGCCGAGGATGGTCATCGAGCGCGGCAGCGCATCGATCCGCATCACCGTGTCGCTGGTCTCGAACGGCACCCCGCCGTCAGCGATCTCCGCGGGGACGACCGGGCGACCGCCGGCCGCGATCACGACCGTGTCGGCGGTGACCTCCTCGGTGCGGTCAGCCAGATCGACCGCCAGGGTGTGGTCGTCGGTGAAGATCGCGTGGCCGTCGAGGACCGTCGTGTTCGCGCCGGTGACGCGTCCCTGCCGTGCCTCGACGGCATTGGGGTCGATGCGACCGAAGATCCGGTCGCGGATGTCGGCCCACCGCACGTCGTCGAGGCGCGCGTCGAGACCGAAGCGCGCGGAGTCCCGGATCCACGTCGCGATGTCGGCGGTGTGCACGAACATCTTGGTCGGGATGCAGCCCACGTTGAGGCAGGTGCCGCCGAAGCGGTTCTCCTCGATGATCGCCACACGCTTGTCCCGCACGGAGCGGTTGATCAGGAAGTTGCCGGAGCCTGCACCGATGACGGCGATGTCGTAGCGGGTCATGGGCCCAGCATAGGATTCGACCCATGCCTGAGATTCTTGGATCGAGCAGTCCGCGCGGGTCGAGCGGAAGTATCGAGATTTCACGTGACGAGGTGGCGCACTTGGCCGACCTCGCCCGGATCGACCTGTCCGACGCCGAGCTCGAGCAACTTGCGCCGCAGCTGTCGGTGATCCTCGAGTCCGTCGCCTCCATCAGAGAGGTGGCCGCCGACGAGATCCCGCCGACCTCCCACGCCCTGCCGCTGACCAACGTGTTCCGCGACGACGTGGTGACCCCCGGACTGACCGCGGAGCAGGCGCTGGCGATGGCCCCGGCCTCGGAGGAGCAGCGCTTCTCCGTGCCGCGCATCCTGGGGGAGGAGGCATGAGCAACTACCTGAACGCGTCCGCGACCGAGCTGGTCGCCGCCCTCGAGGCCGGCGAGACCACGTCGGTCGAGCTGACCACCCTGTTCCTCGACCGCATCGAGGCCGTCGACGGCGCCGTTCACGCCTTTCTCCACGTCGACCGTGAGGGCGCGCTGGCCCAGGCCGCTGCGTCCGACGAGCGTCGCGCTGCCGGCTCCCCGGCCTCCGCGCTCGACGGCGTCCCGATCGCGGTCAAGGACGTCCTGGCCACCGAGGGCCTGCCCACCACCTGCGGCTCGAAGATGCTCGAGGGCTGGATCCCGCCGTACGACGCCACGGTGGTGGCCCGCCTGAAGGCTGCCGGCCTGCCGATCCTCGGCAAGACCAACATGGACGAGTTCGCGATGGGCTCCTCCACCGAGCACTCGGCCTACGGCCCGACCCGCAACCCGTGGGACCTCGATCGGATCCCCGGTGGCTCCGGTGGTGGCTCGGCAGCAGCCGTGGCCGCCTTCGAGGCGCCGCTCGCGATCGGCACCGACACCGGCGGTTCCATCCGCCAGCCCGGTGCGGTCACCGGCACCGTCGGTGTGAAGCCCACCTACGGCGGGGTGTCGCGCTACGGCCTCGTGGCGATGGCGAACTCCCTGGACCAGGCCGGCCCGGTCTCGCGCACGGTGCTGGACTCGGCACTGCTGCACGAGGTGATCGGCGGCCACGACCCGCTCGACTCCACGTCGGTCGACCAGCCCCTCGCTGCGCTCGCCGACGCGGCTCGTCAGGGCGCGGGTGGTGACCTGTCCGGCGTACGCATCGGTGTGATCAAGGAGCTGGGTGGCGAGGGCTACCAGGCGGGTGTGCTCGCACGCTTCCAGGAGTCACTCGACCTGCTGGTCTCGGCCGGCGCCGAGGTCGTCGAGGTCTCCTGCCCGAGCTTCGTGCACGCACTGGCGGCGTACTACCTGATCATGCCGTCGGAGGCCTCCTCCAACCTCGCCAAGTTCGACGCCATGCGCTACGGCCTGCGCGTGGTCCCCGAGGGCGACCCCAGCGCCGAGGACGTCATGCGGGCCTCGCGCGATGCCGGCTTCGGTGACGAGGTCAAGCGCCGCATCGTCCTCGGCACCTACGCGCTCTCGAGCGGCTACTACGACGCCTACTACGGCCAGGCCCAGAAGGTGCGCACCCTGATCAGTCGCGACTTCGAGGCGGCGTTCGGGCAGGCCGACGTCCTGGTCTCGCCGACGGCGCCGACCACGGCGTTCAAGCTGGGGGAGAAGCTCGACGACCCGGTCGCGATGTACCTCAACGACCTCGCCACCATCCCGGCCAACCTGGCTGGGGTGCCCGGCATCTCGCTGCCGAGCGGCCTGGCCGAGGAGGACGGCCTGCCGGCCGGCTTCCAGGTGCTCGCGCCGGCCCTGGCCGACGACCGGCTCTACCGCGTCGGTGCGGCACTGGAGACCTTGCTGGAGAAGAAGTGGGGCGGCCCGTTGCTGGCGCAGGCCCCCGCGCTGGACGGAGCAACCGCATGAGCACCGACACCCTGCTGACCTTCGAGGAGTCCCTCGAGAAGTTCGACCCCGCGATGGGCCTCGAGGTCCACGTCGAGCTGAACACCAACACCAAGATGTTCTGCGGCTGTCCCGCGGTCTTCGGTGGCGAGCCGAACACCCAGGTCTGCCCGACCTGCCTCGGCCTGCCCGGCGCCATGCCGGTCGTCAACGCCAAGGCTGTCGAGTCGGCGATGCGCATCGGTCTCGCGCTGAACTGCGAGATCGCCGAGTGGTGCCGTTTCGCTCGCAAGAACTACTTCTACCCGGACATGCCGAAGAACTTCCAGACCTCGCAGTACGACGAGCCGATCGCGTTCGAGGGCTACCTCGACGTTGAGATTGACGGCGAGAACGGCCCTGAGATATGGCGCGTCGACATCGAGCGCGCGCACATGGAGGAGGACACCGGCAAGTCGCTGCACGTCGGTGGTGCCACCGGTCGCATCCACGGCGCCGACCACTCGCTGGTCGACTACAACCGCGCCGGCATCCCCCTGATCGAGATCGTCACCAAGCCGATCCTGGGTTCGCGGGAGAAGGCCCCCGAGGTCGCCAAGGCATACGTCGCCCAGCTGCGCGAGCTGATCGTCGCCCTCGGTGTCTCCGACGCCCGGATGGACCAGGGCTCGATCCGCGCCGACGTGAACCTGTCGCTGTCACCTCGCGCGGTGGTTGAGGAAGGCGCGCCAGCGCCTGTCTCGAAACCAGTCCTCGGCACCCGCACGGAGACCAAGAACGTGAACTCACTGCGGTCGGTCGAGCGGGCGGTGCGCTACGAGATGCAGCGCCACGCCGCGATCCTCGATGGTGGTGGCTCGATCCTGCAGGAGACCCGCCACTGGCACGAGGACACCGGCATCACCACCAGTGGCCGCCCGAAGTCCGACGCCGACGACTACCGCTACTTCCCCGAGCCCGACCTGGTGCCGGTGGCGCCGTCGCGCGAATGGGTGGAGGAGCTGCGCGGCACCCTGCCCGAGCTGCCGCGCGAGAAGCGGGCCCGCCTGCAGAAGGACTGGGGCTTCTCCGACCTCGAGATGCGCGACACGATCGGCGCCGGTGCGCTCGGCCTGGTCGAGGAGACCATCGCGGCCGGCGCCGCGCCCCAGTCCGCACGCAAGTGGTGGCTCTCCGAGATGGCGCGTCGTGCCAACGACTCGGGCCAGGAGATCTCCGAGCTGGGTGTCACCCCGGCCGACGTGGCCGCCGTGCAGGCACTGGTCGATGCCGGTTCGCTCAACGACAAGCTGGCCCGTCAGGTCTTCGACGGCCTGATCGCCGGGGAGGGAACCCCCGACGAGATCGTGGCCTCCCGCGGACTCGCGATCGTCTCCGACGACGGCGCCCTGAGCGCGGCCGTCGACAAGGCGATCGCGGAGAACCCCGGGGTGGCCGACAAGATCCGCGACGGCAAGGTGGCTGCGGCTGGTGCCCTGATCGGCGCGGTGATGAAGGAGATGCGTGGCCAGGCCGACGCCGCTCGGGTCCGCGAGCTGATCCTCGAGAAGCTCACCTGAGCGAACGGGCAGTTCTTGCTGCGCGAACGGGCAGTTATTGCTGCGCGAACGGGCAGTTATTGACGGTCGAGCCGGCCCTATTGTCGGCGTACGTCAACAACTGCCTGTTCGGAGCGCAACAGTTGCCTGTTCGGAGCGCAAGAGTTGCGTGTTGGCGCAGCAAGAGTTGCGTGTTCGCGCAGCAAGAGTTGCGTGTTCGCGCAGCAAGAGTTGCGTGTTCGTCAGTGGAGGGTGATCTCGAGGATGCGGTCGTCCTCGGACTCCGGATCGCCCCGGCCGTCGCGGTTCGAGGTGGTCAGCCAGAGCTTCCCGTCGGGCGCCAGCGCGACGGTGCGCAGCCGGCCGTACTTCCCGACAAAGAAGTCGGTGGGATCGCTGGCCGTGCCGTCCTTGACCGAGACCCGCCAGAGCCGCTCGCCACGCAGCGAGGCCATCCAGAGGTGTCCTTCGGCGAAGGCGAGGCCGGAGGGGGATGCGTTCTCGGTGCGCCAGACCACCTGCGGGTCCGCGTAGTCCGGGGCGCCGCCGGCACCCTCGAAGAGCGGCCAGCCGTAGTTGGCGCCCTTCCGGATCCGGTTCAGCTCGTCGAAGGTCTGCGACCCGAACTCGCTGGCCCACAGCTGTTCGTCGGAGTCGAAGGCCAGGCCCTGCACGTTGCGGTGCCCGCTCGTCCAGATCGGTGAGTCGGGGTCGGGGTTGCCCGGGGCCGGGTCGCCATCGGTCGTGATGTGCAGGATCTTCCCGCCGAGGGCGTCGGGATCCTGGGCCATCTGCCCGTCGCCGGTCTCGCCGGTGGAGACGAAGAGGTTGCCGTCGGGACCGAACTCGAGCCGCCCGCCGTCGTGGGTGAATCCCTTCGGGATGCCGGTGAGGATGGGCTCGACCGGACCCAGCCTGCGTCCGTCGTACGTCGCCCTGACGACGCGGTTGTCGGAGGTCGTGGTGAGGTAGAAGTAGAGCGCTGAGTCGGTGGCGAAGTCGGGGGAGACCGCGACGCCCAGCAGCCCGGACTCCACGCGCGGATCGGCCTCGTCGATGGTGCCGATCTGCCGGGGTTCCGAGCCTTCCTCCAGGACGAGCACACGCTTCGTGTCGCGCTCGGTGAACACGGCGCTGCCGTCGGGCAGGAAGTCGAGCCCCCACGGTGCCTGGAGCCCGGTCGCGAGGGTGCGCACGACCTTGACCCGTGGATCCGGGTCAGGAGGAGAGGGCTTCGCGGTGATCGCGGGGTCGGTCGGGTTGTCCTCGTTGCTGGGCGGTGCCACCGGAGTCTGCGCGGACGGCTCGGGCGGGGAGGCGTCCTCGCTGGTGCAGGCCGTCAACGCCACCGAGACCAACAGGAGGGACGCGACGAGCCTCATGTCAGGAGACCTTAGCGAGGAACTCCAACAGCAGTTCGTGGAAGCGCTCCGGTTGCTCCATGGCGATGAAGTGGCTGCCGTCCAGCTCGACGTACGTCGCCCCCTCGATGCGCTCGGCAGCGGTCGCCATGTCCTTCGGCCCGGCGAGCAGGTCCCACTTCGCGCCGACGAACGCGGTCGGCACGGTGATCCGGCTCAGGGAGACGCGGCCGTGGGCCGACGTGGTCAGGGCGAGGTGGAAGTACCAGTCGACGGGGGTGGTCAGGTATTCACGGATCGCCCGGATGGCCAGGTCAGGGTCGGCGACGGGGAACATGAAGCCGCTGTGGCTGATCAGGTTGATCGCGCGCGGTCCGATCGGCAACCGGCTGGTGATGGGGGTGATCGCCCTGCCGGTCATCGCCACGGCACGGGTCAGGTTCACGGTCAGGGCGCGAGCCACCGGCTTGGGCAGGCGGAACGGCGCCAGCATCGTGGAGAAGGTCTCGCCGGGGACCCCGGCGTAGGCGAAGAGGCCGGAGACCCGCTCGGGGTGGCGAACGGCGAGCTCGAACATGGTGTTCACGCCCATCGACCAGCCCAGCAACACCGCCTTGTCCAGGCCGACGTGGTCCATCACGGCCAGCGCATCCTCGACGAAGTCCTCGATGCGCACGTGCTTGCGGTCGGCAGGTCGAGCCGAACCTCCGGTCCCGCGGTGGTTCCACGACACGACGCGTACGCCGGAGCCCGGCCGCACCAGTGAGGGGGTGGTCCACGGATTGGTGCCCAGGCCGTTGCACAGCACGACGGTCGGCCCGTCGATCAGGCAGTCCGGGTCGTTGGTCCAGGCGCGGAGCATCGTGCCGTCGGACGACTCGACGTCGAAGAAGAAGACCGACGCGTCGGTGTCGTTGACGATGCTTTCGGGTGGGGCAAGGGCATCCATGGCGGGAATTCTCCACCACCGCCGACCCCCGGTGTCGACAATGTGAGCGGGTCGTCAGCCGTGTCCGGTGAGGCGCTGCTGAGTCACGGCCGGGAATCGGGTGGAGAAGAACTCGTCGACGTCGAGGATCTCCGCGCGGTGCTGGGCCAGGATCGTGGCGGCCAGCATGGCGTTGCGGCAGGCCTTCGACTGGGACGAGACAGCCCAGTGCTCCAGCAGCTTCTGCGGAACTCGCAAGGGAGACATGGTGGTCCAGGTGGATCGGTGGATGGGTGCTCCCACGCTAGGGCGGCCGCGGGACCTCCGGGTCGACACCGGGTGACATCTGGGTGAACTCAGTCCGGGACGGGTTCGTGGATGGTCGAACCACTGCGCGTGGCGCCGACACTGGCGATGATGACCAGTCCCATCGCCAACCACTGCAGCGGCTCGAGGAACTCGCCGAGGACGATGATGGCGGCCAGGGCGGCTGCGGCCGGCTCGAGGCTCATCAGGATCCCGAAGACCGAGGGCTTCAGGGACCGTAGCGCCATGAGCTCCAGGCTGTAGGGGATCACCGAGCTGAGCAGGCCGACGGCGGCGCCGTACGCCAGGATCTCGGGATCCAGCAACAGGTCGCGCTGGCCGGCGAGCACGGCCGGCAGGAGCAGGAACGTGGCGACGGCGCTGGCCACGGCCAGTCCGTCGATGCCCGGCCAACGGGCCCCGGTGCTCGCGCTCATCAGGATGTAGGAGCCCCAGCCGGCACCGGCCAGTAGGGCGAAGAGGACACCTGCGACGGTGACACCGGCAGGTTGGAAGCCGAGCAGGACGACGCCCGCCGCGGCGAAGCCGACCCAGACCAGGTCGCGCGCCCGGCGGAACCCGACGACGGCGATGGCGAGCGGGCCGACGAACTCGATGGTGACGGCCAGACCGAGGGGGATCCGGGAGAAGGCCTCGTAGATCGACCAGTTCATCACGCCCAGGCTCAGTCCGAAGCCGACCACGACCAACCAGTCGTCACGACTGCGCCCCCGCAGCGACGGGCGGGCGATGGCCAGGAACACCAAGGTGCTGGTGACCAGGCGCAGGAACACCATCTCGGTCGGGCCGATGCGGTCGAAGAGGTCCTTGGCGACGGCGGCCCCGAACTGGACGGAGAGGATGCCGCCGAGGACCAGCCAGATTGCCCGTCGCATGACCCTCCCCACATCGTCGAACTGGTCGTAGGCTCGCAGCATGTCATCAACGCTGCTCATGGCTGGCACGAGGAAGGGCCTGTGGCTCGGCAGGTCCGACGCCGCACGCGTCGATTGGGCCTGGTCCGGGCCACACTTCGACATGGAGGAGGTCTACTCCTGCGCGGTCGACACGAGCGGGGCCAGCCCGCGCATCCTCGTGGGCACGTCGTCGCCGTGGACCGGTGCACAGGTCTGGCGCTCCGACGACCTCGGCGACACCTGGCAGGAGACCCCCGGTGGCGCCGTACGCATGCCCGACGACGTCGACGCGAGTGTCGAGCGGGTCTGGCAGCTGGTGCCGGGCATCGAGCCCGGCGTCGTCTGGGCGGGCACCGAGCCGGGAGCCGTGTTCCGTTCGGACGACCGGGGCGAGACCTTCAGCCTGGTGCGCGGGCTCTGGGACCATCCGCACCGGGAGCAGTGGAACGCCGGCTTCGGTGGGCAGGCCTTCCACACGATCCTGCCCCACCCCACCGACCCGGCTCGCCTGACCGTGGCGATCTCGACCGGTGGGGTCTACGAGACGACCGATGCCGGTGCCAGCTGGCAACCGCGCAACCAGGGCATCCGGGCTGAGTTCATGCCCGAGGGCCAGCAGTTCCCGGAGTTCGGCCAGTGCGTGCACAAGGTCGCCAGGCATCCCGACGTGCCCGATCGGCTGTTCCTGCAGAACCACGGCGGCGTCTACCGATCCGACGACGGTGGTGGGCAGTGGGACTACATCGCCGACGGGTTGCCGGCCGACTTCGGGTTCCCGATCGTGGTGCACCCCAACGAGCCCGACACCGTCTTCGTCTTCCCGATCCAGGGCGGAGACGGACGGTTCCCGGTCGACGGCCAGGCGCAGGTGTGGCGTTCCACCGACGCCGGCGCGCACTGGCAGCGACTCAGCCAAGGTCTGCCCGAGAGGTTCTTCGTGGCGGTGATGCGTGACGCCATGTGCACCGACGGCGCGGATCCGGCCGGCCTCTATCTGGGCGGCCGCAACGGGACCGTCTTCGCGTCGTCGGACGAGGGGCAGTCGTGGCGTCAGGTGATCGACAACCTGCCCGATGTGATGGTGGTCCGCGCCGCCCAGCTGTGACCTGCGCGACACGCGGGGCACCGTGACAGCCTGCAGGTGTGGCACGATCCTTGCCAAGCATTCATGTGGAGGGGTTTCAGGGGATGTCGGAGTTCGAGGCTGTTCGCTCGATTGTCGTGGTGGCTGACCCACACCAGGTGCACGACCTGGTCAACGACTTCAGGGAGTGGCAGAAGTGGTCCCCCTGGGAGGGGCTCGACCCCCGCCTCGACCGCACCTTTTCCGGACCGGATGCCGGAGTCGGCTCCCACTACCGCTGGTCGGGCAACAAGAAGGCCGGCACCGGCGACATGGAGATCACCCGTTCGACGCCCGACGAGATCGGGGTGCGGGTCAACTTCCACAAGCCCTGGAAGGCGAGCAACGCGGTCACCTTCACCTTCGTCCCGGTCACCGAGGGCACGGAGGTGACCTGGCGGATGACCGGCCAGCAGAAGGGACTGATGGGGCTGGTCGGCCGGCTGATCCCCATGGACAAGCTGATCGGCAAGGACTTCGAGAAGGGCCTGGCCCAGCTCAAGGAGTCTGTCGAGCGCCCGGCCTGAGTGCTGGGCAGGTGAGACACGGCGTACGCCGTCGTGGCAGCGGGATTAGGCTCGGTCCATGACCGACGCACCTGACCTGAAGCCCCGAAGCCGCGATGTCACCGACGGACTGGAGAAGGCCGCTGCGCGCGGCATGCTCCGTGCCGTCGGCATGGGTGACGATGACTGGGTCAAGCCGCAGATCGGCGTCGCGAGCTCGTGGAACGAGATCACGCCCTGCAACCTCTCCCTCGACCGGCTTGCCAAGGCCGCCAAGGAGGGCGTGCACAAC
The DNA here is from genome assembly GCF_012272695.1 of Nocardioides sp. JQ2195. Lineage (NCBI taxonomy): Bacteria > Bacillati > Actinomycetota > Actinomycetes > Propionibacteriales > Nocardioidaceae > Nocardioides > Nocardioides sp. JQ2195. Next base: position 1,141,519 of record NZ_CP050902.1, read on the forward strand.
GCCGGTGGCTTCCCTCTCGAGTTCGGCACCATCTCCGTCTCCGACGGCATCTCGATGGGGCACGAGGGCATGCACTTCTCCCTGGTCTCCCGTGAGGTGATCGCCGACTCGGTCGAGACCGTGATGATGGCCGAGCGACTCGACGGGTCCGTGCTGCTCGCGGGTTGCGACAAGTCGCTGCCCGGCATGCTGATGGCCGCGGCGCGCCTCGACCTGGCCTCCGTCTTCCTCTACGCCGGATCCACTCTGCCCGGCCAGCTCGACGGCGAGGACGTCACGATCATCGACGCCTTCGAAGCCGTCGGTGCCTGCCTGGCCGGCAAGATCTCCCGCGAAGAGGTGACCCGCGTCGAGAAGGCGATCTGCCCCGGTGAAGGTGCCTGCGGCGGCATGTACACCGCCAACACGATGGCCTCCGTCGGGGAGGCGTTGGGCATGTCGCTGCCGGGCTCGGCTGCGCCGCCGGCCCCCGACCGTCGCCGTGACAGCTTCGCGATCAAGTCGGGGGAGGCCGTCGTCGAGATGCTGCGCAAGGGCCTGACCGCTCGTCAGATCATGACCATGGAGGCGTTCGAGAACGCGATCGCCGTGGTGATGGCACTCGGCGGCTCCACCAACGCCGTGCTGCACCTGCTGGCCATTGCCCGAGAGGCCGAGGTGCCCCTGACCATCGATGACTTCAACCGCATCGGCGACAAGGTCCCGCACCTGGCCGACCTGAAGCCCTTCGGCAAGTACGTGATGACCGACGTCGACCGTGTCGGCGGCATCCCGATGGTGATGAAGGCGCTGCTCGAGGCCGGTCTGATGCACGGTGACGTGATGACCGTGACCGGGCGGACGATGGCCGAGAACCTGGCCGAGATCGCGCCCCCGGAGCTCGACGGCGACGTGATCCACACGATGGACGACGCGATCCACAAGTCGGGCGGACTCACCATCCTCAAGGGCTCGCTGGCCCCTGAGGGTGCGGTGGTCAAGAGCGCCGGCTTCGACAACGACGTGTTCTCCGGAACCGCGCGGGTCTTCGACGGCGAGCGGGCTGCGCTGGACGCACTGGCCGCCGGGCAGATCGTCGCCAACGACGTCGTGGTGATCCGCTACGAGGGTCCCAAGGGCGGTCCGGGCATGCGTGAGATGCTCGCCATCACCGGCGCCATCAAGGGCGCCGGCCTCGGCAAGGACGTCCTGCTCATCACTGACGGACGCTTCTCCGGCGGCACCACCGGCCTGTGTGTCGGCCACATCGCCCCCGAGGCGGTCGACGCCGGACCGATCGCCTTCGTGCGTGACGGCGACCCGATCACGCTCGACGTGGCCAACCGCCTGCTCGAGCTCGGGGTCGCCGAGGAGGAGCTCGAGGCCCGCAAGGAGGGCTGGGCGCCGCACCCGCCGAAGTACACGCGCGGTGTCCTGGGCAAGTACGCCAAGACCGTCCAGTCGGCAGCCCACGGAGCCGTCACCTCCTGACCGGGCTCGCGTGCCCTCCCGGGCGTCAAGAATCGACGGTTCGGCCGTCAAGAATTGACCGTTCGCGCATCAAGAATCGACCGTTCGTCGGGTAGAACTGGTGGCATGGCTGACGACGTGGGCAAGCTGGTGCGCCACCGGGGCACGGGCGAGTGCGGGACGGCCTTCCCGGCGTTCCGCGACGCGCACGTGCACCTCGGCCTCGTCGCGTACGACGACCTGGCGGCCGGCGGGCTCGGCGGCGTCGTCGACCTCGGTTGGTCGCCGGACATCGCCGACCTCGCGGCCGGGGCACCCGTCCACGTTGCGTACGCCGGGTGCTTCCTGACCGCTCCCGGGGGCTATCCCAGTGACCGTTCCTGGGCGCCGGAGGACTGCGTGCGTCCCGTCTCCGGACCTGCCGATGCGGCAGTGGCGGTCGCCGAGCAGGTCGGGCGGGGCGCCTCGGTGGTCAAGGTGACCCTGCACTGCGACGCCGGGCCGGTCCTCGACAAGACCACGCTCACGGCGATCGTGGCAGCGGCCGAGGTGCCGGTCGTCGCGCACGTCGAGGGCCCCGGCATGACCGGTCGTGCCCTGGCTGCCGGAGTCGGCGTCCTCGCCCACACGCCGTGGACCGAGCGGCTCGACGACGATTTGATCGACCGTGCGGCCGCGAGCCAGCGCTGGATCAGCACCTTGGCCATCCATGACGGAACGTCGGCGCAGGAGGTGGCGGTGGACAACCTGCGCCGCTTCCACCGGGCCGGGGGAGAGGTGCTCTACGGCACCGACCTCGGCAACGGCGACCTCCCCGTCGGTGTGAACCGACGTGAGGTGGAGCTGCTGCAGCGCGCCGGGCTGCGGAACCGGGCCGTCATCCATGCCCTGACCGCGCCCTTCCCGGTTCCCCTCGGCACGGACCTGCGCACCTTCGTCCCCGCGATCCCCGATCACGACCTCGCCGCGTGGCTGGCGCAGGCGGTCGTCGTACGCCCGGAGGAGCTGGTGGAGGCGCAGGGCGATGGGCCGGTGCACGGGGCGTGAGCGGCGCGGACTGGACGCGGACGACACCGGCCCGACAGAGTGTCCGGAGAGCGGATGGGTGTGACCGCTGACACAGCGCGTGGGGAGGACGACAGGGTGACATTCGACGAAGAGGGCGCTCGGGCACTCGATGCCGGCGATCCGTCGCAACGTGACCAGTTCCTGGTCCCACCGGTGCCCGACCGTCCGGGCGAGGAGCTTGCGTACCTCGCCGGCAACTCGCTCGGGTTGCAGCCACGGGTCACCGCGCAGCGACTCACCGCCGAGCTGGACGACTGGGCCCGGCTCGGGGTCGAGGGTCACCTGGAGGCCGAGCGGCCGTGGTTGCCCTACCACGAGCTGCTCCGTGAGCCGGCCGCCCGACTGGTCGGCGCACGGCCGGTCGAAGTCGTCGCGATGAACTCGCTCACCGTCAACCTGCACCTGATGATGCTGAGCTTCTACCGGCCGACACCCGAGCGGCACGCGATCGTCATCGAGGACACCGCGTTCCCCTCCGACAGCTATGCCGTCCGCAGCCAGGCAGCCCTCCACGGCTTCGACCCGGACGAGGCGGTGATCCGGCTCCGCGCCCGGGAGGGCGAGGCGGGACTGCGCAGCGAGGACGTCGTCACGTTCCTGCGCGAGAAGGGCGACACCGTCGCGCTGGTGCTGCTCGGGGGCGTCAACTACTACAGCGGCGAGTTCCTCGACATCCCCGCGATCACCCGTGCCGGCCACGACGCGGGCGCAGTGGTCGGCTGGGACCTCGCCCACGCCGCCGGCAACGTGCCCCTGCAGCTCCACGACTGGGACGTCGACTGGGCGGCCTGGTGCACCTACAAGTACCTCAACAGCGGTCCCGGCGCGATCGCTGGAGCCTTCGTCCACGAGCGTCACCTCGCGGACCGGTCCCTGCCCCGGTTGGAGGGATGGTGGAGCACGGACCCGGCCACCCGATTCGCGATGGGTCCCGAGGTCACGCCGGTCGCCTCGGCCGACGCCTGGCAGCTCTCGAACCCCCCGATCCTGGCGATGGCCCCGGTGCTCGCATCACTCGAGATGTTCGACGAGGTCGGGATCGAGACGCTGCGGGCTCGCAGCGAGCGGCTCACGGCGTACCTCGAGCAGGCACTCGACGACCTCTGCGGTGATCGCGCGCTGGAGATCATCACGCCGCGTGATCCCGCTCGACGTGGCTCCCAGCTGTCGGTCCGGCTGCTCGCCGACGACGCGGGAGACGTGGCCCGGGCCCTGCGCGAGCGGGGCGTGATCGCCGATGCCCGGCAGCCCGACGTCATACGCCTCGCACCGGTGCCGATGTACTGCGGCTACCACGACTGCTGGCGCGCCGCCCGGGCCCTGGCCGAGGTGGTGCGTGCCCGTGGCTGAGCAGTCCTTGGCGCAGTCACGGCCGCAGTCACGGCCGCAGCCCCGGCCGCTGGCCGACGCACCGGACGGTACGCACGGCGAGAAGCGCGACGTGGCGATCATCGGAGCGGGCCTGGCCGGCTGCCTGGCTGCCGCGCTGCTCGGCCGGCGCGGGCACGCCGTCACGCTCTACGAACGCCGCGCCGACCCCCGGGCTGCCGGCGCGGAGCGCGGTCGCTCGATCAACCTCGCCCTGTCCGCCCGTGGCTTCGGTGCCCTCGCCGAGGTGGGCCTGGAGCAGGAGGTGCTGGCCCAGGGGCTGCCCATGCACGGGCGCATGGTGCACGCGCCGGACGGACCGCCACAGCTCCAGCCCTACAGCGCGGACCAGGACCGCGCGATCCACTCGGTGAGCCGCAGCCGGCTCAACGCGATCCTGCTCGACACCGCCGAGGCGGTGCCCGGCGTGGACATCGTGTTCGGCCACCAGCTGGACTCCGTCGACCTCGACCGAGGTCGGCTCACCTTCCGCACCGACGACGGCCCGGTCGAGAAGGTGGCCGGGCTGGTCCTGGGCGCCGACGGGTCGTACGCCGCGTCGCGCCGTGCGGTCACCTTCCGTCCGGGCTTCGACTTCAGCCAGGACTACCTGAGCCACGGCTACAAGGAGCTGACCATCCCGGCCGTCGGGGGCGACTTCGCCATCGACCCCGGTGCCCTCCACATCTGGCCCCAGGGATCGTCGATGATGATCGCGCTGCCGAACCTCGACAAGTCCTTCACCTGCACGTTGTTCTGGACCGCCGAGGAGTTCGCCGCGCTGCGCACCGACGACGAGATCCGCGATCACTTCGCCCGGCACTACCCGGACGTGGCGGGTCTGATCCCCGATCTCGTCACTGACTTCAGGGCCAACCCGGTGGGCAGCCTGGTCACCATCCGTTGCAGCCCCTGGGTGCACCACGGTGAGGGAGCCTCACTCGCTTTGCTCGGTGATGCCGCGCACGCGATCGTGCCGTTCTTCGGCCAGGGCGCCAACTGCGCCTTCGAGGACTGCATCGAGCTCGACCGCCAGCTGGCCGGGTCCGGTGATCCGGTGGCCGCTCTCGAGGCCTACCAGGAGGCCCGCAAGGCGAACTGTGACGCGATCGCGGAGATGGCGCTCGACAACTTCGTCGAGATGCGGGACCGGGTGAGCTCACCGGTCTTCCGGGTGCGCTCGAAGGCCCTGCACGCGCTGGAGCGCACCTTCCCCGGACGTTTTCCGACCCGCTACGAGCTGGTCTCCTTCTCCACGGTTCCCTACGTCGAGATCGACGAGCGGATGCGGCGCCAGCACCTCGGATTGTTCGGTGCGGCGGCTGGTGCGGGCGCAATGGTCCTGGCCCTGGTCCGGAGGTTTCGAGATGCTCGTTCCTCGCTCCTCAACCACCGGGATTCGCGCGGGTCTAGGGTCGAAGCATGAGCAGAAGCTTCCGCAACTTCGTCGGTGGTGTGTACGTCGACGGGGTGGCGCAGTTCGACAAGGTGGACCCGGTGGACGGCTCCTTGGTCGGCCGGGTCGAGGAAGCCGGTATGGAGACGGTGGATGCGGCAGTCCGCGCTGCCCGGTCCGCGGTCGACGGCGCCTGGGGGCGCACCCGGGTGGCCGATCGGGTGGCGCTGATGCGCCGGGTCGCCGACCGCATCGACGAGCGGTTCGAGGACTTCGTGGCAGCCGAGGTGCGCGACACCGGCAAGCCGCTGGCACTGGTCCGTGAGCTCGACGTGGCCCGAGCCGCGATGAACTTCCGCTCGTTCGCCGACACCGTCGCCGCAGCCGGCCAGGACTCCTTCCTGACCGAGCTCCCGGACGGTCGCCAGGCGCTCAACTACGCGGTGCACAAGCCGCTGGGCGTGGTCGCCGTGATCGTCCCGTGGAACCTGCCACTGCTCCTGCTGACCTGGAAGGTGGCGCCGGCGCTGGCCTGCGGCAACGCGGTGGTGGTCAAGCCCTCCGAGGAGACTCCGGCCACCGCGACGCTGCTGGCCGAGGTGATTGCCGAGGCCGGAGTGCCCGACGGTGCCTACAACGTGGTGCACGGCTTCGGCCCGGGCTCGGCGGGGGAGTTCCTCACCAGCCATCCGGGCATCGACGGGGTCACGTTCACCGGGGAGTCGAGCACCGGTTCGGCGATCATGCGGTCGGTGGCTCCCGCCGTACGCCCGGTGTCGTTCGAGCTGGGCGGCAAGAACCCCGCCGTGGTGTTCGCCGACGCCGACCTCGACAAGGCGATCCCCGGCCTGGCGCGTTCCACGTTCCTCAACACCGGGCAGGTCTGCCTGTGCACCGAACGGATCTATGTCGAGCGACCGATCTTCGACGAGGTCGTCTCCGGCCTCGCCAAGGAGGCCGCAGCCCTGCGGTTGGGCCGTCCCGACGACCCGGCGACCACGACCGGCCCGCTGATCTCACGTGCACACCGCGAGAAGGTGCAGGGCTACCTCGACCTCGCGGTCACCGAGGGGGCCGACGTGGTGGTCGGTGGCGGTGTGCCCGACCTCGGCGCCGACCTCGCCGGCGGTGCCTGGATCCAGCCGACCGTGTGGACCGGACTCGACAACAGCCACCGGGTGGTGCGCGAGGAGGTGTTCGGGCCGGTGGCCGCGGTGGTCCCGTTCGACACCGAGGACGAGGCGATCCGGTTGGCCAACGACACCGACTACGGCCTGGCCGCCGTCACCTGGACCAGCGACCTCTCGCGTGGTCACCGCGTCGCCCAGCGGATGCGGGTCGGCATGTCCTGGGTGAACACGTGGTACCTGCGCGACCTGCGCTCGCCGTTCGGCGGTGTCGGGCTCTCCGGTATCGGCCGCGAGGGCGGCCTGCACTCCCTGCACTTCTACACCGAACCCACGAATGTGTGCGTGCAACTGTGAACGAAACGAATCTCGATGAACTTGCCGGACGGTTAGACGATGCGGTGCGCAACGCCACCGCGATCACCCAGCTCTCCGACGAGCACCCCCTCACGCTCGATGAGGCGTACGCCGTGCAGCGGGCCGGCATTGCGCTGCGCGTCGGCCGAGGTGACCCCGTGATCGGCGTGAAGCTCGGCTTCACCAGTGAGGCCAAGGCGCGCCAGATGGGCGTCTCCGACGTGATCATCGGCCAGCTCACCGCCAGCACCGAGGTGCCCGACGGCGGCACGGTCGACCTCGCGACGATGGTGCACCCGCGGGTGGAGCCGGAGGTCGCCTTCCGCCTCGGTGAGGAGCTGTCGCCCGACTCCGACGACCCGCTGTCGGCGGTCGCCGAGGTGGCACCGGCGCTCGAGGTCATCGACAGCCGCTACCGCGACTTCAGGTTCAGCCTCGAGGACGTCGTCGCCGACAACACCTCGGCGGCTGGGTTCGTGATCGGTGAGTGGCTGCCGTTCGCCGATCGCTCGGCCTCGGTGGACGACGCCGAGGTGAGCCTCTCCTTCGACGGCCAGGTCCGGGAGCAGGGCAGCACGGCCGACATCCTGGGCGACCCACGGCGGGCGGTGGCTGCGGCGCAACGGATGGCCGGTCGCCACGGACTCGCGCTGCCGGCCGGCTCGATCATCCTTGCCGGTGCGGCCACGGCCGCGGTGGCTCTGGAGCCCGGCGTGCTCGTGGAGGCGACGGTCGCCGGACTGGGGTCGGTGTCCGTGCGCACCGCGCCCGCGTCGACGCCCGACGGTGACGACCATGGCTGAGAGGAGCCGCGCCGAGAGCGTCGTCGTGGAGGGCAAGGCCACACCGCGTGGTGCCTTCCCCCACGTCAAGGTCGCCGGCGACCTGGTCTTCGTCTCCGGCACCAGCAGCCGCCGCAGCGACAACACGTTCGCCGGTGTGCAGGTCGACGAGCTCGGCGTGGTCGACCTCGACATCCGGGAACAGACCCGAGCGGTGATCGAGAACGTTCGCGACCTGCTGGCCTCCGTCGGCGCCGCGCTCGACGACCTCGTCCAGGTGACGACGTACCTCGTCAGCATGAACGACTTCGGTGGCTACAACGAGGTGTGGGCCGAGTTCTTCGACCGCACCGGTCCGACGCGCACGACGGTCGCCGTGCACCAGCTCCCGCACCCCCACCTGCTCATCGAGATCCAGGCGGTCGCCAGCCTGTCCGGCAGTGGCCGCACCGACCGAACCATGGAGGAGAGCTCATGACCGACATCCCACCCGTCTTCAACTTCGAGTCCTGGATCGCGGAGAACGAGCACCTGCTCAAGCCGCCGGTCAACAACAAGCAGATGTGGGACCCCACCGGCGACTTCATCGTGATGGTGGTCGGCGGGCCGAACAGCCGGACCGACTTCCACTTCGAGCCCTACGAGGAGTGGTTCTACCAGTACCGCGGCAACATGCACGTCGACCTGATGACAGCGGAGGGGCCGCAGCGCGTCGACATCACCGAGGGCTCGATGTGGAAGCTGCCGGGCAACACCTACCACTCCCCGCAACGTCCCGAGGCCGGCTCCATCGGCCTTGTCATCGAGAAGATCCGTCCCGAGGGCACCTTGGAGAAGTTCGCCTGGTTCTGTCAGGAGTGCAACGCCAAGGTGCACGAGGCCGAGCTGCAGGTCCGCGACATCGTGCAGGACCTGCCCCCGGTCTTCGAGGCCTTCTACTCCTCCGAGGAGGCGCGCACCTGCGGCGAGTGCGGTGCGCTGCACCCCGGGAAGGGCTGAGTTGGACTCGACAAGGGCTGAGTTGGACTCGATCGACGTCCACACCCACTACGTGCCTGCGGGTTGGCCCGACCTGGGCGAGGGACGCCCGTGGTTGCGGATCACCTCCGAGCGGGAGGCGATGATCATGGTCGGCGACACCGAGTTCCGGCCGGTGCGCTCGAACTGCTGGGACAGCTCGGTCCGCTTGTCCGACATGGACGCAGACGGGGTGGCCCAGCAGGTGGTCTCCCCGACCCCGCTGTTCTTCGGCTACGACCTGCCGGGCGCGGAGGCGGCGAAGGTGGCCCGCATCTTCAACGACCTCGCCCTCGAGATCTGTGCGCCCTCCGCAGGAAGGCTGCTGCCCTTCGCGCAGGTTCCCCTCCAGGACACGGACGCCGCCTGTCGGGAGCTGGAACGGTGCCAGGAGTCGGGGCACCTCGGAGTCGAGATCGGCAACCACGTCGGCGACCGCGACCTCGACGACGAGGGCATCGTCACCTTCCTGCAGCACGCTGCCGCCCTCGGGATGCCGGTCTTCGTGCACCCGTGGGACATGGCGACCTCGCCCCGCCTGGACCGGTGGATGGCGCGCTGGCTGACCGGGATGCCAGCCGAGACCCACCTGTCAGTGATCGCGATGGTGCTCGGCGGTGCCTTCGACCGCCTGCCCGAGACCCTGCGGATCTGCTTCGCCCACGGAGGCGGGTCGTTCGCGTTCTGGCTCGGCCGGTTCGAGAACGCGTGGCACCGGCGCGGCGACCTCGTCGCCAAGTCGCAGCTGCCACCGTCGGCGTACGTCGGCCGGTTCAGCGTCGACTCCGTGGTCTTCGAGCCGGCGGCACTGCGGCTGCTCGTGGACACCCTCGGGGCATCGCAGGTCATGCTCGGCAGCGACTACCCCTACCCTCTCGGCGAGCGGCCCGTCGGCGCAGTGGTGGAACGGGCGAACTTCCTGGCCGAGCCCGACCGTGCAGCGATCCTGCAGGGCAACGCGAAGCGGTTCCTGGGCCTGGTCTGACCCAGGATTCCCGGTCCTGGACCGGGCCGGTCGGGCCGGTCGTGGAGTTGCCGGCGGGGGACAACCCGGGGCGTGCCCGGGGCGTGACACACTTGCCCGGCAAATTCGCCGCACCGGCGTGGCGGCAGCCCTTTCGACCCCAGGGAATTCAGGGACATGGACCAGCGGATCAGTTTTGTCACGCTCGCGGTCAGCGACCTCGACGCCACTCGCGCGTTCTACCTCGACGGCCTCGGCTGGCAGGCGGAGCTCGACGTGCCCGGCGAGGTGCTGATGATCAAGGCGGGGGAGCACCTGGTGCTCTCACTGTGGGTCGACTCCGAGTTCGAGGCCGAGGTCGGCCCGATCCGGCGCGGTCCCGGCATCGTACCGATGACACTGGCCCACAACGTGGCCTCCCGCGAAGAGGTCGACGCCGTGCTGGCAACGGCTCGGGCAGCGGGTGCCGACCCGGTCAGCGACGCCCTGGACCGTGACTGGGGCGGCTGCACCGGCTACTTCGCCGACCCCGACGGCTTCCGCTGGGAGGTCGCCTGGAACCCGGGTGCGATCGGCCGGGTCGTCCTGCCGTGAAGGAGATCATCGCGCCCCGCCAGGCCCTGCTCGGTGCCCTGGCAGCCTTCGTCGTCCTGGTCCTGGTGGCCACGGTCGCCGGCCTCGACGTCGAACCCACCAGGGAGTCCGGGGCCGTGGCCGGGTCACCCGCGGTGCTGAGCTCGGGCGACGACGTCGAGGGGTCAGGCGTCGAGGGATCAGGCGTCGAGAGATCAGGCGTCGAGGGATCAGGCGTCGAGGAGGCGCCGGTCCTTGCTCGACGTGCGCCCGTTGCTGAGCTTCCGCACGGCGGCACGGAGGTCTTCGACGGTCGGATCCTGGTCGCCTACTACGGCACCGGTGGCACCGGCGCGCTCGGTGTGCTGGGCGAGACCACCCCGGACCGGGCCGTCCGTCGTCTTCGCCGGGCAGCGAAGCCGTTCGGCCGTCCGGGCCGACCGGCGGTCCCCGTGTTCGAGCTGATCGTCACCGTGGCCGACGGGACCCCCGGCAAGGACCGCGACTTCAGCCATGACATCGCACGGGAGCAGGTGCGCCGCTACATCCGCGCCGCCCACCGACACGAGGTGATGCTGGTGCTCGACCTCCAGACCGGCCGCAGTGACTTCCTCGATGTCGCCAAGCGCTGGACGTGGGCCCTGAGGCACCCGCACGTCGGGCTGGCCCTCGACCCCGAGTGGCGGATGGGACGACACGGGGTCCCGGGGCAGCGCATCGGCTCGGTCTCCGCGGCCGAGGTGAACCGCACCTCGCGGTGGCTCTCGCGGCTCGTTCGCCGCGAGCACCTGCCGCAGAAGATCTTCATGCTGCACCAGTTCCGGCGCGAGATGATCCCCAACCTGGCGAAGGTGAACCGGCGCAGGAACTTGGCGCTGGTCCAACATGTCGACGGCTTCGGCACCCCCGGCCAGAAGCTGGACACCTACCGTCACGTCGCGGCACCCAGGAAGTTCCACATGGGCTTCAAGCTCTTCTACGACGAGGACGTCCGACGCATGTCCCCCGCCAAGGTGAAGCGAATCCGACCGGAGGTCGAGTTCGTCAGCTTCCAGTGACGGATGCGCCGGACCCGCCGTCGCACCGCCATCGCACCGCAATTTCAGCGCCATCGCACCGCTGTCGCACCGCCAGGAGGGCCTCGACCGGTTGAACAAACGTTCATTCAAAACCCGTCTTGAATGAACGTTTGTTCAACCGGAGCAGGGCATCCGGGGCGCGGATCGATGCGGGCTCGCCGGGCGGATCCGTGTCACGGCCGGCCCCCGGCGGCGGGTGGACCCGGCCCACGGATCCATGCCGACCGGCATCGCCCCGGATCAGCGTGACCCCGGACCGTCGTCACCCCGGACCGCATCCGTGCGGAAGGCCGCTGCGAGGTCAGGGTCGGCTCGCCAGTCGCCACCGCGACCTGCGTGCCGCATCCAGCTCAGCGCCGCGTCGAGGTGCGCCGGCACTGGATCGGGTTGCCTCACGGGTGCAGGGCAGATGTCGAGCGCCGACAGGGTGCGGAGGAACAACTCCTCGGCGTCAGCGGGTGACAGCGGTCTGACAGGGGCGGCCATCTGGGACTGCAGGCCTTCACTGAGTGCCAGGAGGCCCGTGAGCATCCGCGGCTGGATCCGTCCTTCTGTGAGCGCGTGCAGATATTGCCGCAGCACCGCGTGGTGATCGTTCAGGCACCGTTCGAGGTCGGGATCGCTGCGCCAAAGCTCGAGCCAGCCGAGCCAGACTCGCGCGTGCACGGTCGCGTCGGTGCACCACGACCGGTCGCTGGGTTTTGGCAGCAGCGCGCGCAGACCACGGTAGGGCTGACCGACGACGAATTCGTCCAGTCGATCCTTGGCGTTGCGCACGGCCGCCACGTGGAGCAGTCGGGCTCGCGAACCGAAGTGGTTGACGACCGTCGGTGCTCTGACCCCGCTGACCTGGCTGATCCGCCGCAGCGTCAGGCCGGGCACACCGTCAGTGGCGATGACGTGGTTGATGGCGAGGGTCAGGGTGTCGGTGCGGTTGATGGAATCGATGAGACGAGGCATGTGACCAGTCCAGGGCTGGCCACCGACAATCGGGGATGGTTCTCCACAGGTGGCGTCAGGATGAACCGATCGGGTGCCGTGGCAGGAGAAATCCTGTGGCACGCCCCGCGGGCAACTCCTAGAGTGCATCACATGTCGATCCGCTTCCCACGTCCACTCGCCCGCGGAGATCTGATCGGCATCACCTCGCCCTCCGCCGGGGTCGAGGACCGGATGCAGGGCCGTCTCCAGGTAGCGCTCGACTCGCTGCGCGGGCGCGGCTACGACGTACGCGTGGGTCAGTGCATGAGTGCCGACCAGCATGTCTCCGCGCCGAAGCAGGAACGCGCCGACGAGCTCATGGAGATGTTGCTCGACCCCGCGATCCGCGCGGTGGTGCCGCCGTGGGGAGGGGAGCTCGCGGTCGACCTGCTCGACCTCCTCGACTGGGAAGTGCTCGCTTCTGCCGAGCCGACCTGGTTGGTGGGCTACTCCGACATGAGCACGGTCATGGTGCCGCTGACCCTGCGCTCCGGGTGGGCCACCTTGCACGGGGCCAACCTGATGGACTCGCCCTACGATCCGCCCGAGGGCCTGCTGCACTGGACCGACGTCGCGGCCGCGACCGCTGACGTCGTGCAGAACAGTCCCGGGCGCTTCCGGACTCCCGGTCGACGTGACGACTACGTCGACGACCCGGGAGTGAGGGAGCTCGACCTCGACGCCGAGGGTGGGTGGAGCGTGCTCGGCGGGGGAGACCTCGAGGTGAGCGGTCGGCTGATCGGAGGCTGCACCGAGACGCTCGGTGCGATCTCCGGGACGCCGTACGCCGACGTGGCGGCCTTCGGCCGCGAGCACGCCGACGAAGGGATCATCGTCTACGTGGAGGCGTGCGACTTCGGTGCGTTCGACGTGGCCCGCATCCTGCACGGCTTCCGGCTGGCCGGCTGGTTCGAGCACGCCAACGCGATCCTGGTCGGCCGCCCGCTGGCCCCGGACTCAGACGGGTTCACCCAGCAGGACGCCGCAGCCGATGCGCTGGGCGACCTCGGTGTCCCGGTGGTGCTCGACGTCGACTGCGGACACGTGGCGCCGTTCCTGCCGCTGGTCAACGGGGCCAGCGCCCGGATCACTCTGCGGGACGGTCGCGGCGAGGTCACCCAGCACCTCGGTTGATCGCCTAGCCTCGTGGAGGTGACCTCCCGGACCAACGAGCACGGCCAGCCGATCGGCCCTGCGGTCGACGACTGGGTGCCCTGCCCGTTCCCCGACGTGACGCCGATGACGGGGCAGTGGTGCCGGATCGAGCCGATCATCACCGAGCACGCGGACGAGCTCTACGAGGAGCTGTGCGGGCCGGGCAACGACGACCTGTGGACCTATCTGCCACGCGAGATGCCGGTCGATCGTGCCGAGCTCGCCGAGCACGTCGAGGAGCGCTCCTTGGCCACCGACTCGGTGACCGTGGTCGTCCGGGACGCCGGCGGGGTGGCGGCGGGGATGGCCAGCTACCTGCGCATCGACCAGGGCAACGGCTCGGTCGAGATCGGCTGGATCGCGCTGGGCCGACGGCTGCAGCGCACCACGGCCGCGACCGAGGCCCAGTTCCTGCTGGCTCGCCACGTCTTCTCGCTCGGCTATCGCCGCTACGAGTGGAAGTGCGACGCGCTCAACGAGCCGTCGCGTCGGGCGGCCCAGCGCCTGGGTTTCACCTACGAGGGCCGGTTCCGGCAGGCAGTGGTCCACAAGGGCCGCAACCGCGACACCGACTGGTTCTCCATCGTCGACTCGGAGTGGCCGGCGCTCGCGGCGGCGTACGACGCGTGGTTGGCGCCGGACAACCAGGTCGAGGGCAGGCAGGTCCGATCGTTGGAGGAGATCCGCGCCGGCGGATGACCTCGGTTGTCGCGGGTGGCATGCTGGAGGCATGGGCGAGACACTGAGCGACCAGCAGGTGCACGACGCGGGACTGTCCGGCTGGGCGCTGCGTGACGACGCACTCCACCTGCACTGCGCGACGGGCGACTTCGCCACCGGCCTGGCCCTGGTCAACGAGGTCGGCGCTGCGGCCGAGGACGCCAACCACCACCCCGACATCGACCTGCGCTACGGCGAGGTGACGATCCGGCTCTCGAGTCACGACGTCGGGGGAGTCAGCGAACGCGACGTGGCTCTGGCTCGGCGGATCAGCGAGCTCGCTGCCGGGGCCGGCGTGAAGACGACGGCCGGGTGACGAGTCCGGGTGACGGCGGCGGGGTGACGAGGACGGCTGACGAGTACGGGTGACGACGGGTGACGACGGGGTCGTCCGGGGAGGTCCGAGCGGACGCCATATAGTGGGATCGACGTTTCACGATGTGGGATACCTGATTCACTGGGTTGACTCCGTCGGGAGTTGGCAGCGAACGTTGGCGCATGCACAAGCAGCTTCTTGTATGCACCAGACGCGTGAGCTGAGGCCCCACCGCCTCACCGCACACGCGTCGTCCCCTCGTTGCCACTTCTGGCCGAGGGGTTTTTTGTTGGTCACACGAAGACAGGAAAGACAATGGCTGAGCAGGACAGTGGATCGGGCTCCGGAACCCAGGTCACGGGTGCGCAGAGCCTGGTCAAGTCGCTGGAGAGCGCCGGTGTCGAGGACATCTTCGGCATCCCCGGAGGCGCCATCCTCCCGGCGTACGACCCGCTCTTCGACTCCAAGATCCGCCACATCCTCGTGCGTCACGAGCAGGGGGCCGGCCACGCCGCCCAGGGGTACGCCGCGGCCACCGGCAAGGTGGGCGTGTGCATGGCGACCTCGGGCCCCGGGGCGACCAACCTGGTGACCCCGATCGCCGATGCGCACATGGACTCGCTGCCGATGGTGGCGGTCACCGGCCAGGTCGGCGCCTCGATGATCGGCACGGACGCGTTCCAGGAGGCCGACATCCGCGGCATCACGATGCCGATCACCAAGCACAACTTCCTGATCACCGATCCCGCTGAGATCCCGCAGCGGATCGCCGAGGCGTTCCACATCGCCTCGACCGGCCGGCCCGGCCCGGTGCTGGTCGACGTCGCCAAGTCAGCGCTGCAGGCAATGACCACCTTCGAGTGGCCGACCGAGCTGCACCTTCCCGGCTACCGGCCGGTGACGCGACCCCACAGCAAGCAGATCCGTGAGGCCTCCAAGCTGATCCTCGAGGCGCGGCGACCCGTGCTCTACGTCGGAGGCGGTGTGATCCGCTCCGGTGCCGCCAAGGAGCTGCGCGTGCTGGCCGAGGCCACCGGGATGCCGGTCGTGACCACGCTGATGGCCCGCGGTGCCTTCCCCGACAGCCACCCGCAGCACCTCGGCATGCCCGGCATGCACGGCACCGTGGCGGCAGTGGCCGGCCTGCAGAAGAGCGACCTGATCATCAGCCTCGGTGCGCGCTTCGACGACCGTGTGACCGGAAACCTCGACTCGTTCGCACCCGGTGCCCAGGTCATCCACGCCGACATCGACCCGGCCGAGATCGGGAAGAACCGCCATGCCGACGTCCCGATCGTGGGCGACGCCCGCGAGGTGATCGCTGACCTGGTCATCGCGCTCAATGCCGAGGCCGAGCAGGGCAACCGCGGTGACTACGAGGCGTGGGTCGCCTTCCTGGCCGGCATCAAGAAGCAGTACCCGGTGGCCTACGAGGCCCCGGCCGACGGCAGCCTGGCTCCGCAGTACGTCCTCGAGCGCCTGGGCAAGATCGCCGGGCCCGAGGCGATCTACTGCTCGGGGGTCGGACAGCACCAGATGTGGTCGGCACACTTCGTCGGCTACGAGAACCCCAACACCTGGATCAACTCCGGTGGCCTGGGCACGATGGGCTTCTCGGTGCCGGCAGCCATGGGCGCCAAGGTGGGCAAGCCGGACAGCACGGTGTGGTCGATCGACGGTGACGGGTGCTTCCAGATGACCAACCAGGAGCTTGCCACCTGCGCGATCAACAACATCCCGATCAAGGTGGCAGTGATCAACAACGAGTCGCTCGGGATGGTGCGGCAGTGGCAGACGTTGTTCTACAACGAGCGCTACTCCAACACCGACCTGCACAGCAAGCGCATCCCTGACTTCGTGAAGCTGGCCGATGCTTACGGCTGTGTCGGCCTGGCGTGCGACTCGCCCGGTGACGTCGACGCGACGATCGAGCAGGCGATGTCGATCAACGACCAGCCCGTCGTCGTCGACTTCCGGGTGCACCGTGACGCCATGGTGTGGCCGATGGTTGCCGCCGGCACCAGCAACGACGAGATCAAGTACGCCCGCGACCTCGCCCCCAAGTTCGACGAGGACGACCTGTGACCAGTCGTTGGTCGAGCATCGAGCGCAGCGAGCCCCTCGAGACCCAGGAGCACGAATGACCAAGCACACCCTGTCCGTCCTGGTGGAGAACAAGCCGGGCGTCCTGGCCCGCATCGCCGGGCTCTTCAGCCGTCGCGGCTACAACATCGACAGCCTGGCCGTGGGTCCGACCGAGAGCCCGGATGTCTCGCGAATGACGATCGTGGTCTCGGTCGACGAGAGCCCCCTGGAGCAGGTGACCAAGCAGCTCAACAAGCTGGTCGAGGTGATCAAGATCGTCGAGCTCGACGACGCGTCCTCGGTCAGCCGGGAGCTCCTGCTCGTCAAGGTCCGCGCCGATGCCGACTCCCGGGGCCACGTGCTGGACGCGGTCCAGCTGTTCAAGGCCAAGGTGGTCGACGTGGCACCTGATGCGTTGACCATCCAGGTCACCGGCAATGCCGACAAGCTCGCCGACTTCCTCAGGGTCCTCGAGCCCTTCGGGGTCCGTGAGCTGGTCCAGTCCGGCGTGGTGGCGATCGGTCGGGGGGCCCGCTCGATCTCCGAGCGCGGCCAGCGCCCGGTCGCCGTACCGGCTCCGCCTGCGGCGGTCTGACCCCTGTCCCGCTTCACCGGGGCCCGGGGAAGCGGGAACTCCTCGGCCGAAGTCCAGCCGGGAAGCGCATGACTCGGCCGGGAAGCCAGCCACCAAGCGATCACGAACACCCAACATGACAAGCAGCAACAACACCAACTGAAGGAGAGCCCCAGTGGCTGAGATGTACTACGACGACGACGCCGACCTGTCCCTGATCCAGGGCAAGAATGTCGCGGTCATCGGCTACGGCAGCCAGGGTCACGCCCACGCGCTCAACCTGCGTGACTCGGGTGTCGACGTGCGCGTCGGCCTGCAGCCCGGCTCGAAGAGCCGCGCGAAGGCCGAGGAGGAGGGCCTGCGCGTCCTGACCCCCGCGGAGGCCGTCGAGGAGGCCGACGTGGTCGTGATCCTCGCGCCCGACCAGCACCAGCGCAAGCTGTACGCCGAGGAGATCGAGCCCCACCTCGCCGAGGGCGACACCCTGGTGTTCGGCCACGGCTTCAACATCCGCTTCGGCTACATCAAGGCGCCCGAGGGCGTCGACGTGATCATGGTGGCCCCGAAGGCGCCCGGTCACACCGTGCGTCGCGAGTACGTCGCCGGTCGCGGCATCCCCGACATCATCGCGGTCGAGCAGGACGCGTCCGGCCAGGCCTGGGAGCTCGCCAAGTCCTACGCGAAGGGCATCGGTGGCACCCGCGCCGGAGTCATCAAGACCACCTTCACCGAGGAGACCGAGACCGACCTGTTCGGTGAGCAGGCCGTGCTCTGCGGCGGCATGTCGCACTTGGTGCAGGCCGGCTTCGAGACCCTGACCGAGGCGGGCTACCAGCCGGAGATCGCCTACTTCGAGGTGCTCCACGAGCTCAAGCTCATCGTCGACCTCATGTGGGAGGGCGGCATCGCCAAGCAGCGGTGGTCGATCTCCGACACCGCTGAGTACGGCGACTACGTCTCGGGCCCGCGCGTCATCGACGCCGGCGTCAAGGAGCGCATGCAGGGTGTCCTCGCCGACATCCAGAGCGGTGCCTTCGCGGAGCGCTTCATCGCCGACCAGGACAACGGCGCCAAGGAGTTCAACGAGCTGCGCGACAAGGAGGCCGGCCACCCGATCGAGGCCACCGGCAAGACCCTGCGCTCGCAGTTCGCCTGGAAGCAGGCGGACGACGACTACACCGAGGGTTCCGCTGCTCGCTGAGGAACACAGGGAGGGCGGCTCCTCATTGACCGCCTTCACCACGAGAGCCGTGGGCCCGGTCGTCACGACCGGGCCCACGGCTCTTTGTTCGTGTGCCGGTTGCTCCTGCTCAGACGGGGCGGTCCCGAAGATGGGTGGCAGCCCCCATGGATCTCGACCGACGACAAGGTTAGGCACGCCTAAGCCAGGGGCGTATCCTGCGGTTGTGCTGTCCAACTACCTGATCGGCCTGCGTGAGGGCCTCGAAGCCGCGCTGGTCGTGAGCATCCTGGTTGCCTACCTCGTGAAGTCAGGCCGCACCGAGCTGCTGCCCCGCATCTGGGCCGGTGTCGGCATCGCCGTTCTGGTCTCGCTGGGCTTCGGCGCGGCACTGACCTACGGCCCTCGCGGACTGACCTTCGAGGCCCAGGAGTTCATCGGCGGCACGCTCTCGATCGTCGCGGTCGGCTTCGTGACCTGGATGGTGTTCTGGATGGCGCGTGCGGCCAGGGGCCTGGGTGGCGAGCTGCGCGGACAGATCGACGTGGCCGCCGAGGGCGGTCGTTGGGGCCTGGTGGTCGTGGCCATGTTCGCGGTCGGCCGCGAGGGCCTGGAGACGGCGCTGTTCATCTGGGCAGCAACCCAGGCAGGCACGCGGGATGAGGTCGGCACCGTCACGCCGACCTGGGAACCCCTCCTGGGCGCGGCCCTGGGCATCCTCACCGCTGTCGTCCTCGGCTACCTGATCTATCGGGGCGCCATCTCGATCAACCTGGGCACGTTCTTCACCTGGACGGGTGGATTCCTGATCGTGGTCGCCGCCGGCGTCCTGGCCTACGGCGTGCACGACCTCCAGGAGGCGCGCTTCCTGCCGGGGCTGCACGACCTGCTCTTCGACATCAGCGACAGCATCGACCCCGCCGGGTGGCTGGGCACGCTGATCAAGGGCGTCTTCAACATCTCGATGGCCACCACCAAGCTCGAGGGCGTGGTGTGGCTGCTCTACCTCGTGCCGACGATGACGCTCTTCCTGCGGGGTGCCCGCCGTCGCTCGGCTCCCACCAAGGACGTCGACCGCGCGTCGGTCGCCTGATCCCGCCCGATCCACACCGCCTGACCGCTACCGCTCGACCCCTCACCGCTCGACCCAGTCCGCTCGAACCACTCCTCCCGAAGGACGACAATGCCGAACCGCAAGCTGGCCGTGCTGGTCCCGATCCTCGTGGCAGCACCGCTGCTCGCCTCCTGCACCGAGAACGCGAAGTCCGACGACTCCGACCCCCGTTCCATCACGGTCGTCTCGAGTGATGACGGATGCGACGTCTCCAAGGTGGAGGCCCCGGCCGGCACGCTGACCTTCGACGTCACCAACTCCGGGCAGAAGGTCACCGAGTTCTACCTGCTGGCCGAGGACGGGCTGCGCATCATCGGTGAGGTCGAGAACATCGGCGCCAACCTCAACAGTCGCCTGACCGTTGCCGTCCCGGAGGGCGACTACGTCACTGCCTGCAAGCCCGGCATGAAGGGCGACGGCATCCGCGCCGACTTCTCCGTCACCAGCTCCGACGAGGAGGTCGAGGTCTCCGAGGACGAGCAGGCCATGATCGACCGGGCCAACGCCAACTACCTGGCCTACGTGCAGGACCAGAGCGACCAGCTGCTCACCAAGACCACCGAGTTCGTCAACCTCTACAAGACCGGCAAGGACGACGAGGCCAGGGCGCTGTACGCCGACGCGCGGGTCCACTGGGAGCGCATCGAGCCGGTCGCCGAGTCGTTCGGCAACCTCGACCCCCTGATGGACCTGCGTGAGGCCGACGTCGCCGAGGGCGACGACTGGACAGGGTGGCACCGCATCGAGAAGGACCTGTGGCCCGAGGAGGCCAAGGGCTACAAGGCGCTCACCCCGAAGCAGCGCATGTTCTTCGCCGACGACCTGCTGAAGAACACCAAGAAGCTCGACCAGCAGGTCGACGGCGACCTGAGCTTCACCGTCGACGGCATCGCCAACGGCGCCACGGGACTGCTCGAGGAAGTGGCGAGCGGCAAGGTCACCGGTGAGGAGGAGATCTGGTCGCACACCGACCTGTGGGACTTCCAGGCCAACGTCGACGGCGCCCGCGTTGCCTTCGAGGGCGTCAAGGCGCTGCTCGAGACCAAGGATCCCGAGCTCGCCGAGACCCTGACCGCCCGCTTCGCCGACCTGCAGGAGCTGCTGGACGCGCAGAAGACCGATGACGGCTTCACCTACTACGACGAGCTCACCCCGGCGGAGGTGAAGCAGCTCTCCAACGCGGTGAACGCGCTGGCCGAGCCGCTCTCCAGGCTGACGGGTGCCCTGCTGGACCGCGCATGAAGCAGCCGGCCCTCTCCCGTCGCGCGCTCCTGACCGGGAGCGCGGCAGCCGTGGGCGTGGTCGGGGGACTCGCTGCGGCCCAGGCTGCGGGCTCCGCTGACACGCCGGTGGCGTCCGGCCCCGCGGCGTACGCGTTCCACGGTGACCACCAGGCCGGCATCGTCACCCCGGCCCAGGACCGCCTGCACTTCGCCGCCTTCGACGTGATCACCGACTCCCGCGAAGCACTGATCGCGCTGCTGGTGGAGTGGACCGAGGCCGCCGAGCGGATGACCGCTGGCGGCTCGGCGGGACCGATCGGTCCCACCGAGGGCGACGCCGACCTGCCGCCCGACGACACGGGTGAGGCGATCGGCCTGCCCGCCTCGCGCCTGACGCTCACCTTCGGCTTCGGACCGACACTCTTCCGCACGGCCGAGGGCGAGGACCGGTTCGGCATCGCCGACCGGCAGCCGACGGTGCTCCAGCCGCTGCCACACTTCCCGGCGGACGCGCTCGACCCGGAGCGGTCGGGAGGGGACCTGTGCATCCAGGCGTGCGCCGACGACCCCCAGGTAGCCGTGCACGCGATCCGCAACCTGGCCCGCATCGGGTTCGGCACGGTCGCCGTGCGCTGGTCGCAGCTCGGTTTCGGGCGCACGTCGAGCACCTCGACCTCGCAGGAGACACCGCGCAACCTCTTCGGCTTCAAGGACGGCACCGCCAACCTGAAGGCCGAGGAGTCCGATGCACTGGCCGAGCACCTGTGGGTGGCGCGCGGCGACGACCCGAGGGCTGACTGGTTGGCGGGAGGCTCCTACTTGGCGGCGCGCCGCATCAACATGCGCATCGAGACCTGGGACCGACAGTCCCTGCAGGACCAGCAGGACATCATCGGTCGCACCAAGCAGACAGGGGCGCCCCTCTCGGGTGGTGAGGAGTTCAGTGAGCCCGACTTCACCATGCCGGGGCGTGGCGGGCCGATCATCCCGGTCGATGCCCATGTGCGCCTGGTCCATCCGAGCACGAACGGCGGCTCGCGGATCCTGCGCCGGGGCTACAACTTCGTGGACGGAAGTGATGACCTGGGTGGCCTCGACGCCGGGCTGTTCTTCATCGCCTACGTCCGGGACCCGCAGGAGCAGTTCGTCCCGATGCAGACGCGGATGGCCAGGTCCGACGCGATGATGGAATACCTGAAGTTCACCGGGTCCGCGCTGTTCGCCGTGCCGCCCGGCACCAGCCCGGGGGAGTACGTCGGCCAGTCGCTGTTCGCCTGATCACGGCTCGGTCAGGAACCAGGTTCCGCCGGTCTTGACGACCGGCTGCTCCGAGGTGGTGTGGTTTGACTTGCCGTCGAAGGTGTAGTTGTAGCGGAAGGTGATCGTCCCCTTCGTGCCGTGGACCTCGATCGCGCCGGGCCTGACGGCGATCTTGTCGCCCGCGGGCAGCGGAGTTGCGGCCGCCTTCCGGCACGAGACCAAGGACTTCTTCGGGACCTTGTCGACGTACAGGTCCATGTAGTCGCAGGCGCCCACGTCGCCGTCGTAGATGGCCTTGGTCCACTCGGCGTAGTCGTCGGCGAGCTGCTTGACCTGGTTCCTGGCGTCACCGGAGCCGGGGGTCCGCACGAACGTCCTGGACGGTGGGGTGGAGCTCGACGGCGCGGGGAGGTTCAGCTGGCTCGGGTCGCTGGTGCCGCTCTGCGAGGTGGTGGTGCTGGGACCGTCTCCGGCCACTTCGTCGTGGTCGTCAGCAGTGGCCAGCACGATGGCCGTGGTCCCCACCCCGGCGACCAGGAGAACACCGCACACGACGCCCGCGATCATCGCGGCCTTCCTCCCGCCACCCGGCCCGGAACGTCCGTGCTGGTCGCCGGCACCGCGCCCACCGAGGGCAGCTGCGCCGCCACGAGAGCCGCTGCCGCGGGGGGACCGATGAGGTCCTCCGAGCGACGCGAAGGGGTCGCCCTGCGGGACTGCGCCATAGGGGAGCGGCTGCCGCGCCGGAGCCGGGGGCGGACCGGGAACCGGACGCCCGCACGACGTGCAGAAGGCGTCGGCGGGAGTCAGTGGTCGGCCACAGGAGGGGCACAGCGGGGCGTCCATGGGGTTCACGATGCCCACATTCTGCCTGCGTCAATCATGCGGACGGCGGCCACCCCGGCACCGGGGTGGCCGCCTGTCGGTCGAGGTCACTTGACCTCTGAGCGGCGGACCAGGGCCAGGCCGACGAGCAACGGGATGAGCAGCCAGATGGTTCCGGTGACGGCCAGGTGCGCCCAGTCCTCGCCCGTGGGGGAACCCTCGAACAGTGCTCCCTGGGCGTAGGCGAAGTCGACCCACGGCCAGATGTCGCGGAACCACTCCTGGAGGTTGCCCAAGGTCATGAACAGCGTGGGCAACAGGGCGTTGAAGACGAAGTAGCCCACGATGGCGCCGGCAGAGTTGCGGATCAGCAGGCCGAGCATGGAGCCGATCAGCATCCCGAGGATGTTGGCCAGCACGATCAGCGAGAGCTCCTTGACGCTCACGTTCCACGTCGTGTCGACGCCCGCGATCGCCGTACCCACGATGTTGCCGAGGGCGCCGATGGCCATGGCCACCAGCATCGACGCCACGCCGACGCCGACCGAGCAGATCAACTTGGCGTGGATCACCCGGCTGCGGTGCGGGATGAGGGTGAAGGTGGTCAGCCCGGACCGCTGACTCCACTCGCTGGAGATGGAGAGCAGTCCCACGATCGGCAGGATCAGTGCGATCGGGAAGCCGATGGCGGTCGCGAACGCCTCGTAGGTCAGCTCCGAGTCCGGGGCGAACATGATGGTGGCCCCGGTGGCCAGGACGGCTGCGATCCCGATGCTGGCGATCAGCCAGAACCCGGAGCGGGTGTCGAACATCTTGATCAGCTCGACCCGGACGATGCGACTCATCGGGATCGGGGCGTGGGTCGTCGTCCCGGTGGCCTCGGCGGCGGGGGCGACCTCTGTCAACGTGGTCATGCTGCTGCACCTTCTCGTTGGGTCTCGGCAGTGAGCTCGAGGAACATCTCCTCGAGGCCCGCGTTGTCGGAGGATCGCAGCTCGGTGAGTGCGATCCCGGAGTTCAGGGCGATCCGGCCGACCTGCTCGGCCGGCGCCTCCGTGCGGAGCGCGCCGTCGTCACCGGAGGTGACGACCAGCCCTGCGTTGCGCAGTGCCTGCGAGAGGTCGGCCGTCGCGGTGGAGCGGACCACGGTTCCGGCGGCGTGCAGGAGCTCGGCCTTGGTGCCCTCGGCGACGATCCGGCCGTTGCCGATCATCACCAGGTCGTCGGCGATCACCTCGATCTCGTGCAGGAGATGGCTGGACAGCAGCACCGTGCCCCCACGGTTGGCGTAGCCGCGGAGCAGGTCGCGCATCCAGCGGATGCCGGCCGGGTCGAGACCGTTGGCCGGCTCGTCCAGGATCAGCACCTCCGGGTCACCGATCAGTGCGGTGGCGATGCCCAGGCGTTGGCGCATGCCGAGCGAGTAGTTCTTCACCCGACGCTCCGACTCACGCTCGGTGAGGCTGACCAGCTGCAGCATCTCGTCCACCCGGGCCTTGGGGAGTCCCATGGTGCGCTGCGCGATGGCGAGGATCTCGCGTCCGGTGCGGCCGGCGTGCTGGGCCGAGGCGTCGAGGAGCACGCCGACCTCGCGGCCCGGGTTGGGCAGGTCGGCGAACGGACGACCGAGGATCGTGGCGGAGCCCGAGGAGGACTCGGTGAGACCGACCATGACCCGCATGGTGGTGGACTTTCCGGCGCCGTTGGGTCCGAGGAACCCGGTGACCCGGCCCGGCTGGGCGATGAACGAGACGTCGTCCACGGCGGTGAAGCCGCGGTAGGTCTTCGTGAGGTGGTCGACTGTGATCATGGTGGAAGCCTCGCCTCCGCGCGCCGGTGCGCACATCGGGGAGACCAACCCCGATGACCCCCGAGCAACCCTGAGCCGACCCTGAGCCTTCGGTCGGCAGCGCTCAGGGTCCGGGAATTCTTCGGGTGTGCGACAGCGTTGTGCGGACATGCGAATTGATGTGTGGTCCGACGTCGTCTGCCCGTGGTGCTACATCGGCAAGCGCCGTCTGGAGAAGGCCCTCTCCGGCTTCGAGCACGCCGACGACGTCGAGGTCGTGTGGCACTCCTACGAGCTGGATCCGGCCGCGCCCGACGTGCCCACTGAGCGCACTGTCGAGGTGCTGGCCCGCAAGTACGGCGGCGGCGTGGAGAACGCGCAGAAGATGATGGACCAGGTCGAGGCCGTCGCCGCGGAGGAGGGCCTGCTCTACCGGCTCTCGCAGACCCAGCGGGTCAACACGGTCGACGCCCACCGGCTGCTCCATCTGGCACGGCACGACGGTGGTCCCCTGCTGCAGGGCCAGTTGAAGGAAGCCCTGCTCGCGGCGTACTTCGTCGAGGTGCGCAACGTGGCCGACCACGAGACCCTTGCCGAGATCGCGACCGGTGTCGGCCTCGACGCCCCGCGGGTGGCCGAGGTGCTGGCCAGTGATGAATTCCGTGACGAGGTGTACGTCGACGTGGCGCAGGCGGGCGCCTACGGAGCGACCGGCGTCCCGTTCTTCGTGGTGGCCGAGAAGTACGGCGTCTCCGGTGCCCAGCCGGTCGAGGTCTTCACCCGCGCGCTCGAGCAGGCCTGGACCGAGTCCCACCCGGCCGTGACCATGGTCGACGGATCGGGGAGCGCGGAGGCCTGCGGGCCCGACGGCTGCGCGATCTGAGCGAACCGGCGCGGGATCGACGATCGCTCAGTAGGAGGGCGACTCCGACGGCTCGTACTCGGTGCTGGGCTCAGCGGACGGGGACTCGGCCTCGAAGTCCAGCTTCCAGTCGCCGTCCTCCTTGACCATCGGGAGCTCGGTCTCCTGGGTGGTCGGCTCGGAGCCGCCGTAGGAGCTGCTCACCTCGACAGTGGCCTCGGCGGTGTCTCCGTCCACCTCGGCACTGATGAACTTGACCGTGGCCGTGTTGTCGGAGGAGGCGTTGGCCTCGGCCTCGGTGTGACAGCTGTCCAGGTCCTCGTCCTCGGTGCCCGCGATGAGCTCGACGAGCTCGTCACACGCGCTGCTGTCACCGTCGAGCAGGCGCTGGTAGCTGTCGTTGTAGTCGGTGATGGCCTTCTCGATCTGTTCCTCGTCGCTCATCGAGTCCTTGTCGTCGCTGTCGTCGCCACCGAGGGTGAGGAACAGGATGGTGGCCACGATGGCGCCGATGAGGAGAACGGCAACTCCGAGGATGATCCACATCTTGGCGTTGCCGCCCTTGGTGGGCTGCTGGCCGGGGGGACCCCACTGCTGCCCAGGACCCTGCGGACCACCGGGGCCCTGCTGTCCGTAGGCAGGCGGGGGCTGCTGCCAACCCTGGCCGGGTGCGGCGCCGGGCCGTGCCCCTTCTTGGGCACCCTGTTGGGCCCCTTGTCGGGCACCTGGCTGGCCGCCGCCGTACGGCTGCTGCGGGGAGTCTGCACCCTGCGGCGAGGACTGCTGGGCGGCGGCCGGAGTCCATGGTTGCTGTCCGGAGGCGCTCTGGCCGGAGCCCGGGTTCGACGGGGGAGCCGCCTGGGGGCCCGAGTGCGGCCCGGCCTGCGGTGAGCTCGGCGGGCGGGAGCCGATGCGCGTCGGCGCCTCGTCGCTGGGGACGATCGGCGTCGACCGACCACCGGTGAACGGTGCGCCACAGCTGGCGCAGACCGCGGCGGAGTCGTCGTCGCGGCGAGTGCCGCACTGCTGGCAGAAGGCTTGGCTCATGCAGCGCAGTCTCCCACCGGGGCCGACCTTCAAACCAAACAGCGGGCCGATTGCATGATTATGCAGAGGTCTGTATACACTTGAGTCATGTCCAAGGTACTGACTTCACTTCCGGTCGGCGAGCGCGTCGGCATTGCCTTCTCCGGTGGCCTCGACACGTCCGTGGCCGTCGCCTGGATGCGTGACAAGGGCGCCATCCCCTGCACGTACACCGCCGACATCGGCCAGTACGACGAGCCCGACATTGCCGGCGTACCCGGTCGTGCGCTGCAGTACGGCGCCGAGCTGGCCCGCCACGTCGACTGCAAGCAGCAGCTCGTCGACGAGGGCCTCGCCGCCCTGGCCTGCGGTGCCTTCCACATCCGCTCGGGTGGTCGCGTCTACTTCAACACCACGCCGATCGGGCGCGCCGTCACGGGCACGATGCTGGTGCGGGCGATGCACGAGGACAACGTCGACATCTGGGGCGACGGCTCGACCTTCAAGGGCAACGACATCGAGCGGTTCTACCGCTACGGCCTGCTGGCCAACCCCGACCTGCGCATCTACAAGCCGTGGCTCGACCCCGACTTCGTGAACGAGCTCGGTGGGCGCCACGAGATGAGCGCGTGGCTGACGGAGCGGAACCTGCCCTACCGCGACTCGCAGGAGAAGGCCTACTCGACGGATGCCAACATCTGGGGCGCCACCCACGAGGCCAAGACCCTCGAGCACCTCGACGTCTCGCTCGAGACGGTCGAGCCGATCATGGGCGTGAAGTTCTGGGACCCTTCGGTCGTCATCGAGACCGAGGACGTGACGATCGGGTTCGAGCAGGGCCGCCCGGTCAGCATCAACGGCAAGCGCTACGACGACTCGGTGGCCCTGGTGCACGAGGCCAACGCCCTCGGCGGTCGCCACGGGCTGGGGATGTCCGACCAGATCGAGAACCGCATCATCGAGGCCAAGTCGCGCGGCATCTACGAGGCGCCCGCCATGGCGCTGCTGTTCATCGCCTACGAGCGGTTGGTCAACGCGGTCCACAACGAGGACACCATCGCGCAGTACCACAACGAGGGCCGCAAGCTCGGTCGCCTGCTCTACGAGGGCCGCTGGCTCGACCCGCAGGCGATGATGATCCGGGAGTCGATCCAGCGTTGGATCGCCTCGCTCGTCACCGGGGAGGTGACCGTCCGGCTGCGTCGCGGTGAGGACTACACCGTCCTGGCCACCTCTGGGCAGAACTTCAGCTACCACCCCGACAAGCTGTCGATGGAGCGCACCGAGAACGCCGCGTTCGGTCCGCTGGACCGCATCGGCCAGCTCACCATGCGCAACCTCGACATCGCCGACTCGCGCTCCAAGCTCGAGATGTACGCCGGCCAGCCGCTCGACCAGGGCCAGGTGCTGGTCGAGAACGGCACGCTCTTCGGCGAGCTCCCCGCCGGTGGCGCCGACCGCATCACTGACCGGGGCGAGCCGGTCAGTGACGAGGACGAGGCCCTCGACCGCGCCGCGATGGAGTTCGGCACCGACTGACCTCCTCCTGCGCGAACGGGCAACTCTTGCTGCGCGAACGGTGGATTCTTGACGTCCGAACGGGCAATTCTCGAGGTGTGACCTCAAGAATTGCCTGTTCGCCGCGCAAGAACTGCCCGTTCGCGCAGCAACAATCCACTGTTCGTGTCAGAGGCGGAGGGGGCGGCGGGTGCCGGTCGCGCCGATGTCCTCGAGGAAGCCCTGGTCGTGGGAGACCACCATCAGCGCGCCCCGGTAGGAGGCCAGCGCGGACACCAAGGCGTCGTACGAGCTGAAGTCGAGGTTGTTGGTCGGCTCGTCGAGCAGCAGCAGCTGCGGGGCTGGTTCGGCGAGCAGCACGGCAGCCAGGGTGGCCCGGAACCGTTCCCCGCCTGACAGGGTGCCGACGAGCTGGTCGCCCTTCGCCCCGCGGAACAGGAAGCGCGCCAACCGGGCCCGGACCTCGTTGTCGTCGGCGTGCGGAGCCCGTTGCTTCACGTTCTCGAAGACCGTCAACGAGTCGTCGAGCGTGTCGAGGCGCTGGTCCAGCATGCCGATCGGGACCTTCACCTCGAGCAGTCCCTCGGCTTCGACGGCGCCGGTGATCGTGTTCAGGAGCGTGGTCTTGCCGCTCCCGTTCGCGCCGACGACGGCGATCCGTTCGGGGCCGCGCAGGTCCAGCTCGACGCGGGCGCCAGTACGCAGGGCCAGGTCAGCCCGGAGCACCTCACGCCCGCGTGGCACCTCCGTCGCCGGCAGGTCGACCCGGATCTCGCGGTCGTCGCGCACCTTGGCCTCGGCCTCGTCCAGCCGTTCCTTGGCCGACTCCAGTCGATCCTCGTGGAGCTGGCGGTACTTCCCGGCCGAGACCTGGGCAGCACGCTTCCGGAGCTTCATGACGGCGCGCGGCTCGCGCTTGGTCGCATACATCTTGTCCGCATAGCGCTTGCGTCCCGACAGGATCCGCTGCGACTCGATCAGGTCGTTCTTCTGCTTGCGCATGTCCTGTCGCGCGGTGGTGGCGGCCTGGACGGCAGCCTCCTGCTCGGCCTCGACCTGGGCGGCGTACGCCGTGTAGCCGCCGCCGTACCACTGCACGGAACCCTCGCGGAGGTCACCGATCCGGTCCACTCTCTCGAGGAGGTCGCGGTCGTGGGTGACCACCAGCAGGGTGCGTCGCCACGTCTCGACCACGCCGTACAGGTGCTCGCGCGCCGAGGTGTCGAGGTTGTTGGTCGGCTCGTCGAGGAGCAGCACGTCGGGACGCTGCAGGAGAACGCGGGCCAGGCCGAGCTGCACGGCCTCGCCGCCGGACAGCTCGCCGAGGCGCCTGTCGAGGATGTCGTTCGGGAGCCCGAGCCGGTCGAGCTCGGCGGCCACGCGTTCCTCGATGTCCCAGTCGTCGCCGACGGTCGCATAGTCGGTCTCGTCGACCGATCCCGACTCGATGGCCCGGATGGCAGCCCGGATCCGGCGTACGCCGAGGTGGTCGTCGACCCGTTCCTCGGCCCGAAGGGTCAGGTCCTGGCGCAGCCAGCCCACGCGTCCCTCGGCCCGGACGCTGCCTGAGGTGGGGGAGAGGTCGCCGGCGGCGAGCCGTAGGACGGTGGACTTCCCGGTGCCGTTGTCACCGACCAGCCCGGAGCGTCCGGGCGGAACCAGCAGGTCCAGGTCGTCGATGACCACCGAGCCGTCCGGCCAGGCGAAGGTGAGGTGGGTGAAGCGCAGGGGAGAAGACAAGAGCGTTCCTCTGGGATGCGAGGGGGAACCACCCGTCGACGACGGGCTTCACGGGCGCTCTCAGGACTTCACGCCGACAAGGATGCCGACCGAGGGTGCCACCGTGCAAGTGGTTTTCCGGGCGGGGAGTGTCACGCGCCAGCACCGCGGCCGGGGGACGATCGACTGACCCTGACGTTCGTGGACTCGCTTCGCCGACCACGGAGGGTCGGGTAGCATGGGCCGTTCCGGGCACAGCGTCGTGCACGACCCTCCACCAGGCCGAGAACTGGCCGTGGAGGAGTCCGCCAATCCACGAGACAACCATCGAGGAATCCGCTGTGAGCAAGCCCGTCGTACTCATCGCCGAAGAACTGAGCCCCGCAACCGTCGACGCGCTCGGTCCCGACTTCGAGATCCGCCACTGCAACGGTGCCGACCGTGCCGAGCTGCTGCCCGCCATCGCCGATGTCGACGCGATCCTGGTCCGTTCCGCGACCAAGGTCGACGCCGAGGCGCTGGCGGCTGCCGCGAAGCTCAAGATCGTCGCCCGTGCCGGGGTCGGTCTCGACAACGTCGACGTCAAGGCCGCGACCCAGGCCGGCGTCATGGTCGTCAACGCGCCGACCTCCAACATCGTGTCCGCCGCGGAGCTGGCCGTCGGCCTCATGCTCGCCGCCGCGCGCAACATCAGCCCGGGTCACGAGGGCCTGCGCAACGGTGAGTGGAAGCGGTCGAAGTACACCGGCATCGAGCTCTACGAGAAGACCGTCGGCATCGTCGGCCTGGGCCGGATCGGCGTGCTGGTCGCCCAGCGCCTGAGTGCCTTCGGCATGAACGTCGTCGCCTACGACCCCTACGTGCAGCCGGGCCGTGCCGCCCAGATGGGCGTGCGCCTGGTCGACCTCGACACGCTCCTCACCGAGGCCGACTTCATGAGCGTCCACCTCCCCAAGACCCCCGAGACGATCGGCCTGATCGGCGCCGACGAGCTCGCCAAGGCCAAGTCCAACCTGGTCCTGGTCAACGCTGCCCGGGGTGGGATCGTCGACGAGACCGCGTTGTACGACGCCCTGAAGACCGGCCGCATCGCTGCCGCCGGCCTCGACGTGTTCGCCAAGGAGCCGTGCACCGACAGCCCGCTCTTCGAGCTCGAGAACGTCGTGGCCACCCCGCACCTCGGAGCCTCCACCGACGAGGCCCAGGAGAAGGCCGGCATCGCCGTGGCCAAGTCCGTGCGGCTCGCTCTCTCCGGTGAGCTCGTCCCCGACGCGGTCAACGTGCAGGGCGGCGTGATCGCCGAGGACGTCCGTCCCGGGATCCCGCTCACCGAGAAGCTCGGCCGGGTCTTCACCGCGCTGGCCGGCGAGGTTGCCCAGTCGATCGACGTCGAGGTCCGCGGCGAGATCACTGAGTACGACGTCAAGGTGCTCGAGCTGGCCGCCCTCAAGGGTGTCTTCGCCGACATCGTCGAGGAGCAGGTCTCCTACGTGAACGCGCCGCTGCTGGCCGCCGAGCGCGGCACCGCCGTGCGCTTGGTGACGGAGGCCGAGAGCCCCGACCACCGCAACCTGATCACCGTCCGGGGCACCCTGTCCGACGGCTCGCAGGTCTCCGTGTCGGGCACGTTGGTC
Source organism: Nocardioides sp. JQ2195 (assembly GCF_012272695.1). NCBI lineage: Bacteria > Bacillati > Actinomycetota > Actinomycetes > Propionibacteriales > Nocardioidaceae > Nocardioides > Nocardioides sp. JQ2195. The sequence continues at coordinate 1,172,680 of NZ_CP050902.1, forward strand.
GGCCTCGCGCAGAAGGAGCGCCTGGTCGAGGTCAACGGGTTCGACCTCGACATCGAGCCCACCGACCACCTGGCCTTCTTCGTCTACGAGGACCGCCCGGGCATGGTCGGCACGGTCGGCGGGATCCTGGGTGACGCGCAGATCAACATCGCCGGGATGCAGGTTGCCCGCGCCGGCAAGGGTGGTCAGGCACTGGTGGCCCTGTCGGTGGACTCCGACATCGCTGCCGACACGCTCGCGGAGATCCAGCAGGCCATCGCCGCCCAGACCGTGCGCTCGGTCGACCTCGGCTGATCCGACGCTCGTTGCGGGGCCCGACCGGTTGTCCGGTCGGGCCCCGCTCGCGTTGGTGGCTGCGGGACCATGCGTGCTGCGGGACCTTGCGTGCTGCGAAGATCTTGCGTGCTGCGAGGATCTTGCGTGCTGCGACGATTGACACCCGGACGGTCATAACCGCAGCGCCGTCGCATCGTTGAACCATCAACACGTCCTGCACCGGAGGCTTGCCTCCGGGCAAGCGGTCGACACAACTTCGAGGAGTCCTCACGTGCGTTTCTCGGTGGCACGCATGGGAACGTCGGTGCTGCTCGTGGCCGGCCTGCTGGTGGCCGCTCCACAGGCGGTGGCCGCGACGGTCGACGCCCCGACGGCGCGGTCCAGCGCTGTCGCGGCACCCACCTTGGAGAAGAAGGCCCGCAACCTCGGCACGGTTCTCCTCTCCGGGCGCACGGCCAAGCGCAAGGATCGCATGGTGCTGCAGCGTCGTACGGCGAAGAAGCGGTGGGTCCGCGCCGAACGCTTCACCTCGCGCAGGCACAGGTTCCGCATCGTCGTGTGGAAGAAGCGGCGGCGCACGCCGTACCGGGTCGTCGACCGGTCGAGTCGTCGCAGGTCCGAGGTCAGGAGGGTCCCGAGGCTCCGGGTCACCCGTGACGCCTGCGGCGTGCGACCGCTGAAGGCGAGCGGTGAGCCGTGGCGGTGCTCCTTCCACGACGACTTCGAGGGGACGACCCTCGACCTGTCCAGGTGGACGATCCAGAAGGACGGCTTCATCACCGGCGACCCGCCCGGGGCTGCCGCCTGCTACAGCGGGAAGAACGTCTCGGTGGCCGACGGTTCCCTGAGGTTGGTCGCGCGTCGTGCCAGCTTGCTCGAGTGCCCCGGACTGGCCGGCATCACGAAGATCTTCACCTCGGGGATGGTCTCCACCCATGACACCTGGTCCCAGCGCTATGGCCGCTTCGAGGCCCGGATCCACAACACCGCGACCACTCGACGTGGCCTGCACGAGGCCTACTGGTTGTGGCCCGACGAGCGCTACGGCGCCGTCAACGGTGACGAGATCGACATCTCCGAGACCTACTCGGTCTACCCGACGCTCTCCGTGCCCTACCTGCACTACGGCGCCGACGACGGTGCCGTGCTGAGTGGGCCCGAGCAGAACACGGCCTACGACTGCATGGCGCACCGCGGCGAGTGGAACACCTATCGCATGCAGTGGTCGGCCAGTCGGATCCGTATCTGGGTCAACGGTGACCTGTGCCTCAGCAACACGTCGGGCAGCCCGGCCTTCCGCAAGCGCTACATCATGATGTTCACCCAGGCGCTCGGATCCGGCACCAACGCCTACAACCTCCTGCTGCCGCCGCCGATCCCGGCCACGATGAAGGTCGACTACGCCCGCGTCTGGCGGTGAGCGGCCCGGTTCGTGGGCCGGTCGTCGGGTGGTCGACCGGGGCATCCGGGACCTGTCCTCGACCTGACGGCCAGCTCGGGCTGTCGCGCCTGACAGGGCCGTCGAAGGAAGTCCATGCTGCACGCCGCCGGCTTCCGGTCCAGTATCCCGGTGGTGGTGGTCGCGCTGGCAGCCCTGCTGGTCACCGCAGTCCCGGTGCCCGCCACGCCCGCCGTCGCCGGTGAGCGGACGCGGCCGACTCTGGAGAAGAAGGCCCGCAACCTCGGCACGGTTCTCCTCCACGGGCGCACGGCCAAGCGCAAGGATCGCATGGTGCTGCAGCGGCGTACCGCGACGAGGCGGTGGGTCCGCGTCAAGCGGTTGACGTCGCACAGGCACAGGTTCCGCATCGTCGTGCGGAAGCTGCGGCGGCGCACGCCGTACCGGGTCGTCGACCGGTCGAGTCGTCGCAGGTCCGAGGTCAGGAGGGTCCCGAGGCTGCGCGTCACCCGTGACGCCTGCGGCGTGCGACCGCTGAAGGCGAGCGGCGAGCCGTTGCGGTGCTCCTTCCACGACGACTTCGACGCCGCCACGCTGGACCCCACCCTGTGGCGGCCGCAGACCAGCACCTACGCGACGGGGACGCCCGGGGCCTTCGCCTGCTACAGCGCAGACAACGTCAGGGTCAGTGATGGCTCCCTGCGGTTGCTGCTGACGGAGGGCGAGCCCCACGACTGCCCGGCCATGGCGGAGCACGAGGAGAGCACGACGCCCTACACGGCCGGGATGGTGTCGACGTACCACCGCTTCTCCCAGCAGTACGGTCGGTTCAAGGCCCGCATCCGCAGCACCGAGGCAGACGTCAGCGGCCTTCACGAGGCGTTCTACCTGTGGCCGGACGTCCGCCACGTCGATCCCAGCACCATGGAGTACGGCGAGATCGACATCTCCGAGACCTACTCGGTCCACCCCGACTGGAGCATTCCCTACCTGCACTACCCGACGGAGCGGGAGTACGGACCGATCACCGCCGGCGAACACACCAACACGGCGTACGGGTGCACCGCGTCGCGGGGCGAGTTCAACACCTACCGGCTGGACTGGACCGCGTCGCGCATCGAGATCCGAGTGAACGGCAGGCTGTGCCTGACCAACACCTCGGGTGACCCGGCCTTCCGTGAGCGGTACATCGTGTCGCTGACCCAGGCGATGGGACGGGAGAACGATCCGTTCACGGCGGACACGCCACGACCTGCGTGCATGGAGGTCGACTACGTGCGGGTCTGGCGCTGACGCAGGCTGCTGCTCGCGCTCGGGCTAGGCGACCATCACCCGCTCGGGCGTACGCCGGGTGTTCGGCGCCTGGTCGACGCGCCAGGCCTCGGCAATCCTGGTGACCGCCTGCTCGAGCTCGTCGACGGGACGGGTCCACGGGATGCGGACGAAGCGCTCGTAGCCGCCCTCGGCGGAGAAGACCGGCCCGGGTGCGAAGACCACGCCGCGTCCCTCGGCCTCGAGCGCCAGGGACGATGCCTCGGCGCGGGGCAGCTCGCACCACAGGGCCAGGCCGCCGGTGGGCGTCCGGAACCGCCAGTCGGGCAGCTCACGTGCGACGGAGGCGACGAGTGCGTCGCGCTGCTCCCGCAGGCGCTCGCGGTGGGCCTCGAGGATCTCCTGCGGCGCGCGGAGCAGGTGGGCGGCGACGAGCTGCTCGAAGACAGGCACTCCGAGGTCGAGGGTCAGCCTGGCCTGGGTGAGCGCATCCATCCGTGCCCGAGGGGTGCGGACCCACCCCACGCGCAGGCCGCCCCACAGCATCTTGCTGGTGCTCCCCACGGTGATCGCCTCGCCACCGGCCGCCTCGACGTAGGCGGCCATCGGCAGCGGCATCTGCTGGCCGTCCAGGGCCAGGGCCTGATGCGCCTCGTCGACCAGCGCCACGGTCCGCGCCGAGGCCAGCACCGCGGCGTACTCCTCACGCTGTGCGTCCGGCATCAGGTTGCCGGTCGGGTTCTGGAAGTCCGGAATGGTGTGCACCAGGCGTGGGGCGGTCTGGCGGATGGTGGCCGCGATGCCGGCCAGGTCCCATCCCTCGACATCGAGACTGGCGCCGACCAGCCGCGTCGGCCGGACGCCCAGGGCGCCAGCGGCGTTCGGGTACCCCGGCACCTCGGCGACGATGCGGTCACCGGGGCCGGTCAGGGCGCTGGCCACGACGGCGGTGGCGGCCAGCGCGCCGGGCGTCACCATGATCTGGTCGGGATCGGTCGGCAGCCCTCGGGCGTCGTACGACGCGGCGATCGTGCGTTGCAGCTCCGGAAGGCCGACGGGGTAGTAGCCATGGTCCACGAGGTAGCCCGGCAGCTCGGCCATCGCAGCCTCGTAGGCCGCCCCGACCCCGGGTGGCGCCGGGGCCGCGGCACAGTTGAGGTCGATCAGGTCGGTGGCGTCGGTGCGCGGGGTCAGCACTCGGTCCGGGGCCCGGCCCGGACCGCCGGGGACCCGGGTGAAGGTGCCGGCGCCGCGACGCGCCTCGGCGTACCCACGATCGCGTAGGGCGGCATAGGCCCGGGTGACGGTGGTGCGGCTGACCCCCAGGGACTCGGTGAGCTCGCGCTCACTCGGCAGGCGGGCCCCGTGACCGATCCGGCCGTCGGCGATCAGGGCGCGCAGCGCCTCCGCGAGGCCGGCATAGGCAGGGGCGCGGTCGAAGCCGCCGACCAAGGTGGCCACTGCGGTGGCGGAGATGAACCGGGTCATGCAGTCCACTCTGTCATGATTGGCTATTTGTTCAAGGGCCAATCGGGATGATCATGGAGTCATGTCCGTTGCTTCCGCCTCCGCACGCCGTCAGCTCTCGGACCTCGGGCCGGTCGCCCAGCTGCGAGCCGGCCGCCTCGCCCGCCGGCTCCCGCAGCTCGCGGTCGGGCTGGTCCTCTACGGCGTCTCCCTGGCGATGATGGTGCGTGGTGCGCTGGGGCTCGCGCCGTGGGACGTGCTGCACTCGGGCTTCATCCGCCACGTCCCGATCACCCTGGGCCAGGCGGTGGTGCTGTTCAGCTTCGTCGTGCTGCTGCTGTGGATTCCGCTGCGTGAGGTGCCCGGGATCGGCACGGTCGCGAACGCACTCGTGGTCGGCATCTCCGCCGACGCCACGCTGGCGCTGCTCGACCAGCCCGACGGCTGGACCGCGCGCATCGCACTGCTGGTGGTCGGGGTCGTGGCCAACGGGCTGGCGACCGCGCTCTACATCGGTGCCCAGTTCGGCCGGGGACCGCGCGACGGGCTGATGACCGGGCTGGCTCGACGGACCGGGCTCTCGTTGCGGCTCGTGCGCACCGGGCTGGAGGTCGCGGTCGTCGTGCTCGGCCTGTTGCTCGGAGGTGCGCTGGGCGCTGGGACCGTGCTCTACGCGCTGGCCATCGGTCCGCTGGCGCAGCTGATGCTGCCTTGGTGCACCGTCGAACTCGAACTGACGCAACCCCCTCGATAGTCCCCAACGTCACGCAGGTGAACCGTGGCTTCTGACCTGCGAGACGTTGGGGACTATCGAGGGGAGGATGAGGAGGGGGGAGGGGATCAGCGACGGGTGGCGATGATCGCGGACGCGTCGGGGGCGATCATCACCTCGACGGCGGTGAACCGCTCGTCCGTCAGCCACTGCTCGCGCAGGGTGTCGACCCGGCCGCCGGTGATCGGCGGCCACATCTCGCACGGCACGAAGTCGTCGAGCACGACGATCCCGCCCTGCTCGACGAGCTCCACGATGGAGTCGACGCCGACCGCGGAGGGCGTGCCGGAGTCGAGGAACAGCAGGGAGAAGGGGCCCTTGTCGCGCAGCGTCGACCAGTCCGCGGCCAGCACCTCGACCGAGTCGTCGTCCTCGAAGATCTCCGCAGCCGCGCCAGCCAGCTTGGCGTCGAGCTCGGCGGAGATGATCCGAGCCCCGGGCTGTACGCCGGAGCGCAGCCACGCCGTGCCGACGCCGCAGCCGGTGCCGAACTCGGCCAGCGTGCCCGTGCGGGTGGCGGCCAGGGTGGCCAGCAGGCGGCCGGTCTCGTTGCGGCAGAACGACACGTAGCCGGACTTGCGTGAGACGTCGAAGGCGCGGGAGACGATGGAGGGGAGCTCGGGCGGGGCACTCATGGGCCGAGTCTCTCATCATGGGAAAGGTGTCTCGCATCGTGAACAGTTTGTGAAACGCGGCTGCGCGGCGCCCGGAGGCGGCGTACATTCCTTCCATCATGCGGAACGTGCTCGTACTCATTCACTGCCGCGGCGAGGCCTGACAGAAGGCCACCTCGCCGTGGCGAGTGGTGGTTGTACGGGCCTTCTTCCATCTGAAGACGTCCCGCGGCGGAATCGACTGCAGCTCAGCGCGATCCGCAATCTCTGGTCCTGACGGACCTTCCCGTGGCCCCGTGATCCGTGTGTCCCGGTCTCCGTCTCCCCGTCGCGGGGCGTTGTCTGCCCATTCACCAACGCACCCGCACCAGACCGAACGGAGAAACCGATGTATGACATGTACCCCGAGTGGGGACCGGCCAGCCACAACCCCGAGAACCCGCGCAGCCCGGAAGCGGTCCAAGCCGCTCTTGACCTGCGAGACAACGGCGGACCCCGCCCCGACGACAACTAGATTTCACTCATGACCAACACCTCCTCCCTCTCCGGTTGCAAGCTCGCCGTCATCCCTGGCGACGGCATCGGACCCGAAGTCACCGCCGAAGCCCTCAAGGTCCTCGAGGTGGCGGCGCCCGCCAGCGTGAAGTTCGAGCAGACCCGGTACGACCTGGGCGCCGAGCGCTACCTCACCACCGGTGAGGTCCTTCCCGACGGTGTGCTGGAGGAGATCCGCGACCACGACGCGATCCTGCTCGGGGCCGTGGGTGGCAAGCCGAACGACCCGAACCTGCCGCCCGGCATCCTCGAGCGTGGGCTCCTGCTCAAGCTCCGCTTCGAGCTCGACCACTACGTCAACCTCCGCCCGTCCCGGATCTTCCCCGGCGTCACCTCGCCGTTGTCGGAAGCGGTCATCGGGGGCGGTGAGGTCGACTTCGTCGTCGTCCGCGAAGGCACTGAAGGCCCCTACACCGGCAACGGCGGCGCCCTGCGCGTCGGTACGCCGGCAGAGGTGGCCACCGAGGTCAGCGTGAACACTGCCTTCGGTGTGGAGCGCGTCATCCGTGACGCGTTCGCCCGGGCCCAGCGCCGCCCGCGCCGGAAGCTGACCCTGGTCCACAAGACCAACGTGCTGGTCAACGCCGGCTCCGTGTGGTGGCGCCTGTTCGAGACCGTGGGCGCCGAGTTCCCCGACGTCACCACCGACTACATGCACATCGACGCGGCGATGATCCACATGACCACGGATCCCACCCGCTTCGACGTGATCGTCACCGACAACCTCTTCGGCGACATCATCACCGACCTGGCCGCTGCCATCACCGGCGGCATCGGGCTCGCGGCGTCCGGAAACATCAACCCGGACCGCACCGCGCCCTCCATGTTCGAGCCCGTCCACGGCTCCGCGCCCGACATCGCCGGCCAGCAGGTGGCCGACCCGACCGCAGCGATCCTGTCGGCGTCCCTCCTGCTCGACCACCTCGGCCTCGCCGACGCCGCCGCTGCGATCGAGACCGCGGTGCTCGCCGACCTGTCCGAGCGCGCCCCGGGCACCTCGCGTCGTACGTCGGAAGTCGGCGACGCGATCGCCGCGCGAGTAGCCGGCTGACCGCTCGACTCCACCAGCACTGGTGCCGGGCACGTTCTTCGACGTGCCCGGCATCACTCATTTCACAGAAGGTCAGATAGTTTGATGTCCATGGAGATCAGCACCACCCTGAGCGAGCAGCCCGTCGACGATGCCCGGCTGGCAGAGATCTTGGCCAACCCCGGCTTCGGCACGCACTTCACCGACCACATGTTCACCGTCGAGTGGACCCCGGAGAAGGGATGGCACGACGCCCGCATCACGCCGTACGGCCCGTTGAGCATGGATCCGGCGACCGCCGTCCTGCACTACGCGCAGGAGACCTTCGAGGGCATGAAAGCCTACCGCCAGCCGGACGGCTCCGTGGCCACGTTCCGCCCCGAGGCGAACGCCCAGCGGATGGTGCTCTCCTCGCAGCGACTCGCGTTCCCGGAGCTGCCGGTCGAGGACTTCGTGCAGGCGGTCGACGCCCTGGTGGAGGTCGACCAGCGCTGGGTGCCCGAAGCAGCGGGGGAGAAGAGCCTCTACCTGCGCCCGTTCATGATCGCCACCGAGGTGTTCCTCGGTGTGCGCCCCAGCCAGCACGTCACCTTCATGGTCATCGCCTCGCCGGCCGGCGCCTACTTCAAGGGCGGCATCAAGCCGGTCAGCCTCTGGCTCACCGAGGAGTACACCCGCGCCGGTCGCGGCGGCATGGGTGCGGCCAAGACCGGCGGCAACTACGCCAGCTCCCTCGTGGCCCAGCAGGAGGCCACCGCCCACGGCTGCGACCAGGTGGTCTTCCTCGACGGCCAGGAGGGCACCTACATCGAAGAGCTCGGCGGCATGAACATGTACTTCGTCTACGAGGACGGTCGCATCGTCACCCCCGAGACCGGCACCATCCTCGAGGGCATCACCCGCTCCAGCGTCATCGAGCTGGCCGAGGGACTGGGCCACAAGGTCGAGGAGCGCAAGATCTCCATCGACGAGTGGCGCGAGGGCGTGGCCAGCGGTGCGATCACCGAGATCTTCGCGTGTGGCACCGCCGCGGTGATCACCCCGGTCGGCAGTCTCAAGTGGGACGGCGGCGAGGCGGACTCCGTGACCGGCGACGAGGGCGGAGAGCTGACGATGAGGATCCGCCAGGCACTGGTCGACATCCAGTACGGCCGCGCGGAGGACACTCACGGCTGGATGCACCGCATCGGCTGACAGACCGCCGGTCGCGCCCGGTCGTCGTGCGCACGGTGTCGCCGTACGCCGGGACCGGTGCGGCGCGCGGGTTGGCAGGGTTGGTCGGCCCAGTTGCGGGTAATCTCGCGATGTGACGACGACCGCTGGCGACACCCCCGGGCAGCAGGCTCCACCCGGGATGCGTGTGGGTGACTACACCCTGCTGGCGCGCATCGGCGAAGGTGGGATGGGCGTGGTCCACCTCGCCCAGAAGCCTGGTGGCGAGCGGGTGGCGCTCAAGGTCCTGCGCCCCCACGTGGTCAGCGACGACGAGGCGCGTGCCCGGCTGGCGCGCGAGGTCAGCTCGCTGTCCCGGGTGCGCAGCGCCCGGGTCGGGGAGATCGTCGACGCCGACCCCTGGGGCCCGATCCCGTTCGTGGCCACACGCTACGTCCCCGGCCTCGCCCTCAACGCCCACGTCCGCGAGGAGGGCGCGTTGCGTGGGGACGACCTGGTCTGGTTCGCGAAGGGTCTCCTCGAGGCGCTGCGGGCGGTGCACCGGGTCGGCGTGCTCCATCGCGACGTCAAGCCGTCCAACGTGTTGATGGAAGGACGCAACCCCGTCCTGATCGACTTCGGCCTGGCCCGGTCCGCCGAGGACGCGAGCATCACGCGCACCGGCTGGTTGCTGGGCACGCCCGGCTACCTGGCACCCGAGATCCTCTACGGCCACACACCGACAGAAGCCGCCGACCTCCACTCGTGGGCCGCGACCGTGGCCTTCGCCGGCACCGGGCGGCCGCCGTTCGGCAGCGGCCCCTCGGTCGCGGTCATGGACCGGGTCAGGCGCGGCGAGCACGACCTCAGTGGCCTCGACCCGGAGCTGGTGCGGCTGATCGCGGCAGCACTCGCGCCCGAGCCGTCCGAGCGCCCACGGCTCGAGGAGCTCCTCGACGCCCTCGACGGATCGGCGACCCGGGAGAGACCGCGGGGCGCGGTGCAGGAACCGGCGACCTTGCCGCTCGCCGGCCTTGATGCCCAGAGCCGACTCGACGGGGACGCCCCGCGCACCCTCCGGTTCGACGACGAGACGCCCCGGGGTCGTTCGCCGCACACGGACCGCCCGGTGCCGATGCGTGAGCCCTACCAGCAGCCCCCACCCCTGGCCCCGCCCGTGCGGACCGGGTGGACCGAGCGCCTGCGCCGGTGGGTCCTGGGCGCGGCTCTCCTCGCAGCAGTCGCCGCCGGGGTCGTGCTGGCGCCCGCCGTGACGTGCGCGGTCGTCGCCGCCGCGACCGTTGTCCTGCGCAGCCTGTCCCTCTCGAGCAGCGCCGCGCGGGCACGCCGTGAGGCACGAGGTGCCAAGTGGTACGACGGAGTGCTCGCCGTCGGCTCGGCTCCCTGGCACTTCCTCGTCTCGCTGCCGGGAACCCTCATGCTCCTGGTGTGGACCGCGCTCATCGTCGCGTGCGTGGGGCTGGTCCTGGTCGCGCTCCGGCTCGATGACCTCGTCGTCCTCGGCGTGAGCGGGTTGGCCCTCGGGGTCTTCCACTGGACCGGCCCCGGCAGCTCACGGCTGCGTTCGCCGACCTCTGGGGTCGGCAGGGCGCTGGCCCGGGCCACTATGCCGTGGGCGCTCAGCACGCTCCTCCTGCTCGCGTCGGCGGCAGCCATGCTCTGGGTGGCCGAGGGAGGGGGCACGTCGTGGTTCCCCCTCGACGCCTCCCCCTGGGGCGCGGGCACGTGGCTGGGACGCCACGTCTGATCCGAGCGTCGCGAAGCTGTGGCCCGCGGCTGGCCGGGGGCAGCGATCAGGCGTTGGAGACCCGAGGGCCGGGAACCCTGCCCCGGTTGACGGCGGCCATGTGCTCGCCGGCCAGTCGGCGCAGAGCCGAGAAGATCGGATCGAGCAGCACCAGCGAGGCCGCCAGGGCCTGGGGACGCTCGGCGTCGGGCAGGGAGTCGAGCTCGGCCTGGTCGCTGCGTGCGACGTGGGCGGCGGCCTCGGCGCAGACCCGGAGCCGGTCCTGGTCGACGTCCAGGCCCACGGAACGGGCCGCCTCGAGGGCGTTCCGGAGCGCGGGGAGGTGCGGGGAGTCGGGGGCGATGTGCCAGCCCATCTCACGCAGCACGTCGGCATCGGCGGTCCGGTCGTCGAACCGGGTGTCGGCCGGACCGGCAATGGCGGCCTGGACCAGCGACACCCTCACGTCAGGGTCTCCGACCGGCAGGTCGATGGCGTCCAGGATCCGTTGGATCTCGGCCAGCGACAGGCGCCCGGCACCGAGCATCGCGCGAATCAGGCGGAGCCGGGCCAGGTGGGTCTCGTCGTACAACGCCTGGGTGGCGCTGGTGGCGAACCCGGGGTGCAGCAGGCCGGAGCGGAGATAGAACTTCACGGTACCGACGGGCAACCCGGCGCGCTCACTGAGCTTGCTGATGCGCATGGTGGACTTCCTTCACGATGTTGCTGTCGATCGACTGATCAAGCCTAGGTCGCAGAACCCGGGTTCCGCAGGCAAATGGGCAGGGTCGCATCGCGAGACACCGGCCACAGGTCGAGGAGTCCGTGTCACACTGGCGCGGTGAGCCACAGCACGATCATCATTGCCTAGCGCGTCAGGGTTTCCTGACGCGCAACCTCTCGTTCCTCGAGAGGTTTTTTTGTTGCCCGAGCCGACCGACGAAGTGAGCTGAGATGGACCTCCAGGGGCCGTTCCACGTCTACGACACCACGATGCGCGACGGCGCGCAGCAGGAGGGGCTGAACCTCTCCGTCGCCGACAAGCTCACCATTGCCGGCCTGCTCGACGAGCTCGGTGTCGGCTTCATCGAGGGCGGCTGGCCGGGCGCGAACCCGAAGGACACCGAGTTCTTCCGCCGTGCCGCCGATGAGCTCAGCCTGCAGAACGCCGAGCTGGTCGCCTTCGGCGCGACGCGCAAGGCGGGGGCGGCTGCGGCTGACGACCCCCAGGTCGCCGCACTGCGGGAGAGCCGCGCGCCCTACGTCACCCTGGTCGCCAAGTCGCACACGCGCCACGTCGAGCTGGCGCTGCGCACCACCCTCGCGGAGAACCTGGCCATGGTGCGCGACACGGTGGCCCACCTGCGCTCCGAGGGTCAGACGGTGTTCCTCGATGCCGAGCACTTCTTCGACGGCTTCCGCCTCGACCGGTCCTACGCGCTGGAGGTGCTGCGCACGGCGTACGACGCCGGTGCCGAGGTGGTCGCGCTGTGCGACACCAACGGCGGGATGCTGCCCCACTGGGTCGGTGAGATCGTCGCCGACGTGATCGCCGAGACCGGCGGACGGGTCGGCATCCACGCCCACAACGACACGGGTTGCGCGGTCGCGAACTCGGTCGCGGCCGTGCAGGCCGGGGCCACCCACGTGCAGGGCTGCATGAACGGGTACGGCGAGCGCACCGGCAACGCCGACCTGGTCACCGTGGTCGCGAACCTCGAGCTCAAGCTGGGCCGGCGGGTGCTCCCGGAGGGTGCGCTGGCCGAGTCCACCCGGATCGCCCACGCGGTCGCCGACATCACCAACTTCCCGCCCGCCTCCCGCCAGCCGTACGTCGGCACCTCCGCGTTCGCGCACAAGGCCGGCCTGCACGCCTCCGCGATCAAGGTGGACCCGAACCTCTACCAGCACCTCGACCCGGTCGAGGTCGGCAACGACATGCGGCTGCTGGTCTCCGACATGGCCGGGCGGGCCTCGATCGAGCTGAAGGGCAAGCAGCTCGGCTACGACCTGTCCGGTGACAAGGACCTCGTCACCCGCCTGACCAACAAGGTCAAGGACCTGGAGTCGCGCGGCTTCACCTTCGAGGCCGCCGATGCGTCCTTCGAGCTGTTGCTGGTGGAGGAGGCCGAGGGCGCGCGGCCGTCGTACTTCGACGTCGAGTCGTGGCGGGTCATCACCGAGACGACGCCCGACGACGAGGCAGCCTCCGAGGCGACGGTGAAGCTGCGGGCCGGGGGAGAGCGGTTCGTGGTGACCGGAGAGGGCAACGGCCCGGTGAACGCGCTCGACCACGCGTTGCGGCAGGCCATCGGCCAGGCGTATCCGGAGGTCGCGAAGTTCGAGCTGATCGACTACAAGGTGCGGATCTTCGACCAGGGGCACGGCACCGACGCGACCACGCGTGTGCTGATCGAGACGAGTGACGGTGAGTCCTCGTGGGTGACGGTCGGCGTCGGCCACAACGTGATCGAGGCGTCGTGGGGTGCGCTGGTCGACGGCCTGACGTTCGGCCTGCGGCGTCACCACGTCTGACCGTCGGCGACGCACGTGGGCTGGCTCACGGCTGGCACCGGAATTCCGCTCAGGCAACACGGGTTGGGGAAGACAGCTGAAGTCCCCATGACCCAGGAGCTCCTCCATGTCCGACACCCGTGTCCTCGTCCTCGTCGGCAGCCTTCGCGCCGACTCCCTGAACCGTCGCATCGCCGAGACCCTGCGCGACCGCGCGCCCGAGGGCATCGACATCGAGATCGCGGAGGGCCTGGGCGAGCTGCCCTTCTACAACGAGGACCTCGACGGCGACACCGTTCCCGAGCCCGCGTCGCTGCTGCGCAAGACCGTGGCCGAGGCCGACCGGGTCCTGGTCGTCACCCCCGAGTACAACGGCACGATGCCGGCCGTCCTCAACAACGCCATCGACTGGCTCTCCCGGCCCTACGGCCAGGGTGCGCTGGTCGGCAAGCCGTTCGCGGTCATCGGCGCCACCCCCACGCCGTACGGCGGTCAGTGGGCGCACGAGCACACCCGCAAGTCGGCGACCATCGCCGGGGCGAGGGTGGTCGAGGACATCGTCGTCTCCCAGTCGGCGATGGAGGGTGACATCCTCGCCGACGAGGCGATCGTCGCGACGCTGGTCGACGCCGTGCAGGCCCTCGTCGACGCCTGATCCGTCCGCAGCCCCTAACGAACGGCAGGTAGAACCGATCGGTTCGCCTGCCGTTCGTCGTGCAGTGCCCAGGACCTGGCGGCCCGCTGGAACGCATTGCCGTCGAGCATCCCGGCCCCGCTGGGGATCACCGAGTCCATGCGTACGCCGGTCACCCGGGGCAGGTCGGCACGGTTGCAGGTCTCTGCCAGCCCGGGGGTCGCGGGCCAGGCGCCGATGATCAACCCGGCCGGCTCGATGCCCCGCCCGCGCAGTGCGCCGACGGTGAGCTCGGTGTGGTTGAGCGTGCCGAGCCCGGCCCGGCACACGACGTACACCTCGGCGCCCAGCTCGACGGCCAGGTCGAGGATCGTGCCGCCCTCGGTGTCGAGCCGGACCAGCAGCCCACCGGCGCCCTCGACGAGGACGGTGTCAGCGGTGATCGTGCGCACCCGCTCGGCGTGCTCGCCCACGGTGGGGATGCGTACGTCGCGCAACCGGGCCGCGCTGTCCGGCGCCAGTGGATCGGGCAGCCGGGTGAACTCCCGCACCGCACAGCCGGACAGCCGGTGGATCTCGTCGGCATCGCTCGGCTCCGCCGGAGACCACGCCTCGGGCGGTGGGCCCGTGTCGCGCGACGCGGTGGTGTCACCGACGCCGGTCTGCGTCGGCTTCACGACGGTCACGGTGCCCCGATCGGTGGCCCGGACCGCGAGGGCCGCAGTGGCGATCGTCTTGCCGACACCGGTGTCGGTGCCGGTCACCACGATGACGCGACTCATCCACGCACCACCTTCACGATGGCTTCGACGGCGCGCTCCCAGTCGGCCTCGGCCAGACCTGCGTTGCAGGTGATGCGCAGCCGGGAGACCCCGTCGGGGACCGACGGCGGACGGAAGCAGCCGACGCGGATGCCCTCGGCCAGGAGCGCTGCCTGGTGGGAGAGGCCGGTCGTGGGAGAGGTCATCGGGACGGACAGCACGGCGCCGACGGGCAGCGTCACACCCAGCGAGCTGCCGAGTGCGGCGACCCTTCGTCGGATCACCTCGGGCAGACCGGGCCCCGAGCGCAGCAGCCCGAGGGCGGCCAGGGCGCCTGCAGCGGGAGCGGGGGCCAGTGCGGTGTCGAAGATGAACGGACGAGCCCGGTTGACCAGGTGGTCGCGCAGCTCCGCGGGGCCGAGCACCACACCACCCTGGGCGGCGAGAGCCTTGGACAAGGTGGCAGTGACGACGACGTTCGGATGCCCCGCAAGCCCGAGCTCGTGCACCAGTCCGCGGCCGCCGGAGCCGACGACGCCCAGCCCGTGGGCCTCGTCGACCACGAGCAGTGCATCGTGGTCGGCACACGTGGCCGCGAGCTCGGCCAGAGGGGCCGCGTCACCGAGCACGGAGTAGACCGACTCGGCAAGCACGAGGCAGCGTCGGTCGCCGGCCCCGGCCAACGCTTGCTGCACGGTGGCCACGTCGTTGTGCGCCGTCACCCGGAAGGCCGCGCGCGAGAGGCGGGTGGCGTCGATGAGGGATGCGTGGACGTGGGCATCCGAGACCACGAGGGCCTCACGGTCGGCCAACGCGGTGACCACCGAGAGGTTCGCGTGGTAGCCGGTGGAGAACACCAGGGCGGACTCGTGTCCGGTGAAGGCGGCCAGCTCGCGCTCGAGCTCGTCGTGCAGCGACAGGGTGCCGGTGACGAGCCGCGAGGCGCCCGACCCGGCGCCCCAGGTGAGCGTCGCGTGGGCCGCGGCTCGCGTGACGACCGGGTCCCGCGAGAGACCGAGGTAGTCGTTGCCGGCCAGGTCGAGCGTGTCGTCGTCCACCCTGCGTGGGTTGAGGGTCCTGGTGAGGCCCAGGGCGTCGCGGTCGCTGGCCTGTGTCCCCAACCACGCACTCCAGCGGCTCATCCGGCACGCACCGCCGCACCGATCGCCCTGCAGATGCTGGCCAGGTCGTCGTCGGTCGCGACGTAGGGCGGCATCGTGTAGATCAGGTCGCGGAACGGGCGCACCCACACGCCGTTCGCGAGAGCGGTCGCCGTGGCCGCCTCCACGTCGACGTCGTGGTCCAGCTGGACCACCCCGATCGCACCGATCGTGCGTACGTCGTGCACGCCGCTGGTGTCCCGCAGGGGTGACAGTCCGCGTTCCAGCGCAGTGTTGATGCGGGCGGTGTTCGCCGACCAGTCGCCGGCGAGGAGCAGGTCGATCGAGGCGGACGCAACCGCGCAGGCCAACGGGTTGCCCATGAAGGTGGGACCGTGCATGAGCACGCCGGACTCGCTCGTCGAGATGCCGGCGGCGATCTCCGACGTGCACAGTGTGGCGGCCAGCGTGAGGTAGCCGCCGGTGAGTGCCTTGCCCACGCACAGGATGTCGGGGGTGACCAGCTCGCTGACGAACAGCGGGCCGGTGCGGCCGAAGCCGGTGGCGATCTCGTCGAAGACGAGCACCAGTCCGTGCTCGTCGGCGACCTCGCGCATCACCTGCAGACAGGCCGTGTCGTAGGCATGCATCCCACCGGCACCCTGCAGCACGGGCTCGACGATGATCCCGGCCAGGTCGGGTGCGTGGGCGTCGGCCAGCGCGGAGAAGCCGGCGGCCCAGGTCGCGACGTCGCCGCCCGGCGGGGGCGGCGTGTCGCCGAAGACGTGCTGGGGCAGGAGGCCGGTGAACATGGAGTGCATGCCGCCGACCGGGTCGCACACGCCCATGCAGCCGGAGGTGTCGCCGTGGTAGCCGCCACGCACGGTCAGGAACCGCGTGCGCTCGGGCCGACCGATGCCACGCTGGTGCTGCAACGCCATCTTCAGCGCCACCTCCACGCTGACCGATCCGGAGTCGGCCAGGAACACGTGGTGCAAGGCATCCGGAGTGACGTCGACGAGGCGGCGAGCCAGCTCCACGGCCGGGCGGTGGGTCAGGCCACCGAACATGACGTGTGCGAATTCCCTTGTCTGGTTGACGATTGCCTCATCGAGGACCGGGTGGCGGTAGCCGTGGATCGCTGACCACCAGGAGCTCATCGCGTCGACGACGTCGGCGCCGTCGACCGTGAGACGAACGCCGCTCGCGCCCGTCACCACTCGGGCCCGGGTGGGCTCCGTCATCGACGTGTAGGGATGCCAGAGGTGCTCGCGGTCGAGGGCGAGCAGCTCGTCGGTGGCGAGGCTCACGCGTTCGCCGGTGCTCGGGTGCCCGCTCCGCGTCGGCGGATCTCCGGGTTCTGTCCACCGCCTGCGGTCGTGGCCTCGGCGCCGAGGATCACGAAGCCGCCGTCGCGGAGCATCTCGAGGTCGGCCTCGGCGTTCTGGCCCTCGGAGGTGAGGTAGTCGCCGAGGAAGATCGAGTTGGCCACCTGCAGCGCCACCGCCTGCAGCGAGCGGAGGTGCATCTCGCGGCCGGCTGCGATCCGGATCTCCTTGTCGGGGCACACGAAACGCGCCATGGTCAGGATCCGTAGGCACCGCATCGGCGAGAGCTCCCACGTGTTCTCGTAGGGCGTGCCGTCGAAGGGCATCAGGAAGTTCACGGGGATGGAGTCGGCATCGAGCGCCTTGAGCGCGAAGAGTGCTTCGACCAGTTGCTCGTCGCTCTCGCCGAGCCCGGCGATCAGCCCGGAGCAGGGGGAGAGACCAGCCGACTTCGCCTTGCCGATCGTGTCGATCCGGTCGTCGTAGGTGTGGGTCGAGACGATGTTGTCGTGGTTGCTCTCCGCGGTGTTGATGTTGTGGTTGTAGGCATCGACACCAGCGGCCTTGAGCCGGTCGGCCTGCCCGTCCTTGAGCAGCCCGAGACAGGCACACACCTCGACCCCGTCGTACTCGCCCTTGATGGCCTCGGTCATCTCCACGACCCGGTCGACGTCACGGTCTGAGGGTCCGCGTCCCGACGACACCATGCAGACCCGGGTGGCTCCGCCACGCAGTCCGGCCGACGCCTGCTCGAGGGTCTCCTCGGTGGTCAGCCAGGAGTACTTCAGGATGGGGGCCCGCGACCCGAGTGCCTGCGAGCAGTAGTTGCAGTTCTCCGGACACAGGCCGGACTTCAGGTTCACCAGGTAGTTGACCTTGACCGTGTTGGCGAAGTGCTCGCGGCGCAGCCGGCCGGCCGCGGCGACCGCAGGCAGCAGCTCCGCATCGGTCGTGCGCAGCACGGCCAGGGCGTCGGCCTCGGTCGCGTCGTCCCCGTCGAGGATGCGCTGGGCGAGTTGGTCGAACGGGAACGACATCTGCGGATCTCCTGGGTGGTCGCGAGGGGGCGGGTGGTGCCCGGCTCACGGTGCTGGTCGAAGGGTCAAACCTGAACGGTGTTCAGGTTACCCCACGAACCGCGGGTCCCTGACGCGCGAGCGGTCAGTCGTCGTCACCGATGCCGCGCGCGGCCAGGGCATCGCCGGTCTCCATCGCCCGAGCGACCACCCGGATCACGAACGGCGACAGGTAGGCGCGCGGGTGGTGGCCGAGCCCCCGGGCTCGAGCTGCGTCGCGGGTCTCGAGCGCCAGGGTGACGGTGCCGGGGAGCGCTCCGATCGCGAGGGCGAACGCCAGTGCCACGCGATCCGGGTTCACGCCGATCCGGCGGAACGGGCCGAGCCAGCGCACGATCGCGTCCAGCATCGCGTTCACCGAGGTCGTCGAGGTGACCACGACGGCCGCCAGCGCCAGCGTGACCAGGTCGACGAACGTCTCGACCGCCTTGGCCCCGCCGTACCACCACCACTGGAGGAGCGACACGAAGGCGGCCAGGACCAGGATGCTCCGTGACGCGCGCAGCAGGGTGCCCACCCGAACCCGCGCCACCAGGACGAGTGCCAGCGCCACGCCCAGGAACGCGAAGGCCGCGGGCATGCTGCGAGTCAGCACGATGGCGAGGCTGAACCCACCCAGCGCGAGCACCTTTGAACCCACCGGCAACCGGTGCAGGAACGTGGTGCCGGGCTGGTAGATCCCGACGAGGAACTGGCTCACGTCGTCACCGAGGCGACGTAGTGGTCCACGGCAGCAGCAGGGTCGCCGTCGAAGACAACCGCAGCGTCATCGACCACCAGGACCCGGTCGCAGCGCGCGGCCAGGTCGAGGTCGTGGGTGACCAGCACCAGCTGCTGGGGGATCGACAGGAGGAGGTCGCCGATGCGCCGGGTGTTGGCGAGGTCGAGCAGAGTCGTGGGCTCGTCGGCCACGACGATCGTGGGCTGCACCGCGAGCACGCCGGCCAGAGCCAGCATCTGCTTCTGCCCGCCCGAGAGGGAGTGCACCGAGTCGTTGGCGTGGTCGAGGAGCCCGTGCTCCCGCAGCACGCCCATGGCCAGCTCGCGACGACGTGAGGACGACCGTTCCCGGCGGCGCAGCGACAGCTCCACGTCTTCCACGCAGGTCGGCATGACCAGCTGCGCTGCCGGGTCGGTGAAGCAGAACCCGACCGTACGCCGCACTGCCGCGGCGTCACGGCGTACGTCGAGATCGTCGATGCGCACGGTTCCGGAGGTGGCGTGGACCAAGCCGTTCAGCATGCGGGCGAGCGTCGACTTGCCCGAGCCGTTCGCGCCGATCACCCCGATCCGGTGCTCTGTCAGGGTCAGCGTGGTGGGCGCCAGGACCGTGCGGTCACCGCCGTCACCGGGCAGCCTGACGACCACCCCGGCCTCGTCGAGCTGGATCCGTGGCACTTCCTCAACCGCGTTCGAGCAGGCGCGGGAAGGCGCGGTGCACCTCGGCCGCGATCAGTGCCACCAGCGTCGTCTTCACGAAGTCGCCGAGCCAGAACGGCAGGTCGTAGGTCATCGCTTCGTGCCACGTGATGTCGAAGTAGAGCTTCATGCCGGCGATGCCCATCGGGTGGATCACCAGGACGCTGGCCGCGGCCGAGCACAGGAACACCAGCAGGGCGCGGGTGCGTCGCTGTCGGGCGACGTACTTCACCAGGAAGCCGCCGACCAGGGCGGCGATCGGGAAGGACCACAGGTAGCCCGCACTGGCGCCGGTGAAGGAGCCCAGGCCGCCGGAGTGCTCGGCGAAGACCGGCAGGCCGATGGCGCCGAGGCCGAGGTAGAGCGCCACCGACAGGAAGCCTCGGACCGGTCCGAGCAGGCAGCCGGTCAGCATCACCGCGAACGTCTGGAGGGTGATCGGCACGCCGGCCGCGCCGACGGGGATCGCGCCGATGTAGGCGCACGCGGAGATCAGCGCGGCGAATGCGGCGATCAGGGCGATGTCGGTGGTGGGCGCGGTGGTGCGCGCGCGGCCCTCACGGGGCAGGGACTGCGTGGTCAAGGCTATGGTCTTTCCTGCTGGTGGAATTCCGATGGTGTGGCCGGGTGAACAGTGTTCAGGTTAGGGTCGCTCCTGAGCATCGTCAACGCGGAGGGACCTGCATCACATGCGCTATCGCCGCAACGACATCGTCGAGCACGCGCTCGTCGTGCTCGACGCCTACGGACTGGCCGACCTCTCGATGCGGCGCCTGGCCGGTGAGCTCGGGCTGCAGCCCAGCGCGCTCTACCACCACGTCGCCAACAAGCAGGCCCTGCTGGCCCTGGTCGCCGACGAGATCCTGCGGCGCGGGGCCCGTCCGCGCCCCGAAGGTCCTTGGGCCGATCAGGTCGCCGCGATCGCACGCGAGCTGCGCGACGCCATGCTCGCCTATCGCGACGGGGCCGAGCTGGTCGCCACGGTGCACGCCTTCGGCCTCGGCGCGGCGGCACCGGCCGTCGACCTCGCTGCGGCGTACGACGACGCGGGGCTGCCCGCGGAGCTGGTCCCGGTCGCGGTCAGCACGGTCCTGCACTTCGTGTTCGGCGACGCCATCCAGGAGCAGACCCACCTCCAGGCCAGCAGCGTCGGAGCGATCGCGGACCAGCCCAGGGAGGGCTCCGACTTCGAGCTCGGGCTGGCGTTGATCCTCGACGGCATCCGGGTGCAGGCAGGGGAGACCGTGCGATGAGCGCGGTTCGCCTGATCCGGGCGCCGGGGCTGGCCGACACGCCCTATGCCTACGCGGCCACGGCTCCTGCCGGTGCGCGGTTGGTCTTCCTGGCCGGCAGCTGCCCGATCGACGAGGAGGGGGCCACGGTCGGCGTCGGTGACGTGGCCGCCCAGGCCACGCGCTGCGTGGACAACCTGGTCACTGCGCTCTCGGTCGCCGGTGCCGGGCTCGACGACGTGATCAGCACCCGTGTCCTGGTCGCCACGACGAGTCGGGACGACCTGGTCGCCGCGTGGGAGGTCGTCGCAGCGGCCTTCGGTGACCACGACGTGCCGAGCACGCTGCTGGGAGTGACCGTGCTGGGCTACGCCGACCAGCTCGTCGAGATCGAGGCCGTGGCGGCCGTCGGCGACTGAGCTCGTCCCGGTCCCGGTGGTGGTGGTCGTCGTCGCCCGTCGTCCTGGTGAGCGCCCCTCGGGCGTTACGGTGGCCCCCGTGAGCGAGACCATCGAGAACACCAGCGTCCACTACCGCGACGAGGACTGGTATGCCGAGGACCTCGAAGCCGCACGCTTCGTGCAGTGCACGTTCACCGACATGGACCTCAGCGAGGTGAAGACCTCGGGGGCGACCTTCGACCAGTGCACGTTCGTGAACTCCCGATTCAACGCCAGCACTCATCGGCACACGGCGTTCGTCGCCTGCGACTTCCAACGCACCAGCTTCTTCGACGCCGAGCTCGAGGGCTGCAAGATGATCGGCTCCGTCTTCGCGGAGTGCACGATGCGCCCGATCAAGGTGACCGGTGGCCAGTGGCGCGGCGTGACCATGCGGGGGATCAACCTGAGCAAGCTCGACCTCTCCGGCCTCGACCTGCGCGAGGCAGACCTCTCCCAGAGTGACCTCTCCGGGTCGTTGCTGCGCGGCACCCGGCTCGACGGCGCGAACCTGCGCGAGACGAAGCTGTCCGGCGCCGACCTGCGGGGCGCCGTGCTCGAGCAGGTCGACCTCGCTGCCGCTCAGCTGCGGCGTACCAAGCTGGACCTGGCCGGAGCGATCCTGCTCGCCGAGCTGCACGGCGCGGTCGTCGAAGCCGGCTGACCGCGCCTGCCCACTGCCACAGGCACCGCGCGGACCACACGGGTCTCCGGTCAGGCCGGCTCGGAGGCGTACGCCGGCTGCGATGCGCGAGTGTCTGCGGCGCCCCTGAGCAACGGTCCGCCACCCCAGGACACGAGCACGGCGACGACACCGGCCGCCACGGTCACCGCGAACGCCGGTGTCTGGCCACCCCAGTCGGCGAGCTGTCCGGCAATGGCAGCACCGATCGCGTAGCCGAGCCCGGTCGCCGCGGCCAGCAACGTCATCGCGGCACCGATCCGGGAGCGGTGCGTGATCCGCTCACCGATCGTGAACGTGGTGATCATGTAGGGCGCGATGCACAGGCCCAGCACCAGCAGCACCGGTGACAGGGCGAGCAACGAGTCCACCAGGAGCAGCGGAGTGGCCAGCAGGAACAGGCCGATCGCGAACCAGCGCAGGCGCGCCGGCAACCCGAAGGAGGCCGGCAGCGCAGCGATCGCGAGCCCGGCGATGACGCTGCCGACACCCAGCAGGGCGTGGAAGTAGCCGGTCAGTCCCGGCTGGCCGACGTCGGTCGCCAGCACCGACGTGCCGGTCTGGACCGAGCCGAAGACGGTTCCGATCAGCAGCTGGGAGACGCACAGCAGGAGCAGCGCCGGGGTGAGCAGGCGCACCACGTCCTCGGTGGTGCTCTGGTGCGCGACGTGGGCCTGCCCGGCGGTGGGGTGCAGGGCGAACCGGGCGCCGAAGACGGCGAGGACGACGGCAGCCGAGGCCAGGGCGAAGGTCGGGCTGGCCAGCGAGACACCGAGGCCGACCAGGGCCGGGCCGAGCACGAACGAGGCCTCGTCGGCCGCGCCCTCGTAGGAGAACGCGACGTCGACGAGCTCGTCCTGGTGCTCGCTGCCGGAGGTGATGGGTCGCCAACGGACCCGGGACATCGGGCCCACCTGGGGCAGCAGCAGCCCGGTCAGGCCACTGGCGACAGCGGCCCAGCCCCAGTGCAGGTCGGTGTGGGAGACGACGAGGAGGGCGACCAAGCCGGTGGCGCCGGCCAACGACTGCACCAGCACGATCGGGCGTTGCCCGATCCGGTCGGCCCAGGTGCCCCACAGGGGCGCGCCGACCGCGTTGGCGATGGCGAGGGCTCCGGCACAAGCGCCACCGGCGCCGTACGAACCGGTGGTGCCGGCGATCAGCAGCAGGACGCCGAGCTGGCTCATCGCCAGCGGGATGCGGGCCAGGAAGCCGACCAGGACATAGACGGGGCCGGTCAGGCCGAAGAGATGTCGATAACCGGTGAGGGCTGACAAGGGCTACTCCAGGGTGCGTGGAACGGGTGCGTACCTTCCCGCCCAACAGGTACGCCAGAGCCCTGTGCAGCGCCGATTCTACCGGTCCGAGCGCGCGCGAGCGATTCCGCGAAACGGTGGCGCCGAGGGCCACGAGCGGCAGGGCGGAGTGCGCCCGCGTCGGAGACGAGCGCGAACCGCTGACCGGAGCGTCGAAGGGCGCCGACGGCTCGACAGTGGAGGATCTCACGCACCATCTGCGCGAGATCCTCCACCGTCGCTCACCCGGACACCTCCAGCAGGCGGGCACACTCCTCGATCAGGCGCTGCCGCAAGGGTGCTCCGCGCTCGGCGAACCCGCGCTGCGCTGCGGCGTACTCCTTCTTGCCCTCGGGGGTCTCGATGCGCACCGGCTCGAAGCCGAGGTTGGCGAGGTCGTAGGGCGCGGCCTTCATGTCGAGGACCCGGATGTCACGCGCCAGCTCGAAGCAGTCGGCAACGAGGTCGGAGCAGATCATCGGGGTGAGCCGGAACGCGTGCTTGTAGAGATCCATGCCGGCGTGCAGGCATCCCGGCTGCTCGAACGCCGACCGGTCGTCGCGCCCGGGCTGCAGTGTGTTGAGCGGCCTGGCCGCGGGAGTGAAGAAGCGGAACGCATCGAAGTGGGAGCAGGCGATCCGGTGAGACTCCACCACGGTGTCCGTGCCCGGCCCGCCGAGCCGCAGCGGCCAGTCGGCGTGCCGCGTCTCGTCGTCGTCGAGCTGGTAGACCATCGCCCACTCGTGCAGCCCGAAGCATCCGACGTGGGCCGGCCGCGAGGCGGTGGCCTCGAGGAGCCGGTGGATCGAGGTGATCAGCGGCCGCTGCGAGACCACGTGCTCAACCGACACCGTGCCGTCGGCGTATCCCTTCAACCCGTCGTACGCCGAGGCCTCGCCGCCGAGCGCCAGCCCGAAGCCGGGGTGCCAGCGCCGGAGCTGGGCCGGGCGCTGGGAGTAGTAGGTGAACAGGAAGTCGTGGACCGGGTGCTTGACGCTCGACTCGCGTCGGGCCAAGTGCGGATCGATGAACCGGTCGACGCGTTCGGCGTGTGCGGCGGCCCGCGCGCGCCACGTCGCCTCGTCCAGGACCTCGGTCATGGGAGGAAGCCTAGGAGTGACCCCGACCAAAGTCGTAGTCGAACAATCCCCTGGGTGGATGCAACCAAATCGGTTCCCGGGGAGTCTGTAGGGGTGAGACGAGGATCGGAGAAGCGCATGGCACCCGCACGACGCATCAGCCCTGAAGAGGCTGCACGCCGGCTGACCCTGCAGCTCGAGGCCGCCCGTCGGCGCAGGCGAGCCGAGAGCAGCGCCGGTTCGCGGGTGCTGCGGAGTCGCCTCATGCGTTCCTGAGTGGTTTCGAGACGCTCGTGCCTCGCTCCTCAACCACCGGCGCCGCGTTCCTGAGTGGTTTCGAGACGCTCGTGCCTCGCTCCTCAACCACCGGCGCCGCGTTCCTGAGTGGTTTCGAGACGCTCGTGCCTCGCTCCTCAACCACCGGCGCGACGCTCGTGCCTCGCTCCTCAACCACCGGCGCCGCGTTCCTGATTCAGCTGCCTTGACGGGCGCCAGATAGGCTCGGGTCCGTGCGCATCTGCAGATTCACCACCGGAGAAGACCCGCTCTACGGCGTGCTGACCGGAGAGCTCGACGAGTTCGGCCAGCCTGAGGACGACGCGGTCATCGTCGGCCTGGCCGGCGACCCGCTCTACGTCGGAGTCAAGCTGCTCCAACAGGAGTACAAGCTCGAGGACGTCCGCCTGCTCGCGCCGGTCCTCCCGCGCAGCAAGGTGGTCGCGATCGGCAGGAACTACGCCGCCCACGCCGCCGAGATGGACAGCCAGGTCCCCGACGAGCCGCTGATGTTCCTCAAGCCGAACACCAGTGTCACCGGGCCCGGCGACCCGATCTTCTACCCCCGCCAGAGCGAGAACGTCCACTACGAGGGCGAGCTCGCCGTCGTGATCGGCAGGATCTGTCGCGACGTCCCGGTCGAGAAGGCCACCGACGTCATCCACGGCTACACGATCGCCAACGACGTCACCGCCCGTGACCTGCAGAAGAAGGACGTGCAGTTCACCCGCGGCAAGGGCTTCGACTCGTTCTGCCCGCTCGGCCCGTGGATCGAGACCGACCTCGACCCGCAGACCTTCATCGACGGCGTCACCATCCAGACCCACCTCAACGGCGACCTGGTGCAGGACGGCTCGACCAAGGACATGATCTTCGACATCCCGACGCTGATCGCGCACATCACCAGCGTCATGACGCTGCTGCCCGGCGACGTCGTCCTCACCGGCACCCCCGAAGGTGTCGGTCCCATGAACGTCGGCGACGAGGTCGAGGTCTCGGTCGCCGGCATCGGCACTCTCACGAACAAGGTGGCACAGCGTTGAACCCGAAGACTGGCTTGAACGACGCGAACGTCCTGGGTGACCTCGAGCCCCAGCAGGTCCGGGTCCGGATGGCGCCGTCGCCCACCGGCAGCCCCCACGTCGGCCTGGCTCGAACGGCGCTCTACAACTGGGCCTTTGCCCGCCACTTCGGCGGCACGTTCGTCTTCCGCATCGAGGACACCGACAAGGCCCGCAACACCGTCGAGTCCTACGAGTCGCTGCTCGACCTGATGCAGTGGCTCGGCCTCGACTGGGACGAGGGCCCGCTCAAGGGTGGCGACTTCGGCCCCTACCGCCAGTCCGAGCGCAGCGACATCTACACCGACGTCCTCGCCAAGCTGCGCGAGCACGGGTCGACGTACGACTGCTACTGCACCAACGACGAGGTCGAGGCGCGGCGCAAGGCGAGCGGCTCCAAGGTCATGGGGTACGACGGGTTCTGCCGCGAGCTGACCGACCAGGAGGTCGCCGTCTTCCGTGAGGAGGACCGCAGGTCCGTGGTCCGGTTCCGGATGCCCAAGGGCGAGATCACCTTCGACGACCTGGTCCGGGGTGAGATCACCTTCGACACCCAGTTCGTCTCCGACTACGCGCTGGCCCGTGCCAACGGCGACCCGCTCTACACGCTGGTGGCGCCGGTGGACGACGCGTTGATGCAGATCACCCACGTGCTCCGTGGTGAGGACCTGCTCTCGAGCACGCCACGCCAGATCGCGCTCTACGACGCGCTGAAGGAGATCGGTGTCGCCGAGAGGACGCCGCGCTTCGGCCACCTGCCCTACGTCATGGGCCAGGGCAACAAGAAGCTCTCCAAGCGTGATCCCGAGGCGCACATGGAGCTCTACCGCGACCAGGGCTTCCTGCCCGAGGGCCTGCTCAACTACCTGGCCCTGCTCGGTTGGGCGATCGCCGCAGACCGCGACATCTTCACCCTCGACGAGATGGTCGAGGCGTTCGACATCGGCGACGTCAACCCGAACCCGGCAC
Source organism: Nocardioides sp. JQ2195 (assembly GCF_012272695.1). Classification (NCBI taxonomy): domain Bacteria; kingdom Bacillati; phylum Actinomycetota; class Actinomycetes; order Propionibacteriales; family Nocardioidaceae; genus Nocardioides; species Nocardioides sp. JQ2195. The sequence continues at coordinate 1,198,830 of NZ_CP050902.1, forward strand.
GCTTCGACCTGAAGAAGTGCGAGGCGATCAACGGCTCCCACATGCGCCTGCTCACCGTGGAGGACATCACCCACCGCTCGATCCCGTTCCTGCAGGAGCAAGGCGTCATCAGCGACCCGGTCAACGACGCCGACGCGCAGCTGCTCGAGCTGGCCATGCCGCTGGTGGCCGAGCGCATCAACAAGCTGGCCGAGGTCCCCGACATGCTGGGCTTCCTCTTCGCCGACGAGGCTGACTTCAGCCGGGACGAGGCCGACGTCGCCAAGCTGCTCAACGACGACGGCAAGGCAGTCGTCCGGGCGTCGTACGACGCGTTGTCCGGGCTGTCCGAGTGGAGCACGGCAGCGATCGAGGAGGCCCTGCGTGCCAAGCTGATCGACGAGCTCGGCCTCAAGCCGCGCAACGCGTTCGGCCCCGTGCGAGTCGCCGCCACCGGCCGTCGCATCTCGCCGCCGCTGTTCGAGTCGCTCGAGCTGCTCGGTCGTGAGCGCGGTCTCGGTCGGCTGCAGAGCGCCCTGGCCTGACGCGCACCCGTGACCGACGACGTACCTGCGCAGCAGCCCGGCCCGCCGAGCCGGCCCGGCCAACCCACCCCGCCGAGCCAACCCGGCCCGCCGAGCCAGTTCAGTCAGCCGAGCCCGCCCGGCCAACCCGCCCCGCCGAGCCAACCCGGGACGGTGCCGGCCGGCGCGCTCGGGTACCACCAGCTCCACCGTGCTGGGGCGAGCAGCTGGTGGCGGTCGGTGCTGGGCGTCCTGCTGCTCGTGGTGATCGCCCTGCTGGTGGTGCCCGGCACCCTCCAGGTGATCACCCTGGTGTGGCTGGCGGCGAACGGCAGTTCCGACATGACCGCTGACTACACCCGGCTGCTCGACCTCGGTGACGTCACGCCCTACGGCCTGGCCTACCTGAACCTCACCCTGGCCGGGCTGATCCCCACGGTGCTGCTGGTCACCTGGTGGCTGCACCGACTGCGCCCCGGGTGGGTGACCTCGGTCGTCGGGAGGATGCGGTGGAAGTTCTTCGTGGCCTGCCTCGGACTCTCCGTGCTCGCCCTGGTGGCCACCCTGTTGGTGGGGTCGGTGGTGCCGTCGAGCGCCTCGGGCGGTGACATCTCCGCGACGCCGAACCCCTTCGACAGCAAGGCCATGCAGTTCCTCCTCGTCGTGATCCTGTTGACGCCCTTGCAGGCGGCGGGGGAGGAGTTCGCGTTCCGCGGCTACCTCACCCAGATGTTCGGCGGGCACTTCCCGACGTACGTCGCGATCATCGGGCCGGCCGTGCTCTTCGCGTTGGCGCACGGGGTGCAGGACCCGCCGATCTTCGTCGACCGGCTCGCCTTCGGACTGGTCGCCGGGATCCTGGTGGTGCGCACCGGTGGGCTCGAGGCGTCGATCGCGATGCACGTGCTCAACAACTGGCTGGCCTTCGGGCTGGCGATCGTCTTCGGCGACATGAGCGACACGTTGAGCCCGTCGGGCGGCACCTGGTGGAGCCTGCCGGTGACGCTCACCCAGTCGCTGGTCTACCTCGCGCTGGCCCTGTGGGCGGCCAAGCAGATGGGGTTGTCGAGGTCGACCCAGCGGTCCGTTTTGGCGGCGTCGCGGGGTCGCGTGTAAGGTTTCCTTTCGGTTCCTCGGGAGCCGAAACCATTGGGATATGGTGTAATTGGCAACACGACTGGTTCTGGTCCAGTTATTCTAGGTTCGAGTCCTAGTATCCCAGCGAAGTCGCAGCCCCGGCTGCGATTTGGAGCGAGAACAAGGCTTCGGCTAAGGTTTCGCTCGGCTTCGAGAGAAGCAGTTGCCCCCGTCGTCTAGCGGCCTAGGACGTCGCCCTCTCACGGCGGTAACGCCGGTTCAAATCCGGTCGGGGGTACAAAACCCCAGCAGGGCCCGGTCATCACGACCGGGCCCTGCTGCTTTGTGCGCGTCCCTGCATCAACCTTCTGCATCAACGTCATACGCCCCGGTCGCGATGACAACCGGAGCGTATGACGTTGCGCGGGGCGTATGACGTTGCGCGGAGCGTATGACGTTGCCCGGGGCGGGTGCCGTCAGCGCGGGGGCTTCACCAGCAGCACCGCACACTCGGCGCCCAGCAACACCCTCTGTGCGACGCTGCCCATCAGCAGCTTTCCGACCGGGGAACGCCGCCGGATGCCGAGGACGACCAGGATCGCCTCGGTCTCCTCGATCGTCTGCAGCAGCTGCTCGGCGACGTCGTGGCCGAAGCTCTGCCGCACCTCACAGTCGACCCCCGAAGAGCTCAGCTGCTCCTCCAGGGAGGCCAGCTGGGCAGTCGAGGCGAAGTGCTCGTCCACGTAGGCATCGCCCCGGCTGGCGTTGGCGACCAGCACCCGGGCCCCACGCAGGCGGGCCTCCTCGAGGGCACGTTCGACACCTGTGGCGCCGTACTCGTCAGGGCTGTAGCCGACCACGATCGTTGGCTTCATCAGTGCACCAGCTCCTTCTCGTTGTCGAACCCGTCCGAGCCCCGGGGTCCGGCGGGACCGTCGATGTCGTCGGGGTCACTCGGATTGTTGCGCCCCCGCGCCTTGAGCACCAGGGGTACGACGATCACCAGCGCAGCGATCACGTAGAGCGCGATCCCCAGCTTCTCGCTCCACAGGGCCGACAGGTCGCCACCGGAGATCGCCAGGGCCTCACGGAACCGGGTCTCCATCAGCGGCCCGAGGATCACCCCGATGATCAGCGGCAGCACCGGCAGTGCGAAGCGTCGCATCATGAAGCCGACGAGTCCGAAGACCAGCAGCAGGAAGATGTCGAACGCACGCTGGCTCGCGGCATAGGCGCCGAGTGAGGCGAAGAACAGGATCCCCGAGTAGAGGTAGGGCCGAGGGATCGAGAGCAGCTTGGCCCACAGCGGCGCCAACGGCAGGTTCAGCACCAGCAGCAGGGCGTTCCCGATCAGCAGGCTGGCCAGCAGGGTCCACACCAGGTCCGAGTGGTCCGTCATCAGCTGGGGACCGGGCTGGATGCCGTAGGAGGTGAGAGCGGCCAGCATCACCGCTGACGTGGCGGTGACCGGGATGCCCATCGCCAGCAGGGGCACGAAGGTGCCGGCGGCCGACGCGTTGTTGGCTGCCTCGGGGCCGGCGACCCCCTCGATGGCGCCGTTGCCGAACTCGTCCTTGTTTCGCGCCAGCTTTCGCTCCAGCAGGTAGGAGAGGAACGTCGGGGTCTCCGCGCCACCGGCGGGGACGGCACCGAAGGGGAACCCGAGCGCGGTCCCACGAAGCCACGGCTTCCAGGAGCGGCCCCAGTCGTCCTTGCCCATCCACGGCTGCCCGACGGGGATGATCTCCAAGGGCTTGCGGCGCAGGTGCGCCGCCACCCAGAGTGCCTCGCCGAGGGCGAAGATGCCGACCGCGACGATCACGATGTCGAGACGTCCACCGAGCTCGGGCCGACCGAAGTCGAGTCGCGGCTGGCCGGTGTTGAGGTCCATCCCGATCAGGCCGAAGGTGAGGCCGAGGAACAGGGAGATCCACCCGCGCAGCTTGGATTCACCGAGCAGGCTGGTCACCAGGACCATGGCCAGCACGATGATCGCGAAGAACGACGGAGCGCCGATGGTGACCGCGAAGTCGGCCAGGACCGGGGCGAAGAAGACCACCAGCAGGGTGCCGATGGTGCCGGCGATGAAGGAGCCGATCGCGGCAGTGGCCAGGGCCTGCGCGGCCCGGCCCTTCTTGGCCATCTTGTTGCCCTCGATCGCGGTCATCACCGACGCCGACTCGCCGGGTGTGTTCAGCAGGATCGAGGTCGTCGACCCGCCGTACATCCCGCCGTAGTAGATCCCGGCGAACATGATGAAGGCCTGCGTCGGCTCGAGGCCGAACGTGACCGGCAGGAGCAGCGCCACGGCCATCGCGGGGCCGATGCCGGGTAGGACACCGACGAAGGTGCCCAGCAGGACGCCGATCGCGGCGTACATGAGGTTCTCAGGGGTCAGCGCGGCGCCGAGGCCGTCTGCGAGGAGTCCGAGGTTGTCCATCAGAGGATCCCGTCCAGGATGCCGGGCGTGAGCGGGATGCCCAGGCCGACGTAGAAGCCGTACCAGCTGCCGACCGACATCACCGCGCCGACGATCACGTCGCGGATCAGGGTGCGGCTGCCGAGCGACCAGGCCGCTCCGGCGAAGAGGAACGCGCCCACGATCGCCCAGCCGAGCCAGTTGACGGTGGCGACGGTGATCAGCAGGACGGCGACCAGCTTGGCCACGGTGACCCAGTCGGCCGGCACGGTGAGGTCGACGTCCTCGCCCGCCTCGGCCTGGGGAGTGTCACCACGCAACGTGGCCAGCACGAGCAGCGCGGCGAGCACGAGCATCACCGAGCCGATCACGTAGAGGAACATCTTCGGCCCGACCGGGTCGGCGAAGCCGACGGTCAGCGTGGTGGCGTCGTAGAGCGTGTAGGCCCCGATCGCGGCGAGCAGCGCGGCGACGCCGAGCTGTGCCCGATCCTGTCTCCTGGCCGGCGACGTGGTCGGTGACGCGTCCGGCGACGTGGCCGGCGACGTGCCCGGCGACGTGCCCGGGGTGGTTGCGTGTGAGCTCACAGTCCCAACTCCTTCATGGTGTCCTCGACCCGGGCGTTCTGCTCCTCGAGGAAGCTCTTGAAGTCGTCACCGGTCTTGAACTCGTCGATCCACTTGTTGTCCTTGAGCGCCTTCTGCCACTCGGGCGACGCGTGCATCTCCTTGAGGTAGTCGATCATCGCGTCGCGACGCTCCTCGGAGATTCCGGGCGGGGCGAGCACGCCACGCCAGTTCGTGAAGACCAGGTCGACGCCGGACTCCTTCAGCGTGGGGAACTTGCTGAACATCTCGCCCTCGAGGCGCTTCTCACCGGAGACGGCCAGCACCCGCAGCTCACCCTCCTTGATCTGGCCCTCGAACTCGCCGAGCCCGGAGAAGCCGACCTTGATCTTCTCGCCGAGCAGGGCGCTCGTGAGCGGGCCGCCACCGTCGTAGGGGACGTAGCGGACCTCGCGTGGTGCGATGCCGACGGTCCTGGCCAGCTGCATCGGGAAGAGGTGGTCGGGTCCGCCGGGGGACGAGCCGCCACCGACGGCGATCTGGTCCGGGCGCTTCTTCCAGTCCTCGAGGAAGTCGTCGACCGTCTTGTACGGCGAGTCGGCCGGCACCAGGATCCCCTCCTGGTCCTCGATCAGCTGGGCCAGGGGCGTGGCGTCCTGGAGCTTGTCGTCCAGCCCGAAGGAGTACGCCGACCCGACGACGCCGAGACCGACGGTGAGCATGGTGTGCTCGTCGTCGGAGCGCATCAGCTCGGAGAAGGCGATGGTCCCACCTGCGCCGGTGATGTTGTGCACCTCGAACGTGCCACCGGTGATGTCGCCTGCCTCCATCGCGGCGACGGCGGCGCGGCCGGTCTGGTCGTACCCACCGCCCGGGCTGTTGGGGATCAACATGGTCATGTCCTTGGACGGGTCACCTCGGGTGACGCCGCACCCGGCGCCGGCCAGGGCGACCAGTGCCAGCACGAGCAGGGGCGCCCAGCGGGCCCTGCCGCGGGGTCTCGTGGTGCGGGGCATCACGGCTCCTTCGAATCGGGGGATGGAACGTTCACACCGATCGTGGGGAATGATGTGGCGGGCGTCACCCTTGCGGAACCAAAGGAGGTTGTGGAACTTGTGGTCATCGGTGCGAAGTGGCCGGTTCCGGCTGAGCCTGGCCGGTCAGTTCCTGGCCCTCCAGCTGATCGTCCTGCTCGTCGTGCTGGCGTTCGCTGCCGTGATCTCGGTGCGCCAGAGCTCCGCCGAGTTCCGCGACGACCGCGGCACGACGCTGCGCGCAGCCGCCCAGCAGCTGGCCAACCTGGAACCGATCCGCAGCAGTCTGGCCAGCGGTGACATCTTCGACTCCCTCAACGGCTACCTCGCCACGACGCAGTCGCGCAGCGCGTCGACGTACGTCGCGTTGGCGGATGCCGAGGGAGACATCGTGCTCTCGCTCGATCCCGACGACGTCGGAGGACGGCTGGACCTCGGTGGCTCCGACGTCCAGCAGATGCGGATGTGGACCGGCGACGTGACCGTCGACGGGAAGCGTTCCATCGCCGCCCAGGTGCCGGTCGTGGTGATCCCTCAGTCGAAGGGGGATCCGCAGCCACCACGCCTGGTCGGCATCGTGATGGTCTCCGAGCCCTACCCGACCCTTGGTGACCGGATCGACCGTTGGCTGCCCGACCTCGCCCGCTTCCTGGGCATCGGCCTGGCCGTCGGCCTGGTCGGCTCGTGGTTGCTCTCCCGGCTGATCAAGCGCCGGACGAGGGGGCTGGAGCCGGCCGAGATCGCGGCCCTGGCCGACCAGCGCGAGGCCGTCCTGCACTCCATCCGTGAGGGCGTGGTCGCCGTGTCCGACGACGGGCGCGTCACGGTGATCAGTGACAGCGCACTGGAGCTCCTCGAGCTCGCGCAGGTGCGCGAGGGAGCGTCCGTCCGTGAGCTCGACCTCGAGGAGCCGGTGCGTGAGGCCCTGCTCGCCACCGAGGACGTGCACGACCAGGTGCTGGTCGTGGCGGGCCGGGTGATGGTGCTGAACCGCAACCGGGTGCTCGACCGAGGGCGCCAGGTCGGCACCGTCACCACGTTGCGCGACCGCACCGAGCTGTTGGCCATGCAGAGCGAGCTCAGTGCCCGCGAGTCGATCACCGAGACGCTGCGTGCCCAGACCCACGAGTTCAACAACCAGTTGCACACCATCTCCGGGCTGCTCCAGCTGGAGGAGTACGACGAGGTGTCGATGCTGATCGGTTCGCTGGCTCGCCAGCGAGCCGAGATCAGTCAGCACGTGCTGGTGCACGTCGACGACCCAGCCGTCGCGGCCCTGCTGATCGCCAAGGTCAGCCTGGCCGCTGAGCGTGGGGTCTCCATCGTCCTGACCGACGACTCCGACCTGCCGCGCCTGGACCCGGACCTGTCCGCCGACGTCGGCACGGTGCTCGGCAACCTCGTCGACAACGCGGTCGACGCCACTGTCGCGGCCGGCGGCCCCCGCATCGACGTACGTCTCCTGCGTGACGACACCGAGGTGGTGGTCCAGGTGGTCGACACCGGCCCGGGGGTGGCCGACACGGAGGAGATCTTCCGGCGTGGCTACTCGACGAAGCCGAGCGACGCGAGCGGCCGCGGCGTGGGACTGGCGCTGGTGCAGGTGGTGTGCGAGCGGCGCAGCGGTGTGGTCTCGGTGCACAATGACGCGGGCGCGGTGTTCACCGCGCGGTTGCCCCTGAAGGGAGGCACGACATCGACACGGAGCTGAGCGTGCTGGTCGTCGACGACGACTTCATGGTGGCCTCCATCCACACCCGCTTCGTGGAGCGGACCGAGGGCTTCCGTGTGGTCGGCGTGGCCGCGACCGCGGCCGCTGCGCTGGACGAGATCGACCGGTTGCACCCCGATCTCGTGCTGCTCGACGTGCACCTGCCCGACCGCACCGGCATCGACGTGCTCCGCACGCTGCGTGGGGGTGGCAACGACGTCGGGGTGGTGATGGTGACGGCCGCCCGTGAGTCGGACACCGTCCGTGCTGCGGCGGCGAACGGTGCCGCGCACTACCTGGTGAAGCCCTTCGAGTACGACGACCTGCGGGTCCGGCTGGAGGCGTTCCGGGCGACGCACCGGGCGCTGGCCACGGAGGGGGCGGCCGGGCAGGAAGACATCGACGCGGTCTTCGCGCCGGTGGTGGGTGGGCGCCCCGTGGCCCTGCCCAAGGGACTCAGCCCGGAGACCGCCGAGAGCGTCCGCCTCGCTCTCGAGGAGCACGACGAGATGTCGGCCGGGGAGTGCTCCGAAGCGGTCGGCGTCTCCCGGGTGTCGGCTCGTCGGTACCTCGAGCACTTCGTGGAGACCGGCGTGCTCGACGTGAGACTCAAGTACGGCGGCGCAGGTCGCCCGGAGCGTCGCTACCGTCGCCGCGCGGGCGTCTCCTAGAGCAGCGCGGCGATCAGGGCGGCGGCGTGGGCCGCGCCGTCGGACTCGACGGGGAGTCCGCCGGGCTCGACGTGCAGCTCGGCGACGACGTTCTCGGCGAGGACCTCGGGCTGTGCCGCGTCCGCCCACGCCAGGTGCCGGCCCACTCCGTATCTCTCGAGCCGGTGCCGGACGTGGAAGTTCTGCTCGAAGTGATGCTCCAGGGGCACGTAGAGGAACGGCGTGCGGGTGGCCGCCAGCTCCATGCAGGTGGTGAGGCCACCCTGGACCACGGCGACGTCGGCAGCCGCGAGGTAGCGGTGCAGGCCGGGCAGGTAGCCGCGGATCTCGGCACCGCGGCGGTGGGGGAGGGACGCGGGGTCTATCCGTGGCCCGCAGACGACCAGGAAGCGCAGCTCCGGGACCAGGCGCCGCACCTCGGGAACCGCGTCGAGGACCGCACGCAGCAACGTGGACCCGACGCCGGAGCCGCCGACGCTGACCACGCACAGGAGCTCCTCCGGTCGGAGTCCCAGCTGGTGACGGAGCCGTCGGGTCGCCCGCGGTCCGGGTGTGGCCGAACCCGTCACGTAGCCGGAGAACTCGAAGTTCTGCTCGGTCCACTCACGGATGGAGGGGAGCCCCGGCCCGAAGGAGTCCGCGACCACGTCGTCCGGGTGGCCCACGAAGACCGATCTGTCACGAAGCCCGGGGTGTCGGGACCGGTGCTCGATCATCTCTGCGTTGTAGTCGGCGGTCAGTCGTGCCTCGTTGTCGCCGCCGTCGGGCATCGGGAGCCAGCCGACGAAGTCGGTCAGCCAGGCGAAGGCACAACGCTTGCGCTCCGGGCACTCGTGCAGGAAGTGGTCGATGTCCCACGCCTCGTCGGCGACCACCAGGTCGTGGTCGCCCTCGGCGACCAGCTCGTCGAAGACCATGAAGTTGTTGACCATGATCTCGTCCATCCGCCGGATCGCGTCGAAGACGTGCAGGTCGTGCTCGCCCGACTCCGCCTCGATGTGCGCGGACTCGTTGGCCAACCAGTGCGACGCGGGGTGGACCCGCTCACCGGCCTCGTCGAGGACCGCTGCAACCGGGGACTGGGTCAGCCAGTCGACCTGCAGACCGGGATGCAGCAGGCGCATCTGGTCGGCGATGGCCAGGTCGCGCAGGGCGTGACCGAGCCCGATCGGCGACGAGGCGAACAGCACCCGCTTGGCCCGGGTGCGAGGACCGGGCGGCCGGTGGTTCGGCTTCCGGGCAGTCCCCTCGGTGAACTCCCGGATCGCAGCGTTCACCCGCACGGGGTGTCGTGTCGGCAGGCCGTGGCCGGCACCCTCGAGGAGGACCAGCGAACCGTGGGTCAGCTCGGCGAGGCGTTCGCCGATGCGGTGCGTCCGGATCCGGTCCTCCGTGCCGTGCATGACCAGGACCGGGCAGCGGACCCGCGTGCAGAACGGCTCCATCGGGTCCGTCCGGGCCCCCTCGAGCCCCAACCTCCCTGCCTCGGTGTCGGCCAGGGTTCCCGGCTCGACGTCGGCCGACCAGGCCAGGGCGTCCTCGATCTGCCGGGTGGAGTGCGGGTCGTTGAACATCTGGTCGAAGAAGAAGCCCCGGAAGTCGTCGTAGCCTCCCTCGAGCCAGTAGTGCTTGTTGTGCTTCGCCCATCCGTCGGTCGTGGTGAGGTGGTCGTCCCAGCGGAACTGGTCGCGAGGGGCAGCCCCCACGTCCAGGCGACAGGCGGGGGCTATCGCGACGACCCCGCGGACGCGTTCCGGGTGGGTGGCAGCGACCCTCACGGCCCACGTCGCACCACATGAAAGGCCGACCAGGACGGCCGTGCGGGTGCCGCTCGCGTCCAGGACGGCGATGAGGTCCTCGGCGTGCTCCGCGTCGGAGTACGCCGAGGCCCCCACCGGCCTGCTCGACCGTCCGGAGCCGCGTCCGTCGAAGGTGACCACCCGGAAGTGTCGGGCCAGGAACGGCACCTGGAGCTTCCACGAGCGGGAGTCGACGATGGCCCAGGGTGGGACCAGCACCACGGTGGTCCCGCCCTCGCCGTACACGTCGTAGGCGATCCTCACGCCGGCGCGCTCCGCCGTCCCGCTCTGGTCAGGTCGTCGGACGCGCCGCTGCTGCGTGGTCACTTCTCCATGGTGCACCCACGGCGTCAGGGCCGCACCTCGTAGACCTTGTTGAACGGGGTCTCCGCGGCAACCCGGAACCGGCTGAACCCTGCGGCGGTGACGACGTCACGGATCCGGGCGGGACCGGCCTGCGCGCCGAGGCCGAGGCCGACGTCCTGGGACAGCGAGGCAGGAGTGCACAGCAGGGTGGAGAAGCCGTAGTAGGCCCTGCCCACGGGATTGAAGTTGTCCTCGGGACGGTCGCCGGCGGTCGGCTCGACGATCATCCACGTGCCGTCGTCGGCGATCGAGTCCCGGATGTTGCGGGCGGCGCCGACCGGGTCTCCCATGTCGTGCAGGCAGTCGAAGGTGGTGACCAGGTCGAAGTCGGTCCCGGCCACGCTCTGTGCATAGTCGGTGACGAAGGTGATGCGGTCCGCCACACCGGCTTCCTCGGCCCGTGTCCGAGCGGTCTCGATCGAGGCCTGGTGGTAGTCCGAGCCGATGATCCGGGACTGCGGGAAGGCGGTGGCCATCAGGATGGCCGAGGCGCCGTGCCCGCAGCCGACGTCGGCGATCGTGCCGCCGGCCTCGAGCTTCGCCACGACACCGTCGAGCGCCGGCAACCACGCATCGACCAGGTTGGCCACGTACCCCGGACGGAAGAAGCGTTCGCAGCCGACGTGGACGTCCGCGTTGTGCTCACCCCAGCCGAATCCGTCACCGCGACGGGCGGCCTCGATGATCTCGTGGGTGTCGGTGATCGAACCCACCGCGGTCTGGAACAGCCCGGGCAGGTAGGCCGGGCAGTCGGGTTCGGTGAGGGCCAGTGCGTGCTCGGGAGGAAGGGTGTAACGACCTGTCTCGGGGTCGTAGGAGACGTAGCCGCCGGCCGCCTGGGCATTGAGCCACTCGCGTGCGTAGTGCGGCTCGGTCCCGGTGTGCTGGGCCAGCTCCGCTGACGTGCTGGGACCCTGCTCAACGAGCGAGCGGTAGTAGCCCAGCTCGTCGCCCAGGACGACGAGCGCCGCATTCAGGCTGGCGCCCACCTCGTCCACGGCGCGGAAGACGAAGGCCATCAGCTTGTCGTGGTCGATCTCGGTGGTTGCTGGTGCGGGATGGTCGATGGTGGTCATGGCAGCTCCTCGGGTGGTGGTGGGTCGTGCCACCGTGACATCGCCGTGCGGTCCTCCGAATCAGGTGCCCCACCTGGTCCTTCGCCTACCATCGACTCATGATCATCGGCCGCGATGCCGAGATCCTGGCGATGGAACGGCTCGTCGGCGGCGCCCGGATTGCCCGGAGCGGTGTCCTGGTCGTCACGGGTGAGGCCGGCATCGGCAAGACCTCCCTGCTCGACCACGTCGCCGGCACGGCGGAGTCCGTGCGGGTGCTGCGTTCCCGGGGCAGTGAGTCCGAGCAGGACCTGCCGTTCTCCGGGCTGCACGCCCTGCTGCGGCCGGTCCTCGGCCTCGTCGAGGCCATTCCCGCACCCCAGGCCGACGCCCTGGGAGTCGCCCTGGCCCTGCGTGAGGGCACCGCCGCGGATCGCTTCGCCGTGTCGGCCGCGACGCTCAGCCTGCTGAGCAGGTGCGCCGAGGACCAACCCCTGCTGCTCGTCGTCGACGACGCCCAGTGGTTGGACCGGCCGTCCGCGGAGGCCCTCGTCTTCGCGTGCAGGCGCCTGATGGCCGACCCGGTTGCCGTGCTGGTGGCGACACGGCCGGCGCCCGGCAGCCCTCTTCACGACGCACCACTCCCGCAGCTGCCGCTCCGGGGACTCACCGTCGAGCACGTCGCACAGCTGCTGCGCGCCCGGACGGGCGCCTCGGTGCCCGGTGACCTCGCCGACCGGATCCGGCGGGCCACCGGAGGAAACCCGCTGGCGGTGGCCGAGCTGGCCGCAAGCCTCGACAGTGTCGCGTCCCTGGCCCCGCCCAGTCCCGTGCAGGTGTCCGACCGGGTCCTGGGGGAGTTCGCCCGACGTGTGTCCGGCCTGGCAGCCGACGCCCGGACCGCGCTGCTCGTGGCCTCGATCTCCGAGGGAGACGTGACGGTCGCCGATCGGGCACTCGCCGGCATGGGCATCCACGTCGGCGTCCTCGACGAGGCGGAACGCGTCGGCCTGGTCCGGCTCAGTGCCGGCCACCTCGAGTTCCGTCACCCGTTGGCCCGGGCCAGTGCCTATGCCTGCGCACCTGCGGACGAACGTCGGCGGGCGCACCGGGCCGTGGCCCTGGTCCAGCCGGCGTCCGCACCGGATCGGCGGGCGTGGCACCTGAGCGAGGCGACGATCGGTCCTGACGACGACCTCGCCGTCGCGATGACCGAGGTCGCGGAGCGGGCGGAGAACCGGGGAGCGCACTCGGTCGCGGCGACCGCATTCGAGCGCGCCGCGTCGTTGTCCTCCCAGGAGGCGAGGCGTGCCGTCCTGCTGCGCGGCGCCGGTGAGGCCGCTTCGTTGGCCGGACAGGTCGTGCGGGCGCTCGGCCTCCTCGACCGCGCCGCCACGTCGGCGCCCGACCTCCGTCTGCGCGCCGAGGTCGAGGGCACGCGCGGCCAGCTCGAGATGCGAACGGGGTCCCTGAGGAAGGCCCGGGTGCTGCTGCGGCGGGCGGTGGCCGGGCTGGCGTCGGCCGATCCCGACACCGCGGCCATCTTCGCCGCAGACCTCGTGCAGACCTGTTTCCTGCTCGGTGCGACGACCGATGCGTCGGAAGCCGCGACGCTGCTGGAGGAGCTGCTGCCCGGCACGACGACGCCGTACGCCGACGTGCGGGGACGGGTCTGGATCGGTGTGGCCCGTGTGCTGGCCGGTCAGCCGGGGATCGAGCTGATCCGCTCGGCACTGGAGGAGCTGGCCGCGGGGACGTGGTGGCGCGACGACCTGCGGCATCCGTCCTGGATCGTGGCTGGGGTGCTGTTCCTGCGCGAGTCGTCCACGGCACACGAGTTCCTCGAGACCGTCGTGCAGGAGATCCGCGACCGATGTGCGCTGGGGATGCTGCCGGACCTGCTGTTCCACACCGCGCGCGATGACGCGACCACGGATCGGTGGGCGGCGGCCAGGGCCGGCTACGACGAGGGCATCGACCTCGCGCGCGAGTGCGGGCTCTCCACGGACCGGGCGATGCTGCTCGCCGGGCGGGCCTGGTTGCGGGCCCGCACGGGCGACTCGGACGGTGCCCGGGCTGACGCAGCGGAAGCCTCCGCGCTCGCCGCGGAGAACCGGGTGCACCTGGCGCGGGCCTGGTCGCTGTTCGCCCTGGGTGACCTCGACCTGGGACGTGGCCTCCCCGAGCAGGCCCTGGCCCACCACGCCGGGCTCGACTCCTACCTGGAGCGCATCGGGCTGCTCGATGTCGACCTGTCTCCCGGGCCGGAGATGGTCGAGGCGCTGGTCCGGTGCGGACGTCGGCCCGAGGCCGTGGCTCGCGCCGACGACTACCACCGGAGGGCCATCGCCAAGGGTCAGCCCTGGGCGATCGCGCGCGCGGAGCGAGCCCTGGCCGCCGTGACACCGGGGGAAGCAGCGGCCGTCCACTTCGAGCGTGCCCTGGTCCTGCACCGCGACAGCCCCGACGCCTTCGAGGACGCCCGGAGCCGGCTGGCCTACGGGGCCTGGTTGCGACGGTCACGACGACGCGTCGCGGCTCGGACGCTCCTGCGGGAGGCACTCGCCACGTTCGACCGGTTGGGTGCCGAGCCCTGGGTCCAGCAGGCCGCCCTCGAGCTGGAGGCCACTGGTGAGCACCCGCACCGACGCGGCGATCGGAGCATCGACCTGCTGACACCACAAGAAGTCCGCATCGCGGCGATGCTGGGCAGTGGCCGGACCACTCGGGAGGCTGCGGCGGCGCTGTTCCTCAGCCCGAAGACGGTGGAGTACCACCTCCGTCACATCTACACGAAGCTGGGAGTCCACTCGCGCGACGAGCTCAGCCGGTCACTCGACCAGTGACGGTGGGGTCTGATTTCCGCCAGATGGGCAGTCGCCCATGGGGCAGGATGGAGACATGTTCACCGACACGGAGGCCTGCTACCGGGCCGTGAAGAGCAAGGACCGTCGCTTCGACGGGGTGTTCTACACAGCGGTGCGCACCACCGGGATCTACTGCCGGCCGTCCTGCCCGGCACGCACTCCCGCCTTCCGCAACGTCAGCTTCTTCCCGACGGCTGCGGCCGCACAGACCGCCGGCTTCCGGGCCTGCAAGCGGTGCCTTCCCGACGCCACTCCCGGCAGCCCCGACTGGGACGTGGCCGCCGACGTGGCGGGCCGGGCGATGCGCCTGATCGCCGACGGTGTCGTCGACCGCGACGGGGTCGAGGGCCTGGCCACCCGGCTGGGCTACACCTCACGGCACCTGACCCGGCTGCTCGGTTCCGAGCTCGGCGCCGGCCCACTGGCGTTGGCCAGGGCCCGTCGCGCACAGACCGCACGGATCCTGATCGAGACCACCACGATGTCCTTCGCCGATGTCGCCTTCGCCGCAGGGTTCTCCAGCATCCGCCAGTTCAACGACACGATCCGCGAGGTCTATGCGTCGTCGCCGACCGAGCTGCGCGGACGCAGGAGGAGCGCGCCCTCCACACCCGGAGCGCTGACCATGCGGTTGGCCGTGCGCACGCCGTTCGCCGGCCGCGCGCTGCTGGACTTCCTGGCCCTGCGCGCGGTGCCGGGGGTCGAGGCTGCCGGCGACGGGTGGTACGCCCGATCACTGGCCCTGCCGCACGGACCCGGAACAGTCCGGATCGAGCTGGACGACGCGCTCGAGGTCGGCGGCATCGCCCTGGCGGCGGCCACATTCCGGCTCACGGACCTGCGCGACACGGCGGCCGCTGTCGAGCGCGTACGCCGACTCCTCGACGCCGACTGCGACCCGGTCGCGGTCACCGACCAGCTGGCCGACGATCCGCTGGTCGGTGCGCAGGCGCGTGCCCTGCCGGGGCTCCGCGTCCCGGGCCACGTCGACGGCAACGAGATCGCCGTGCGTGCCGTCCTCGGCCAACAGGTGAGTGTCGCGGGGGCGCGCACCGTTGCTGGACGCCTGGCGGCTGCCCACGGTGTCGAGCTGCCTGACGAGCTGGTCGGCGAGGGCCTGACCACGTTGTTCCCCACGGTGTCGGCCATCGCGGAACTCGACCCCGAGGAGCTGCCGATGCCGCGGGCTCGCGGGCGAGCCCTGACGGGGCTCTGTGCCAGGTTGGCCGACGGCGACGTCAACCTCGACCGGGGCGCCGACCGGGTCGACGTACGACAGTCCCTGGTGGCACTGCCCGGCATCGGGCCGTGGACCGCTGACTACCTGGCGATGCGTGCGCTGGGTGACCCCGACGTGTTCCTCCCGACCGACGTCGCCGTGCGCCACGCGCTGGCCGGGCTCGGCGCGGATCCCAAGGGGGCCGAGGAGATCTCCGAGGCCTGGCGCCCGTGGCGCTCGTATGCACTGATGTACCTGTGGCGATCACTTGCCCACCCCGAGGAGATGAGCTGACATGTGGACCGTGATGGATTCGCCGGTGGACGAGCTGCGGATCGTCGAGCGTGAGGGCTCGATCGCTGCGATCGAGTTCAGCCCGTTCCGGGCGCCGATGGTCGGGCGTCCGATGGGGGAGCGCCGGGACGACCATCCCCTGCTGGTCGAGACGGTGCGCCAGCTGGCGGCCTACTTCCACGGGCAGCTGACCGAGTTCGACCTGCC
The DNA here is from genome assembly GCF_012272695.1 of Nocardioides sp. JQ2195. Lineage (NCBI taxonomy): Bacteria > Bacillati > Actinomycetota > Actinomycetes > Propionibacteriales > Nocardioidaceae > Nocardioides > Nocardioides sp. JQ2195. The sequence goes on from NZ_CP050902.1 coordinate 1,214,618, forward strand.
ACTGGCGCCGGTCGGCACCGAGTTCCAGCAACGGGTCTGGAAGGAGCTCCTCGAGATCCCGCACGGCTGGACCGCATCCTACGGCGAGATCGCCCACCGTCTCGGACACACCAGTGCCGCGTCGCGTGCCGTCGGCACCGCCAACGGCCGGAACCCGATCCCGATCGTGATCCCGTGCCACCGGGTGATCGGCGCCAACGGGACCCTCACCGGCTACGCCGGCGGGATGCAGCGCAAGCAGACGCTGCTCGACCTCGAGCAGGACTCGCTCTTCTGATGCGCGCCGAGCGCCTCCTGCTCGGGGCTCCCGTGCTGGCCCTCGGTGCCGTGGGCGTCCTCGCCTGGCAGGGCATCACGGCGCGGCGAACGATCGAGCGCCTGCCGGAGGCCGACGGGCTGCTCGGTGAGCACGCCGGGTCCGGCGAGGCGCTCCACCTCGTGGTCCTGGGTGACTCGGTGGCTGCCGGGGTGGGCATTGCCCACCACGACGAGACCCTCGCCGGCAGGCTCGCGGTGCTGCTCTCGGGGGACCGTGCGGTCCGCCGGACGGTGGTCGCACGCTCGGGCCTGACCGCTGCTGGCGTCCTCCACCTGGTGGAGTCGCGTGCCGCCGACCTGGCGGACGCCGACGTGGTCGTCCTGTCGGTGGGGGTCAACGACGCCAAGGGAATGCACTCCCTCCGACGCTGGCGCCGCGAGCTCGACGTGTTGCTGGCCTCGGTGACGACATCTGCACCGAGCGCCCGAGTCGTGCTGCTGGGTGTGCCGGACATGGGTGCGTTCGTGCGGCTTCCCCGGCCGCTGCGCTCCGTCCTCGGGCTGCGCTCCCGGTCCCTGGACCGTGTCGGTCGCGCCCTGGTCGCGACGTACCCGCAGGTGGACCATCTCGCCCTGGACCCCGGCATGGCGGGTGGGGCGGCCGACCTCTTCGCGGACGACGGGTTCCGTCCCTCGGCGACACTCCACGCCGCGATCGCCCGCGACGTCCACGCTCTGGTCGCTGGCGTGCCGGTGCCCCAAATCTGGTGATGCGTTCGTGGGGAGCGATTCCTGGCGTGGACAGGCGGGGCGCCCCCCGACGCCCCGCCTGACCTCCCCCGAAGGGCACTCCCATGACCAGAAAGCTGCGCATCCTGCCTGCCTTGCTCCTGCCCCTGGCGTTCCTCGTCGGCCTTCCGCCGTCGACGGCCGCGCCGGGTGGCAACCTCTCCGGCGCCATCTTCACCTCGGACGGCACCGGAGTCCCCGTCAACCTCAACCACTACGCGGCCAAGACGGACGTCCACCTCAACGGCGGCCCCGGACTCAACGCGCCCGACTCGGCGGCCGGGCTGCCGGCAGGCACCTACTCCTTCCAGGTCACCGACCCCAATGGCAAGACCCTGCTCTCCGAGGACAACGTGTCCTGTCGGCAGGTGGTCGTGGACGCCTCGGGTGTCTTCACGGCGGTCCTGGCCGGACCGGAGTGCACGACAGGTGCCCACGCCCTCGGCGCGGACGGTGAGGACGGTGGCATCACGGTCCAGCTCTTCCCCTTCGCCGACACTCCCAACAACGGAGGGGAGTACAAGGTGTGGCTCACGCCCACCTCCAGCCTGAACTGCAGCTCCGGTGGCAACCGCCACTGCTTCGTGCCGCGCTACAGCAAGACGGACAACTTCAAGGTGCGGGCCAACGCGATCGTGGAGATCGACACGCGTTTCTGGAAGGACGGCTCGAGCACACCGCTCCTCGGCATGGAGGCTGGCTGGACCGACACCAACGGCGCCTCCAACGTGAAGTTCTCCGAGTACGACCCCAGCCTCCTGGCCTACTGGGAGGCACACGTCGAAGCAGCCGAGGCCGGCTCCCACCGCATCACGGTGGAGGACCAACCGGGCTGCACGATCGACCACGTGACCGGCCCGCGGGGTGAGAACTACCGCTCCGGCAGCGGCAGGTACAACATCAGGGTCGACGTCGCTGACTCACGTCCCGGTGACAACACCACCTACCGGGTGGAGGTCTTCTGCAAGTGAGGTGAACGCGCGTGGCGCCGCCGCAACAGCGACGGCGCCACGCGTGCACGTGCGTCCTCGGGCTACTCGGCGGCGGCGCGCCGCAGTGACTCCGAGAGTCGCTCTGCCGCAGCGATGACGGCCGGTGCGTGCATACGCCCGGGCTGGCGTGAGAGTCGCTCGAGGGGCCCCGAGACCGAGACCGCGGCGATGATCTTTCCGCTGGGGGAGCGCACCGGAGCAGAGACCGAGGCGACTCCCTGCTCGCGCTCGCCGACCGACTGGGCCCAGCCACGACGCCGGATGCCGGAGAGCGCGGTGGCTGAGTACGCCGCGTTCTGCAGGCCGCGGTGCATCCGCTCGGGGTCCTCCCAGGCCAGCAGGACCTGGGCCGCGGAGCCGGCCCGCATGGTCAGCTGGGAGCCGACCGGGATGGTGTCCCGCAGGCCGCTCGGGCGCTCTGCGGCGGCGACACAGACGCGGTGCTCCCCCTGACGGCGCCACAGCTGGGCGGACTCGCCGGTGATGTCGCGCAGCCGGGCCAGCACCGGGCCGGCCGCGGCCAGCAGGCGGTCCTCGCCGGCTGCTGCCGAGAGCTCTGACAGGCGGGGGCCGAGGACGAAGCGTCCCTGCATGTCGCGAGCCACCAGGCGATGGTGCTCGAGGGCCACGGCCAGTCGGTGAGCCGTGGGTCGGGCCAGGCCGGTGCCTGCCACGAGCCCGGCGAGGGTTGCCGGTCCAGCCTCGAGTGCGGCGAGCACCAGGGCGGCTTTGTCGAGAACGCCGACTCCGCTAGAGTTGTCCATATGGCAATACTGCCGTCTCGGATCGTGGGATGCAAGCGCTACGCTCTGTGATCTGAAGAACGTCGTTCGAGAAAGTCGTGGAGGAAGTCATGGGCAAGACCCTGTCGGAGAAGGTGTGGGACGAGCACGTCGTGCGCAGTGCTGAGGGAGAGCCCGACCTCCTCTTCATCGATCTCCATCTCATCCACGAAGTCACGTCGCCGCAGGCCTTCGACGGACTGCGCCTGGCCGGTCGCAAGGTGCGCCGCCCTGACCTGACGCTGGCCACCGAGGACCACAACGTCCCGACCCTCGACTGGGACAAGCCGATCGCTGACCCGGTCTCGAAGACCCAGGTCGACACCCTGCGCAAGAACGCCGAGGAGTTCGGCGTACGCCTGCACCCGCTCGGCGACGTCGAGCAGGGCATCGTGCACGTGGTCGGCCCGCAGCTCGGGCTCACCCAGCCCGGCATGACGATCGTCTGCGGCGACTCCCACACCAGCACCCACGGTGCCTTCGGTGCGATCGCCTTCGGCATCGGCACCTCCGAGGTCGAGCACGTGCTGGCCACCCAGACCCTGATGCAGGCCAAGCCGAAGACGATGGCCGTCACCATCAACGGCTCGTTGCCCGAAGGCGTCACCGCCAAGGACATGGTGCTGACCCTGATCACCCACACCGGCACCGGTGGCGGCCAGGGCTACATCGTCGAGTACCGCGGCCAGGCCATCGAGGAGCTCTCCATGGAGGGGCGGATGACGGTCTGCAACATGTCGATCGAGTGGGGTGCCAAGGCCGGTCTGATCGCCCCCGACCAGACCACCTTCGACTACATCGAGGGCAAGCCCGAGGCGCCCAAGGGCGCCGACTGGGACGCCGCGGTCGAGCACTGGAGGACCCTCGTCACCGACGACGACGCCGTCTTCGACAAGGAGATCGTCCTCGACGCCTCCGAGATGACGCCGTTCGTGACCTGGGGCACCAACCCCGGCCAGGGCGTGCCGCTCGGCGGCAACGTGCCCGACCCGGCCTCGTTCGAGGATGAGCAGGACCGCATCGGCGCCGAGAACGCCCTGAAGTACATGGGCCTCGAAGCCGGCACGCCGATGCGTGACGTCAAGGTCGACACGGTCTTCGTCGGTTCGTGCACCAACGGACGCATCGAGGACCTGCGCCTGGCTGCCGACATCATCAAGGGCCACAAGGTCGCCGACGGCACCCGTCTGCTCGTCGTGCCCGGTTCGGTCCGGGTCCGTCTGCAGGCGCAGGAGGAGGGCCTCGACCAGGTCTTCATCGAGGCGGGCGCCGAATGGCGTGGCGCCGGCTGCTCGATGTGCCTGGGCATGAACCCCGACCAGCTGACCCCGGGTGAGCGCAGCGCGTCGACGTCCAACCGCAACTTCGAGGGACGACAGGGCAAGGGCGGCCGCACGCACCTCGTCTCGGTCCCGGTTGCGGCCGCAACCGCCGTGCGCGGCACGCTCTCCTCGCCTGCTGACCTGTCCGAGCTCGCCGGCGCGGACGCCTGAGCCTCGACACACCGCCTCGCACCTCGGCGTCACCCGCCCACCGAAAGGTTTCCCATGGACAAGTTCACCACCCACACCGGCGTGGCAGCTCCGCTCAAGCGCAGCAATGTCGACACCGACCAGATCATTCCCGCCGTCTACCTCAAGAGGGTCACGCGCACCGGCTTCGAGGACGGTCTCTTCGCAGCGTGGCGCAATGACGAGAGCTTCGTGCTGAACAAGCCCGAGTACGCCGAAGCCTCCGTGCTGGTCGCGGGCCCCGACTTCGGCACGGGATCGTCGCGCGAGCACGCGGTGTGGGCCCTGCAGAACTACGGGTTCAAGGTCGTGATCTCGTCGCGCTTCGCCGACATCTTCCGCGGCAACTCGGGCAAGGCCGGGCTGCTGGCAGCACAGGTCGACGAGAAGGTCGTGCAGAAGATCTGGGACCACCTCGACGACCACCCGGGAGCGACGGTCACGGTCGACCTCGAGAGCCGCACGGTCCGGGCCGGTGAAGGTCCCGACGCGATCGAGGACTCCTTCGACATCGACGACTACACGCGATACCGCCTGCTCAACGGCCTCGACGACATCGGCATCACGCTGGCCAACGAGGCTGACATTGCTGCCTACGAATCCGCACGACCGAGCTGGAAGCCGGCCACTCTCTGAACTGGTCGCAGCCCTTCGAGAAGCGCGAATTCCCTTGTCTGGTTGGGGATTCGCGTTTTTTGATTGACCATCAATTGGCCAATCCGTTGTTGTGCAAGGGAATACGGCGCTTGTGCCGACGCGCGGAATTCAAAAATAGTCGCTCGAAATGACGGCTTGGTCATTGTGACAAGGGCCACGAATACCTAGCGTGCATGGGAGATGTCGAGCATGGGCTCGGCCGCATTGGGTTCATTGGAAGGGAAGCTAGTGAACAAGACTCAGCTCATCGAAGCTCTGGCAACGCGATACGAAGGCAACAAGAAGGCTGCCGCCCACGCCCTCGAGTCCGTCCTGGACACGATCACCCGAGAGGTGGCGAAGGGGGAGAAGGTCGCCATCACGGGATTCGGCTCGTTCGAGAAGAAGATCCGCGAGGCTCGCACCGTTCGCAACCCGCGCACCGGCGAGACCATGCGCGCCAAGAAGAAGGCGATCCCCAAGTTCACCCCGGGTGCCGACCTGAAGGCCGTCATCTCGGGCGCCAAGAAGCTGCCCAAGCTGACCTTGGCCAAGGCCACGGCTCCCGCGAAGGCGGCAGCCTCGGCCACGTCGAAGGCCGCCGGCGCCGCCAAGAAGACCGCCACGAAGTCGGCGGCCAAGAAGGCGCCTGCGAAGGCGGCGGCGAGGAAGGCTCCTGCCAAGGCAGCGGCGAAGAAGTCGACGGCAAAGGCTGCTGCTCCGGCGAAGAAGACGGCCACCAAGAGCGCCGCCGCCACCAAGTCGGCCGCCAGGAAGGCGCCCGCGAAGGCGGCGGCGAAGAAGGCTCCTGCCAAGGCAGCGGCGAAGAAGTCGACGACGAAGGCTGCTGCTCCGGCGAAGAAGACCGCCACCAAGTCGGCCGCCAAGAAGGCGCCCGCGAAGGCGGCGGCGAAGAAGGCTCCTGCCAAGGCAGCGGCGAAGAAGTCGACGACGAAGGCTGCTGCTCCGGCGAAGAAGACGGCCACCAAGAGCGCCGCCACCAAGTCGGCGGCCAAGAAGACGCCCGCCAAGAAGGCCTGACCCAACGGCTAGACCCGGCGCCGTCTCCCGTCACCACGGGAGGCGGCGTCGGTGCGTGCGGCGACGTCTCGGGTCACCCGACCTCTGGGCGCCACACATGGATCGCCGCTGCTGTGTGCACTCCCACACCCAGCACCATGGCCCGACCGAGGTCGCCTGCCTCGTCGACGTCGTGCCGGAGGCTGGCGAGGTCCTCACCGATCAGCCGTGCTCCGTCAGACCGGTGTCGTTGCGCGGAGGCGAGTCCGAAGCCCGGTTTGAAGTCGCGCAGGGACCGGGCGGCATACATCGTCGTCCCGGTGCCGGCGGCGTCGGCGACGAATGCCGCGCCCTCGAGCGGCACGTCGGCGAGGGCGGCGCTCAGCTCGGTCGGGTGCAACGCCGGGAGGTCGGCGCAGAGGGCGACCAGTCCATGGGCCGGCCACCGTCGCGTGCACTCATGGGCGGCCTGCTCGAGGGTGGCGTTCAGGTCGCCGTTCACCCCGTCGGGCAGCACCGAGCACCCGGCCTCCCGTGCCATCGAGGCGAAGCGGAAGTCGTCCGTCACCACCATCACGTCCGCCACGCGCTCCGCGGCGAGGGCAGCCGCGATGGTGTCGAGGGCAAAGGCCGTGGCGAGTCGGATCCGATCCGGATCCGGCATCGTGCCGAGCCGCGACTTGCCCACGGCCGGCGGTTTCACCGGGACCAGGGCGACGAAGGAAGACGGAGAGGACATCGCCACGATCCTCCCACCCGCGCACCCGACCGCGTGCCCGAGGGTCACCAGCGCCCTCACCGAGTAGCCTGCTGACACGTCGCAGCGTGGTCCGGGCAGAGGGACCGCACCGGAAGGATGAGAAGAGCACCTTGAGCGTTCGAGAACTCGACCAACCCCGTGGCTGGGCATGGACCGTGGCGGTCGCCATCCTGAAGCCGATCCTCCTGGCCGTGTCGAAGCGGGTCTGGATCGACGGCGAGAAGATCCCGGCCACCGGCGGCTGCGTCATCGCGCTCAACCACGTGTCCCACCTTGATCCGCTGATGGCCGCGCACGTCCTGCACGACCACGGACGACTGGCGCGCTACCTGGCCAAGGACGGGCTGTTCCGGAACAAGTTCCTCGGCTTCTTCCTGACCGCGGCTGGCCAGATCCCCGTCAAGCGGCAGAGCACCGATGCCGCGGGCGCCTTCGATGCGGCCGTCCAGGCGGTGCGCAGGGGAGAGTGCGTGGTCGTCTACCCGGAGGGCACGATCACGCGTGACCCCGGGCTCTGGCCGATGACCGGCAAGTCCGGTGCGGCGCGGATTGCCCTCGAGACCGGTGCCCCGGTGATCCCGGTCGCCAACTGGGGTGTGCAGGACATCCTCGCGCCCTACACGACGAAGCCACGCCTGCTGCCTCGCAAGACGGTCACGATCAAGGTCGGTGATCCGGTGCGGCTCGACGACCTCCGTGCTCTCCCCGATCACGAACGCGCCTCCGCCGCCACCACGAAGGTGGCGATGGCTCGCATCATGGATGCGATCACCGGCCTCCTGGAGGACATCCGCGGGGAGAAGGCGCCGGCGGAGCGGTTCGATCCACGCAAGGCCGGAGTCAGCATGACTGGCAATCCCCGCAAGAAGGGCAAGGACAAGCGATGAGCAAGGTGGCAGTCTTCAGCGCGGGCTCATGGGGGACTGCGTTCTCGATGATCCTGGCCGACGCCGGCAACGACGTCACGGTGTGGGCTCGGCGAGAGGAGGTGTGTGAGTCGATCAACGGCAAGCACGAGAACTCCGACTACATGCCCGGCATCGAGCTGCCGCACAGCATCTCCGCCACCACGGATCCCGAGCGGGCGCTGGCCGGCGCCGAGATCGTCGTGCTCACGGTGCCGTCGCAGTCGCTCCGCGAGAACCTGACCACCTGGGCGCCGTTCATCCCGCGCGAGGCCGTGATGGTCTCCCTGATGAAGGGCGTCGAGCTCGGCACGGTCAAGCGGATGAGCGAAGTGATCGCCGAGGTGACCGGCGCCGGTTCCGAGCGGATCGGGGTGGTCAGCGGCCCCAACCTCGCGCGTGAGATCGCCCGGCGTGAACCGGCCGCCTCCGTGGTGGCCTGTGAGGACGAGGAGGTCGCCAAGCGGTTGCAGTCGCTGTGCCACTCCAAGGCGTTCCGGCCCTACACCTCTGTCGACGTCGTCGGCTGCGAGCTCGGTGGGGCCTACAAGAACGTGGTCGGTCTCGGTGTCGGGATGGCGATCGGCCTCGGCTTCGGTGACAACACCACCGCCTCCGTGATCACTCGTGGCCTGGCGGAGACGGCTCGCCTCGGAGAGAAGCTCGGGGCGAACCCGCTCACGATGATGGGCCTGGCCGGCCTGGGCGACCTCGTCGCCACCTGCTCCTCCCCGCTGTCGCGCAACCGCACGTTCGGTGAGAAGCTCGGGCAGGGCATGACCACCGAGGAGATCTACGCCAGCACCAACCAGGTCGCCGAGGGCGCGAAGTCGTGCGCCTCGATCCTCGACCTGGCCCGGCGCAACGGGGTCGATGCGCCCTTGGCCGAGGCCGTCACCGAGGTCGTCGCCGGGCGCCTCACCGTCGGCGGGATGATGGACGGCTTCATCGCCCGCGACATCAAGCCCGAGCGCTACTGACGCGACAGGCAGGGTGGGCCGTGGAGCGAGGTCGCGACGGAGCGTGTCGAGACCGGGTGACCCGGGAGACGAGTGGCAACTGAGGCTCAGACCAGGTCGTCGAGCGCCCTGCGCAGGTCGTCCCACAGGTCATCGACGTCCTCGACGCCGACCGACATCCGCACGAGGGCGTCAGGGATGGTTGCCGGTTCGCTGCTCCACCGCCGGCGGCGTTCGAAGGTCGACTCGACGCCACCCAGGCTGGTGGCGTGGATCCACAGCGACGTCTTGCGGGTCAACAGGTCCGCCGCCATCGCGCCCTGCCCGAGCACGACCGAGATGATGCCGCCGAAGCCCGGGTAGCGGACCTCGTCGACCGCCGGGTGCTCCTCGAGCCGGCGGACCAGCTCCTTGGCGTTCTCCTCCGCACGCTCCACGCGCAGGTGCAGGGTGCGGATGCCGCGCAGCGCCAGGTAGGCCTCGAGGGTGCCGGGCACGGCGCCGATCAGGTCGCGACGCTTCTTGAGCACGTCGAACAGCTCGGCGTCGCGCGTGATGACGGCACCCATCAGTGCGTCGCTGTGGCCGGCGATGTACTTGGTGGCCGAGTGCACGACGATGTCGACGTCCATGTCGAGCGGCTGCTGGCGAAGGGGAGTGGCGAAGGTGTTGTCGACCACCACGTAGGCGCCGGCCTCGTGGGCGGCAGCCCGGACGGCCGGGATGTCGGCGATCTCCAGCGCCGGGTTGGTCGGGGACTCGAGCCACACGAGGGAGGCGTCGGCACAGGCCGCGACGACCTCATCGGTGTTCGTGATGTCGACCAGGTGCGCGACGATGCGACCGCGCGACTCCAGGTCGGCCAGCTGCATGACCGTGCCGTTGTAGGAGTGCCGCGGAGCGACCACCTTCTGGCCCTGCCCGACGAGGTCGAGGATGGTGGCGACCGCGGCAAGCCCGGAGGCGAACGAGATGCACCGACCACCCTCGAGCGAACCGAGTGCGTCCTCGAAGGCCTGCCACGTGGGGTTGCCGTAGCGACCGTACTCGGTGTCGCCTCCGGCGACGTAGGTCGAGGCCATCGTGATCGGCACGTTCAGCGGGGCGTCCGGCTCGGCGTCGGGGCGGCCGACGGTGACGGCAAGGGTGGCGGGGCGCAACGACTTCTCAGGCATGGCACCCACACTAGGACTTCCGCGGGTACGACATGATGGAGCCCGTGACTGACGAGACGAAGACCACCTTGGCCCGCGACATCGACGCCTGCTGCCGCCTCAGCGGAGAGTTCACCCTCCGCTCCGGTCAGGTGTCGAACGAGTACTTCGACAAGTACCTCTTCGAGTCCGACCCGGCGCTGCTGGCCCGGGTCGCCGACCAGATGGTCGACCTGGTCCCCGAAGGAACCGAGCTGCTGGGCGGGCTCGAGCTGGGTGGCATCCCCATCGTCACCGCGCTGAGCATGCGGGTGGACCTGCCGGCGCTGTTCGTGCGCAAGAAGGCCAAGGAGTACGGCACCTGCAAGCTGGCCGAGGGGCCCGGCATCGAAGGCCGTCGCATCACCTTGGTCGAGGACGTGATCACCACGGGTGGCGCGGTCCGTGATGCCACGAACGCGTTGCGTGCGGCCGGGGCGATCGTGGAGGTGGTCGTCTGCGCGATCGACCGCAGTCCTGAGGGAGAGAACCCGCTGGCCGACGTCGAGCTCGAGGTCCGCCCAGTTCTCACCAAGGCCGAGTTGGACGCCGTCCACGCCTGACCCATGCCCTAGGGTTCTCGCCAATGACCTCCTCGAACCGCAAGCCCCGTGTCGCCGTCGTGTTCGGCGGCGTCTCCAGCGAGCACTCCATCTCCTGCATCTCTGCCGGCAGCGTGCTGAAGGCGATCGACCCCGAGAAGTACGACGTGGTCCCGATCGGCATCAGCACCACCGGTGAGTGGGTGCTGGAGAACCCCGAGACCAACCAGCTCGCGCTCGGCCCCGCCGGCGAGATGCCGAACGTGGTCGGTGACCGCGAGGTCACCCTCACGCACGGCGAGCGCACCAGCCTCGAGCTCCGCGACGGGGGTGGGGCCGCCCCGGGCGAGGGACTGGGTGACATCGACGTGGTGTTCCCGGTGATGCACGGTCCCTTCGGGCAGGACGGCACCCTGCAGGGGCTGCTCGAGATGGTGGGCGTGCGCTACGTCGGCGCCGGGGTGCTGTCGAGTGCGGTGGGCACCGACAAGGCATTCATGAAGCTGCTCTTCGAGGCGCAGGACCTTCCCGTGCTGCCGTACGTCGTGGTGACGCCGCGGGAGTGGGCGCGCGACGAGACCGGAGCGCGTGACCGGATCGCCGAGCTCGGTTTCCCGGTCTTCGTGAAGCCGGCGCGAGCCGGATCCAGCTTCGGGATCAGCCGGGTCAACTCGGCCGACGACCTCGACGCGGCGCTCGAGGAAGCGCGCCGCTTCGACCCGAAGGTGATCGTCGAGGCTGCCGCGATCGGGGCCCGCGAGGTCGAGTGCGGGGTCCTGCAGGGCGAGGGCAACGAGCCGCACCTGACCAGTGAGCTCGGTGAGATCCGCATCGATGCCCACCACCAGTTCTACGACCTCGAGGCCAAGTACCTCCCCGAGGAGAACACCGCCCTCGACGTGCCTGCCGAGATGGAGCCCGAGCTCGCCGACCGCATCAAGTCGTATGCCGTTCGTGCCTTCGAGGCCCTCGGTGTGGAGGGTCTGGCCCGGGTCGACTTCTTCGTCTTCGACGACGGCCGGATCGTGCTCAACGAGGTCGAGACCATGCCCGGGTTCACGAACCTGTCGATGTTCCCGCGGATGTGGGCAGCCAGTGGGGTGGACTACCCCGAGCTCGTGGACCGCCTGATCCGACTGGCCCTCGACCGCCCCCTCGGACTTCGCTGACCCCCCGCGAGGTGCGGTCAGACGCAGCCCCTGCCTGATCGCTGGAGAGTCTCCTTCACGACGGCGCCCACCTCGACGGTGACAGCGTCCGGTGGTCGGAGCTCGCCGGGGAGGTGGATCTGCACGTTGGGGGCGTAGCCGATCGTGGTCAGCGTGACGTCGGCGGCGGGGTCCTCGACCTGGCCGTCGGGAACGAACCAACCCACACCGTCCGTCTCCCAGCAGGCCGAGAACTTGTCGAACTCCTCGGGCATCGGCACACCGCAGGTGACCACGATGGCCGGATCGCCCCAGGCCCGGCCGAGGGCTCCGTCGGGAGAGACCTCGACGGACTCCTGGTCGGCGAGCTCCGAGGGCAGGGCGTCGAGGAAGGAGCGGCAGGTGGCCTCGGTGCTGTCGTCGACGTCGGGGGAGTCGATCTCCACGGCCCCCGAGCATCCGGCGAGGACGGTCGACAGGAGGGTGCACGCGACGGCGCCCCGGGTCCGGAGGGACACGGGGCGCCGACGACCAGGGCGTGGAGCAGGGTGCAAGGGCGCGCTGCTCAGATGTGGACGACCGGGCAGGTGAGCGTGCGGGTGATGCCCTCGAGGTTCTGCACCTTCGAGACGACCAGCTTGCCGAGCTCGTCGACGTTGCGTGCCTCGGCACGAACGATCACGTCGTAGGGGCCGGTGACGTCCTCGGCGACGTTGACGCCGGAGATCTGGGCGATGGAAGCGGCAACCTCAGCGGCCTTGCCGACATCGGTCTGGATCAGGATGTAGGCCTGGACGACCATGGGTGCTCCTCGGTCTGCGTGTGTGGACATTGCCACGCCAACCTACCGCCTCGGGCCCGCGTGTCGAAAGGTGGTGGCCATTGCAGTCCTGATGGGATGTGGCCATGCCTGCCGCCCCGTTCCCACCTGACAGCACCTTGGCCGATGCCGGCGAGTTCGGACTCATCTCAGCGCTCAGGGAGATCTTCGACCAAGGGGAACACGTCCTCATCGGCCCGGGCGACGATGCCGCCGTGCTGCGCGTCAGGTCCGGGCACGTCGTGGTGTCCACGGACATGATGGTCGAGGGCCGTCACTTCCGCCGGGACTGGGCCTCGGCCGCCGACGTGGGTGCCCGAGCCGCGGCCCAGAACCTCTCCGACATCAATGCGATGGGCGGTCGCGCTTCGTCACTGACCATCGGGCTGGCCGCACCCGCAGACCTCCCGGTGGCCTGGGCGCTCGACTTCGCCCGCGGGTTCGCCGACGAGTGCGCGAAGGTCGGCGCCAGCGTGGTCGGTGGCGATGTGACGCGCTCCGAGAGCCTGGTCATCTCGGTCACCGTCATCGGTGCCTGCACCGTCGCCCCCGTCGTCCGCTCCGGTGCCACTGTCGGGGACGTGGTCGCGCTGTGCGGTCGCCAGGGCTGGGCCGCGGGAGGCCTGGCCGTCCTGGGGCGCGGGTTCCGCTCGCCGCGGGTGCTGGTCGAGGCCTACCGGCGACCCGCACCGCCGTACGACGCGGGCCAGGTCGCGGCGGATGCCGGCGCGACGTCGATGATCGACGTGTCAGACGGCCTCCTCGCCGACGCCGCGCACATCGCGGAGGACTCCCAGGTCGCGATCGACATCACCACCGAGAGCTTCGAGATCGCGGAGCCGTTGCACGCCATCGCTGCCGCCCTCGGGGCCGATCCCATGCAGTTCATCCTCGGTGGGGGAGACGACCACCCGTTGCTGGCGACCTTCAGTGACGTCGAGGCCGTCCCAGAGGGCTGGCAGGTGATCGGCTCGGTCAACGAGCCCGACCACGACGGGGCCACGGTCACCGTCGACGGCGCACCCTACGAGGGCGAGACCGGCTGGACCCACTTCTGACCCGGCTCGGGCCCGCTACTTCCAGGTCCAGCTGGAGCGGAGCGCATCGACGGCGGCCTCGTTCTGCGCCTGGCTGCCGGGGGTCTGCACACAGATGATGTAGGCGGTGTTCTCATGGCGGAAGTAGAAGACCTGGGCGCGGGTCCCGCTCGCCTGCCCGCTCCCTTGCACATGGGTGGCGGCCTCGCCGGCCCAGGTCGTGTCGGCCAGCTGCTTCCCGTTGCTGGCGTAGAGGCGCTTCATGTTCCCGACCATCTCCTTGAGGCCGTGGTCGAAGAGCTCCTGGGAGACATCGGGCTCGGCATCGACGGTCACCCGGTGATCGGCGCCGACGGCGACGCTGCCGTAGGCGTCCTCGGGGCCGGCCAGGGCCTGGTCGTCGGTGGAGTCGATCCAGTCCTTCGGCAGGTTGAAGGTGTAGTCAGAACGCGCGACCTCGACCCCTCGGTCTGCCTCGGCAGAGACCGATGGCGAGACCGATGGCGAGGCCGACGGCGAGGCGGAGGCACTGGTGGCTCCTGAGGACTCCTGCGAAGGCCCGTTGCCGTTCGCGTCGTCGTTGTCGCCGCAACCAGCGAGCAGGCTCACGGCCAGCAGCAGGCTGACTGTGGTGATGGTGATGCGCATGTGACTCCCGAGGTCGGAACAGGCGATGCGAACACCCTAGTCACACAGTGCATCCAAGGTGAAGATGAACTTCCCACGTCATGGTTGGTTTGTATTCTCGTCCCACTGGGCAGAAGGCGGATCGTCAGAGGAAACGTGGAGCTCGGGAGGAGATGTTCTGTGGTCAAGATAGACCCGGACGAGGTCGATGCACTGGGACAGGACACGATCAAGTTCGCGAACAAGTACCTGAAGGAGTCGGAGCCGCTCTCCAGCGTCTCCGTCAACGAGGCCACCTTCGGTGACTTCGACACGGCTGCACAGTTCGTCCTGGTCCACGGCACCGCGGAGAACGTCGTGAAGACCACGCTCGAGGGTGTGCACGACGACCTGGTCACCTTCGGTGGCGGGCTGAGGAAGGCCGTGGCCACCCTGCTCGAGGCCGAGGACGACACCGTGCGCGCGTTCGAGCTCTTCGGTGGCTACATGCCGGGGATGTCGGTGGACCCGACGACCACCCTCGACGAGAACTCTCTCAACGACATCGGCGACATCGACGTCAACGCGGCAGAGGACCGACGCGAGGCTGCCCTCGCGGAAGGTGCGGACGGAGGTGACACCGCATGATTCCCAAGGGCGGTGGGGACGGGAGTGGATTCACTCCGCGCAACAACCCCTACGCGGGTCCCCATGAGCTGAAGCTCAAGCAGATCCTGAAGACCAACTTCGGCAACCTCAGCGACGCGGAGAAGTCCTGGGCCGACGGTGCAGCAGACCTGGCCAGCCTGGTCGTGACACTCACCAAGCAGAGGGACCGGATGGAGGACGAGTACGTCTCCTCGGGCGAGCACGACCCGGGGCGTGCTGCGGTGAACACCTACCAGAAGCTCATCGACATGGTGAACAAGCGCCACACCGAGATGACCGACGTGGCCGACGCCGTCAAGAAGGCGCGGGAGGCCTCGTCCACCGCGTGGACCGAGTACAACACGCTTCCCGTGGTCACCGAACCGGCTGCCGACAATCCGACGGCGGGCATCACCGGCCACTCGAAGGAAGCCATCAGGAAGCGCACGGAGGCGCTGAACGACGCCGAGAGGGTCAACACCACCCACGCCAACTCCGTGAATGCTGCGGAGGCCAAGGCGCGTCAGGTCCTAGCCACCTACGACTCCGAGATGGAGCAGGCCACGTCGAAGATGCGCAAGGTGGCCGGCATGGAGCAGCCGGGCAGCGTGACCAACTCCACCACCAACGCCGACATCAGCCCCTCCTCCGGTCGGCCGACCAGCAGCAACCCGGGTGTGATCCGGCAGCCGCAGATCGAGAGCACCTCGACGGCCACTCCGACGACGCACACGGTCAACACGGGCACGCAGACACCGACCCAGGAACCGCCGCACCTGACCACCGAGCCGCCGACCGTCCACCACACCCCGAACACCACACCCGTCAACAATCCCGACCACAACGGGTTGCTCCAGTCGGCACCCACGGCACCCCCGTCGACAGGTCCCTCGCCGACGACGTCGATCGGCCCGACGACGAGCCCCACACCCACCAGCGCGAGCCCGGTGGTCGCGCCGACCCTGTCGAGCGCCGCGGTCAGTCGCACTGCTGGCACGGCGATCCCCGGGTCGACCCCGGCGCGCAGTGCGGCGCTCGGCCGGTCCAGCTCATCGACGCCGGCACGCGGAGTGCTCGGGCGCAACACGATGATGCCCGGCCAGTCGGCGGCAGGCCGTTCGAGCGCGACGGCCGGACGCCCCGGGTCGCGCGGCATGGTGCCCGGCCAGTCCGGCACGAGGGGCACCAGCGGAACAGCCGGCTCGCGCGGCTCGCGCGGATCGGGCCGCGGCGCGATGGCCCCCGGCACAGGGGGACGAGGCACCGGCAAGGACCGTGATCGCCAGGGTGACTCCGTCGACCTCCTCTGGGACGACGGCCAGGAGTGGCTCGGCGACGACGAGCTCAGCCCCGAGGTGCTCGACTGAGAGCTCCACGACCAGCAACGTCAGGACCCCCGTCACGATGGCGGGGGTCTTGTGCTGTCCGGGGGACGCGACGCGGCGGTCGCTCGCGGGGACGCGAAAGAGCCCCCGGACCCACAGGTCCGGGGGCTCCTCGGCTCAGGTCAGCGGGAGACCTTGCCGGCCTTGAGGCAGCCGGTGCAGACGTTCATGCGCTTCGGGGCACCGTTGACGGTGGCGCGGACACGCTGAATGTTCGGGTTGAAGCGACGCTTCGTAATCTTGCGCGACCAAGGACGGTTGTTACCGAAGCCTGGCTTCTTGGCGCAGATGTCACAGACGGCAGCCACCGTGAACTCCTGGAAAGATCGAGGTTGGAACGAGAGGGCCCGGAGCAGGTCGGCTCGCGGGCAACCGAACAAGAGTATCTGATCGGTGGCCGAACACGGAAATCGATCGCGAGCGGACTCCGGATCCGCAACGTGGGCACGAGCCCGCGAGCCCGACGGCGGTTCCACTAACCTGACCTCCACGCACGTACGACGAGCGTGCGCGCGGCGATCGCGCACCACGACGAGGGGAGGACGGATGGGCGACAAGCGGGACCAGCGCTTCGACCTGGCCGCCATCCTCAAGTTCGTCGACATCGCCACCTCCGCGCTGGGCGAGGCGCGGGAGGAGATCGACGCGCTCAACGTCTACCCCGTCCCGGACGGCGACACCGGCACCAACATGTTCCTCACCGTGTCCGCGGCCCGTGAAGCGCTGATGGAGGCGACCGGAGGAGACCCCACGGCCGACCTGGCCGTCGCGATGGCCACGTTCTCCCGCGGCGCGCTCCTGGGCGCTCGCGGCAACTCTGGCGTGATCCTGTCGCAGATGCTCGGAGCAGTGGCGTCGCGGATCGCCGACCCCGACCCCGCTGCCCGTCATGCGCAGATCTTCGGGCAGGCACTGCACGAGGCGACGGTGGCGAGCTACGCAGCCGTCGGGACACCGGTCGAGGGCACCATGCTCACCGTGTCCCGCGCTGCCGCCGACGCTGCGATCGAGGCGGCGGCCCAGTCCGGGAATCGCACCACAGCCGTGCTCGGTGCCGCTGCGCAGGCTGCCCGGGAGGCGCTGGAGAAGACCCCCACCCAGCTGAAGGCGTTGGCCGATGCGGGCGTCGTCGACGCCGGTGGCCGTGGCCTCTGCGTGATCCTCGACGCAGCGGAGACCGCGTTGACGGGGCGGCGTCCGATCGATCGGCCGCGCACGAGCCGGCAGATCCCCGTCCCGATGCCGACCAACGACCTGCAGCCCGGAGGCCCGTCCTACGAAGTGATGTATCTCCTCGACGCCGACGACGAAGGCATCAGCGGCCTCAAGGAGACACTCGCGGGTCTCGGTGACTCGCTGGTCGTCGTCGGGGGAGAGGGCCTGTGGAACGTCCACGTCCACGTCGACGACGTCGGTGCCGCCATCGAGGCCGGCATCGTCGCCGGTCGCCCGCACCGGGTCCGGGTCACGCACTTCGCCGAACAGGTCGAGGAGGCGCAGCAGAATGCCTCGTCGCGCACGGGTCGTCGCATCGTCGCCGTGGCTGCCGGAGCGGGACTGCGCGAGCTCTTCGAGGAGGCGGGCGCCGTGGTGGTCACCGGAGGGCCCGGGCAACGGCCCAGCACCGGAATGCTGCTCGAGGCGATCGAGGACTGCGCGGCCGCCGAGGTCGTCGTCCTGCCCAACGACTCCGACTCCGTGCGCGTCGCCGAGATTGCCGCACGCACCGCCGAGGAGTCCGGTGACGTCCGAGTGGCGGTGATCCCCACCCAGGCCCAGGTCCAAGGACTCGCCGCGATCGCGGTCCACGAACCCGGCCGGTCGTTCGACCAGGACCTCCTCCACATGACGGCGACCGCGCGGCACGCGCGCCACGGTGGCGTCACCGTCGCGGCCAAGCAGGCGATCACGATGGCGGGTCCGTGCGAGCCCGGTGACGTCCTCGGCGTGATCGAGGGCGACTTCGCGCTGGTCGGCCAAGACCTCTTCGAGGTGGCCGCCGGCATCATCGACAAGCTGATCGGCGGTGGTGGTGAGCTGATCACGCTGGTGGCCGGCGTCGACGGGACGGACCTGGCCGCCCGGTGCGAGCAGTACGTCGAGTCGGCGTACCCGATTGTGGATGTCGTGGTGTACGACGGTGGTCAGGAGCGCTACCCGCTGCTCCTCGCCGTCGAATGAGCGGCGACCTGACTGACGGAGTTCTTCGACACCCATGACCGGAATCACCCTCGAGTCCCCGATCGCGACCGTCCTCGGTGGCGGCAAGAAGGACGCCACCAAGGCGAAGGCGCTGCAGGAGAACCTCGGCATGCGCACCGTCGGCGACCTCCTCTGGCACTTCCCCCGCACCTACCTCAGGACTGGAGAGGCCAGCGAGGTCGGCAACCTGGTCGAGGGCCAACCCCTGACCGTGGTGGCGGACGTGCTCAGCAGCCGACAGGCCTCCTATCGCGACCGCCGGACCGGGCGTACGGCGTTCCGGGTCGAGGCGGTCATCAAGACCGACGGGCCAGCGTTGAAGCTGACCCTCTTCGCGCGCAGCAAGGGCATTGCCGACTGGCACGAGCGCCGCCTCCGTCCCGGAGCCAAGGGCGTCTTCACCGGCAAGGTGAGCCAGTTCAACAGCCAGTGGCAGCTGGCCCACCCGCAGATGGTGATGCTCACCGACGACCCCGATGACGCCCAGGCCGAGTCGGCACTGGCGATGGCGGAGGGTCTGAAGGCACTCTTCCCGATCTATCGGACCACGGGCTCCGTCGAGACCTGGGACATCCAGCGGGTGGTCAGCTTCGCGCTCACGGTGGTCGACGACCTGCCCGAGGTCCTGCCCGAGTCGGTGCGCCACGACCACGGCCTGGTCGACGTCCACACCGCCCTCCGGTGGATGCACTCGCCCGACGACCACGGCCAGCTCGGTGCGGCCCGCAAACGCTTCCGCTTCGAGGAGGCGTTGGTCACCCAGATCGTGCTCGCTCGTCGCCGGGCCGCGGTCCGAGCCCTCGGCGCCGAGCCACGGGAGGGGGGCGGGGGACTGCTCGCGGAGTTCGACGCCCGCCTGCCGTTCACCCTGACCGAGGGGCAGCAGCAGATCGGTGCACAGGTCGAGGCCGACCTGGCCCAGTCGCACCCGATGAACCGCCTGCTCCAGGGAGAGGTCGGCTCCGGCAAGACACTGGTGGCCCTGCGCGCCATGCTGCGCGTAGTCGACTCGGGCGGACAGGCGGCTCTCCTCGCGCCGACCGAGGTGCTCGCCCAGCAGCACCACCGGTCGATCACCGCCATGCTCGGCGACCTCGCGGCCGGCGGCATGCTGGGTGGCGCGGCCGACGCCACCACGGTGGCCCTGCTGACCGGTTCGATGAACAAGGCGGCCCGCCAGGAGGCGATGCTGCGGATGGCCAGTGGGGAAGCGGGCCTGGTGATCGGCACCCACGCCCTGCTCGAGGACAACGTCCAGTTCGCCGACCTCGGCCTCGTCGTGGTCGACGAGCAGCACCGGTTCGGCGTCGAGCAGCGTGCCGCGCTGACCGACAAGGCCGGAGCTCCACCGCACCTGCTGGTGATGACCGCGACGCCGATCCCACGCACCGTCGCGATGACGGTCTTCGGAGACCTCGAGGTCTCCACGCTCCGTGAGCTGCCGGCCGGCCGGGCCCCGATCCAGTCGAACGTCGTCCCCCTCAAGGACCAGCCGACTTGGATCGAGCGGGTCTGGGCCCGGGTCCGCGAGGAGGTCGAGAAGGGACACCAGGTCTATGTCGTGTGCCCGCGCATCGGTGGTGACGAGGCCGAGGAGGGCCAGGTCGACCAGCGTGACACCGACGAGGAAGGTGCCCTCATCCCCTCCATCCGCGAGGGCAACCTGGCGGCCGTCGAGGAGCTCGCTCCCGAGCTGGCCGAGGGTGCTCTGTCGGGGCTGAGGGTCGAGAAGCTGCACGGCAAGATGCCGCCGGACGACAAGGATCGCGTCATGCGGGCCTTCGCAGGAGGTGAGATCGACGTGCTGGTCTCCACCACGGTGATCGAGGTCGGTGTCGACGTGGCGAACGCCACCACCATGGTGCTCCTCGACGCCGACAGGTTCGGCGTCTCGCAGCTCCACCAGCTGCGGGGTCGCGTCGGACGCGGTGGGCTGCCGGGCCTGTGCCTGTTGGTCACCCACAGTGAGGCGGAGTCACCGGCGCGCGAACGACTCGACGCGGTGGCTGCCTCGACCGACGGCTTCGAGCTGTCCCGCATCGACCTGGAGCAGCGCCACGAGGGCGACGTCCTCGGTGCCGGACAGTCCGGGTTCAAGTCCAGCCTCACGCACCTCAAGGTGGTGCGTGACGAGAAGACCATCGTCACCGCACGTGCCGCGGCGGAGGCGCTGCTCGTTGCCGACCCCGACCTCCGTGCGGCGCCGTTGCTCGCCGAGCGGGTGGACGAGCTCGAGCACTCCAGCCAGAGTGCTTTCATGGAGCGATCATGAGCACCCCACGACGCTCGACGCGACGAGACGCCCACGCCAGCTGCCCGGGGAGGTCCGCGTGACGCGCATCATCGGCGGCACCGCCGGTGGGCGGCGCATCGAGACCCCCGACGGCGAGCAGACCCGGCCCACCAGCGACCGGGTGCGGGAAGCACTGTTCTCCGCGCTCGAGTCCTGGGCCGGCACCTGGGCCGACCTCCGCTTCCTCGACCTCTACGCCGGCTCCGGAGCCATCGGGCTCGAGGCCAGGTCGCGTGGCGCCGGGTCCGTCACCCTCGTCGAGCGCGACCGGCGTACTGCCGCGTTGATCTCCGCCAACGCGCGCTCGCTGGGTTTCGCCGGTGTCGAGGTGCTGGCCCAATCGGTCGACACGACCCTGCAGAGGTCACCGCAGTCGCCCTACGACGTGGTGTTCCTCGACCCGCCCTACCCCCTGCCGGACAGCGACGTCGAGCACGCCCTCGAGCTGCTCGTGGCCAACAACTGGTTGGCCTCCGACGCGCTGGTCGTGGTGGAGCGCGGAACGAGGGCTTCGTCACATCGCTGGCCCGAGGGAATGGATCCGTGGCGCGACAAGCGTTACGGAGAGACCGTGCTGAGATATGGTCACGCGGCGCAGCACGACCACGAACAACACGAGTCCACGTCAACCGGCGTGGCGACCGAGGAGTAGGAGTCCCGTGCGCAGAGCGGTCTGTCCAGGATCATTCGATCCGGTGACGAACGGTCACCTCGACATCATCTCGAGGGCGTCGTTCCTCTTCGATGAGGTCGTGGTGGCGGTCGGTGTCAACAAGTCCAAGAACCGGCTCTTCAGTGCCGATGAGCGGATGGACATGCTCACCGAGGCGTGCCGGGAGTTCCACAACGTCAAGGTCGACGGGTTCTCCGGTCTCCTCACGTCCTACTGCCAGGAGCGCGACGTGCAGGCCATCGTCAAGGGCCTGCGTGCGGTGAGCGACTTCGACTACGAGCTGCAGATGGCGCAGATGAACTCCAGCCTCGCCGACATCGAGACCGTCTTCGTGCCGACCAGCCCCGAGTACTCCTTCCTCGCCTCGAGCCTGGTCAAGGAGGTGGCCACCTTCGGGGGTGACGTCTCCGGGCTGGTGCCCGAGTTCGTGCGCGAACGCCTTGCCCACCGCATCGACGAGAACCGCAGGCTCTCCGGTGAATGACGTCCACCACGAGATCGCTGCGCTCCGCGACCTGATCCAGAGCGCCCGCTCGATGCCGATGTCAGCCTCGGCGGTGATCAACCGACAGGAGTTCCTCGACGCAGCTGCGCGGCTCGAAGCCGCCCTGGAGAAGTCCTCCTCGGAGTCACGGGCCGTGCTCGCCGATCGCGACGCGGTCGTGGCCGAGGGCGAGCAGATCGCCATCGAGGTGGTCCGCCAGGCCGAGCTCAAGCGTGACGAGCTGGTCTCCGACACGGAGGTCTTCCGGCTCGCCACCCGCGAGGCCGACCAGATCCGGACCGAGGCCGCCGCGGACGCCGCCCAGATGAAGAAGGACACGGACGCCTACATCGAGCAGCGGTTCGCCAACTTCGAGCATGCCCTCGAACGGACCCTGGCCGAGGTGCGCCGTGGCATCGAGAACCTGGCCGGCAGCAGCTCCTTCGCCGACCCCACGGAGAAGGCCCTGCCGCCATCCGATGACGTTTTGCTGACTGGCCCCGACGCCGGGTAGCCTTGACCCGGTTTGTTGTGTCTGGACAGGGAGTTGTGAACACCGCGCATTTGGACCCGAGAGCGCCGCTCGTGCTCGATACACGCGAGCTCGGCCGCCGCCCGGGGTCCCAACGTGAGTTCACTCGAACTGTCCCGGCACCAGCAGAACTGGGCATCGAAGTCCTCGGTGTCGCCGAAGGTACGCCGGTCGAGCTCGACCTGCGTCTGGAAGCGGTCATGGAGGGTGTCCTCGTCACGGGCTCGGCACATGCCGAGCTCACCGGCGAGTGCGTGCGCTGCCTGGACCCGATCTCCGACGAGCTCGAAGCGCGGTTCCAGGAGCTCTTCGTCTACGACGACGGTCACCACGACGTCGACGAGGACGAGGAGAATGAAGTCAGAAGGCTCGAGAAAGACCTGCTTGATCTCGAGCCCGTGCTGCGGGATGCGGTGGTGCTTGCACTACCGTTCCAGCCTCTGTGTGATGAAGACTGTCCCGGGCTGTGCACCGAATGTGGTGCCCACCTGGCCGACGATCCTGGTCACAGCCATGAGGCGCCGATCGACCCTCGGTGGGCCGGCCTCGCAACACTCAAGCAAGACGACAGCAAGACGACAGACTGAGCCCGGGCTGACCAGCCCGAGCAAATCAAGAGGAGATCACAGTGGCAGTCCCGAAGCGGAAGATGTCGCGCAGCAACACGCGTCACCGTCGCTCGCAGTGGAAGGCCGTTGCGCCGTCCCTCGTGACGTGTGCCAACCCGGCGTGCGGTGCCAAGCACCTTCCGCACCGTGCGTGCGGCGAGTGCGGCCAGTACGGCGCCAAGGCCGAGCGTCGTCAGGTTCTCTGAACCCTTGACCGAGGTTTCCGAGCACTCCGATCCGACTGACCCGTCCACGGAGCCGGAACTCGACTATGAGGAGCTGAGGTCGGCACTCGGTGATCCAGTCCTGGACACCGAGCTGCTCGACCTTGCCCTCACCCACCGTTCCTTCGCGTACGAGAACGGTGGTCTGCCGACCAACGAGCGCCTGGAGTTCCTGGGTGACTCGGTGCTCGGTGTGGTCGTCACCGAGACGCTGTACCGCACCCACCCCGACCTGTCCGAGGGCAGGCTGGCCAAGTTGCGGGCTGCGGTGGTCAACGCGCGTGCCTTGGCAGAGGTGGCGCGCACCGTCGGTCTCGGCGAGCACATCAAGCTGGGCCGCGGTGAGCAGTCGACCGGTGGCCGCGAGAAGGCCTCGATCCTCTCCGACACCGTCGAGGCGGTGATCGGTGCGATCTACATCTCCGGTGGGTTCGAGAACGCGGTCGCCGTCGTGCACCTCCTGTTCGACCCGCTGCTCGAAGCAGCCGCCGGCCTGGGTGCCGGCCTGGACTGGAAGACCTCCCTGCAGGAGCTGTCGGCCGATCGTGCGCTGGGCGTTCCCGAATACGTCATCGAGGACTCCGGCCCCGACCACCTGAAGACCTTCACCGCCCAGGTCCGCGTCGGTGAGCAGCTGTACGGCCACGGCGTCGGCCGCTCCAAGAAGGAGGCCGAGCAGCAGGCCGCCGAGACGGCGTACGGCGAGATCTCGGCGACGCCGGTCGTCGAGGAGTCGGCTCCCGACTCCGACGCCTCCTGAGCCATGCCTGAGCTGCCCGAGGTCGAGGTGGTCCGCCGCGGACTCGACACCCACGCGGTCGGACGCACCATCACCTCCGTCGAGGTGCTCCACACCCGCCCGATCCGTCGTGATCCGGGCGGCCCCACCGGGTTCGTCGCCTCGCTGACCGGTCGCGAGATCACCGCGGCTCGCCGTCGCGGCAAGTACCTCTGGCTGCCCCTCGACTCGGGCGACGCGATCCTGGGCCACCTCGGGATGAGCGGCCAGATGCTGGTCCAGCCGCCCGACGCCGCCGACGAGAAGCACCTCCGCGTGCGTCTCACCCTCTCCGACGGGCGGGAGCTCCGCTTCGTCGACCAGCGCATGTTCGGTGGCCTGGCCACCTCACCCGGTGGCGCGGAGCTCCCGCCCGAGATCGCCCACATCGCCCGTGACCTGCTCGACGACGCGTTCGACGTCGACGACTTCGTGCGTCGCGTGCGCCGGCGTACGTCCGCGATCAAGCGGTTGCTGCTCGACCAGACGCTGGTCAGCGGCGTCGGCAACATCTATGCCGACGAGGCGCTGTGGCGGGCCCGGCTGCACGGCGAGCGGCGCGGAGACCGGCTGACCGCGACCAAGGTCCGCGAGCTGGCCGGCCACGCCACCGACGTGATGGTGCAGGCACTCGACGAGGGCGGCACGTCCTTCGACGCACTCTACGTCAACGTCAACGGCGAGAGCGGCTACTTCGACCGCTCGCTCCACGCCTACGGGCGCGAGGGGGAGGCCTGCCACGTGTGCGGCACCCCGATTCGCCGGGTCGCCTTCATGAACCGGTCGTCCTACTTCTGTCCGACGTGCCAGCGCCGGCCCCGGGGCTGAAGATGCGGGCGCACGATCCTCGTCGTTTGGTTCGACGAATCGGCGTGGCACAGGCTGAGCTGGCGCAGCGGCGTGCACCTGGGCTGGGTGTTGGCCGTCCACGTCGGTGCGGTCCTGCTCCTCTCCTCCGGCGCCCGTAACGCCCGGTGGAGCGACTCCACGTGCATCGGTTCCTGTCGCAGCAGGGACGGTGACGTGCTGGATCCGGACTTCTCCCACGGGGAGTGGTGGCTGTCGTGGTCGGTGAGGTTCGTGCTGATCACCGACCCGCGCCTCGCGCTCCTGACGGCGCACATCCTCGGCGTGAGGGCTGCCCTGGTGCGCCCCGAGCGCGTACCCGAGCGGGAGGCCCAGCCCGAGGCCCAGCCCGAGGCCCAGCCCGAAGCCCAGCCCGGGCACGGCGGGGGCTCGGCCCGGGTTTGACCATTGCCTCCCACGGTGGGATTCTTGAAGGCGGGTCATTCGACCCGCTGACCACTCTTTCGGAGGCTTTGCATGGCCAAGGCGCTTCTCGGCTACATGAGCAGCGACCAGCTCCACCCCGCTCGGCAGATCGCGGCTCGCCTTGCCGCTGAGAACCGGGCGCTGCGTGAGCGCGTCGCCGATCTGGAGGCACTGATCGTGCGGTTGAGCGAGGAGAACGAGGCCCTCGAGTCCGCACGTCCCAGTGATCTGGTCGAACCCATCGAAAACATGCAGCCGGTCTGAGCGACAAATGGATGTGACGCTGTGGCGCTGTGCCGCTAGCGTCCTGTCCTTGTGAGCCGAATTCTCGAAGCAGCCGTCCCCCGGCGGCTCGGCACCAACTTCCGGTGGCTGCTCGGTTCCTCCTGGGTGAGCCAGGTCGGCGACGGCATCGCGCTGTCCGCCGGCCCGCTCCTGATCGCCTCCCAGACGCACGACCCGTTCCTGGTCGCGATGGGAGTCCTCCTCCAGCGGCTGCCATGGCTGCTCTTCGGTCTGTACGCCGGGGTGCTCGCCGACCGGCTGGACCGCAGGGTGGTGGTGGTGCTCGTCGACCTGATGCGGGCCGGCGTGCTGGCGGTGCTGGTCGCCACCATCGCCACCGGCGTGGTGAGCATCGGTGTCGTGCTGGTCGCGCTGTTCCTCCTCGGCACCGCCGAGGTCTTTGCCGACACCACCTCGTCGACCTTGCTGCCGATGGTGGTCGACAAGGCCGACCTCGGGGTCGCCAATGCCCGTCTGATGGCCGGGTTCGTGACGGTCAACCAGATGCTCGGGCCGCCGCTGGGTGCCGCACTCTTCGCCGCCGGCATGGTGTGGCCTTTCGTCACCCAAGGTGTCGTCGTGCTGCTGGGTGCTGCCCTGGTCGCGAAGATGCGCCTGCCGGTCGTGCCCGCAACCAAGGAGCACAAGCAGGTCCGCCAGGACATCCTCGAAGGCCTGCGCTGGACCTGGCAGCACGCTGCCGTGCGCACGTTGACGCTGACCATCGTCACCTTCAACATCACCTTCGGCGCTGCCTGGTCCGTGCTGGTGCTCTACTCGCTCAAGACGCTCGACATGGGTGAGGTCGGCTACGGGCTGCTCGCCACGGCGGGCGCCGTCGGGGGTCTGGTCGGCATTGCCTGCTACGACTGGCTCGAGTCCCGCTTCTCCCTCGGCAACATCATGCGGGTCGGGCTGGTGATCGAGACCTTCACCCATCTCGCGCTGGCGCTGAACCGCAGCGGCATCGGCGCCATGGTCATCCTGTTCATCTTCGGCGCCCACGCCTTCGTCTGGGGAACCACGTCGCGCACGGTGCGGATGCGTGCCGTGCCGACCGAGTTCCAGGGCCGCGTCGGCAGCGTCTACCTCGTCGGTGTCTTCGGCAGCATGGTGATCGGCACCGGGATCGGCGGACTCATCGCGGGTGCCTGGGGCATCGTGGCGCCCTTCTGGTTCGCCTTCGTCGGGTCGGGGTTGCTGGTGGTCCTGATCTGGAAGCAGATGCCCCACATCGCCCACGCCGACAGCGACGACGCGAACTGAGCGGCCCGGCGACGCGGCCTCGCCGGGATTCCCGGCACGACGGCGTACGCCGTGTAATCTCAGGCGTGCTGACCTTCCCCACGGCGCCCCTGCAATGATCGTCGTTCAGCTTGGAATTGACTGCCGCCCGTAGGGAGCACCCGTTGTACCTGAAGAGCCTGACGCTCAAGGGCTTCAAGTCCTTCGCGTCCTCCACGACGCTCCAGCTCGAACCAGGCATCACCTGCATCGTCGGCCCCAACGGCTCGGGCAAGTCCAACGTCGTCGACGCACTGGCCTGGGTGATGGGTGAGCAGGGTGCGAAGTCGCTGCGCGGCGGCAAGATGGAGGACGTCATCTTCGCCGGCACGTCCGGGCGCCCGCCCCTGGGTCGCGCCGAGGTGCAGCTGACCATCGACAACTCCGACGGTGCCCTCCCGATCGAGTACGCCGAGGTCACCATCAGCCGCACGATGTTCCGCAACGGCGGCTCCGACTACGCGATCAACGGCAACTCCTGCCGCTTGCTCGACGTCCAGGAGCTGCTCAGTGACTCCGGCATCGGTCGTGAGATGCACGTCATCGTGGGCCAGGGCCAGCTCGACCAGATCCTGCACGCGACGCCGGAGGAACGGCGCGGCTTCATCGAGGAGGCCGCGGGTGTGCTCAAGCACCGCAAGCGCAAGGAGAAGGCGCTGCGCAAGCTCGACTCGACCGACGGCAACCTGAACCGCCTCGGTGACCTGCTCTCCGAGATCCGGCGCCAGCTGAAGCCGCTGGGCCGGCAGGCCGAGGTGGCCCGCAAGGCCGCGACCGTGCAGGCCGACGTCCGCGATGCCCGGGCCCGGCTGCTCGCCGACGAGATGGTGACCGCACGCACGACGCTCGAGCAGGAGATGGCCGACGAGACCGTGCTGGTCCAGCGACGGACCGCGGTGGAGGGCGAGATCGCGACGATTCGCGAGCAGGAGGCCGCACTCGAGGCAGCCCTGCGCGAGGACCTGCCGGCCCTGGCCAAGGCCCAGGAGACCTGGTTCGCGCTCTCCGGCCTGCGGGAGCGGTTGCGCGGCACCCAGTCCCTGGCCGCCGAGCGGGTGCGCAACAGTGCTGGCACCTCCGAAGAACCCACCCAGCAGGGTGGTCGTGACCCCGAGCAGCTCGAGGCCGAGGCTGCCCGGGTGGCCGAGCAGGAGCAGGAGATCAATGCCGAGCTCGAGCGGCAGCGCCAGGCGATGAGCGACGCGGTGACCGCACGCAAGGCCGCCGAGGACGCCGCCGCCGAGGAGGAGCGTCGCATCGCGGGACTGCAGCGGGCCGCCGCCGACCGGCGTGAAGGACTGGCCCGCCTGCACGGCCAGGTCAACGCGATCAAGTCGCGGGCCGCGGCTGCTGACGACGAGATCGGCCGACTCGTCCAGGCCCGTGAGGAGGCGATGGCCCGCGCCGACCGGGCCCAGCGCGACTTCACCGCCCTCGAGACCAAGGTGGCCGGCCTCGACGCCGGCGAGGAAGGGCTCGACGCCGAGCACGAGGCCGCAGTGGCGACCCTCGACGACCTCGAGGAGCGGTTGGCCAAGGCGCGCGAGGAGGCCACCACGGCCGACCGTGAACGCTCCGCCCTGATCGCTCGCAAGGAGGCCCTCGAGATGGGTCTCACCCGCAAGGACGGTGCCGGGGCCCTGCTGGCCGCCTCCGACTCGGTCTCCGGGCTGCTCGGCTCGGTGGCCGCCCTGCTCTCCGTGCGCTCCGGCTACGAAACCGCCATCGCCGCGGCGCTCGGCTCCGCCGCAGACGCGGTGGCAGTCACCGGACCGGACGCCGCCATCGGGGCGATCACCCACCTCAAGGGCGACGACCTCGGTCGCGCCGGGATGCTGCTCGGTGGCGGACCGGCCGCCGACGACGACTGGCCCGGGCTGCCGGCCGGGACGACGTACGCCGTGGACGTGGTGGAGTGCCCCGACGACCTGAGCGGGGCGCTGGCCCGACTGCTCTTCAAGGTGGCCGTGGTCGACGACCTCGACACGGCTCGGTCGCTCGTGGCCGAGCTTCCCGACGTCACCGCGGTCACCCGTGAGGGCGACCAGTTCGGCGCACACTTCGCGGCGGGTGGCTCGGCCCAGCAGGAGTCGCTGATCGAGATCCAGGCGGCCGTCGACGAGGCCGCCCAAGCACTCGAGGAGGCCGCGGCCTCGGCCGAACGCCTGCTCTTCGAGACCTCCAGGATGGAGAGCGAGCGGCTCGAGGCCCAGAAGCGGGTCGACGTGGCACTGGCCAAGCTGCACGAGTCCGACGCCACGTTGGCGGCGGTCGCCGAGGAGCTGGGCCAGCACGGTTCGCGGGCGCGATCTGCGCGTGGTGAGGCCGAACGCCTGGCCGCCTCCATCACCAAGGCCGAAGAAGCCCGGGAGAAGGACCAGGCCGGGCTCGCCGACCTCGAGCAGCGGCTCGCGTCGGCGCAGGACGCGCCCGACGAGGAGCCCGACACCACCTCACGCGAACAGCTCGCCGAAGCAGCCCGGGCCGCGCGACAGGGCGAGATGGACTCGCGGCTG
Organism: Nocardioides sp. JQ2195; assembly: GCF_012272695.1. Taxonomy (NCBI): domain Bacteria; kingdom Bacillati; phylum Actinomycetota; class Actinomycetes; order Propionibacteriales; family Nocardioidaceae; genus Nocardioides; species Nocardioides sp. JQ2195. The sequence goes on from NZ_CP050902.1 coordinate 1,243,760, forward strand.
GCCCTGCGCACCTCCGAGGAGCGAGCACGCGCCCTGCACGGCAGGGCCGACGGCCTGCTCCGGGCCGCTCGCCAAGAACGCGAAGCACGTGCTCGCGCAGCCGAGCGCAGGGAACGCCTGATCCGGGAGGGCAAGGCCGCCCGGGCCGTCAGCGTCGGCGTGGGCATCGTCCTCGACCGGCTCGAGACCTCGGTCTCGGAAGCGGCCGAGGCACGAACGCGGGTCGAGCAGTCACGCGCGGGTCGTGAGCAGGAGCTGATGGCCACCCGGTCCCGGCTGCGCGACCTCGACCGCGAGCACGACGAGCTGGTCAACACGGTGCACCGTGACGAGATGGCGCGCACCCAGCAGCGGATGCGCATCGAGCAGCTCGAAGAGCGCGCCCTCGAGGAGCTCGGCCTCGACCCGGAGGCGCTGGCGCGCGAGTACGGCCCCGAGAACCTGATCCCCTTCACCGGTGAGGTGCCCGAGGGGGAGGAGGCGCCCGAGCCGGTGCCGTTCGACCGCGACGAGCAGAAGAAGCGGCTGCGCACCGCAGAGCGTGCCCTCTCCATGCTCGGCAAGGTCAACCCGTTGGCCCTCGAGGAGTTCTCGGCCATGGAGGAGCGGCACAAGTTCCTCACCGAGCAGCTCGAGGACCTCAAGAAGACGCGCAAGGACCTCCTCGACATCGTGCGTGAGGTCGACCAGCGGGTCGAGCAGGTCTTCACCGAGGCGTGGGAAGACGTGCGTGTCGCCTTCGACCACGTCTTCAGGAGACTCTTCCCCGGCGGCGAGGGCAAGCTGGTCCTCACCGAGCCCAACGACATGCTCAACACCGGCATCGAGGTCGAGGCACGACCGGCCGGCAAGAAGGTCAAGCGGCTCTCGCTCCTCTCGGGTGGAGAGCGGTCGCTGGTGGCGGTGGCGTTCCTGGTCTCGTTGTTCAAGGCCCGCCCCTCGCCGTTCTACATCCTCGACGAGGTCGAGGCCGCCCTCGACGACACCAACCTGGGCCGTCTCCTCGAGATCTACGAGGAGCTGCGGGAGAACTCCCAGCTGCTGGTGATCACCCACCAGAAGCGCACCATGGAGGTCGGTGATGCGCTCTACGGCGTGACCATGCGCGGTGACGGTGTCTCGGCCGTGATCAGCCAGCGGTTGCGCGAGTCCGAGTCCGCCTGAGTCCTGGGATCGGCCTCCCACCGCCCAAGGAGTACGCCGGTCAGGGGCGGCACCCACCCCGCTAGGCTCTCCCGCGTGAGTGATCGAGCCCCGCTGCCCACCCGCGCCGACTACGTCGCCTGGCGCACCGTGACCACCCGTTGGCGCGACGACGATGCCTACGGCCACCTGAACAACGCGACCTACTACGAGCTCTTCGACACCGCGGTCAACGCGCACCTGTTCGAGGCGACCGGCACCAACGTGCGCCTGCTGCCACGGATCGGTGTGGTCGCGGAGACGTCGTGCCGCTACTTCCGCGAGATCGGCTTCCCCGAACCGATCGAGACGGGCCTGGTCGTCGACAAGGTCGGCAGCTCCTCGATCGTCTACCGGATCGGGCTCTTCCAGGGCGAGTCCGACAAGGCGGCTGCGGAGGGACGCTTCGTGCACGTCTACGTCGACAACGAGCACGGCGCCGGAAATCGCCCCGTGGTCCCCATGCCCGATGTGATCCGTGATGCGGTGACGCCGCTGCTGCGTGTCTGATTCCGGGCACTTTCGCCGTGTGGAAGAGTGTCCCGCGCGCGTCGCGGAAGTGCGACACCGAGGCATGGAGGAGACGAGCCGATGACGAAGACGGTGACGGTGGTCGGCCAGGGCTACGTGGGCCTGCCCCTCGCCATGGCGGCGGTGGAGGTCGGGCATCGCGTGGTCGGTGTCGACGTCGACGAGCGACGGGTCGCTCGACTGGCCGCTGGTGACTCGTTCGTCGAGGACATCTCGGAGCAGCAGCTGCGGTCGGCCATCGAGACCGGCAGGTACCTCCCCACGGCCACCTGGGAGGCCACGGCCGGTTCCGACATCTTCGTGGTCACGGTGCCCACCCCGCTGCGAGAGGGCATCCCCGACCTCAGCTACGTCGAGTCCGCCGGCCGGGAGATCTCCGAGCGCCTCGTCGTGGGTGCCACCGTGGTCCTGGAGTCCACCACCTACCCCGGGACCACCGACCAGCTGCTGGCTCCGATCCTGGAGCAGGGGAGCGGCCTGAAGGCCGGCATCGACTTCCGCCTCGGCTACAGCCCGGAACGGATCGACCCCAGCAACAAGACGTGGGGCATGCGCAACACCCCGAAGGTCGTCTCGGGCATCGACGACGAGTCGCTGGAGGAGATCCGAGCCTTCTACGCATCGTTCGTCGACGAGGTCGTGCCGGTCTCCAGCACCCGCACCGCCGAGCTCACCAAGCTGCTGGAGAACACCTTCCGTCACGTCAACATCGCCTTGGTCAACGAGATTGCTGCCGTGGCCCCCGAGCTCGGCGTCGACATCTGGGAAGCCATCGATGCCGCCGACAGCAAGCCGTTCGGGTTCATGCGCTTCACGCCCGGGCCGGGGGTCGGTGGACACTGCCTGCCGATCGATCCGTCCTACCTGCTCTGGCAGGTGCGCCAGACCTCTCGCAGCGACCTGCGGATGGTCTCCGCGGCCAACGAGATCAACGATCACATGCCCGATCACGTCGTCAGCCGGGTGCAGGCGGCGCTGAATCGTCAGCGGCTCGCGGTCAACGGCGCCAAGGTGCTCCTGCTGGGGATGGCCTACAAGAAGAACGTCGGGGACATCAGGGAGTCGCCGTCACTGTCGGTGGCCCGCCAGCTGCATGAGCTCGGCGCCGAGGTGCACGCGGCCGAGCCGCACACCGACCCGGAGTTCCTGCCGTCTGAGATCGACCTCGTCGAGTTCGGCAAGGACGCGCTGGTCTGGGCCGATGCCGTGGTGGTCCTCACCGACCACGACGTGTTCGACTACGAGCTGGTGGCCGAGCACTCCACCTATGTCTTCGACACCCGCAACCGCTGCGTGGGGTCGACTGTCGAGCTTCTCTGAAGCCCGTCACCGAAGGAACCGACCATGGCAGAGCGCAACGTCCCGGACGTCAGCGTGATCATTCCCGCCTACAACGCGTTGCCCTACCTGCACCGTGGCCTCGAGTCCTTGGTGGCCCAGACCCTGGGCACGGATCGGATGGAGGTCCTCGTCGTCGATGACGGCTCGACCGACGGCACCGGCGAGGCACTGGACGAGTGGGCCGAGCGTTATCCCGACCTGTTCCGCATCGTGCACGCCGCGGCGTCCGGAGGACCGGCCGCCCCGCGCAACAAGGGCCTCGACCTGGCGCGCGGACGTCATGTGTACTTCCTCGACGCGGACGACTACCTGGGCGAGGAGGCCCTGGAGCGTCTCGTCGCCACGGCCGACGACGAGGGCTCCGACATCGTCCTCGGCAAGATGGTGGCGACCAGCGAGCGCGCCGTGCCGTCATCGATGTATCGCCACAACGACCTCGACGTCGACCTGTTCACGTCACGGGTCTGGTGGACCTTGGCCGCGCTGAAGCTCTTCCGGCGCAGCCTCATCGAGGACAACGACCTGCGCTTCCCGACGAACTTCCCCAACGCGTCGGACCAGCCGTTCACTGCCGTGGCCTATCTGCGGGCGCGCAAGATCAGCGTGCTGAGCGACTACGACTTCTACCACGTCGTGCTGCGCGACGACGGGCAGCACGTCACCATGTCCGGGCCGGTCTCGAACGAGCTCGACGTGGCGGAGACGATGTGCGAGCTGGTCGAGTCGGAGGTCCTCGACGTCGACAAGCGGGCCCCGTTGCTGACCCGGCACTTCCAGATCGACGTGGCGCTCGTGATGCGCCGCCTCGTGGGGGTGCCCCGTGCCGAGCAGGACGCACTGCTGGAGCGCGTGGTCGCGCTGGTACGACGACACCTGACTGCCGACGTCCGGGAGCGCCTGACCCCTGATCTCCGCGTGGTCTACCACTTGGCAGACCGGGGTCGCCGTGACGAGGTGCTCGAGCTCCTCGGTGTGTTGCTGGAAGCCGGCGACAACCGCCCCCGGGTGGTCATCGACGGCGGGCACGCCCACGCGCAGCTTCCCTTCTTCAGGGATCGATCCGTGGGCGTGCCCGACGCGCTCTACGAGGTGACCAACCGGCTCAGGAAGGAGTCCGGCCTGGAGTCCTTCGAGTGCCACGAGGGGGGCCACCTGACGGTGGTCGGGACCGCCGGGTTCACCGATGTCCTCGAGCCCACCGAGGTGGCGCTGGTGATCCGTTCGCGCGAGGAGCCGACGGTGGAGCACGTCGTCGCCGCGACCCGTGGTCGGGGCAACGCGTTCTCAGCAGACGCAGACCTGCTCACGGTTGCCGACGGTGACCCGCTTCCCGAGGGCACCTGGGGAGTGCACGTCCGGGTGTCGCGAGACGGGATCTCCGAGTCGTGGCGACTGGGCGGGGACCCCACGGTGCACGACGAGCAGCTGCTGGACTCCTTCGCCTGGGCGGCGACGGAGCAGGGGGAGGGTTGGACGGCGGCGGCCTACCTCACGAAGGGTGGTTGGCTCAGGATCGACGCGAAGTGGCGCCGTGGAGCCGCGGGCAAGCAGTTCACCGACTGGCAGCTGGCGTGGGACGACACCGATCTGGTCGTCCGGGGAGCCCTGTCCGCTCCGCGCAGCGCTGCTCCCGTGCGGTTCGTGCTGCGCGGACCGGGCGGTGAGGTGCGTCGGGTCCCGGCAGTGCGGGACGGCGCCCACCTCGAGGGCCGGGTGTCGATGACCGGGCTCTCGGAAGGCACTTGGCAGCTGCGACTGCAGGTCGGCAGGCCACCGGCCCATCGACCGGTGACGATCCGGGCAGAGGGCGAGCTCGTGCCGCTCACGTGGCGGGAGGGCCTGGTGGCGTCGCGTGCGGAGCAGGTTCCCGGCCCGACCGTCACGCTCGAGCTGACCAGCACCGGCCCCAAGCAGAAGGCATCCCAGGTGCTGCGCTCGCTCTCCGGAGGTTGACCCACACCGCGAGCAGCGGCACGTGTGACGCGTTCCACTCGCTCGCAGAAGCGCGGATCGGGGCACCGTCGTGTGACGATGCTGGCAACGTCCACTTTCCAGCTCCCGGGGTGACTCCGCTTGCTTCCCATCGTGTTGATGATGCTCGTGATCCTGCTGCTCGCCGGAGTGGTCGTGGTCTACGTCGCCTACCCGCACCGCGGCGAGGACGTGCCACGCTTCCCATGGCTGGGCGCCGCCCTGCGCAAGGGCGTCGACGCCATGCCGACCATCAAGGACGACGAACCCAGCCGTCGCTGAGCCCCGTGACCGGGCCCACACGGTGGTGACGCGGGGGGACGACTTCTTCACCCCGACCACCGTTCTGGTTGGATTGCCCCATGGATTTCCTGTCTGACTGGCTCCTCCTGATCATCGGCATCGCCGTCGTCGGCGTGCTTGCGGTCGCTGGTTTCATCGCCGGCGGGCGCAACAAGCCGAAGGGCCCGCCCTCCGGTGGCACCGACGTCATCGCCCGGCCTCGCGAGGAACCGGTCGAGGCGCCGCCCGAGGTCGCCACCGAGGAGCCGTCGGCGGGCCCGACCGTCGAGGAGGCACCGCCCCTCGAGAAGCCGGAGGGCACCGCGGGCCGGATGGTCCGCCTGCGCCAGCGGCTGGCTCGGTCGCAGAGCAGCCTGGGCAAGGGACTGCTCGCCCTGCTCTCACGGGACCGCCTCGACGAGGACACCTGGGAGGACATCGAGGACACCCTCCTGACTGCCGACATCGGTGTCGCGCCCACCCAGGAGCTGGTCGAGAAGCTGCGCACCCGCCTGCGGGTCGAGGGCAACGACGCGGGAACGCCGCGCGAGGTGCTCCGCGAGGAGCTCATCAACCTGGTCGACCCGTCGATGGACCGTCGACTGGCGATTCGTGGCGAGGACGGAAGGCCCGGCGTCGTCCTGGTCGTGGGCGTCAACGGCGCTGGCAAGACCACCACGGTCGGCAAGATCTCCCGCATCCTGGTTGCCGACGAGCGCAAGGTGGTGCTCGGCGCCGCCGACACGTTCCGCGCTGCCGCCGTCGAGCAGCTGGGCACCTGGGCCGAGCGGGTCGGCGTACCCGTCGTCAAGGGCCCGGAGGGCTCCGACCCGGCGAGTGTCGCCTTCGAGGCCGTCAAGCAGGGCGTCGACGAGCAGTACGACGTGGTGCTGGTCGACACGGCCGGTCGCCTCCAGAACAAGGCCGGACTGATGGACGAGCTCGGCAAGGTCAAGCGTGTGATCGAGAAGCAGGCCCCGGTCACCGAGGTGTTGCTCGTGCTCGACGCCACCACGGGACAGAACGGCATGATCCAGGCCCGGGTGTTCTCCGAGATCGTCGACGTCACCGGCATCGTGCTGACCAAGCTCGACGGCTCTGCCAAGGGCGGCATCGTCGTCGCCGTGCAGCGCGAGCTCGGGGTCCCCGTCAAGCTCGTCGGCCTGGGGGAGGGTGCAGACGACCTGGCGCCCTTCGAGCCGGAGGCGTTCGTCGACGCACTGCTCGGCTGAGCACCCGGCCCACGGGCACGTGCGACATACCGGCGATGCCGGCCCGGCGTGCCTCTGGGCAACGGCTACGCTGTCGCCTGTGCCTCCCAACCGGAACTCCACGCGACGCTTTCAGCTCTTCGACGCCCTCCTCCGCCAGGTGCCGACCGGACGGGTGGTGGACCTCGGCGCCGGACACGGCGCCTTCTCGGTCAGGGCCGCGGACGCGGGGTGGGACGTCACGGCCGTCGACGCGCGGTCGACGAGGTTCCCCGACGATCCACGGGTCACCTGGCTCGAGAAGGACATCCGCGAGGTCGACCTCACGGACTTCGACCTGGTGCTGTGCCTGGGGCTCTTCTACCACCTGACGGTCGATGACCAGGTCGCCCTGCTGGACCGGGCTGCCGGCCGCCCCCTGATCCTCGACACCCACGTGGCCACCAGGAATCCGACCCACGAGCTCTCCGAGATCGTCACGGCAGGCGGCTACAAGGGTCGGCTCTACGACGAGAAGGGCTGGGAGCGCAGGCCCACCGCTTCGTGGGAGAACGAGGAGTCCTTCTGGCCCACCGGGCGCGAGCTCTACCGGATGCTCGCCGACCACGGCTACCCGGCGGTGTTCGCGGGCGTGCCCTGGGTGGTCCGGGACCGGACGTTCTTCCTCTGCCTGCCCGAATGACACCGGCGCAGGTCCACCGGCTCCTCGTCGCCCCCTCCCTCGCCCCTCCTCGCCCATGGCGACGAGGGGGTCGTCAGCGGCGGGCGCGCAGCGCCGTCACCTGTTCGCTGAGCAGATGGGCCCGCGCGTCGAAGGTGTGCTCACGGCGGACTCGTTCGCCCAACGCCTGCCGCGCCGCCCTGCGCTCGTCGCTCTCGTCGCGGTGCAACGCGAGCAGGCGCGGGATGTCCTCCGGGGTGGTGTAGGTCAGCACCGGGTCGCCGAAGACCTGCTCGATCTCGGGCAGGTGGTCGCTGATCACCCGCGCATCACAGGCCGCGAGGTCGAAGAGCCGGTTCGACACCAGTCCCTCGTCGCGCATGTCCTCCCAGTGGTCGCTGAGCACCGCGCCGGCTGCGGCGTAGACGGCGGGGAGCTCCTCGTTGGCCACGTAGACGCCCTTCCAGGCACCTTCGGGCAGCAGGCCGTCCCAGCGCTCGCCGTAGACAGCCGGGACCACGCCGGCTGCCAGGGCAGCCGCCACAGCGGGCCTGACCCCGTGATGGCGTCCACCGCGGGCGTTCGCGACCGCGAGCAGCTCGTGCTGGCGGACCGGATCCGGGTCGACCGGGTGGAACCTGCGGTGGTCGGTGCACTGGAGGAGGAGCTGGACGTCCGTGTCGATGCGTCGGTCGATCCGATCGCACCACCGCGACGATGCGCCGAACACGAGGTCGTAGTCGCCGACCTCGCGCACGGACACCTGCTCCGGGTGGCTGATCACCCAGATCGCGTTCGTGTGCAGCGGGTTCGGCCGGTAGCGGCCCAGCCCACGCAGCACCAGGGTCACGTCGTCGAGGTGGACGGTCGGGCGGTACCAGTCCGCCTGGCAGTCGATGGTCACCTCGTGGCCGAGCCGCTCCAGTGAGTCGCGCAGGGCATGGGCGAAGTGCCAGTCTCCCCAGCCCTCGCGGCGGTGCACGTCGGGCGCCCCTATCTTGATCGCCCACCTCAGGGGGCGGGGTGAGCCGTCGCGGACCAGCAGCGGAGTCGTCGGGGCGGCGGACTGGTCGCCGTGGATGCCGGCCAGGACGAGGTGGTCCTCGGCCAGTCGCGCGGTGAGGAGCGACTCGCGTCCGCCCCAGGCCACGCGCTGGAAACGGTCGTTGTCGCGCTCCTGGGACTTGAACCGATCGGGCGACAGCGTGCCGAGCACGTCGTCGTCCACGGTGCGCAACGCCACGACACTGGCCCCGGTGCAGGCCGGTGGCAACCCGGTCGCGTCGGCCAGGCGCAGGGAGAGCTCACCACCTGTGTAGTGGTCCACGTGCCGCGCGTCGAAGCCCTTCTGGGCCACGAACTGGGTCGCGCGTACGGCGATGCACGCCTGCGTGGCCGCGTCGACCGGGCGCAGCCCACGGACCTCGGGTGCGTCACCGGCAAGGTCCCGGCCCATCAGCACGGGGTGGCCGCCGGGCAGGAAGTGCAGGCCGGCCGACCAGACGGAACCACGGCTGCCCAGGATCACCGGTTGCACGGCCGCGTGGTGGTCGAGGGCCGTGACGAGGGGTGTGTCCCAGCCCGGCTCGCACCACGTGGACTCGGTGAGGAAGACCAAGGTCTCCCCGGTCGCGTGTGCGGCGCCCACGTTGCGGGCCACCTCCAGGGGCAGCTCCTGGGTCAACCGGACGAGGCGGGTGCGGGCCAGGGGTTGCAGGTGCAGGAACAGGCGCACCGCCTCCGCATCGTCGAGCCGGGCGTCGACGACCACCACCTCGACGTCGGAGTCGGCGGTCGCGAGCGCTCGGCGTACGGCGGAAGCGGTGAGGTCGGCCGATCCGGTGGCCACCACCACGAGGGACACCGAGCCCGGCTCCCGGGGCGGGACCTCACGGGCGACCCGCGCCCAGTCGACCAGGGAGCGCTCACGCACCAGGAACCGGAACCCGGAGGGCTCATCGGTGGTGATCCGGTCGGTGCGCGTCTCCCACACGTCGTACTCCGTCGCGATGACGGGCAGGAACGCGAAGTCGGCGGCGTCGGCCAGGCGGATGAAGAGCTCCCAGTCGACATTGCGTCGCAGGGTCTCGTCGAAGGTGCCGACCTCGTCGAGCAGCGAGCGCTCGTGGACCAGCACGATGCAGTCGATGTAGTTGCGCTCCTTCAACGCCTCACGGTGGAAGGGCATCCCGCGGTAGCTGGCGCGTTCCTCCCCACCGGCCTCGGTGAGGGCGGACATGGCATAGCCGACCCGGTGGCCACCCGTGGTCATGAACGCCGCCATCAGCTCGAGGAAGTCCGGGCGCCACGTGTTGTCGGAGTCGAGGTAGGCGATGTAGTCGCCGGTTGCGTGGGCCAGCCCCGTGTTGCGGGCAGCAGCCACACCACGTGCAGTCTCGTGACGGATGACCCGGACCCTGGGGTCGTCGGTGAAGGCAGCGAACACCGTGTCGGACTCGTCGTCGCTGCCGTCGTCGACGATGAGCAGCTCCCAGTTGTCGTAGCTCTGGGCCACCACGGAGGCGATGGCCGCGCCGACGACGCTGGCTCGGTCCTTGGTCGGGATGATCACGCTCATGAGGGGCCGGACCGAGGGATCCGCGGCTGCGAGGACTGATTTCTTGGTCTGCGCCTCGACCTCGAGGTCGAACGTCTCGTGGTCCCGCTCGAGGTGGAGGTGACCACGCGTGGCCCGGAGCAGCTCGCCTGCTGCCCGCGCAGAGGCGATGAACGTGTCGAGGTCTCGGCGGACGGGGGCTGCCAGCCACTGCGCGACGGCCGCCGGGACGACGACCGGGGCGTCGACGGCGCTCTCCCCGCTCCCGCGCAGGAAGTGGATGAGGGGGCCGAACCGCTCGTCGGCGGACCCGGGGTTCTCCTCGACGTAACGCGCGGCATCGAACGCCGGGTGCGGGGACAGGTGACGACGCGCTCCACGGACGAGGTAGTGCAGGAGGGGGTTCTTCAGCACCTTGGGACGGTTGGCGTACCCGTTCTCCCGGTTGATCTGGGAGGCGTACCAGTCCGGCTGGAAGGCCGGGTGGGGGGACCGGCCCTGCGCCGCGCCGGTCGAGAGGAAGTGCTCGAGCAGCTCGTCGTGGTCGGCAGGCGGGTCGTCGACCTGGGCGGCGTACCAAGCGGCGTCGAACAGGCCACTCTCCTTCACCAGGCGTCGGGCCAGGGGACGCTTGGGCGGTTGGTAGGGCTCGGGCCCGGCCCCGCGACGCTCGGCGGCGTCGCGGAGACGATCCACCTGCGTGCGCAGGTCGGCGAGCTCACGGTCCCTGCGCTCGATCGGAGGCATCGACCTCGCGCGTCGACCGATCCATGCCCGCACCGGATTGGGCGGCAACGGATCGGCCGGATTGGTTGGAGTGCTGTCCTGCTCATGTCCCGATGTCATCTGCTGGATCTCCCCGGCGTCGTCGCTGGTGGTCAAGGCCGTGCTGCCCGTGTCACTCCGGCCCGGGGATCGACACCCCGTGCTCGGCCAAGCGGTCGAGCTGCTCGGTGTGGAGCCGGTCGATGCGGTCCTGGTCCTCCGGAGCCAGCCCGGTGCGCCACCTGCCGACGTGGGCGTTGTCCGGGGAGAAGTCCGCGTCGAAGAACGTGCGGACCTCGGCATGCTCGTCCAGCCCGGTGAACTCGAGGAGCCGTGCGAGGTGCTCCTCCCTCCTCGGACCCAGCAGCGACTCGAGGCGCAGGGTCAACAACCGGTCGGCGTCGGCGCGGTCGGCGGCCCCGGCCATGTCGATCAGCTTGTCGGCCCACCACACCAGGCACTCCTCGATGGTCGAGGGTCCCCATCTCTTCCCGGCCACGGAGGCCGCGACGTCGCGGCCGTCCCGGATCATGTGCACGATCCTGCCCTCGGGGAACATCCGACAGAGCTGGTCTGCGGCAAAGGTGTTCGCGGGAGTCATCTCGATGAACGTGCGTCCGCCCTGCTCCTCCCGGAAGGGGCGCACGACGTCCGACAGGAAGGTGGCGCTGGCGCCGTGGGGATCCGCGTCGTAGGTCTCGCGCAGTCGGCGCAGCGCGCGCCGCATCACCGGGCGCTCGGCGATGACGTGCAGCCCGCGGGGGCCCGAGCTGTTGGGGGGTCGCTCGAACCAGGTGCGACGCATCCTGCGCTGGAACTCCTCGACGCTCACCTTGCCCTCGGCGAGGTCACCCAGGCCGCCGGGGTCGACGTGGAAGCGCAGCTCGATCGGGACCAGTGCAGCGTCCGGGTGGGCTCCGAGCAGCTGCGCCACGACGGTGGTGCCGCTGCGACCTGTCCCACCGACGAAGACGGGGCCGGCAGGGGAACTGGACGACATGGGGCGGCCTCCTGGGGTGTGGTCTTCGGTCGGCGCAGGGAGTCACGGGGCCAGCGAGCTGTCGACCCGGTGCTGGGAAGGCTACCGCCCAGCCCGCCTGCACCCGCAGCAGGCCGAGCAGCACGGTGTCGTGAGACGTCGTTCACACGGACGTAACGGGAGGAAGGATCTCGTTTCCTCGGCGCAACAAAGGAGCACGCAGGCCGAAATCTCCGCGGGTGAAGGTTTTCCCAATCGAGCAGGATCCGCACCGACACCGTCGTCGGCGGACCGGATCCGGGGCTCACTCGTGACGCACTCCCCTGGAGGTTCCATGGACACCGGCCACGCAGCCTGGGTTCTCACTTCCGCGTCCCTGGTCCTGTTGATGACGCCCGGACTGGCGTTGTTCTACGGCGGGATGACGCGGTCGAAGTCCATTCTCAACATGATGATGATGTCCTTCGGTGCGATGGGCATGATCAGCATCGTCTACATCCTGTGGGGCTACTCGATGTCCTACAGCTCCATCACCTCGACGGTCGACGGCGAGGTGGCCGGGGGATCGGTCGGCGACCTGTTCTCCAGCCCGTTCGCGCTGTTCGGCCTGACCCGCATCGATCCCGCTGCCTACCTGACGGTGGCCTTCCAGCTCACCTTCGCGGTGATCACGGCGGCCCTGATCAGCGGTGCCATCGCCGACCGGGTCAAGTTCTCCGCGTGGATGGTCTTCATCCCGATCTGGGTGACGCTCGCCTACTTCCCCCTGGCCCACCAGGTGTGGGGCGGTGGCTTCCTGTCCGGCAACCCGGACGGCCTGGCGGCCAGGATCTTCGGCACGGTCGGTGACGGGGCGGCGCAGGTCGCCGAGGTCGTCCCGCTCGACTACGCCGGGGGCACCGTCGTGCACATCAACGCTGGTGTCGCCGGACTGGTGCTGGCCCTGGTCATCGGACATCGCAAGGGCTTCGGCAAGGAGCCGATGAAGCCGCACAACCTCCCGCTCACGATGCTCGGTGCCGGCCTGCTCTGGTTCGGCTGGTTCGGCTTCAACGTCGGCTCGTTCGTGCCGAGCGCGACGGCCGGTGTGGCGGGCGACGAGGGGGACTACTTCGCGAACTCCGCAGCGTTCGCCGCGAACTTCGTCGGTGAGGCGGGCCTGGTCTGGGTGAACACCACCGCTGCCACCGCCGCCGCGATGGTCGGCTGGCTCGTCGTGGAGAAGTTCCGCGACGGGAAGGGCACGTCGCTCGGGGCCGCCTCCGGCGTCGTGGCCGGACTGGTCGCGATCACCCCCGCGTGCGGTGCCCTGTCACCCGTGGGCTCGCTGGTCCTGGGTGCGGTGGCCGGTGGTCTGTGTGCCCTGGCCGTCGGTCTCAAGCACCGTCTCGGGTACGACGACTCGCTCGACGTGGTCGGCGTGCACCTGGTCGGTGGAATCGTCGGCACGATCGGCATCGGCTTCCTGGCGACGACCGGTGGCCTGTTCTACGGCGACGGCCTCGAGCAGCTCGTCGTCCAGGTCGCGGTCGCGGCCTACGCGATGGTCTGGTCGGCCGTGGCCACCCTGGTCATCGCGCTGCCCATCAAGTACACGACGGGTTGGAGGATCACCGAGGACGACGAGGTCGAGGGCATCGACTTCGCCGAGCACGGTGAGTCCGGCTACGACTTCGCGGGGACCTCCGGTCGTCGCAGCCCGGTCGGTGGACCCACCGTGGCCACCAGGGCCACCCTCACAGAAGGAGCGAAGGCATGAAGCTGGTCACCGCGGTCATCAAGCCGCACAAGTGGGAGGACGTGCGTGAGGCCCTCGAGACCTTCGGCGTGACGGGGATGACCGTCAGCGAGGTCAGCGGCTACGGCCGTCAGAAGGGACACACCGAGGTCTATCGGGGCGCTGAGTACGACATCGCCCTGGTGCCCAAGATCCGCATCGAGATCGTCGTGGACGACGCGGACGCCGACGACGTCGTCGGGATCGTCGTGAAGACCGCGGCGACGGGGCGGATCGGTGACGGGAAGGTCTGGGTCAGTGGCATCGAGACCGTGGTCCGGGTCCGGACCGGGGACCGCGACGAGGCCGCCATCTGAGTGACGGCCCCGGCTCCTGCGTCCCAGGACGTGGGAGCCGGGGCCGGTCGTTCAGGAGCGGGTGTCGTTGATGCCGATGCGGACGCCGATCGCGATCACACCGATGGAGGACAGGATGCCGGCCAGCCACAGGACCAGGATGCCCCCGCCCGCGGCGATGCCCCGGCCGTCGGCGCCGGCCACGATCAGCCATCCGAGGAGCCCGAGCACGATGCCCGGCACCAGGATGATCAGCCCCGCGGGCACCATGGCCAGGCCGGGCGGCACGGCAGGGAGCGGGTCATCGGCGGGCCGGGGCGACGCCGTGGGGGTCGGCTCCGGGACCGTGTCGACCTCACGGACCTCCGCGTCGAGGAGCGAGGCACCGCAGGCAGGGCAGGCCTTGAGGTCTTCTTGCGGCACCTGGTGGCCGTTGGTGCAGATGCGTACGTCCATGCCGACAGTCTTGCAGGGCTCACCATGACGGCCGCAGAGCGTCGGGCCAGGAGCGATGCCGCGGATGCGCTGTGTCACACGGCGTACGACGACCTCGCCGGTCCCGACACCGGGATCGCGCTGGTGGCGGTCGGTGGCTACGGACGTCGCGAGCTGGCGCCGTACTCGGATCTCGACCTGGTGCTGGTGCACGACGACCGGGTCGAGCCAGGCTCGCTCGCCCAGCAGGTCTGGTACCCGCTGTGGGACTCGGGGGTCGATCTCGACCACTCCGTGCGATCCCTGTCGGAGACGGTGCAGGCCGCCAGCGACGACCTGCGGGTGGCCCTCGGGATGCAGGACGTCCGCTTCCTGGCCGGCGACGGCAACTTGGCCCTCCGGCTGCGCACGACGATGCTCGCCCAGTGGCGTCGGGAGGCCAAGGGCCGGCTCCCCGAGCTTCGTGCCCTGGTCGAGCAGCGTCATGCACTGATGGGCGAGCTGGCCCACGCCTCGGTCCCGGACCTCAAGGAGTCACAGGGGGGACTCCGGGACGCAACCGTGGTCAAGGCGCTCGTCGCCACCTGGCTGATCGATGCACCCCACGTCGAGCTCGAACGCTGTCGACAGGAGCTGCTCGACGTCCGCGACGTGGTGCACGACATCGTCGGTCGCCGCAACGACCGGATGCCGCCGGAGGTCTGGGGTCAGCTGCCCGGATGGTCGGGAGTGGCGGAGGAGGGGGGAGACGGCATCCTCGCGGCCCAGGCGAAGGTGCGCGACGTCGGTCGCCGGATCACCCACATCTCCGGACTGGCCTGGCGCCGGGTCGACGACGTGCTCGCCCGCCCACGCGCGGTCGGTGCACGCAGGCCCGACCTGCGACGCATCGCCCCGGGGATCGCGATCTCGAAGGGCGAGGTGGTCCTGGACCGGGGAGCGCGCCCCGCCGACGATCCGTTGCTCCTGCTGCGGGCCGCCGCCGAGGCGGCCGAGCGCGACCTCGTCCTGGCCCCACCGACGGCAGCCCGCCTGGTCCGCGAGGTCCCTGCCCTGCCCGATCCGTGGCCGGTCGAGGCTCGCCAGCTGCTGGTCAGGATGTTGGCGTCCGGGCGTGGGTTGCTCGGTGTGTGGGCGACGTTGGACCAGACCGGAGCGCTGCGGCGGATCCTGCCCGAGTGGGAACAGATCCGCTCGCTGCCCCACGCCTCGGCCATCCACCGGTTCACCGTCGACCGGCACGTCGTGGAGACCTGTGTCGAGGCCGCGGCGCTGATCCGCGGTGTCGCGCGCCCCGACGTCCTGCTCGTGGCCGCGCTGCTGCACGACATCGGCAAGGGGCAGCTCGGTGACCACTCGACAGTGGGGGAGCCGATTGCTCGTGCGGTGGCCGCCCGGATGGGGTTCTCCGACGACGAGGTCGACCTGGTCGCGACCCTGGTGCGCTGGCACCTGCTGCTCTCCGGGACCGCCACCACCCGTGACCCCGACGACCCCGCGACCATCGAGGCGGTGGTGTCGCGGGTGCAGTCAGCCGAAGCGCTCGACCTGCTGCTGGCGTTGACCGAGGCCGACGCGAGGGCCGCGTCGGCCAAGGCGTGGTCGTCGTGGCGGGCCGGGCTGGTCCGCCAGCTGGCGCAACGTTGCGGGGCTGCCCTCGCCGCCTCCGGACCCACGGGGGTGCCGGGACGACCGGCCCCGGCCGCGAGTGTCGGGGCGACCGGCGCAGGGATGGCGCCGGTGCCCGCCGAGGTCCGTGTCGACGGGACGGCCATCGTGGTGACGGTCGCGGCCAAGCCCTACGGCTCCCGGGTGACGGTCGTCTCCGGTGACCGGATCGGGCTGCTGGCCGACGCCTCGGCGATGCTGGCCCTGCAACGTACGTCGGTGCTCGCGGCGCGGGCCTGGACCCACGGCCGCTACGGCGTCTCGGAGTGGCAGGTCGCGGACCCGGACCTGGACGCCACCGTGCTGCGCCAGCGCATCAACGCGATCGCCGCAGGACGGATCGACGTGACCGACCGGCTGGCCGGGCGGCGCTCCGGGGGCTCGGCCGAGTCGGAGGGTGCGCGACTCGCGCCGAGCGTGCAGGTGCGACCCGAGGCCAGCCACCGGGCCACCGTCCTGGAGGTCCGCACCGACGACCGGCCCGGCGTCGTCCACCTGGTCTGCGCAGCCCTGGCCGAGCTCGACATCTCCGTACGCTCGGCCCACGTGGACACGTTGGGTCCCCAGGCGATCGACGTGTTCTACCTGCAGGAGGTGGGCGCGGGGGCTCTGGGCGACGAGCGCGCCGCTTCGGCCGCCCACGCCGTACGCGCTGCACTGGGGCAGTGATCCTTGTGGTGGCCCGGGGGCGCGCCGCTGCCCTTTCGGGGGGACGGGTGCGAGCCGGTTACTCTTGACCACTGATCCATGCCTGCCGCTACCCAGGGGATGCCCGACTTGTTCGCAACACTTTCCGACCGGCTTGCCGACACCTTCAAGAACCTCCGGGGCAAGGGTCGGCTCTCCGAAGCCGACATCGACGCCACCGCGCGCGAGATCCGCATCGCGCTGCTAGAGGCTGACGTCGCGCTGCCCGTGGTCAAGGAGTTCGTCGGCGCGGTCAAGGAACGGGCCCGTGGCGAAGAGGTCAGCGGTGCCCTGAACCCCGCCCAGCAGATCATCAAGATCGTCAACGACGAGCTGGTCAGCATCCTCGGTGGCGAGACTCGTCGGCTGCGTTACGCCAAGTCCGGCCCCACCGTGATCCTCCTCGCCGGCCTCCAGGGTGCCGGGAAGACCACGTTGGCCGCGAAGCTCGCGCTGTGGCTCAAGGAGCAGGGCAGGACGCCGATGCTGGTCGCCTGTGACCTCCAGCGCCCCAACGCCGTCAACCAGCTGCAGGTCAACGGCGAGCGGGTCGGCGTCCCCGTCTTCGCACCCGAGCCCGGCAATGCCCAAGGAATCGAGCACGGTGGCAACCCGGTCGACGTGGCCCGCCAGTCGATCGAGGAGGCCAAGCGCAAGCTCCACGACGTGGTGATCGTCGACACCGCCGGTCGCCTCGGCGTCGACGCCGAGCTGATGCAGCAGGCCGCTGACATCCGTGACGCGATCCAGCCCGACGAGGTCATGTTCGTCGTCGACGCCATGATCGGTCAGGACGCGGTCAACACCGCGCTCGCCTTCCAGGAGGGCGTCGGCTACGACGGCGTCGTCCTCACCAAGCTCGACGGTGACGCCCGCGGTGGTGCCGCCCTCTCGATCGCCTCGATCACCGGCAAGCCGGTCATGTTCGCCTCCGCCGGCGAGAAGATGACCGACTTCGACCTCTTCCACCCCGACCGGATGGCCTCGCGCATCCTCGACATGGGCGACATGCTCACCCTGATCGAGCAGGCCGAGAAGACCTTCGACCAGGCAGAGGCGCTCAAGGCCGCCGACAAGCTGACGGGCAAGGGCGGCGAGTTCACGCTCACCGACTTCCTCGCCCAGATGCAGCAGATCCGCAAGATGGGCTCGCTGACCAAGATCATGGGGATGCTCCCCGGGATGGGCCAGTTCCGCGAGCAGCTCGACAACTTCGACGAGCGTGAGATCGACCGGATCCAGGCGATCATCTACTCGATGACGCCGGCCGAGCGGGACAACCCGAAGATGATCGACGGCTCGCGTCGTCTGCGCATCTCGAAGGGTTCCGGCACCCAGGTCTCCGACGTGAACACGCTGGTCGACCGCTTCTTCGAGGCCCGCAAGATGATGCAGCAGATGGCCAAGGGTGGCGGCATGCCCGGCATGCCGGGCGCCCCCGGCATGGGCGGTGGCCATGGCAAGGGCAAGCAGAAGCCCCAGAAGGGCAAGAAGAAGCGCGTCTCCGGCAACCCGGCCAAGGCTGCCCAGCAGAAGAAGGAGCTGGAGGAGAAGGCGAAGTCCGGCGGCAACCCGTTCGGCACGCCCGGCGGCATCGACTACGAGACAGCTGCCGAGAACCTCGACCTCCCGAGGGACTTCTCCAAGTTCCTCAAGTGAGGACGACCGCGTGAGGACGACCGCTCCGTGAACGTGCTGGTGGTCGACGCCGCCAATGTCGTCGGCACCCGTCCCGACGGGTGGTGGAACGACAGGGCGGGTGCTGCACGTCGGCTGCACGACCAGCTGATGGTCGCCGACACGGCGTACGACGAGATCGTGCTGGTGCTCGAGGGCAAGGCCAAGGGCGGCGTCCGAGCGGGACGCGACGCCCACGTGCGCACCGTGCACGCCAAGGGCGCCGGCGACGACCGCATCGTCAGTGAGACCCGTGATGCGGTCGCGGCCGGTCACCGGGTCACCGTGATCACCGCCGACCGGATGCTGCAGGCACTCGTGCAGGGTGCCGGCGCGATGGCGATGTCTCCGTCGTGGTTGCTCGACCAGCTCTGAGCCTGGCCTGACGTCATACGCGGGGGTCGCTGGGGCAACCGGTTCGTATGACGTTCCGCTACGGTCGGATCCATGACCGCCCTGAAGTTCTCCGGCCCCGTGCTGCCCGCCGGCGAGACACGTGAGCTGTACGTCGTCGACGGTGTCGTCACCCACGAGAAGCAGGCCGGCGCCGACACGGTCGCCCACGGGTGGATCGTGCCGGGCCTGGTCGACGCGCACTGCCACCTCGGCCTCGACGACGCCGGCGGGGTGAGCGACGAGGAGACCGAGCAACAGGCCATCGACGACCGTGACACGGGGGCGCTGCTGATCCGTGACTGCGGCTCACCGGTCGACACGGCGTGGATCCACGACCGCGACGACCTCCCGCGCCTGATCCGCGCCGGCCGCCACGTGGCCCGCACCCGGCGCTACATCCGCAACTACGCCGAGGAGGTCGAGCCTGAGGGGCTGGCCGCGGAGGTGGCCACCCAGGCTCGGCGCGGGGACGGCTGGGTGAAGCTGGTCGGTGACTGGATCTCACGCGACGACGGAGACCTGATGCCGAGCTTCTCGCCCGAGGAGTTCGCCGAGGCCATCCGGGTCGCCCACGAGAACGGCGCCAAGGTGACCGCGCACTGCTTCGGCCACGACGTCCTGCCCGGCCTGATCGAAGCCGGCATCGACTGCATCGAGCACGGCACCGGCCTCACCGTCGACCTGGTCGAGAAGATGGTGTCGCGCGGCACCGCGCTCGTGCCGACGGTCATGCAGCTGGACAAGTTCCCGGAGCACGCCGAGGCGGGCCGGGCCAAGTTCCCGCGGTACGCCGCCACGATGGACGACCTGCATGCGAGGCGCCGCGAGACGCTGATGACCGCCCACGAGGCCGGGGTGGCGATGTATGCGGGCACCGACGGTGGGGGAGTCAGCCGGCACGGCAACCTGCCCGGCGAGATCGTGGCGATGCATGAGCTCGGCTTCAGCAAGGAGGCGGCCCTGGGTGCGGCGTCGTGGCGGGCCCGGGAGTGGCTCGGATGGAACAGCGGACTCGACGAGGGCGCTCCCGCCGACTTCGTGGTCTACCCGAGCAACCCGCTCGACGACCTCTCGGTGCTGCGCACCCCGAGCGCCGTCGTGCTGCGTGGCAAGATCGTTGCCTGAGTTGGCCACCGGTTGCCCAGGCTGACCACCGGTTGGTCCGGCCGGCGAGTGGGTGCTCCGGCCGGCGAGTGGACCTCGCCGACACTCGGCTCGACCCAGCGAGAGGTCCGGTCCTCCGTGAACGCCTTCCGGCACTGCGTAAACTCGCACCGTGCCCACACTCCACGACTTCACCGCCACCAAGCTCACCGGCGACGCGCAACCGCTCGACGCCTACCGGGGCCAGGTGGTGCTGGTGGTCAACACCGCCTCCAAGTGTGGTCTCACCCCGCAGTTCGAGGGGCTCGAGAAGCTGCACGAGCAGTACGCCGCCTACGGGCTCGCCGTGCTCGGCTTCCCCTGCAACCAGTTCGCCAGCCAGGACCCGGGCACCTCGGAGGAGATCGGGGAGTTCTGCCAGCGCAACTACGGCGTCTCGTTCCCGATGTTCGAGAAGGTCGACGTCAACGGCTCCGACGCGCACCCGCTCTACAAGTGGCTGCGCGAGGAGAAGGGCGGGCTGCTCGGCAGCCGGATCAAGTGGAACTTCACGAAGTTCCTGGTCGGTCGCGACGGCCGGGTGATCGAGCGCTATGCCCCCGCCACCAAGCCGGAGAAGATCGCCGGTGACATCGAGAAGGCGCTCGCCGGCTGAGCGGTGGTTTCGAGACGGCTCCTTCGTCGCCTCCTCAACCTCCGAGTGCGCTCACACGATGTTGATCACGTTGCCGTCGGCTGGTTCGTACTTCACCAGCGCACAGTTCTTCTTGACCAGTTCCTCGCCGAGGACGTTGCCCGTGCGCCGGGAGACAACGGTCCGCCAGATCTCGTTCTTGCGGAAGACCTTGCCGTCGTGGCGCAGGAACATCTCGTCGCGCGCCTCCACCTTGTAGGTCGTCTCCGGCAGCTCGTCGGCCAGGAGCTCGCCGCGCAGGTGGCGCTCATCGACATGTGCCCGCAGCTGGAAGGTGTGCTCGGTGTCGTTGCGCACCACCAGGTCGACGTAGTTGTAGACGATCGAGCAACCCACGCCCCACGGCAGCACCCGACCCTTGTCCGGGAAGGGGTCGAAGCTGTGCTCGGAGCGCTCCACGATGGTGAGCGGGGAGTGCAGGCACATCCAGTGCAGGAGGTTGGCGAGCTGACAGATGCCGCCGCCGACACCGGGTCGGGCTGCACCGTTGGACAGGCGCATGCCCTCGACGTACCCCTTGCGGCGGGTGCAGTTGCCGACTGCCTTGTTGAACGAGAACGACTCACCGGGTCGGAGCACGATGCCGTCGACGCGGGCGGAGGCGAGTCGCAGGTTCACCACCTTGTTGCGCTGGAGCACCATCTCGTCCTCGGCCAGCTCGCGCATCAGCAGTGAGGCGTGCTTCTTCACGCGCACCGGCAGCGACGTCGGACGACGCTGGGTCGCCCACGCGGTGCCGGATCGCCACCACCGGACCCGCCTGCGTGCCCGGTGGACCCGGACGGCCAGGGGATGGAGCGCCGGAACCCGCTGGGTGAGCCGGGGAGGTGCGACCACCTGGGCGGGGATCTCGAAACCGCGTTCGGCCGCCTCGGCCAGGGTCATCTTCGTCATGGTGTTCACGTCTGGTGTGACGTCGGGCTCGACGATTTGGTTGCCGCCACTTCTCTGGGATCCTGTTCCTGCGGTGCGTTGCCCGGATGGGGTGACCAGATTTCGCCCCCACGGGTGGTGTCTGGCAGAATCTACCGCTGAGTCCTGCACTGATGGCCCCTCTCATCCGGAGGCGCAGGATCCGCCGAATTCGTCCGACCTGGTCCCCACCCGGTTGAGGGCGATTCACCCACACCACAATTTCCGAGGAGACACCCACAACGTGTCCGTCAAGATTCGTCTGAAGCGCATGGGCAAGATCCGTGTGCCGCAATACCGCATCGTCGTCGTCGACTCGCGCAAGAAGCGCGACGGCAAGGTCATCGAAGAGATCGGTCTCTACCGTCCCAAGGAGGAGCCGTCGTTCATCGAGGTGACCTCCGACCGGGCGCAGTACTGGCTCGGCGTCGGCGCGCAGCCGTCCGAGGCTGTCGCCGCGATCCTCAAGATCACCGGTGACTGGCAGACCTTCAAGGGCCTCCCCGGCACCGAGGGCACCCTCAAGGTCGCCGAGCCCAAGCGCGACAAGCTCGAGATCTTCAACGAGGCGCTCAAGGAGGCCGGCAGCGACGCCAAGGGCGACGCAGTGACCAAGAAGGCCGACAAGAAGGCCGAGAAGGTCGAGGAGCCCAAGGCTGAGGAAGCTCCCGCCGAGGTCCCCGCGTCGGAGACCCCTGAGGTTGCTGCCGACGAGGCCGAGTCGGCCGAGACCACCGAGGCCTGAGCCCGATGCTGGCCGACGCGCTCGAGCACCTGGTCCGCGGTGTCGTCGACAACCCCGACGACGTCACGGTCCGCGACAAGCAGCTGCGCCACGGCTCGGTCCTCGAGGTGCGCGTGCACCCCGATGACCTGGGCAAGGTGATCGGCCGCGGCGGTCGCACGGCGTCCGCGTTCCGCACCGTCGTCTCGGCCCTCGCCGGCCGTGGCGGTGCCCGCGTGGACTTCGTCGACGTCGACCGTCGCCGCTGAGCGACACGCCACACCAGCGCGCGATCCACTGTCACCCGGTGACAGCGGATCGCGCGCTTGTCGTTTCCTGACCCCGTGCGCACACCAGGTGCGCCCCCGTCGCGCCACCAGCCACACCACTAGGATTCCTCCGTGGAACAGATCGAACTTGTCGTCGGCCGCATCGGCAAGCCCCATGGCATCCGCGGCGAGGTGACCGTCGACGTCCGCACCGACGAGCCCGAGCGCCGCTTCGCCGTCGGTACGACGTTGCGCGCGGAGCGGCCCGGGGGAAGCGCCGGCAAGGCGGCGCAGAGCACGCTGCGCTCGGTCACGGTGAAGTCGAGCCGGTGGCACCAAGGGGTGCTGCTGCTCGGCCTCGAGGAGGTCGGCTCCCGCAACGACGCCGAGACCGTGCGCGGTCTCGTGCTGCACGCGTCGATCGACGCCTCGGCCACCCCCGAGGACCCCGACGAGTACTACGACCACCAGCTGATCGGGCTCGCTGCCCACGACGTCGACGGCACGCACCTCGGTGAGGTGACGCGTGTCGTGCACGGTGGCGCCCAGGACCTGCTCCAGATCCGCACCCCGGATCGCCGGGACACCCTGGTGCCGTTCGTGAAGGCACTGGTGCCCGAGGTCGACCTGCCCGGCAACCGGGTCGTGGTCGCGGACCGTCCGGGCCTGGTCACTCCTCTCGAGGACGACTGAGCGGCCACCGATGCGCATCGACCTGGTCTCGATCTTCCCCGACTACTTCGCGCCCCTGGAGCTCTCGCTGCCGGGGAAGGCGCGGGCCAAAGGCCTGCTCGACCTGCACGTCCACGACCTGCGGCAGTGGACCACCGACAAGCACCACACGACCGACGACACCCCCTACGGCGGTGGAGCCGGCATGGTGATGAAGCCGGAGCCGTGGGGCGCCGCGTTCGACGACCTCGACGTCGAGGGCGCGACGATCATCTTCACCACGCCGAGCGGTGCGCCGTTCAGCCAACAGATGGCCCGTGAGCTGGCCACCCACGAGCGACTCGTCTTCGCGTGCGGCCGCTATGAAGGCATCGACCAGCGGGTCATCGACCACGCACGCACGCGCGCTGACGTCCGCGAGGTGTCGATCGGCGACTACGTGCTCAACGGGGGAGAGGTGGCCGCCCTGGCGATCACCGAGGCGGTCGTTCGCCTCGTTCCGGGCTTCATGGGCAACCCGGAGTCGCTGGCCGAGGAGTCGCACGAGGACGGTCTGCTGGAGTACCCGGTGTTCACGAAGCCGGCTTCCTGGCGCGAGCTCGACGTCCCGCCGGTGCTGTTGTCGGGCAACCACGCGGCGATCGCGACGTGGCGCCACGAGCAGGCGAAGCACCGCACGGCCGAGCGCCGCCCCGACCTGCTGCACGCCTCGCAGGCGCTCACCGTCGGTGACCTGCGCGACCTGGAGGTGCGCCCCGCGAGCCGGGCTGACGCCGGCGAGATCCTGACGTTGCAACGCGCCTGCTGGATGCAGGAGGCGCAGGCCAACCCGGGCATCGAGATCCCTCCGTTGCACGAGTCGCTGGCCGACGTGGTCGCGTCGCTCGAGACCTGGACGACCCACGTCGTACGCCATCACGGGCGGCTGCTCGCGTCGTGCCGGGGACGCCTCGATGGCACCACCTGGGACATCGGCCGGTTGATGGTGGCTCCCGACCTGCAGGGGCGCGGCTTGGGCCGATGGATCCTCCAGCACGCCGAGTCGCTGGCACCCGGGCAGGCCACGTCGTACTCGCTCTTCACCGGCGCCAGGAGCACCGAGAACCTGCGGATGTACAAGAAGGCCGGCTACCGCAACACGGGCGCCGTCGACGGAGTCCCGGGTGCGGTGCTGCTGACCAAGCGCAGGATTTTCTGACTCGCTGCCCGATGTGGCAAACTTCGTCCTTGGTCCACTCGGCCGAAGGATCGCTCCACGTCCCTTGATGTGGAGGATCTGTGTCTCGCCTCCTGCCACAGGGGGAGCGGGCGCCGCCGGCCAGCACCATTGGACCACCGCCGATCGACACCCGATCACACAACACTGTCCGCGGCTGACCTGTGGCACTCGCGAGGAGATTGACATGGCAAACCTCATCGACCAGCTGGCCAGCGAGAAGCTTCGCAGCGACCTGCCCGAGTTCCGCGCCGGCGACACCGTCAAGGTCGACGTGAAGGTCATCGAAGGCTCGCGCTCGCGTGTCCAGGTGTTCCAGGGCGTCGTCATCCGCGTGCAGGGCTCCGGCGTCGGCCGCACCTTCACGGTTCGCAAGGTCTCCTTCGGCGTCGGTGTCGAGCGGACCTTCCCGCTGCACTCCCCGATCTTCGAGTCGATCGAGGTCGTCACCCGCGGTGACGTCCGCCGCTCGAAGCTCTACTACCTGCGCAACCTGCGCGGCAAGGCTGCCAAGATCAAGGAGCGCCGCGAGGCCTGAGCGCGAGACTCGACCCCACAAGGTCTAGGCTCTGCCGCGTGACTTCAGAAGACCGCGACGACCTCCACGACGAGGCCGGCACCACAGGTTCCGGGAACGACGAGGAGGCGTCGCGGTCTTCGCGTTCCCGGAGCACCGGTGACGACGCCGACGCGGGCACGACGGGCGGCGGCAAGGTGAAGCGCAAGCGCAAGCAGCTGCCGATCTGGCAGGAGACGATCCTGCTGATCGGCATCGCGCTGGTCCTCGCGATCGTGATCAAGGCCTTCTTCGTCCAGGCGTTCTACATCCCGTCGGAGTCGATGGAGCCGGGCCTGATCAAGAACGACCGGATCCTGGTGCAGAAGGTGTCCTACTGGGGTTCCGGTGAGCCCGAGCGTGGCGACGTGGTGGTGTTCAAGGACCCGGGCGGCTGGCTCGGGCCCGGTGAGGACGAGGGCCCGTCCAACCTGCTCGCCGAGGGCATGGCCAGGATCGGCCTCTACCCGACCGGTGGTCACCTGGTGAAACGGGTGATCGGCGTCTCCGGCGACCACGTCACCTGTTGTGACGAGCAGGGCCGCCTCTCGATCAACGGCCACGTGATGGACGAGGGCGACTACATCAAGGGCGACGCCGAGTGTGCAGCGCCGCAGAGCCCGATCAACTGCAACCTCGACGTCACGATTCCTTCCGGCTACCTCTTGGTGATGGGGGACAACCGGGGCAACTCGCGAGACTCGACCGCCCACATGTGCGCCAACCCGAAGCGTGAGCAGTGCCCGCCCAGTCGTGGCCTGGTGCCGGTCGAGGACGTGGTGGGCAAGGTGTTCGCCCTGGTCTGGCCCAAGGACCGCTTCCATCGGATCAAGCGTCCTGCTGTCTTCGAGGACGTCCCGGACTCCGAGTGAACGCGCCGACCCTGCGCTTCGAACGCAGCCTCCTGCGCGACGGTCACACCTACCTGGCCGCCGCGGACGAGGTGGGCCGCGGTGCGCTCTGCGGGCCCGTCACCATCGGCATGGTGGTGATCGCCGAGACCACGCGTACGGCGCCCCAAGGGGTCCGCGACAGCAAGCTGCTGACACCGGCTGCACGTGAGCGCCTTGCGCCACGGATCCGACGCTGGGCGCTCTCGCACTCCGTCGGTCATGCCACCCCGGCCGAGATCGACGAGTTCGGCATCATGGCGGCGTTGCGGATGGCCGGCCACCGTGCACTCGCCGGGTTGTCGGTGACTCCCGACCTGGTCCTGCTGGACGGCAACCACGACTACCTCACCCCGCGGGAGCAGCCGGGGCTGTTCGGTGACGAGCCCGCGGCGCCCGTCGTCGTACCCCCGGTGGTGACCGCGATCAAGGCGGACATGCGGTGCTCCGCGGTCGCTGCTGCGAGCGTCCTGGCCAAGACCACGCGTGACGCGATGATGGTCGAGCTGGCGGGCGCCCACCCGGCGTACGGCTGGCTGGAGAACAAGGGCTACTCGGCGCCGGAGCACCTCGCCGCGCTCGCAGAGCTGGGCCCGACCGTGCACCACCGGCGTTCGTGGAACCTGCCCGGTGTGGTCCGCGCCGACCCCATAGACTCGCCCCACCCGCGACAGGAGGAGTGCTCATGAGTGCCGAGGATCTCGAGAAGTACGAGACCGAGATGGAGCTCAACCTCTATCGCGAGTACCGCGACGTGGTGTCGATCTTCAAGTACGTCGTCGAGACGGACCGCCGCTTCTACCTGTGCAACGCGGTCGACGTGAAGGCACGCACCGAGTCCGGCGACGTCTTCTTCGAGGTGTCGATGAGTGACGCATGGGTCTGGGACATGTACCGCCCCGCGCGGTTCGCGAAGAACGTCAAGGTGCTCACCTTCAAGGACGTCAACGTCGAGGAGCTCGCGGCCTCCGACTTCGAGCCGCCCAAGCCCTGATCGACCCCGCCGTGACGCGTTCGAGCCGCCAACTCTCCACAGCAGCCCACTCACCCCGACTTCTCCACCGCCTGCCCATTTCCTGATCTCGCCCGTCCCCGTGCCCGACCACTCTTGGCCCAGGAGGTCAGGACATGGGTTCGATGGCACAGCAGAGACAGGCACTCGGTGCCTACGGCGAGGCGATCGCGGCTCGCCACCTGATCGAGCGGGGCATGGTCCTGCTCGACCACAACTGGCGATGTGATGACGGCGAGATCGACCTGGTCCTGCGCGACGGCAGGACACTGGTCTTCTGCGAGGTCAAGACCCGCAGGTCGTCGTCGTACGGCACGCCCCACGAGGCCGTGACCGTGACCAAGTTCGCCCGGATGCGCCGGTTGGCGAGCCAGTGGATGGCGGCCAGTGGTGCCCGCGAAGCCGACGTACGCCTCGATGTCGTGGCGATCGTCTGCCCGAAGGGCGGCACACCGACCATCGAGCACCTCCGGGGGATCGGCTGATGGCGGTCGCAACGGCCCACTGCGTCGCTCTCGAGGGTGCGGTCGGCCACCTCATCGACGTGCAGGTCGACGTCTCCCAGGGGATGGTGGCCACCAGTCTGGTCGGCCGCCCCGATGCATCGATCAACGAGGCCAAGGACCGCTGTCGCACGGCGATCACGAACAGCCGGTTCACGTGGCCGGCAACCAGACGAGTGACGATCCTGCTCTCGCCTGCTGACCTGCCCAAGCGGGGAACCCACTTCGACCTCGCGATCGCGGTCGGCGTCCTGGCTGCGGCCGATGACAAGAACACGTTGCGCGAGGCGCTCGAGGGCACCGTGATGCTGGGCGAGCTGACGCTCGACGGCCGGTTGCGCACCGTTCCCGGAGTGCTCGCGATGACCATGGCTGCCTCGGCGCGAGGATTCCGACGGGTCTTCGTGCCGGAGCCACAGGCGGCAGAGGCCGCACTGGTCCCCGGGATGTCGGTCTTCGGCTTCCGCTCGTTGGCCCAGGTGATCGCCGAGCTGCAGGGGATCGAGGTGCCGGAAGCCCCGCCTGTCGACTCGAACACGTCCGGTGCGCTGCTCAGGTGGCAGGGGGACAACCGGCTCGACGAGGTCGACATGGCGGACCTGCTCGGGATGGGGGACGCGCGCTACGGGATGGAGGTCGCCGCCGCCGGAGGGCACCACATCCTGCTCACCGGGCCCAAGGGCGCCGGCAAGACGTCCCTCGCCGAGCGGATTCCCGGGATCCTCCCGGATCTCTCCGTCGACGAGGCACTGGAGCTGACCGCGATCCTGTCGCTCTCCGGGGCGCTCGATCCCGACCAAGGGTTGATCAGGCGACGCCCGTTCTTCGCTCCCCACCACTCGGCGTCGCGGGCCAGCCTGCTCGGCGGAGGCACCGGACGGGTCAGGCCGGGGGAGCTCAGCCGCGCCCACAACGGGGTCCTGTTCCTGGACGAGTTCCCGCTCATCAACAGCGACATCATCGAGGCGCTGCGTCAACCACTCGAGTCCGGCGAGGTCACCATCGCGCGTGGAGAGGAGACCGCGACCTACCCGGCGAGGGGCATGTTCGTGCTGGCCTGCAACCCGTGCCGATGCGGTGACTACGCGCCCAACCCGGCCGATGACAGGTGCACCTGCGGTGAGCTGAAGCGTCGCGAATATCGGCGCAAGCTCGAAGGACCAGTGATCGACCGCATCGACATCACTCGCCACGTGATGCCCGTCCGTGCGCACGAGGCCGGTGATCCACTCAGCCGCCCCGAGAGCTCGGCCAGCGTCCGGGAGAGGGTGGTTGAAGCGCGCAGGATCCAGTCCCACCGATACGACGGACTGTCGTGGAGGGTGAACGGACAGGCCCCCGGCCCGATGCTGCGAGACCTCTGGCCGCTGACGGACGAGGCCGCCGCCGAGCTGGACACCACGATCTATGACGGACGGCTCACCCGACGCGGTGCGACCAGGGTGCACCGCCTCGCCTGGACGGTGGCCGACCTGGCCGGAGTCGAGCAGCCTGGGGCGGCGGAGCTCGACGTCGCGCTCCGGTTGCGGACGGGGGAGGCCTTGCCGGCTCGAGTCCTGTCGACGATGAGTGCCGTCGGATGAGTGCCACTCATGAGGAACGCCTGGCACGCACAGCGCTCTGCCAGCTCGCGGAGCCCGGCGAGGCTCGGATCCGCGACCTGGTCGCCGATCTGGGAGCGGTGACGCTGCACGAGCTCCTCCTCCAGGACCGCGATCCGCACGGAGTGCTCACGGACGTGGCCCTCCGCCTGGCCGACAACGACCCGGAGCGTGAGCTCGATCGAGCCGCTCGGCTGGGGATCCGATTCATCATTCCCGGTGATGACGAGTGGCCGAGCCAGATCGATGGTCTCGAGCCCGTCCGTGGGGTCAGGGACCGGGGTGGGCTTCCCCTGGGCTTGTGGGTCAAGGGTCCGCTGCGGCTCAACGAGCTGCAGGACTCGCTGGCCGTGGTCGGCTCGCGCTCGTGCACGACGTACGGCATCGACGTTGCGGGCCAGATCTCGGCCGAAGTCGCCAAGACCGGCACCTGCGTCATCTCCGGTGCCGCCTTCGGCATCGACCAGGCGGCACACCGGGGCGCGTTGTCGGCATCGGGGAAGACTGTCGCGGTGCTCGCCTGTGGGGTGGACCGGTGCTATCCCGAGGCCCACGCCAACCTGCTCAACTACCTCGCCGAGCACGGCGCCGTGGTGTCGGAGGTGCCCATGGGTTGGTCGCCGATGCGCTCTCGCTTCCTTGCCCGCAACCGGCTCATCGCGGGTCTGGCTCGCGGGACCGTGGTGGTGGAGGCGGCCGCGAGGTCGGGTGCGCTGAGCACTGCCAATTGGACGACCCAGCTCAACCGGCCGTTGATGGCAGTCCCCGGGCCGGTGACCAGTGAACCGTCTGAGGGTGCACACCAACTCATCCGCAACGGCGAGGCGACTCTGGTCACCCGGAGTGCTGAGGTGCTCGAGCTCATCAAGCCCTCGGGGGAGTACCTCTTCGAGATGCCGCGTGGTCGTGAGCGACGACGCGACAGGCTCTCCTCCCGCGACGCCCAGGTCCTCGAGGCGGTGCCGGTGGCCAACCCGGTCGCCGTCGACTCCATCTCGCGCACGGCCGGAGTCGGGTTGGTCGAGGCGGGCCGAGCGCTGCAGAAGCTTTCCGCCGAAGGGTTGGTCGAGCAGAGCAAGCACGGCTGGAGATTGACGCGCGAGGCACGAACGTGAGTTCTCCACAGTCATGCCACTGGACCTTCCGCGACATGTCCGATTCGTCATACGGTGGGGACCGGCGCCACCGTTCCGGCGCCCTCGGGAACAGGACGGAACACATGCAACCATCTCGTCGGGCACTCGTCGCTCTTGGTCTGTCCACCCTCCTGGTGCTCGGTGGTTGCAACGGTGACTCCGACGCCAGCGATGAGCCGATGGAGACGTTCACCCCGTCGGAGTCCTCGAGTCCCTCGGAGCCGACATCGACCTACACGCCTCCGGAGCCCGCGAAGCCACCCAAGGGTGGCTGGCCCGAGGACAAGCCCGCGACCGAGATCAGCGCCGAGCAGGTCGCCCGGATCTGGGTGGAGACCTATGCACGAGCGCTACGGACGGGCGATGCGAGCCGGCTTCGGCACATCTCCACAGGAGCGTGTGATCTCTGTCAGCAGTTCATCGACGACCTTGTGTCCCTTCACCAAGCGGGTGGAAGGGTTCGCTTCAAGCATTCATCATTCGTCGCGGGCGAGTTGACCGACGTTGACACGACTTCGGCACCGCTCGTCAGCCTCCAGCTGTTCGTGTCTGCCTCGGAAGGCACTCGAATCCCGGAAGCAGGAGGCCGGCCCGCACCGTTCAAGGCGGAGAACTTTGAATGGTTCTTCGAGTTGAAGCCAGTGCACGGCCGATGGAAGGTCAAGAACGTGGGCTTCGTGCAATGAAGAGCTTTCTGACTTTCGTGACGCTTGTGCTGTGCGTCTGTGTGAGTGCTCCTGTGATGGCCAGTGCGACGCAGATCAATGGATGCAAGATGACCTCCACTTCCGGAAACGTAGCTGGGAAGGCGTTTGTCGGTTCGAGACTGGTTTGTCGTGAGTCCTCGGATGACGACCGGGACACGTACTTGCCCACCTCAGCGTCCAATCCTATCGACACGTGCGATGAACTCACGATGTCCATTCGGAAGGGATTGAACGGGCGCCGAATTGAGCTGAAGGTGTGCGGCGGGCCCGGCTCCATAGCCAAGCCCGCCAAGGTGAATTGGGGCGTGGTTGTCTTGCGCGCCTTTCGTGCCACCGTGATTCCGCCGGGTGACATCGTGATCCAGCCACCGGGCGGCAAGACATTGATCAACTTCGAAACGCTGTATCGCACCGAGGTGGACGCCTTCACGAGGTCGTTCCGGTTGCTCGGGCAGCGGGTGCAGCTGCGGATCCGACCCACGTCCTACACATGGGTCTCCGGCGATGGTGAACAGTTCACCACCAGCAGTCCCGGGGTCGCCTACGACTCGGCCCTGCCGATGACCGCCTATGTCTCCCACAGCTATGAACACCCGTCCGAGGCTCTTCATCCGCGGGTGGACGTGACCTGGTCTGCGACCTATCGGGTGGGTGATGGTCGGTGGCTGCCGGTGCCGGGAACCGTCACCACAAGTGGGACCGCGGCCAACCTCGAGGTCGTCGAGGCGCGGTCTGTTCTGCTCGGCGGCTACTGAACAAAGTCTTGGCGCGACAGCGACGCAATGGCGGCGGACGCGTTACCGTGGTGAGGTGGGTAGGAACCGCATGTCCGTGGGCACGATGCGGCTCCCTGCCTATGACCGCTGTGATGACGAGGAGCACATCGGCTGACTCCTGGCGGCATCTCTGCGCCGCCAGCATCAGCCGTTCTGTCCGTCCTGCCGCGCGACCGGAGTCGCAGTCATGTCTGCACCCAGCTCATGTCGTCATTTCTTCTTCTTGGTGGCTGCCACCGCCTGCTGGGGCGGGGGCACAGTCTTGAGCAAGCAAGTCCTTGATCGTGGCGTTGCGCCGTTGACGCTGCTGGTCATCGAGCTCGCCGCAAGTTGCCTGCTCCTGGTGGGCCTGATGTTCCTCCTGCGTGTGGCGTGGGTCGGAAGTCGTGCCTTGGGCAAGCTGGCCCTGCTTGGGGTGCTCAATCCCGGCGCGGCCTACGCCTTGGGGCTGCTCGGGCTGACCACGATCAGCGCCAGCATGTCGGTGTTGCTCTGGGGCAGTGAACCGGTGTTGATCTTGTTGATTGCGATTCTCGTGCTTCGAGAGCGGGTCGCGGCAGCGACACTTGTGGCAGTCATCGTGGCGCTGGTCGGAGTGCTCCTGGTGGTCCATCGACCAGGAGCAGCCGGCGATCTGGCTGGCATTGCTCTGACCGTGTCTGCTGTCACCGCCTGCGCCTGCTACACAGTGCTCACCCGTAGGTTGTTGCTCGACGATGGGTCTCTGCTCGTGGCACTCGTCCAACAGGGAGCCGCGCTCACGTGCGCGGTGGTCGTTGCTGGGTTGTCTGCATTGACTGGCGTCGCTGACCTGCGACCACCCGCCGATGCCAGCTCGTGGGCGTTGGCCGTTCTGTCGGGTTCGATCTACTACGGATTCGCGTTCTGGTTCTTCGTGGCTGGTCTGAGCGGGGTTCCTGCATCGACGGCGGGGGCGTTCTTGCCGTTGACTCCGGTGTTCGGTCTCGCCGCTGCCTCCTTCGTGGGAGAACGACTGCTGGAGCGGCAATGGCTCGGCGCCGCGCTCGTCATCCTGGCCACCGTCTCGCTGACCGGTCGTCACTTCACCACCCGGGGTGACGAAGCGCAGGTCTGACGACAGTTCGAGAAGGCGTCGTGGAGTCGTGGCTCGTGACGATTGCCCGGGGGCAGGAGCTGATCAGGAATCCGGGTTCTTTCGATGCTTGACGGATCCGTCGCTTGGTGGTGAACCAGACGATGGCCGCCGGAAACATCCGTCGCCGGGGTCTGGCGGATGATCGCCAGTGACGTCCGTGCTGCCGGTGTTGTCGCGGAAGTAGCTGCGGCCAGCCGGGGACAACCACAGGTAGGTGCCCAGTTCGAGAACCGAGTAGCTCCAACCACGGTGGGTCTTCATGCGGTGGTGGCGACGACACAGGGCAGCGACGTTGCATTCGCACGAAGCGCCTCCCTCGTGGAACGGGATGGTGTGGTCGTGATCGCAACGCGTGGCGACGCGGTTGCAGAAGGGAAAGACGCAGACGTGGTCGCGGGCGTCGATGCGGAGCTTGAGCCGGTCGGGAAGCTCGTACTGCTCGACGTTCTCGTGCTCGGAGAGGTCGATCACCGGCGTGACGGTCAGGTGCGTGTCACCACGGCCCGCCCACTCACGGATCTGCGGGACCAGCAGGGGAACGCGGCCCTTCTCCAACCGTCCGACGATGTAGGTTCCTTCGATGGCGTCACGGGAGAGGTGGACCACGAGGGTCATCTTCTTGCTCGGCTTGCGCGAGATCGTGGTGCCGTTGATCAGGTCGAGGGCGGCTGCCGGGTCCGCGAGGATGCCGATGGCCATTGCACGACGCACCTCATGGCTCTCGGGGACACCGAGGCTGTGCAGGATCTGGGAGATCTGGTTGATCTTGTCGTTGAAGTCGAGGACGTCCTTCATCTCACCGCTGATCTGCATCCGGGCGAGGCCCGTGTGGGAGAAGTTGGAATCGAGGGTGACGTGTCGCTTGTCGAGCTCTTCGAGCTGCTGCTGCTCGCGCTGCTCGGGGTAGAGGACCAGCATCGCCTCGTCGATGAGGCGTTCGAGGGTGATCAACCCGACCTTGTGGGCGACCTGCACCACGGCCGCATCGACGTGTGCGGCGACGTCGTCGGGGTGACCGATGGTCATCTGCGCGATGCGGCGAGCACGCCAGGCGGTGAGCTCGCCCCGGGCGAGGCGCTCCCACACGAGGGGAAGCCGGTGACGCAGCTCCATGGACTCGTGGATCAGCCGGTCGCCGGCCTCGTGGGACATCCCGATCGCCAGCGCGAACTCGGCGCCGGCGTCGTAGGCCATCTGAGGCAGGGTCTGCACCCGGAACTCATCGGCCTCGACGATCTCGAAGGCGCCGGTGTCGTGGGGACCGTCGACGGGGTGCGCGGCCGCCCATTCGGTGGCCCGCAGCAGGATGAGGCGCTCTGCATCGTCGGAGGCGAGTCGCATCGCCCGGGCATCTTCGAGCACCTCGGCGACGGTCGAGGAGGTGGGCGCGAAGGTGCTGGACATGGTCCATATTTTGCTTCGAATGGATGTTCGATGACAAGAGGTTTCGGCGATCTGTGGAGAAGTATTTCCGCAGGTCAGAGGCCCTTTTGGCCCGGTTTTCATGCACAGGCAGTGTCGTTGCGGTCGAGCGGTCCGAGGCGGGCCTAGACTCGCCGCAATGGACGAGGAAGAGCTGCTCCCCGAAGCGATGGCCGCGGTCCTCGCCGACTATGAGCGCCACCTCGTCAGCGAGCGCGACCTCACCCCGCACACGGTGCGCGCCTATCTCGGCGACGTCTCGTCCATGCTCGACCACGCTCATCGGCTGGGAATCGACGAGCTGAAGGACCTCGACCTGCGCACCCTCCGGAGCTGGTTGGCCCGGCTGCAGACCCAGGGCAGGTCGCGGACGACGATCGCACGTCGTGCGACCGCAGCGCGTGTCTTCACCGGATGGTTGGTCAGGACGGGGCGATCCGAGACCGATGCCGGAATCCTGCTGGCGTCGCCGAAGGCGCACCGGCCGCTGCCCGACGTGCTCCGGGCGGACGAGGCCCGAGAGCTCGTCGAGCAGGCTGCTGAGCTCGCGGACGACGGCAGCCCGGTGGGAATCCGCGACGTGGCGATGCTCGAGCTGCTCTATGCCACGGGCATGCGTGTGGGGGAGCTGTGTGGCCTCGACGTCGACGACCTCGACTTCGACCGTCAGGTGGCGCGTGTGTTGGGCAAGGGGCGCAAGGAGCGCACCGTCCCGTTCGGCCAGCCTGCAGCCCTGGCGCTGAAGCGGTGGCTCGACCATGCCCGCCCCAAGCTGCGGGGCGAAGGTGCGGGCCCGGCACTGTTCCTGGGTGCGCGCGGCAAGCGGATCGACCAGCGCGCGGTGCGCACCTTGGTCCACAAGCGCATCCGTGACGTCCCCGGCGCCCCCGACATCGGTCCCCACGGCCTGCGGCACACCGCGGCCACCCACCTGCTCGAGGGTGGTGCAGACCTGCGTACCGTGCAGGAGTTGCTCGGCCACTCGTCGATGTCGACCACACAGGTCTACACGCACGTCAGCAGCGAACGGCTCCGGGCGGCCTATCAGCAGGCGCACCCACGCGCGTGACCCTTGGGAGGTTCGGAAGCCTCCACTAGGTTGACTCGGTGTCCTCACTCGAGAATCCGTTGGAAGCCTATTTCCGCAACAACGACGACCGCCTCATCCACAAGTGGATCCACTACTTCGATATCTATCACCGCCACTTCGAGCGCTTCCGCGGCAAGAAGCCCGTGGTGCTGGAGTTCGGTGTCTCCCAAGGCGGCTCGCTCCAGATGTGGCGCGACTACTTCGGGCGGGGTGCCAAGATCCACGGCGTCGACATCAACCCCAAGTGCAAGGAGCTGGAGCAGCGCAACACGAAGATCTTCATCGGGGACCAGGAGGACCGCGAGTTCCTGAGGTCCATCGTCGAGGAGATCGGGCCGGTCGACGTGCTGATCGAGGACGGTGGCCATCTGGGTCCCCAGCAGATCGCCACCTACGAGGAGATCTATCCGACCATGAGTGAGGACGGTGTGTTCCTGATCGAGGACCTGCACACCAGCTACTGGCCGAAGTGGGGCGGCGGCTACCGGAAGCCGGGCACGTTCATGCAGTACGCCAAGGGCTTGACCGACAAGTTGAACGCCTGGCACTCCAAGCAGCCACGCAGGCTCCAGGTGGACGACTTCACCCGCACCACCAAGTCGATGCACTTCTACGACAGCATCGTCGTGTTCGAGCGGGGCAGCGTGGTCAAGCCGCACGCTGAGAAAACCGGCAAGGCGACGGTCAACGACCCGCAGTGGAAGCGACCCGGCCGCCTGGCCGGACTGCGCGGGCGCCTGGCCGGACTGCGCGGGCGCCTCAGTCGCGGTTGAGGCCACTCTCGATCAACGCTCGCCACGCGCGCCCGTCGGACTGGTGCGGTGTGGTGGCGTTGCTCGGTGGCATGGACGGCAGGGCCATGGACATGGAGAGGCCCGCGAAGGGGAGCAACCTCACGGGTTGGGCTCCGACGAGGGTCAGGGGATCGAGATAGACGTCGTCCGCGTTGCGGATCAACCCCCAGTGCAGACAGGCTGCCGGGAGGCAGTGCGACTGGCGCAGCTCGAGTCGGCCGATCGGCTGCCCCTCGCCGACGACGTCACCGACCGCGACCGAGGCGATCACCGGTTCGTACGTCGTACGCGTGGCGCCGTGGTCGACCACCACGACCGAACGGCCCGCCAGCGCCGAGGCGAACGTGACCGTGCCCGGGAGGGCGGAGCGCACCACCTGGCCCGGGGATCCGACGAGATCGACCCCGCGATGCCCGGAACCCCACCGCGTGGCCGGGGGGTCGAATCCGGTCACGACGGTGGGGGTCGGGACGAGTGGCCAGGCACCCTCGGGGGCGGGTCGGTCACTCGCGGCTGCGGACCCGGCGCAACTCCCGCTGACCAGGAGCCACAGGCCCAGGACCAGCAGGATCGAGAGGGAGTCGCGTCGGTTCCACATGGAGTGATCGTGTCCCGGATGGCGGGGGCGTGGGAGGCGCGCGCGGCAGGCTGTGGAGAGGGGGCGGCCGGCCGTCGCCTGTGCGCGCAAAACGGCCTCGGTCCCGATTGGTCGCACACGCCCGGATCAACTAGGCTGGACTCCGCAATCCGTCCGCGGATTGACTTCGCACGCTCGCAGACCACGACGTACTCCTCGCGGAGTGCGACCACCCGTGGGTGACGATCCTCAGTTCCGGCCCCGCTCCAGCGGGCCGGATCGGATGGCCACGCGGCGTCAGGGCACCCGACACCCGTCGGGAGCAACGAACTGAAAACAATGCTGGTCGATCCACCGGCTTGCCTCTCCGATGCGGATCGGAGCACAAGGCGAGCACGCAGCGGTGCCTCGGCCACACCAACAGGAAAGAAGAAACATGGCAGTCGTGACCATGCGCCAGCTCCTCGAGAGCGGCGTCCACTTCGGACACCAGACCCGTCGCTGGAACCCGAAGATGAAGCGCTTCATCATGACCGAGCGCAACGGCATCTACATCATCGACCTGCAGCAGTCGCTGGCCTACATCGACCGCAGCTACGCCTTCGTCAAGGAGACCGTGGCCAAGGGCGGCGTCATCATGTTCGTCGGCACCAAGAAGCAGGCCCAGGAAGCGATCGCCGAGCAGGCGACCCGCGTCGGCATGCCCTACGTCAACCAGCGTTGGCTCGGCGGCATGCTCACCAACTTCCAGACCGTGCACCAGCGCATCAACCGCCTCAAGGAGCTCGACGAGGTCGACTTCGACAACGTCGCCGGCTCGGGTCGCACCAAGAAGGAACTGCTTCACATGAAGCGGGAGCGCGACAAGCTCGACAAGACCCTCGGCGGCATCCGCGAGATGACGCGTACGCCGTCCGCCGTGTGGATCGTCGACACCAACAAGGAGCACCTCGCCGTCGAAGAGGCGCGCAAGCTCCGGATCCCGATCATCGGCATCCTCGACTCCAACTGCGACCCCGACCTGGTCGACTTCCCGATCCCGGGCAACGATGACGCGATCCGCGCGGTCGGCCTGCTGACCCGGGTCGTCGCCGACGCCGTCGCCGAGGGCCTCATCGCCCGCTCCGGTGGCAAGTCCGAGGGCGCGACCGCCGAGGAGCCCCTGGCCGAGTGGGAGCGCGAGCTCCTGGCCGGTGACGCCGACAAGGCTGCCGTCGAGGCGACCGGTGGCGACGCCGCCAAGACCGAGACCCCGGCCTCCGAGGGCACCGGTGCCGCTGTCGAGGCGCCCGAGGCTGCTGCTGCCGCCGAGGCCGTCACCGAGGCGCCAGCCGAGGTCAAGCCGCTCGCCGACGTTCCCGCCGGTGAGTTCGGTGCCGACTCCGCTCCCGCCAACGAGGACGGTTCGGGCCCCGAGGGCTTCGAGATCAAGGGCAACAAGGACTCGAAGAAGTTCCACGCTCCGAGCAGCCCCTGGTACGGCCGCACCAAGGCCGAGGTCTGGTTCAAGTCGGCCGAGGCCGCCGAGGCCGCCGGTTTCGTGAACGCCGAGACCAAGGCCGACGACAAGGCCTGACCCACGACCCGGGCCATCCGGCCCGAGCCGTAGGCACGACGCTTCACCGGCGGCCGCGTCCCGAGCGGGCGCGGCCGCCGTTCACATTCCACACATCTGAACTTCGAGGAAGAAGGATCATGGCTAACTTCTCCGCAGCCGACGTCAAGAAGCTCCGTGAGCTCACCAGTGCCGGCATGATGGACTGCAAGAAGGCGCTCGACGAGGCCGACGGCGACTTCGACAAGGCCGTCGAGCTGCTCCGCGTCAAGGGCGCGGCCAAGGCCGCCGCCCGCGGCGCCGAGCGTGAGACCTCGGCCGGCCTGGTCGTCAACTCCGGTGGCGCCCTGGTCGAGATCAAGAGCGAGACCGACTTCGTCGCCAAGAACGACGACTTCGTCGCGACCGCGCAGCGCATCGCCGAGGCAGCCGAGGGTGCCAAGGCCGCCGACACCGAGGCACTGAAGGCCGTCGAGCTCGACGGCAAGACCGTCGGTGCCGTCGTCGAGGACCTCGCCATCACCATCGGCGAGAAGATCGAGCTGGGCGAGGTCGCCTACTTCGACGGTCCCGTCGCGGTCTACCTCCACAAGCGTGCCGCTGACCTGCCGCCCGCCGTCGGTGTCATGGTCGAGTACGACGGCGACGAGACCGCTGCCCGCGCCGCCGCGATGCAGGTCGCTGCCCTCAAGGCGCAGTACCTCACCCGCGACGACGTCCCGGCCGACGTCGTCGCCGCCGAGCGCGACGTGCTCGAGAAGAAGACGCTCGAGGAGGGCAAGCCCGAGGCTGCCGTCGCCAAGATCGTCGAAGGCCGCCTCGGTGGCTTCTTCAAGGAGATCGTCCTGCTCGAGCAGGAGTCGGTCACCGAGAGCAAGAAGACGGTGAAGGCCGTCCTCGACGCCTCGAACACCTCCATCAAGCGCTTCGCCCGCTTCGAGGTCGGCGCCTGACCCAACCGGGCACGCACGCACCCCGGCAGGCCAGGAGACCTGGAGCAGGCTCCACACAGGGGCGGTACGACGAACACGTCGTGCCGCCCCTGTGTCTGTGCGGGCGTCAAGTTCGACCGGGGGCGGAACCCTCCAGTAGGTTTGCCACGACGAACGACCTCCACGAAGGGAATTGGCCCGTGCCTTACAAGCGTGTCCTGCTCAAGCTCTCAGGTGAGGTCTTCGGTGGAGGCCAGGTCGGTCTCGACCTCGACGTGATCGGTGGCATCGCCAAGGAGATCGCCGACGTGGCGCGTGACGGCACGCAGGTGGCAATCGTGGTCGGTGGCGGCAACTTCTTCCGTGGTGCCGAGCTGCAGCAGCGCGGCATGGAGCGCGCCCGTGCCGACTACATGGGCATGCTCGGCACCGTGATGAACTGCCTCGCGCTGCAGGACATGGTCGAGCAGCAGGGCGTCGAGACCCGGGTGCAGACCGCCATCACGATGGGACAGGTCGCGGAGCCCTACATCCCACGCAAGGCGATCCGCCACATGGAGAAGGGGCGCGTCGTGATCTTCGGTGCCGGCGCCGGCATGCCGTTCTTCTCGACCGACACCGTGGCTGCGCAGCGAGCCCTCGAGGTGCGGTGCGAGATGATCCTGATGGGCAAGCAGGGCGTTGACGGCGTCTTCGACTCGGACCCCAAGACCAACCCCGACGCCGTCCAGTTCGACGAGCTGACCTACGACGAATTCCTCTCTCGCGACCTGAAGGTCGCCGACGCCACCGCGATCAGCCTCGCCCGCGACAACAACATGGGCATGGTCTTCTTCAACCTCTCCACCCCGGGCAACATCGCCCGCGCGGTGCAGGGTGAGAAGATTGGCACGCTCGTGAGCGCGTCGACCGCCTGACCCTGCAGCGAGCCGTACGCCGACCCAGCAGCGACATCCGTAGCCAACAAGGAGAAACCGTGATCAACCAGGTCTTGTCAGAAGCCGACCAGAAGATGGCGAAGTCGGTGGAGGCGACCCGCGAGGAGCTCGCGGCGATCCGTGCGGGTCGGGCGAACCCGAGCATGTTCAGCAAGCTCACCGCGGAGTACTACGGCACCCCCACGCCGATCCAGCAGCTCGCGTCGTTCACGTCCCAGGACGCGCGCACCATCCTGATCGCACCGTTCGACATGAGCGCCATCGGCGCCATCGAGAGGTCGATCCGTGACTCGGACCTGGGCGTCAACCCGGCCAACGACGGCAAGGTCCTGCGCTGCGTCTTCCCGGAGCTGACCGAGGAGCGCCGCAAGGAGTACATCAAGATCGCCAAGGGCAAGGGCGAGGACGGCCGGGTCTCGGTCCGCAACGTTCGCCGCACCGCCAAGCAGTCCCTCGAGAAGCTCGAGAAGGACGGCGAGGTCGGCAAGGACGACGTCACCGGGGCCGAGAAGAAGCTCGATGCCACGACGAAGAAGCACACCGACGCGATCGACGAGATGCTGAAGAACAAGGAAGCCGAGCTGCTCGAGGTCTGAGCAACCCCACAATGACGCCTGCCACGACACCCGACGCACCCAAGAAGGACCACGGTCGCGCCGGACGGAACCTTCCTGCCGCCATCGCCTCAGCCGTCGTGCTGCTCGCAGCCATAGCGCTGTCGCTGGCGTTCTGGAAGCCAGCCTTCATGGTGATCGTCGCGATCGCCGTGGTGGTTGCGGTCTGGGAGCTGCGCCAGGGCCTGTTGGCACGCGACATCGACCTTCCCGAGCAGCCGTTGATGACCGGTGGCGTGGTCATGGTGGTCGTGGCCTACCTGTGGGGCGCCGACGCGCTGGTCACCGCGACCGCCGTCGCTGCACTGGTGACCATGCTCTGGCTGTTGCGGCGCGGGGTGGACGGCTTCGTCAAGAACGCCACCGCCTCGGTGTTCACGCTGATCTATGTGCCGTTCCTGGGATCGTTCGTGGCGCTGATGCTCGCCGAGGGTGGCTCCACCGACTTCGACCGGTGGGACGAGGGCGTCAAGGGCATCATCACCTTCATCGGTGTCACCATCGCCTCCGACATCGGCGGCTATGTCGCAGGAGTGCTGTTCGGCAAGCATCCGATGGCGCCGGTGATCTCCCCGAAGAAGTCATGGGAGGGCTTCGCCGGATCGTTCGTCGCCTGTGTCGCTGCGGGCGTCGTCCTGGTGGTCCACCTGCTCGAGGGGGAGTGGTGGGTCGGCATTGCGCTGGGCGCAATCGCAGTCGTCATGGCCACCCTCGGCGACCTGTGCGAGTCCGTGATGAAGCGCGACCTCGGCATCAAGGACATGAGCCAGATCATCCCGGGCCACGGCGGACTCATGGACCGGCTGGACTCGCTTCTCGCCACCATCGCCCCGATCTGGCTGCTGCTCCACTACCTGGTCTTCTGATCCACGCGCACCAGCCAGCGTTGGTCCCGACAGGAAACCCGGGGTGACGGTCACGCACCGAGAGTGACCATCAGGCCGGTGCCGGTCAGCTCCTCCCACTCCTCCTCGCTCCACTCAGCGACCGGGGCGGCGTACTGCACGGCGAGCAGGTTCGGACCGAGCGAGCGGGCCAGGAAACGGGACTTGTACGTCGTCCCCTCGGAGGTCTCGTAGGTCACGTCCTGGCGCACGAACTCGACCGTGCCCCGGTCGGAGTCGACCTCCGCGGTGCTGTAGGCCGGGACACCGACGTCGACCACCCGGGGGTTGTCCCGCATCTCGTTGACGTACTTCTCGAGCCAGGCCTTCGAGTCCGACGCGTCAGCGTGGCCGTCGGTGTCGCGCTCCGTCAGCTGGTACGACGTGAAGAGGACCTCACCGCCGCTCCGCTCGAGCTGGTTCAGCCCGTTCTGGTCCCTGGTGGACCACTCCCACCCGTCGAGAGCGATCGGAAAGGCCCATAGTGGGGGAGCCATCGCGGCAGGAGCGTTCTCGTTCAGGGGCAATGACGAGTCCACCGTGTCGGTGGACGGTGCTCCAGCCGGGCCGTCGGTCGAGTCAGTCCCCGGCGCCTGCGATGCCGGCGTGGCCGGATCCTTGCTCGACTTGCTGTCGCCCGACTCGTCCTCGCCGCAGGCGGTGAGCGCGAGCAGGCCGATGAGCAGGCCGACAGCAGCGAGCAGCCGCCGTAGGGTGATGGCCGACATGGCGAACTCCTGGGTGGGAGGGAGCACCGGCCGAGTCGCCGGGACGTTCCATCCTTACCCGAGGCGCCGAGTCGGAAAACCCGGGAGTGGCCCGGACAGGGCGCTCGCAGCAGGTCGAGCCGGCGTACGCCGGGGTGAGCCAGGGGCGACCCGGGTCTGGGATTCGTGGGCCCGTTGACCGGGATGGGAGACTGGAGCGGTCATGACTGAACCGATCAAGACCCTTCCCCTTGTCTTCGACGAGCCGCGCGGGCGCAAGAAGCCGCCGCCACACCTCGCCGACTACGACGAGACCGGGCGCAAGAAGCTGCTCACCGACGCCGGCCTGCCCGGATTCCGCGCCAAGCAGCTCTCCACGCACTACTTCGCGCGCCTGGTCGACGACCCCGCCGCAATGACCGACCTGCCCGCCGCCCAGCGCGACGAGCTGGTCTCCACGCTGCTGCCGAGCCTGATGACGCCGCTGCGCAAGCTCGAGGCCGACAAGGGCACCACCGTGAAGACGCTGTGGAAGCTGTTCGACGGCGCGCTGGTCGAGTCCGTGCTGATGCGCTACCCGGGCCGCTCGACCGTCTGCGTCTCCTCCCAGGCCGGTTGCGGCATGGCCTGCCCGTTCTGCGCCACCGGCGCCGGTGGGCTGCAGCGCAACATGTCCACCGCCGAGATCGTCGAGCAGGTCGTCGCAGCCTCGCGCTCCCTTGCCCGCGGTGAGGTCGCCGGCGGCGAAGGTCGTGTCAACAACGTGGTCTTCATGGGCATGGGTGAGCCGATGGCCAACTACAAGGCGATGATCGGCGCCGTACGCCGACTGACCGACCCGGCGCCCGCGGGCCTGGGCATGAGTGCGCGAGGCATCACCGTCTCCACCGTCGGCCTGGTGCCGCGCATGCTGCAGCTGGCTGATGAGGGCATCCCGGTCACGCTGGCGCTGTCGCTGCACGCCCCTGACGACGAGCTGCGCAACGAGCTGGTCCCGATCAACACCCGCTTCTCGGTCGCCGAGACCGTCGACGCCGCGTGGAACTACGCGCGCACGACGAAGCGCCGGGTCTCGATCGAGTACGCGATGATGCGCGACATCAACGACCAGGCGTGGCGTGCCGACCTGCTCGGCGACGTGCTCAACTCGTACGGCGACTGGGCCTGGGTGCACGTCAACCTGATCCCGCTGAACGAGGTGCCCGGGTCGCAGTTCACGCGGTCGCGTGACGAGGACATGGACGAGTTCGTCCGGCGGCTCGAGGCGAAGGGCATTCCGACCACGGTTCGTGACACGCGGGGCAACGAGATCGACGCCGCCTGCGGGCAGCTCGCCGCCACGGAGTAGTCCCAGCCGGTTCCTGAGCCTCATCCGTGGACCGCTCGACATGCAGTTGTCGCTCCACGACGCTGAGCTGAGCGTGGAGTGGGCGTTCGGGCGGTGCACCTGCATGTCGAGCGGACCGGTGTGTGGTCTCGACGGGCGGGCTCGTTCCTCGCCCTGCTCGACCACCGGAATGACCAGGCCCCGACGTTGGGGAGGGGTTCACGTGTCGTCCACCCGAAGATCCGAGTCCGTTGCGTCCTGATCCCTACCTTCCGAATCAGAAGCACCCGATTCGAAGGGGACACGATGCGCACTCGCCGCAGCTCCAACGACAACCTGGTCACCCTGGCCCGCGCTGACCGGCGCGACGCCGCACCTCGTGCGTCCGCGACCACCACCGCGCGTCACCGAGCCGACAGCGCCCACCCAGCACCCACCGCCACGACCGGACACCTTCGGGTTCTCGTCGTGGCGGAGTCGTTCCTGCCGCAGATCAACGGCGTCACCAACTCCGTGCGCCGGGTGCTCGAGCACCTGGCCACGCAGGGACATGACGCGCGACTGATCGCGCCGACCGGCCCGACGTCGTACGCCGGCTTCCCGGTGGTCACCGTCCGCGGGGCCCGGTTGCCGTTCTACAAGGAGTTCCGGATCGGCCTGGAATCGCGGCGCCGACTGCGTCTCGAGATGGAGAGGTTCCGCCCTGATGTCGTGCACATCGCCTCGCCCGCGACCCTGGGCCACCAGGCAGCCAAGGCCGCGAAGGAACTCGGCATCCCGACCGTTGCGATCTACCAGACCGACCTGGTCGGCTTCGCCGCGCAGTACGACGTACCCGGTGGTGCGCGGGCGATGGCGACGCTGACCCGCAGGATCCACCTGGGCGTGGACCGCACGTTGGCGCCGTCGAGCGCCAGCCTGCGCCAGCTCGAGGAGCTGCGAGTGCCCGGGCTGGGCCTGTGGCCGCGCGGCGTCGACCTCGAGCAGTTCGACCCGCGGCACAGGTCGCCGCAGCTGCGCGAGGAGCTCGCGCCCGATGGTGAGCTGCTGGTCGGCTACGTCGGACGCCTGGCTGCCGAGAAGGAGCTCGACCTGCTCACCCACCTCGACCACATCGACGGCATCCGGGTGGTGATCGTCGGTGGGGGACCGGAGGAGCAGAACCTGCGGCGACTGCTGCCCGGTGCGGCGTTCCTCGGCGTCCTCCACGGCGAGGAGCTCGGGGCGGCGTA
Organism: Nocardioides sp. JQ2195; assembly: GCF_012272695.1. Classification (NCBI taxonomy): domain Bacteria; kingdom Bacillati; phylum Actinomycetota; class Actinomycetes; order Propionibacteriales; family Nocardioidaceae; genus Nocardioides; species Nocardioides sp. JQ2195. The sequence goes on from NZ_CP050902.1 coordinate 1,288,137, forward strand.
CGCCTCCCTCGACGTCTTCGTGCACACCGGTCGTCACGAGACCTACTGCCAATCGGCCCAGGAGGCGTTGGCCTCCGGAGTCCCCGTCGTGGCGCCGCGCTCGGGTGGCCCGATCGACGTGGTCCACGATTCCGCGGGCTTCCTCTACGAACCCGGCAACGGGCTGGAGCTGCGGGCCGACGTCGCCCGCCTGGTCAATGACCCGGTCCTGCGCCGGCGCATGCAGCTGGCTGCGCGACGCAGCGTCGAGAACCGCTCGTGGCGGGCCGTCAACGAGCGACTCGTGCAGCACTACCGCGACGTCATCGAGACCCGAGCAGGCCACGACCGGAACAGCACCCAGGGCGTACGTCGACTCGGCGTCGCCAGCTGACCCGCCCTGGTGGGCCAACTTGAGGAGGACATCGTGAGCGTGCGCATCTCCGTCATCGGCACCGGCTACCTGGGTGCCACCCACGCGGCCGGGATGGCCGAGCTCGGTCACGACGTGATCGGCGTCGACACCGACGAGGCCAAGGTCCGGGCGCTGGCCTCGGGGCAGTTGCCCTTCTTCGAGCCCGGGCTTCCCGAGCTGATCGCCAAGCACGTGGCCCCGGGCAAGCTCCGGTTCACCACCTCCCTGGCCGAGGCAGCCGACTTCGCGGACATCCACTTCGTGTGCGTCGGAACTCCTCAGGGCGAGAGCGGCGCCGCAGACCTGAGTCATCTCCACGCCGTGATCGACGGGTTGGTCCCAGCGCTGGGACGCAACACGCTGGTCGTCGGCAAGTCGACAGTGCCGGTGGGAACAGCGCAGTCGCTGTTGCCACGCATCGCGGCACTGGCCCCCAGTGGGGTGGACGTGGAGGTGGCCTGGAATCCGGAGTTCCTGCGCGAGGGACACGCCGTGCACGACACGCTGCACCCCAACCGGCTGGTCCTCGGCGTGAGCTCGCCCGGGGCCGAGTGGGCGCTGCGCAACGTCTATGCGACCCCGATCGCCGAGGGGTCGCCCGTGGTGGTGAGCAACCTGCCGACGGCCGAGCTGGTCAAGGTCTCGGCCAACGCGTTCCTCGCCACGAAGATCTCCTTCATCAACGCGATGGCGGAGCTGTGTGAGCTGACCGGTGCGGACGTCGCATCACTGGCCGATGCGCTCGGCCACGACGACCGCATCGGTCGCAAGTTCCTCGGAGCCGGACTCGGGTACGGCGGTGGTTGCCTGCCCAAGGACGTGCGAGCGTTGATCGCCCGCGCCGAGGAGCTGGGATCGGGTCGGTCCGTGGAGTTCCTCCACGGAGTCGACGCGATCAACGCCCGGCGTCGCGACCGGGTGGTCGAGGAGGCGTTGTCGGTGCTGCGCACCGTCAACGGCCGGGCCTTCGGACGGGTCGCCGTCCTCGGGGCGTCGTTCAAGCCGCTCTCGGACGACGTGCGCGACTCTCCGGCACTCGACGTGGCCCGCCGACTCAGCCGCGCAGGTGCCTGGGTGACGGTCTACGACCCCCAGGCCGCGGTGCCGGCCCGCTCGGCCGCCCCGGAGCTGCGGTACGCCGCCAACGCGGTCGCCGCCTGTCGCAAGGCCGACGTCGTGCTGCACCTGACGGAATGGGCAGAGTTCCGCGACCTCGACCCACGACGGCTGCGCGACGCCGCACGGGGCCGGGTCCTCATCGACGGGCGCAACTCCCTGGACCCCTCGTCGTGGCTCGCCGCAGGATGGGACGTGCGCACGCTGGGGACGCTGGTCACGCAGGAGCCGAAGGCAGGAACCCAGCCATCTTTGGTGGGTGGGCGGGTTTGATCCTCTTCCTGCAGTGGCATGCTGCTCGCGGCAGCCGATGAGTTGCCGGTCACGCCACCGCACGAAGAGGACCTGCACATGTCGATCACCCCCCGCACCATCGAGCCTGTCGAGCTGACCAAGGCCAAGGGGATCCTCGACGAGGTCTCCACCGCCTTCTCCAAGAAGGTCGTCGGCCAGGAGCAGCTGCGCACCTCGCTGATGGTGGCGATGATGGCCGAGGGGCACATCCTGCTCGAGAGCGTGCCCGGACTGGCCAAGACCCTGGCTGCCTCGACACTGGCCAAGGCGGTGCGCGCCGACTTCGCCCGCATCCAGTGCACTCCTGACCTGCTGCCCAGCGACATCATCGGCACCCAGGTCTACGACCCGCGCAACCACGTGTTCGAGACCCAGCTCGGGCCGGTGCACGCCAACTTCGTGCTGCTCGACGAGATCAACCGGGCCAGCGCGAAGACCCAGTCGGCGATGCTGGAGGCGATGCAGGAGCGGCAGACCTCGATCGCGGGCGAGATCCACCCGCTGCCCTCGCCCTTCATGGTGCTGGCCACCCAGAACCCCATCGAGGAGGAGGGCACCTACGTCCTCCCGCAGGCCCAGATGGACCGCTTCCTCCTCAAGGAGGTCGTCGACTACCCGACCGACCACGAGGAGCTGGAGGTGCTCGACCGCTACGACAGTGGTGCGCTCGGCACCGGCAGCACCGTCGCCTCGGTGGTCACGCCGGAACAGGTGGGCTACCTGCAGCGCCTCGTCGAGCGGGTCTACGTCGACCCGGTGATCAAGCGCTACATCGTGGCCCTGGTGCAGGCCACCCGTGAGACCGAGAAGGTGCTCGGCCCGGAGAACGGGCGCTATGTCGAGATCGGCGCGAGCCCGCGAGGCACGATCGCGTTCTACCAGGTGTCGAGGGCCCTGGCCCTGCTCGCCGGGCGCAACCACGTGATCCCCGAGGACGTGCGCCACCTGCGCCACGCGATCCTGCGCCACCGCATCCACCTCAACTTCGAGGCGCTCGCCGAGCGGGTCAGGCCGGAGATGGTCATCGACGCCGTCTTCGCCGCTGTCCCGTCTCCCTGATCGGGCACCCCGATGACCACCCACCTGACGCGGGTCAAGGCCCGCATGTCGATCCACGCACACCGCAAGGTGCGCGGGCTGCTCGAGGGCGAGTACGCCTCGATGCACACGGGTCGCAGCCTGGACTTCAACGACCTGCGCGAGTACGTGCGCGGCGACGACGTGAAGGACATCGACTGGAAGGCCTCGGCGCGCAGCCGGGCCCTGCTCGTCAAGCGGTACGCCGCGGCACGCAAGCACACCATCCTGCTGGTCGCCTCGACCGGCCGGAGCATGGCCGCGATGAACGACCTCGACGTCCCCAAGCGGGATCTCTCGGTGATGGTGGCCGGGGTCGTGGGCTACCTCGCTGTCCGCCACGGCGACCGGGTGGGGTTGGCGTGGGGTGACGCGGCGGTCCAGCACCAGCTGCCGGCGGCGAGTGGTGAGCTGAACCTGGAGAACCGCCTGGCCTCGATCCACGACAACACGCTGCCCACCTCCGCGCCCTCCGACCTGTTGGGCCTCCTCGACCACGTCGCGCGCACCGTGCGTCGACGCACGATCCTGGTGGTGATCTCCGACGAGTACACGATCGACCGGGAGCTGTCCGCGATGCTGCGGCGGCTCGCGGTGCAGCACGAGGTGCTCTTCGTCTCGATCGGAGACCTCGACCCGACCAGCATGGAAGTGAACCAGCGGCTGGTCGACATCGACTCCGGCCAGGTGATCCCCGAGTGGGCGCGTCGCGACACGCGGCTGCGCCAGGAGTATGCCTCCATGCTCGCCGGCCAGGCCGACGGCATGCGCCGCGAGCTCGACGGGCTGGGCATCATCCACCAGACCGTGCACGACGACGCGAGCGCGATCCGTGCCGTGCTCAAGCTCCTCGAGAGGCACCGTCATGCCGGGCGCCGATGAGTTCTCCGGGCCGGTCGACTACGCCTCGCAGTGGCTGTGGTGGGCACTGGGTGCGTTCGCGCTGGTGGTTGTCTTCTACCTCGTGGTCCTCGTCTGGTCGCTGCTCGGTGGCTCGAGGCCCGGGCGTCCGGTCGACCTTCCCAGCGCGCGCGCACGGGCACTCGCCGAGCTCGACCGGATCGGGCACCAGGTGCACGCCGGTGAGATGCCCGAGCGCCTGGGCCATCAGCAGATGAGCGTCGTGGTTCGCGGATTCGTCTCGGACGCCAGTGGCCTGCCGGCACTGACGATGGCGTTGGCCGACCTGCGTGCCGCCGGCATCCCCCACCTGGCCGAGACCATCGCCCTGATGTATCCGCCCGAGTTCTCCCCGTCGGGCACTGGCGACGCGTCCCTGCAGTCGACGCTGGACCGGGCCAGGGACGTGGTGTCGTCATGGAGCTGAAGTGGTCCTGGCTGCCACTGGTCCTGGGCGCGATCGTCCTGGTGTGGTTGGTGATCTGGTTCTTCCCGACCCCGTTCCGCAGCACCCCACGCGACGCCGTGCTGGTCGCCCACGCCCAACGCCTGCGCCGCATCCCTCGCTTCCGGGCACTGGCACGACGGCGTGAGCTCGAGATGTTGCTCCGCGTGGTTGCCGTGCTCTTCCTGATCGGGGGCAGCATCTTCCTGAGCTCGCGACTGACCTCGACGAAGACCCACCAGCCCGAGGTGAGCAACCGCGACATCATGCTGTGCCTCGACGTCTCCGGGTCGATGACGTCGTACGACGAGCAGCTGGTCCGCGAGTTCCGCGAGATCGCCGAGGGCCTCGACGGGGAACGGATCGGCCTGACCATCTGGAGCGGTGTCGCGGTGACCGTGTTCCCGCTGACCGACGACTACGAGTTCGTGATCGAGCAGCTCGACCAGTCCGCGGAGAAGCTGGCTGCCTACGACTACAACTTCACCGCGGGCACGTATCTCGGTGACGACCGCGGGTCCCTCATCAGCGACGGCCTCGTGTCGTGCGTGGACCGCTTCGACCGGCCCGACGAGGAGCGCGGCCGTGCCATCGTGCTCGCCTCCGACAACGACCCGCAGGGCAAGCCGATCTTCAAGCTCCCCGAGGCGGCTGACTACGCCGCCGAGAAGGACGTCGTCGTCTACGGGCTCGGAACTCCGGGGATGACGTACGACCCCGGTGCCACGGCAGGCTTCCAGGACGTGGTCGACAAGACCGGGGGAAGCCTGAAGATCATGGGCGAGGACGGGTCCGCCGCCGAGATCGCGCAAGGCATCAACGACCTCGAGGCCGCCCGGAGCAAGGAACCCGCTCGGGTGAGCGTGCTCGACGAGCCCGGCACGGGGGCCGCGCTGGTCACTGCCGGAGTCGTCCTCGTCGTCCTGACCGGGATCAGGAGGCGCTCATGAGTGTCCTGGAGATCAGCTTCCGGCCGATGGCACCGGGCTGGTTGGTCGGTGCCGGAGCGGCGGTGCTCCTGGTGCTGGTGATCTTCTTCCTGGTCAGGCGTCCGGGGGAGCGCTGGGGCTGGACCGTGCGTGCGCTGATGCTGCTGGCACTGGTCGGCATCCTGGTCCGCCCCGGCTACGGCGAGGTGAAGTCGTCGGCGAAGACCGCCGACCTGGAGATCCTGGTCGTCGTCGACAGGACCACCAGCATGTCGGCCCTCGACTGGAACGGTGACCAACGCCGGCTCGACGGGGTCAGGACGGACATGAAGGAGCTGACCCGTGCGTTTCCGGGAGCCCGGTTCTCACTGATGACCTTCGGACGGTTCGTGCGCACCGAGCTGCCGTTCTCCAGCGACTCCGGGGCGTTCCTCGCGGCTGTCGACACCATCCAGCGCGAGGACATCTACGACGGCACCGGCTCGGTGGTCGACGCCCCGCTCAAGGACATGGAGACGGTGCTCACGAAGGCCGCCGAGCGGAACCCGGACCGCAAGCGCATCGTGGTCTTCGTCAGCGACGGGGAGAACACCGCTGAGGGAGAGACCCAGGACTCGTTCGAGCCCCTCGACGAGGTGGTCGACGCCGGCATCGTGCTCGGCTACGGCACTGAGGCGGGCGGCAAGATGCTGCGCTACGAGGACCCTGACTACGCCAGCGACTCCTACGTGCACGACGAGAACTACGACGATGCCCTCTCGAGGCTCGATCAGGAGAACCTCGAGAAGGTCGCCTCCGAGATGGGCGTGGACTACCAGCACCGGGAGGAACCGGGCGGGCTCGACACGTGGGCCGACGGCATCGACCACGACTTCACACCGGATGACGACGACGTCGTGGCTCAGCACGAGGTCTACTGGATGTTCGCCCTCGGACTCTTCGGCCTTGCCCTGGTCGAGCTGGCCATCGGCTGGCGGGGATTCCACCAGGCCCGACGCGAGATGAAGGGACTGCGATGACCCTGACCACCAATCCCGACCGCCGTCGGTGGCGCAACCGGCTCTTCCTGGTCGGGCTGCTCCCGTTGCTGCTGTCCCTGCTGTTCTTCGGCAAGGTGGCGCTGATGCTCGACGCCCACGCATCGGGTGAGGATGCCTACGGCTCCGACAGCTTCGGCAGGGCCGCCGACGAGTTCGCCCGCAACCAGCGACTCAACGTCATCGAGCCGTGGATCGCCTCGTTCAACGAGGGCACGGCCGACCACCAGGACGAGAAGTACGATGACGCCCTCGACAGGTACGACGCCGCCCTGGCCGACGTGCCCGACGACCGGGAGTGCGTGGTCCGCACCAACATGGCGCTGGCCCACGAGGCCATCGGAGACCGGGCCCTCGAGGAGGAGCAGAAGCCGGATGCGGTCGCGGCCTGGCAGGACGGGATCGCGGTGATGGCCGAGGCAGACTGCCCGACCGATGCCGCCGGCGGAGACGAGCAGACCGAGAAGGCGGCGGCGGTGGATGCCCGGCTGCGCCAGAAGCTCGAGGAGCAGCACGCTCCCGAGAAGAAGCAGGAGAAGGACCAGGAGCAGGACCGGGAGAAGCAGCAGCAGGAGCAGGAGAAGCTCGAGAAGAAGAAGCAGAAGATCGAGCAGCGCAACGCCGAGGGACGCGAGAAGCGAGCCGAGTCCAAGCAGTACGAGGACTACCCCTACTCAGGCTCGGACAACGGGCCCCAGTGGTGACTGCGTCGTCGCCCGGGTGACTGTGCGCCCGGGTGACGTGCGCTGGGGCGACTGTGCGGTGGCACGTGGGGACGAACGTCACCGGATCAGCGTGACGGCCTCCTCGACGGTGTCGACCAGGTGCACGTGTGGCTCCATCGCCCGACCGGCCGCGAGTGACTTGAGCAGTGGCCACGCTGGCACGGTGCGGGTCCAGTGCTCGACGTCGACCAGCACCATCGGCGCGACCGACGACTCGTCGGCGTAGTAGTTCTCGCAGGCGTCCTGGAAGATCTCCTGCACGGTGCCGCCGGCGCCGGGCAGGAACACGATGCCCTGGTCACAGACCTCGAGCAGGATCGCCTCGCGGGTCGCGTTCCGGAAGTACTTGGCGATGCTGCTGGCGAACGCGTTCGGCGGTTCGTGGCCGTAGTGCCAGGTCGGGATGCCGAGCGAGTCGGTGCCGTCAGGGAACGCGGCGAGCACCTCGAAGGCGACCTTCGCCCAGGCGCCGATGTCCGGCCTGAAGCTGGGCACCTTGCCGAGCCCGGCCAACGCTGACCGGAGGTCTGCGGCGCCGTGGTTGGCCATCCACGCGCCCAGGTTGGCGGCCTCCATCGCCCCCGGGCCGCCCCCGGTGGCCACGGTCAGCTTGCCGCCGCCGGCCAGGAGGTGGCCGAGGCGCGCCGCGTCGGCGTACGCCTGCTCGCCGCGCTCGAGGGCGTGCCCGCCCATCACGCCGACGAACCGACGCCCCCTGCGGAAGCCGGCGAGGGCCTCGTCGACTGCGTGGTCGTGGAGGGCCTGGGCCAGCGCGGTGTCGGAGTCGGACGGCTGCTTCGACCAGCCGTAGACGCGCGCGTCCAGGCACTCCTCGTAGGGAGTGGTGTCGAAGAGCTCCGCAGGCGTGTAGAGCTCCGCCCGATAGCTGTCCACCGGGACGTCCGGCACCGAGGGGAAGACGAGTGCTCCTCGAGCGCCTACGTCGTCCTCGCCGCCCGGCGCGAAGGTGCAGCCGAGGAACAGGGCGCCGGCCACGCGCACTCGACCGAGGTCGTCGCCACGAGCGGACAGGTCCAGCGAGTGCAGGTGCCACCCGGTCAGCGAGGTGCTGCCGCGCGCCAACCGGGCGTCGAACTCCGCCAGGGTGTCGACCTCGACCACGCGTCCGCGTCTCTTCTGCATGGCGTCGAGGCTAGGGCATTCAGCGCTCCCGCCAGGTCTCCTTGTGCAGCACCGAGTGGAGGGGGGAGCGGTGCCGCCAGCCGAACCTCTCGAGGTCAGGCGTGTCGGGGAGGTCGGCGACGTTGCCCACGCACAGCCAGGCGACCGGTCTGATCCGGTCGGGGAAGCCGACCAGCCCGGACAGGAACTCCTCCCGGTAGAAGCTCACCCACCCCACGCCCAGCCCCTCGGCGGTCGCCGCCAGCCAGAGGTTCTGGATCGCCAGGCAGGTCGAGTAGAGCCCGGCGTCCGCGATCGCATGCCGACCGAGCACGTGCTGGCCGCCGCGGGTCGGGTCGTGGCCCACGACGATCCCCAACCCTGACTCGCGAATCCCCTCGATCTTGATGCGGGAGAAGGTCTCCGCCCGCTCTCCGTCGAGGGCGTCCGCGAAGACCGCGCGCTGGGTGGCCACGTGCTCGTGGAAGGCCTCCAGCTTGCCGGGGTCGCGCACCAGCACGAAGTCCCACGGCTGGCTCATGCCGACACTCGGCGCGCTGTGCGCTGCGCTGAGGACGCGGGTGAGCACGTCCTCAGCGACCGGCGCGCCGGTGAACTCGGCCCGGGTGTCGCGGCGGCGGTTGATCGCGTCATAGAGGTCCACGGCGCGAACGCTAGCGCCCCCGGGGCGAGCCACCCGCGTGGGACCAACCTCTTGGTTCACCTCCGGCCGAGAAGGCAACCGAACCGTTGGTCCCACACGGGGTGTCCGGGGGGACGGTCAGAAGGCCTGTGCCATCAGCTCCCCGAACAGCTCGTGCTCGTCGACCTCGAGTCCACGTCGCCGGAACCACGCGCACACGTTGGTGCAGTCCCTCAGCAGGAAGTCCATCCCCTGGGCGTTGCCGGCCAGGTCCACGGCCTGGGGCAGGTCGATGATCACCAAGCGCTCGTCCGCGAGCAGGATGTTGTACGGCGAGAGGTCGCCGTGGGCGACCCCGTCCCGGGCCAAAGCACCCATCGCGGAACGCAGCTGTTCGAAGAGGTGGCCGAGCAGGTCGCCGTCCGGTCGCGTCTGAGCCAGGCGCGGGGCCGGCTCCCCGTCGACCGAGATGAACTCCATCAGGATCTCCGTGCCGTCGATCTGGACGGGGTAGGGGACCGGGACACCGGCTGCCCAGAATCTCGTGAGGGCGGTCCACTCCGAGCTTGCCCACTGCCCGGCCGCCACCTCGCGACCGAAGGTCGACTTGGCCTTGACCGCGCGGGCGTCGCGCGAGCGCTTGGTGGACCATCCCTCGGTGTAGGCGCCGCTGCGGTGGAAGGCCGTGTGCTCACGGGACTTGTAGCGCTTGGCGGCCATCACCACGGACTCGCCGCGCAGGGTCGAGCCGGGAACTGCGCGCTCGAGCAGGAAGACCTCGGCCTCCTTGCCGGTCTTGAGGATGCCCAGCTCGGTGTCGATGGCTGCCTGGGAGGTCACCACCCAGTCGGGACGAGGCTCCGGTCCCCGGCACAAGGGCTCCACGGAGAGCCAGGTGGACCAGCGTTGGTTGTCGTCGTCGGGCTCGTCGAGGGCCTCGAAGTCGAAGACGAAGGTCGGGTCAATGTCCTCGAGGGGACGGTCGTGCATCATCAGTCGTGCTCCAGGTGTGAGGGGATCGGTCTGAGGACAGACCAATGACAGTGATCGACATGTCACGACTCCTCTCACAACGGGCACGGCCGGACGCCGTACTCTTCCGGGGACAACGTTCCCGCACGGCATCCACCGGGCGCAACCGAATTTCCGCAAGGAGTACGACGTGGAGTTGGCGTGGTTCCGCAAGCCCGGCGCCGATGACGAGGGCACCCTGAACCTCGCCTACAACATCCTCGACCTGCCGGTGATCCGTGGCAGGGCGACCGATCCGGCCGTCACGGGGGCCGTCGACCTCGACTTCGCCGGCCTGCTGGAACAGGTCGGGGCCGTGGCCGGTGCCTTCCGCAGTCTCGGCGTCACCCCCGGGAGCCAGGTGGGGGTGCGCCTGGACGACCCGGTTCGTGAGCTGGTGGCGCTGCTGGCCACGCTCCGACTCGGTGCCACGTTCGTCGAGATCGACGCGAGTGCCGATCTCGGGGACACCACCCCCGGCCTGTTGGTCACCGACACGGCGATGCCGTTCGGTGACCACGTGCCACCGGTCGTGGTCGTGTCCGGCATCGAGCCCGGGGACCCGACCCGTGACGTCGCCTGGGAGGTCGCGCACAAGGCCGGCGCGACCGATCCGGCCGGCTGCGAGCCGGTGGCGCCGGGCACCACGGCGTACGTCCTCGGGGCGTCGGTCCGCACCATCGATGTCGCCGCCGACCCCAGCCGGCTCGGTGTCGTGCTGGCCACGCTGCTGGCCGGCGGTCCCGTCCACCTCGACACCCGCGGAGAAGCCTCATGAACCGTTCCCGGCGAGTCCTCGCCTCGCTCCTCGCGACCACCTGCCTCGTCGCCGGGGTGGGAACCGCTTCGGCCCAGGTCGACCCCGCGTCTCCCGGATCGGCCGGGGCGGGCGACCCCTACTTCCCCGACTACGGCAACGGCGGCTACGACGTCATCCACTACCGCGTGCACGACCGGATCGGTTTCAACCGCGGTCGGCTCACCGGGCGGACGACCGTGCGTGCCACCGCCACCCAGGCGCTGAGCCGCTTCAACCTCGACATGATGCTCAAGGTCCGGTCGGTGACCGTGGACGGTGAGCAGGCGACCTTCCGCAAGCCCAACCGGCACGAGCTCCAGGTCACCCCGGCCGACCCGATCGCCGAGGGGGAGGTCTTCGAGGTCCGGGTGAAGTACGCCGGCACCCCCAAGAACCGGGAGTGGAACGGCGAGGACGTCTGGCTCGGCAACCGCCGCGAGGTCGTGGCGATGGGGGAGCCCCAGATCGCGGCCTGGTGGTTCGCGGCGAATGACCACCCGAGCGACAAGGCGACCTTCGACATCTCCATCAACGTCGCCAAGAAGAAGAAGGTCATCGCCAACGGCGAGCTGCAGGAGGTCAGGAAGGGCAAGGAGCGCAACACCTGGCACTGGCGTGCCGCGGAGCCGATGGCGCCGTACCTCGCCTTCTTCGGTGCCGGCAGCTTCGCCCTCGACCGCGGTCGCACGGCCACCGGCCTGCCCTACGCGTACGCCGTCTCGCGGCAGCTGCGGAAGAAGCAGCGCACCAAGGCCTTCCGGTTCCTCCAGACCACGCCGAAGGTGCTCGCCTTCCTCGAGGAGTGGCTCGGCGACTACCCGTTCTCCACCACAGGTGGACTGGTGACGGGGCTCGACGTCAACTTCGCGCTGGAGAACCAGACCCGCCCGACCTATCCCTACACGGGCGGCGCCGGATCGAGCTGGCTGGTGGCCCACGAGCTGGCCCACCAGTGGTTCGGCGACAAGGTGGCCGTGCAGAACTGGCGCGACATCTGGCTCAACGAGGGACTGGCGACCTACTTCGAGACGTTGTGGGCCGACAACTACGGATGGTCGACGCCGCAGAAGTGGCTGCTCAGTGAGTGGGGGTCCTACCCCCGGACCTTCTGGAAGCTGAAGATCGGTGACCCCGGGGGCAACCGGATGTTCGACTACCCGGTCTACCAACGTGGCGGCATGGCCGTGCAGGCGTTGCGGCAGCGCATCGGCGACACCGACTTCAAGGCCCTGCTGCGTGCGTGGGTCACTGATCGTGAGCACGGCTCGGTCGAGGACTTCATCGCGCTCGCCGAGGAGACCAGCGGCGAGGACCTCGAGGGGTTCTTCGACGCCTGGTTGTTCTCCTCGACGCGACCGGCCAGGACCGTGGCGAACGGCCTGTCCTGAGGGTTGGCCGGAGAGTCGACCTGAGAGACTGCCCACGTGACTTCTCCACGCGACGTCGTCGTCCTCGGCTCCACCGGCTCGATCGGCACCCAGGCGCTCGATCTGGTCCGGGCCAACCCTGATCGCTTCCGGGTGGTCGGCCTGACCGCCGGTGGATCCAACCAAGAGCTCTTCGACGCCCAGGTGCGCGAGTTCGCCCCGGCGTACTCCGGGCTGGGGGAGGACGCCTCCACCGAGGCGGCAGGGATGGCGTGCGACGTCGTGCTCAACGGCATCACCGGCGCTGTCGGCCTGCGGCCCACGCTGGCTGCCCTCGACGCCGGGAACACCTTGGCCCTGGCCAACAAGGAGTCCTTGATCATCGGCGGCCCCGTGGTGACCACGCGGGCCCGACCGGGGCAGATCGTGCCCGTGGACAGTGAGCACGCTGCGGTCGCCCAGTGCCTGCGCGGCGGCAGCCCGCAGGAGGTACGCCGCCTGGTGCTGACCGCGAGCGGAGGCCCCTTCCGTGGCCGCACCCGCGAGCAGCTGGCCGATGTCCGCCCCGAGGACGCGCTGAACCACCCCACCTGGTCGATGGGCCCGGTGATCACGGTGAACTCGGCGACCCTGGTCAACAAGGGACTCGAGGTGATCGAGGCACACCTGCTGTTCGGGATCGACTTCGACAACATCGAGGTCGTCGTGCACCCGACGTCCGTCGTGCACTCGATGGTCGAGTTCCACGACGGCTCGACCCTGGTGCAGGCCAGCCCCCCGACGATGATGATCCCGATCGCGCTCGGCCTGAGCTGGCCCGACCGGGTGCCCGACGCCGCGCCCCCGGTGGACTGGACCAAGCAGGAGACGTGGGAGTTCTTCCCCCTCGACGATGCGGCGTTCCCCGCGGTCGGCCTGGCCCGCGAGGCCGGCCAGCGCGGCGGCACGGCGCCGGCGGTCTACAACGCCGCAAACGAGGTCTGCGTCGAGGCCTTCCTCGCCGGGGACATCGCCTTCACCTCGATCGTGGACACGGTCGGTGCTGTTCTCGCTGACCACGCGCCGTTGCCCATCGGGGCCGAGCTCGACGTGGACGACGTGCTCGCTGCCGACGCCTGGGCCCGGCAACAGGCGCGGACGACGCTGGCGCAGGCCTGATCGATCCACTGTGCTGCGCAACACGGCCGAAAGTCGCCGTGCTCAGGCCTGAGGACGTACCGTTGACGCGTAACCGGGTGACGCTGAAGGGACCCTGAACAGCATGACCGTGCTCTACTACACGCTCGGCGTGGTGATCTTCGTGGTCGCCATCCTGGTCTCGATCGCGCTCCACGAGCTCGGCCACATGTTCTGGGCCAAGAAGTTCGGTGGCAAGGTCACCCAGTACTTCGTCGGCTTCGGCAACACGATCTGGTCGAAGAAGGTCGGCGAGACCGAGTACGGCTTCAAGGCGATCCCACTCGGTGGCTTCGTGAAGATCGTCGGCATGCTGCCTCCCGAGAAGGACTCCCGCGAGACCTACGTCGACGAGGACGGCAACGAGGTCGAGCGCCTGCGGCAGTCCAACACCGGCATGTTCACGCAGCTGATCTCCGACGCGCGCGCAGCGGAGTGGGAGACGGTCAAGGCCGAGGACTCCAACCGGTTGTTCTACAAGATGCCCTGGTGGAAGAAGGTCATCGTGATGGGCGCCGGGCCGGCAGTGAACATCGCCATCGCCTTCGTGATCTTCGGTGCGCTCTTCGCCACCTACGGCAACATCGGGGAGCCGCGGACCACGCCGGAGGTCTCCGGCGTCCAGCCGTGCGTCGTCAAGTACGAGGAAGCGGGGCGTGCCTGCACCGCCGACGACCCGGAGAGCCCGGCACAGAAGGCCGGCCTGCGCACGGGCGATCGGATCCTGAGCTTCAACGGCACCACGATCGGTGACGACTGGGACAAGCTGTCGGACCTGATTCGTGACAACGGTGAGGGCAAGGCCGTCATCGTGGTCGACCGCGGGGGCGAGAGCAAGACCTTGACCACCCACACCGTGGTCAGTGACCGGCCCACCTCGACCACCGACGAGACCTTGGAGGCCGTGGGCTTCCTTGGCTTCGTTCCGACCGCGGAGCCGACCACGGGCGGGCTGCTCTACACCGTCGACACGATGGGCACGATGACCGTCCAGACCGTCGAGGCGCTGGTCCACCTGCCGAGCAAGGTGTGGGGCGTGGGCAAGGCCATCGTCGGCCTCGAGAAGCGTGACCCCGAGGGCCCGATGAGCTTGGTCGGCGGAGGCCGGATCGCCGGTGAGACCGCGGCGCACGAGGCGTTCCCGGTCAAGGAGAAGCTGGTCATGCTGCTGATGCTGATCGCGGGCTTCAACTTCTTCATCGGCATGTTCAACTTCGTGCCCCTGCTGCCGCTCGACGGCGGCCACATCGCCGGAGCGACCTACGAAGGCCTGCGTCGCGGGTGGGCCAGGCTCCGACGCCGTCCCGATCCCGGATACGTCGACGTGGCCAAGCTGCTGCCGATCGCCTATGTCGTGGCCAGTGCCTTCCTGGTGATGAGCCTGGTCCTGATCGTCGGCGACCTCGTGGTCCCGATCCACCTGACCTGAGCTGATGTCGCCCGCGTTCGACGGTGGTTGAGGAGGCGAGGCACGAGCCGTCTCGAAACCATCTTGTCCACAGGCCAACGTCAGGCGCTTGCCCGCGACCGATGCCCGGGAAACGATCGACACATGGCTTTCGTCTACATCCTGCGGTGCGCCGACGGCACGTACTACGTCGGGAGCACGACGAACCTTCCGATCCGGCTGTGGCAGCACAACAACGGTCCTGACGGAGCGGCGTACACCCGAAGACGTCGCCCCGTGGAACTCGTCTGGTCGGCGGAGTTCGAGTCGACCGCCGAGGCGTTCGCCTTCGAGAAGCGGGCTAGGGCTGGAGCCGCGCCAAGCGGGAGGCGTTGATCGCGGGTGATTGGGGCGTCGTACGTCGGCTCGCGAGTCGTGCCGTTCCGCGAAGGCCTCCGGCTTGAGGTCGGGTGTGGTTTCGAGACGCTCGTTCCTCGCTCCTCAACCACCGTCGGGGTGGGGTGTGGTTTTGAGACGCTCGTTCCTCGCCTCCCCAACCACCGTGGAGTGTGGTCATCCTCGCGTCGTACGTAGACTGGCGCCATGACGTCGATCAGTTTGGGCATGCCCGAAGCGCCGCCTCCGGTGCTCAGTCCTCGCCGCAAGACCCGCAAGATCAAGGTCGGCAAGGTCGAGGTCGGGGGAGACGCGCCGATCTCGGTGCAGTCGATGACCACCACGCTCACCTCCGACGTCAACAGCACCCTCCAGCAGATTGCCGAGCTGACCGCGGCCGGCTGCGACATCGTGCGCATCGCCTGCCCCAGCCAGGACGACGCCGACGCGCTCCCCGCGATCGCCCAGCACTCGCAGATCCCGGTGATCGCCGACATCCACTTCCAGCCGAAATACGTCTACGCGGCGATCGAGGCCGGTTGTGCCGGGGTGCGGGTCAACCCCGGCAACATCCGCCAGTTCGACGACCAGGTGAAGGAGATCGCGGCCGCCGCCAAGGACCACGGCACCTCGATCCGCATCGGCGTCAACGCGGGGTCGCTCGACAAGCGACTGCTCGAGAAGTATGGCAGGGCCACTCCCGAGGCCCTGGTCGAGAGCGCGGTCTGGGAGGCCAGCCTCTTCGAGGAGCACGGCTTCCACGACTTCAAGATCTCGGTCAAGCACAACGACCCGGTCGTGATGGTGCGCGCCTACGAGCTCCTCGCCGAGAAGGGCGACTGGCCGCTGCACCTCGGCGTCACCGAGGCCGGCCCCGCCTTCCAGGGCACGATCAAGTCGGCCACCGCGTTCGGTGCGCTGCTCAGCCGGGGCATCGGCGACACCATCCGGGTGAGCCTCTCCGCGCCGCCGGTCGAAGAGGTCAAGGTCGGCATCCAGATCCTGCAGTCGCTGAACCTGCGTCCCCGCAAGCTCGAGATCGTCTCGTGCCCGAGCTGTGGCCGCGCCCAGGTCGACGTCTACAAGCTCGCGGAGGAGGTCACCGCCGGGCTCGAGGGCATGGAGGTGCCGCTGCGGGTGGCCGTCATGGGCTGCGTCGTGAACGGTCCCGGTGAGGCCCGTGAGGCCGACCTCGGTGTGGCCTCAGGCAACGGCAAGGGCCAGATCTTCGTCAAGGGAGAAGTCATCAAGACCGTTCCCGAGTCGCAGATCGTGGAGACCCTCATCGAAGAGGCCATGCGCATCGCCGAGGGCATGGAGCCCGTCGAGGGTTCCGCCGCTGCGGTCACCGTCAGCTGACCCAGCACATCTTCAGTAGGCTCCGGAACGTGCCTCCTGCCAACTCCCGCGTGCGTGCCCTGGGACCGGACGACGTTCCGGATTTCCTCGGGCTGGTCGCGCAGGATCCGGTGGTCAACGTGTTCGCCGACTACCGAGCCCGTACGACGAAGCTCGACCGTCGCTGGCTCGGTGGGGAAGTGGTGGGCCGGTTCGTCGACAACCAGCTGGTCGCAGCGATCCACATCGGCGCGAACCTGGTGCCGGTGCAGGTCGGCCCCGACGACATCGACGACCTCGCCGATCCGGCCTTGCGCGGTCGCCGTACTGTCTCGACCATCGTGGGGCCGGAGCAGGCGGTCGACGGACTCTGGGCTGCCATCGGGTCGAGGTGGGGAAGGATGCGCGAGCACCGTCCACGTCAGCCGCACCTGGAGTACGCCGGCACGCCACTGGTCGAGCCCGACCCGCTGGTGCGTCGTACGCAAGCCCACGAGATCGACCTCGTCTATCCGGCCTGCGTGGCGATGTACACCGAGGAGGTCGGCCTGTCCCCGGAGTGGGGCGGCGGTGGCGACCTCTACCGGACGCGGGTGCGCCAGCTGATCGCGAAGGGCTGGCAGTTCTCCCGCATCGAGGACGGTCGCGTCGTGTTCAAGGCCGAGGTCGCGTGCTGCTCGCCGTACGCCGCCCAGATCCAGGGCGTCTACGTCGTCCCGGACCGCAGGGGTGAGGGCCTGGCCACCAGAGGTATGGCGGCGGTGGCCGAGCTGGTGCGCGCAGAGATCGCGCCGGCGGTCTCGCTCTATGTCAACGAGCACAACGTCGGAGCCCGGATCGCCTATGAGCGCACGGGATTCGTGGAGACTGCACGGTTCACCACCATCATGTTCTGACCGGACTGGCCCTACGCTTGCCAGCGTGAACATTCCCAAGGACGTCCTCGGCCTGGCCGGCATCTTCGCCGTCTCCGGCACCATCCACCTCGTCAAGCCCGAGGTCTATGAACCGATCATGCCGAAGGTCATTCCGGCGCGCCGCGAGGTCGTGCTCGGATCGGGCGTCGCCGAGCTGGTCTGCGCGGCCGGGCTGCTCCACCCGCGGACCCGCAGTCTGGCCGGCTGGGCCAGCGCCGGACTGCTGGTCGCGGTCTATCCGGCGAACTTCAAGATGGCTGCCGATGCCCAGAAGCGGAAGAACACCGGCCTCAAGGTCGGCACCCTCGCCCGGCTGCCGTTGCAGATCCCGATGATCCGGACCGCGTTGAGGGCCGCCCGCGGCTGAACGGCGTGACGTTCAGGGCTTCCAGAGGATCTTGAACCGCTCCATCACGATCTCCGTGTCGTCGGTGACCTCACCACCGGTCTCGGTGAAGAACTCGCGGTGCACGTCGCGCCAGTACTCGAGTGACAGGTCGCCCTCACCCTCGAGCCGGGCGTGCTCGACGTCGACGTCGCCGAACGGCACGATGCGTACGTCGGTGGTGGTGATCAGGGCCCTCGGCGTGCCGGCGCCGTCAGTGATGATCGACAGGGTGCCGACCGTCGGGACGGGTTCCTGGCCGGAGTCGTAGTCGCGCAGCGCGCTCGAGGTGGCGGTCTTGGTGCCGTCCAGTACGAGCGCGAGCAGCCGGTCGGCCTGGTCGGCGTTGGCACCGAAGGCCCATGCCGGAGGACGCAGCGACTCCTGCGCGTTGGATCCGGTGTAGGCACGCAACCGGTTGAGGTTGGCACGCACCTTGGCGTTGGCCCAGAAGTTCTCGATCGCTTCGTCGCTCATGTCGCGAAGCGTACGGCGTCACGGGTGACGGCCCCGGGTGACGGTCCGGAGTCGCTCTGCCCTGACGCTCAGCCCTGTCGTCCAGCCTGACGGGCCAGCCAGTCGGCATACGGCTCGGGCTCGGAGTCGTCCTCGAGCTGGCCGATCATGCTCTCGGTGAACCAAGCCCGCAGGTCGTTCATCTCAGGGGTGGACGGCAGGGTGAGCAGGTGCTGCTCGGCGCACATGCGGTCCGCCAGCGCCACCGTCTCGTCGAGCTCCCGGACCATGCCGCCGAGGTCCCTGGGGGCGGGCATCAGGATGTCGACGAACTCAAGACCGGCTGCCGCTGCGTCCTGGGCCGTCCGACGCCCCATGTGTCGGGCGAAGGCGGGGCGCGACACCAGACGCTGGATCAGCTCACCCAGCTCGCGGGTGTGGCCGGCGTCGTCGCTGCCGGCATCGATCAGCTGGAGCTCACGGATCAGGTCGTCGAGGTGCTGGTCGACCTGGAGTCCGAGGTCGACCGGGCACTCGGGCATCCGCAGCAACTTCCACCCTGCCGGGAGCGCGCCCATGTCCAGCTCGGCAACCGGGGTGGAGCCCAGGCTCGGGGGCCGGATCGGGTGCTCGGTGTCGGTCGCGTCGATCTCGGCCCAGATCCGTCGACCGAGGTCGGTCTCGTCGATACCCCAGTCGCGCGAGAGCATGGACACGATCGACAACCCGCGTCCCGTGATCGGCAGCTCCTCGACGGGTCGGTCATGTTCGGTCCGAGGGTGCCCGCCTGTCTGCGGCACGACTGCCTGCACGGGCACGAGTCGGCCGGCGTCCTCCACCGAGACCCTCACCGCCTGCTCGAGGTTGCGTAGGACGACGTTCATGAACGCGCTGCCGCTGTGGAGGGCCGTGTTGGCCGCCATCTCGGTGACGCACAGGGCGGCGTCGTCGATCAGGTCGGTGTGACGCCAGGTGGTCAGTCCGTCGCGCACGAACCGACGTGCCCCGGGCACGCTCGCGGTGTCGGCGGCGAGTCGCACCCGGAACTCCGGCCGGTCATCCGACTCCACGGTGGTGGACATGCCGGCCATCCTCTCACCCGGGCGCCTGTCTGCGGAACGGTCTCGGGGCGACGAAACCGGTGTGCGGTGCCTGCCGGGCCGCGGATAACCTTGCCCGCATGATCCTTCGGATGTCCAAGCTCTTCGTTCGCACCCTCCGTGACGACCCCGCCGATGCGGAGGTCCCCAGCCACCGGCTGCTGGTGCGGGCCGGCTACGTGCGGCGCGCCGCCCCGGGCATCTACACCTGGTTGCCGCTGGGCCTTCGGGTGCTGCGCAACGTGGAGGCGATCATCCGCGAGGAGATGGACGCGATCGGTGCCCAGGAGCTCCAGTTCCCCGCACTGCTGCCCCGTGAGCCCTACGAGGCCACCAACCGCTGGACCGACTACGGCGACGGCATCTTCCGGCTGAAGGACCGCAAGGGCGGTGACTACCTGCTCGGCCCCACCCACGAGGAGATGTTCACCCTCGCCGTCAAGGACATGTACTCCTCCTACAAGGACCTCCCGGTCTGGCTCTACCAGATCCAGAACAAGTACCGCGACGAGGCGCGTCCCCGCGCGGGGATCCTGCGCGGGCGTGAGTTCGTGATGAAGGACTCCTACTCCTTCGACACCACCGACGAGGGCCTCGACGCCTCGTACGCCGCCCACCGTGCGGCCTACATCAAGACCTTCGACCGCCTGGGCTTCGACTACGTCATCGTCAAGGCCACCTCGGGTGCCATGGGCGGGTCCAGGTCCGAGGAGTTCCTGGCCAGTGCCGAGGTCGGCGAGGACACCTACGTCAGGTGCAGCGCCTGCGACTACGCCGCCAACGTGGAGGCGGTGGCAGTGCGGCCTCCCGCCGCCCAGTCGTATGACGACGTGCCCGCTGCCCACGCTGAGCAGACCCCTGACACGCCCACGATCCAGACCCTGGTCGACGTGCTCAACGACAAGTTCCCCCGTGACGACCGAGCCTGGCGGGCCGGGGACACCCTCAAGAACGTCATGGTCATGCTGAAGCACCCCGACGGCTCCCGGGAGCCCCTGGCCATCGGCCTCCCCGGTGACCGTGAGGTCGACCAGAAGCGCCTGGAGGGACAGCTCGAGCCGATCGAGGTCGAGCCCATGGACGAGGCCGAGATGGCCAAGCACCCCGCCCTGGTCAAGGGCTACATCGGTGCCGGAGTGCTGGGTGAGGAGTCCAGGTCGGGCATCCGTTACCTGGTCGACCCGCGCGTCGTCGAGGGCACCCGCTGGGTGACCGGTGCCGACGTGTCGGGCCAGCACGTCATCGACCTGGTCGCCGGGCGCGACTTCACGCCCGACGGCACCGTCGAGGCGGCGGAGGTCCGTGACGGCGACCCCTGCCCCAACTGCGAGGACGGCAGCCTCCAGACGGCGCGCGGCATCGAGATGGGTCACATCTTCCAGCTCGGTCGGCTCTACGCCGAGGCACTCGACCTCAAGGTGCTCGACGAGAACGGCAAGCTGGTCACGGTGACCATGGGGTCCTACGGCATCGGCGTCTCCCGTGCGGTCGCCGCCATCGCGGAGGGCAACCACGACGAGCTCGGCCTGGTCTGGCCGCGTGAGATCGCGCCGGCCGACGTGCACCTCGTCGCCACCGGCAAGGACCCCGACGTCTACGCAGCCGCCGAGCGCATTGCGGCCGATCTCTCCAAGGCCGGCGTCGACGTGATCTTCGACGACCGCCCGACCAAGGTGAGCCCCGGCGTGAAGTTCAAGGACGCCGAGCTGATCGGCGTACCCACCATCGCCGTGGTCGGCCGGGGGCTCGCGGACGACGGGACCATCGAGGTCAAGGACCGTCGCTCCGGCGAGCGCGAGAACGTGGCGCTCGCCGACGTCGTCCGACACCTGACCAGCCTGGTCAAGGGCTGAGCGGTGAGCCCAGCCGGTCGGTTGGACGCCGTCATCTTCGACTGGGGCGGCACCCTGACGCAGTGGCACGACATCGACTTCCACGCGGAGTGCCTGGCGCTGGCCCAGGCAGTGATCGCCACACCCAGCAAGGACGACGACCACCACGCACACGCTGCCCGGCTGCACGCGGCCGGTGATGTCATCTGGGGGCGCTCGCGCGACCACCAAGAGAGCTCGACCGTGGCTGACCTCTTCACCGAGGCAGGGTTGGAGCACGACCCGGAGCTGTTGGCCGCCTACCGGGAGTTCTGGGAGCCGCACACCGGCACCGATCAGCAGGTGGCGCCGTTGTTCGACGGCCTGCACGGCCTGGGGCTCAAGGTCGGTGTGCTGTCGAACACGATCTGGCCACGCGCGTGGCACGAGGAGTTCTTCCGCCGGGACGGCGTGGACCACCTGATCGACGGTGACGTCTACACCAGCGAGATCCCGTGGACCAAGCCATCGCCCGACGCGTTCGGTGCGGCCATGGCGGCCGTCGGGGTCGACGACCCCGCTCGCTGCGTCTACGTGGGGGACCGGCTCTTCGACGACATCTGGGGTGCCCGCAACGCCGGGATGCGTGCCATCCACGTCCCGCACAGCGCGATTCCGCGCAACCAGGTCGGACACTCAGAAGGAGTGCCCGACGCGGTGGTCCAGGAGCTCGCCGAGGTGCTGCCAGTCGTCGCCGACTGGCATGTGCGGGCCTGATCCCGCGACTGCAGAACTTGGCGATCAACTGTTGCAAGTTCCTGCAGTGCAAGAACCTGCAGGTGCTGGTTGCTGGGCACAGCGCAAGAACTGAGGAAGTATTCCTACCAGCGGAGTTCACATCCCAGTGGACAACCCGGCGTCGGGAAGGGTCTCGGGGCTTCCCCGACGCCGGGTCCGCTCTCGGTCAGTCAGGTGTCGATGCCCGGCAGGTCCTGCGGGGCTCCACCCAGGTCGAGCTCGCGCAGGCTGGCATCGAGCAGGGCCTTGATCGCCCACTCGCGCTCGGCGGCGACCGTGCGCCCGACCATGTCGGCATACGTCACGGTGCACCGTTGCTCGATCTGAAGGCCGGCAGCCTCCACCTCGTCGGGGGTGCGCAGCTGGTTCGGCAGCTCGTAGGCGACCTCCGCGGCCACCGGCTGCTCGCCGGCGTCACGGATCCAGCGCACGAGCTGGTCCCGGCGGGTGCGGTGCCGGGTGTACCCGCTGCTGACGGTGTCGAAGAGCTTCGGCTGGGCAGACTCCGAGGTCTGGCCGCCGAGCGTGGTGTAGAGCCACACGGCGGCATGCTCCGCGGCCAGCGTGGTCTGCAACGGCGACGTGTCGCTCATGCGTCACTGGCCTTCCTGGACGCGGGGAGCACCTGGCGGTGCTGCGCGACGCCGGCAGCCATCGCAGCCAGGGTGCGGGCGAGGGTTCCGCTCGAGACGTCCGCGGCGAGTCCGGACAGGGTGGCCTGCAACGTCGTCTCCCGGCGGCGTACGGCGTCCAAGGCGACCCCGCTCGCCTTCGGCACGTCGGGGGCGGTGGTCGGGGAGGCGGTGCGGTGCGGCTCGAGCAGGCCGAGGTGCGCGGTGTGCAGGGCGGTCAGCTCTGCCAACGGTCCGGACAGGCCGATGTGCTTGTCCGCCACGGCCGAGACGAACTGCTGCGCCTCGGTGATGGCGGCCACGGCGGCATCGACCTGCTCCGCGTCGGGAACACCCTCGGCGACGTCCTGCTCCGGCGGTGTGGCGGCCTCCTCGGCCGGCCCCCAGCGGCATCCGGCCGCGAGCAGCAGCGGCGCGGCGGCCAGTGTCGTACGTCGCGACACGGGGTGGGAGGGGATCGGCACGCGCCGACTCTAAGGCATGTCATGGTCGCTGGGGATTGCCGCTATGGTTGGGCCCACAACAGCACAAGGAGGTCGCCCATGAGCAGCGCCAAGTCTGACGCAACCAGGGATCGCATCGAAGCGGAACTCATTGACCCCCTGTCGACCTTCGGGCTCGACGTCGAAGCGGTCGAGATCACTCCGGCCGGCAAGCGCCGCGTGCTGCGTGTCGCCGTCGACAAGGACGGCGGCGTCACTCTCGACGACGTCGCGGAGGCGACGCGCGAGATCGAGCGGGTGCTCGACACCTCCGACGTGATGGGGGAGCACCCCTACACGCTCGAGGTGACCTCGCGTGGTGTCGATCGGCCGCTCACCCTGCCGCGCCACTGGCGTCGCAACGAGGACCGGTTGGTGAAGGTGTCGATGATCGAGGGCGACGAGGTCGAGGGCCGCATCGGCTCGTCCACCGACTCCGCGGTCAGCCTCGACGTCAACGGATCCACCCAAGAAATCGCCTACGCCGACATCTCCAAGGCCAAGGTCCAGATCGAGTTCAACCGAAAGAGCAGGGACGTCTGATGGACATCGACCTGAGCATCCTCCGCATGCTCGAGCAGGAGAAGGAGATCAAGTTCTCCGTCCTGGTGGAGGCGATCGAGCAGGCCCTGCTCACTGCCTACCAGAAGACCGGGGGCGCGCAGCCGCGCGCGCGGGTGGTCCTCGACCAGAAGTCCGGTCACGTGTCGGTGCTGGCCGCCGAGCTCGACGACGAGGGCAACGTCATCGGCGAGTACGAGGACACCCCCGACGGGTTCGGCCGGATCGCGGCCACCACGGCGAAGCAGATCATGCTGCAGCGCCTGCGCGACGCCGAGGACGAGGTCAAGTTCGGCGAGTTCTCCGGCAAGGAGGGCGACATCATCTCCGGCATCATCCAGCAGGGTCGCAACCCGGACGACGTCATGGTCGACCTCGGAAAGCTGGAGGCACTGCTCCCGCTGGGCGAGCGGGTCCCCGGCGAGAAGTACGAGCACGGTGAGCGCATCAAGTGCATGGTGGTCTCGGTGCGCAAGGGCATGCGCGGTCCGCAGGTCACCCTCTCGCGTACCCACCCGAACCTGGTCCGCAAGCTCTTCGCACTCGAGGTGCCGGAGATTGCCGACGGCACCGTCGAGATCGCCGCCATCGCCCGGGAAGCCGGGCATCGCACCAAGATCGCGGTGCACTCGAAGGTGCCCGGCGTGAACGCCAAGGGTGCCTGCATCGGGCCGATGGGCCAGCGGGTGCGCAACATCATGTCCGAGCTGCACGGCGAGAAGATCGACATCGTCGACTGGTCGGAGGACCCCGCAGAGCTGGTCGCCCACGCGTTGTCACCGGCTCGGGTCCGCTCGGTGGAGATCATCTCTCTGCAGGAGCGGTCGGCACGGGTCGTCGTCCCCGACTTCCAGCTGTCGTTGGCGATCGGCAAGGAGGGCCAGAACGCCCGCCTGGCTGCGCGGCTCACGGGGTGGCGCATCGACATCCGCTCCGACGACGAGTCGTCGCACGAGCGCGTCGAAACCCGGTGAGAGACGCACCGACTGCGACCGGGGTCTGTCAGCCCCAGCTCCGGCAGACCCAGCCGTCACCGTCGATGTCGATCTCGATCGTGTCGCAGTTGTCCAGGCGGGTCATCTCGATCCCGGACATCCGTGCCAGCGCCGGGACCCCGAGCCGGAGCAGGCCACCGTGGCTGATCACGAGCACGCTCTCCCCGCGGTACTGGTCGGCGATGTCCGACAGCGTCGCCCGGAGTCGCTCGATGCCCTCGGTGCCGGTCTCGGCGCCGGGGGCCCGGGTGTCCAGCTCGCCCTCGAGCCAGCGCAGGTAGGTCTCGGCGAACGGGTCGTCGGCGCGCGGGAGCCCGGCGTACTCGCCGCAGGAGAACTCGTCCAGCGCCGAGCGGGTGCTCACGGCCACGCCGAGGGTCGCGGCCACGATCTCCCCGGTCTGCACGGCGCGGGCCAGCGTGCTGGTCCAGACGTGCGCCACCTTGCGACCGGCCAGTTTCTCGGCGAGCTCGACCGCCTGGCGACGCCCGAGGTGGGTCAGTGACCCGCCCTCGTCGGTGAGCAGGTCCGACTCGTACTCCGCCTCACCGTGCCTGGCCAGGACGATCCGACTGGCGCACTGCAGGTCGCTCATGTGATGCTCCTCCCGCCCGCTGGCCGGCGTGGGACGCCAGCCGCTTGCTCTCCATCTTGGCCGATCCAGGGTGAGGCGGGGATACCGGTTCGATGTTGGGGCCGGCAACGGCTAGACTCTCCGCTGGTGGTTATGACTGGCAACACTCCTGCGCGCCCACGCCCGGTGCGTATGTGCGTGGGATGTCGCGAGCGGGCCACCACGCTTGAGTTGATCCGGGTTGTCGCCGGGTCGGACGACCATGGCCCCGCCGTGGTGCCCGATCTCGACGGCACGGCTCCTGGTCGGGGCGCACACCTGCACCCCACACCAGCGTGCCTTGCCCTGGCAGTGCGCAGACGGGCGTTCCCGAGAGCCTTGCGGTTCGCGGGGGGCCTCGACGTCACCGC
The DNA here is from genome assembly GCF_012272695.1 of Nocardioides sp. JQ2195. Classification (NCBI taxonomy): domain Bacteria; kingdom Bacillati; phylum Actinomycetota; class Actinomycetes; order Propionibacteriales; family Nocardioidaceae; genus Nocardioides; species Nocardioides sp. JQ2195. The sequence goes on from NZ_CP050902.1 coordinate 1,313,414, forward strand.
CCTGAGCAGCCTGATCGACACGAGCACTGACACCACACCGTGATTGACCTACAGGAACTGGAGCAGCAGCTCATGAGCACTCGATGAGTACTTCCCGATGAGTTTGCACAACCACTAACGGTCCGAATCACCTCCTCCTGCAATCGGCAGCGTCGGGGCTCGGGCCAGAAGGAGAAGCGTGGCCAAGCCCCGAGTACACGAACTCGCCAAGGAATTCGGCGTCGAGAGCAAGTTTGTTCTCGAGAAGCTGAAGGAGATGGGGGAGTTCGTCAAGTCTGCGTCCTCGACCGTGGAACCCCCGGTCGCGAACCGATTCAAGAAGGAGTACGGCGAGCAGCTCAAGGCTGCTGCCGCCACTTCCGCCCCTGAGGCGCCCCAGGAGGCCCCGGCCAAGAAGGCCGCGGCCAAGCCCGGCCCCAAGCCGCCGGCCAAGAAGGCCGCCGCGGAGCCGGCTCCTGCTCCTGCCGACGAGGCCCCGGCAACCGAGGGGCAGCCCACCCAGGCGCCCTCCACCCCGGAGGCTCCGGCTGCCGTCTCAGCGACCAAGCCCGGCCCGAAGCCCGGGCCCAAGCCCGGCCCCAAGCCGGCTGCGGCTCCGGAGGCACCCGAGGCACCGGCCGCCAAGGCCCCCTCGCCGAAGGCCCCCGCGCCCAAGGCTCCGCCGCCGCGTCCGGTCGGCAAGCCCGGCGGCACCCCGCGTCCGGGCAACAACCCGTTCTCCTCCAGCCAGGGCATGGGACGACGCCCGGCTCCGGCCGACCGTGGTCCGGCTCCGGCTGGCGGCACCGGCGGTGCCGCGGGCGGCGACCAGCAGCGCCCGCCGCGTCCCCCGGCCTCCCGTGACGGCGGCGCAGGTCGCTCCAGCGGCATGCCGCGCCCCAACCCGGCGATGATGCCCAAGTCCCCGGCTGCCTTCGGTGGCGGTCCCGGCGGCCGTGGGCCCGGTGGTCCCGGCGGTCGTGGAGGCCCCGGTGGCGGTCGTGGCGGAGCGCCCGGCCGCGGTGCCCCCGGTGGCGCCCCCGGCCAGCGTCCCGGCGGCTTCGGCCCGTCCGGCGGCGGTCGTCCCGGTGGCGGTCGTCCCGGTGGGAACCGGCCCGGTCAGCGTGGTCAGACCCAGGGTGCCTTCGGTCGCCCCGGCGGTCCGTCGCGTCGTGGTCGCAAGTCGAAGCGGGCACGTCGTCAGGAATTCGAGGCCATGCAGGCCCCGACGATCGGTGGCGTGCGCGTCCGCAAGGGTGACGGCGAGACCGTGCGCCTGGCACGGGGCGCGTCCCTGACCGACTTCGCCGAGAAGATCAACGTCGACGCCGCGGCCCTGGTGCAGATGCTCTTCTCGCTCGGCGAGATGGTCACCGCCACCGAGTCGGTCGACGAGGCGACGTTCGAGCTGCTCGGCGAAGAGCTGAACTACGTCGTCCAGATCGTCTCCCCGGAGGACGAGGACCGTGCCCTCCTCGAGGGCTTCGACCTCGAGTTCGGTGCCGACGAGGGTGACGAGGACGACCTGTCCTTCCGTCCGCCGGTCGTCACCGTCATGGGTCACGTCGACCACGGAAAGACCAAGCTCCTCGACGCCCTTCGCAGCGCGAACGTGGTCGACAAGGAAGCCGGTGGCATCACCCAGCACATCGGCGCCTACCAGGTCGCGACGGAGGTGGACGGCGAGGACCGTCGGATCACCTTCATCGACACCCCGGGTCACGAGGCGTTCACCGCCATGCGTGCCCGTGGTGCCCAGGCCACCGACATCGCGATCCTCGTGGTCGCGGCCGACGACGGTGTCATGCCGCAGACGGTCGAGGCGTTGAACCACGCCAAGGCTGCGGACGTGCCGATCGTGGTCGCGGTGAACAAGATCGACAAGCCGGAGGCCGACCCGACCAAGGTCCGTGGCCAGCTCACCGAGTACGGCCTGGTGCCCGAGGAATACGGCGGCGACGTCATGTTCGTCGACGTCTCGGCCAAGTCGGAGCTCCACCTCGACAAGCTGCTCGAGGCCGTCGTCCTCACCGCCGATGCATCCCTCGACCTGCGGGCCAACCCCAACCAGGACGCCCAGGGCATGGTCATCGAGGCGCACCTCGACCGTGGCCGCGGCCCGGTTGCCACGGTGCTGGTCCAGCGCGGGACGCTGCGTGTCGGTGACTCGATCGTCGCCGGCGCCGGCCACGGTCGCGTCCGGGCGATGCTCGACGAGCACGGCAACAACATCGAGGAGGCCGACCCGGCCCGTCCCGCGATGGTGCTCGGCCTGAACGCCGCCCCCGGCGCCGGTCAGACCTTCATCGTCGTCGACGACGACCGGATGGCCCGCCAGATCGCCGAGAAGCGCGAGGCACGCGAGCGTGCGGCCATGCAGGCCAAGCGTCGCGTGCGTCGTACCCTCGAGGACTTCATGGCCTCCATGGAGAAGGGCGAGAGCCAGGAGCTCAACCTCATCCTCAAGGGCGACGTGTCCGGTTCGGTCGAGGCCCTCGAGGACTCGCTGGCCCAGATCGACGTCGGCGAGGAAGTCTCGCTGCGCGTCATCGACCGCGGTGTCGGTGCGATCACCGAGACCAACGTCGACCTCGCAGCCGCCTCGGACGCCATCATCATCGGCTTCAACGTCCGGCCCCAGGGCAAGGCGGGCCAGATGGCCGACAAGGAAGGTGTCGAGATTCGCTACTACTCGGTCATCTACCAGGCGATCGAGGAGATCGAGGCCGCGCTCAAGGGCATGCTCAAGCCGGAGTACGAGGAAGCCTCCCTGGGCAAGGCGGAGATCCGCGAGATCTTCCGCTCGTCCAAGGCCGGCAACATCGCAGGCTGCATGGTCATCGACGGCACGGTTCGCCGCAACGCGAAGGCGCGCGTCCTGCGCGACGGAGCGGTCATCGCGGACAACCTCGACCTGGCCTCGCTCAAGCGGGAGAAGGACGACGCCTCCGAGGTCCGCGAGGGCTTCGAGTGTGGTCTGGTGCTCAAGAACTTCCAGGACATCAAGATCGGCGATGTCGTGGAGTCGTTCGAGATGCGCGAGATCCCGCGCAGCTGATCCGCCGGGCCGGCTCGGCGACCGCACTGGTCGCCGAGCCGGCCCGTCATCCACACCTGTCGTCGCCGAGTCGGCACGAGTTGACGCCCACGAGTGTCGACACGTGCCGACTCGGCGCAGTTTTGAGAGAGTAGGAACATGGCCAGCCCACGGGTTCGCAAGATCGCGGACCGGATCAAGATCATCGTCGCCGAGATGTTGGAGCGTCGCGTCAAGGACCCGCGCCTGGGTTTCGTGACCGTCACCGACGTGCGCGTCTCCGGCGACAGCCAACACGCGACCGTGTTCTACACGGTGCTCGGCGAGGAGGACTCGCTGGCCGGCACCGCGGCTGCCCTCGAGTCGGCCAAGGGCCTGATCCGCTCGGAGGTCGGCAAGCAGCTGGGCATCCGTCACGTCCCGACCCTGGAGTTCATCCACGACGCCCTCCCGGAGACGGCGCGCCAGCTCGACGACGTGCTCGCCCGGGCGCGGGAGATCGACGAGCAGGTGGCCGCCACCCGCATGGGCGCGACCTACGCCGGGGGCGACGACCCCTACAAGAAGCCGCACGAGGACGCCGCCGACCCGGACCCGGACACCGACGCGGACGACGAGTGACCCCAGCACCTCCTCCCGCCGGCCTGGTCGTCGTCGACAAGGCCGGCGGGATGACGTCCCACGACGTGGTCGCGCGGGTACGCCGACTGGCCGGCACCCGCAAGGTCGGCCACGCCGGCACGCTCGACCCGATGGCGACCGGCGTGCTCGTGCTCGGGGTCAACCGGGCCACCCGGCTGCTCGGCCACCTGATGCTGACCGAGAAGGGCTACGACGCCACGATCCGTCTCGGTGTCTCGACCACCACGGACGATGCCGAGGGTGAGACCACCTCGACCACGCCTGCCGGTCATGTCACCGAGCCGGAGATCCGGTCGGCCCTCGAGCGTTTCGTGGGAGACATCGAGCAGGTGCCCACCGCCGTCTCCGCGATCAAGGTCGACGGGAAGCGGGCCTACCAACGGGTGCGTGACGGGGAGACCGTCGAGCTGAAGGCGCGCCCGGTGACCGTGCACGAGATCGTGGTGCACTCGGTGGTTGAGGAGGCCGAGCAACGAGGCCGTCTCGAGACCACCCCGACATCTGTCGACGTGCGCATCTCGGTGCGTTGCTCCAGCGGCACCTACATCCGCGCCATCGCCCGCGACCTCGGCGAGGCACTCGGGGTGGGCGGTCACCTGACCGCCTTGCGGCGCACGGCCGTCGGTGGCTTCGACCTGTCCGTGGCGACGACGCTCGAGCAGCTCGGCGACGAGTTCACGATGGTGCCGATCGCCGACGCAGCCCGAGCCACCTTCCCGACGTACGAACTGGATGACGAGCAGGCCGGCGACGTCCGCGTGGGCCGCAAGCTCAGCATCGACCTGGAGCAGCTCACCGCGGTCTTCGCACCCGACGGGGAGTTCCTGGCGCTCTACGAGCCTGCCGCGGACGCCCCCGGTCGAGCTCGCGCCGTCGCCGTCTTCACGGGTGGTCCCTGAGGTTTCGGTCCCACTCACATCGGACCGAAACCTCAGGGACGACCGGGAGTGGAGGGCGGAAACCTCAGGGAGTTTCCGGATATGGGAGAGTTCTGCCCGTGCAGATCTGGCGTTCACTGACCGAAGTGCCCGACGGGATCGGGCGTACTGTGGTGACGATCGGCAACTTCGACGGCTGTCACCTCGGCCACCAGCACGTCGTACGCCGAGCGTGCGAGGTCGGTGCCGAGCGCGGTGGGCTCCCCGTCGTGGCGGTCACCTTCGACCCGCACCCGATGGCCGTGCTGCGACCCGAGCACGCGCCCACCAGCCTCACCTCGATCGAGGAGCGAGCCGCGTTGCTCCGGGCGGCCGGTGCCGACGGTGTGCTGGTCGTCCCGTTCGACCGTGACATCGCGGCGTGGACGCCCGAACAGTTCATCGACCGGATCCTGGTGGAGGCGCTGCACGCCTCGGCGGTGGTGGTCGGCGCCAACTTCCGCTTCGGGCACCGTGCCGCGGGCGACGTGGCCACCCTGCGCGAAGCAGGGGAGTCCCGCGGCTTCACGGCCGAGGGCATCGAGCTGGACGGGGGACCGCAGGTCTGGTCCTCGACCTATGTCCGCACCTGCCTGGCCGCTGGCGACGTCTCCGGCGCGGCCGAGGCGTTGGGGCGCCCGTTCACCGTCCGTGGTGCGGTGGTCAAGGGCGACCAGCGCGGTCGTGACCTCGGCTTCCCGACCGCCAACGTGCCCACCACCGATGCGGTCGCCGCTCCCGCGGACGGCGTGTACGCCGGTTGGCTGCGCCGCCTCGACACCGACGAGCGGTTCCCCGCGGCGATCAGCGTCGGCACCAACCCGACGTTCGACGGCGTGCGCGAGCGCCGCGTCGAGTCCTACGTGCTCGACCGCACCGACCTCGAGCTGTACGGCGTCGAGGTCGAGGTGGCGTTCGTCGGCCGGATCCGCGGCATGGTGAAGTTCGAGGGCATCGAGAAGCTGGTCGAGACGATGGAGGACGACGTCGTCCGCACCCGCGAGATCCTCGGGCTCTGACCGTGGCCCAGCCAGCCGACGTCCGGGCGGTCGAGAACTGGTTCGTGGCCAACGGGTTGCCCTACTTCGTCGACCACATTCGTGACGACGTGACTCGGCGCCTGCGACCCCGGAGGTTGCTCGCCGTCCTCCTCGTGGGTGTCGTCCTGGCCATCCCGGTCGGCGCCGGGGTCGGCCTGTGGGCAGACCAGTGGTCCTACGGCGTCTCGAGCGCACTGACCACGGTGGCGGTGGTGTTCGGTCTCTACGCGTTGCTCACGCTGAAGGCCTGGCTGTGGATCCGCTGGGCCGCCGGCCAGACCCTCGGTTCGCTGAGCCTGATGGTGCCGCTGGTGACGCGGGCGCTCCCGTTGCTGCTGCTGTTCATCACGTTCCTCTTCATCAATGCCGAGGTCTGGCAGGTGGGCGCCACCCTCGACGGCGGCATCATGTGGGCCGCGGTGATGTTGTTCGCTGCCTTCGCCGTCGGATTCCTGCTGTCGCGCCTGCCCGAGGAGCTCGACGCCTTCGACCGCAACCTCGGGGTCGACGGCTTGGTCGGTGCCTGTCGTGGAACGCCGCTCGAGAGTGAGGCGAACCGCCTCCGTGAGACCAGCGCCGGCCTCCCTGTGGCCGCGGAGGTGACCGGCCTGCAGAAGGCCAACCTGGTGCTGGTCCTGCTGGTCGCCCAGGTCGTGCAGGTGCTGCTGCTCTCCATCTCCGTCTTCGGGTTCTTCATCCTGTTCGGGATGGTGGCGATGGACGACTCGGTCATCGAGACCTGGGTCGGACACCCACCGGAGACGTTCATCGGCCCGGTCAGCCGCGAGCTGGTGCAGGTCTCGGTGTTCCTCGCCGCGTTCAGCGGCCTCTACTTCGCGGTCTACGCCGTCACCGACGAGCTCTACCGCAAGCAGTTCTTCACCACGATCACCCGCGAGCTCGAGCGCGCGGTCAGCGCCCGGGTGGTCTACCGGTCGATGCGCCGGCGCTGACGCGTGCCGACTCGGCGGCCCGCAGCAGGTCAGATCCGGAGCCAGGCGAGCACCGCACGCACGCGTCGGTTGTCGTCCTCCGCGATCGGGAGGTCCAGCTTCGCGAAGATGCTGTTGGTGTGCTTGGCCACCGCCTTCTCCGTGACGAAGAGGGTGCTGGCGATGGCTTGGTTCGAGCGCCCCTCGGCCATCAGGGCCAGCATCTCCTGCTCGCGGGGAGTGAGTCGGTCGACCGGCTCCTCGCGTCGGGCCATGATCGTGGCGATCACCTCGGGGTCGATGACGGTGCCTCCGGCCACCACCCGGCGTACGCCGTCGACGAACTCGCCGACGTTGGCCACCCGGTCCTTGAGCAGGTAGCCGATCGCCCCCTGCCCGCTGGCCAGCAGCTCACGGGCGTAGAGCTGCTCGACGTACTGGGAGAGGACCAGCACCGGGAAGCCCGGCTTCTCGGCACGGATGGCCACCGCGGCCCTGAGGCCTTCATCGGTGAACGTCGGCGGCATGCGGACGTCGAGCACGGCACCGTCGGCCTCGTGCGAGTGCAGGGCGGCGGCGAGCGACTCCGCGTTGTCGACCGCGGCGACGACGGTGAAGCTGTGGGCCTCGAGGAGGCGGATCAGGCCGTCCCGGAGGAGGGCGTTGTCCTCGGCGACGACAAGGCGCACGGAACCTCCAAGGTGATCAGGGTCGGCCCCGCGGCAGGACTCGACACCCTCATCGTGCCGTCAAAGGCGGCCAGGCGACGCATGACCCCCCGCATGCCGGTGCCCTCGTCGGGATTCGCGCCCCCGTGGCCGTCGTCACCGACGACGACAGTGAGCCGACCGTCGGCCCAGGACAACCGGACCCAGCCGTGGGTGGCGGCGGAGTGCTTGCCGAGGTTGGCGAGGCACTCGGCGATGGCGAAGTAGGCCGCGGACTCGACCGGTGCCGGCGGACGGCCGACCAGCGCGTGGTCGACGGTCACCGGGACGGCCATGTCGAGCGCCAGCGCCTCGACGGCACCGGAGAGCCCACGATCGGCGAGCACGGGCGGGTGGATGCCGCGCACCACGGAACGCAGGTCGCCGAGAGCGGCACCGGTCGTGTCGCGGGCCTCGGCGACGAGCGTGCGGGCAGCGTGGGGGTCACGGTCGAACAGGTCCTCGGCCATCCCGAGCGTCATGCCCAGCGCGACCAGCCGCGCCTGGGTGCCGTCGTGGAGGTCGCGCTCGATGCGGCGCAGCTCGGCAGCGGAGTGGTCGACCGTCGCGGCCCGGGACACGGTCAGTGTCTCGACCCGCTGCTCGAGCTCCTCGGTGTGGCCGGGGCTCAGGAAGATGCGGTCCAGCGTGCTCCGTGCGCGCATGATGTGCGGGGCGCCGAACCACCAGAACGCGCCGGTCACCACGAGCAGCAGGAGCAGGACGGTCAGGAGCGAGAGCACGAAGCCGATCGGGACGACGACCAGGGCCCAGGCGATCTCGCGCCAGGTCATCGGGTCGCGGGCCCAAGTCTGGAGGCGCTTGATGAGCGCGAGGCCCTGCGTGGGCAGTCGGTTGGCAGGTACGGCGTACCCGAGGGCTTCGGCAGCCATCGAACGGTGCCGGTCGGTGATCCATTGCAGGGCTGGCAGTGCGACGAGGAGGACCGGGATGCCGACCGTGACCAGGGTCAGGGTGCCACCCACTGCGACGAACACGACCGCGATCACGACGAGGGGGAACATCAGCAGCTGGAGTGCGGCGAATCCGGTGAGGCGCAACGGGCCTGCCTGCTGGTTCATGGCTCCATCCTCCCCGATCGGGCCGGCGCGGACAGTGGTGCCAGGACCACCATCTCCGTGGAGCTGGAGCCACTGACGTCGCGAACCCGGGCGGCGAGGCTGATGGACATCACCCGTCACATCACCCGAGGAGCACGGTCATGGCCGTCCACAGCCCCCTTGCCGCAGTCCCGTTGCGCGCCGCACGATGGAGCGCCACCCATCCCTGGCAGGCGATCCTCGCCTGGGTCGGCCTCGTCACCGTCTCGGTCGGCCTGGCCATGGCCGTGCCGACCGTCGAGGCCGACGGCTCCGACTACTACATGGGGGAGTCGGGTCGGGCCGCCCAGATGATCGACGACGCCGGTCTGGACCGGCCCGACAGCGAGATCGTGCTGATCACTGCTGACGGTGACCTCGACGCGGCCGAGGCCGAGTCCGCGGCGGATCGCATCGGCGAACGGATGCGCGAGGTCGCCGGCGTCGACCGGGTCGCGCAGCCGCAGTGGAGCGAGGACCGGTCGGCCCTGCTGGTCTCCGTGCAGCTGGCGCGCGACCACGGGGACGACGTGAGCGACCTGCTGCAGGTCACCCGCGACGTGGCCGAGGCCCACCCCGACCTCACCATCGGCCAGGCCGGCGACAGCTCGATCGACACCGCGATCAACGACCAGGTCGCCGACGACCTGGCCGGGGCCGAGGCGACCAGCGTGCCGATCACGCTGATCCTGATGCTGGTCGCCTTCGGGGCTCTCATCGCCGCAGGCATCCCGGTGCTGCTGGCAGCGACCAGTGTCGCCGCGACGATGGGCCTGACCGCGCCGCTCTCGCACGTGATCCACGCCGAGACCACCGTGAGCAGCATGATCGTGCTGATCGGGATGGCGGTCGGTGTCGACTACTCACTCTTCTACCTCAAGCGCGAGCGCGAGGAACGTGCTCGCGGGCGCAGCACCCTCGACGCCGTCGAGATCGCCGCAGAGACCTCGGGGCACTCCATCATCGTCTCCGGCTTCGCCGTGATCGCCTCGATGACGGGCCTGTTCGTCGTGGGTGGCGCGACCTTCAACTCGCTGGCGGCCAGCTCGATCCTGGTCGTCGGCATCGCCGTCCTCGGCTCGATCACCGTGCTGCCCGCCCTGCTGGTGACGTTCGGCCGCTGGGTCGACCGCCCCCGAGTGCCGCTGCTGTGGCGGATGAACCGGCGCATCGGTGCTGGTGGCATCAGCAACCGCGTGCTGGCTCCCGTCGTACGACGCCCCGTCGCCGCGCTGGTCGTCTCCGTGCTGGCAGTCGGTGCACTCGCCGTCCCCGCCCTGGGCATGAAGCTGCGCTCAAGCAGCCTGGAGACCTTGCCCACCCAGATCGACGAGGTGCTGACCTTCACCGCGGTCTCGGAGAAGTTCCCGGGCGAGGGGCCCGTCGCCGAGGTCGTCGTCAGGGGCGGAGGAGAGTCCGCCCGGGCAGCGCTCGACGTGGTCCGCGCCCAAGCCCTGGCCACCGGCCGGTTCGTGCCGTCCAGCGGCGAGGCGGTCCGCACCTCCGCCGACGGTGCGACGTCCGTGCTCTCGTTGGCGATGCCCTACGACGAGGCCGACGACAAGGTGGACCGGGCGCTGGAGACGCTGCGCGACGACGTGCTCCCGGGCGCGCTGGACGACACCGGCGCGACCTACGCCGTCGGCGGTGACGCGGCGACGTCGTACGACATGGTCCACCACCTCAACACGTTCCTGCCGCTGGTGATCGGCTTCATCCTGCTGCTCACCATGCTGATGATGGGCTTCGCCTTCCGCAGCGTGCCGATCGCGCTGGTCTCGACGACCCTGAACCTTGTGTCGGTGGGAGTGGCATTCGGCCTGATCACGCTGGTCTTCCAGCACGGGTGGGGCTCGGGCCCGCTCGACTTCACCACCCCCGGCTACGTCATCGACTGGATCCCGATGTTCGTGCTGGTGGTGCTGGTCGGGCTCTCGATGGACTATCACGTGTTCGTGCTGAGCCGGGTCCGCGAGCACGTCCGTGCCGGACTCCCCGCACGCCTGGCGGTGCAGAAGGGCATCGGCGACACCGCCGGTGTGGTCACCAGCGCGGCCGCGGTGATGGTCTCGGTGTTCGCGATCTTCGCGACCCTGAGCATGATGGAGATGAAGATGATGGGCGTCGGCCTGTCGGCCGCGATCTTCATCGACGCCACCGTGATCCGACTCGTGATGCTGCCCGCGATCCTCGTGCTGCTGGGGGAGCGGGCCTGGTGGCCGCAGCGTCCTGAGGCGCCCACCGGTGAATTCGTGCGGGAGGACGAGTCAACCCTTGCGTACGCCGGCCCCCGCTCGTGATTGGGCACAGCCCGGGGCCCGCGCACGAACCCTGGGGGACGACCAGGGGAAAAACCTGATGCGCGATCGCAGGAACCGGAGAAGGGTGGGTGCCATGCACCGTCAGATTGCCGGCAAGCTGACCGGCCCCGTGACCAAGTGGCTCGTCGTGTTCGTCTGGTTGGGCCTGGCCGTGGTGGCCTCCGGCTTCGCCCAGAAGCTCACCGACGTGCAGAACAACGAGGCAGTGTCGTGGTTGCCCGGGGACGCCGAGTCGACCCGCGCCCTGGACAAGCTCGCCACGTTCCAGGACCCGGACGAGATCCCGACGACCGTGGTCTACCAACGCGACGGCGGGCTGACCGGGACGGACCACGAGGACATCGCGGCCCAGGCCGAGGAGATCGGCAGGCTCGACGGGGTGACGGGCAAGGTGGCGGACCCGTTCTCGACACCGACCGGTGTGTCGGAGGACGGCGAGGTGGCGCAGACCCTGGTCACCTTCGGCTTCGGCAAGGACGGCTGGAACGAGATGCCCGGCGTCGTGGACAGGATCCGGGAGATCGCACCGGGTGGCGACGGGCTCCAGGTCCACGTGGCCGGCGGCGGTGGACAGGCGGCCGACGCCGCCGAGTCCTTCGAGGGCCTCGACTCGACCTTGCTGTTCTCCGCGGCCGGGGTGGTGATCGTCATCCTGCTGCTGACCTACCGCAGCCCCGTGCTCTGGCTGCTTCCGGTGATCTCGGCCGGAGTGGCGTTGTTCGTCGCGCAGGCGGTGATCTACTTCGCGGCCGACTACGGCAACCTGACCGTGAACGGGCAGAGCCAGGGGATCCTGACCGTGCTCGTCTTCGGCGCCGGCACCGACTACGCCCTGCTCCTGGTCGCGCGCTACCGGGAGGAGCTCCGTCGTCACGAGGACCGGCACGAGGCGATGGCCTTCGCCCTGCACCGGGCAGCGCCGGCGATCGTGGCCAGTGCCGCGACGGTGGTCCTGGGCATGCTGTGCCTGCTCTTCGCCGACATGAACTCCACCGCCGGGCTGGGCCCGGTGGCCGCGATCGGCATCGGTGTCGGCCTGCTGGTGATGATCACGCTGCTGCCCGCCCTGCTGGTGGTCACCGGACGCTGGATCTTCTGGCCCCGACGTCCGGGGTTCGGCACGACCGAGCCCACCGCAACCGGCTTCTGGGCCCGTCTCGGCAGGCGGATCTCGGTCTCGCCGCGCAAGGTGTGGATCGGCACCTCCGTGGTGCTCGCGATCGCCTGCCTGGGCCTCTTCAAGCTGGACGCGGACGGGCTCACCACCGAGGAGCAGTACACCAAGGAGTTCGACTCGATCGTCGGCCAGCAGGTGCTCACCGAGCACGACATGGCCGACACGTCCTCGCCACTGATGGTCGCCACGAACACACCGCAGGCCAAGCAGGTGGCCGACGCCCTGGCCGGCGTCGACGGCCTCGGCCCGTCGTACACCTCGCCCGACAGCGGCGGGACGACGCTGGTCAGCGCTCCGCTGGCCACGGACGCGACGTCGCGGGACTCGTTCGCCACGGTGGAGCGCGCGCGTGACGCCGTGCGTGGCATCGACGGCGCCGACGCCCTGGTCGGCGGCAGCAGCGCGATCCTGCTCGACATGGACCACGCCAACAACCACGACAACCAGGTGATCATCCCGCTGGTCCTGCTCGTCGTGCTGGTCGTCCTGATGGTGCTGTTGCGCGCAGTCGTCGCACCCCTGCTGCTGATGCTGACGGTGGTGCTCTCCTTCGCAGCGGCTCTCGGCCTGAGTGCCCTGCTGTTCCACTACGTCTTCGGCTTCGCCGGTGCCGACGCCTCCCTGCCGCTCTTCGTCTTCGTGTTCCTGGTGGCCCTGGGCATCGACTACAACATCTTCCTGATGACTCGGGTCCGTGAGGAGACCGCGACCCTCGGCACCCGGCGCGGGTCGTTGGTGGCGCTGTCGGCGACCGGGGGTGTGATCACCTCGGCCGGGTTGGTGCTGGCCGCGACGTTCCTGGTGATGAGCACGATGCCGCTGGTCATGTTCGTCGAGATCGGTGTGGCGGTCGCGTTGGGCGTCATGCTCGACACGTTGGTGGTGCGCTCGGTGCTGGTCACCGCGCTGAACCTCGACCTCGGCCCGAAGATCTGGTGGCCGAGCAGCCTCGACCGCGGACCTGCCGACCGGAAGGCCGAGCCGGAGCCGGACCTGGCAACGGTTCGCTGACGCTGGTTCGTCGACGCCAGCGTCCCGGTCGCGCTCGCCTGTCGAGGCCGGGACCCGATCGGTGGCAGGGTGTGCGCCATGAAGAATCCTGCAGAGCTGCCCCGGCCCGGCATCGGTCGAGCCTTCGTCCCTGCCCTGGTGACCACGGTGCTCGGCGTGGTGGCCGTCATCGGCGGAACGCTCTTCGCCGAGGCCAGCCTCAAGGAAGACTTCCGCGGCGACTTCAACGGTGCGTGGAACCTCCTGTTCGTCGACGCGATGGACCCGTTCGGCTTCACCGGACTCGTCCTCGACACGGACCGCGGCTTCGACCCGTCCTTCAGCAACTCGCTCGGCCACTTCGCCATCGGCCTGCTGGTGATGGCCGTGGTGGTCTTCCTGTTCACGCTCCTGGTCCTGGGCTCGGTCGTCCCGGGTCGCTCGGTGTTGGCGACCTGGACCGGTGCCTGGTTCGCCCTGGTGGTGGGGGCGGCCCTCGGCGGCCTGGCCGTCGAGGTGGCCCGCGTTCTCAGTGACGATGCCCAGGGCTCGGGCTACGGCCTGTGGATGGGCGCTCGACAGTGGTTCAGCAACGGTGCCTACTGGGGCCTGGTGTTCGGGTGGTTGATCGGCGCGATCGTGATGATCTTCTGGGTGGCCCGGGGGAGCGGCCGTGCCAAGGTCACACCCACCGGTCCGGGGACGGGCGCGCCGGCCGGGAGTCCGACCCCGGGGCCTGACAGCGACGGACCGGGCCCGGACGCGGCCCAGTCGGGCGATTCGTCCTATCCGCCGCCCCGCTGATAATCTTGTCCGGTTGCCCGGAGTGGGCAACACCTGCCGTCATATCGGCCGCGGAACCAGAGTGCCCGGGTGAACAGGCCCCGGCGCGCCGCGCAACGAACAGCCCCCACGGGCCGGAAGGAGTCCTCGTATGTCGATTGGTACCGACGCGGAGACCAAGAAGAAGATCGCCGCCGAGTATGGCAAGTCCGAGGCCGACACCGGCTCTCCCGAGGTCCAGATCGCGCTGCTCAGCCACCGCATCTCGCACCTCACCGAGCACCTCAAGCAGCACAAGCACGACCACCACAGCCGTCGTGGTCTGCTCCTGCTCGTCGGCCGTCGCCGTCGCCTGCTGAACTACCTGCAGAAGACCGAGATCGACCGCTACCGGTCGATCGTCGAGCGCCTCGGCCTCCGCCGCTGACCATCGGAGCGGTCACCCCACGCGGGTGGCCGCTCCTGCAGCATTTGCCCGCGATGGCCGCTAGGGTCATGCTGGTTGCACCACAACTGAATACGTTGAAACACATCACCAGGAGCGACCCGCACCACGTCCGGCCCGGTCCTCGGTAGTGGCCTTCAGGATCTCGCACACGGCGAGATCTGCGGGCCTCGATCGAAGACCGGCCCGTCTCACGCGAGACAGGCGGGAAGCACTTCGAGGCCCCGCCCACGCGTGAGTCATGGCTCAGCAGAGGCGGACGCGCGGAACGCTCCGCGAACAGAAAAGGGATTGAACCCTTGTCAGAAATCAACACTGACGGACCTGTCATCTCCGCCGTCGAGACCGTTCTCGACAACGGCAAGTTCGGCACCCGCACCGTCAAGTTCGAGACCGGGCTGCTGGCCCGGCAGGCCGCCGGTTCGGTGACCGCCTACCTCGACGACGACACGATGCTGCTCTCGGCCACCACGGCCGGAAAGCACCCCAAGGACCACTTCGACTTCTTCCCCCTGACGATCGACGTCGAGGAGCGGATGTACGCCGCCGGCCAGATCCCCGGCTCGTTCTTCCGCAGCGAGGGTCGCCCGGGCGAGGACGCGATCCTCACCTGCCGCCTCATCGACCGGCCGCTGCGCCCGACCTTCAAGAAGGGCCTGCGCAACGAGGTCCAGGTCGTCATCACCGTGATGGCGCTCAACCCGGACGCGCCGTACGACGTGCTGGCGATCAACGCCGCCTCGCTGTCCACCCAGCTCTCCGGCCTGCCGTTCTCCGGCCCGGTCGGTGGCGTTCGCGTCGCCCTCATCGAGGGCCAGTGGGTTGCCTTCCCGTCCCACAGCCAGCTCGAGAACGCGGTCTTCGACATGGTGGTCGCCGGTCGCGTCACCGACTCCGGTGACGTCGCGATCATGATGGTCGAGGCCGAGGCCACCGAGACCGCGTGGACCCTCATCCAGGACGGCGTCCAGGCGCCGACCGAGGAGGTCGTGGCCCAGGGCCTCGACGCCGCGAAGCCGTTCATCAAGCAGCTCTGCCAGGCCCAGGCCGAGCTCGCCAAGGAGGCCGCCAAGCCGGTCCAGGAGTTCCCGATCTTCCTCGACTACGAGGACGACGCCTACGACGCCGTCGAGAAGGCAGTCTCTGCCGAGACCGCCCAGGCGCTGACCATCGCGGGCAAGCAGGAGCGCGAGGAGAAGCTCGACGAGATCAAGGCGTCGCTGCTCGAGAAGCTCGGTGCCGACTTCGAGGGTCGCGAGAAGGAGATCGGCGCGGCGTTCCGCTCGCTGAACAAGCAGCTCGTCCGCGAGCGGGTGCTGCGTGACAAGGTGCGCATCGACGGCCGCGGCCTCGCCGACATCCGTCCGCTGCACTCCGAGGTCGGCGTGATCCCGCGCGTCCACGGCTCGGCGCTGTTCGAGCGCGGCGAGACCCAGATCCTGGGTGTCACCACGCTGAACATGCTGACCCTCGAGCAGAAGCTCGACACGCTCTCCCCGGAGAAGTCGCGTCGCTACATGCACAAGTACGTCTTCCCGCCGTTCTCCACCGGCGAGACCGGTCGCGTCGGTTCGCCGAAGCGCCGTGAGGTCGGCCACGGTGCCCTGGCACGTCGTGCGCTGCTGCCGGTGCTCCCCACGCGCGAGGAGTTCCCCTACGCGATCCGCCAGCTCTCCGAGGCGATGGGCTCCAACGGCTCCACCTCGATGGGCTCGGTCTGCGCCTCGACCCTGTCGCTGCTGCAGGCCGGTGTGCCGCTGCGCGCAGCCGTGGCCGGCATCGCGATGGGCCTCATCTCCGACGAGGTCGACGGTGAGACCCGCTACGTCGCGCTGACCGACATCCTCGGTGCCGAGGACGCCTTCGGTGACATGGACTTCAAGGTCGCCGGAACCCGCGAGTTCGTGACCGCGCTCCAGCTCGACACCAAGCTCGACGGCATCCCCGCCGAGGTGCTCGCCGGTGCGCTGACCCAGGCCCGCGAGGCCCGCCACGCGATCCTCGACGTGATGGCCGAGGCCATCGACGCCCCCGACGAGATGTCGGTGCACGCACCGCGCATCATCAGCGTGCGGGTGCCCGTCGACAAGATCGGTGAGGTCATCGGGCCGAAGGGCAAGGTCATCAACCAGATCCAGGACGACACGGGCGCGAACCTGTCGATCGAGGACGACGGCACGGTCTACATCGGTGCGACCAACGGTGAGGCTGCTGAAGCCGCCCGCGCCATGGTCAACGCGATCGCCAACCCGACCATGCCCGAGGTCGGCGAGCGCTACCTCGGCACCGTCGTCAAGACGACGAACTTCGGTGCGTTCGTCTCGCTGCTCCCGGGCAAGGACGGCCTGCTGCACATCAGCAAGCTCCGTTCGCTGGCCGGCGGCAAGCGCGTCGACGCCGTCGAGGACGTCGTCTCGGTGGGCCAGAAGGTCCAGGTCCAGATCGCCGAGATCGACGACCGCGGCAAGCTCTCGCTGATCCCCGTCGTCGAGGAGGGCGCCTCTGACGAGGAGGCCACCTCGTCCGACGAGGCCGCCGCGTCTGCCGAGGACGGCAGCGAAGGCTGAGCGTGACCACGAGCAACAACCGGGCGGCCGGCCAGCAGACTTCTGCTGGCCGGTCGTCCGTTCCCCAGAAGGTCGGGTCGACGCGCACGCTGCAGACCGTCAAGGACGACGAGGGTCATGTGCTCTCCCGGGTCCGCCGGACGATCCTGCCCGGTGGACTGCGCGTCATCACCGAACAGATGGCCGGCGTCCGCTCCGCCTGCATCGGAGTGTGGGTCGGGGTCGGCTCGCGGGACGAGACCCCCGCCCTGCACGGCGCCTCGCACTTCCTCGAGCACCTGCTCTTCAAGGGCACCCGTGAACGGTCCGCGATGGACATCTCCGTGGAGCTCGACGCGGTCGGTGGGGAGTTCAACGCCTTCACCGCGAAGGAGTACACCTGCTTCCACGCCCGGGTCCTCGACCACGACCTGCCCCTGGCGGTCGACGTGATCGGCGACATGATCACGAACTCGTTGATCACCGGTGACGACGTCGAGGCCGAGCGTGACGTGATCCTCGACGAGATCGCGATGCACGACGACGACCCCGACGACGTGGTGCACAACCTCTTTGCTGCCCAGGCGTACGGCGACACCCCGCTCGGGCGTCCGATCGCCGGCACCGACGCCTCCATCGCATCGCTCACGCGTGCGCAGATCACCCGGTTCTACAAGCACCACTACCGGGCGCCGAACATGGTGGTCGCCGTCGCGGGCAACGTCGACCATGCGTCGGTCGTGCGCGAGGCGCGCACGGCGTTCGGTCGCAACGGCTTCCTGTCGGGCGACGAGCGCCCACGCAGCCCGAAGACCAGCGCGAAGGCGCGCAAGTTCAAGCCCGGCACGATCAGGGCACAACGCGCCCTCGAGCAGGTCAACCTGGTGCTCGGGGTCAACGGCCTGACCCGCAGCGACGAGCGTCGCTTCGCCCTCGGTGTGCTCAACACGGCCCTGGGTGGCGGCACGTCGTCGCGCCTGTTCCAGGAAGTCCGTGAGCACCGTGGGCTGGCGTACTCGGTCTACTCCTTCGCCGGTCACCACGCCGATGCGGGGATGGTCGGGGTCTCGGTGGGATGCCTGCCCGACAAGCTCGACCAGGTGCTCGAGGTGGTCCGTGACGAGGTCCGCAAGGTCGCCGAGGACGGCATCACCCAGGAGGAGCTCGACCGGGGCAAGGGCCAGCTGCGTGGCGGGCTGGTGCTCGGTCTCGAGGACTCCGGGTCACGGATGTCGCGCATCGGCAAGGCCGAGCTGGTGCACGACGAGCTGCTGAGCATCGACGAGGTGCTGGCGCGCATCGATGCGGTGACGCTCGACGACGTACGCGTCCTGGCCGCCGAGCTGTTCGCCCAGCCCGAGGTGCTGGCGATCGTCGGGCCCTGACCGACCTTCGAAGTCGCACCCGCGGGTTCGCGCCTCGCGAACCGGCGGTCCGTCGAAGCGCAGCACGGCGCCCGCGCCGTCCGTCGTGATCGCCACGGGGACGAGGCCCGCCATGGTGCGGCTGGAGCGTTGGTCGAGGGCGAGGACGTGGGAGGGGTTCGTCTTGGCCTCTCGAGGGCGGTGACCCTCTCGGAGGTCGGTTCAGGAAGGAACGCCCTGCTCAGCGCCGGCCGAGCAGCCCGACCACGGCAGGGTTCTTGCTGTCGACCACGCCGACCCGGAAGCCGGCCTGCACGAGGGCGGCCGAGGCCTTCTCGAGCTGCGTGGGCAGCTGCTCGGCCCGGTTGGCGTCATAGAACAACGCGATGGTCCCGCCGGGGGAGAGGCGTTCGTGGAGCAGCGCCAGCTCGTCCTGGCAGTCACGCACCCAGAACAGGTTCACGTTGAACGCGAAGACCTTGTCGAGTCGCTTCACCGGCACACGCAGCGTGGCGAGGTCGATGTGGCGCACCGCGAGCCTGCCGGCGGTCAGGTACTCCGCGCACCGCCGCTTGGTGCGGTCCACGCCCGACTCGGATCGGTCGATCGCCAGCAGCTTCCCCGTCTGGAGTCGGCTGCAGATCAACTCTGCTGCCTCCCCTTGACCGCAACCAATCTCGAGCACTTGGTCGGCGGGTTGAACGTCGAGGATGTCGACCGCCCAACGGATGCGAGCGGGGATCGTCTGCAGTGCCATGGCCCCAAGCATCCCACTACTGTGTTCGTTCGTCAGTCACCCTCCCCTCGGGTGTCGTCCCGTCGCGTAGGTTTGCCCCTGTGACGGACATGAAATTGAAGGTGGGCGTGCTCGGCGCGCGAGGCAAGGTCGGGGCAGAGATCTGCCGGGCAGTCGAGGCTGCCGACGACACCGAGCTCGTGGCGGCGATCGATGCCGATGACGACATCAACGCCCTGGTCGAGGCCGGCGCGCAGGCCGTCGTCGACTTCACCCACCCCGACGTGGTGATGGACAACCTCGAGTTCTGCATCGACCACGGGATCCACGCCGTGGTGGGCACCACCGGCTTCGACGAGGAGCGCCTCGCCCAGCTGGAGGCATGGCTGCAGGCCTCGCCCGAGACCGGCGTCCTCATCGCCCCCAACTTCTCCATCGGCGCGATCCTGATGATGCGCTTCGCCGCCGCCGCTGCGCCGTTCTACGACTCGGTCGAGGTCGTCGAGATGCACCATCCCGACAAGGCCGACGCTCCCTCCGGGACCGCCCGGCGTACGGCGGAGCTCATCGCCGCAGCGCGCCGCGAGGCCGGCTCGGGGCCGATGCCCGACGCGACCTCCACCGAGCTCGACGGGGCGCGCGGCGCCGACGTCGACGGCGTACGCGTGCACGGGCTGAGGATCCGCGGCATGGTCGCCCACCAGGAGGTGCTGCTCGGCGGGCCGGGGGAGACCCTCACGATCCGTCACGACTCGATGGATCGCGCCTCCTTCAGCCCGGGTGTGCTGACCGGGCTGCGCGCGATTGCCTCCCGTCCCGGCCTGACGGTCGGGCTCGAGGAGTTCCTCGACCTCGACTGACGTCCGGGCCCTTCGTTGCGGGCCGGCTCGGTCCGACCGACATGCAGTTGTGCCCGGTTCCGGCGCTGTTCCCGCTCAGGGCGAGCGACGAGGGCCGCAACTGCATGTCGAACCGACCGCGGGTGCAACTGCACAATCTCGCGCTGCAAGAAGTTGCAGTGGTCCAGACCTTTCGGGTTACCCCCGAGTAGTGAAAGGGTGGCCGGCGGGGAGGGAGACCCCGATGCAGTACGGAAGGCTCAACTTCATGCGAATCACTCCGGCATGGGCTGCTCTCGGCGCGGCCACCCTCGTCACCGGCTTGGCGATGACCGCTCCGGCGCAGGCGCAGACCCCGCAGGCAGCTGCCAAGCACACCTCAGATGACGCCGTAGCGGCGTTGCAGTCCCACCCAGCCGCTGCTCGCGCGACGGAGGGGCAGAAGTTCAAGGTCACCCAGACCGTGGTCGATGCTGACGGCTCCCGTCACGTCCGGATGGATCGCACCTACCGCGGACTCGAGGTCGTCGGTGGCGACCTGGTGGCCCACCAGGACGCCTCCGGAGACCTCGAGGGCGTGAGTCAGACGCTGCCCAGGGCGTTGTCGCTCAACACCCACGCGACCGTCGGCGCGGCGCACGCGGAGAAGCGCGCACTGGCCTCCGAGGCAGCCCGGTCGATCCGCGACGCCGAGACCAAGGGCGCCCCCGCGCTGGTGGTCGACGCCACCACGAGGACGCCCCACCTGGCGTGGCGCGTGATGAGCGCCGGGCGCCAGGCCGACGGCACGCCCAGCCGCCTCGCGACGTACGTCGACGCCCGCAGCGGCAAGGTGCTGCGCAGCGAGCAGCAGATCATCAACGTCGAGGGCGAGGGGCGGACCCTCTACAGCGGTAGCGTCTCGATTCCGGTGACCCAGTCGGGCTCCACCTACACGCTCACCGACCCGGTGCACGGCAACGGTGTCACGACCGACATGGGCAACAGGTCCGACTCGTTCCTGTGCACGCTGCTCGGCATGGGATGCACGAACGGCACCACGATCACCAGCACGGACAACGTCTTCGGCAACGGCAGCAACAACGACCGCCAGTCGGCTGCCGCCGACGCGGTCTACGGTGCCGCCGAGACGTGGGACTACTTCGAGAGCGTGCACGGACGCGACGGCATCTTCGGTGACGGCTCGAGCGCGCCGAGCCGGGTCCACTACGGCAACGACTACGTCAACGCCTTCTGGGACGGCGAGAAGATGACCTACGGCGACGGCGACGGTGTCGACTTCGGCCCGCTGGTCTCCCTCGACGTCTCGGGCCACGAGATGTCCCACGGCGTCACCGAGCACACCGCCGGACTGACCTACTCCGGGGAGTCGGGTGGGCTGAACGAGGCCACCTCCGACATCTTCGGCACGATGGTCGAGTTCCATGCGGCCAACTCCAACGACCCCGGTGACTACTTCATCGGTGAGGAGTTCGACCTGGCGAACCACGCAGGCTTCCGCCGGATGGATGACCCCGCCAAGGACGGTGCCTCGCAGTCCTGCTGGTCCACCAGCACCAAGAACGTCGACGTGCACTACTCCTCGGGAGTCGGCAACCACTTCTTCTACCTGTTGGCCGAGGGATCGGGCGCCAAGACGATCGGTGGCAAGGCGCACAGCTCGCCGACGTGCAACGGTTCCACGATCACCGGCATCGGCCGTGACGCCGCCGCGAAGATCTGGTTCCGCGCGCTCGACGTCTACATGACCTCGAGCACCAACTACGCCCAGGCCCGGACCGCCACGCTGAACGCCGCCAAGGACCTGTACGGCGCGGGTAGCACGCAGTACGCCACCGTGGCCGCAGCGTGGAGTGCCGTCTCCGTCAACTGATCCGCCCAGGTCGGGGAGAACGTCCAGGCCGATGCAGGAGCTTCCCGGTCGAGATCTCGGCCGGGAAGCTCCCATTTCGCCGGGTGCCCGGGTGCCCGGGTGCCCGGTATCCCGCCTGCCTGGTTGTCCGGGGACACGAGGAGACTGGAGTGGCGGGGTGAGCTCAGAGGGCGGTGTGCAGCCGGACCTGCTTGACGGTCACGGTGCCGTCGCCCCGCAGGTCGAGCTCGCGGTGTGCGCCGTCGGGAGCCCAGCCGGCGCTCTCGAGGAACGTTCGCCACGCATCGGCGTCGGAGTTCACCCAGATCGTCGCGCGGGTGAACCTGTCGGCGCGCAGGGTGTCGGCGCAGGCCTGGAGCAGTCGCGAGCCATGGCCCTTGCCGAGCTCGTCGGGGTCGATCGAGAACTCCGCGATGTCACCGTCGGCAACCCGGTCACCGTCAGGATCCTGGCTGGGCGTGGTGGTCGCGAAGCCGGTGATGCGATTGCGCTCGAGGGCGACCAGCACCCGGTTGCGGGCGTCCTCGGGGCGGGCCAGCGACTCGTGCCACACGCGGGCCACCTCGTCGTACGTGAGGGCGGCCAGCACCTCGGCCGGCAGCAGGTCGGCGTACGACGATCGCCAGGCGCGCACCTGCACGCCGGCGATGCCAGGCGCGTCGTCGGACCAGGCGACCCGGACGGAGACATCGGCGGTGGGGGAGTCCATGGCCCCATCGTCGCAGGCGGCCTCGCACGAGGTCTGTCGAGGTCCGGACCGAACTTGTTACAGCCCGCCGTCAGAAATGCGTGAGTTCGTAACATCCGCTGTTACCGTGGTCACTGTGTACGGCAACGACTTCACCACCCCCGAGCAGCAGCCGAGCGAGCCGCAGCGGATCGGGCAGCAGCCGACCGGGCCCGCGCCGGGCGGCGACGAGCCCGCCGCCTTCCGCGCCCTCCTCGCCGGCGACGACCGCGTCGAGCCGCGCGACGAGATGCCGGAGGGCTATCGAAGGACGCTGGTCCGCCAGATCGCCCAGCACGCCCACTCCGAGATCATGGGCATGCAGCCCGAGGGCAACTGGATCAGCCGCGCCCCCAGTCTGCGCCGCAAGGCGATCCTGATGGCCAAGGTGCAGGACGAGGCGGGTCACGGGCTCTACCTTTATGCCGCCGCGGAGACGCTGGGCGTCGATCGTGCCGACCTCCTCGACCAGCTGCACAGCGGTCGCCAGAAGTACTCCTCGATCTTCAACTACCCCACGCTCACCTGGGCCGACGTCGGCGCGATCGGCTGGCTCGTCGACGGCGCCGCGATCGTCAACCAGGTGCCGCTGTGCCGCTGCTCCTACGGTCCCTACGCCCGCGCGATGGTGCGCGTGTGCAAGGAGGAGTCGTTCCACCAGCGGCAAGGCTTCGAGATCCTGCACACGCTGTCCCACGGCAGCGACGCACAGAAGTCGATGGCGCAGGACGCGGTGAACCGCTACTGGTGGCCGAGCCTGATGATGTTCGGCCCGCCGGACGACGATTCCCCGAACTCGGCGCAGTCGATGGCGTGGGGCATCAAGCGCTTCTCCAACGACGACCTGCGCCAGCGGTTCATCGACATGACCGTGCCCCAGGCCGAGGCGCTGGGCCTCAGCCTCCCCGACGACGCGATCGCCTGGAACGAGGAGCGCGGCCACTACGACTTCACCCCGGTCGACTTCACCGAGCTCTTCGAGGTGATCCGCGGCAACGGCCCCTGCAACGAGCAACGGCTCTCGCACCGGGTGCGGGCCCACGAGGACGGCGCCTGGGTGCGTGAGGCCGCAGCGGCGTACGCCGCCAAGCATGCCGCGCCTGCGAAGGAGTCGGTGGCATGAGTCCCGAGCCCCTCTGGGAGGTCTTCATCCGCTCCCGACGTGGTCTGTCCCACGTGCACGTCGGATCCCTGCATGCCGCCGATGCGGAGATGGCGTTGCGCAATGCCCGCGACCTCTACACCCGGCGTCGGGAAGGGGTCTCGATCTGGGTGGTCCCGGCCGCCGCCATCGAGGCCAGCAGCCCCGACGAGAAGGACTCGTTCTTCGACCCTGCCGTCGACAAGGTCTATCGGCACCCCACGTTCTACGACGTGCCCGAGGGGGTCGAGCACCTGTGAGCGTCTCGGTGGAGAAGTACGCGTTGGCCCTGGCCGACGATGCGCTGATCTCCTCCCAACGCCTGGGCTGGTGGATCAGCCGCGCTCCACAGCTCGAGGAGGACGTGGCGATGGCCAACATCGGCCTCGACCAGCTCGGTCAGGCGCGAGCGCTGCTGAGCCTCGTCGGTGAGTCGACCGGCCGCAGCGAGGACGACCTGGCCTACCTGCGCGACGAGCGCGAGTTCCGCAACGTCTGCCTCGTGGAGCGCGAGCAGGGTGACTTCGCGGTGGCGATGGCGCGCCTGCTGATCTTCTCGGCGTGGCAGCACGAGCTCTACGCCGCGCTCTCGGCCAGCACGCACCCCACACTGGCGGCGATCTCGGACAAGGCGGTCAAGGAGACGGCCTACCACCTCGACCACGCCACCCACTGGGTGCTGCGACTGGGTGACGGGACCGACGAGTCCCATCGCCGGATGCAGGCCGCCCTCGACGCCGAGTGGCCGTGGCGCGAGGAGCTCTTCGACAACACGTTCCTGGATCAACCACTGAATGATGCAGCACTCACGGTCGACGGCATGGTCGTCGATCCCGCACCACTGCGAGAACCGGTCGAACAGCGACTCGGCGCTGTCCTCGACCGGGCCACGCTGACCGTGCCCGAGCCCCGGGCCGTGTTCAGCAAGGGACGAGATGGGAGACACACCGAAGTGATGGGTTACCTGCTGGCCGAGATGCAACACCTGCACCGCTCACACCCGGGGGTCACGTGGTGAGCGCCACCATGGCCCGCACCCGGGCCTGGAGCATCGCCGCGACCGTTCCCGACCCCGAGCTGCCCGTGGTCACGATTGCCGACCTCGGCATCCTGCGTGACGTCACCGAGCACGACCAGGGCTCGGTGCACGTGCGGATCACGCCCACCTACTCAGGGTGCCCGGCGATGGAGACCATCCGCGAAGACATCGTCACAGCGCTCTCCGAGGCCGGCTACCGCCACGTGTGCGTGGAGTTCGTGCTGGCCCCTGCCTGGACCACCGACTGGATGACCGACGAGGGCCGCCGCAAGCTCGCGGCGTACGGCATCGCGCCGCCCGGTCCGCGCCAGTCGGTCGAGCTGACCCTGTCCGTCAAGTGCCCGCAGTGCGGCAGTCCGCGCACCCGAGAGCTCAGCCGATTCGGATCCACGTCGTGCAAGGCCCTCTGGGTGTGCACCGATTGTCGTGAACCCTTCGACCACTTCAAGGCCATCTGAATGACACGGCACGCCGCATTCCATCCCCTCAAGGTCTCCACGATCGAACCTCTGACCGACGATGCGGTGGCGCTGACCTTCGAGGTGCCTGACGACCTGCGCGAGGCCTACACCTGGCGCCCGGGGCAACACCTGACCATCAACTGCGACGACGGTGTGCGCCGCAGCTACTCGATCGCGACCTCGCCGACCAGTGGCGTGATGAAGGTCGGGGTCAAGCGCATCCCGGGTGGCGCGTTCTCCGGAGCCGTGCTCGAGCGGCTGCGTCCCGGAGACAGCCTCGACGTGATGACGCCGGCGGGCCGCTTCAGCCCGGACGGGGGCCCCGACCACCCACGCACCTACGCCGCCATCGCCGCCGGGTCGGGGATCACCCCGGTGCTCTCGATCGTGACCTCGCTGCTCGAGTCCGAGCCGGAGGCGCAGGTGACGCTGGTCTACGCCAACCGCAACAGCGGCTCGGTGATGTTCCTCGACGAGGTGCACGACCTGAAGGACCGATTCCTCACCCGGTTCCGGGTCGTGCACGTGCTCTCCCGTGAGGAGCAGGAGGTCGAGATGTTCTCCGGGCGCCTCGACGTCGACCGGATGCAGCGCATCATCGACGCCTCCCTGCCGGTCGCAGGGGTCGACGAGTGGTTCCTGTGCGGCCCGCTGGAGATGGTCACCTCGTTGCGGGACGAGCTCGTCGGTGCGGGCGCAAGGTCCGTCCACACGGAGCTGTTCCATGCCGACACCAGGCCCAGGCCACGCAGCACCCACGACGCCAGCGACGCCTCTGCTGCCGGCTCGGCGAGGGTGACGGTACGCCTCGACGGGCGCAGCTCCACGTTCACCTTGGCCCGCGGCGGCGTCCCGGTGCTGGAGGCCGCCCTCGCGGTTCGCTCCGACGCGCCGTTCGCCTGCCGTGGCGGAGTCTGCGGCACCTGTCGCGCCAAGGTGGTCTCGGGGAGCGTCGAGATGGACACCAACTGGGCGCTGGAGGACGACGAGGTGGCCCGGGGCTACGTCCTGACCTGCCAGTCGCACCCGACCTCCGACGACGTGGTCATCGACTACGACGCGTGAGGTCGTCGCTGGTCGCGTGAGTGGGGATCTTCGGTGGTCGAGTGGCCGCTCGGGACGAGCGGATCCATCGAGACCGTTCCCGGTGCAGGGCAGTCGCCCTGCTCGCCCGGCAACGACTGCCCGTTCGCGCATCAAGAACCGCCCGCTCGCGCATCAAGAACCGCCCGTTCGCGCAGGGCGGCAGTGACCCGGGAGGCCCCGGCCAGCAGCACGGCACCGGCCACCGAGAGCACCATGCCGGCGATGACTGCGGGCCACCAGCCGGGCCGGATGCCGTCGTGCAGCAGGCCCACGCCCACGGCGGCGGGCAGGAACGTCTCGGCGATGATCAGTGCCGCCGTCGACGTGGTCACCTCCACGCCGTCGAGTGAGACCGAGTAGAGCCAGAAGGAGACCACTCCCAGCGCAGGCACGGCCAGGGCGGTGACGACCACCTCGGGCGACCACGTCGCCGTGACCCCGCGTACGGCGACCGCGGACCCGGCATACCCACAGCCCGCGAGGAAGCCGAGCGTCACCATTCGGTGGCCGCGCACGAGGGCCAGGCCGACGCCCAGGCAGACGGCGACCACGGCCCAGGAGAGGACCGGCACGGTCCAGCCGGACGGGTCCCGCCCGGGTGCACCGGCGCCTGCCGCGACCAGGGCGATGCCGACGGTCACCGCGAGCACGGCGATCCAGCCGCGGCCCCCGAGCGGTTCGTGCAGGCGATGGGCCGACCACAGGGCGGTGACCGGCATCGACAGGGAGATCGTGGCTTGGGCCAGGTAGAGCGGCAGGTTCCAGATCGCCACGGCGTGCAGCAGGAAACCGGCGAGGTAGACCGCGACCACGGCCAGCAGGAGGGGACTGGTCAGCGCCATGCGGGCGAAACCCGTGGGCGAGCTGGTCTCGTCCTCGTGGTTGCGGACGGCGAGCGCTTGCCATACCGCAGCGAGGCCGAAGAGGAGCGCCGAGGCGAGCGCCGCCAGCAGTCCGGTCAGCATGGGACCGGACTCACCGGCCGTGCCGACCGTTGCTCATCAGCGGTAGTGCTCCGGGAGGGCCTGGCCGATCTTCACCTGGGGCTTGGGCAGGCGCAGGAAGCGCATGTTGACCGCGCGCATCACGGCGTACATCGTGACGCCCTTGAGCGACTCGTCGGGGAAGCGCTTGCGGACCTGGCTGCGCACCCGGAACCGGAGGAACAGGATGTCGCCGATGACCAGGACCAACGTGATGAACCACAACGAGTTGGCCATGCGGACGGCGCCGGAACCGAAGAGGCCGTAGCCCATCAGCACGATGATCAGCAGCAGTGGTGCGAGCAGCTCGGTGAAGCCGAGGCGGGAGTCGACGTAGTCGCGGATGAAGCGGCGCACGGGCCCCTTGTCGCGTGGCGGCAGGTGGGCCTCGTCGCCCGTCTTCATGGCCTGGCGGACCTTCTGGCTCGACTCCATGCGCAGCTCGCGCTGCCGCCTGGCCTGGGCCTTGCGGTCGT
Source organism: Nocardioides sp. JQ2195 (assembly GCF_012272695.1). Classification (NCBI taxonomy): domain Bacteria; kingdom Bacillati; phylum Actinomycetota; class Actinomycetes; order Propionibacteriales; family Nocardioidaceae; genus Nocardioides; species Nocardioides sp. JQ2195. The sequence continues at coordinate 1,340,755 of NZ_CP050902.1, forward strand.
TGGGCATCTTCGCGCGGGCTCGTGCGGCCGCCTCCGCGTCCTTGCGGGACGGCGTGGGGCGGCCCTTGGAACCCGGCCGGTCCTCATGGACGACGGGATCGGGAGTGGAATTCTTCGTGGTGCGACGGAACAACGCGGCGACCTTCGGGCGAGGGTGGACTGTGTGCCCCCAGACTACCGGCACCCGTCTCTCGCCCGTGCTTGCGTTTGGGCCTAGGGTTGGCGGGAGAGAAACACTCCACCACTGTCATGTCGCCACGGCGACCAGCCGACCCAAGAGGGGGGCCGCATCCGATGAGCCTTTGGAAGCGCTTCACGATGATCTTCCGATCCAAGGCCAACAGCGCGCTCGACCGCGCCGAAGACCCGCGCGAGGTGCTCGACTACAGCTACCAGCGCCAGCTCGAGCTCCTCTCCAAGGTACGCCGTGGCGTGGCCGACGTGGCCACCAGCCGCAAGCGCGTCGAGCTCCAGGTCAACCAGCTCGAGCAGCAGCAGGCCAAGCTGCAGACCCAGGCGCAGAAGGCACTCGACATGGGGCGCGAGGACCTCGCGCGTGAGGCGCTGACCCGCAAGTCGGCGCTGACCAGCCAGATCAACGACCTCAAGACCCAGCACGCCAACCTGCAGGGCGAGGAGGAGAAGCTCACCCTCGCCCAGCAGAGGTTGAACGCCAAGATCGAGTCCTTCCGCACCCGCAAGGAGACGATCAAGGCCAACTACACCGCGGCGCAGGCGCAGACCAAGATCAACGAGGCGCTCTCCGGGATCGGCGAGGAGATGGGTGACGTCGGCATGGCGATCCAGCGCGCCGAGGACAAGACCGCCAACATGCAGGCCCGTGCCGGTGCGATCGACGAGCTGATCGCCAGCGGTGCGCTCGAAGACGTGTCGAACCCCGGTGGTCAGGACGACATCGCCCGGGAGCTGGAGTCGATGAGCTCACAGGCCGACGTCGAGGCCGAGCTCGCCGCGCTCAAGGGTGGCGGCAGCAAGCCGGCCATCGACGCTCCCGCGCAGGACGGCGCGATCCTCGACGCCGAGGGCAGCAAGGTCGAGGGCACCAACGGGAGCCAGTCATGATCGTCCGCATCCTCGGCGAGGGCCAGTTCGACGTGGCCGACTCCGCTGTCGACCGGCTCAACGCCCTCGACGCCCAGGTCGAGTCGGCCGTGGACGCCGACGACACCGAAGCCTTCTCGGGCGCCCTGGCCGAGCTGCTCGACGTCGTGCGCTCCGTGGGTGTGCCGCACGACGCGGAGGCCATCGACGTCTCCGACGTGGTGCTGCCCCCTGCCGACGCGACGGTGGCCGAGGTGCGCGAGATGCTCTCCGACGACGGTCTGATCCCCGGCTGAATCGACGATCGTGGCCAACTCTCGATTCATCAAGGACCGTGGTCTCACCGCGCGCATGACGTTGACCATGTTCCTGCTCGGGGCGCTGTTCGTCGTGTTCATGGTCGTGCTCATGGGTGCGGCGCTGCAGAGCGGCAACGGCGGACTCGTCCCGATCATCGGCGTGGTCGGCATCGGCATCGCGTTCTACCAGTGGTGGAGCTCTGACAAGGTCGCGATGCGGGCGATGCGGGCCCGTGAGGTCTCTCCCGAGGATGCCCCCGAGCTGCACGGCATGATCGACCGGCTGTGCGCGATGGCCGACATGCCCAAGCCGCGGGTCGGGGTGGCCGACATGGACATCCCGAACGCGTTCGCCACCGGCCGCTCACCCGACCGGGCCGTGGTCTGCGTGACCACCGGCATCCTGCGCCGGCTCAACGCTGAGGAGCTGGAGGGCGTGCTGGCCCACGAGCTGTCCCACGTGGCGCACCGCGACGTGCTGGTGATGACGGTGGCCTCGTCCGCCGGCATCGTGGCCGGCATGGTCACCCAGTCCGTGCAGTACGGCGGCCTGTCACTGCTCGGCGGTGGGCGCGGCCGGAGCAACAACAACAACGGGGGAGCGCTGCCGTTCTACCTGGTGGCGATCGTGGTCAGCCTGGTCGTCTATGCGGTCAGCTTCATCCTGACCCGGATGCTCTCGCGCTATCGCGAGCTGTGCGCGGACCGGGCCGGGGCCTACCTGACCATGAAGCCCGGGGCGTTGGCCTCGGCACTGCAGAAGATCACCGGTGAGATGGCGGCGATCCCGCAGAAGGACCTGCGTGCCTCCAGCGCGATGAACGCCTTCTTCATCGCCCCCGCGATCAGCGGCGTCTCGATGAAGACCCTGACCTCCACGCACCCGTCCCTCGAACAGCGCCTGCAACAGCTGGCCAGGATCCAGGCCGAGCTCGGCCGCCCGACGGGCTGACATGGGTTTCTTCGACGCACTCCTCGGTCGCAGCAAGGTGACCCGGGCCAACCTCGACGCGCTCTTCATGGTGCCGAGCGCCGCGATCACCTTGCAGACCGCCGCCGGGCTCACCCCGACCGGCAGTGGTTCGGTCTGCTTCCGTGCCGCCACCGGCGCCGCCTTCGCACAGACCCAGACCGACATCGTCGAGTTGCTCAACGACAATCCCGACGCCCCCGACGTCGAGGTCACCCAGGACAGCTTCGGCTTCACCTGGCTGGTCGTGCACCGTGATCCGACGGACACCTCTGGCCTGTGCACCGACCTGCACGCGGTCAACACGACCCTCGAGAGCCAGGGCTTCGCGAGCGGGCTGTTGTGCTCGCTGGTCGCCTTCGCCGACGCCGCGGGGCGCCGCGCCGGGCTGGTCTACCTCTACAAGCAGGGCACGTTCTACCCGTTCGCGCCGGCTGCCGGGAGCAGTGCGGGTGGGGTCGACGGTGCCGGACAGCAACGCCGCGACAACCTGCTGGAGATCCAGATCCGTGGCCAGCTCTCGGCCGAGCTGCCGATGGAGCAGGACCTCTCGCGCTGGCTCGCAGTCTGGGGCGCTCCCGGCCTGTGACGAGCCGAGCCCTCAGTCGCCTCAGTCGCGCGAGCTCTTGCCGGGAAGCTGGAGCATCCGCTGGAGGGCGATGTCGGCAAGCCGTTCGGTCTCGTCGTCGACGTCGATGACGTTGACCTCGTAGCCCTCCACCAGTGACTCCAACGCCCACACCAGGTGGGGCAGGTCGATCCGGTTCATCGTCGAGCAGAAGCACACCGTCCGGTCCAGGAAGGCGATCTTCTTGTCGGGGTGGGCGTCGGCCAAGCGCTTGACGAGGTTCAGCTCGGTGCCGATCGCCCAGCTGGACCCGGCGGGTGCGGCCTCGATGGTCTTGATGATGAACTCGGTGGAGCCCACCAGGTCGGCCTTGATCACCACCTCGTGCTTGCACTCCGGGTGGACCAGGATCTTGATGTCTGGGTCCTTCGCCCGCAGCTCGTCGACCACGTCGGGGCTGAACTTGCCGTGCACCGAGCAGTGGCCCTTCCAGAGGATCATCTTCGCGTCACGCAGCTGCTCGTCGGTCAGGCCGCCCTTGGGCTTGAACGGGTTCCACACGACACAGTCGTCGAGCGAGTAGCCCATCTTCAGCACGGCGGTGTTGCGGCCGAGGTGCTGGTCGGGGAAGAACAGGACCTTGGCGTCCGGCTTCTGGGCGAAGGCCCACTCCAGCGCGACGTCGGCGTTGCTCGACGTGCACACCGCACCGCCGTTCCTGCCGCAGAACGCCTTGATGTCGGCGGTCGAGTTCATGTAGGTGATCGGCACGACCTGGTCCTGGACACCGGCGTCGGCCAGTGTGTCCCAGGCGTCCTCGACCTGCGAGAGGCGGGCCATGTCGGCCATCGAGCAACCCGCGGCCAGGTCGGGCAGGATCACCTTCTGCTTGTCGGAGGTGAGGATGTCGGCCGACTCGGCCATGAAGTGCACGCCGCAGAAGACGATGTACTCGGCCCCCGGGCGGGCCGCGGCGTCGCGGGCCAGCTTGAAGGAGTCGCCGGTGACGTCGGCGAACTGGATGACCTCGTCGCGCTGGTAGTGGTGGCCGAGCACGAACACCTTGTCGCCCAGGGCGGCCTTGGCGGCCTTGGCGCGAGCGACCAGGTCGGGGTCGGAGGCTGCGGGCAGGTCACCGGGGCACTCGACGCCACGCTCGGTGGAGAGGTCCTTGCCCTTGCCCAACGGGAGGAGCGGCAGCTCAACAGTCGTCATGGCCCCATCCTAGGCGGTGACCCGGTGGCTCAGAGCAGCGAGCCGTGGTGCAGGTAGGGCGACGGGGGCAACATGTCGCGCACCATCAGGTAGCCTCGGTGGTGGATCGACAGCCTCGCAGCGAGCCCTACGTCGAGGGCCCAGTGGTTGGCCGAGGTGACGTGGCCCACGTCGAGGAGGGCGTCGGCGGGGGAGGAGGCCAACGCCTCCCACATCAGGTCGACCGCCGTACGACGCGTGGTGGCGGCGAGCAGGAGTGGGGAGCCGTGGTCGTCGACGTAGGCGTAGCCCGAGCCGGAGCTCCGCTCGGTGACGATCAGCCGCAGGTCCGAGAGCAGGAACTCGTGGTCGGGCCCGTGGGCGGCACCGCGCGTCTGCCGGTCGATCGAGTCCATCAGGTCGCGGTCACCGATGGAGCCCTCCCGAACCTTCTCGACGACGGGGATCACCGACCGGTCCAGCTGCCCGTGCAGCACCATCTGGGAGTGCAGCTCGAAACCGGCTGCGCGATAGCGGCGCAGCGCCTTCGGATCGTCCGAGGCGGCAAACATCCCACGCAGGCAGCCTCGTCCGTGGTGCAACGCGGCGGCGAGCAGCTGGACACCGATGCCCTGGCCCTGCAGCCCCGGCCGGACGACGTACGACGACAGGATCCACATCTTCTCCCGGTTGAAGGAGGTGGCGAACCCGACGATCTCCTCCCCCCGGGTGGCCGCCCAGCAACCGCCGGGGTCGGTGTCGATGAGGTGACGGGTGCGCCGGATCCAGCTCGCCGCACGGTCTGCCGGACGCAGCTGCGGATCAGGCCACGACCGCTGGTGGGTGCGCAGGTCGAGCTCGAAGAACCCCTCGGCGGAGAGACGCTCGACCACGGGAACGTCGTCGTGGTGCAGCGGCCGGATCAACACGTCGTTCACGGGTGTCACTATGCCCACTCGGTGTCACCGGGACGTCAACACGTGCCGGGTCGGGGCTCCCTGCGGTCAACACGTGCCGGGTCGGGGCTCCCTGCGGTCAACACGTGCCGGGTCGGCATGATGGAGCCATGCGCGTGCTCATCGCTCCCGACAAGTTCGCCGGCACCCTGACCGCGGTCGAGGCCGCCGAGGCGATGGCCGAGGGCTGGCGCCGACAGGCGCCCGAGGACCAGCTCGACCTGTGTCCGATGGCCGACGGTGGCCCCGGCTTCGTCGACGTCCTGCACAACAGCCTGGGCGGCTCGGTGCTCGCGGCAACGGTCCGGGGACCGTTCGGGGAGCCCACCCCGGCGACGATCCTCCTGTGCGACCACACGGCGTACGTCGAGAGCGCGCACGCCTGTGGGCGACACCTGCTCGGCGACGGCGACCCGGAGGCGGCCAGCACCCACGGGGTGGGGGAGCTGATCGGTCACGCGGTCGACGCCGGTGCCACCGAGATCGTGGTCGGCCTCGGGGGGAGCGGCACCAACGACGGGGGAGCGGGCCTGCTCGCCGCCCTGGGCGCCAACGCGGACGAGCCCCTCGACCAGGGCGTGGCCGGCCTGGTCGGCCTCACCCGGCTCGACCTCTCCGGTGCAGTGGACCGGGTCGCCGGTGTGCGGTTGGTGGCGGCGTCAGACGTGGACAGCCCGCTGACCGGCCTGTTCGGTGCCACTAAGACCTTCGGCCCCCAGAAGGGCATCGCCGAGGAGCGGCTTGCCGTGGTCGACGGCGTGCTGCAGGACTTCGCCGAGGTGGCCGACCGCCGCCTCGCGCTGGCGAAGGGCGCCGGTGCCGCCGGGGGCCTGGGCTATGCCCTGCTCCTGCTCGGGGCCACGCGCACCCCGGGGATCGACCTGGTCGCGCAGGCCGTGGGCCTCCGTTCCCGGGCGGAGCAGGTCGACCTGGTCCTCACCGGTGAAGGCGCCTTCGACTTCTCGAGTCGGTCCGGGAAGGTGCCCTACGGAGTGGCCCAGGTCGCTGCCGAGGCGCTGCGCCCCTGTGTCGCCCTAGCCGGGAAGGTGATGATCGGGTCACGGGAGATGCGCGTGCTGGGCGTCGAGTCGGCGTACGCGATGGCCGAGCTGGTCGGTGAGGAGCGGTCGTACGCCGACCCTGCCGGTGCGCTGTCCGAGCTGGCCGAGCGGGTGGCGCGCAGCTGGTCACACTGAGGAACGCACGCTCGGACCGGGCCGAGTGCGGCGCCGCGCGCTCGAGTGGTCCGCGGGACCACTCGACCGTGGCGAGGGGATGGTGACCGGACCGCGGATCTGTGACCGTGTGGGGGAATAACCGACGGTGTGCGACCATTGCACGTAGTAACACGCCACGAACTTTTGGGAGCCTGAGATGACCGAGCAGGTCGAGACGAACACCGAGCACCGCACCGACCAGATCAACCTGAGCCCGGTTGCCGCGTCCAAGGTGCACAGCCTCCTCGAGCAGGAGGGTCGCGACGACCTGTCGCTGCGGATCTCCGTGCAGCCCGGCGGCTGCTCGGGTCTGCGCTACCAGCTCTTCTTCGACGAGCGGACCCTCGACGGTGACGTCGTGACCGACTTCGACGGCGTCTCCGTCGTGGTCGACCGGATGAGCGTGCCCTACCTCAACGGCGCTGTCATCGACTTCGTCGACACGATCGAGAAGCAGGGCTTCACGATCGACAACCCCAACGCGACCGGGTCCTGCGCCTGCGGCGACTCGTTCCACTGATCCACCCGGCGCACGGCGCCACCCAGACGCAGACGAAGCCCCTGCCGGAATTCCGGCAGGGGCTTCGCTGTGCCCTAGGGGCTCCGGACACCTCAGAGGGAGGGGTGGTGTCCGGCTTCCGGGCACCACAGGAGGGAGGGGTGGTGCCCTGGTCCACGGTTCAGTCGAGGTGCAGGTGCAGACCGCTCGCGAGAGCGGCCGCCCGGTCCGAGACGAACCACGTGGTCTGGGGGTGAGCCGGACGCAGGCCCTCGAAGGGGTCGGCGGGCGTCGGGAACTGCAGATGGGTGCTGACCGCACGGCAGTCGTCGATCATCTGGTGCGGGGTCTCGGCGTCGGCGTAGGGCGTTCGAAAACTCGCAATCTGGCTCATGTGATCGACCGTAATCGTTACTCCGGGGTACACCCAGACGTACCGACAGGTAGTGTTCGGCAGCATGTCACTGCTGATCGCCGGTTCCATCGCGACCGACCACCTGATGTCCTTTCCGGGCAAGTTCTCCGACTCGCTGGTCGTGGACCAGCTCGACAAGTTGAGCGTCTCGTTCCTCGTCGAGGACCTCGAGGTACGGCGCGGGGGGTGCGCGGCGAACATCTGCTTCGGTCTCGGCAACCTGGGCCTCCAGCCGGTGCTGGTCGGTGCCGTCGGCGAGGACTTCGCCGAGTACCGCAGCTGGCTCGAGCGCCACAACGTCGACTGTGACTCGGTCCACGTCTCCGAGACCCGTCACACCGCGCGGTTCGTGTGCACCAACGACGCCTCGCACGCGCAGATCGCGTCGTTCTACGCCGGAGCGATGAGTGAGTCGCGCGAGATCGAGCTCAAGCCGATCGTCGACCGCACCGGCGACCCCGAGTACGTGCTGGTCGGACCCGACGACCCCGACGGCATGCTGCGCCACACCGACGAGTGCCGCAGCCGTGGCTACCGCTTCGTCGCCGACCCGTCCCAGCAGCTGGCCTTCGGTGAGGGACCACTGATCCGCCAGCTGATCGACGGCGCCCACATCCTGTTCTCCAACGAGTACGAAGCCACCCTGATCACCCAGAAGACCGGCTGGTCGCGGGACGAGGTGCTCGACCGGGTCGGCACCTGGGTGGTCACCCTGGGCGCCGAGGGCGTGCGGATCGACCAGAAGGGCGCCGAGTCGGTCTTCGTCGAGGCCGTCCCCGAGATCGAGAAGGTCGAGCCGACCGGTGTCGGTGACGCCTTCCGTGCCGGTTTCCTGGCCGCGCTGACCTGGGGCCTGACCTACGAACGCGCCGCCCAGCTGGGCTGCCTGCTGGCGGTCCACGTGGTCGAGCAGGTCGGTACCCAGGAGTACACGCTCTCGCGGGAGGCCTTCCTCAAGCGCCTCGGCGACACCTACGGCGAGGCAGCCGTGGCCGACATCGAGCCGCACGTGAAGACCATCCGCCCCTGATCGGCGCGGCGCCAGTGGACTCGATGATGGTGGTCGAGCAAGTGGCGTGACTGAGGCACGGAGTCACGACCCGCGTGTCAGACCCGGTGAGGGAAGTTGCCAGCGTGACCGTGGCTGCGGCCCGCTGACCTCAGGAAACCCGGCGTACGACGTAGGCCGGCGTGCCGTCGTCGGCGGCGGACTCGCCGGCGTACTCCTGGCCGCGCATCCGACACCAGGCAGGTACGTCGACGCGCGCAGCGACGTCGGTGGCCACCACGGCCACCAGGCCGCCCACGGACACCTCGGAGAAGTGCCGGGCCAGCTCGATGATGGGCGCCGGGCAGCGCATGCCCCGACAGTCGAGCTCGAGGTCCCAGCCGGTGGGGGCGCCCGTCGGCGTCACAGGTCGACCTGCGCACGGATCTCGCGGACGACGTCGGGCAGCTGGTCGAGGAACGCGTCCACCTGCTCGGCCGTGGTGTCGAGGGTCAGCGATACCCGGACGTTGCCGTGGGTGAGCACACCCATCGCAGCCAGCACGTGGCTGGGTCGCAGGGTGGAGGCGGTGCACGCGGATCCCGATGCGACACCGAAGCCGCGTCGGTCCAGCTCGGTCACCAGGGCCTCGCCGTCCACGTAGAGGCAGGAGAACGTCACGAGGTGGGGGAGCCGGTCGTCCGGAGCGCCGACCACCTCCACGTCGGGGACGGTGGCGGCCACCCGAGCACGGATCTCGTCGACCAGTGCGTGCTGCTGGGCCACGAGGTCGCTCCGGGACGCGGTGACTGCCTGCAGGGCCGCAGCCGCGGCCAGCGCCGCGGGGACGTCCTCGAAACCCGATGAGCGCTCGTCGATGCGGTCGTCGCCGGGGAAGGGATTGCGCCAGCGGGCGCCCTTGCGCACCAGAAGGGCCCCGACACCGGCCGGGCCGCCCCACTTGTGGGCGGAGACTGCCGCCGCGGCCCATCCGTCGGGCAGGTCGACGCGTCCGGCGGCGGCACAGGCGTCCATGAACAGGGGGGCGTCGACGGCCTCGGCGACCGCGGAGACCGGCTGGATGGTCCCGACCTCGTGGTTCGCCGCCTGGAGCGCCACCGCGGCCAGCGGCCCGTCCGGGATCGCAGAGCGCGACACGCGCCCCTCGCGATCCACCGGGATCTCGACCACGCTGCCGCCCCGGGAGACGTGCCAGTCGCCGGCGTGCACGACCGAGGAGTGCTCGACGGCGCTGCGGGCCAGCACGGACGAGACCCGGGAGCGGCCGCCCAGCAGGCCGAGCACCCCCAGGTGCACCGCGTGGGTGCCGCTCGGGGTGAAGGTGACCTCGTCCGGGCGCGCGCCCAGGCAGGAGCCCACCACCTCGCGGGCGTTGTCCAGCATGAGACGGGCGTTGCGGGCGGCTCCGTGCAGGCGTCGCGGGTCGGCGTACCCGTGGTCGAGGGCGGCGAGGAGCGTCTCGCGAGCCGCCGGGTGGAGGGGCTCGGAGGACGCGGCGTCGAGGTAGACAGGGGGGTTCACGAGGCTCCGGTCTCCGAGGCAAATGTCACAGGTGGAATCTACCTGCCGACCTGTCGCCCAATCCCGGTCCGGGTTCCGATAGTGTGCGACTTAACCGTTTCAGTTCTTAGAGAGAGGCTCGTTCGTGGGTCTGCAACTCCCCAAGCGCGCCCGCCAGTTGGCGCTGGGCATCATGTTGGGCTTCGGCCTCCTGATGCTGGGTGCGTGTTCAGCTGAGAGCAAGGCCCAGGCACAGCGCTGGGCCATGCCGGCGAACTCACCCGGCACGGAGCAGGGCGAATACATCGCCGAGCTCTGGAAGTGGGCGTGGGTCGCGCTCCTGATCACCGGTGCCATCGTGTGGGGCCTGATGTTCTACGTCTCGTGGCGCTACCGGCGCCGTAGCGAGGACGAGATCCCGGTGCAGACGCGCTACAACCTGCCGCTCGAGATCTTCTACACGATCTTCCCGATCATGATGGTGATCGTGTTCTTCTTCCACACCGTCGACGTGCAGAACAAGGTGCTCGACGAGAAGGACGACCCTGACTACGTCGTCCAGGTGGTCGGCCAGCAGTGGTCGTGGACCTTCAACTACACCGAGGACGCCAACGATGTCGACGGTGCGGTGGCCTACACGGTCGGCACCGCCTCGCAGATCCCCACGCTGGTGCTCCCGGTCGACAGGACGATCGAGTTCAAGCTCTCCTCGCCCGATGTCATCCACTCCTTCTGGATCCCCGGGTTCCTGATGAAGATGGACGTCATCCCGGGCCAGTCCGGCGAGGACCGCAACTCCTTCCAGGTCCACACGACCGAGGAAGGCGACTACATGGGCAAGTGCGCCGAGCTCTGCGGTGTCTACCACTCCCGGATGCTCTTCAACGTCGAGGTCGTCAGCCAGGCTGAGTACGACGACTACATCGCCGGGTTGAAGGCTGACGGCTACGAGTCGGACACCCCGCTCCTCGGTGGCGCCGATGCCCGCACCCAGGCTGGTCTCGCTGAGGCCACCGCAGAACATGACAACGGAGGCGACGAGTGACCGCCACGGCTTCACGTCCCACGACCACGCCTGAGCTGGAGGCGCGCAAGCCCCTCGGCCAGCAGGTGGTCAAGATGCTGACGACCACCGATCACAAGCTGATCGGCAAGATGTACCTCATCACGTCGTTCTGCTGGTTCATGGTCGGCGGCCTGATGGCCATGCTGATCCGTTCCGAGCTGGCCTACCCGGGCACCCAGATCGTCGCTGACGAGACCTACAACCAGCTGTTCACGATGCACGGCACGATCATGCTGCTGCTCTTCGCGACCCCGCTGTTCTTCGGCTTCGCCAACGTGATCATGCCCCTGCAGATCGGGGCGCCCGACGTGGCGTTCCCGCGCCTCAACATGTTCAGCTACTGGCTGTTCCTGTGGGGCGGCCTGATCGCGGCGTCGGGCTTCCTGACGCCCTCCGGTGCTGCTGACTTCGGCTGGTTCGCCTACGCGCCGTTGTCCGACGCAGTGCGCTCGCCCGGCGTCGGTGGCGACCTGTGGATCATGGGCCTGTGGATGGCCGGTATCGGAACCATCCTCGGTGCGGTCAACTTCATCACCACGATCATCTGCATGCGCGCACCCGGCATGACGATGTTCCGGATGCCGATCTTCGTCTGGAACACCCTGATCACCAGCCTGCTGGTCCTGATGGCGTTCCCGATCCTCGGTGGTGCGCTCCTCTCGCTCGAGGCCGACCGCCTCCTCGGTGCCCACGTCTTCGACGCCGAGCACGGGGGAGCGCTGCTGTGGCAGCACCTCTTCTGGTTCTTCGGCCACCCCGAGGTCTACATCATCGCCCTGCCGTTCTTCGGCATCGTGACCGAGATCCTGCCGGTGTTCAGCCGCAAGCCCGTCTTCGGGTACGTCGGCCTGGTCGGCGCCACCCTCGCCATCGCGATCCTCTCGCTCGCGGTGTGGGCCCACCACATGTTCGTGACGGGTGAGGTCAACCTGCCGTTCTTCTCGGGCATGACGTTCCTCATCGCGGTGCCGACCGGAGTGAAGTTCTTCAACTGGATAGGCACGATGTGGGGCGGGTCCATATCCTTCGACACCCCGATGCTGTGGTCGATGGGCTTCTTGACCACCTTCCTCTTCGGTGGCCTGACCGGCGTCATCCTCGCCAGCCCGCCCCTCGACTTCCACGTCTCCGACTCCTACTTCGTGGTGGCCCACTTCCACTACGTGGTCTTCGGAACCGTGGTGTTCGCGATGTTCGCCGGGTTCTACTACTGGTGGCCGAAGATGACCGGGCGGATGCTCAACGAGACCCTCGGGAAGTTCCACTTCTGGCTGCTGTTCGTCGGGTTCCACCTGACCTTCCTGATCCAGCACTGGCTCGGTGTGGAAGGCATGCCCCGCCGCTACGCGGACTACCAGCCCGGTGACGGGTTCACCACCCTCAACCAGCTCTCCACCATCGGTGCCTTCCTGCTCGGTGCCTCGACGTTGCCGTTCCTCTACAACGTCTGGGTCTCCCGCAGGTCGCCGCTCGTCGTGGTGGACGACCCGTGGGGCTGGGGCCGTTCCCTGGAGTGGGCCACCAGCTGCCCGCCCCCGCGCCACAACTTCACCTCGTTGCCGCGGATCCGCTCCGAGTCGCCGGCGTTCGACCTGCACCACCCGGAGATCGCTGCCCTCGAGCTCGAGGAGAACGAGGCGGAGCGTGAAGGTCGATTTGCCGACGCCCCTGAAGTCAGTGGGCGTGAAGAGATGCTCGACGAGCACCTGGATGGAAAGCCGGAGGACAACGCCTGATGAAGGCTGAAACCTGGATCTTCGTCATCACGACGATCTTCTTTGCGCTCGTCGCCCCCGCCTACTGGTTCATGGCCGGTGACTGGACGGGCACCACCGCCCTGGTGATGGCTGCCCTGCTGGTCGGGATGATCTCCGTCTACCTCGGATTCCACGCCGCTCGCATGGAGCCTCGTCCCGAGGACCTCAAGAGTGGTGAGATCGCCGACGGTGCCGGTGAGCTGGGCTTCTTCCCGCCCTACTCCTGGTGGCCGCTGTGGTGCAGCCTCACCATGGCCACGATGACGTTCGCGATCGCCTTCGGCGCGTGGTGGATGGTCATCATCGGCGGAGCCTTCGGCCTGCTGGCCCTGTGCGGCTGGATCTTCGAGTACTACCGCGGAGAGCACGCACACTGATCGACACCCGTCCGAGGCCCCGTCCGTCGTGATCACCAACACGTCGTGGCGGGGTCTCGTGCTCGTGTGCACCAGTTATCCTGAAGGCGACCGAATCTGAGCCTCACGGGGGAACCTTCCATGTCCGCATCACGCACCCAACTGCGCAGCTCTGCCGTGCTGGCATCGCTCGCGCTCCTGGCCGGTGGCCTGAGCGCCTGCAGCGGGACGTCCGGACATGGGTCTGACGACGTGCGGAAGGCCAACGGGGATGCCAGCAACGCCTCCGCCCAATCGGTGCGGTTGTCGGCCAACGTGGGGCCCAAGAAGGTCGTGCCGGTCGACCGACTGGTGACGGTCGACGCCGAGGGTGGCACGATCGCCAAGGTGGTCCTGCGCTCCGATGCCGGCTCCAAGGTCCCCGGCCTGCTGAACGACGGCTCCACCCGGTGGACGGCGACCGATCGCCTCGAGCCCGGCACGTCGTACGTCGTCCGCACCACCACCAGGAACGAGGACGGCAAGGTCAAGCGCTCCACGAGCAGCTTCACCACGCAGGACCTCAGCCTCGCGCAGCAGACCTACGCCTCCGTCGCCCCGCTCGAGGGTGAGACCGTCGGCGTGGGCATGCCGGTGGTCGTCCACTTCGACCTCCCGGTGATCGAGAAGAAGGCCTTCGAGAAGCACATGGTGGTCACGTCCACGCCTGCCCAGAAGGGCACCTGGCACTGGATGAGCGACACCGAGGTCCACTACCGGCCGGCCACCTACTGGCAGGCCGGCACCGACGTGACCGTCGAGGTCGACGTCAACGCCCTCCCGGCAGGCAACGGCATCTACGGCCAGGAGTCCCGGACCGTGAACTTCCACATCGGTGACTCGGTGGTCAGCAAGGTGAACGCGCAGACCCACCAGATGAAGACCTTCGTCAACGGCAAGCTGGTGAAGACCATGCCGATCACCCTGGGCAAGCCCGGGTTCACCACGCGCAGCGGGATCAAGGTGATCATGGAGAAGTACCGCACCAAGCGGATGAACTCCGAGACGGTCGGCATCCCCGCTGACAGCGCCGAGGCCTACGACATCGACGACGTCGAGTACGCCATGCGGGTCACCTCCACGGGGGAGTTCCTGCACGCGGCACCGTGGTCGGTCGGGTCCCAGGGCTACGCCAACGTCTCGCACGGCTGCACCGGCCTGAGCACAGCCAACGCCGCCTGGATCTACAACATCTCCAAGCGCGGTGACGTGGTCGAGTACACCGGCACCGATCGGCCGATGACGCTGACCAACGGGTACGGCGACTGGAACGAGTCGTTCGCGACCTACAAGCAGGGTTCTGCTCTCTGAGCGCCCGAGCGCCTGAGCGCGGCGTGAAGGCGCCGCGGTCGGCCGGCCACGATGGCTCGTGGGCCCCGGCCGACCGGCCCGGTGCACTCAGTCGCAGGTCGCGACCACCTCATATGCCGCGGGGCCCGTCCGCTGGAGGCTGGTGATGGTGGCGTCACCCTGGCCGAGGTAGTCCTGGGTCCCGATCGCGTAGAACGGGTTGTAGGGGTCGACGCCGTACGACGTGGCGCGCCCGGCGGCCTCGTGCTCGGCGTTGCTGGTGGTGAAGCAGCTCACCGGCTCCGTGGGGTCGTCGGTGGGTTCATCGGTCGGTTCTTCAGTGGGGTCGTCCGACGGCTCTTCAGTGGGGTCGTCGGTCGGCTCGTCGGTCGGTTCCGCGGCACGACGGTTGTTCTCGAAGAAGAAGTCGGTGACGTAGGCCGGATAGTCGATGCTGTTCGCCGAGATGTAGGTGCCACCCGGGCCGGCCCCGGCCGGCCAGGCGTGCGCGACGCCGGAGTTCGTGATCAGGGAGACCCGGGGGCCCTCGGCGTCCGACCACAACGTCCCCGTGCCCGCGGTGTTGGTGCCAGCGAGCTGGGAGAGGTCGAAGGACGAGCTGTTCCCGGCGCCGTAGATGTCGGCCATGATCTCCGCGTTCAGCGTGTTGTACCCGGTGGCGACGGTGGTGTCGTCGGCGCCGTGGACCACGGAGGTGAGCTGGGTGTCGAAGCCGGCGGCGGACGAGCCGGCGAATCCCTCGCACGTCGCCTTGCCCTGCGCCTGGCTCACGGCCACCGATCCGATCTGTGCCGCGGTGGTGCCGACCGTGGGGCCGGCGTCGATGCCGATACCGGCGAACACGTCGGGGGCCAGGCAGCCCATCACCATCGTCTCGCCTCCTCCGGAGGACAGCCCGGTGAGGTAGACCTGATCCGCGTCGATGCCGAGGTCGGAGCGCGCAGTCAGCGCCTCGGCCAGGCCCAGCAGGTTGTCGTCGTGGCGTGCGGGCGAGGTCCGGGAGTGGTTGGCGTCGTAGTAGTCCCAGCAGCCGAAGAGGACCCCACCATCGGGCGCGGACGGGATCGCCACCACCATGCCGTACGCATCCGCGGTCGCGGTCCAGTTCCCCGCGTTCTTCAGGTCGGTGGCCGCCTGCGCGCAGCCGTGCAGGTTGACCATCAGTGCGCGACCGCCGGGCCGGGCCGGGGCCGTGGACGGGACGTAGAGCTGCACCTGCATGCCCGCCACGGTCTCCGTGCTCCACGTGCCGCTGGCAGCCGCGTCGTCGGGCTGGTTCGGCGCGCCGGTGCACCCGGGCAGGTCCTCGAATCCCGGGGGACAGGTGAGGGCCTGGGCCGACGAGGTCAGCCCGACCAACCCGGCCAACGCCACCACGAGGGTGACGACGAGAGCGGTGATCAGTGCGGGTGCTGTGCGGAGAGCGCGTGACGCCATGACTGGATCTCCTCCGAGGGCGACCCACCGTCGTCCGGACGCCAACGCCCGAGTCACCGGCTGTGAGTCACGTCACGGGAGATTACCTGAAAGATGATTCATGCGACAGGTCTCAGTTCTCCAGGAGCTCCCGCACGCGGGGGATCACCTCGATGCCATAGAGACGGATGCCGTCCATCAGCTGCTCGTGCGGCATGGTGCCGTTGCTGTACTTGAGGTCGAACCGGGTGGCGCCGAGAGTCCTCGCGGTCGTGGCGATCTTCTGGGCCACGGTCTCCGGGGACCCGGCGTAGACGGATCCGTGGGCCACCTCTGCCTCGAACTGCTCCCGGGTCGCCGGCCCCCAGCCGCGCTCGGCACCGATGCGGTCCCGGTTGGCCTTGAAGTGCGGGAAGAGCAGGTCGCGAGCCTCGGCGTCGGTTGGTGCCACGAAGCCGGGCGAGTGCACGCCGACGGGCAGTTCCGGGCGGCCGAACTCTCCGAGCGCGCGGCGGTACAGCTCGGCGTACGGTGCGAAGCGTGCCGCGTCGCCGCCGATGATGGCCAGCATCATCGGGATGCCGTGGCGAGCGGCGCGCACGACCGACTCCGGGGAGCCGCCGACGCCGATCCAGGTGGACAGTGAACCCTTCTCGGTCTTGGGGTAGACGTGCGTCGGCTGCAGCGGTGGGCGAATGCTGCCCTGCCAGGACACGGCGTCCTCCCTGCGGAGGGCACTGAAGAGCTCGAGCTTCTCCTCGAACAGCACGCCGTAGTCGGCCAGGTCCAGGCCGTAGAGGGGGAACGACTCGGTGAATGAGCCGCGACCCAAGGTGACCTCGGCGCGGCCCTCCGAGAGGGCGTCCAGGGTGGCGAAGCGCTCGTAGACCCGGATCGGGTCGTCGGAGGAGAGCACCGTGACGGCGGTGCCGAGGATGATGCGTTCGGTGCGCGACGCTGCGGCGGCGAGCACGATGTCTGGGGCCGAGACCGCAAAGTCGTCGCGGTGGTGCTCGCCGACCCCGAACGCGTCGACGCCGATCTCGTCGGCCAGGACGATCTCCTCGACCACGTTGCGCAGGACCTCGGCGTGGGGGAGTCGCTCGCCCGTGGCGTCCACGGTGACGTCACCGAACGTGTCGAGGCCGAGCTGGATGGGGTGGGTCACGGGATCTCCTTCGCACTGCAGTTGAACGGTCAACTGCCCTGCAGCGGGTTCCATTCCCGCCCGGAGACGCAGCGAGGGCCCGGAATGCTCCGGGCCCTCGTCTGGTGGTGCTGGTACGTCGGTCAGTGACCGCCGCGGAGGGTCTCGCCCTCGACTTCGTGACGACCGTCGAACTGGTGTCCGTCAGCGGAGTGGTCGAGCCCTGCCTCGAGCGCGTGCTCCTCGTCGGCGTGGTGGTGACCCTCCTCGAGCTCCTCGGCGGTCGGCTTCTGGATGTTGTCGGCGAACAGCGTCGCCGACAGCTTGGCGCGGACTCCGGAGAGCTTGCCGCCAGGAGCGGCCACACCGTTCTCGTCCACGTCCGAGCCCTGCACGTAGATCTCGTCGCGATCACGCGCGGTGAGCGTGTAGGCGCTCTCCTCGCTGATCGGCAGGTGACGCTCGGAGTAGCCGCCCTCGGGGGACCGCATGATGATGCCGGTCTCGTAGCCGTGCAGCAGCTTCTCGTTGTCGTGACGCTGCAACGAGATGCACCAACGCTTGGTGAGGATGAAGACCAGCACCGGGATGATGAACACTGCACCACGCATGAAGTAGGTGATGTGGTTGAGGTTCAGGTGGAACAGCACGGCCAGGACGTCGTTGCCGCCAGCGGCCCAGAGCAGGCCGTAGAGCGAGATCATCGCGGCGAGGAACGCCGTACGACCCGGAGCGTTGCGGGGACGCTGCAGCAGGTGGTGCTCGCGCTTGTCGCCGGTCACCCAGGCCTCGAGGAACGGCCAGGACAGCACCATCACCAACAGACCGATCGGAATGAGCTGGCCGGGAACGAAGATGTTCCACGACAGCGTGTGACCGAAGAGGTGGGTCTCCCAGCCGGGCATGATGCGCAGCGTTCCTTCGGCGAGACCCATGTACCAGTCGGGTTGGGACCCGGCGGTCACCTTCGAGGGGTCGTAGGGGCCGTACTTCCACACCGGGTTGATCGTCATCAGGCCACCCATCAAGGCGGAGGTGCCGAACACGATGAAGAAGAAGCCGCCAGCCTTGGCCATGTAGACGGGGAGCATCGGGAACCCGACGACGTTCTCCTCGGTGCGACCGGGGCCGGGCCACTGCGTGTGCTTGTGGTAGACGAGCAGCAGCATGTGGGCTGCGATCAGGGCCAGGATCAGGCCCGGGATCAGCAGGATGTGGGCCATGTAGAGGCGCGGGATGATGAGCTCACCCGGGAACTCGCCGCCGAACATGAAGAACGACATGTAGGTGCCCACGACCGGCGTGGCCTTCACGAGACCGTCAGCGATCCGCATGCCCGTGCCGGAGAG